>NZ_JARZGC010000011.1:45000-162851 GCF_041354075.1 Pseudomonas fluorescens | reverse complement strand
GTAAAAGCAGCCGCCAAACCAGCAGCCAAACCTGCGGCTAAACCCGCAGCCAGAACTGCTGCCGCTAAACCTGCTGCTGCCAAGCCTGCCGTCGCCAAACCGGCCACCACCGCCACGCCTGCTGCTGCCAAACCGGCTGCCGCCGCGAAGCCCGCTGCCGCCAAGCCAGCCGCCAAGCCAGCGGCTGCGAAACCAGCCACCAAACCTGCTGCTGCCAAGCCAGCGGCGAAGCCTGTTGCTGCCAAACCCGCTGCTGCGAAACCAGCCGCCAAGCCAGCCGCAAAACCAGCCGTGAAAAAACCGGCCGCTGCTGCCAAGCCGACCCCGGCACCTGCTGCCAAGCCAGCGACCTCTGCACCTGCTGCCTCGGTTGCTCCTGCACCCGCAGCCTCGACCTCGACCACCACCCCGGCGCCAACGCCAGCGGCAGTGTCGAGCACCGGCACCACCCCAACCAGCGCTTCCTAAGCGCCGGTTACCGCGACGCGCAGCAGATGCAGCGCGTCGCGGTGCAGGTGTGCGGCATTCGCCGCCACACCGTCCAGCCAGGCCGAAAGGTCGCCCGCTTCATCCTGCGGCCAATGCTGTGTCGCTCGCTCCAGCCGCGACAGCAGCAGACGTTCAGCCTCCAGCTCCAGCGCCTTCACTTGCTCGCGTAACGCATTCAATTCCGGATCATCGCTCGCGATGACTTTCCATTGCGTGCGCAAGGTCCGCAGCGGTTGAACAACGTCCACATCCCAGGGGGCGGTCACACGGCGAAGTTGTTGCAGGCGCTGTTCGTCAAAGACGGTTCCCCGTGTGCCCAGCCACAACCCGCACAACAGCAGGCAGACATTCACCCCGGCCGACTGCAGGTCCAGGCACGCGGCTTCAACGCCGGGTCGGGCGTAAGTTGTCAGGGAAAAGCTCCACAGGTCAGAGGACATAGTGCTACTCGCGCCAGTTGCGAGCGAAGCTGGTAGACTCCGCCGCCATTATGATTCGACTTCAGAACCTGACTTTACAGCGTGGCCCGCAACGTCTGCTAGAAGACGCCGAGCTGACCCTGCACGCCGGCCAGAAAGCCGGCCTCATCGGTGCCAATGGCGCCGGCAAATCGAGCCTGTTCGCCCTGCTTCGGGGTGAGCTGCACCCGGACTCGGGCGATTGCTTTCTGCCGGCCGACTGGCGTATCGCCCACATGCGCCAGGAGGTCGACACGCTCGAGCGCCTCGCGGTCGACTATGTGCTCGATGGCGACCTGCGCCTGCGCCAGGTGCAACGCGACCTGGCGGCCGCCGAGGCCGCCCATGACGGTGCCGCCCAGGCACGCCTGCACGCCGAACTCGACAGCGCCGACGGATACACCGCCGATGCGCGTGCCCGCAAATTGCTGGCGGGTCTGGGGTTCACCAACGAGCAGATGGATCGTCAGGTCGGCGACTTTTCCGGTGGCTGGCGGATGCGCCTGAACCTGGCGCAGGCGTTGATGTGTCCTTCGGACCTGCTGTTGCTCGACGAACCGACCAACCACTTGGACCTCGATGCCATCATCTGGCTCGAGGAGTGGCTCAAAAGCTACCCCGGCACCCTGTTGCTGATTTCCCACGACCGGGACTTCCTCGATGCGGTCGTCGATCACGTGGCCCACGTCGACCAGCGCAAGATCACCCTGTATCGCGGTGGCTACAGCGCCTTCGAACGCGCCCGCGCCGAGCGTCTGGCCCAGCAGCAGCAGGCCTACGAGAAGCAGCAGGCGCAACGTGCGCACATGGAAAGCTATATCGCCCGCTTCAAGGCCCAGGCCACCAAGGCCCGTCAGGCCCAGAGCCGGATCAAGGCGCTGGAGCGGATGGAAGAGTTGTCCGCCGCCCACGTCGATTCGCCGTTCGATTTCGTGTTCCGCGAGTCGACGAAAATCTCCAGCCCCTTGATCGACCTGTCCGATGCCCGTTTGGGCTACGGCGACAAGGCCGTGCTGGAGAAGGTCAAGTTGCAGCTGACCCCGGGCGCGCGCATCGGCTTGCTTGGCCCCAACGGCGCCGGCAAATCGACCCTGATCAAGAACCTGGCCGGTGAGTTGTCGCCGTTGGCCGGTCGACTGACCCGTGGCGAGAACACCGTGGTCGGCTATTTCGCCCAGCATCAGCTCGACTCCCTGGATTCCAAGGCCAGCCCGCTGCTGCACTTGCAGCGCCTGGCACCGACCGAGCGTGAGCAGACCCTGCGCGACTTCCTCGGCGGTTTCGACTTCCGGGGTGCGCGGATCGACGAACCGGTACTGAATTTCTCCGGTGGTGAAAAGGCGCGTCTGGCCCTGGCGTTGATCGCCTGGGAGCGTCCGAACCTGTTGCTGCTCGACGAACCGACCAACCACCTGGACCTGGAAATGCGCCTGGCGCTGACCATGGCCTTGCAGGAATTCAGTGGTGCGGTGCTGGTGGTTTCCCACGATCGCCATCTGCTCAAAAGCACGACCGATAATTTCTACCTGGTGGCGGACGGCAAGGTCGAGGAGTTTGACGGCGACCTGGAGGACTATGCCCGCTGGCTGGTCGACTTCCGCCAGCGCAACGCCCCGGTCAGCAATACGCCGGCCAACCCGGACAAGACCGACAAGAAAGCTCAGCGCCAGGCCGCTGCCGCGTTGCGCCAGCAACTGGCGCCGCACAAGCGCGAAGCGGAAAAGCTGGAGACCGAACTCGGCAAGCTGCACGAGAAGCTGGCGAAGGTCGATGCCAGCCTCGGCGACAGCGACATTTACGAACCGACGCGCAAGAACGACTTGCGCGACCTGTTGGCTGAGCAAGCGAAGCTGAAGGTGCGCGAAGCCGAGCTGGAAGAGGCCTGGATGCAAGCTTTGGAACTGCTCGAAAGCATGCAGGCGGAGCTGGAGGCGCTGTCCTGATGGAAGCGTTTACCCTGCCGGTGCCGCCTGCCTGGGTCCAGCCGATCTGGTTCGTGGTGCAAATACTGCTGATCCTCCTGGCCGGTTATCTTGCCCAGCGCTTCGTCGCCAAATGCCTGAACCGCCTGGGCGAGCGTTATCCGCTGCCCCCGCAGTTGCTCATGCCGCTGCGCGGTGGCCTGCGCTGGTTGATCATGGGCAGTGCGCTGCTGTTCGTGCTGGAACGCCTTGGCGTCTCGGCGACGGTGCTCTGGACCGCACTGTCCGGGTTCGTCGCGGTGGCGGCGGTGGCGTTTTTCGCCATGTGGAGCGTGTTGTCGAACCTGCTCTGCGCGATCCTGATCTTCACCGTCGGGCCGTTCCGTATCGGTGACATCGTCGAGCTGGTGGACACCACCGACAAGCCGGGCGTCAAAGGCCGGGTGGTGGCGATCAATCTGCTGTACACCACGTTGATCGAGGCTGAGGACCTGGGAAGCGGCAGCGCCATGGTGCAGGTGCCCAACAGCCTGTTCTTCCAGCGATCGGTTCGGCGCTGGGTGTAGATGGATTTCTTCCCTCTGTGGGGGCGAGCTTGCTCGCGATGGAGGTCCAGGCACCGCTGGGTGTCAGGCAGCCAGCGTCATCGTTGACGACCATCGCGACGGTTCGACGCCTCGACAAGCTCGCTCCTACAGGGGATTTGCGGTGCATGTAAAAACCGGTTCCGGTCGGTGTTTTGACGATGGGGTTTGAAACATCCCGCAAAAAATCGATGGTCATCGGCCCAAAGCCGCATTAGCTTAGACTTCTGTCACGAGTCTGAGTCGAGGTGTGCAATGGAGCTTCAAACATGGCTGGCGTTTCTGGCCGCCTGCTGGGTGATCAGCCTGTCGCCCGGTGCCGGCGCCATTGCGTCGATGTCCAGCGGTCTGCAATACGGTTTCTGGCGCGGTTACTGGAACGCCTTGGGTCTGCAATTGGGCCTGGCGGTGCAGATCGCGATCGTCGGTGCCGGCGTTGGCGCGATTCTGACGGCCTCGGCCACGGCGTTTTACGCGATCAAGTGGTTCGGCGTGGCGTATCTGGTTTACCTGGCGATCAAGCAATGGCGAGCGCTGCCCAGTGACATGAGCGACGACGCTGCGGTGCGCCAGATCGGCAAGCCCATGGCCTTGGTGTTCCGTGGCTTTCTGGTGAACATCAGCAACCCGAAGGCCCTGGTGTTCATGCTGGCGGTGCTGCCGCAGTTCATCGACCCCCATGCGCCGCTGCTGGTCCAGTACCTGGTCATCGGCGTCACCATGATCTGCGTCGACCTGATCGTCATGGCCGGCTACACCGGCCTGGCGTCGAAAGTGCTGCGCCTGCTGCGTACGCCCAAACAGCAGAAGCGCATGAACCGCACGTTTGCCGGCCTGTTCATCGGCGCTGCGGCGTTCATGGCGACCTTGCGCAAAGCGGCGGTGTAAACCGTTCAGGCACAAAAAAGGCGACCCGTTCGGGTCGCCTTTTTCGTTTTCACGGCTCAGTGCAGAATCACTGGCGCCGTATCCCTTGGCAGGTTGTTACGCTGCGGGGCTTGCCCGGGCTGCTCGTAGCCACCGCCGCCGAGCTGTTGGCTCAACTGCGACGCCACGTCTTCGCCCAGCGCCTTGGACACCTCACGCACCACGCGAGGACGGTTCAGCGAGACGCGCACATCCCGATGATTCACCAGCTTGGTGTCCTGGCCTTCGCCCATCGCCGTGAACGCCGAGGTGATCTCGAAGGTGCGGGTGTTGATCAGGCTGAAATCCGCCACCAGGGTCAACGCCAGGATCGCCGAGTAGCTGTCGGTGTTGGCCAGCTCGGTCACGTCCCTGGTGAAGTCGATGTCCGACACGGTGCCGAACAGCACATAGTCGGCGCCCTTGAAGTTGCCGGCCTTGATCCGCTTGATCACGTCATACACATCGCCCTTGGACGAGGCGGTGTAGGGCGTGCCCTGCACCAGTTGGAACCGTCCGGTGCGCAGGATCTCGCCCTTGATGTCGCCGGTGAATTTACGCAGTTCACCCTGTTCGATGTAGCTGCTGGTCGCTTCGATTTCGTTGTAGCTCGAAGAACCGCTGGCGCTGTAACGGTTGGCCTGGAAGTTGTTCTGTGCCGAAACGATGTGGATGTACTGCTCCACACGTTCCTGGTACGCCAGGTCCGTCACCGCGACTTTCGGCGCCGCCTGTACGCTGAACGCGCAAGCCAGGGCCATCATGCCGATCCATGCGCGCATTGATTAACGCTCCGTGGTCTTGCGAATCTCTTTTTCGTCCATCCATTCGGCCAGACCGCTTTCAACGTCGATCAATTGCAGGCTGAATTTGTAGAAGACGTCCTTGTAGTCGCTGCTGCGCTTGACGATCGAGCTGATCGAGCCTTCAAGGCGATATTTGGCAGCGATCATGTTGCCGGTCTTGGCGACGGTGTTTTTCTTGTACAGGCCGCTCTGGTTTTGCAGCTTGAGCTGGTCAACCTGGCTCTGCATCTGGGTGTTGTCGCTGGCGAAACGGGCGGTGCCGGACTTCATCAGCTGAGTCTTGATGCTGGTGGTGATCTCGCGGGTATCGATGTACTCGCTGGTCTTGTTCTTCACGTCGTAGACCTGCACCACAGGGCGGCCCTGCAGAATGCCGGACTGGGCGAGGGAGCGGGTCATGGATTCGGCGATCATCTGCAGGTCGGTCGAGCCGAACTCGTTGGTCACGGTTTCCACGGCCTTGGTGTCACCGTAGCTGATGTTCTTGCTGCCCAGGGTCGGCGAAGTGTTGGCGCAACCGCTGGCCAGGAGGGCGATGACGGCGATGAACGAAAAGCGTGCAAACATGGGAGTGCTCTCTGAAAAATGGGGTTAAGGCGTTTTGATTTCCAGGCGGAAATCCACGGCTTTGGGCGTGGGCGCGATGGCCTGAATGAAGCTGGTCTGTTCGCCGTACATCAACTGGCTTTTCCAGGTCTCTTCTTCGCCAATCGGGAAGCCTTCAGGGCCGAGCCAGGCAAAGCGGTAGTAGAAGGTCTTGTTGCTGTAGCTGGTGTTGCTCAGCTGCACATTGACCGTCATGAAGCCGTTTTCCCGGGCGACGCGCATGGCGCCCACCACGATGTTCTTCAGCTTGCCCATGGCCACGACTTTGCTGGCGGCGCTGCCGGGCTCCGGTGGCGGGGGTGTGGCGCATCCGGCCAGCAAGGCCAGGGCGACGACAGCGATGAGTTTGAAGCGCATGCAAAGACTCCGTTCTTAAGGTTGTTTGAGGGTGGCGACCGCCGTCGGGCTGGCGCTCGGCACGACGTGAGCCGCCACGCCGCTGGCGAACATCTGGTTACCCACGGCGCGCAGGCTGATGACCTGATAACGCTGATCGACGGTGATCTTGACCACCGAGCCACCGACCGCACTCGGCAGGGTGACCTGATGCTCGCCTTTCTTCAGGCGCACGCGGACCACCTGGGTGTTGTCCGGCAGGGTGCGCCAGGTACGGGTATCGGCACCTTCGAGCACGGCTGAAGTGATACCGACCGCCAGGCCCGCGAGCGGGTTGGTTTCGTTGATCTTCTTCTGCGCGATGCCACGGGTCACGGCGCGCACGGTGGTGCGTACGATGATGCCCGGCATGTCGTCACGCAGGGCGCGGCGGGACATGGCGGTGGTGCTGTTGAGCAGTGTCAGGTTGAGTTGCTGGCCGTTCACGCCGATCTGTGCGGGCGTGAGGGTGGAGGTGTCGGGCTTGATGATCGGGAACGACAGCGGGGTGATCACCACGTTGCCGCTGATCGGCAAGGGCAGGGGCACGCGGATCGAGTCCCGGGCCGGCGCCAGGCCGCTTTGCAGGACGATCAGGACGTCGCTGTCTTCATCCTTGGCACTTTTCTTGTCGAGGTCCTTCAGGGCCTGTTCCAGCAGCGGGGTGTTCGGGCGCAGTTCGGCAGCCTTGCGATAGCCCGGCGCGGCCAGGTCCCTTTCGCCCAGGGCTTCGTAGACGAACCCGGCCAGGTAGTGGCTGAACGCACTCTGGTAGCTGTTTTTCAGGCCGACCACTTCTGGCGCGTCGAGGCTGGCGACCGGGTAACCCTGCAGGTCCTTGTACTCGGTCTTGATGCCTTCTTTCTCGGCTTCTTCTTCGCTCTTGAGGTATTCCTTGTCGCGCAGGTCGGCGATCACCGCTTCGCGTTCGTGGGTTTTCTTGATCGCGGTGCGCGCGCCGTCGAAGTCGTTCACGGCCAGCAGGTTCAGGGCCATTTGCGTGGTCAGCATGACCTTTTCGTAGTCATAACCCTCGTAACGACGGACCTTGTCGTTGACCAGGAAGCTGCCGAACTGAGCGAGGTATTTGCCGGTATCGAGCTTGACCGCGTCCTCCCACTGGCCCACCACGACGTCGGCGCTGCCCCAGGCGTTCTGGCTGCCGGACAGGTCGCCCTTGGCGCGCAGCAGTTCACCTTTCTCGAAGTAGTAGAGCAGGTCCTTGTCTTCGCCGGTGTTGTTCTTTTCCAGCAGGGTCAGTGCGGCATCGACGTTGCCGGAAGCCAGTTGCTGGTTGGTTTGCGCGAGTTCGGAATCGTAATTGCGAAACACCGAACAGCCGGAGAGCAAAGTGACAGCGCCGAGCGCGATCAAGGTAAGGGCGCGGGAGGCCATGGATACTTCTTCCCTGAATGTAGCAGCCGTGGTTGCCGGTCTGGCTGTTGAGACCTATCGGCGCAGACTGGCGTCCTGCCAATTCCCCCTGAAGCGGGGAGCTTGAATGGCCTGTCGATCAATAACAGGCGCGGCATTATAGACAGGGATGATGGCTTCGTAATGGCTTTTTAATCCCTATTTTCCACAAGGTGCCATCATCTGGTGCTCCATGGGCGCCCTGTTCGTGCCTGCGCGTTTCACGACAAAGCTTGAGTGAAAGTCTTTCGAAGTGAACAATGTGTTACTTCGTATTTCCAATTGAGATTCATTCATGACTCCCCCGTCCCGTTTCCTGGCCTGGCTGGCGATGCCGCTGGTTGCCTTGTGCAGTTTCAATCTGCTGGCCGATACCGTGGAAGGTGCGCCGCAGGCCCTGCATCTGCTCGATTACATTGGCGCGGATTACCCGCAGTCGGTCGAGGCGGGTCACGTTATCAACGAATCCGAATACCGCGAACAACTGGAATTTGCCAAGGTGTTGCAGGGGCTGGTCGCGGCGATGCCGGACAAGCCGGAGAAGGCCGGGCTCGAGCAGGGCGTCAGCGCACTGCACGCCGCCATTGCCGCACGTCAGGACGGTGCCGAGATCGCGCGGCAGGCCAGGCAGCTCGGGGCGAAGCTGGCGGTCACCTATGAAGTGAGCCAGGCGCCGATCATCACGCCGGACCCGACCCGTGGCGCGCCGCTGTATGCCCAGCATTGCTCGGTCTGCCATGGCGATACCGGTGCCGGCGATGGCCCGGCCGGGGTCGGCCTGACGCCGCCGCCGGCCAATCTGCGTGATGCCGCGCGACTGGATCGGCTGAGCCTGTACGCCATCTACAACACCCTGGGGATGGGCGTCGAAGGCACCGACATGCCGGCTTTCGCCGATCAACTGGACGACCGTCAGCGCTGGGACCTGGCGACCTACATCGCCAGTTTCAACGCCGATACGGCGACCGCAGCCGGCGAAAAAACCTACGACATCGCCGAACTGGCCCGTCAGACACCGGCTGAAGTGCTGGCCGCCGAAGGCCCGCAAGCCGCAGCGAGCTTCCGTGCCCAGCGTGCGCAGCCGTCACAGGTCAAGCGTGGCCCCGGACAGTTGCTCGACTACACCGCCACCACCCTGGACAAGAGCCTCGCCGCCTACCGCGCGGGTGATCACGATCAGGCGTACGACCTGTCCGTAGCGGCGTACCTGGAAGGTTTCGAGCTGGTCGAAAGCTCACTGGACAACGTCGACGCCACCGTGCGCAAGGACACTGAAAAATCCCTGATGGCTTACCGGCAATCCTTGCAGGACGGCTTGCCGTTGACCGAGGTTCAGCAGCGCCTGGACGCGGCCAAAGACAAGCTGAAGGCGTCCGCCGGTCTGCTGGGCAGCGACGGTCTGAGCTGGTCGTTGAGCTACATCTCCGGCTTGTTGATTTTGCTGCGCGAAGGCCTGGAAGCGATCCTGGTACTGGCGGCGATCCTCGCATTCCTGCGCAATACCGGGCAGCAATCGGCAGTGCGCAGCGTCAACGTCGGCTGGGGCCTGGCGCTGCTGGCCGGTCTGGCGACCTGGGCACTGGCGGCCTACGTGATCGACGTCAGCGGCTCGCAACGGGAACTGCTGGAAGGGGCGACGGCGCTGTTTGCGGCGGTGATGGTGCTCTGGCTCGGCGTGTGGATGCACGACCGTCGCCACGCGGCCGCCTGGCAGGATTACATCAAGAGCAGCCTGGTGGGCGGTGGCGGACGTTTCGGCTTTGCGACCCTGGCGTTTTTCTCGGTGTATCGCGAGCTGTTCGAAGTGATTCTCTTCTACGAGACCCTGTGGCTGCAGGCCGGGCCGGCGGGGCACAATGCGGTGCTGGCCGGTGGTGCGACGGCGCTGGTGCTGCTGGTGGGCCTGGCGTGGGTGATCCTGCGTGGTTCGGCGAAGCTGCCGTTGTCGTTGTTCTTCAGCATCAACGCCGCGTTGCTGTGCGCGCTGTCGGTGGTGTTTGCCGGGCATGGCGTGAAGGCGTTGCAGGAGGCCGGGATCTTCGGCACACGACCCGTGCCGTTCTTCGAGTTCGACTGGCTGGGCATCCACGCCGATGCCTATTCGCTGAGTGCCCAGGCGGTGGCGATCATTGCGATCGTCCTGCTGTATGGGCGCAGCTGGCTGGCGGAGAAACGGCGGGTGCAGGTTTCCTGACCGGCATCGCTGCGCTCATCGGCGCGGGCAAATCGAAGCGTTCGACGGAGGAAAAGAATCATGCGCGTATGGATCGATGCCGATGCCTGCCCCCGGCCGGCCCGGGACCTGGTGGTGAAATTCGCCCTGAAGCGCCAGTTCGAGGTGGTGATGGTGGCGGGGCAGCCGCAGATCAAGCCTGCCCTGGCGCTGGTGAAACTGATCGTGGTGCCCAGTGGCCCGGACGCCGCAGACGACTATCTGGTGGAGCACGCTGTGCCCGGCGAGTTGGTGATCTGCAGCGATGTGCCACTGGCCGACCGGCTGGTGAAAAAAGGCGTGTCGGCGCTGGACCCGCGAGGCAAAGAGTTCGACGCACAGAACATGGGCGACCGACTGGCGGTGCGCAACCTGTTCACCGATTTGCGTGAGCAGGGGCAGATGAGCGGCGGCCCAGCGCCCTACGGAGATCGCGAGAAGCAGGCGTTTGCCAATGCGCTGGATCGGATTCTGACCCGCCTCTCTCGCGAATCCTGAACACTGCGTTTACGGTGGGAGCGAGCCTGCTCGCGATCGGGGCGTGTCAGTCGATACAAAAATCGTCTGATTCACCGTTATCGCGAGCAGGGACTGGGCGTCCCCCTCGCTCCTACAGTAATCCGTGTCAGGCGTCGTTTTCGTGGGTCAATTCGAGCACGCGGTCGATCAGTTTGTTGATGCCTGAAGCCGCCTCGCTGATCGATTGCGCCAGCATGTAGGCCGGCGTGGTCACCAGCTTTCGCGCCTTGTCCTCGATGATGTCGGTCACCGCGCAATCGGTATGCGTAGCGCCCATCTTGTTCATGGCCGCAGCGGTATCGGCATCATTGCCGATGGTGCAGGCGACGCCGGGGCCGTAGATCTTCGCCGCCAGGGCCGGCGAAATGCAGATCAGTCCAACCGGTTTGCCGGCTTCGGCGAAGGCTTCGGCCAGCGCCAGGACTTCAGGCTGAACCGTGCAGCCGGCGCCCTCGATGGCGAAGTTCGACAGATTCTTGGCCACGCCGAAGCCACCCGGCACGATCAGCGCATCAAATTCCTCGACGTCGGCCTCGCGGATGTCCTTGACGTTGCCCCGGGCGATTCGCGCCGATTCCACCAGGACGTTGCGCGATTCGGGCATCTCTTCACCGGTCAGGTGGTTGAGCACATGCAACTGCGCAATGTTCGGGGCGAAACACTGGACTTGAGCGCCGCGCTGGTCCAGGCGCAGCAGGGTGATCACGCTTTCCTGAACCTCGGCGCCGTCGTATACGCCGCAACCGGAAAGGATCACTGCAACTTTTTTGCTCATGGGCTTTTCTCCTGATTCATGGCGTTAAATGTCCACTAATTTGTCACTCGTTGCCATAGGGTTAATTCGCAGCTACACCTAGGATCTGTCCCAAAGATTCCGATCAGGGCGCGTCATGGACTTCATTCTGTATGCGGTGCCGTTCTTCTTCGTGCTGATTGCCATCGAGTTGCTGGCCGACCGCTGGCGCGGGGTGAGCAATTATCGGGTGGCCGACGCCATCAACAGCATCAGCACCGGCGTCCTGTCCACCACCACCGGGCTGTTGACCAAGGGCGTGGGGCTGTTGACCTATGCGTTCGCCCTCAAGCACCTGGCCCTGTTCGAACTGTCGGCGGAGCGCGCCTGGGTCTGGGTGTTTGCCTTTGTGCTCTACGATTTTTGCTATTACTGGCTGCATCGCCTGGGCCACGAGCGCAACATCCTCTGGGCGGCGCACTCGGTGCATCACCAAAGTGAGGACTACAACCTCTCCACGGCGCTGCGCCAGACCAGCACCGGCTTTCTGCTGAGCTGGATCTTCTACCTGCCGATGGCGGTACTCGGCGTGCCGCTGCTGGTGTTCGTCAGCGTTGCGGCGCTGAACCTGCTGTATCAGTTCTGGGTGCATACGCGGCATATTCCCAAGCTTGGCTGGTTCGAGTGGTTTTTCGTCACGCCTTCCAATCATCGTGCTCACCATGCGCAGAACGCTCTCTACATGGATCGCAACTACGGCGGTGTGTTCATTATTTGGGACCGGCTGTTTGGCTCGTTCCAGGAGGAGGACGACAACGAACCGGTGATTTTCGGCGTGACCACGCCGTTGCAGAGCTGGAATCCGCTGTGGGCCAATGCGCAGTTCTATGTGCAGCTGTGGCAGGACGCGCGCCGCGCGCAAAACCCTTGGGACAAGCTGCGGATCTGGTTCATGCGTACCGGATGGCGACCGGCCGACGTGGCGGCGAAGTACCCGATGAGCAAGCCGGACTTGAGCCAGTTTCGCAAGTTCGAGGTGCCGCTGGGCGCCCCCCAGCAGATCTACATCCTGTTGCAGTTCTGCGTGTACATCGCGCTGGGCAGCTATCTGATGAATTTCGAGCCACAGCTGTCGACGGCGGCGCTGGTGCTTGGCTGGGGCGCGGTGGCACTGGGGTTGTTCACGCTGGGCGTGGCCCTGGAGAATCGCCCTTGGGCGTTGAAGCTGGAAGGGCTGCGGCTGGCGTCGAACGTGCCGCTGGTCTGGCTCGCACCCGTCGTCGGACTGTGGCCGGGCGGTGTGGCGGCTGGCGCCGTGGGCTGGATCGGCCTGCTGAGTTACAGTCTGCTCAGCGCCATCGGGCTCTACTGCTGCAGAAACCGCTTCACTCGCCTGGCGTCTTGACCTCGGCGACCTTGGCCTGCTCGGCCTTCAGGGCCTGCTCCTCGGCGTAGACCTTCCTGGCCAGGCGCGCATTCTTGAAGCGGCGGCGCAGCCACAGGCCCAGGCCCAGCACCAGCAAGGCGCCAAGCACCCACAATTCGTACTTCTTGATGCTGCCGAGCATGCCTTCGAGTACCGCACCGAAGTGATAGGCGGCAGCGGCCAGCGCGGTCGCCCAGATCGCCGCGCCAATCCCGTTGAGCAGCAGGTAGCGACCTGGCGGATAGCCGGAAAGGCCGATCGCCACGGGCATGACCGTGCGCAGGCCGTAGACGAAGCGGAAGCTCAATACCCAGATGTCGGGGTGCTTGCGGATGTGTTCCAGCGCCCGGTCGCCCATCATCTGCCAGCGCGGCCTGCGGGCCAGGATTCGACGCCCGTGCTTGCGCCCCATGAAGTACCACAGCTGATCGCCGGCATAACTGCCGAAGAACGCCACGACCACCACAAAGTTGATGTCCATGTATCCACGGAACGCGAGGAAGCCTGCGAGCACCAGGATGGTTTCGCCTTCGAAGAATGTGCCGATAAACAGCGCAAAGTAGCCGAAGTCATGCAGAAATTGTTGGAGCATTGTCTGGGTGCTGGCGAAATGAACGCGCAGCCTACCCCTTCGGACACATTCATGAAAGTGTCCAAATGTGTCTCGACGTGAACAATTCCTACAAGGACAATGGAATGTGACTACATGTCGCAGGGATGCACATAACTGTAATGAGGCGGTCATAATGGCCGCTTATAACTGTCACGCTCGCCCGTCAGCGCGGGCTCAGGAGTCTGCCGTGAGCTTTACCCCCGCCAATCGCTTGTTTCCAGCCACCCGTCTGCGTCGTAACCGTCGTGATGATTTTTCGCGCCGCCTGGTTCGTGAAAATGTCCTGACCACCAACGACCTGATTTTGCCGGTTTTCGTGCTGGACGGTGAAAACCGTCGCGAAGCGGTGGCCTCGATGCCAGGTGTGGAGCGCCTGACCATCGACCTGTTGCTGGAAGAGGCGGCCAAGTGGGTGGAACTGGGCATTCCGGCTGTGGCGCTGTTTCCGGTCACGCCGTCCGAATTCAAATCCCTGGACGCGGCCGAGGCCTGGAACCCTGAAGGCATCGCGCAACGCGCCACCCGCGCCTTGCGTGCTCAGTTCCCCGAGCTGGGGGTGATCACCGATGTGGCGCTGGACCCGTTCACCACCCATGGCCAGGACGGCATCCTGGACGAAGAAGGCTATGTGCAGAACGACATCACGGTCGACGCACTGGTCAGGCAGGCCCTGTCCCACGCCGAAGCCGGCGCGCAGGTGGTGGCGCCCTCGGACATGATGGATGGTCGTATCCAGGCGATCCGCGAAGCCCTCGAAGTGGCCGGGCACGTCAACGTGCGGATCATGGCCTACTCGGCGAAGTACGCCAGCGCCTATTACGGGCCGTTCCGCGATGCGGTGGGGTCGGCGCTGAACCTGGGCAAGGCCAACAAGGCCTCCTATCAGATGGACCCGGCCAACGGCAATGAAGCCCTGCACGAAGTGGCGGCGGACTTGTCGGAAGGCGCGGACATGGTCATGGTCAAGCCAGGCATGCCCTACCTGGACATCCTTTGCCGGGTCAAAGAAGAATTCAAAGTGCCGACCTTCGTTTATCAGGTCAGCGGTGAATACGCGATGCACATGGCGGCGATCCAGAACGGCTGGTTGAGCGAAGGGGTGATTCTCGAATCCCTGACCGCTTTCAAACGTGCAGGAGCCGATGGCATCCTGACGTACTTTGCCGTTCGTGCTGCTCAATTGCTACGAGAGCAACCATAGCCCTCCCAGGAACATTCCATGAATACCGAAGGACTCACTGAAGTTGCCGTAAACGAGGCTCTACCTGTGGTGGAGCAAATCGACGAGACCCCTCCGGAGCTGGAGCCTGCTCCCCCGGCGGTGGTGGCCGAGCCCGTTGTGGCGGCCCCGCCGATTGCCATTCCCGGCCTGGATGACAGCAGCCTGTACATCCACCGCGAGCTCTCGCAACTGCAGTTCAACATCCGCGTGCTGGAACAGGCGCTGGATGAGTCCTACCCGTTGCTCGAGCGGCTGAAGTTCCTGTTGATCTTCTCCAGCAACCTGGACGAGTTCTTCGAAATTCGCGTGGCCGGGCTGAAGAAGCAGATCACCTTCGCCCGTGAGCAGGCGGGCGCCGACGGTCTGCAACCGCATCAGGCCCTGGCCCGGATCAGCGAGCTGGTACACGGTCACGTTGACCGCCAGTACGCGATCCTCAACGATATTCTGCTGCCGGAACTGGAAAAGCATCAGGTCCGCTTCATCCGTCGCCGTCATTGGACGACCAAGATCAAGACCTGGGTCCGGCGCTTTTTCCGCGACGAGATCGCCCCGATCATCACCCCGATCGGCCTCGACCCGACGCACCCGTTCCCGCTGCTGGTGAACAAGAGCCTGAACTTCATCGTCGAGCTGGAAGGCATCGACGCATTCGGCCGCGATTCCGGTCTGGCGATCATCCCGGCCCCGCGCTTGCTGCCGCGAATCATCAAGGTGCCGGAAGAAGTCGGCGGTGCCGGCGACAACTACGTGTTCCTGTCGTCGATGATCCATGCGCACGCCGATGACCTGTTCCAGGGCATGAAGGTCAAGGGCTGCTACCAGTTCCGCCTGACCCGTAACGCCGACCTGGCGCTGGATTCCGAAGACGTGGAAGACCTGGCTCGCGCCCTGCGCGGTGAACTGTTCTCCCGACGCTACGGTGACGCGGTGCGGCTGGAAGTGGCCGATACCTGCCCGAAACACCTGTCCGACTACCTGCTCAAGCAGTTCAACCTGAGCGAGACCGAGCTGTATCAGGTCAACGGTCCGGTGAACCTGACGCGGCTGTTCAGCATCACCGGCCTCGACAGCCAGCGCGAGCTGCAATACCTGCCGTTCACGCCGCAGATCCCGAAACTGCTGCAAAACAGCGAGAACATCTTCAGCGTGATCAGCAAGCAGGACATCCTGTTGCTGCACCCGTTCGAGTCGTTCACGCCGGTGGTCGACCTGCTGCGTCAGGCGGCGAAAGACCCCCACGTGCTCGCCGTGCGCCAGACCCTCTATCGCTCCGGCGCCAACTCCGAAATCGTCGATGCGCTGGTGGATGCCGCGCGTAACGGCAAGGAAGTCACGGCGGTGATCGAGTTGCGGGCGCGGTTCGATGAAGAGTCCAACCTGCAACTGGCCAGCCGCCTGCAAGCGGCCGGTGCGGTGGTGATCTACGGTGTGGTCGGCTTCAAGACCCACGCCAAGATGATGCTGATCCTGCGCCGCGAAGCCGGTGAGATCGTGCGTTATGCGCACTTGGGCACGGGTAACTACCACGCCGGCAACGCCCGCCTGTACACCGACTACAGCCTGTTGACCTCCGATGACGCCTTGTGCGAAGACGTCGGCAAGTTGTTCAGCCAACTGATCGGCATGGGCAAGACCCTGCGCATGAAGAAGCTGCTGCATGCGCCGTTCACCTTGAAGAAGGGCATGCTCGACATGATTGCCCGGGAGACGCAGTTCGCCCTCGACGGCAAGCCGGCGCACATCATCGCCAAGTTCAACTCGCTGACGGATCCGAAGATCATCCGCGCGCTGTACAAGGCCAGCCAGTCCGGTGTGCGCATCGACCTGGTGGTGCGTGGCATGTGCTGCCTGCGTCCGGGCATCGCCGGCGTCTCGCACAACATTCACGTGCGCTCGATCATCGGACGTTTCCTGGAGCACACGCGGATCTTCTACTTCCTCAACGGCGGTGAAGAGCAGATGTTCCTGTCCAGCGCCGACTGGATGGAACGCAACCTCGACAAGCGCGTCGAGACCTGCTTCCCGGTGGAGGGCAAGAAGCTGATCATGCGGGTCAAGAAAGAGCTGGAGTTGTACCTGACCGACAACACCCACAGCTGGAGCCTGCAGGCGGACGGTCGCTACATCCGCAACACGCCGACCGGCAACCAGAACCCGCGCAGCGCGCAGGCCACCTTGCTGGAGCGGTTGGGCAGCCCGATTCTGCCGGTCAGCAGCTGACCTGCGGCGGGAATGAAAAATGGCGACCCGTTTGGGTCGCCATTTTTTTTGCACATGCCCGGCCCCTGTAGGAGCAAGCTCGCTCCTGCAGGGGCAGTCAGCGAACGTTGAGGACGATATCCACCCGGGTCAGCCATTCCGCTTCGATCGCGAAGTCGGCCTGGGTCAGCTGGTTGTTGTCCAGCCAGTCTTGCGGGAACACCACTTCCAGGCTGTTGCCGTTGGCGTTCAATTCCACCTGAGGCATCTGCTGGGTGCCGCGGATGTGGTGGAACAGGATGGCGAAGCGCAGCAGCACGCACAGGCGAATCAGCTTGATGCCTTCGTCGCCGAACTCGGCGAACTTGTCCTTGGGAATGTTGCGGCGGTGGCCGCGTACAAGCAGGGCGAGCATCTGCTGGTCTTCGCGGGAGAACCCGGCGAGGTCCGAGTGCTCGATCAGGTAGGCGCCATGCTTGTGGTAGTGGTAGTGCGCGATGTCCAGGCCCACTTCATGGACCTTGGCCGCCCAGCCGAGCAGTTCGCGCCAGACCCCGTCTTCCAGGTCCCAGTCGCTGGCCACCTGGTCGAAGGCATGCAGGGCCTTGCGCTCGACCCGGGCGGCCTGCTCCAGGTCGACGTGGTAGCGCTCCATCAGCGAGGTCAGCGTACGCTCGCGCACGTCTTCATGGTGATGGCGACCCAGCAGGTCATACAGCACGCCTTCGCGCAGTGCACCTTCACAGTGGTCCATGCGCTGCAGTTCAAGGGCATCGAAGATGGCTTCGAGAATCGCCAGGCCGGCCGGGAAGATCGCCCGACGGTCAGGCTTGATGCCTTCGAAGTCGATCTTGTCGACGTCCCCGAGTTTGATCAGCTTGCGCTTGAGCCACGCCAGGCCTTCGGCATTCACCTCGCCGGTGCCGTGGCCGCCGGCCTTCAAGGCCAGGCCGATGGCCCGAATGGTGCCCGAGGAGCCGATCGCTTCATCCCAGGTCAGGCGGTGCAGGGCGTGCTCGATGCTCATGATCTCCAGCCGAGCCGCCGTGTACGCCTGGGCGTAGCGGGCCGGGGTGACCTTGCCGTCCTTGAAGTAGCGCTGGGTGAAGCTGACGCAGCCCATCTGCAGGCTTTCGCGCAGCAGCGGTTCGAAGCGCTGGCCGATGATGAATTCGGTACTGCCGCCGCCGATGTCGGCCACCAGACGCTTGCCCGGGGTGTCGGCGAGGGTGTGGGAGACGCCCAAGTAGATCAGGCGGGCTTCCTCACGACCGGAGATGACCTCCACCGGATGGCCGAGGATGTCTTCGGCGCGGCGGATGAACTCCGCCCGGTTGCGCGCTTCGCGCAGGGCGTTGGTGCCGACGATCCGCACGGCGCCCAGGGGCATACCGTTGATCAGTTGGGCAAAACGCTTCAGGCAATCGAGCCCGCGCTGCATGGATTCTTCGCTGAGACGGCGCTCATCGTCGATGCCGGCCGCCAGTTGAACCTTCTCACCCAGGCGTTCGAGAATGCGGATTTCGCCGTTCTGGGCCTTGGCCACGACCATGTGGAAGCTGTTGGAGCCCAGGTCGATTGCGGCGATCAGGGACAGGTTCTTGGCTTGGGATTGCGGCATGGTCAGGGGGTCTCGGTCGATAACCCTGACATCGTGCCACGATCAAAGGCTGACGCCAACGCGCAGTGTTCAAAGCCTTGATCCGGCTCACTGAATGTCGCTGAGCGCGGCGCGGTCAATCGCGAGCAAGTCGAAGACGGCCTCACAGGCGCCAGGCATCCCTCAGACTGCCGCCTCGGTCGTCCCGATGAAGTTCGCCAGCTCCGCCGTCTGCGGCTGGGCAAACAACACCTTCGGATCCCCAACCTCATGCACCTTGCCTTGATGCATGAACACCAGTTTATCCCCGACCTCCCGGGCAAAACGCATCTCGTGGGTGACCATGATCAGCGTCATCCCGTCCTTGGCCAGTTGCCGGACCACGCTCAGCACCTCGTTGACCAGTTCCGGGTCGAGCGCCGAGGTGATTTCATCACACAGCAACACCTTGGGCGACATCGCCAGGGCCCGGGCGATGGCCACGCGCTGCTGCTGGCCTCCGGACAGACGATCCGGGAAGGCGTCGAACTTCTCCCCCAGCCCGACTCGCCCCAGCATCTCCCGAGCCAGCTCCGCCGCGCGGGCCTTGGGCACTTTCTGCACCACTTGCGGCGCGAGCATGACGTTCTCGCCCACGGTCAGGTGCGGGAACAGGTTGAATTGCTGGAACACCATCCCGACTTTCTGGCGCAGGCTGCGCAGGTCGGCGCGGGCGGAGTCGAGGTATTCGCCGTCGACCTCGATCACGCCGTCGTTGATCGACTCCAGCCCGTTCAGCGTCCGCAGCAAGGTCGACTTGCCCGAGCCACTGCGGCCGATGATCGCCACGACCTGGCCTTCCTCGACACTCAGGTCGATGCCTTTGAGCACATGATGATCGCCGTAGTATTTATGCAGGGCGGAAATTCTAAGCAGAGGCATGCAGTCTCCTTTCCAGGTAGCGCGCACTGAGAGACAAGGGGTAGCAGAGCAGGAAGTAACCGAGGGCGACCAGGCCGTAGACCATGAAGGGTTCGAAGGTCGCGTTGGCGAGCATGCCGCCGGTCTTGGTCAGTTCGGTGAAGCCAATGATCGAGGTGACGGCGGTGCCTTTGACCACCTGCACCGAGAAACCCACGGTCGGCGCGATGGCGATGCGCAGGGCTTGTGGCAGGATCACGTAGCGCAACTGTTCCAGTGGGTTGAGCGCCAGGCTCGACGAGGCTTCCCATTGCCCGTGGGGGATCGATTCGACGCAGCCGCGCCAGATCTCCGCCAGGTAGGCGCTGGTGAACAGCGTCAGGGCAAGCGCCGCCGCCATCCACGGCGAAATCTCCACCCCGGCCAACGCCACGCCGAAGAACACCAGGAACAGCTGCATCAGCAGGGGTGTGCCCTGGAACAATTCGATGTAGGTACGCGCCAGGCTGCGTGGCAGAGGTTTGCTGGAAATGCGCATGACCATGATCAGCAGGCCGATCAGGCCGCCGCCCACAAAGGCCACCAGCGACAGTGCCAGCGTCCATTGCAGACCCGTGAGCAGGTTGCGCACGATGTCCCAGAAAGTGAAATCGCTCATCGGCTGTTCCTTGCAATGTATCGATGGCCGATCCAGTTCAGCAGTTGGCGTATCAGCAAGGCCATGCACAGGTACAGCAGCGTGGTCAGGGCATAGGTTTCAAAGGCGCGGAAGTTGCGCGATTGAATGAAGTTGGCGGCGAAGCTCAGCTCTTCGGTGGCGATTTGCGAACAGACTGCCGAGCCGAGCATGACGATGATGATCTGGCTGCTCAACGCCGGCCAGACCTTGGCCAGCGCCGGCAGCAGGATCACATGGCGAAAGGCTTCGAACCGGCTCATCGCCAGCGCAGCGGCGGCTTCCAGTTGCCCACGGGGGATCGCTTGAATCCCGGCGCGGATGATTTCCGTTGAATAGGCGCCAAGGTTGATCACCATCGCCAGCACCGCTGCCTGCCACTCGGAAATCTGCAGGCCCAGCGACGGCAGGCCGAAGAAGATGAAAAACAGCTGCACCAGAAACGGCGTGTTGCGGATCAGCTCGACGTAGACGCCGAAGATCGCCGAGAACGGGCGGATGTTCCACGCCCGTACCAGTGCCCCGACGATGCCCACGCCGACGCCCAGCACGGCACCGATGGCGGTCAATTCCAGGGTGAACAACGCCCCGCGCAGCAGCAGGTCGGTGTTGTGCACCACCGGCATGAAATCGAATTGATAGGCCATGTCAAATCCCCCGGGCGACGATCAGAGATCGGCCGGCAGCGGCTCTTTCAGCCAGGTCTGGGCGTTCTTCTCCAGCGCGCCGTCGGTCTTGGCGGTGGCGAGGATCTGATTGACCTTGCCCAGCAGGGCGGGCTCGTTCTTGTTGACGCCGACGTAGACCGGTGAATCCTTGAGCTTCACCTTCAGGGCAGGCACGCGTTTCGGGTTTTTCTCGCTGATGGCCACCATCACCACGTTACCGCTGGCGATCAGGTCGACCTGGCCGGCCAGGTAAGCGGCGATGGTCGAGTTGTTGTCCTCGAAGCGCTTGATGGTCACGCCTTCGGGCGCCACCTTGCTCAGCTCGATGTCTTCGATGGCGCCACGGGTGACGCTGACGGTCTTGCCCTTGAGGTCGTCCAGGCTCTTGATGTCGGCGTCCGGTGGGCCGAACACCGCCAGATAGAAGGGCGCATAGGCGCTGGAGAAATCGATGACCTTCTCGCGCTCGGGGTTCTTGCCGAGGCTGGAGATTACGAGGTCGACCTTGCCGGTGGTCAGGAACGGGATGCGGTTGGTGCTGTTGACCGGCGTGAGCTCGAGTTTGACCTTGAGCTGGTCGGCCAGCAGTTTTGCGGTGTCGATATCCAGTCCACGAGGTTTCATGTCCGGGCCGACGGAGCCGAAGGGTGGGAAGTCCTGGGGCACGGCAACCTTGAGCACGCCGCGCTTGACTACATCTTCCAGGCCGTCGGCGTGGGCGGGCGCCTGGATCAGCAGCAGGCTGGCAAACAGGGAAGCGAGGAGGGCGCTGTAACGCAGGGTCATGGCAAATCTCCGAATCGGCAAGGAAGGCATTCTGCGAATCGACAGAGCACGGGGCATGCCAACATCGTTTCATCGCCGCTCGACAGCACGTCTTTGCTGACGTTGATCGGTCTTACTGGTCTGAACAGTTGAGCGGCTTTTCGCACCCTCGTGGCGCATCGTCGCTCCTGCCCGAACCCCCATGGGGCACGACTTGCCTGGCGTTGCGAATAGCTTTACAACTAGGCGCTCATTCGTCTTTTGCGCTAGAAATCGCCATGAATTCGATCTCCAGAGCCGTGCCTGAAGTGGCGTTGCAAGCCATCCGCAAATTGATCACTGAGCAGGGCTTCGGGCCAGGTGATGCATTGCCCTCGCAACGGGACCTGGCCGAGCGCCTGGGGGTTAGTCGCGCGTCGTTGCGCGAGGCCCTGTCATCGCTGAGCGCGCTCGGCGTGATCAGCATTCAACCCGGTAAGGGCGTGTTTGTGCAGGCAGCGGTGGAGTTGTCCGGCGGCGAGGCCGCAGCGGGATGGCCGTATGCGGCACAGGCGTCTCCCCTGGATATATTCCAGTTGCGCTATGCCCTTGAAGGTTTCGCCGCCGGGCTGGCAGCCGTGACATTGAGCATCGACGAACTGGATGCGCTGCAGGACAACGTGGCCGCGATGCGTAAAGAACTGAAGGCCGGGGATTTCGACGCCGCAGCTCGACTGGACTTCGAGTTTCACCGGCGAATCCTGCTCGCCGGCGGCAATCAAGCGATGCTGAGCATTCTCAGCGCCCGTGCCGAGCTGTTCCTGGAAAGCCAGAAGCTACCGTTCATCCGGGCAGAGCGTGCCATGGAAACCTGGCAGGAGCACCGCAAAATCCTTCGCGCGCTGGCCAGGCGCTCGTCCGGCGCGGCGCAAAAGGCTATGCACGAGCATGTGCGCAACGCCGCGCTGCGCACCGGAATTGCCTTCGTCGCTCCCGCCACGGCTTGACTTGAGCTATACCCAAACTCATGCAGCACCATAGCGAGACTCAATCATCTGCGGCTTCCTGAACGAGGGAAGGGCGGCTATGATGGGCCACGTTTTTTTGCTTACAACCCTGGAGAATTCCATGAGCAGCGATCTGATCAAACACGTTAGCGACGCTAGCTTCGAAGCTGACGTACTCAAGGCCGAAGGCGCTGTACTGGTCGACTACTGGGCTGAATGGTGCGGCCCTTGCAAGATGATCGCTCCGGTTCTGGACGAGATTGCCGAGACCTACAAGGGCAAGCTGACCGTTGCCAAACTGAACATCGACGAAAACCAGGAAACCCCGGCCAAGCACGGCGTGCGTGGTATCCCGACCCTGATGCTGTTCAAGAACGGCAACGTTGAAGCGACCAAGGTGGGTGCACTGTCGAAGTCGCAACTGGCGGCTTTCCTCGACGCCAACATCTAAGCGTCGTTGTAAATTGCCCGTGAAAGGCCCCGCATATTGCGGGGCTTTTTCGTTGTAGAGGGCTAGACGCTCTGAAACTCAGGTGGTACATTCGGCCCCGCACTGGTTTCTCCAATGCCCCCTGCAAGCCGTCGCCGACGCACTCCTTTCGAACAAGTACGCGATCCTGTCGCCTTCTCCGCGGCGCGGCCTCATTAAGCCAAAAGCTTAATTTCCCCCCTCCATAAATGATTACGTCATTCCTATATGAATCTGACTGAACTCAAGCAAAAGCCGATTACCGAACTGCTCGAATTGGCCGAACAGATGGGCATAGAAAATATGGCCCGTTCGCGCAAGCAGGACGTGATTTTCTCCCTGCTCAAGAAGCACGCGAAGAGCGGCGAGGAAATCTCCGGTGATGGCGTGCTGGAGATTCTCCAGGACGGCTTCGGCTTCCTGCGCTCCGCTGACTCTTCCTACCTGGCCGGCCCGGACGATATCTACGTCTCCCCGAGCCAGATCCGCCGTTTCAACTTGCGCACCGGTGACACCATCGTTGGCAAGATCCGCCCTCCGAAGGAAGGCGAGCGGTATTTCGCGCTGCTCAAGGTCGACACGATCAACTTCGACCGTCCGGAAAACGCGAAAAACAAGATTCTCTTCGAGAACCTGACCCCGCTGTTCCCGACCGTGCGCATGAAGATGGAAGCCGGTAACGGTTCCACCGAAGACCTGACGGGTCGTGTCATCGACCTGTGCGCCCCGATCGGCAAAGGCCAGCGCGGCCTGATCGTTGCACCGCCGAAAGCGGGCAAGACGATCATGCTGCAGAACATCGCCGCCAACATCGCGCGCAACAACCCTGAAGTTCATCTGATCGTGCTGCTGATCGACGAGCGTCCGGAAGAAGTGACCGAGATGCAGCGCACCGTGCGCGGCGAAGTGGTCGCCTCGACGTTCGACGAGCCGCCAACCCGCCACGTGCAGGTTGCCGAGATGGTGATCGAGAAGGCCAAGCGCCTGGTCGAACACAAGAAGGACGTGGTGATCCTGCTCGACTCCATCACCCGTCTGGCACGTGCCTACAACACCGTGATCCCGAGCTCCGGCAAGGTGCTGACCGGTGGTGTCGATGCCCACGCCCTGGAGAAACCTAAGCGTTTCTTCGGCGCCGCGCGGAACATCGAGGAAGGCGGCTCGCTGACCATCATCGCCACCGCGCTGGTTGAAACCGGTTCGAAGATGGACGAAGTGATCTACGAGGAATTCAAGGGCACGGGCAACATGGAGCTGCCGCTGGATCGCCGCATCGCTGAAAAACGTGTGTTCCCGGCCATCAACATCAACCGCTCCGGCACCCGCCGCGAAGAGTTGCTGACCGCCGACGACGAGTTGCAGCGCATGTGGATCCTGCGCAAGCTGCTGCACCCGATGGACGAAATCGCCGCCATCGAGTTCCTGGTCGACAAGCTGAAAACGACCAAGACCAACGACGAGTTCTTCCTGTCGATGAAACGCAAATAACACGAAGTACGCTTCAACGAAAAGCGCCCCGTACGGGGCGTTTTTTTTGGCTTCTGATAATTTTGTATCTGAATTGATAACTTTCGCGATGACACGAGGTCATTTGCGAACGGGTTGGTATCGGATACGACAAGGGACGCAATGCACACTTTTGGTAATCGCCGCGATATCGACGGCCTGCGGGCACTGGCCGTCATTCCAGTCGTACTCTTTCACTTCGGCTTCAGCACCTTCAGCGGCGGCTTTGTCGGTGTCGATGTGTTCTTTGTCATTTCCGGCTTCCTGATCACCAGCATCCTGTTCCGCGAAATCAGCGCCGGGCGTTTCAGCTTTGTCGATTTCTGGGCCCGGCGTGCGCGGCGCATCATTCCCGCGCTCAGCGTGGTGTTGCTGGTCACGTTGGCGCTGGGCTGGTTGCTGCTCACGGCCAAGGACTTTTCCGAGCTGGGCCGGACGGTGCGTTATCAGTCGCTGTTCATCTCCAACATACTGTTCATGCGCGAAGACGGCTACTTCGCGCCCGCGTCCGATCTGAAACCCTTGCTGCACACCTGGTCACTGGCCGTTGAAGAGCAGTACTACATCTTCTTTCCGCTGCTGATGGTGTTGTTGATGCGCCATGTCCGGCATTGGCGCTGGATGCTGTTCGCGGTGCTGTTGATCTCTTTCGGGCTGAACATCGCTTACATCGAGCGCAAGCCTGACCTGGCGTTCTTCTCGCTGCCCACCCGGGCCTGGGAATTGTTGTGCGGTGCGATGCTTGCGGTGTTACCTGCACGTAAACACGCGGTTCAGACCTGGCTCTACCAGGCAGTGGGCGTGGCCGGGCTGGTGGCGGTCCTGGTGGCGGTGTTCACCTTCGATCGCGAGACACTGTTTCCTGGCTGGGCGGCACTGCTGCCGGTGCTGGGCGCCACCGCTCTGATCTGGTCGGGTGGGCAGGGTTCGACGTGGGCCGGTCGGCTGTTGAGCCTGCCGCTTTTTGTCTGGATCGGCTTGCTGTCCTATTCCCTGTATCTGTGGCACTGGCCGGTCTATGTCTACGCCAATGCCATTTCCGTCGACGGCATTCAGCCTTGGGAGGCGCTCGGCTGGATGCTGCTGGCGCTGGGTCTGGCCTGGCTGAGTTGGCGTTTCGTCGAACTGCCGTTCCGTGAAAAACAGCTGCTGGGCGGGCGCAAGCCGGTGCTGGTGGCGGGGTTGCTGGCGATGGTCGTTCTCGCGGTGACCGGTTCGGTTGTGCGTTCGGCGGATGGCTTTCCGCAACGCCTCACCGGCAAGGCGCTGGAGTATGCCCAGGCTCGGGAATGGCGGGCCGGGCAGATGAAATGCATGCTGGTGACCAAGGACAAGCAAGCGGACAAGGCCTGCCTGCTGGGTGAAAACCAGGCGGTGCCGGCGACCCAGCTGTTTTGGGGCGACAGCCATGCGGCTGCCTTGCTGCCGGCGATCAAGCAGGGTGCGGCAAAAGAGGGGCGCCCGGTGTGGCTGTACAGCATGAGTGCCTGCCCGCCGATCCAGGGCGACGATCCACGCCAGAAATGCAGGGACTTCAACGAACACACCATGGAGCAGGTCCGCCACCTGGGGATCAAGGATGTGGTGCTGGCGTCCAACTGGAGCCTCTACGTCTATGGCCGCGAGGACGGCGACAGGAAAGTCCTGCTTAACGAACATGACGATACCGCTCAGGCCGAGGCCCGCATGGCAGCGGCGCTCAAGGCACGGGTGGCATCGATCAGGGCGACCGGCGCAGAGGTCTGGCTGTTCAAGGAAGTGCCACTGCAACGCAAGGGCGCCGTCAGCCGCCTGACCAGCCTCGCCCGGGTCGGGCGCTCGGCCGAAGGGTTGGGGCGCCCGCTCGAGGAACATCTGGCGCGCCAGCACTTCCTCAGCCAGTTGTTCGACTCGATGAGCGCCGCCGACCCGGGTGTACATGTGATCGATCCAGCGCCGCTGATGTGTGCAGATCAGGTGTGCAGCATCGAGGTGAACGGCCATTCGCAGTACAAGGACGAAGATCACCTGTCGGACGCTGGCAGCGCGCGCTTGAGCCCGTTGTTTACGCCGCTGCTGATGGGCGCGACGGGCAATTGATGGCGGCAATGCGCTGACAGGCTGCTGTTCGGGCGTCAGAGCAGGTAGGATGTACGCCTATTTTCGGGGTGGCATCGTCAATGAAATTCAAGGATCTTCGGGATTTCGTGCAGCAACTTGAGCAGCGCGGAGAGTTGAAACGCATCCAGATTCCCATCTCTCCTGTGCTGGAGATGACGGAAGTCTGCGACCGCACGCTGCGGGCCAAAGGCCCGGCGTTGCTGTTCGAGAAGCCCGCCGGCTACGACATTCCGGTGCTCGGCAACCTGTTTGGCACCCCGGAACGGGTCGCCATGGGCATGGGCGCGGAGTCGGTCAGCGAGCTGCGCGAGATTGGCAAGCTGCTGGCATTCCTCAAGGAGCCCGAGCCACCCAAAGGCCTGAAAGACGCCTGGTCGAAGCTGCCGATTTTCCGCAAGATCATTTCCATGGCGCCCAAGGTGGTCAAGGAGGCGGTCTGCCAGGAAGTGGTCATCGAAGGCGATGACGTCGATCTCGCCATGCTGCCGGTGCAAACCTGCTGGCCTGGCGATGTTGGCCCGCTGATCACCTGGGGTCTGACCGTCACCAAGGGGCCGAACAAGGATCGCCAGAACCTCGGCATCTATCGTCAGCAGGTGATTGGCCGCAACAAGGTCATCATGCGCTGGTTGAGCCATCGCGGCGGCGCGCTGGATTACCGTGAGTGGTGCGAAAAGCACCCTGGCCAGCCGTTCCCGGTATCCGTGGCGTTGGGCGCCGACCCGGCGACCATTCTCGGCGCGGTGACGCCGGTGCCGGACAGCCTTTCCGAATATGCCTTCGCCGGTTTGCTGCGCGGCAATCGCACCGAGCTGGTGAAATGCCGTGGCAACGACCTGCAGGTGCCGGCCACCGCCGAGATCATCCTCGAAGGCGTGATCCATCCGGGCGAAATGGCCGACGAAGGGCCGTATGGCGACCACACCGGCTACTACAACGAAGTCGACAGCTTTCCGGTGTTCACCGTCGAACGCATCACCCACCGGATCAAGCCGATCTACCACAGTACCTACACCGGCCGTCCACCGGATGAGCCGGCGATTCTCGGCGTGGCCCTGAACGAAGTGTTCGTGCCGATCCTGCAGAAGCAGTTTCCGGAAATCACCGACTTCTACCTGCCGCCCGAAGGCTGCTCGTACCGCATGGCCGTCGTGACCATGAAGAAGTCCTATCCCGGTCACGCCAAGCGGGTAATGCTCGGTGTCTGGTCGTTTTTGCGACAGTTCATGTACACCAAGTTCGTTATCGTCACCGACGACGATATCAATGCGCGTGACTGGAACGACGTGATCTGGGCCATCACCACGCGCATGGACCCCAAGCGCGACACGGTGATGATCGACAACACGCCGATCGACTACCTGGACTTCGCCTCGCCGGTATCCGGCCTGGGCTCGAAAATGGGCCTGGATGCCACCCACAAGTGGCCGGGCGAAACCACCCGGGAATGGGGCCGGGTCATCGTCAAGGACGAGGCCGTCACCCAACGGATCGATGCCATCTGGAATCAGTTAGGAATAGATTGATGCGTGTAACCTTGCAGCCCTCCGGAGCAGTGCTAGAGATACTGCCCGGCGAGCGGATTCTCGACGGCGCGCGGCGTCTGGGCTATGACTGCCCGCAGAGTTGCCGCAACGGCAATTGCCACGTGTGCGCCGCCTTGCTGGTGGAAGGACGGGTCGAGCAGGCCGGCGCTGTGCGAGACCATGGCGAGTTCTACACTTGCATAGCAGAGCCGCTGGAAGACTGCATCGTGCTGTGGGATGGCGTGCTTGCGCTGGGAGAGTTGCCGGTGCGCAACTTGTCGTGTCAGGTCATCGAGTGCAGAAACGTCGGCGGCGATACCTGGCGCGTGAGCCTGCGGGCACCGGCCGGCAAGCCGCCGCGCTATCACGCCGGGCAGTACCTGATGATCGAGCGGGAAGACGGCGAGAAGTCCGCCTTCTCCCTGGCCTCGGCCCCTCATTCAGGACGCGATCTGCAAATACATGTGCTGGCGCGCGAAGGCAGTGCGCGCAGCCTGATCGAGCAGCTTCAACGCAACACGATGGTGCGCATTGAAATGCCGTTCGGCGACACGCACCTGGCGGAGTTGCCCGATGGTCCGTTGGTGCTGATTGCCGCAGGCACCGGCATGGGCCAGATCCACAGCCTGC
Organism: Pseudomonas fluorescens; assembly: GCF_041354075.1. Taxonomy (GTDB): domain Bacteria; phylum Pseudomonadota; class Gammaproteobacteria; order Pseudomonadales; family Pseudomonadaceae; genus Aquipseudomonas; species Aquipseudomonas fluorescens_CE. Next base: position 134,539 of record NZ_JARZGC010000011.1, on the reverse strand, counting down.
TCGAACATTGCCGGGCCACGGGTTTCAAGCACCCGGTGCACCTGTATTGGGGCGTACGCCGTCCCGAAGAGTTTTATCAAATCGAACATTGGGATGAGTGGCTGAAACTGCCCAACCTGTTCCTGCATAAAGTCGTCAGTGACCAATGCGGCTGGCAGGGGCGTTGCGGCATGCTGCACCAGGCGGTGTGCGAGGACTTCCCGGACCTCAATGCCCTGCATGTCTACGCCAGCGGCTCGCCCGGCATGGTCTATGGCACCCTGGATGCATTGGTCGAAGCCGGCATGGACGCCCACCAGATGCGCGCCGACGTGTTTGCGTATGCGCCACGCTCTTGATCCACGATCTTGATCCTCGCTCTTGATCCACGATCTTGATCCTCAACTGTAGGAGCGAGCATGCTCGCGACGGTCGCCAACGATAACGTGGGGTGCCAGGATGCCCACGTTGTATCGACCTCCATCGCGAGCATGCTCGCTCCTACAGGTTTACAGGGTTATAACTCCCTATATAGCCGATCGATATTTATAAAATAGTGTAAATGTCGGTAGGTTATATCTCATTCAAGTCATTGATTAACATCCGTGCCAAGGCACTTAAATTGCTTGGAAAGATATGTGCCTTATTGTTACAGCGGCGCGTTCTATTTAGTAATTCATTACCCGCGGGGAGCTGAACGCTATTCGCCATGAGCGCCATTGAAACCGGTTTTCTGAACCTGGCTTACCCTCCGCGGCTTGATCTGGGGCCGCAGCACACGCACGAACAATTGCTCAGCTCGATGCAGGCGACCATGGCGCGCCACAAGGGTGGTCCGGTGTGGTTGTTTGCCTATGGCTCGCTGATCTGGCGTCCGGAATGCGCAGCGGTGGAACGGGTTCGCGGCCGGGTGCACGGCTACCATCGCGGATTGTACCTGTGGTCCCACGAGCATCGTGGCACACCGGAAGTCCCGGGGCTGGTGTTTGGCCTGGATCGCGGCGGTTCTTGCAGCGGCTTTGCGTATCGTTTGCCGGAAGAACAGCTCGAAGCGTCGCTTTACGCCTTGTGGCAGCGCGAAATGCCGTTCCCCTCCTATCGGCCACACTGGCTCAACTGCCGTCTCGAAGATGGCAGCCAGGTTCAGGCGTTGGGATTTGTATTGGAGCGACACCTGCCCAGCTATGCCGGCAACCTGCCGGATCACGTGCTGAGCCATGTGTTCGAAAACGCTTGCGGGCGCTACGGTACGACTCGCGATTATGTCGAGCAGACCGCCAGCGCCCTGCGTAGCCACGCCATGCCAGACCGTAATCTGGAGGCGCGGCTCAAGCGTTGCAGATCAAAGATTGATCAGGCGGTTGCTTCGCGGGCCTGACTGGCAACCTGCTTGTGCCACAGAGTGGGCGCCAGGAAGGCCATCGCCAGCAGGCAGGCACCGATCAGCAGGACAAAACCGCCGTCCCAGCCAAAATGGTCCACGGTGTAGCCCATCGCCGCACTGGCCGCGACCGAACCGCCCAGGTAACCGAACAGGCCGGTGAAACCTGCGGCGGTTCCGGCTGCCTTCTTCGGTGCCAATTCCAGCGCCTGCAGGCCGATCAGCATCACCGGGCCATAGATCAGGAAGCCAATCGAAACCAGGGCGATCATGTCGACGGTCGGGTTGCCGGCCGGGTTGAGCCAGTAGACCAGCGTCGCCACGGTCACCAGGGCCATGAACACCATGCCGGTCAGGCCACGGTTGCCACGGAAGATCTTGTCCGACATCCAGCCGCACAGCAGCGTGCCCGGGATACCCGCCCACTCGTAGAAGAAATACGCCCACGAGGACTTGTCCACGGTGAAACCCTTGGCTTCCTTGAGGTAGGTCGGGGCCCAGTCCAGCACGCCGTAGCGCAGCAGGTAGACAAAGACGTTGGCCAGGGCGATGTACCACAGCATTTTGTTGCGCAGCACGTATTTGACGAAGATTTCCTTCGCGCTGAATTCCTTCTCGTGGCTGGCGTCGTAGCCTTCCGGGTAATCGTTCTTGTACTTCTCGATCGGTGGCAGACCGACCGATTGCGGGGTATCGCGCATCACCACGAAAGCAAACACGGCAACCGCCAGGGCCACGGCCGCCGGCACGTAGAACGCCGCGTGCCAGTCATTGAACAGGCCCATGCCCAGCAGGAACAGCGGGCCGATCAGGCCGCCGCCGACGTTGTGCGCCACGTTCCACAGCGACACCACGCCGCCGCGTTCCTTCTGCGACCACCAGTGCACCATGGTCCGGCCACTCGGCGGCCAACCCATGCCCTGGGCCCAGCCGTTGATGAACAGCAGGACGAACATGATGGTGACACTGGACGTGGCCCAGTGGGCGAAGCCGAAGATGAACATCACGGCGGCCGATACGAGCAGGCCGAATGGCAGGAAGTAACGCGGGTTGGAGCGGTCGGAGACGATGCCCATGAGGAACTTGGACAAGCCATAGGCGATGGCAATCGCCGACAGTGCCACGCCCAGCTCGCCGCGGGTGTAACCCTCTTCGATCAGGTAGGGCATGGCCAGGGAGAAGTTTTTGCGCAGCAGGTAGTAACCCGCGTAGCCGATGAAGATACCGGCGAAGATCTGCCAGCGAAGGCGTCGGTAGGTGCTGTCTATTTTTTCTTCAGGCATCGGAGCCTGATGTGCGGCGGGGCGAAAGAAAGCAAACATTCCAGAGCTCCAGATTTCTTGTTTTGACTGCGGATGCGAATGTTACAGTTTCGTTACCGAAAATAGCACCTGTTGGCATGACCAGATAGCGGAAAATGTTCGGGATCGCACATTCCTTTACGAACATGTCGCCTTCGCACAAAAACCGTCTCTGTAGGAATTGTCACTTCGCGCTCATTGACCACGCGGTCCCCAGCGGAATAGGGCAGGGCTTTGGGAAATGTCCTGCGCTCGAACAGGAAGCTGTCACGTTATGTGAAAAAACGCCGGCCCGTACCCTTTGCAGCGTTGCCAGAGATGGCTTTTGCGTCGCAAGGGGAGGGTGTATGCGCTGGTGTGTGATGGTGCTTTTATGCGGAGTGTTCAGCGGTGTTCGGGCCGCTGAGGTGTTCCTGATTCCCGCAGAGAATCCCAGGCCTTCGTACCCCAGGTCGCTTTACCTGGCGGGCATAGTGGGTGAAGTCCGTGTCAGCATGGTGGTGCATGCCGATGGGTCGGTCAGTCAGCCCACAGCGCATAAGGAAGCTCATCCGGAGCTGGCCGAGGCCTGGCTGGCCGCGATCCGGCAATGGCGATTCCAGCCCTGGGAAGTCAGCAGCGAACGCCCGGCTCAAGCCGACGTTGTCATCCCCCTGATTTTCCGGTTGGGCGATACGCCCCTTCATGCCAACGAAACCATCAAGAGAGTGCGGTGCTCGGACCTTAGCCACGCGGCAAAAAACTACGCCGACTTCTCATGGGTCGAGTTACCCTTTTTCCACTGGACCCGCAGTTACCTGACCCACTCCCTTTCGCCCATGCAGCTGCCGAATGACAGGCGCCTGGCGTTGATCGCCAAACTCAACCGGGACGCACCCACCATCATCCGACGCTGCAATTCGCACCCCTCGAGCCGCGCCGTGCGGTTTTTTCCGAGGGATGTCAGGGAGTTGTTATAGGCTGCGGCGCAGGGCGATCAGCGAACCTGCACCACCACCTTCCCCACCGCCTTGCGCTGGCCGAGATCGTTGATCGCCTGCGCCGCCTGGGTCAGCGGGTAGACCTGCGACACCAGCGGCTTCAGCTTGCCTTCGGCGTACCAGCCAAACAGCTGCTGGAAGTTGGCGGCGTTGGCCTGGGGCTGGCGCTGGGCGAAGGAGCCCCAGAATACGCCGACCACGGCTGCGCCCTTGAGCAGGGCGAGGTTGATGGGGAGTTCGGGGATGCGGCCGCTGGCGAAACCGACCACCAGCAACCGGCCGTTCCAGGCGATGGCGCGGATGGCCTGGTCGAACAGGTCGCCGCCGACCGGGTCGTAGATGACGTCGGCGCCCTGGCCGTCGGTCAGGCGCTTGATCTCGTCCTTGAGGCTGGTTTCGCTGTAGTTGATCAGCTCATCGGCCCCGGCGGCCTTGGCGATCGCGAGTTTCTCGGCGCTGCTGGCCGCGGCGATCACCCGTGCACCCATGGCTTTGCCGATTTCCACGGCGGCCAGGCCGACGCCACCGGACGCGCCCAGCACCAGCAATGTTTCACCGGGTTGAAGGTTGCCCCGTTGCTTGAGCGCGTGCATCGAGGTGCCGTAGGTCATGCTGAAACCGGCGGCGGTGTTGAAGTCCATGGCGGGCGGGATCGGCAGTACGTTGTAGCCGGGTACCGCCACCTGCTCGGCGAAGCTGCCCCAGCCGGTCAGGGCCATGACCCGGTCACCGACTTTGAGGTGGCTGATCTTCTCGCCGACGGCGCTGACCACGCCGGCCGCTTCGCCCCCGGGGGAAAACGGGAAGGGCGGCTTGAACTGGTATTTGCCCTCGATGATCAGCGTGTCCGGGAAATTGACCGCAGCGGCATGCACGTCCAGCAGGATTTCATTCTTTTTCGCGACAGGGCTGGCGACGTCTTCCAGCACCAGCGATTCGGCAGGGCCGAAGGCTTTGCACAGCACGGCTTTCATCAGGGCTATTCCTTTGGGAGTGATGGCCGATAAGTGTAGGTGTGAGCGTCGACGGGTCAACGAGCATGCCCAGCCCTGATAGTCAGACATAAGCTTGTACTTGCGCGGCGGGTGGTTATGCTAGGCCGCAAACCGGATAAGGAGCGAATTGTGAAAGCGTGGATCATGTTGTTGCTGGCCCTGTCTCTGCCTGTGGCAGCCGTGGCGGAAGAAGCTAAAGAAGGCGCAGCGCCGAAGGTCAATTACATCACTCTGAGCCCGCCGTTCGTGGGCAACTATGGCCTGGACGGTACGCCGAAACTCAAGGTCTACAAGGCCGATGTGTCGTTGCGCGTCACCGGCGACGAGTCGACCAAGCTGGTCAAGGCCAACGAACCGTTCATTCGTAATCAACTGGTCGCGCTGTTCGCCCAGCAGACCACCGAGACGATGAACAGCCTCGAAGCCAAGGAGAAGCTGCGTCAGGAAGCGTTGAAACTGACCCAGCAGATCATGAACGACGAAACCGGCAAGCCGGTGGTCGAGGACCTGTTGTTCAACAACCTGATCATCCAGTAAGCCCAAGGCTCTCGGGTTGAGGCCTGCGGTTCAGGAGGCCAGGCTCTTGCGAAAGCGCATCAGCGCAATCGCGAAGAACAACAGGCCGATGGCCGTGAGCGCGAGCAGATCCCGCCAGACCACGTGGAGCCCGGCATCGCGAAACAGAATGGCGGCGGCCAGGCTGACGAAGTGGGTCGATGGCGAGCCCTGCATGACCCATTGCAGCCACTGCGGCATGCTGTCCAGCGGAGTGCTGCCGCCGGACAGCAGCAACATGGGGATGATCACCGGAATCGCCAGCAGGCCAAACTGGGGCGTCGATCGCGCCAGGGTGGCGAGGAAAATCCCCAGGGCGGTACTGGCGAACAGATAAACCGCCGTCACCAGCAGGAACAGCGGCAGGGAGCCGGCCAGCGGCACGCCCAGCGCGCCCTTGACGACGACTTCCAGCGACAGCCAGGTGCACAGCACCACACCAGCATGTTGCTCCAGATTTCGCCAGCATGATTTCCAGCGCCGTCAGCGGCAGGACCAGCAAGTGGTCGAGCGTGCCGTGTTCGCGTCTATCGGCAGAGAGCAGGTCGCAAGTCGAGGACAGCCGCCCATTGCTCGGGCGTCACTGGCATCACGGACAGCCGCGAACCTTTCTGCACCAGGGGCATTTCGGCCAGCGCCGCCTGCTGTTTCAGGAAATCCAGCTTCAACACCCTGGAAAACGTCTCGACATGCGCTACGTCAATGGCGCTCCAGGCATTCTTCTCTACGCTGGCCTTCGGGTCGAAGTAGTGACTCTCCGGTTCCAGGGCCGTCGGGTCGGGATACGCCGCTTTGACGATCTTGCCGATCCCGGCAATCCCCGGTTCCGGGCAGCTGGAGTGATAGAAGAAGAACGCGTCGCCCACCGCCATCGATCTCAGGAAATTTCGCGCCTGATAGTTGCGCACGCCGTCCCAGCGCGCGTTACCCAACTGCTCCAGACCTTTGATCGAGAGCTCGTCGGGCTCGGATTTCATCAGCCAATAGGCCATGGGTTTGCTCCTGGCGGGTCGGGTGGGCAAGTTGTCGGGCAATTTTATGACAAACCGACAGTCGGTTGACGTCAGTATTTGCGTGTCAGTTCACGTTGTCGCAAAATGCCGGCCTTCTAAGCTTGACGCTGCTGCACGGCCTACACCTACAACGGAAACCGCTGCTGTCATCGTGTTGATATGCCTTTGGGGGGCAATCGATGAAACGCAAACCGGATTTATTATGGATATTGGTTATTTTGTTCGGTCTCGGCGTCGTGACCACCGGTTATGCCCAAAGCCTGTGGAGCAGCAAGGCCGATGCGCCGATTGAAATCGCCCAGCAGCAACAGTCTTCACTTTTCAAGCGCTGATCCTGCCTGCCGACGCCGCTGACAGCAGTGGTGTCTAGCCTGCTTCGTACCAGGCTCTGTCCGTGACCGTTCCCTGCAGCGGCACATCCCAGCTTGCCTGGGCCAATCGTTCGACTTTCTGACACTCATGGGCCAGCCCCAACAGCGTCGGCTTGCGCCAGTTCTGGCGCCGGGCCAGGTACGCCAGGCTGCGGTCGTAAAAACCGCCGCCCATGCCCAGGCGTCCGCCGACATCGTCAAAACCCACCAATGGCAACAACACCAGATCCAGCGCCCAGACCTTGCGTTGGCGAGCGAGACTCGCCCGTGGCTCGAGGATACGAAAACGGTTGGGTTTGAGCGTTTCCCCGGGGCAAATGCGCTGGAACACCATTTTGGTGCGGGGCCAGGCGCTGAGGACCGGTAGATAGGTGACCTTTCCGCGTCGTTGGGCCTCGCGCAGCAAGAGTCGCGGGTCGATCTCGCCGTCGGTCGGCAGGTACAGGGAGATGTGTCGGGCGCGGCGAAACAGCGGCTGCTGGGCCAATTGCTTGTACAGCCCACGAGCCGCCTGGCGTTGCTGACTGGGGGTCAGGGCGCGGCGCGCCTTGCGCAGCATGCGTCGAAGTTGCGGGCGGGGCAGCAGCGCGAGTTCGGTCATGGATTAAGGCTTCGGCAGTGCGGGCTGGCGCCCATAAAAAAGCCGATGCCGGCGTGAACCGGCATCGGACTGGAATCAGGCTCCCCGGATGAACCGCTGCTGACTTAGCCCTTGAACCCGAAAGTTCAAGGTGGAAGATGCAGTAGGCTTTAAGGCTTTCCGTCTAGCGGACATGCACACCAGCCCAACGTGCAACCTCCAGGGTAGTGCGAATCGGCTCAGGGACGTGGTCAACTGGCAAGCACCCCAGGGAGTGTGGCGAGTATAACCCAAGCGGTTCGGCGAATCAGCCTTTGGTGACGTCCGGATCGGTGGCCAGCACCAGATCGACGCGATCGAGCAGGTCGCGAACCTGCTCGCGGGTGGCGCTGCTGACCGGTACATCCGGGCGTTCCGCCTTGTGCAGGAGGTCGTGGGTGATGTTCAGCGCAGCCATCACGGCGATGCGATCGGCGCCAATCACTTTGCCGCTGCTGCGGATCTCGCGCATCTTGCCGTCCAGGTAACGGGCGGCGCTCACCAGGTTGCTGCGCTCTTCCTGCGGACAGATGATCGAATACTCTTTGTCGAGGATCTGCACGGTGACGCTATTGCTTGAACTCATGAGTCTTGCTCCAGGGCCTTGAGGCGCGAAATCATCGATTCGACCTTACGCCGGGCGATTTCGTTTTTTTCAATGAGGTGAGCGCGTTCCTCGCGCCAGGTTTTTTCCTGAGCTAGTAGGAGTGCGTTTTGACTCTTAAGTTGCTCGACCCGATCAATCAGCAGTTCGAGTCTGGCCATCAGCGCTTGCAGGTCGGTGTCTTCCATTGGGTCCACTGAAAATGTCTGATGGGGGTAGGAGCTGGCTGTCGCTCGTCTATCTATCTGTAGGAGCGAGCATGCTCGCGATGGACGCCAGGGCAACGCTGGGCATCAGGTACCCAACGTAATCGTTGAGCTCCATCGCGAGCATGCTCGCTCCTGCAGATGAGTCGATGTAGGATACAAGGCCTTCATTCTAGACATTGCGCCGTCTGGCGCCTAGCTGCCCATGCCTATTCAGAATTCCCCGTACCAAGCCTTCGCCACACTGCTGTCTTCCAGCGGTCATTCCGTATCGCCTGCCGAGCTGCATGGCCTGCTCCTTGGCCGCAGTTGCGCCGGTGCCGGATTCGATGCCGAAGGCTGGCTGATCGATGCCGCCGAACTGCTCGAGAACGAGCCGCAGGACAACGTTCGCAACGCCTTGATCGGCCTGCAGGAAATGGTCAAGGGTGAACTCACCGGTGACGACGTGACCGTGGTTCTGCTGCTGCCGACTGACGATGCACCGCTGGCCGACCGTGCTGCGGCACTGGGCCAATGGTGCCAGGGCTTCCTCAGCGGCTTCGGCCTGAACTGCCGCGACAGCAGCATGCTGAGCACCGAAGCCACTGAAGTGTTGCAGGATCTGTCTGCGATCTCCCAGGTGCAGGACGCCCTGGAAGAATCCGACGACGGCGAGAACGACTATATGGAAGTGATGGAATACCTGCGTGTCGCGCCGCTGCTGCTGTTCTCCGAAACCCGCAAGCCCGACGCGCCTGCCGCTGCCAAACCGTCGTTGCATTAATCGCGAGCCAGGAAAAGCCATCTGCCCATGATTCATATCCCGAAATCGGAATACAGTCGACGCCGCAAGGCCCTGATGGCGCAGATGGAACCCAACAGCATCGCCATACTGCCCGCCGCCGCGGTGGCCATCCGCAATCGCGATGTCGAGCACGTATACCGCCAGGACAGCGATTTCCAATACCTCAGCGGTTTCCCCGAGCCGCAGGCGGTCATCGTGCTGATGCCCGGCCGCGAGCATGGCGAATACATCCTGTTCTGCCGTGAGCGCAATGCCGAGCGCGAGCTGTGGGATGGCCTGCGTGCGGGCCAGGACGGCGCGATCCGCGACTTTGGCGCCGATGACGCTTTCCCCATCACCGACATCGACGACATCCTGCCGGGCCTGATCGAGGGGCGCGACCGGGTGTATTCGGCCATGGGCAGCAACCCCGAATTCGACCGGCACTTGATGGACTGGATCAACGTGATTCGCTCCAAGGCGCACCTCGGCGCCCAGCCGCCGAACGAATTCGTTGCGCTGGATCATCTGCTGCACGACATGCGCCTGTATAAATCGGCGGCAGAAGTGAAGGTGATGCGCGAAGCCGCGCGGATTTCCGCCGAGGCGCATATCCGCGCGATGCAGGCCAGTCGACCGGGACTGCACGAGTTCAGCCTCGAAGCCGAGCTCGACTATGCGTTCCGCAAGGGCGGGGCGAAAATGCCGGCCTACGGCTCTATCGTCGCGTCCGGGCGCAACAGCTGCATCCTGCACTACCAGCAGAATGACGCCGTGCTCAAGGACGGTGACCTGGTGCTGATCGACGCCGGTTGTGAAATCGACTGCTACGCCAGTGACATCACCCGTACCTGGCCGGTCAATGGCAGGTTTTCGGTGGAACAGAAGGCGATCTACGAGTTGGTGTTGGCGTCGCAACAGGCGGCATTCGCCGAGATTGCGCCGAACAAGCACTGGAACCAGGCGCACGAAGCCACGGTCCGGGTGATTACCGCCGGGCTGGTGAAGCTGGGCCTGTTGCAGGGTGACGTCGACGAGTTGATCGCCAGCGAAGCCTACAAGGCGTTCTACATGCACCGCGCTGGCCATTGGCTGGGCATGGATGTGCATGATGTCGGCGAGTACAAGGTCGGCGGTGAGTGGCGTGTGCTGGAAGTCGGCATGGCGCTGACGGTGGAACCGGGGATCTACATCGCTGCCGACAATCAGAACGTAGCGAAGAAATGGCGCGGCATTGGCGTGCGTATCGAGGACGACGTCGTGGTCACCAAAGCCGGCTGTGAAATCCTGACCCATGGCGTACCGAAAACGGTCGCCGAAATCGAGGCCCTGATGGCCCAAGCGCGGACACAAGCGGCATGAGTCGAGTCAACCTGGCAATTATCGGTGGCGGTCTGGTGGGCGCCAGCCTGGCGTTGGCCTTGCAGGCTGGGGCCAAGGCCCGCGGCTGGAAGATCGTGCTGATCGAACCGTTCGCCCCGGGCGACAGTTATCAGCCGAGCTATGACGCCCGATCTTCGGCGCTGTCGTATGGGGCCAAGCAGATTTATCAGCGGTTGGGCCTGTGGCAGGACATTTCCCGTCGCGCCGAGCCGATCAAGCAGATTCACGTGTCCGACCGTGGCCGGTTCTCCACCGCGCGCCTCTCGGCCATGGAGGAGGGCGTGCCGGCGCTCGGTTATGTGGTGGAAAACGCCTGGCTCGGCCAATGCCTGTGGCAAGGCCTGGACAAAGAGGTGGTGACCTGGCGCTGCCCGGCGGAAGTCACGCGCCTGGAACCGTTGACCGACGGCTATCGACTGACCCTCAATGACGAAACCACCCTGGAATGCGATCTTGCCGTACTCGCCGACGGTGGCCGCTCCGGCCTGCGCGAGCAATTGGGGATTGGCGTCCGGCAACGTCCTTACAACCAGAGCGCGCTGATCGCCAACATCACCCCGAGCGAAGCGCACAACGGCATGGCGTTCGAGCGTTTCACCGATGACGGCCCGATGGCCTTGCTGCCGTTGGCAGACAACCGCTGCGCGCTGGTCTGGACCCGTCTGGGTATGGACGCGCAGCGGCTGGCGGCGCTCGATGAGCGCAGCTTCCTCAGCGAATTGCAGAACGTGTTCGGTTACCGCCTCGGCACCTTGAAACAGGTCGGTGCGCGGCATCTTTACCCGCTGACGCTGATCGAGGCCGAAGAACAGGTGCGCCCGCATCTCGCCGTACTGGGCAATGCCGCCCACAGTCTGCACCCGATTGCCGGCCAGGGGTTCAACCTGTCGCTGCGCGATGCCCAGGCCCTGGCGGAGGCGTTGCTGGCGAGCGATAAACCTCTGGGCGACTTCGCGACGTTGCAGGCTTACCGCGAACGCCAGCGTCTGGACCAGAACCTGACGGTGGGTTTTTCCGATCAGGTCACGCGTTTGTTCGGCAGCAGCTTGCCGCTGGTGTCGCTGGGCCGCAACATCGGCCTGCTGGGCCTTGACCTGCTGCCACCGGCCAAGCGCTGGTTCGCTCGCCAGGCCATGGGGCTGGGTACGCGTCCCGATGTTTAAGTGGTTGATCGGGCGGTTCGAGGCCGGCACGGCCGCAAAATGCCTGCCGCCATTGCAGGTCGATATCCACTACGGCGCCGGCACACTGGTGGCGCCGGTCCGGAAAATCCTTTACGTGCGGCTCAAGCCGCAAGCGAGACAGGCTTAAAGCATGGACATGCGCGCAGATCTGCTGATTGTCGGAGCCGGAATGGTCGGCAGTGCCCTGGCGCTGGCGTTACGTGACAGCGGGCTGAATATCCTGCTGCTGGACGGCAGCCCGATGACCGTCAAACCTTTCGACGCGCAGGCGCCGTTCGAACCGCGAGTGAGCGCCCTGTCGGCGGCCAGCCAGCGGATACTCGAACGCCTGGGCGCCTGGGAAGGCATCGCCAGGCGCCGCAGCAGCCCGTACTCCAACATGCACGTCTGGGACGGCAGCGGCACCGGGCAGATCCACTTCAGTGCGGCCAGCGTGCATGCCGAGGGGTTGGGCCATATCGTAGAGAACCGCGTGGTCCAGGACGCCTTGCTCGACTGCCTGCACGACAGCGACCTCGGCATGCTGGCCAGTGCGCGGCTGGAGCAGATGCGTCGCTCCGGCGATGACTGGTTGCTGACTCTGGCCGATGGCCGGACGTTGCGCGCGCCCCTGGTGATTGCGGCGGATGGCGCCAACTCGGCGGTACGGCGCCTGACCGGCGTGGCCACGCGCGAATGGGATTACCTGCACCACGCGATCGTCACCAGCGTGCGCAGCGCCAACCCGCATCAAATGACCGCCTGGCAACGTTTCACCGATAACGGCCCCCTGGCGTTTCTGCCGCTGGAGCGCGATGGCCAGCAGGACTGGTGCTCGATCGTCTGGTCGACCACCCCAAGCGAGGCCGAACGATTGATGGCGCTGGACGACGACAGCTTCTGTCGTGAACTGGAGCGGGCCTTCGAAGGTCGCCTGGGGCCGGTGCTCTGTGCCGATCCACGGCTGTGCGTGCCGCTGCGTCAGCGCCATGCCAAGCGTTACGTGGCCGAAGGCCTGGCGCTGATCGGCGACGCTGCCCACACCATTCACCCGTTGGCCGGGCAGGGTGTGAACCTTGGCTTTCTCGACGCAGCTGTGCTCGCCGAAGTATTGCTGCAAGCCACGGAGCGCGGCGAGCGACTGGCGGACGTGAAAGTGCTGAGCCGCTTCGAACGCCGGCGCATGCCGCACAACCTGGCCTTGATGGCGGCGATGGAGGGCTTCGAGCGCTTGTTCCAGGCCAACCCGTTGCCGGTGCGCTGGCTGCGCAATGCCGGGTTGAAGCTGGTGGATCAGATGCCGGAGGCCAAGGCGTTGTTCGTGCGCGAAGCGCTGGGGTTGACCGGGGATCTGCCGGCGTTGGCCAAGCTCTGACTTTTTCACCCACTCCCTTGTAGGAGCGAGCATGCTCGCGATGGTCGTTAACGATAACGAGGGGCATCTGGATGTCCGCGATGCCTGATAGTCCATCGCGAGCATGCTCGCTCCTACAGGGATCGGTCATTACCCATGCAACATCTGGTAACGCCTCCGCCAACTGTTCGATTGAGATGGTAAATGTGAGTCCTTATCATTTGGCCTCACTTTTCCTATCGAGAGATGGCTCCCATGTTGGCATCGAAGCGTCTACTGATGGCACTCGCCTTGACCCTGATCGGCAGTACCGCCGCCCAGGCCGCTGATGAGGTGGTGGTCTACTCCTCGCGTATCGACGAGCTGATCAAGCCGGTGTTCGATGCCTACACCGCGAAAACCGGTGTGAAGGTGAAATTCATCACCGACAAGGAAGCGCCTTTGATGCAGCGCATCAAGGCCGAAGGCGAGAACGCAACCGCCGACCTGCTGTTGACCGTCGACGCCGGCAACCTCTGGCAGGCCGAGCAAATGGGTATCCTGCAGCCCTTCACCTCGAAAACCATCGACACCAACATCCCGGCCCAGTACCGCTCTTCCAGCCACGCCTGGACCGGCCTGAGCCTGCGGGCGCGGACGATTGCCTATTCCACCGACCGGGTGAAGCCGGGCGAGTTGACCACCTATGAAGCCCTGGCCGACAAGAACTGGGAAGGCCGCTTGTGCCTGCGGACGGCAAAGAAGGTCTACAACCAGTCGCTGACCGCCACCATGATCGAAGTCCACGGCGCCGAAAAGACCGAGAAAATCCTCAAGGGCTGGGTCAACAACCTGTCCACCGATGTGTTCTCCGATGACGTCGCCGTGCTCGAAGCGATCAGTGCCGGCCAGTGCGACGTCGGCATCGTCAACACCTACTACTACGGTCGCCTGCACAAGCAGAAACCGGAACTGCCGGTGAAGCTGTTCTGGCCCAACCAGGCGGATCGTGGCGTGCACGTCAACCTGTCGGGCATTGGCCTGACCAAACACGCCCCGCACCCGGAAGCGGCCAAGGCCCTGGTGGAATGGATGACCACCGCTGAAGCGCAGAAGATCTTCGCTGACGTGAACCAGGAATTCCCGGCCAACCCGACGGTGAAACCTTCCGAGGAAGTCGCTGCCTGGGGCCAGTTCGTGGCCGATACCCTGCCCGTTGAAGTCGCCGGCAAGCGCCAGGCCGAGGCGATTCGCATGATGGATCGGGCTGGCTGGAACTGACGCCACCGTTATACTGCGCGCCCTGATCGCTCCCCTCTTTGTGGGAGCGTCGTGCCCACGCCTGACGTGGGCACGTTCATTTCAACGAGATGCTTTCCTTGGCCCACCCCGCCCAACGCCGCTGGTATCCCCTGGTCTTCGCCATCGCTGCGCTGGTCCTGCTGCCCCTGAGCGTTTTGCTGCTGTCCTGGCAAACCATCGATCAGCAGATCTGGTCCCATCTGTGGGAGACCCAGATGCCGCGCCTGCTGGGCAACACGGTGACGCTGGTCCTGGGCGTCGGTATTGGCGTCACGCTGCTGGGTGTCAGCCTCGCGTGGCTCACCAGCCTCTGCGAGTTCCCCGGGCGCAGATGGCTGGATTGGGCATTGATGCTGCCGTTCGCGATACCCGCCTACGTGCTGGCGTTCGTCTTTGTCGGGCTGCTGGATTTCGCCGGCCCGGTGCAGACGCTGATGCGTGAATGGTTCGGCACCGGCCTGCGGCTGCCGCGCGTGCGCTCGACCGGCGGCGTCATCCTCGTCCTGGTGCTGGTTTTCTATCCCTACGTTTACCTGTTGGCGCGCACGGCATTCCTGGCGCAGGGCAGGGGGCTGATGGAAGCGGCTCGGGTCCTCGGGCAATCACCCTGGCAGGCGTTCTGGCGCGTCGCGCTGCCCATGGCACGGCCGGCCATCGGCGCCGGCGTCGCGCTGGCCCTGATGGAAACCCTGGCGGATTTCGGTGCGGTGTCGGTGTTCAACTTCGACACCTTCACCACCGCGATCTACAAGACCTGGTACGGTTTCTTCAGCCTCTCCAGCGCCGCGCAGCTGGCCAGCCTGTTGCTGCTGGTGGTGATGGTCGTGCTCTACGGCGAGCGTCGGGCTCGCGGGGCCAATCGGGCGAGTAACGAGCGGCCGCGGGTCAAGGCGTTGTATCACCTGCGTGGGTTCAAGGCTTTGGCGGCGATGAGCTGGTGCGGCCTGGTGTTTGCCTGTGCCTTTGTCATCCCGATGCTGCAATTGGTGGTGTGGTTCTGGCAGCGCGGTCGTTTCGACCTGGACGAGCGCTACACCGGCCTGATCGTCCATACGCTGTACCTGGGGGCCATGGCCGCGTTCATTACCGTCAGTGTCGCGCTGGTGCTGGCGTTTGCCGGGCGGCTGGCCCCAACCCGAACCATTCGCTCGGGCATCAGCCTGGCCAACCTCGGCTACGCGCTGCCGGGTTCGGTGCTGGCGGTGTCGATCATGCTGGCATTCAGTTACCTGGATCGCGAGCTGGTCATTCCTGTTTCAGGTTGGCTGGGCGGGGCCGGCAAGCCATTGCTGCTGGGCAGCCTGTCGGCCTTGCTGCTGGCGTATCTGGTGCGTTTCGTCGCCGTGGCCTATGGTCCGCTGGAAAGCAGCCTGGCCAGAATACGGCCCTCTTTGCCCGAAGCAGCGCGCAGCCTGGGCGTCAGCGGGCCGCGACTGTTTTTCAAAGTGTATCTGCCGTTGTTGCTGCCGGGCACCCTGAGTGCCGCGTTGCTGGTGTTCGTCGACGTGCTCAAGGAAATGCCGGCGACCCTGCTGATGCGCCCGTTCGGCTGGGACACGCTGGCGGTCCGGATCTTTGAAATGACCAGTGAAGGCGAATGGGCAAGGGCGTCGCTGCCGGCCCTGACCCTGGTTTTGGTCGGGCTGTTGCCGGTCATCGGATTGATTCGGCGTTCGGCCCATCGAAACAGCTAGGTGCCAGTCCTACACCTTGAGGCTACAATGCGCCGCATTCGGTGCGGTCCGTCTGACAGACCCGGTGACTGAAATCGGCTGATAGCCCTTTATTCAAAGGTGGTTATCCCGTGCAGTGCCGGCCGTACCCTCGCCACGCCCGGAAGGAGAAACCCATGGGACAGCGTACGCCTCTGTATGACCTTCATCTCGCCCTCGGCGCGAAGATGGTCGATTTTGGCGGTTGGGACATGCCTTTGCATTACGGCTCGCAAGTCGAGGAGCACCACCAGGTGCGCCGCGATTGCGGGGTCTTCGATGTCTCCCACATGACCGTGATCGATGTCGCCGGAGGGCAGGCCAAGGCCTGGCTCCAGCATTTGCTGGCCAATGACGTCGAGCGCCTGCACAGCACCGGCCGCGCCCTGTATAGCGCCATGCTCAATGAGCGTGGCGGCATCGTCGACGACATGATCGTCTACCGCCTCGACGACGGCTATCGGCTGGTGGTCAACGCCTCCACCCGGGATCAGGACCTGGCGTGGATGCGCGCCCACCTCGACGGATTCGACGTGCACCTGGACGAGCGCCCGGAACTGGCGATGCTCGCCATTCAGGGCCCTCACGCCCGGCACAAGATCAGCGAACTCGTCACCCAGTCTCGCGCTAACCTGATCCACCTGCTCAAGCCCTTCGAAGGTCAGCCCGACGGCGACTGGTTCATCGCGCGCACCGGTTACACCGGAGAAGACGGCCTGGAGATCATCCTGCCGGCCGATCAGGCCCCCGGCTTCTTCAATGACCTGGTGGGCGCGGGGATCTCGCCGATCGGGCTCGGCGCGCGCGATACCCTGCGGGTCGAGGCTGGCATGAACCTGTACGGTCAGGACATCGAGCAGGAGGTTTCGCCGCTGGCGTCGAACATGGCCTGGAGCATCGCCTGGGAGCCGGCGTCCCGTCAGTTCATCGGTCGAGCCGCCCTGGAGGCCGAACAGGCCGCTGGCGTGCAGCACAAACTGGTCGGCCTGGTGCTTGAGGAGCGCGGGGTTTTGCGTGCGCATCAGGTGGTTCGCATCGCCAATGTTGGCGAAGGGGAGATCACCAGTGGTAGTTTCTCTCCTACGCTTAGCAAGTCGATTGCACTGGCGCGCGTGCCGATGGCCACAGCCGACCGCGCGGAAGTGGAAATCCGTGGCAAATGGTACCCGGTCCGGGTGGTCAAACCGACCTTCGTACGCCATGGCAAAACCTTGATCTAACCTATTCCGGCGGGCAACCACCGCTGACAATTTCCTTGAGGACACAGAACATGAGCGATATCCCTGCCGACCTGCGTTTTGCCGAAAGTCACGAATGGGCCCGTCTGGAAGCCGATGGCACCGTCACCGTGGGCATCAGCGATCACGCTCAGGAAGCCTTGGGCGACGTGGTGTTCGTTGAGCTGACCGAAGTCGGCACCCAGTTCGCCGCCGGTGATCAATCCGGTGTGGTCGAGTCGGTGAAGGCCGCTTCCGACATCTACTCCCCGGTTGCCGGTACGGTGACGGCGGTCAACGAAGAACTGAGCGCCAACCCGGAACTGCTCAACTCTGATCCGTACGGCGCCTGGATCTTCAAGCTCAAGCCAAGCAACGCTGGCGATCTGGACAAGCTGCTCGATGCGGCTGGCTACAAGGCCGCCATCGGCGAGTAAGCCCTGAGCGTCAACCCAAAGCCCCGACCTGTCGGGGCTTTTTCATATTTACGCCCCTGATTCCTGGGGGTGTACACGACCCCTGTGGGAGCTGGCTTGCCAGCGATGGCGGTCTTATAGGCGACCCTGTTTTTTTGGGTGTACATATCCGGTGTTGCGGTAACGGCCGCTTAAGGTTCCGCCCTTACGGCGGGTCACTTTCGAAAAGCGCGAAAGTAACCAAAGCGCTTTGATCCCCTGACGTACGGTGCCTCGCCTAGGCTCGGCATACCCTCGCTCCGGTCCTGCTCCGTGGGCCCGCCGCCATCGGCCATCCATGGCCGGCGGCGGCTAAACCGGCATCCATGCCGGTTTGCCCACTGCGCAGAACCTCCACTCGGCCTTCCGACGCGGCAGATCAAAAGCCAAAGCCAAAGCCAAAGCCAGATCAAAAGCCAACGCATTCTCCTGTAGGAGCGAGCTTGCTCGCGATGAAGGTTCAGGCAACGCGGGCAGTCAGGCAAACCGCGTCATCGTAGGCGACCATCGCCGGCCGGCCGGCCGGCTGGCGCTCGCTCCCCAGGGTTTGTATCCGACATCGACTGCTATGCTGGATTGACCGTGTTGCATCGACGCCGAGCGCCAGTCAAGAGAGAGCCCGTCATGTCCCAGTTGCCGTCCCTGAGCCAGTTACGCGACCCCAATGCCTTCCTGCGCCGTCATCTCGGGCCCGATGCCGCCGAGCAGCAGGCGATGCTCGACAGTCTCGGTCTTGGCAGTCGTATCGAGCTGATCGAGCAAACGGTGCCGCCGAGCATTCGCCTGAACCGGGCGCTCGAGCTGCCGCCTGCCCTCGATGAGCAGGCCGCGCTGGCCAGGCTGCGCGGTTATGCCGAGCAGAACCAGGTCTGGACCAGCCTGATCGGCATGGGTTATCACGGCACCATCACCCCGGCAGTGATCTTGCGCAACGTCCTGGAAAACCCCGGTTGGTACACCGCCTACACGCCCTATCAACCGGAGATCGCCCAGGGCCGGCTCGAAGCGCTGCTCAACTTTCAGCAATTGACCATCGACCTCACCGGCCTGGAGCTGGCCAACGCCTCGCTGCTCGACGAAGCCACGGCGGCGGCCGAGGCCATGGCCCTGGCCAAGCGCGTGGCCAAGTCCCGGAGCAACCTGTTTTTCGTCGACGAAAACTGCCATCCGCAGACGATTTCCGTGGTGCAGACCCGTGCCGAAGGTTTCGGTATCGAGCTGATCGTCGACACGCCGGATAACCTCAAGCAGCACCAGGTGTTCGGTGCGTTGCTGCAGTACCCTGACACCCACGGCGAGATTCGCGACCTGCGTCCGTTGATCGATCACCTGCACGCCCAGCAAGCGCTGGCCTGCGTCGCCGCCGATCTGTTGAGCCTTCTGTTGTTGACCCCGCCGGGCGAATTGGGCGCCGATATGGTGTTTGGCTCGTCCCAGCGCTTTGGCGTGCCGATGGGTTACGGCGGCCCGCATGCGGCCTTTTTCGCCAGTCGTGATGAATACAAGCGGGCGATTCCGGGGCGGATCATCGGCGTGTCCAAAGATGCACGTGGTAACACCGCGTTGCGCATGGCCCTGCAAACCCGTGAGCAGCACATCCGTCGGGAGAAGGCCAACTCGAACATTTGCACCGCCCAGGTACTGCTGGCCAACATCGCCAGTTTTTACGCGGTCTATCACGGGCCGCAAGGGCTCAAGCGCATTGCCCAGCGTGTTCACCGACTCACCTGCATGCTCGCGGCGGGGCTGGAACGCCACGGCATCAAGCGTCTCAACCAGCACTTCTTCGATACCCTGACCCTGGAAGTGGGGGGCACGCAGACTGCGATCATCGAAAGCGCCCGTGCCGCGCAAATCAACCTGCGCATTCTCGGGCGCGGGCAGTTGGGATTGAGCCTCGACGAAGCCTGCGATGAGGGCACCGTGGCCCGGTTGTTCGATGTGTTTCTTGGCGCCGACCATGGGCTCGATATCCAGGCACTGGACGCCGAAGACTTGCCGGCGGGTCTTCCGGACGGTTTGCTGCGCGCTTCGCCGTATTTGCGTCACCCGGTGTTCAGCGCGCACCACAGCGAGACCGAGATGCTGCGTTACCTCAAACAGCTGGAGAACAAGGACCTGGCGCTCAACCAGTCGATGATTCCGCTGGGCTCCTGCACCATGAAGCTCAACGCCACGAGCGAAATGATCCCCATCACCTGGCCGCAGTTCGCCAATCTGCACCCGTTCGCGCCCAGGGAGCAGGCGCTCGGTTACACCTTGATGATCGAAGAACTGGAGCGCTGGCTCTGCGCAATCACCGGTTTCGATGCGATCTGCATGCAGCCCAACTCCGGTGCCCAGGGCGAATACGCCGGGTTGCTGGCGATCCGCAAATATCACGAAAGCCGTCACCAGGGGGCGCGGGACATCTGCCTGATTCCGTCCTCGGCCCACGGCACCAACCCGGCGTCTGCGCAGATGGCCGGCATGCGCGTGGTGATCGTCGAGTGCGACGAGGCGGGCAACGTCGATCTGCCGGATCTGAAGGACAAGGCGGCGGAGGCCGGCGACAAACTCGCTTGCCTGATGGCGACGTATCCCTCGACCCATGGTGTGTACGAGGAAGGTATCCGCGAGATCTGTGAAGTGATTCACCAGCACGGCGGCCAGGTGTACATGGATGGCGCCAACCTCAATGCACAGGTCGGGTTGGCGCGGCCGGCGGACATCGGTGCCGACGTCTCGCACATGAACCTGCACAAGACCTTTTGCATTCCCCACGGTGGCGGCGGGCCCGGCATGGGGCCGATCGGCGTGCGAGCGCACCTGGCGCCGTTCGTGGCCAATCACCCGGTGGTCACCCTTGATGGCCCGTTGGAGCAGAACGGTGCGGTGAGTGCGGCACCCTGGGGCAGTGCGAGCATCCTGCCGATCAGCTGGATGTACATCGCCATGATGGGGCCGCAACTCGCGGACGCCAGCGAGGTGGCCATTCTTGCGGCGAATTACCTGGCGCAGCATTTGTCCGGCGCCTTCCCGGTGCTCTACACCGGTCGCAACGAGCGGGTGGCCCATGAGTGTATCCTCGACCTGCGACCGCTCAAGGCCCTGACCGGGATCAGCGAAGAGGACGTGGCCAAGCGCCTGATGGATTACGGCTTCCATGCACCGACCATGTCGTTCCCGGTGCCGGGCACCTTGATGGTCGAGCCGACCGAAAGCGAGTCAAAAGCGGAGCTGGACCGTTTTATCGGCGCGATGCTGAGCATTCGCGCAGAAATCACCGAAGTGCAGAACGGCACCTGGCCCGCCGAGGACAACCCGCTCAAGCGCGCGCCGCATACGTTGGCCGACATCACCGGGGTGTGGGAGCGCCCCTACAGTATCGAGCAGGCCGTGACGCCGGATGCCCACACCAAGGCGCACAAGTACTGGCCGGTGGTGAACCGGGTGGACAATGTGTATGGCGACCGCAACCTGTTTTGCGCGTGTGTGCCGGTGGATGATTACCGGTGAAGGGCGCCGCCTTTCCCCCTCCCTTCTACAGGGTAGAAGCGGAGGGAAACTGGAAAAAAAAATGCCGCTCGATCGAGCGGCATTTTTGCCAGCGTTGAAGCTTATTCCGAAGCGACGGCGTTCTTCGCCAGGATCGCATTCGCCAGTTCCATGTCCGTGGCCTGCAGGCCAGGGTTGTCGGCGCGGACTTTCTGCATGGCGGCTTCCAGGTAGGGGCCACGGATGCCGCCGTCACTGGCGACGAAACTGCCGGCATCATCCTGTGCGGCAATGATCAGCTTGTGATCCTTGAAGGTCAGGTAAGTCGAGCCGGTGGTGGCGCCGGACGAAATGACGTTACGCCAAAAGCTGTCGGCCATCGCCGAACCGACTGGCAGGGACAACACGGCAAGGGTAGCGACAGCAAGTTTGAAACGCATGATGGGTGACTCCACTGGGTTATCTACGGCGTTGGATCGTCGACCCCCCGGTGGAGTTCCATGGTGCTGCCCGCAACCTGTTTCATTTTTGTTCGCTTTGCGGGGTGACCCGCAGCACCTCTTCGATGGTCGTCAAACCCGCGGCGACCTTCTGCGCCCCCGACAAGCGCAAGCTGCGCATGCCTTCCTTGAAGGCCTGGCGCCGGACTGCCAGCAGATCGGTGTCGGGGCTGATCAGTGCCTTGAGCCCGTCGGTGAGCTGCATGATTTCGTAGACCCCGGCGCGGCCGCGATAACCGGTGTCGCGGCACTCCAGGCAGCCGATGGCGCGCTGGGCATTGCCCGGCAGCGGAGCCTGCCAGGGCCGGGTGAGGGTTTGCCAGTCATCCTCGGCCAGCGTCAGCGGTGCCTTGCAGTGCGGGCACAAGGTCCGTACCAGGCGCTGGGCCATGACCCCCAGCACCGTCGCCTTGATCAGGTAATGCGGCACGCCGAGTTCCAGCAGGCGGCTGATGGCGCTGGGCGCGTCGTTGGTGTGCAGCGTCGAGAGCACCAGGTGGCCGGTGAGCGCGGCCTGGATCGCCATTTCGGCAGTCTCCAGGTCACGGATCTCGCCGATCATGATGATGTCCGGGTCCTGACGCATCAGTGCGCGCACTCCGGCGGCGAACGTCAGGTCGATATTGTGCTGCACCTGCATCTGGTTGAACGCCGGTTCGACCATCTCGATCGGGTCTTCGATGGTGCAGAGGTTGACCTCCGACGTCGCGAGTTTCTTCAGGGTGGTGTAGAGCGTGGTGGTCTTGCCGGATCCGGTCGGGCCGGTGACCAGGATGATGCCGTTGGGCTGCCGGGTCATGTCCTGCCAGCGGCGCAGATCGTCGGCGGAGAAACCCAGTTGGTCGAAATCCTTGAGCAGCACTTCCGGGTCGAAGATCCGCATGACCATCTTCTCGCCGAACGCCGTTGGCAGCGTCGACAGCCGCAACTCGACCTCGCCGCCGTCCGGCGTCTTGGTTTTCACCCGGCCGTCCTGGGGTTTGCGTTTTTCCGCGACGTTCATCCGCCCCAGGCTCTTCAAGCGACTGACGATGGCCATGGTCACCTGCGGCGGAAATTGATAGACGTTGTGCAGCACGCCGTCGATGCGAAAACGCACCGTGCCCTGCTCGCGCCGGGGTTCGATGTGGATATCGCTGGCGCGCTGCTGGAAGGCGTACTGGAACAGCCAGTCGACGATGTTGACGATGTGCGCGTCATTGGCGTCCGGTTCCTGGTCGCTGGCGCCGAGGTTGAGCAGTTGCTCGAAGTTACCCAGGGAGTTGCTCTGCGGGTCGGCACTGTTCGCGCCGCTGACCGATTTGGCCAGCCGAAAGAACTCCACGCTGAAGCGCTGGATGTCCGCCGGGTTGGCGACCACCCGTTTGATGGGCAGCTTCAGCACATGGGTCAGGTCGGCTTCCCAGCCCTTGACGTAAGGCTCGGCGCTGGCCACGGTCACCGCATCGCGATCGATCGACACCGCGAGAATCCGGTGGCGCTGGGCGAAGGCGTAGGACATCAGCGGGGTCACCGCCGCGACGTTGATTTTCAGCGGGTCGATCCGCAGGTAAGGCTGGCCGGCCTGTTGCGACAGCCACAGGGTCAGGCTTTCCAGGTCCAGGTGCTTGCCCGGGCGACTGAGGTCGTCCAGTTGTTGGCTGGCGATGAACTCCAGTGGGTGCATCTGGCCATTGGCGGCATGTCGGCGACGGGCATTGAGCGCGTGCTCGGCCGAGTCCTGGGTGATAAAGCCCTGGGCGACCAGTTCGCGCAACAAATCGTTGAGATCCAGCCAGCGGTCCTGAAGGGCAAGTTGAACGGACATGCGGGCTCCTCGTGAACATCGGTTCGCAAAGGATAGTCGGGCTGCCGATGACCGTTGGGCCACTACCCGACGAAGCCGTATCGATCCTTTTCAGCCCGTGGCCAGCGTCGTTTCGACCCACAGCGGATCAGCGCCGTGCAGCTCGACCGAACTGACGCTGATCAGGTTGCGCATTTTTTCCGCGATCACCTGGGCGCGATGCCAGCTCAGTCCGTCCACCACGATCTCCAGCGACAGCCCTTCGTCCGCGCGCTGCACGTTGACCTGTTGCGGAATCAGGTACTGCATCGCGAACAGGTTCAGCGCCCGGCACAGCAGGTCCGGCTCGGCTTCGGCCAGCAGTTGGTAGCGGACGCGGCAATGGGCGTTGCCGGCGTTCCAGGCATCGGGGCGGGTAGGCGCGGTATTGACGGCTTCCAGGTGCGGCATGGCAGGTCTCCAAAATCTCTGAAGGAATTTTTACATTCGAGACCGGGTATTTCTTATCTATGATGGGTCCATTCCGCGATTTATCGAATCGCATGATTCACTACCAGGTTGATCAGGGGATTTTTTATGCACGGCGAGCTGGATGGCTACGACCGCAGGATTCTCGCGTTGCTGCAGGAGGACGCTTCCCTGTCCAGCGCGCAGATTGCCGAACAGGTGGGACTTTCGCAGTCACCGTGCTGGCGGCGGATCCAGCGGATGAAGGAGGAGGGGATCATTCGCGGGCAAGTGACCTTGCTGGACCGCAAGAAGATCGGGCTCAACACGCAGATCTTCGCGCAGGTCAAACTCAACGCCCATGGACGTTCGAATTTCACCGAGTTCACCGAGGCGATTCGCGAGTTTCCCGAAGTGCTGGAGTGCTACGTGCTGATGGGGGCGGTGGATTTCATGCTGCGCATCGTGGCGGCGGACATCGAGGCGTACGAGCGGTTTTTCTTCGAAAAGCTGTCGCTGGTGCCGGGCATCCAGGAAGTGAATTCGGTGGTGGCGCTGTCGGAGATCAAGTCGACCACGGCCTTGCCGGTCTAGGGCCTTGCGGGGAATCCGCGGGCCTCTTCGCGGGCAAGCCCGCTCCCACACTGGACGGTATGAATCCTGTAGGAGCAAGCATGCTCGCGATGGACATCAGCCGCGCAGCAGCATCTTCCAGGCACGGTTCTGATACACCGCAATCGCCTGCTGCTTGCGCGCATCGAGCAATTCATCGGTGATCGTCGGCTCGCTGGCCAGCAGGGCCAACTGCTTGAGTTCACCGTACAGGCGATCCATCTCGGCAATGTCCAGCACCGGGCGGGCATGGTGCAGCCAGACCTGGATGCGTTCGATGCGCGGCAACTGCTCGGCCAGGTCTTCCGGTTGTTGCTGGTAGCGCTGCAATTGCAACGACGTGGCTTCTTCTGCCAACAGGCGCGGCAGCCAGCTGGTCAGTTGCGCTGCGCCCTGGCGATTGCCGCGAACGTTGCGCTCGGCGGCCCAGGTGCGAGCCAGCAGCCAGCGTGAAGCGTTCAGCGAAAACTGGCCCCAGCGCGGGTCTTGCAGTTCCTCGAGGAACTGTTCAGGCGCAGCCTTGCGCACGTCTTCGTCGTCGATGCCGACTTGCACCAGCGGGCGCCAGTCTTCGAGCAAGGCATCCAGCGCCACGCGCAGGTCGTGGGTGGACTGACGCGGCGCGGCCTGGCCCAGGCTGCTGAGCAAGGCACGCAGCTCGGCGAGGTTTTCCACCCAGTCCTGCAACAGGCGCCAGTGGCCGTTGAATCGGTACTGTTCGGCCAGACGCTGGCTGCTGCCCAGCAGATGCCAGCTCAGCGCGGCGAACGCGTCATCCAGCGGCGTTTCGGCGCTCAACTGCGGTGCCGGCAGGCTCAGCGAGTAGCTGTCGGCGTCGTACAGGCGATAGCCACGCTCGGCCTTGCTGATGTCACACGGCATCAGCGGCAGGGTCGCTGCCAATTCGGCGGCCAGTTCCAGCAAGGCCTGGGGCTCGCCTTCGCGCAGTTCGAGTTCGAGCTCGCAGATTTCTTCCTTCTGCTTGCCAACCACCACGTGGCCCAGGTCCAGCGCGGCTTCGATGACCACCTTGGCCTTGCCGCGACCCCAGGCGATTTCCGCGCGTTCGCGAACGAAATCGGTGGTGAAGATCGGCTTCAGGGTTTTCTTGTCCAGCTCGGCCAACTGCTGCGGCCAGCATTCGCCGTCGAGTTTTTTGACGTCGAGCTTGGCTTTGGGCAGGTTCCAGTCATATTCGTTGCGCTCGGACAAACCGGCAACGCTCTGGCCACGGGTCTTGAGGGTCTGGATCACCTCGTCCCCGTCGCGACGCAGGCGCAGGGCCACCTTGGCGTGGGCCAGGTCGCGCTCGGGCGTGTCGAAATACTGGTTCATCAGTTCTCGGCGTTCCCAGCCATTCTTGTTGCGTTTTTTCAGCAACGGGTGCTCGCGCAGGGCGGCGAGGGTTTCGCGGCTGACGCGGAGTTTGATTTCGGTTTCTTTGTTCATGGCCGGACAATCCAGAATCGGGAGTGCAGCCGGGGAATAGGTGGCTGCCAAGGTCGTGCAGTGTACAGGACTCGACCCTGCTCCGCCGGACGACGGTTTATTCCTGTCGCCGGATGGTTCTATGATGGACCTCAATTCGCCCGTCGGAGTCAGCGATGCCTTTGCCGTCCATGAAAGATCAGTTCGCTGCGCTGATTGCCACGCCCTCGGTCAGTTGCACCCAGGCCAGCCTCGATCAGAGCAATCGCCCGGTGATCGACCTGCTGGCCGCGTGGCTGAGCGACCTGGGTTTTGCCTGTGACATCCAGTCGGTCAGCCCGGGCAAGTTCAACCTGCTCGCCAGTTTCGGTTCCGGCCCCGGTGGCCTGGTACTGGCGGGGCACAGCGATACGGTGCCGTTCGACGGTGCGTTGTGGCAGACCGATCCGTTGAAACTGACAGAGGTGGACGGTCGCTGGATCGGTTTGGGCAGTTGCGACATGAAGGGCTTTTTCGCGCTCGCCATCGAGGCGGTCATGCCCTTGCTCGACCAGCCCTTCAAGCAACCGCTGTTGATCCTGGCCACCTGCGATGAAGAAAGCTCGATGTCCGGTGCCCGCGCCCTGGCTGAAGCCGGGCGACCGCTGGGCCGTGCCGCCGTGATCGGCGAGCCCACCGGGCTGCGGCCGATCCGCATGCACAAGGGCATCATGATGGAACGCATCGACATCCTCGGGCAGAGCGGGCACTCCTCGGACCCTCGCCTGGGCCACAGCGCCCTGGAAGCCATGCACGATGCGATGGGCGAACTGCGGGGTTTGCGCCTGCTGTGGCAGCGCGAGTTTCGCAATCCGCAGTTCGGCGTGCCGATGCCGACCCTGAATTTCGGCTGCATCCATGGCGGTGATAACCCCAACCGCATCTGTGGCCAGTGTTCGCTGGAATTCGACTTGCGCCCCTTGCCGGGCATGGACCCCCAGGTGTTGCGCGTGGAAATTCTGCAGCGACTCAAACCGGTGGCCGAGCGGCATCAGGTCAAGATCGACTACGCGCCGTTGTTCCCCGCCGTGCCCCCCTTCGAACAACCCGAAGACGCCGAACTGGTGCGGATCGCCGAAAAGCTGACCGGCCATCGTGCCGAAGCGGTGGCATTCGGCACCGAAGCACCTTATCTTCAGCGCCTTGGTTGCGAAACGCTGGTACTGGGCCCGGGTGACATCGCCTGTGCACACCAACCGGGGGAATACCTCGAAATGTCACGTTTGCAACCTACGGTGGATCTGTTGCGTCAGTTGATTGAGCATTATTGCCTGACGCCGGCCTCTGCCGGTTGAGCCCACCCCTTGTAGGAGCGAGCATGCTCGCGATGGTGTATCGAACACCGAGGGGTGTCAGACAGCCAGGATTATCGTTCGCGATCATCGCGAGCATGCTCGCTCCTACAGGGGGGCGTATTAAATTAATGGTGTCAAACCCCGTATTCATGAGGAGAGCGCGCGTGTCGCCAAGCCTGTTCCGACGATAACCATCAGCCCGCTGCGCATTTTTCGTTTCGCCCTTTTTTTGGCTGCTCTTTGTTACAGGCCCAGGTTCATGCCCGACTACGTTAACTGGCTTCGCCACGCTTCCCCTTACATCAACGCCCACCGCGACTGCACCTTTGTCGTCATGCTGCCCGGCGACGGTGTCGAACACCCGAACTTCGGCAATATCGTCCACGACCTGGTGCTGCTGCACAGCCTGGGCGTGCGCCTGGTGCTGGTGCATGGCTCCCGCCCGCAGATCGAAACCCGTCTCGCCGCGCGCGGCCTGACCCCGCACTATCATCACGGCATGCGCATCACCGATGCGGCAACCCTTGAGTGCGTGATTGATGCCGTCGGCCAGTTGCGCATCGCCATCGAGGCGCGGCTGTCGATGGACATGGCGTCGTCGCCGATGCAGGGCTCACGCCTGCGGGTGGCCAGCGGCAACCTGGTGACCGCCCGCCCGATCGGGGTCCTCGAAGGCGTCGACTACCACCATACCGGCGAAGTGCGGCGGGTTGACCGCAAGGGCATCAACCGCCTGCTGGACGAGCGCTCCATCGTGCTGCTGTCGCCGCTGGGCTACTCGCCGACCGGTGAAACCTTCAACCTGGCCTGCGAAGACGTCGCTACCCGCGCCGCCATCGACCTGGGCGCCGACAAGTTGCTGCTGTTCGGTGCCGAGGCGGGGTTGATCGATGAAAACGGCCGCCTGGTCCGCGAGCTGCGCCCTCAGCAAGTCCCGGCGCATCTGCAACGCCTGGGCAGCAACTATCAGGCAGAGCTGCTGGATGCGGCAGCGCAGGCCTGCCGGGGTGGGGTGGCGCGCAGCCATATCGTCAGTTATGCCGAAGATGGCGCGCTGCTGACCGAGCTGTTCACCCGCGACGGTGGCGGTACGCTGGTGGCGCAGGAGCAGTTCGAAGTGGTACGCGAGGCGGCGATCGAAGACGTCGGCGGATTGCTGGATTTGATCAGTCCGCTGGAAGAGCAGGGGATCCTGGTGCGTCGCTCGCGTGAGGTGCTGGAGCGCGAGATCGAGCAGTTCAGCGTGGTCGAACGCGAAGGCATGATCATCGCCTGCGCGGCGCTGTATCAGATTGCCGATTCCGATGCCGGGGAGCTGGCCTGCCTGGCCGTGAACCCGGAATACCGCCATGGCGGCCGTGGCGACGAGTTGCTCGAACGCATCGAAACCCGCGCCCGGGCCCAGGGCTTGAAAACGCTGTTCGTCCTCACCACCCGCACCGCCCACTGGTTCCGCGAACGCGGCTTTGCACCCAGCAGCGTCGAGCGCCTGCCCTCGGCACGGGCGTCGCTGTACAACTATCAGCGCAATTCGAAGATCTTCGAAAAGGCGCTCTGATTCCAGGTTGCAGCGCCTTGTGGGAGCAGGCTTGCTCCCACAATCCTCGTCACGCTCGAAGACCTTTCGACGCGGACACGATTCTGATCAATTTTTCGCCTGCGGTTTTCTCGTAGGGTGGCCTCGAAGCGGAAATTCGCCAGAATGGAAAACAAAGTTCCAGCGATACACAAACTGTAATATTTGCCGGGGATGATGCGCGCTCCGCCCTGATGGCGTCGCCTTTTCGATAGGCATTGACGTTAACGGCACGGATAAAAAGCCAATCGATCTAAAAAAAGACCCGCAAATACTATTTAGAGATTAGCCCGGGTGCCGATATGCTGTGTCCGGTTCGGGCAAAGCGCAGCAAGCCATATTCCTGAACGATATGAAAACTGATGAAACAATTCTTTTTGGGTTTATGAAAAACTCATTACCCTGAAAGGACCAACATCACGGCGATTAGACCTTGGTCGTAGACATATGTGGTTACGATTGACTTATCGGTCACGGTACGGCGCTAATCGCGCATCTTAGGATCCCGGGCGCACGACCCAGGACCAGGAACACAAGAATTAGAAACGAGAGGAGCGAAACAATGAACAAGTCCACCTTGGCCCTGGCCGTGGCCGTAGGGGTTATGGCGCAGCAGGCAGGCGCCGCCGGTTTCATCGAAGACAGCAAGGCCACCCTGGGTCTGCGTAACTTCTACATCAATACCGATAACCGCAACGGTACCTCCGAGCCAAGCCGCAACGAAGAGTGGGGCCAAGGCTTCGACCTGCGTTTCACTTCCGGTTATACCCAAGGCACCGTCGGCTTCGGTATCGATGCCATCGGCCTGCTGGGCGTGCGTCTGGATTCGGGCGGCGGCACCAACGGCAACGTAGCCGCTAACGGCAACCCTGGCACCGGCTACGGTGGCACTGTGTTCCCGAGCGAGTCCAACGGCCAGGCCGTGGACAACTTCTCCAGCCTGGGCCTGACTGCCAAAGCCAAGATCTCCCAGACTGAACTGCGCCTGGGCACTCTGCAGCCAAAACTGCCGGTCATCGTGACCAACGACGGTCGTCTGCTGCCACAAACCTGGCAGGGTGGCCAGATCACTTCCGGCGACATCAAGGACCTGACCCTGGTGGGCGGTCAGATCGAAGCCGTTAAAGGTCGTAACTCCAGCAACAACGAAAACATGGCCATTGCCGGCGCAGCCGTGCGTACCGTGAACAGCAACAAGTTCATCTACGGTGGTGGCGACTACAAAATCACCAAAGACCTGACTGCCCAGTACTACTACGGCAACCTGGAAGACTTCTACAAGCAGCACTTCCTGGGTCTGCTGCATAACTGGGCGATCGGCCCTGGCGTATTGAAGTCCGATTTGCGTTACTTCAACAGCCGTGACGATGGTGCCAACGGCCACGATCCGCTTTACTACACGTCCGGTAACTACAGCAACAACGCGACGGGTAAAGGCAAGGTTGACAACAATCTGTACAGCGGCCTGTTCCTGTACACCGTTGCCGGTCACACCTTCGGTGGTGGTTACCAGGTCAGCAACGGCAGCAGCGACTTCCCTTGGCTGAACCAAGGCGACGGTTCGTCGGCTTACATCACTACCGATATGCAGATCGCCAAGTTTGCCCGTGCCGGCGAACGCACTTGGCAAGCTCGCTACTCGTATGACTTCGCTAAGGTAGGCGTTCCAGGCCTGACCGCCGGTGTCGTTTACCTGCGTGGCGACGATATCGATACCAACCGCGCCAGCGCCACCGTGCCTGCCGGTAACAACAACAGCGAGTGGGAACGCGACCTGACTGTTGCTTACGTGGTGCCGGAAGGTCCGCTGAAAAACGTTGGCGTGATGTGGAAAAACGCTTCGTTCCGCACCGGCGTTCCAGGCCAACGCGACCAGGACGAAAACCGCCTGATCCTCAGCTACTCGATCCCGCTGTTGTAATAGCGCTCGCGTAACCGCTGAAAAAAAGCCCCGCCCGGCATCACGCCGGGCGGGGCTTTTACACTTCAGCGCGAAGTCACCCCCGTAATCCCGCGCTGAAATCCCCTCTTTTTGCAGCAACTCAAGGCCTTCTCGAACCTCGAACGCGATAGTCCTCGCGATGGCCTGGCAGGTCCAGTGAACAGATCTTTAATATTCATTAATGATCTAATAATGTCTTTATTTATTCTTTTTATCAGATCCAGAATACGGGCTACAGTTGAGTTCTACCCTTCACTCATCAGGAGCCCACCATGAGCATCAGACTCGGCGACATCGCCCCCGATTTCGAACAGGATTCCAGCGCTGGCACTATCCGTTTCCACGAGTGGCTGGGCGATAGTTGGGGCGTGCTGTTTTCCCACCCGGCGGACTTCACCCCGGTGTGCACCACCGAGCTGGGCTTCACCGCCAAGCTCAAGGACGAGTTCACCAAGCGCGGGGTCAAGGCCATCGCGTTGTCCGTCGACCCGGTGGATTCGCACCACAAGTGGATCGGCGACATCAACGAAACCCAGAACACCGTCGTCAACTTCCCGATCCTGGCCGACGCCGACCGCAAGGTCTCGGACCTGTACGACCTGATCCACCCCAACGCCAGCGACACCCTGACCGTGCGTTCGCTGTTCGTGATCGACCCGAACAAGAAGGTGCGGCTGACCATCACCTACCCGGCGAGCACCGGGCGCAACTTCAATGAAATCCTGCGTGTGATCGATTCGCTGCAACTGACCGACAACTACAAGGTGGCGACCCCGGCCAACTGGCAGGACGGTGATGAAGTGGTCATCGTGCCGTCGCTCAAGGATGAAGATGAAATCAAGCAGCGTTTCCCTAAAGGTTATCGCGCGGTGAAACCGTACCTGCGCCTGACGCCGCAGCCGAACAAATAGTTCGCCCATATTTATTGGCGCTTCTGATATCGCTTTCGCGAGCAAGCCCGCTCCCACATTGGATCGCGTTTCATCTGTGGGAGCGGGCTTGCTCGCGAAGACGGCGTCACAGGCACAGCGGCATTCAGATTGAATGGTGCTCATAAAGCAGGGGAATTTCAGGCCGTTTCGACGGCCTTTTTTTCGTCTCGAGAAAAGTGGCGATATATCTCTTTATCGAATAACCAAATGAATAAATATGATTTAAAGATATATGAATGACCTGTTAAGGTCTCTCCATCGAAGCGAGATCGCACACTGCGAATCGCCTGCACCGTTCAAGGAATCGTCTGAAATGCTGGTCGTCTCACTCGGTGGCAGTCCCAGCCAACGCTCCCGTTCCGGGGTGCTGCTGGAGCGCTCCCAACGCTGGTTGCAAGCGCAGGGTGTGGAAGTGGTGAGTTACCAGGTACGGGACTTCCCGGCCGAAGACTTGCTGCACGCACGGTTCGACAGCCCGAAAGTGCTCGATCTGTTGCAACAGATCGAAAACGCCGACGGCCTGTTGATTGCCACCCCGGTGTACAAGGCGTCGTTCTCCGGCGCGTTGAAGACTGTGCTGGACCTGCTGCCGGAGCGCGCACTGGCGCACAAGGTGGTGTTGCCCATGGCCACGGGTGGCAGCATCGCCCACATGCTGGCGGTGGATTACGCCCTCAAGCCGGTGTTGTCGGCCCTCAAGGCCGAAGAGCTGTTGCAGGGGATTTTCGCCGTCGACAGCCAGATCGCCTATGGCGAAGGCAGTGTCGCGGCGCAATTGGCGCCGGAACTGGAACACCGCTTGAACGAGTCGCTGGAACTGTTTTTCGGCGCCATGGCCCGACGGCCCAAGCCGCTCGATCCGAATCTGTTGAATGACCGTCTGTTGAGTGCTCGCTGGAGCATTTGAGCCACACCCGAATTTGATCCACTCACCTTACTCAGCCGTCAACGGCCAAGCAGGTGCAGCCAAAACCTCACTGCAAAAAGGAGAGCGCTATGCGCACTGTCATTTTGCGTCGCGGTCTGGTCGCTCTGTTTGCAGCGGCTGTGTCCTTCGGCGCCATTACTCAAGCTCAAGCCGAGACCCTGCGAATCGGTTATCAAAAGTACGGCACCCTGGTGCTGCTCAAGGCCAAGGGCACGCTTGAAAAGCGCCTCGCCGCCCAGGGCGTGGACGTGCAATGGACTGAATTCCCCGGTGGGCCGCAATTGCTCGAGGGCCTGAACGTCGGTTCCATCGACTTCGGCGTGACCGGCGAGACACCGCCGGTGTTTGCCCAGGCTGCCGGTGCCGACCTGCTCTACGTGGCCTACGAGCCGCCCGCGCCGCACAGCGAAGCCATCCTGGTGCCCAAGGACTCGCCGATCAAATCGGTGAAGGACCTCAAGGGCAAGAAAGTTGCGCTCAACAAAGGCTCCAACGTGCACTACCTGCTGGTTCGCGCACTGGAAGACGCTGGCCTCAAGTATTCCGACATCCAGACCGTGTTCCTGCCGCCCGCCGATGCCCGCGCCGCGTTCGAGCGTGGCAGCGTCGATGCCTGGGTGATCTGGGATCCTTACCAGGCCGCCGCTGAACAGCAACTGCAAGCGCACACCCTGCGCGATGGTCAGGGCATCGTCGACAACCACCAGTTCTATCTGGCCACCAAGCCCTACGCACAGAAAAACCCCGAGGTCATCAAGGCCCTCGTGGACGAAGTGCGCGCCGTCGGCGAATGGTCCAAGGCCAACCCTGAAGACGTGACCCAACAGGTCGCGCCGCTGCTCGGCCTGCCCGCCGACATCACCCTGACGTCGGTGAAGCGCCAAGGCTACGGCGCGCTGTTCCTGACCCCTGAAGTGGTCGCCGCGCAACAGAAGATCGCTGACAGCTTCTTCCAGCTCAAGCTGATTCCAAAGCCGCTGAGCATCAAGGACGTGATCTGGACACCACCGGCCGCCGTTGCCAAGGCGCAGTAACTCGATTCCCCAAGGAGACCACTCCATGAGCCTCAATATTTTCTGGTTCCTGCCTACCCACGGCGACGGCCATTACCTTGGCACCGCCGAAGGCGCTCGCGCCGTGGACCACGGTTACTTGCAGCAGATTGCCCAGGCGGCGGATCGCCTGGGTTTCGGCGGGGTGCTGATCCCGACCGGTCGTTCCTGCGAAGACTCGTGGCTGGTGGCGGCGTCGCTGATCCCGGTGACCCAGCGCCTGAAATTCCTCGTCGCCCTGCGCCCCGGGATCATTTCCCCGACGGTGGCGGCGCGGCAGGCAGCGACCCTGGATCGTCTGTCCGGTGGCCGTGCGCTGTTCAACCTGGTGACCGGCGGTGATCCGGATGAACTGGCGGGCGACGGTCTGTTCCTGACTCACGAAGAGCGCTACCAGGCCTCGGTGGAGTTCACCCGGATCTGGCGACGTGTGCTGGAAGGCGAAACCGTGGATTACGACGGCCAGCACATCAGCGTGAAAGGCGCCAAACTGCTCTATCCGCCGCTCCAGCAACCGCGTCCGCCGCTGTATTTCGGCGGTTCGTCGGAAGCGGCGCAGGATCTGGCGGCGGAGCAGGTGGAGATGGTCCTGACCTGGGGCGAACCACCGGCCGCCGTGGCTGAGAAGATTGAACAAGTGCGGGCCAAAGCCGCAAAGCTGGGGCGTACCGTGCGGTTCGGCATTCGCCTGCATGTGATCGTGCGCGAAACCAATGACGAAGCCTGGCAGGCGGCGGATCGCCTGATCTCGCACCTGGACGACGACACCATCGCCCGTGCCCAGGCCTCCCTGGCGCGCTTCGATTCGGTCGGCCAGCAGCGCATGGCGGCCCTGCACGGCGGCAGTCGCGACAACCTCGAAGTCAGCCCCAACCTGTGGGCCGGCGTCGGCCTGGTGCGCGGTGGCGCGGGCACGGCGCTGGTCGGCGACGGCCCGACCGTGGCCGCCCGCGTCAAGGAATACGCGGACCTGGGCATCGACACGTTCATCTTCTCCGGTTATCCACACCTGGAAGAGTCGTACCGCGTCGCCGAGCTGCTGTTCCCGCATCTGGACATCGAGCGTCCCGAGTTGCCGAAAGGCGCCGGGTACGTCAGCCCGTTCGGCGAGATGATCGCCAACGATGTACTGCCCAAAGCCGCGTCCCAGAGCTGAGGCCTGCCATGAAGAAACTTATCCACAACCTGGCGCCCTGGGCGTTGCCGGTGTTGCTGCTGGCGGTGTGGCAGTTGTCGGTGTCGGCGGGCTGGTTGTCGACACGCATTCTGCCGGCCCCCATCGCAGTGATCGAAGCCGGGGTGAGCCTGGTCAGCAGCGGTGAAATCTGGACCCACCTGGCGATCAGTGGCTGGCGTGCGGCGCTGGGCTTCGCCATTGGCGGCGGCATCGGCCTGGTATTGGGCTTCATCACCGGTCTGTCGAAGTGGGGCGAACGCCTGCTCGACAGTTCGGTGCAGATGATTCGCAACGTGCCGCACCTGGCGCTGATCCCCCTGGTGATCCTGTGGTTCGGCATCGATGAGTCGGCGAAGATCTTTCTGGTGGCGCTGGGCACGCTGTTCCCGATCTACCTCAACACCTATCACGGCATCCGCAATGTCGACCCGGCGCTGGTGGAGATGGCGCGCAGTTACGGCTTGTCCGGCTTCAGCCTGTTCCGCCAGGTGATCCTGCCGGGTGCGCTGCCTTCGATCCTGGTCGGTGTGCGCTTCGCCCTGGGCTTCATGTGGCTGACCCTGATCGTTGCCGAAACCATTTCCGCCAGCTCCGGCATCGGTTACCTGGCGATGAATGCCCGGGAATTCCTGCAGACCGACGTGGTGGTGCTGGCGATTCTGATGTACGCGGTGCTCGGCAAGCTGGCCGACCTCGCGGCCCGTGGCCTGGAGCGCGTATGGCTACGCTGGCATCCGGCCTATCAGGTCGCCAAGGGAGGTGCCGCATGACCGCTCAACAACCTCCACGCCTGCTGCGCGGTATTCCGCTGGCGGTGCGCAAGCTGCAGAAAACCTTCGGTTCGCGGCAGGTCCTGCGCGAGATCGACCTGCACATCCCGGCGGGGCAGTTCGTGGCTGTGGTCGGGCGCAGCGGTTGCGGCAAAAGCACCTTGCTGCGCTTGCTCGCCGGCCTCGACCAGCCCACGGGCGGCGAGTTGCTCGCCGGCTCCGCGCCGCTGAGCGCTGCCCGGGAAGACACGCGGTTGATGTTCCAGGAAGCGCGCCTGCTGCCGTGGAAAAAGATCATCGACAACGTGGGCCTTGGGCTCACGGGCGATTGGCGGCCCCAGGCGTTGCAAGCGCTGGAATCGGTCGGGCTGGCGGACCGCGCCCATGAATGGCCGGCCGCGTTGTCCGGCGGTCAGAAGCAGCGGGTGGCGCTGGCTCGCGCACTGATCCACCAACCGCGCCTGCTGCTGCTCGATGAGCCGCTGGGCGCGCTGGATGCCCTGACCCGAATTGAAATGCAGCAACTGATCGAGCGGCTCTGGCAGCAGCATGGCTTTACCGTGTTGCTGGTGACCCACGACGTCAGTGAGGCGGTGGCGATTGCCGACCGGGTGATCCTGATCGAAGACGGGGAAGTCGGCCTCGACCTGCAGGTGGAACTGCCGCGCCCTCGGGTTCGTGGTTCCCATCGGCTGGCGTCGCTGGAAACCGAAGTGCTCAACCGCGTCCTCGCGCTGCCCGGCGAACCGCCGGAACCGGAACCTGTTTCACCCTTGCCTACGCAATTGCGTTGGGCCCAGTAACTCAAAGTTCATCCAACGACAGGAATCAACACCATGACTATCAAGGCCATCAACGTTCGTAACCAGTTCAAAGGCTCGATCAAGGAAATCGTGCTGGGCGACGTGCTGTCGGAAATCGACGTGCAGACCGCTTCCGGCATCGTCACGTCGGTGATCACCACCCGCTCGGTCAAGGAGCTGGAACTGGTGGTCGGCAGTGAAGTGATCGCGTTCGTGAAATCCACCGAGGTGTCGATCGCCAAGTTGTGATCGCGTGCGGTACACACGGCCCCGAATGGCTTGAGCCCTTCGGGGTTTTCATGTGAGTGAGTCAGTCAGTCGGTGGCGCTCCCATCGCGAGCAAGCCCGCTCCCACAGGAGATTTCAGTGGCCACAGGTTCTGTGCCCGGCGCAAAACCACGGTGGGAGCGGGCTTGCTCGCGATGGGGTCCGTCGAGCCAATACGAATCTCAGCGCTTGGGCAGGTAAGGCGGCAGATACAGCCCCAGGTACGCATCAAACACCCGCATCCCTTCCTCGGCCATGCGTGGGGTGATCTGCCCGTGCTGCTGCACCGCGCGCGCGTAGACGCGATCACCGAGCTCCATGGCCAGGGCGAACACATCGACATCGTCGGGCAACCTTGGCAATTCGAAGTGATGGTCGAACAGCTTGTGCATCAGGTCGCCGAGTTCGATGTCGTGCTGGCGGTCGGCCTGGGTGACTTCGGTCAGCCCGTGCTGGGCGAGGATAAGCTGGCGGGCGGCGGCGTCCTGGCCGTAGATCTCGAGCATCCGCTGCTCCACCAGCCGCGAGAGGTCACGCCAGTCCTTGAGCGTCCCGTGGTCGATAGGCGCTTGCAGGCAGGCGCGAAAGGCGGCGTGGACGTCGGCGGTCAGCGCTTCGAGCAGCGCCGGGACACTGGCGAAGAAGTGATAGACGGAGGAGGGCGGAATCTGCGCGCGCTCGGCCACGCTGTAGATCGACAGGCTGCTCACGCCCTCGGCGGCCAGCAGCGTGCGGGCGGCATCGAGTATCGAATCGATCCGCGCCTGGCTGGCGGCGCGGGGTTTGCGTGGGGTGGCGGCGCGTGTCATTGGGCTCTCCTGCGGGGCAGCGGGCATTGTACGAGGCGGGTTGTGAGTTGTCTCGTAAGCCGCCTTCGCGAGCAAGCCCGCTCCCACAGGCGATCGCATTCCAATGTGGGAGCGGGCTCGCTCGCGATCCGCCGAAGGCGGCCATAAAAAAACGCCGCAGGCGGTGAGGCCTGCGGCGTTTTTCCTGACTGCAACCGCTTACACGGTATGCAGGTACCAGTTGTACTCGAGGTCGGAGATGGAGTGTTCGAACTCCTCCAGCTCGCTCTCTTTGCACGCGACGAAGATATCGATGTATTTCGGATCGATGTACTTGGCCATGACTTCGCTGTCGTCCAGCTCGCGCAAGGCATCGCGCAAGTTGTTCGGCAGGCTCTGCTCGTTCTGCTCGTAGGAGTTGCCTTCCACGGGCGCGCCCGGCTCGATCTTGTTGGTCAGGCCGTGGTGCACGCCCGCCAGGACCGAAGCCATCAGCAGATACGGGTTGGCGTCGGCGCCGGCAACGCGGTGCTCCAGGCGAACCGCGTCGGCGGAGCCGGTCGGAACGCGCAAGGCCACGGTGCGGTTGTCCAGGCCCCAGCTTGGCGAGTTCGGCACGTAGAACTGGGCGCCGAAACGACGGTACGAGTTGACGTTCGGGCACAGGAAAGCCATCTGTGCCGGCAGGGTCTCGAGCACACCGCCGATCGCGTGACGCAGCGCGGCGTTCTGCTCGGGATCCTCGCTGGCAAAAATATTTTTGCCGTCTCGGTCCAGAATCGAAATGTGAACGTGCAAACCATTGCCTGCCTGGCCGGGGTACGGCTTGGCCATGAAGGTGGTGTCCATTTCATGGTCGTAAGCGATGTTCTTGATCAGGCGCTTGAGCAGCACCGCGTAGTCGCAGGCCTTGATCGGGTCGGCCACGTGGTGCAGGTTCACTTCGAACTGCGCTGGGGCACTTTCCTTGACGATGGCGTCAGCCGGAATGCCTTGCTCCTTCGCACCTTCGAGGATGTCCTGGAGGCAGTCGACGTATTCGTCGAGGTCGTCGATCAGGTAGACCTGTGTCGAGTGCGGGCGCTTGCCGGAAATCGGCGAGCGGGGAGGTTGCGGGCGACCGTTCACGTTCTCCTGGTCGATCAGGTAGAACTCCAGCTCGAACGCGGCGCAGATGGTCAGGCCCAGATCGTCGAACTTGGTTACAACTTGTCGCAGGACTTCGCGCGGATCGGCGAAGAAAGGTTCACCTTCGAGTTCGTGCATGGTCATCAGCAGTTGCGCGGTCGGGCGCTTCTGCCAGGGCTCATTGCACAGGGTGTCGGGGATCGGATAGCAGATTCGGTCAGCATCACCGATGTCCAGACCCAGGCCGGTGCTTTCCACCGTCGAGCCGTTGATATCCAGGGCAAATAGGGAGGCCGGCAGGTTGATGCCTTTCTCGTAAACCTTGTGGAGGCTGGTGCGTTCGATGCGCTTGCCGCGCACCACACCATTCATATCCGCAATCAGAAGGTCAACGTACAGAACCTCAGGATGTTCCTTAAGGAACACGTTCGCTTCGTTAAGCTGAACGGCACGCGGGGGTACCGACATGATGCAACACCTTTGTTGTTAAAAATATCAATCATTGATCTCTTCGGATTCCAGTCAACCCGAACGGCATGCCGAAGTCAAGCGAGGGCTTTTTTGCCCTAAAAAAGCGCCGGCAAGGCTTTTTTGGAGCACTTTGGGGCGTTTTTATGCCCGCAAGCGCTAGCCCCGGTGCGGGCTTGAGCGGGCCGTGTTGTATTTTTTACGGGGGTGTTGTGTAAAAAAATGAACAAGGCTAAGCTCGATTCAAACCCATAACAGCAATAATACCGGGGTGCTCCATGTCTCGCCTGCCGTTGACCGGCATCGCCGAATGCTCCAAGCAGAACGGCCCGCATGCCTGTCACGATGCCTGTCACGTAAGTGACCCTACGAATGTCCGCGCCACGGCCACAACGACTTCGGGCTCATCGGCGATTTCTGCTTCCCTGACGAAACCCCTGTCGGCGTCCGATATTCTGGACGGCGTTGATGGCACCCCCGTTACGGTTACACCTTTCAATATAGAACCGATTCACAATGGCGGCCTGGCATTCGCTCGGCACGCCAGCGCTCGTGATTCTGCACGCCCGGCACGCACCGTGCACTTGATTGAAAACACGATAGCCTGTCGTTGACCTTAATTTCAACGCGACGCCGATGCGTCAACCCATGGCCTGGCTTGCGATAGCCGGGAAACTCAAAGCCTAGAGGCATTTATGAGTCACAACCTCGACCAGCTCACCGATTGGCTGAAAAGCCACAAGATCACAGAAGTCGAATGCATGATCTCCGACTTGACCGGGATTACCCGGGGCAAGATCTCGCCGACCAACAAGTTCATCGCCGAGAAAGGCATGCGCCTGCCCGAAAGCGTTCTGTTGCAGACCGTGACCGGCGACTATGTCGAAGACGACATCTATTACGAACTGCTCGACCCGGCTGACATCGACATGGT
Source organism: Pseudomonas fluorescens (assembly GCF_041354075.1). Taxonomy (GTDB): domain Bacteria; phylum Pseudomonadota; class Gammaproteobacteria; order Pseudomonadales; family Pseudomonadaceae; genus Aquipseudomonas; species Aquipseudomonas fluorescens_CE. The sequence goes on along the minus strand of NZ_JARZGC010000011.1, from coordinate 94,855 downwards.
CTGCCGTCCCGATCAGAACGCGGTGTACCCGGTGCCCTGGGCCATCGAGCCCACCGCCCAGGTGATTCACGACACTTACGACAAGCAGGGCAACCCGATCGAGCTGTCGCCGCGCAACGTGCTCAAGAAGGTCCTCAAGCTCTATGCCGACAAGGGCTGGCAGCCGATCGTGGCGCCAGAGATGGAGTTTTACCTGACCAAGCGCAGCGACGACCCGGACTACCCGTTGCAGCCGCCCATTGGCCGCTCCGGGCGCCCGGAAATCGGTCGTCAGTCGTTCTCCATCGAAGCGGCGAACGAATTCGATCCGCTGTTCGAAGATGTCTACGACTGGTGCGAATTGCAGGAGCTGGACCTCGACACGCTGATCCACGAGGACGGCACGGCGCAGATGGAAATCAACTTCCGTCACGGCGATGCCCTGTCCCTGGCCGACCAGATCCTGGTCTTCAAGCGCACCATGCGCGAGGCCGCGCTCAAGCACGACGTGGCGGCCACGTTCATGGCCAAGCCCATGACCGGCGAACCGGGCAGCGCGATGCACCTGCACCAGAGCATTATCGACATGGAGACCGGCAAGAACATCTTCTCCAATGAAGACGGGACCATGAGCCAGCTGTTCCTGCACCACATCGGTGGCCTGCAGAAGCTGATTCCCGAGTTGTTGCCGCTGTTCGCGCCCAACGTCAACTCGTTCCGCCGCTTCCTGCCGGACACCTCGGCACCGGTGAACGTGGAGTGGGGCGAAGAGAACCGCACCGTGGGCCTGCGGGTTCCGGATGCCGGGCCGCAGAACCGTCGCGTGGAAAACCGTCTGCCGGGCGCTGACGCCAACCCTTACCTGGCGATCGCCGCGAGCCTGCTGTGCGGCTACATCGGCATGGTCGAAGGCATGAACCCGAGTGCGCCGGTGGTGGGGCGCGGCTATGAACGGCGCAACCTGCGCCTGCCGCTGACCATCGAGGACGCGCTCGAGCGCATGGAAAACAGCGCGACCATCGAACGCTACCTGGGCAAGAATTTCATCACTGGCTACGTCGCGGTCAAGCGGGCCGAGCATGAAAACTTCAAGCGCGTCATCAGTTCGTGGGAACGGGAATTCCTGCTCTTCGCCGTCTGATGCGCCGGGCGCTGCCGATGTCGAGCAGCGCCTTCACCTGGATTTTTAGGAGATCGGTATGACCAGCAACAACCCGCAAACCCGTGAATGGCAAACCTTGAGCAGTGATCACCACCTGGCGCCGTTTAGCGACTTCAAGCAGCTGAAAGAGAAAGGCCCGCGGATCATCACCAATGCCAAGGGTGTCTACCTGTGGGACAGCGAAGGCAACAAGATTCTCGACGGCATGGCCGGCCTGTGGTGTGTGGCGATCGGTTACGGTCGTGATGAACTGGCCGATGCCGCCAGCAAGCAGATGCGTGAGCTGCCTTACTACAACCTGTTCTTCCAGACCGCCCACCCGCCGGTGCTGGAGCTGTCCAAGGCCATCGCCGACATCGCGCCGCAAGGGATGAACCATGTGTTCTTCACCGGCTCCGGTTCCGAAGGCAACGACACCATGCTGCGCATGGTCCGCCACTACTGGGCGATCAAGGGCCAGCCGAACAAGAAAGTCATCATCAGCCGCAAGAACGGCTATCACGGTTCCACCGTGGCCGGCGCGAGCCTGGGAGGCATGACCTACATGCACGAGCAGGGCGACCTGCCGATTCCGGGCATCGTGCACATCGCTCAGCCGTACTGGTTCAGTGAAGGCGGCGACATGACGCCGGAAGAATTCGGCGTGTGGGCGGCCAACCAGCTGGAAGAGAAGATTCTCGAAGTGGGCGTGGACAACGTCGGTGCCTTCATTGCCGAGCCGATCCAGGGTGCCGGTGGCGTGATCATTCCGCCAGAGACCTACTGGCCGCGCATCAAGGAGATCCTCGCCAAGTACGACATTCTGTTCGTGGCAGACGAGGTGATCTGTGGCTTCGGCCGCACCGGTGAGTGGTTCGGTACCGATTTCTACGGCCTCGAGCCCGACATGATGACCATCGCCAAAGGCCTGACTTCCGGCTACATCCCCATGGGTGGCCTGATCGTGCGCGATGAAGTGGTGGCGGTGCTCAACGAGGGTGGCGACTTCAACCACGGTTTCACCTATTCCGGGCATCCGGTGGCCGCCGCCGTGGCGCTGGAAAACATCCGCATCATGCGCGATGAAAAAATTATCGAGCGCGTCCACGCAGAAACGGCACCGTATTTGCAGAAACGTCTGCGGGAACTGAACGATCACCCGTTGGTGGGGGAAGTGCGCGGTGTTGGCCTGCTGGGGGCGATCGAGCTGGTGCAGGACAAGGCCACGCGCAAGCGTTACGAAGGCAAGGGCGTCGGCATGATCTGCCGCCAGTTCTGCTTCGATAACGGCCTGATCATGCGCGCGGTGGGCGACACCATGATCATCGCTCCGCCGCTGGTGATCACCAGGGCGGAAATCGATGAGCTGGTGGAGAAGGCGCGCAAGTGCCTGGACCTGACCCTGAGTGCGTTGCAGGGCTAAGTGCTAGGCTCTGAGCGGGAGACATGAAACTTTCGCTCAGTGCAGCCATAAAGGGTGGCCTTTCCTTGAAAGACCGCCTCGGATCTTGCCAGACTAGCCGCGGTTCCAGTTGTCCGGGTTCGGCCGCTGAACAAAGTGGTTCAAAAAAGAAAAATTTGGAGCATTAACGCATGAAGGCATTAGGAAAAAAGCTTGCTGGCAAGACTCTCCTCGCCCTGTCACTGATGGGGGTGATGGCGGGTGCGGTGCAGGCGGACGACAAGGTGTTGCACGTCTACAACTGGTCCGATTACATCGCTCCGGACACGATCAAGAAGTTTGAAGACGAGTCGGGCATCAAGGTGGTCTACGACGTCTTCGACAGTAACGAAACCCTGGAAGCCAAGTTGCTGGCAGGCAAGTCCGGCTACGACGTCGTCGTGCCGTCGAACAACTTCCTGGCCAAGCAGATCAAGGCGGGCGTCTACCAGAAGCTGGACAAGTCCAAGCTGCCAAACTGGAAAAACCTCAACACCGACCTGCTCAAGGCGGTATCGGTCAGCGACCCGGGCAACGAACACGCCTTCCCGTACATGTGGGGTTCGATCGGCATCGGCTTCAACGCCGACAAGGTCAAGGCTGCACTGGGTGCCGATGCACCGACCAATTCCTGGGACCTGCTGTTCAAGCCTGAAAACGCCGCCAAGTTGAAGTCCTGCGGGATCAGCTTCCTCGATTCGCCAACCGAGATGATCCCGGTGGCGCTGCATTACCTGGGCTATCCGACCGACAGCCAGGACAAGAAGCAACTGGCCGAAGCCGAAGCGCTGTTCCTGAAAATCCGTCCTTCGATTGGTTACTTCCACTCGTCCAAGTACATCTCCGACCTGGCCAACGGCAACATCTGCGTGGCTGTCGGTTACTCGGGTGACATCTACCAGGCCAAGTCCCGCGCGGCTGAAGCCGGCGACAAGGTGAAAGTCAGCTACAACATTCCGAAAGAAGGTGCCGGCAGCTTCTACGACATGGTCGCCATCCCCAAGGATGCTGAAAACGTCGAGGGTGCCTACAAGTTCATGACCTTCCTGCAGAAGCCGGAAATCATGGCTGAAATCACCAACGCCGTGCGCTTCCCTAACGGTAACGCCGAAGCCACCAAACTGGTGGACAAGGACATCACCAGCGACCCGGGCATCTACCCACCAGCCGACGTGCTGGCCAAGCTGTACGCGATTGCCGACCTGCCGGCCGCGACCCAGCGGATCCTGACCCGCAGCTGGACCAAGATCAAATCCGGTAAGTAAGCACGGATCCTGTACCTGTAGGAGCGAGCATGCTCGCGATGGTCGTCAATGATAACGAGGGGTGTCCGGCACCCCGCGGTATTGCGGCATTCTTTTCGCGAGCATGCGCGCTCCTACAGGGGCATCCATGAGGATTCAGAAGGAAATCTGGATAAAAGTTTTGCCGGATCGGTTTATCGAGGGTAAGTTGCGCGCCGGTTTTGTTGCTGGGCAGGTACGACTGTCATGTAACGCGGGGCAACTTGGGCCCAACTCATTTTAGAGGACCTCCACTTGCCTATTTTTTCTTTGTTGCGCAATGCATTGCTGATCGGCACCGGACTGACCCTGGCTGTCAGTGCCCAGGCCGCTGGCACCGTGCACATTTATAACTGGTCGGATTACATCGGGGAAACGACCCTGGCCGACTTCCAGAAAGAGACCGGGATCAAGCCGGTCTACGACGTGTTCGACTCCAACGAAACCCTGGAAGGCAAGTTGCTGGCCGGGCGCACCGGTTACGACGTGGTCGTGCCGTCCAACCACTTCCTTGGCAAGCAGATCAAGGCCGGGGCTTTCCAGAAGCTCGACAAGTCGCAGTTGCCGAACTATTCCAACCTCGACCCGGCGCTGTTGAAACGCCTGGAACAGAACGATCCGGGCAACCTGTATGCCGTGCCGTATCTGTGGGGCACCAACGGCATCGGCTACAACGTCGACAAGGTCAAGGCCGTGCTGGGCGTCGACAAGATCGATTCCTGGGCCGCGGTGTTCGAGCCGGAAAACATCAAGAAGCTGCAAAGCTGCGGCGTGGCGTTCCTCGATTCCGCCGATGAGATGATGCCCACGGTCCTCAACTACATGGGCCTCAATGCCAACAGCACCAACCCCGACGATTACAAGAAGGCCGAAGCCAAGTTGCTCGCGGTGCGGCCTTACGTGACGTACTTCCACTCATCCAAGTACATCGCGGACCTGGCCAACGGCGATATCTGCGTGGCCATCGGTTTCTCCGGCGATATCTTCCAGGCGAAAAACCGTGCCGAAGAAGCCAAGAAGGGCGTGAACATCGCCTACTCGATTCCCAAGGAAGGTGGCGCGCTGTGGTTCGACATGCTGGCCATTCCAAAGGACTCGGCCAACGTCAAGCAGGCGCATGCATTCATCAACTATCTGTTGAAACCTGAAGTGATTGCGCAGGTCAGTGATTACGTCGGCTACGCCAACCCGAACCCGGCGTCGGACAAACTGATGGACCAGGACATCCGCACCGACGAATCGGTTTATCCACCCCAGGAAGTGCTCGAAAAAACCTACGTGTCCATCGAGCTGCCGCCCAACATTCAACGTTTGATGACCCGCAGCTGGACCAAGGTCAAGTCGGGTAAATAGCGTTCAAGATTCAAACTAACCAAAGTTCGCTTACCTTGCGCGAACTGCACTCTTTTTTGGGGAGTTTCGTAAATGGCAGTTGCCTCCGGCGCCTACAAGAAAGCCCTCGAGGGCGACCAGTCACCTAAGCAGGTGCTGGTCAAAATCGACCGGGTCACGAAGAAGTTCGACGAGACGATTGCCGTGGACGATGTGTCCCTGGAAATCAAGAAAGGCGAGATCTTCGCCCTGCTCGGCGGTTCGGGATCGGGCAAATCCACCCTGCTGCGCATGCTCGCCGGCTTCGAACGACCGACCGAAGGGCGCATTTTCCTCGATGGTGTAGACATCACCGATATGCCGCCCTACGAGCGGCCGATCAACATGATGTTCCAGTCCTACGCGTTGTTCCCGCACATGACCGTGGCGCAGAACATCGCCTTCGGCCTCAAGCAGGACAAGTTGCCCGCTGCGGAAATCGATGCGCGGGTGGCGGACATGCTCAAGCTGGTGCAGATGACCCAGTACGCCAAGCGCAAGCCGCATCAGTTGTCCGGTGGTCAGCGCCAGCGCGTGGCCCTGGCCCGTTCGCTGGCCAAGCGACCGAAGCTGCTGCTGCTCGACGAGCCAATGGGTGCACTGGATAAAAAACTGCGCTCGCAGATGCAACTGGAACTGGTGGAGATCATCGAGCGGGTCGGCGTGACCTGCGTGATGGTGACCCACGACCAGGAAGAGGCCATGACCATGGCCGAGCGCATCGCGATCATGCACCTGGGCTGGATCGCCCAGATCGGCAGCCCGATCGACATCTACGAAACCCCGACCAGCCGCCTGGTCTGCGAGTTCATCGGCAACGTCAACATCTTCGACGGTGAAGTGATCGACGACGCCGAAGGGCATGCGACCATCACCTGCAAGGACCTCGACCGCCAGATCTATGTCGGCCACGGCATCAGCACCTCGGTGCAGGACAAGTCGGTGACCTACGCGATCCGTCCGGAAAAGCTGCTGGTGACGCCAACCATGCCGACCTGCGAGTACAACTGGTCCAGCGGCAAGGTGCACGACATTGCCTACCTGGGTGGGCACTCGGTGTTCTACGTGGAATTGCCGAGCGGCAAGCTCGTCCAGTCCTTCGTCGCCAACGCCGAACGCCGTGGCGCACGTCCGACCTGGGGTGACCAGGTCTACGTGTGGTGGGAAGACGACAGCGGCGTGGTACTGCGCTCATGAACATGCGCAAATTCAAACGCCGCCTCAACCGAATAATTCCCGGTGGCCGTCAGTTGGTCATCGGGGTCCCGTTCATCTGGCTGTTCCTGTTCTTCATGTTGCCGTTCTTCATCGTCCTGAAGATCAGCTTCGCCGAAGCCGACGTCGCCATCCCGCCGTACACCGAGATCTACAGCTTCGCCGAGCAGAAGCTGCAATTGCTGCTCAACCTCGGCAACTACGCCATGCTCGGCGACGATGAGCTGTACATCGCCGCTTACCTCGGCTCTCTGAAGATGGCGCTGATCAGCACCATCCTCTGCCTGCTGATCGGCTACCCGATGGCCTATGCCATCGCCAGCGCCCGCAAGGAACTGCAAACGGTGCTGGTATTGCTGATCATGATGCCGACCTGGACCGCGATCCTGATTCGCGTCTATGCCTGGATGGGCATCCTCAGCAACAACGGCCTGCTCAACGGCTTCCTGATGAGCATGGGCCTGATCGATGAGCCGCTGCAGATCCTCAACACCAACCTGGCGGTGTACATAGGCGTCGTCTATTCATACCTGCCGTTCATGATCCTGCCGCTCTACGCCAACCTGGTGAAGCACGACCAAAGCCTTCTTGAAGCCGCATCCGACCTGGGTTCGAGCACCTTCAACAGTTTCTGGAAGATCACCATCCCACTGTCCAAGAACGGCATCATCGCCGGCTGCATGCTGGTGTTCATTCCGGTGGTGGGCGAGTTCGTGATCCCTGAACTGCTGGGCGGTCCGGAAACCCTGATGATCGGTAAAGTGCTATGGCAGGAGTTCTTCAACAACCGTGACTGGCCGGTGGCGTCCGCCCTGGCAGTGGTGATGCTGGCGATCCTGATCGTGCCGATCATCCTGTTCAACCGTAGCCAGGCCAAAGAAATGGAGGGCAAGGAATGAAGCGCTTCCGTTTTTCCAGCCTGATGCTGGTGTTGGGCCTGCTGTTCATCTACCTGCCGATGCTGATCCTGGTGATCTACTCGTTCAACGCCTCGAAACTGGTGACGGTGTGGGGCGGCTGGTCGATCAAGTGGTACGTCGGCCTGATGGACAACACGCAACTGATGGGCTCGGTGGTGCGCTCGCTGGAAATCGCCTGCTATACGGCGATTGCGGCGGTGGCACTGGGCACCTTGGCGGCGTTCGTCCTGACCCGCATCACCCGCTTCAAGGGCCGTACGCTGTTCGGCGGCCTGGTCACCGCGCCGCTGGTGATGCCGGAAGTGATCACCGGTCTGTCGCTGCTGCTGCTGTTCGTGGCCATGGCGCAGATGATCGGCTGGCCGCAGGAACGTGGCATCGTCACCATCTGGATCGCCCACACGACGTTCTGTGCGGCCTATGTGGCGGTGGTGGTGTCGGCGCGCCTGCGTGAGCTGGACCTGTCCATCGAAGAGGCGGCCATGGACCTGGGGGCGAAGCCGTGGAAGGTGTTCTTCCTGATCACCATCCCGATGATCGCGCCATCGCTCGGCGCGGGCGGCATGATGTCGTTCGCCCTGTCGCTGGATGATCTGGTGCTGGCCAGCTTCGTCTCGGGGCCGGGTTCGACGACCCTGCCGATGGAAGTGTTCTCGGCGGTGCGCCTGGGCGTGAAGCCCGAGATCAACGCCGTGGCCAGCCTGATCCTGCTGGCGGTATCGCTGATGACCTTCCTGGTCTGGTTCTTCAGCCGCCGTGCCGAAGAAGCGCGCAAGCGCGCCATTCAGCTGGCCATCGAGGAAAGCGCTGCCGACTCGTGGAAACAACCGGACGTGCGCCGGGCGCAGGCGCCGCAAGCGGTTTGATCAAGCCATATCCCTGTGGGAGCGGGCTTGCCCGCGAAAGCGGTGGTTCAGCCAACAAACGTGTTGACTATGCCGACCTCTTCGCGAGCAAGCCCGCTCCCACAGGTTTTCCTGCGCTCAGGAAGCCCAAGGCGACCTGCGGATCACTTCAACGAAGTTCATCGGCTTGAACCCCGGCTCCTGATCCACCAGCACATCGGTCTTGACGTTGCCGAACGTGGTTTGCGGACGATGGCGCAAGCCGCCGGCAAAGGCGCAGATGATGCACTCCTTGAAGCCTTCGCCCCGTGGATGCGCATGCACCACTGCCTCGCGCTGGGCGGTGGGAAACGCGGCGTAGTCCATGCCCAGCACATCCATTTCAACACCGGCGGTCACCAGGGCCACGGTCGGGCGCAAATGTTGCGGCACGCCTGGCGTGGTGTGCAGGGCAATCGACAGCCAGACCTGTTCGATATCGTCGTCGCTGAACCCGTAAGGCTTGAGGAACGCTGCGGCGGCGTTGGCGCCATCGACTTCGAAGCGCTCGTTGTCGCTGCGATGCCCTTCGACCAGGCCCAGGTCATGGAACATCGCGCCGACGTAGAGCAGCTCCGGATTGTAGGCCAGTCGCTTGCGCTCGCCGCTCAACGCACCGAACAGAAACACCCGCCGCGAGTGGTGATAGAGCAGGTCAGATTCGATGTCGCGAATGTATTCGGTCGTGGCCTTGGCCAATGCGCTGTCTGGGATCTTGATACCGGCGATGGTGCTGCTCATGCTGCTGTCCTCGGAGGAAACGCCGTGGCGGCGCGGGTGCAGCCAGTCTGTTCCCGGCCCCGGGACCGGACAATCGATCCATGGCTGCGATCCCGGCCAATGAGCGTGCGAATCGCGCCAAGCCTTGGTTGTTGAGTAACCCTGTAGGAGCGAGTATGGTCCGGGCGGCGTTCCGACGATGGAGTCCAACGATGACGTTGGCTGTCTGGTTCCCCGCGTCATCGTTAACGACCATCGTCGGAACACCGCCCGGACCATACTCGCTCCTACCGGAGGGTGTCAGTCATACACACGCATAAAACCATCGCCATCGTCGTGTTTCCCGGAGTGCAGTCACTGGACGTCACCGGCCCCATGGACGTGTTCGCCGAAGCCAACCGTTTTCTTGCGCCAGCGGATCACTATCGACTCGAAGTGATTGGCGTCGAGCGCGGGGTGATGGCGTGCTCCAACGGGCTGGTGCTGCAAGCCCATCGGCATTTCAGCGAAGCCCTGCAGCCTTATGATCTGTTGCTGGTGGCGGGAGGGCCGCAGTTGCCGTCCCTGGATTTCGGCCCGGCGTTCGATGCCTGGTTGCGTGAGGCCAGCGCATTGGCGCAGCGCTTCGGATCAATCTGCAACGGCGCGTTCATGCTCGGCCGCGCCGGGTTGCTCGAAGGGCGAACAGTGACCACGCACTGGCAGGATGCGGCGGCCCTGGCCGCATTGTGTCCATCGACCCAGGTCGAGGCCGACCGCTTGTACGTGCAGGACGGCGAGCTCTTCACCTCGGCGGGTGTCACGGCGGGCATCGATCTGTCGCTGTACCTGCTGGCCAGGGATCATGGGCCGGAGGTGGCCCTGAGCGTGGCCAAGCGGCTGGTGGTGTTCACCCAGCGCTCGGGCGGGCAGTCGCAGTTCAGCCCGTTCCTGACGCCCCACGTCGAGCCGACGTCAGCGGTGGCGAGGGTCCAGCGCTACGTGCAGGCCAACCTGGGCGCCGACCTGACCCTGGCCGACCTGGCGAGTGCGGCCAACATGAGCGCCCGCAACTTTTCCCGGGTGTTCGCCCGGGAAGCCAGGGTCACTCCGGCGCAATTCGTCGAGCGGGCGCGGGTGGACGCGGCGCGGGTGTTACTGGAAAGCACGGCGCTGCCGCTGAAAACCGTGGCGTATGACTGTGGCTTTCGCGATGCCCAGCACATGCGCAGCGTGTTCAATCGTCGGCTGGGGGTGACGCCGCAACAGTTCAGGTTGAATTTTGCGGCGATGGTTTGAAGGGGCCGGGACAGGCGACTAAAACCTATCGTGCCGGCAGCAGCTTCAACGTACTGCGCGCATTCGCCGCCACTTCCTCGTCATTCAGATGCGCCTGGAAGTACAGTCCCTCCACATACGCTTCCGCCTGATCATCAAAATGCCGATCGAACGCAACGCCGCTTTGGCCCACCGGGTTGACGGTCAGGCTGTGGGTCGGGTCGGCGAAGTCGATCAGGCGCCGGGTGGACGGCCCGTAGGTCACCGGCCAGGGCGCCGGGCCGATCTTCGCCGAGAGGTTGTTCGGCACTTCATGCGTGCCGGGCGCAGCGAACGGGCCGACGTTGAAGATGCGGTCGAGCGGCTTCTGCTGCCCCAGTGGATGAGCGTGAGTCAGCGTGTGCGCCTTGCCCCATTGCCACTGCGCGAAGTCGGCGCCCAGGGTGAGTTTGAGGTGCGCGATGCTCGCCTGCCACGCGGCCTTCACCGTGTCGGCGCGGGTTTCCTTGGCCGGGGTGCTGCGGTTGTCCCACCACGGCGAGTCGGCATACGCCGCCAGACGCGGCAGGGCGGCGTCGATGATCCGGGTCGAGAGCAGGGTTTCGAAAAAGTCGTTGCCCAGTTCGTCGCGCATGGCGCTGTCCGCAAGGTTGAACAGAAACTGGTTGAACAGCGTGGCGCTGGTGGACTCCAGCGGGTAGTCACCCTGCCATTGGCTCAGTTGCTCCACCAGTTTGAGTTCGGCGGGATCGCTCACCACTTCACGCAGCACCGGCAACAGCGGCGCGAGCAGGCGTGGCCCGTACGCGGTGGTGGTGCCCAGTTGCAGTTTCTGGCTGGCCTCCAGGTCCCATTTGACCGATTTGTCGCCGAGCTGGCGATGGAGTTGCTGGCCCCGGTCGGCCAAGTTGTAGTAACCCGGGATCTCGATGCCGGTCGGTGACACCGGCTGGAAATTGGCCGAGACGATGTAGCCCCGTGCCGGGTTCTCTTCCTGCGGGTTGGCGCTGAACGGGTAGAAACCGTCCTTGTCCGCGTCGCTGCTGCTGCCGTCGAGGATGAACCAGGGTTTTACCCCCGCCGGGCGCTTGGGCAATTGCGCGGCCGCCCACCAGCCGATATCACCCCGGGCATTGGCCCAGACGATGTTCAGGCCCGGCGCATGGACCTTGGCGGCGGCACTGCGGGCCTTGGCCAGGGTGTCGGCGCGGTTGAGCTGGTAGAAACCTTCGAGGATCGGGTTCTGGCTTTCGAGGAACCCCCACCACATGGCGATCGGCGTCTTGCCGGCGCTGCTGCCCAGTGCATCGTTGACGATCGGACCGTGGGGCGATTGGCGCAACACCAGGGTCACTGGTGCCTGGCCCTTCACGGCAATCTGCTGCTCGTGGGTGATCAGGTCGACCCACTGCCCGCGATACCAGACCTGGTTGGCGTTGTCCGGGTTGACCTTCTCGGCGATCAGGTCGAGGTCGTCGTTCTGGAACATGGTGATGCTCCAGCCGAAGTCGCGGTTCATCCCCAGCGAGGCGAACGGCATCAAGGCCTGGTAATGGCCATAGAGCTCGAAACCCGGGGCCGAGAGGTGCGCCTCGTACCACACCGACGGCACGGAAAAGCGGATATGCGGATCGCCCGCCAGCAGCGGCTTGCCGCTTTTGGTGCGGCTGCCGGCCACCGCCCAGGCATTACTGCCCTCGAACTGCGGCAGGCCGTTGTCGGCCAGGGCCCGCTCGCTCAGGCGGGCGAGGGCGTTGAGGTCCTGCCAGTCGCCGCTGGCCAGTGCAGGCCCGCTGTTGGCGTTGTTCGCCAGCACGCCCTTGGGCTGCCAGTCGAGGTCGAACACATTCAGGTAGTCGGCGCCCAACTGGTCGCGCACATAGGTCAACAAGGGTTCGGTGCGAAACGCCGCCGCAAAGCTGTAGGCCATGTACCCGGCGATGCTGATGGTGTCCAGGGCGGTGAACGGGCGTTTCTGGATGCCCAGTACATCGAACTCGACGGGACTGGCGTGGCTGTCCTGATATTGGTTGATGCCGTCCAGGTAGGCCTGCATGGCGACGAACGCCGGCGACTGCGGATCAAGGCTGGCCAGGTAGGTGTCGGCACGCTCACGAATGCGCAGGGTGCGCATCAACTTGTCGGTGTCGAGCAGTTTCGGCCCCAGCACTTCAGCCAGTTCACCGCGCGCGAGGCGGCGCAGCACTTCCATCTGGAACAGCCGGTCCTGGGCGTGCACGTAGCCGAGCGCGCGGTACAGGTCGGTTTCGTTGTCGGCGCGGATATGCGGTATGCCGCGTTCGTCGTAACGCACGGTCACCGAGCCCTTCAGGTGTTGCAACTCGACCATGCCCTGGCGCGTCGGCTGCTTGCTGTAGACGTAGCCGCCCACGACCACGGCGAGGACGACAACCAGCCCGACGAGCGCAATCAGGAGACGTTTCATGAAGGTTCCTTGTTCTTGTTATGAGTGACGGCAGTTCCCTGGCATCACTGTTTAACACGACCTGTTGAAACGGCCCATCGCCCGTAGGAGGGATTCTCGTCTCGCGATTTGTCGCTACTTTCGCGCATCCGCCGGCCACGGGCAGTAACACCCTACCGCCAGTGTGTGCGTGGCACTCACCGGGCGGCCTTCGTTCAGGGCTTGCAGGATCGGTTCGATGAAGCTGTTGTTCGAGTTGCAGGTCAGGTCTTCACTGTAGGGCCCGAAATACGCCAGCTTGCCGCTGCGATCCCAGATCGCCACGGCGGGGCTGGCCGGGATCTGCTCGGCACCCGGCAGCACATCGATGGCTTTCAGGCCGCTCAAGGTGCTGGGCAACTGGCCGTGGCTGCCGGGCTTTTGCACCGAAAAGAACTCGACGCCCTGAGGGCCGTAGTGTTCGACCAGTTCGCTCAAGTGTTGTTGATTGCCGACATTGCACGGGCACGCCGGGTCCCAGAAGTGCACGAGGCGGATCGCGCCGGGCCCCGACAGGCTGTCGGGCAGGCGCAGCGGGTCGCCGGAGAACAGCGCCGTGTGCTCGCTGAAGGCACGCAGGTAACGTCCCTGGAACCAGTCGTAGGCCGCCCAGAGCATACCGGCACAGAGGAGGGCGAGCAGGCTGGCGAGCAGAGTGGTGCGGTAGGGCGAACGCATGGGTGGTCTTCCTCAGAGATCGCCCAGCTTGCCATGCTTGCCGCGACAGATGAATATCGCAGGCTCATAAAGTCTGCTTCAAGCTCTGGAACCGTCCATGCCCGCCACTTTCGACCCCGACCACCTGCGCGCCAGCCTGCGGCCCCTGGCCCAATGGCAACCGCTGTCCGGGGAGGCGTTGGCGTACCAGCAGTTTTACGGCCTGGATTTTCCGGGGCGAGCGCTGCGTACGGGATTGGGGCGTTTCGACGTGGACGGCTATGAACTGGTCGGCCAGGTCTGGTGGCCGGAGTGCGCCAAGGCGACGCTGTTCCTGTTCCACGGTTTCTACGATCACACCGGGCTTTACCGGCATGTGATCGAGTGGGCGCTGGACCAGGGCTTTGCGGTGATCGCCTGCGACCTCCCGGGGCATGGCCTGTCCAGCGGCGAGCGGGCGAGTATCCGCGATTTCGCCGAGTATCAGGACGCGCTGCAAGGGCTGTTCGCCCAGGCTTCGTCGCTGGAACTACCCCAGCCCTGGCACCTGTGCGGACAGAGCACCGGCGGCGCGATCATCGTCGACCATGTGCTCAACGCCGGCGCCCACAGCCCGGCGCAGGGCCAGATCATCCTGCTGGCGCCGCTGGTGCGCCCCCGGGCCTGGGGCTCGTCGCTGCTCAGTTATTACCTGCTCAAGCCTTTTGTCAGGGGTATCGCCCGGCGTTTCAGCGAAAATTCCAATGACCCGCAGTTCCTGACGTTCCTGCAGGCCGACCCCTTGCAGGCGCGACGCCTGCCCACCGCCTGGGTCGGCGCCTTGTCACGCTGGATCAAGCGCATCGAAGCCGCACCGACCAGCACCCGGCAGCCGTTGATCGTGCAGGGGCAGGCGGACATGACGGTGGACTGGCCGCACAACCTCGAGGTGTTGAAAGCCAAGTTCAACCGGCCGCAGGTGTTGATGCTGCCGGAGGGGCGGCATCATCTGGCGAATGAGGTGGTGGAGATGCGCAGGGAGTATTTCGGGTTCTTGAGCAAGCGGATCAAGGGTAGCAATCGATAGCGACTGTGCCGGCCCCATCGCTGGCAAGCCAGCTCCCACAGGGTTCTTGAGCCAGCACGGATCTTGTGTACGCCAGGAGCATCTGTGGGAGCTGGCTTGCCAGCGATGGCGACCTGAGGGGCGCCAGTGATCACTGACCGGAATTCGAAGGATTCTGCCCCACCGCCAAGCCCGCGCGAATCGCTGCCAGCGCCGCCTGGTAATACGCCTTGCCTTCGGCCGACTCGGCAAAGGTGGCGAATTCTTCCAGTTCGTTATCCGACAGGTCGCGATAGACATACAGCAGGGTGTTGTTCAGGTCGCTGCCGATCTGGTCCATCAAGCGCTGACGCTGACCGTTCAACAGGCCTTGCGCCTGTCCGCCACCCAGCAGGCCGGGAATCATCGAACTCAGGCTGTCGGCCGCGACGCCGGCGATCGCCAGGCTGACTTCCGCACCCGCTTCACGGGCAGGCAACGCCTGGGCCAGGTGGCCGATGATCAGCAGGCGACTGTCGCTGGCCTGCATCTTCGGCAGGCCCTTGGCGTTTTTTGCCAGTTGATCGCGACGGGTCGCGAGCAATTCGGCGGCCACGATCTTCTTGCCCAGTGGCGACTGGAAGAAGGTCAGGGCGGGTTTCGGGTCGGCAAGGTTTTTGCGCAGTTGTGCCTCGGCACGCTGATCGACGGCCTGCGGCGCGAAGCGTTGATTGCTGTTGTTCACCAGCGCCTGAAACACAGCCGGTGGCAGGCTGTTCTGATAGCGCTGCTGAGCCGCCGCCAGAGCGTCGTTGAAATGCGCGCGTTGTTCCGGCCAGCCGGCGACCTTGTACAACTGGTCGTGGCCGTCTGCCCAGGCGGGCATCACGCAGAACATCAACATTGAGAAAAGCAAACGACGCATAGGGACTCCTGTCAGCAGCCGACTATTCTCCGTGCGGCATACCGACTTGTCGAGAATTCGTATCAAGCCGCCGCGTGGCTCTGTCGGATTTTCGAGGACAGGAATACTATGCGCGCCATGCCAATATCCTCTGATCACCCGCTGCTGTTACGTATCGTTGACGAACTGGCCGAACACGGCTGGTCGCAGCAGAATATTTTCCTGCCTATGGATCTGACCCGGGCACTGGCGGCTGAGTGCCGTAAACGTGCGGCCGAGGGTGAGCTGGCCCCGGCCGCCGTGGGGCGCGGGCCGACTTCGGAGATACGCGAGGCCATTCGCGGCGACAGGATCCAATGGATCGAGCCGGGCCAGGCGCCGGCGTGCGACCGCTACCTGGCGTTGATGGACAGCCTGCGCGAAGCGATCAATCGCAGCTTGTTCCTGGGGCTGGAGGATTTCGAAAGCCATTTCGCGCTGTACCCGCCCGGCGCTTTCTACCTCAAGCACCTTGACCGCTTTCGCGATGATGACCGGCGTGCGGTGTCGGCGGTGCTGTACCTCAATGAGGCCTGGCTGCCCCAGGAAGGTGGTCAGTTGCGCATGTACCTCAAGGATCGCGGCGAATACGACGTGTTGCCCACTGGCGGATGCCTGGTGGTGTTCCTGTCGGGCGAGGTACCCCATGAAGTCCTGCCCGCCACCCGGGATCGCCTGTCGCTGACCGGCTGGTTCCGCCGCCGTGGCAACGAGCCGTTCTGATCATGCACAAGGTCCTGGTGAGCCGCTGCCTGCTGGGTCACCGCGTGCGATACGACGGCGGCGCCAGCGGGCCTTTCGATCAGCTCCAGCAATGGCTCGACGAAGGTCGTGTGGTGCCGCTGTGCCCGGAGGTGGCCGGTGGCTTGCCGACGCCACGGCCAGCGGCAGAAATTCCGGGTGGGCAGGGCGTCGATGTGCTGGAAGGGCGGGCGCCGGTGATGACCACCGAGGGCGAAGACGTCAGCGCACAGTTCCTGTCCGGGGCGCATCAGGCGCTGGCCTTGGTGCAAGCCCACGACATCCGCATCGCCGTGCTCAAGGCCAACAGCCCCTCGTGCGGAAATCGGCTGACCTACGACGGCACCTTCAGTGGGGTGAAAGTCAGCGGCGAAGGGGTGACGGCGGCGTTGCTCAGACGCCACGGGGTGCAGGTGTTCAGTGAGCTGGAGTTGGCCGAGGCGGCTGAGGCGTTGGCGGCGCAGCCCTGAGCCACCACTCAACCTTGTGGGAGCGGGCTTGCTCGCGAAAGCGGTCAGTCAGGCGGATGCATTTCAATGACACACCCAGTCGCGAGCAAGCCCGCTCCCACATGGGCCGTCATTGTTGGTGGGATTCGGGCTCGGCAACCGACTTTTGCATAAGCCACTTCTGCTCCAGCGCCTGCAAACGGCCATCGGCCTTGATGCGCTGCAAGGCATTCTCCAGGCTGGCATGGAACGCCGGGTTGCCCTTCTGAAATGGAATCGCCAGGTTCACCGGCGAGGCGGCCTTGGTTTTTTCCGGCGTCAGGGACTGCACCAGCAGCATCGACTGCGGCGCTGCTTCCTTCTGCGCGATCAATTCTCCATCGACCCGCGCGTAAGGTTCGCTGAAGTCGAAACGATCCTTGAGTTCCGGGGTCTGTGCTATGTGGTTGATGGCGACGTCGTACTTGCCGCTTTCAACGCCGGTCAACAGATCGCTGGCATCGGTGACGACAAAGTCGGCCCGCACATCCAGTTCGTTGGCCAGCAACTGGCCCAGTTCGACTTCGAAGCCCGAGAGCTGGCCGTCGTCCTTGAAATTGAAGGGCGGTGTATTAGCCTCAAGGGCAATGCGCAATTCACCACGGTCGTTGACGTCGTCAATCAGTTCGGCATGGGCCAAAGGGCTCAAAAGGGGCAGCAGACAGATCAGGCCAGGCAGAAAGCGCATGGTCACTCCTTTGAATTTCTTGTTGCGACCCTTTGATTCAGGCTCGCTTTGCTATGGTTGTCGAGTGCCTTCGACAACGAATGGTCATGAAGTTGTCATGACCACGCGAATTTTATGAAAAAACTGGAGAAGAGAATGAAATCCTTTATGTCACGTGCTGCTTTGGCTGGCCTGCTGATGGGTGTTTCGGTGCTGGCCAGTGCGGCGACCCCGGCGCCCAAGGGGGCTGAAGTGTCCATCGTTTCTCCTGCAGACGGCGCCACCGTCCCTCAGACCTTCATCGTCAAGTTCGCAGTCCAGAACATCGCGCTGGCACCTGCGGGCGATGTCACCAAGAACACCGGGCACCATCACCTGCTGATCGACGTGGATGATCTGCCGGATGCCGGCCAGCCGATCCCTACCGATGCCCACCACATGCATTTCGGCAAGGCGCAGACCCAGGCTGAAATCAAGCTGGCCCCGGGCAAGCACACCCTGCAACTGATTCTCGGCGACAGCGGCCACATGCCGTTCGAGCCGTCGATCGTTTCCGAGAAGATCACCGTCAACGTCAAATGACCCATGCATGAAAAAGGGAGCCCGAGGGCTCCCTTTTTTGTCGTTCAAGTCGCGATCAGAACAACACGCGGCTACGGATGGTGCCGTTGATGTGCTGCAGCTTCTCTTGCGCCAGGTCCGAGTACTCGGCGTCGACGTCGATCACCACGTAACCGACTTTTTCGTTGGTCTGCAGGAATTGACCGGAGATGTTGATGCCGTTTTCGGCGAAGACCTTGTTGATCTCGCTCATCACACCCGGAATGTTCTCGTGGATGTGCAGCAGGCGGTGCTTGCCAGGGTGAGCCGGCAGGGCCACTTCCGGGAAGTTCACCGACGATACCGAGGTACCGTTGTCGCTGTACTTGACCAGCTTCTCCGCCACTTCCAGACCGATGTTAGCCTGGGCTTCGGCAGTCGAACCGCCGATGTGCGGGGTCAGGATCACGTTGTCCAGGCCGCGCAGCGGGCTTTCGAACTCTTCGTCGTTGGAGCGAGGCTCCACCGGGAATACGTCGATGGCCGCGCCGATCAGGTGCTTGTCCTTGATGGCTGCCGCGAGGTGGTCCAGCTCGACCACGGTGCCGCGAGCGGCGTTGATCAGGATGCCGCCTTTCTTGATGGCGCGGATTTCCTTCTCGCCGATCATCCACTGGGTCGCGGCGGTTTCCGGTACGTGCAGGGTCACGATGTCGGACATGCCCAGCAATTCGTGCAGGTTGCCGACCTGGGTCGCGTTACCCAAAGGCAGCTTGGTCACGGTGTCGTAGAAATACACCTGCATGCCCAGGCCTTCGGCCAGGACTGACAATTGCGTGCCGATCGAGCCGTAACCGACGATGCCCAGCTTCTTGCCGCGGATTTCGAAGGAGTTGGCCGCGCTCTTGATCCAGCCGCCACGGTGGCAGGAAGCGTTCTTCTCAGGGATGCCGCGCAGCAACAGGATCGCTTCGGCCAGCACCAGCTCGGCAACGGAGCGGGTGTTGGAGTACGGCGCGTTGAACACGGCGATGCCGCGCTCGCGAGCTGCGTTCAGGTCGACCTGGTTGGTGCCGATGCAGAAACACCCTACCGCCACAAGCTTCTTCGCGTGGTCGAAGATCTCTTCGGTCAGTTGAGTGCGGGAGCGAATGCCGATGAAGTGAGCATCGGCGATCTTTTCCTTCAGTTGGGCTTCCGGCAGAGAACCGGTGAGGTACTCGATGCTGGTGTAGCCGGACGACTTGAGGACGTCGACAGCCGATTGGTGGACGCCTTCGAGAAGAAGGAACTTGATCTTGCTCTTATCGAGAGAAGTCTTGCTCATCTGCGTAAACCTGTATCCCGGAGAAAAATGGCAGGAAATGGTCAATAGATGCTGACCCGGACGACAACTCGGCCGTCGCCGCAACACCGCCGTTGGGCTCTGTGCTGCGGGGTCGGTATGCTAGCATAAGCGCCCCGCTAAACACCCGTTCCTGCGACGTGAAGCGTTCTCAGGATGACCATGAATTGTTCGAGAGTTCTGTCGATGACCAATCCTGTCCTGATTGAAGAACTGAAGTCTCTGGTCGAGCCCGGCAAGGTGCTGACCGACGGCGAATCCCTGACGGCCTACGGCAAGGACTGGACCAGACAATTCGCACCGGCGCCCACGGCCATCGTGTTTCCCAAGACCACAGAACAGGTGCAGGCCATTGTCCTGTGGGCCAACCGCCACAAGGTGGCGCTGGTGCCGTCCGGCGGGCGCACCGGCTTGTCGGCAGCTGCCGTGGCGGCCAATGGCGAAGTGGTGGTGTCGTTCGACTACATGAATCAGATTCTCGATGTGAACCTGACCGAACGCACTGCCGTGTGCCAGCCGGGCGTGGTGACTGAGCACCTGCAGAACGTCGCCGAAGAGCAGGGCCTGTATTACCCCGTGGATTTTGCCTCGGCAGGCTCCAGCCAGATTGGCGGCAATATCGGCACCAATGCCGGCGGGATCAAGGTCATTCGTTACGGCATGACCCGCAACTGGGTGGCGGGCATGAAGGTGGTCACCGGCAAGGGCGACGTGCTCGAACTGAACCGCGACCTGATCAAGAACGCCACCGGCTACGACCTGCGCCAACTGTTCATTGGTGCCGAGGGCACCCTGGGTTTTGTGGTCGAGGCCACCATGCGCCTGGACCGTGCGCCCAAGAACCTCACCGCCATGGTGCTTGGCACCCCGGACCTGGACTCGATCATGCCGGTGCTGCACGCCTTCCAGGGCAAGCTCGACCTGACCGCCTTCGAGTTCCTCTCCGACAAGGCCCTGGCCAAGGTCGTGGCGCGCGGCGATGTGCCGGCGCCGTTCGACACCGACTGCCCGTTCTACGCCCTGCTGGAATTCGAAGCGACCACCGAAGAAGTGGCCAACCAGGCCCTGGAAACCTTCGAGCATTGCGTCGAGCAGGGCTGGGTGCTGGATGGCGTGATGAGCCAGAACCAGACTCAGCTGCAAAACCTGTGGAAGCTGCGCGAGTACATCTCGGAAACCATCTCCCACCGCACGCCGTACAAAAACGATATTTCGGTGACCGTGTCGAAAGTCACGGCATTCCTGAAGGAAATCGACGAGATCGTCGCCGAGCACTACCCCGACTTCGAAGTGGTCTGGTACGGTCACATCGGGGATGGCAACCTGCACCTGAACATCCTCAAGCCGGATGACCTGAGCAAGGACGAGTTCTTCGCCAAATGCGCAACGGTCAACAAGTGGGTGTTCGAAACGGTCGAGAAGTACAACGGCTCGATATCCGCCGAGCATGGCGTGGGCCTGGTCAAGCGCGATTACCTGACCTACAGCCGTTCACCGCTCGAGATCGAGTACATGAAGGCGCTCAAGGGCGTGTTCGATCCGAACGGCATCATGAACCCGGGCAAGATTTTCCCTGTTTGAGTCTTGAATTTCAGCTTCACGAACCAGGAGTCGGTAATGAGCTACCAGCACCAGTATGTCGACGGCACGCGTATCCACTTCCCGTTGGGAAAAGTGGTATGCATCGGGCGTAACTACGCCGAACACGCCAAGGAACTGGACAACCCCGTTCCGACGGAGCCCTTGCTGTTCATCAAGCCGGGCAGTTGCGTGGTGCCGCTGGAAGGCGGCTTCAGCATTCCCACCGAACGTGGCTCGGTGCATTACGAAGCAGAAATCGCGGTGCTGATCGGCAAGCCGCTGTCCACCAAGCCGAGCCGTGAAGAAGTGCTCGACGCGATCAGCGGTTTCGCTCCGGCCCTGGACCTGACCTTGCGCGACAAGCAGGCCGAGTTGAAATCCAAGGGCCTGCCCTGGGAAATCGCCAAGTCCTTCGACGGCGCGGCGGTGATCGCCCCGTTCGTGTCCGGCAGCACCTTCGCTGACCTGACCGACATCGGCATTCGCCTGACCATCAACGGCGAAGTCCGTCAGGATGGCAACAGCAGCGTGATGCTCAACCCGATCGTGCCAATGATCCAGTACATGGCAGGCTGCTTCTCGCTGCAAGCCGGTGATGTGATCCTCACCGGCACGCCGGTAGGCGTCGGTCCGCTGAATGTGGGCGATGAGATCGTTCTCGAACTGCCGGGCGCCAGCCGCTTCGCCAGCAGCGTGCGCTGACTCGGCGCCCCCATCCTGCAGGAGCGAACCTGCTCGCTCCTGCAGGGGATTGGTGTGTGATTTCACAGGGCAATCCCGCCATTTGCCGTTTTTTTCACATCTGGTCTGGATAATTCCGGGGCTTGCGGCGTCTGAGCCGTTCCCAATTGTGCTATTACCCTTAGCCTGAATTTCTGGAAAGCATCCCCCGATGGCCACTCAACAGCAGCCCACGCTCAAGCCTGCCCGTCGCCCGCGCCTTTTCATGCGCTGGTATTCCTGGCTTTTGCTGGCGGTTGCCGCAGCCTATGGTCTTGCGTTTGCGATGCATTGGGACGACCGTGGCATCCTTTGGGTGCTTGAGCGTTTCGAGAGCCCGGCGGAACGTCAGGAAAGCATCTGGCTACCGGATTACCAGGTGGTGATCGATGCCAAACCGTTGCCGGGGATGGAAAAGGACGAAGCGTCCGACCTGGCGTACAACCCGCAAACCAAAACCCTGTTCGCAGTGATGGGCAAGAATCCGTTCCTGGCCGAGCTGACCCTGCAGGGCGAAGTGCTGCGCAAGATGCCGCTGGTGGGCTGGAGCAACCCGGAAGGGCTGACGCTTATGGGCAACGGCCTGCTGGCCATCGTCGACGAGCGCGAGCATTCCCTGACCATCGTCAAGGTCGACGCCGACACCCGCGAGCTCAACATCGCCAACTTCCCGAAATACGATCTCGGTCCGTCGGAGGATCAGAACAAGGCGTTCGAGGCGATCGTCTGGGACGCTGACAATCAGCAGATGCTGTTGGGAGAGGAGCGGCCGCCGGCGTTGTTCACCTGGAAAAGTGCCGACGGCCAGACACTGACCGGTGACAAACAGAAACTGGCCAGCGACGAATTGGACATCCGCAACCTGTCGGCCCTGGCCATCGATCCCCGTACCCGGCATACGCTGGTGTTGTCCGCTGACTCCCATCTGTTGCTGGAACTGGACGAGAAAGGCGAACAAGTGAGCTTCATGACCTTGCTCGGCGGTTTCAATGGCCTGAAAAAGACCATTCCCCGTGCCGAAGGCGTGACCATGGACGAGGCGGGCACGCTGTACATGGTCAGCGAACCCAACCTGTTCTATCGTTTCGAAAAGCAGCACTGACCCGGGTTTGTAGGAAACATAACCCTCAGTTGTAGGCTAGGGCTAATGGCCATTAAGCTTGAATTCAGACTGCCGTGGTATTTCATCCACCTGTCCTGATCCCGAGCCTGCCCGAATGCGCCGATTTGCCCGTCCCAAACCCCTGATGTTGACCCTGTTGGCGATTGCACTGCTGGTACTGTTTGCGGTTGGCCAGTACCTGCGTTTGTTCGAGCGCGCCTGGTTCAACCTGAACACGCTTTGGCAGCCGGAAAGCGCTCAGTCCATCGGGCTGGGGCACTACCAGGTCACGCTTGAAGGCCGGAGCATCGAGGGCCTGGATGACGACGTGTCGGCGTTGACCTTCGATCCGGTGCGCAAAAGCCTGTTTACCGTCACCAATAAGAACTCCGAGCTGATCGAACTCTCGCTTGAGGGCCAGATCATCCGGCGCATCGCCCTGGTCGGCTTCGGCGATCCGGAGGCGGTGGAGTTCATCAGCGCCGACACCTACGTCATCACCGATGAGCGCCAGCAGCGGCTGATCAAGATTCATGTGGAGAAAGACACCACGTTCCTCGACGCCGCAGAAGCCGAGCAAATGACCCTGGGTATGCACATGAGCGGCAACAAGGGCTTCGAAGGTTTGGCCTACGACTCGGTGGGCAAGCGCCTGTTTGTCGCCAAGGAACGCGACCCGATGCTGATCTATGAAGTGCTGGGATTCCCGCATCACAACCCGGAAAAATCCTACGCGGTCCATGTGGTCAACAATCCCAAGCGCGATGCCGGGATGTTTGTCCGGGACCTGTCGAGCCTGCAATACGACGAGCGCAGCGGCCATTTGCTGGCGCTGTCCGATGAGTCGGGGCTGATTCTGGAACTGGATGTGGACGGGCGGCCGCTCAGTACCCTGTCACTGGGCAAGGGGCGTCACGGGCTGAAAAAGACCGTACCGCAAGCGGAAGGCATCGCCATGGATGACGACGGCACCCTGTACCTGGTGAGCGAGCCGAACCTGTTCTACGTGTTCAGGAAGCCTTGATCCACACCGCAAAACCCTGTGGGAGCGAGCAGGCTCGCTCCCACACAAAGCAACGCGTTGAAGTTACTCCGCGCGCAGGGTTTTCACGCCTTCGCTGGTGCCCAGCAGCAGCAAATCCGCCGGCCGAGCCGCGAACAGGCCGTTGGTGACCACGCCGACGATCGCGTTGATCTGCGTTTCGAGTTCCACCGGGTTGGTGATCTGCATGTTGAATACGTCGAGGATGATGTTGCCGTTGTCGGTCAACACGCCTTCACGGTAGACCGGGTCGCCACCGAGCTTGACCAGTTCACGGGCCACGTGGCTGCGGGCCATCGGGATCACTTCGACCGGCAACGGGAACGTGCCGAGCACGGGCACCAGTTTGCTGGCGTCGGCGATGCAGATGAAGGTCTTGGCCACGGCAGCGACGATCTTCTCGCGGGTCAGGGCGGCGCCACCCCCCTTGATCAGGTTCAGGTGCTCATCGCTTTCGTCGGCGCCGTCGACGTAGAACTCCAGGTCGCTGACGGTATTGAGCTCATACACCGGGATGCCGTGGCCCTTGAGGCGCGCGGCGGTGGCTTCGGAACTGGCGACTGCGCCGTCGAAAGCGCCCTTATGTTGGGCCAGGGCGTCGATGAAGCAGTTGGCGGTAGAGCCGGTGCCGACCCCGACGATGCTCTTGTCATCGAGTTTCGGGAGGATGAAGTCGACGGCAGCCTGGGCCACGGCCTGTTTGAGTTGATCCTGGGTCATGCGGGCTCCGGAAGCGGGCAGGGGGAAACGGAAAGGCCGGCATTATAGCCCCTTGCACGACCAAAACCTCTTGATTCGTGTGGTCGCACGGCTGAAAGCCGGGTTAGACTCCCGGGCCCTGCCCAACCCGCTCAGTGATGCTTTCCGATGCTCGAACAGTACGTCAAAAAGATCCTCACCTCGCGCGTTTATGACGTTGCCGTAGAAACCCCGCTGCAGGCTGCCCGCCAGCTCTCCGAGCGGCTGGGCAACCATATTCTGCTCAAGCGCGAAGACTTGCAGCCGGTGTTCTCGTTCAAGATTCGTGGGGCCTACAACAAGCTGACGCAACTGAGCGACGAAGAGCGCGCCCGTGGCGTCGTCACCGCGTCGGCGGGCAACCACGCCCAGGGCCTGGCCCTGGCCGCCAAGGTGCTGGGCGTCAAGGCCACGATCGTGATGCCCAAGACCACGCCGGAAATCAAGGTCGAGGGCGTGCGTTCACGCGGCGGAAAAGTGGTGCTGCACGGGGACTCGTTCCCGGAAGCCCTGGCCTACTCGCTGAAACTGGTCGATGAAAAAGGCTACGTCTACATCCACCCCTACGACGATCCCCACACCATTGCCGGGCAAGGCACGGTGGCGATGGAGATCCTGCGCCAGCACCCGGGCCGGCTGGATGCGATCTTCGTTCCGGTGGGCGGCGGTGGCCTGATCGCCGGTATTGCGGCGTACGCCAAATACCTGCGTCCGGACATCAAAATCATTGGCGTGGAGCCGGATGACTCCAATTGCCTGCAAGCCGCAATGGCGGCGGGCGAACGCGTGGTCCTGCCGACGGTGGGCATCTTTGCCGACGGCGTCGCGGTCGCGCAGATCGGCCAGCACACCTTTGACATCTGCAAGGATCATGTCGACGAGGTGATTACCGTCAGCACCGACGAAATCTGCGCTGCCATCAAGGATATCTACGACGATACCCGCTCGATCACCGAACCTGCCGGCGCACTGGGCGTGGCCGGGATCAAGAAGTACGTCGAGCAGCACGCCGTGACGGGTCAGACCTTCGTAGCGATCGATTCCGGCGCCAACGTCAACTTCGACCGCCTGCGTCACGTCGCCGAGCGCGCCGAACTGGGTGAAGGTCGCGAAGCCATCATCGCCGTGACCATTCCCGAGAAGCCGGGCAGCTTCAAGGCGTTCTGCGAGGCCATCGGCAAGCGTCAGATCACCGAATTCAATTACCGCTACAACACCGGCAGCGAGGCGCACATCTTCGTTGGCGTGCAGACGCACCCGGAAAACGATCCGCGCAGCGCACTGATTGCCAGCCTGACCGAGCAGGGTTTCCCGGTGCTGGACCTGACCGACAACGAGCTGGCCAAGCTGCACATCCGGCATATGGTCGGTGGCCGCGCCGCCCAGGTCGTCGATGAAGTGGTGCTGCGTTTCGAGTTCCCGGAGCGACCAGGCGCGCTGTTCAACTTCCTCAACAAGCTCGGCGGTCGCTGGAACATTTCGATGTTCCACTACCGCAACCACGGCGCGGCGGACGGCCGGGTGGTGGCGGGCCTCCAGGTCCCTCACGACGAGCGTCACCTGGTGCCCGCCGCCCTTGAGGAAATCGGCTACCCGTACTGGGATGAAAGCGACAACCCGGCTTACCAGCTGTTTCTTGGCTGAGCGGCTACGCTGATGGGCAACGCATAAGGAAATCGAACCATGGAAACCTTGACCGCCCTGAAATTGGCGCATGTCGTGGCCACAGTGCTGCTGTTGCTCGGCGCGCTGGGGCTGGCGATCTGGGTCTGGCGTGCCCGGCGCAAGGGCGATGCCACGGCCGCCAGCCGGACGCTGCAGCGGCCTCGGGTGTTCGTCTGGCTGGTGATGGGGCTGGCATTGCTGAGCCTGCCGTTTACCGGCTGGTCGATGGTGCATCGGGTGGGCTGGCCGTTGGGGCAGACCTGGCTGCTGGCCTCCAGCGTGCTTTATACCGTGGCGGCGCTGGCGTGGTTCTGGCTGTTGGTGCGGCTGAACAAAGTGCGTAACACGCCGGGTGGTGTGGGTAAATTCAGTGTTGCGCTGGCGGTGTTCAGTTTTGTCTGCTTTATCGCCATTGCCGGGTTGATGGGTGCCAAGCCGGTCTGAACGACGCCCCCTGTAGGAGCGAGCATGCTCGCGATGGACTCAACGAAGCCGCGGGGTATCAGATGCCCAGCGCCATCGTTAGCGACCATCGCGAGCATGCTCGCTCCTACAGGGTCGCTAATCAATCGCGCAGACTGATCACCGGCCAACCACGCTTCTCGGCCTCGGCCCGCAGATTCGGATCAGGATCCACCGCCACCGGGTTCGCCACCTGTTCCAGCAACGGCAAGTCATTCATCGAGTCGCTATAGAAGTAGCTGTCTTCCAGCGAATACCCGGTTTCCTCCAGCCAGCGGTTCAGCCGCGTCACCTTGCCTTCGCGAAAACACGGGATGTCGGTGCTGCGCCCGGTGTAGCGGCCATCGACCATCTCGCATTCGGTGGCGATCAGGGTGTCGACGCCCAGGCGTGCGGCAATCGGCGCGGTGACAAATCGGTTGGTGGCGGTGATGATCACCAGCTTGTTACCGGCAGCCCGGTGTTTGGCCAGCAGCTCGATGGCCTTGGGCAGCATCAGCGGTTCGATGCAGTCGCGCATGTAGTCGTTGTGCCAGAGGGCCAGCACGTCCATGTCGGTGCGGCCGAGAATTTCCAGGCAGAAGTTGAGATAAGCGTCGTTATCCAGCTTGCCGGCCAGGTAATCCTGGTAGAACTCATCGTTGCGCGCCTTGTAGGCCACCGGGTCGAGAAAGCCACGTTCACACAGGTAATCGCCCCAGGCGTGGTCACTGTCGCCGCCCAGGAGGGTGTTGTCCAAGTCGAATAAAGCCAGGCGCATTGCGGTTACTCGCTGAAAAGTCTGTAGAAAGACGCCCAGAATACGGACTTTTCACCAGAGTGCACATAAGGTCGGTCGGCGCGTTGCTGCCTTCACGACATTTGTGGAACAATGCGGCGACATGCGTTTGCGAGGTTGTTGCCGTGATCGACCCCGATGGTTTCCGCCCCAATGTCGGGATCATTCTCACGAATGATGCCGGACAGGTGCTATGGGCTCGCCGTATCAATCAGGACGCCTGGCAGTTTCCGCAGGGGGGGATCAACCCTCAGGAGACGCCGGAAGACGCCTTGTACCGCGAGCTGAACGAAGAAGTGGGCCTGGAACGCGAGGACGTTGAAATTCTCGCCTGTACCCGGGGCTGGTTGCGCTATCGTTTGCCGCAACGTCTGGTCCGTACCCACAGCCAACCGCTGTGCATCGGCCAGAAACAGAAATGGTTTCTCCTGCGCCTGATCTCCAACGAGCAGCGGGTGCGGATGGATTTGACCGGTAAACCGGAGTTCGATGGCTGGCGCTGGGTCAGCTATTGGTATCCGTTGGGCCAGGTGGTGACATTCAAGCGCGAGGTGTATCGACGCGCTCTCAAAGAGCTTGCCCCGCGCCTGTTAGCGCGCGACTGACGACGGAGTTCGACCCCGAGCCATGCTCAATACGCTGCGCAAGATCGTCCAGGAAGTTAACTCCGCCAAGGATCTCAAGGCGGCGTTGGGGATTATTGTGTTGCGCGTCAAAGAGGCCATGGGCAGCCAGGTCTGCTCGGTCTACCTGCTTGATCCCGAGACCAACCGCTTTGTGCTGATGGCGACCGAGGGCTTGAACAAGCGCTCGATCGGCAAGGTCAGCATGGCGCCCAACGAGGGTCTGGTCGGCCTGGTCGGCACGCGTGAAGAACCCCTGAACCTCGAAAATGCTGCGGATCACCCGCGCTACCGCTACTTCGCCGAGACCGGCGAAGAGCGCTACGCCTCCTTCCTCGGGGCGCCGATCATTCACCACCGTCGCGTCGTCGGCGTGTTGGTCATCCAGCAAAAGGAACGTCGACAGTTCGACGAAGGCGAAGAAGCCTTCCTCGTGACCATGAGCGCGCAGCTCGCCGGCGTGATCGCCCACGCCGAGGCCACCGGTTCGATCCGCGGCCTGGGCCGTCAGGGCAAGGGCATCCAGGAAGCCAAGTTCGTCGGCGTGCCGGGTTCGCCGGGTGCGGCGGTCGGCACTGCGGTGGTCATGTTGCCGCCGGCCGACCTGGACGTGGTGCCGGACAAGACCATCACCGACATCGACGCCGAGCTGAAGCTGTTCAAGACCGCCATCGAAGGCGTGCGCGCCGACATGCGAGCCTTGTCCGCCAAGCTGGCCACCCAATTGCGGCCCGAGGAGCGGGCGTTGTTCGACGTCTACCTGATGATGCTCGACGACGCCGCGCTGGGCAATGAAGTGACCACGGTGATCAAGACCGGCCAGTGGGCCCAGGGCGCGCTGCGCCAGGTGGTCACCGATCACGTCAACCGTTTCGAACTGATGGACGATGCCTACCTGCGCGAGCGCGCCTCGGACGTCAAGGACCTGGGGCGCCGCCTGCTCGCCTACCTGCAGGAAGAGCGCCAGCAGAATCTGGTCTACCCGGAAAAAACCATTCTGGTTGCCGAGGAACTGACACCGGCCATGCTCGGCGAGGTGCCGGAAGGCACGCTGGTCGGCCTGGTCTCGGTGCTCGGTTCGGGCAACTCCCACGTCGCGATCCTGGCCCGGGCCATGGGCATCCCGACGGTGATGGGCCTGGTCGACCTGCCGTACGCCAAGGTCGACGGCATCGGCATGATCGTCGACGGCCATCGCGGCGAAGTCTTCACCAACCCCAGCGAAGTATTGCGCAAGCAATTTGCCGAGGTCGTGGAAGAAGAGAAGCAACTGGCCCTGGGCCTCGATTCCCTGCGTGACCTGCCCTGCGTGACCGTCGACGGTCACCGCATGCCGCTGTGGGTCAACACCGGCCTGCTGGCGGACGTGGCGCGGGCACAGAAGCGCGGTGCCGAAGGCGTAGGTCTGTACCGCACCGAAGTGCCGTTCATGATCAACCAGCGTTTCCCCAGCGAAAAGGAGCAGCTGGCGATCTATCGCGAGCAGCTCGCCGCGTTCCACCCGCAACCGGTGACCATGCGTACGCTGGACATCGGTGGCGACAAGGCGCTGTCGTACTTCCCGATCAAGGAAGACAACCCGTTCCTTGGCTGGCGCGGGATTCGCGTCACCCTCGACCACCCGGAAATCTTCCTGGTGCAGACCCGCGCGATGCTCAAGGCCAGCGAAGGCCTGA
Source organism: Pseudomonas fluorescens (assembly GCF_041354075.1). Lineage (GTDB taxonomy): Bacteria > Pseudomonadota > Gammaproteobacteria > Pseudomonadales > Pseudomonadaceae > Aquipseudomonas > Aquipseudomonas fluorescens_CE. Next base: position 65,388 of record NZ_JARZGC010000011.1, on the reverse strand, counting down.
ACAACCTGCGCATTCTGCTGCCGATGATCTCCGGCATCCATGAACTCGAAGAAGCCCTGCACCTGATTCACCGGGCCTGGGGCGAAGTGCGCGACGAAGGCACCGACGTGCCGATGCCGCCGATTGGCGTGATGATCGAGATTCCGGCAGCGGTGTACCAGACCAAGGAACTGGCGCGGCAGGTGGACTTCCTGTCGGTCGGCTCCAACGACCTGACCCAGTACCTGCTGGCCGTGGACCGTAACAACCCACGGGTGGCGGATCTCTACGACTACCTGCACCCGGCGGTGCTCCAGGCGTTGCAGAACGTGGTGCGTGATGCCCATGCCGAAGGCAAACCGGTGAGTATCTGCGGCGAGATGGCCGGCGACCCGGCGGCGGCGGTGCTGTTGATGGCGATGGGCTTCGACAGCCTGTCGATGAACGCCACCAACTTGCCGAAGGTGAAGTGGATGCTGCGCCAGATCAACCTGGACATGGCCAAGGAGTTGCTGGCCGAATTGATGACCATCGACAACCCGCAGGTGATCCACAGCTCGCTGCAACTGGCGCTGAAGAACCTCGGGTTGGCGCGGATGGTCAACCCGGCGGCGGCCAAGGTTCTCTGAAACCCTGAGGGACCCATCGCTGGCAAGCCAGCTCCCAGTGTGTCTGCGTCTGCTCACTTATCCGTGAGCGACGCAAACCTTGTGGGAGCTGGCTTGCCAGCGAAGAGGCCGGTCCAGGCAGCAAACAATCAAACGCTGATCACCACTTCTCCAAGATGCCCGCCATAGGGCCCGAAACTGCGCTCGACCATCTGCCGCGTCCCGTCCGCCTGAACGATCAGTGCCGTACTCGCCCGCGTCCCGTACGTGGGGCTGGCAATGAACACGCTCGACAACAGGCTCTCGGTCGCCAGCCCCACCCCGGTGTCCGGCAGGTCGGCGAAGGGCGCCGTCTGCGCGTCACTGAGCAGCGCCAGCAGCGCTTCGGGTTGCGGGTCGTCCAGTTCCGCTTCCAGCCTGGCCCGGGCCTTGAGCAACTTGGGCCACGGCGTGTCCAGCCCCGCATTCGACAAGCCGTAGACCCCCGACTGAAGCATCACCGCCTCGGCGGCTCGGGCGTGGTAGTACCACAACTCGTTGGCATTGCCGAGCAGCAGGTTGAACCCGGCATATTCCAGGGAACGCCCGACCACATCGTCCAGATAGTCATCGATCGGCATCTCGCCGCCGAGAAAACGCGCGACCAGTTCGCCACGGGATTTGCGTGCGGGCGGTTGATGGGGATCGCGGATGTTGGTCAGCGCCGCAAAGCGCCCATTGGCGGCGATCCCCAGCCAGGTGCCGCCGGCCTCCAGGTCGCGGCCGGCGTAGACCTGCGGGGCGTGCGGCCATTGCGCCAGCGGCAGGCTGGGCCGGGCATAGAATTCGTCGCGGTTGGCCGCGACGATCAGCGGTTGGGCATGACCCGGGCGCCAGGCGAAGACAATCAGGCACATAAGGTGGTCCTTGTGTGTTTTTGCCCACTCTACGCAGACATCGCCCGTCGATCCATCGGCTTCACAGTAGAGCCGGAGGCCGTGCATCCGTTAACATGCCGCTCCGGTTTTGAGTGTTCGGTAGGGATTGTCCATGGAGTTTGTGCTCTATCTGGCGCTTGGCGCCTGCGCAGGCGTGCTGGCCGGCCTGTTTGGCGTGGGCGGTGGGATCATCATCGTCCCGGTGCTGGTGTTCAGTTTCAAGGCGCAGGGCTTCGATCCGTCGATCCTCACCCACCTCGCCGTGGGGACGTCGCTGGCGACCATCATTTTCACCTCGGTCAATGCCGTGCGCGAGCACCACCGCCGGGGCGCGGTGCGCTGGCCGATCTTTGCCTGGATGACGGTCGGTATCCTGCTCGGTGCCGGTTTCGGCGCCCTCACCGCCGAAGCGATCTCCGGGCCGAACCTGCAGAAGGTCATCGGCGTGTTCGCCCTGGTCATTGCCGCGCAACTGGCGCTGGACCTCAAACCCAAGGCCAGTCGAACGGTGCCGGGCAAAGTCGGTCTGACCGTGGCCGGCAGTGTGATTGGCTGGGCGTCGGCGATCTTCGGGATTGGCGGCGGTTCGCTGACCGTGCCGTTCCTGACCTGGCGCAGCGTGCCGATGCAGCAGGCCGTGGCCACGTCGTCGGCCTGCGGTTTGCCGATTGCCGTGGCCAGTGCATTAAGTTTCATGATTCTGGGCTGGCATGATCCGTTGTTGCCGGCCCATAGTTTCGGTTTCATCTATTTGCCGGCGCTGTTGGGCATCGCCTTGACCAGCATGGTGTTCGCCCGCCTCGGCGCGCGGCTGGCGCACAAGCTGTCGCCGAAGTTGCTGAAAAGGCTGTTTGCCGCTTTGCTGTTCTGCGTCGGGCTGACGTTCCTTCTTTGAGGGGCGGCGCAATCCTGGCTTAATCCTGAGGTGACAGCGTCGCCCGGGAACTGATTTGAACTCATGAGGAGTCGCAATGCTGCCTTACCCGCAGATCGACCCGGTGGCTTTGGCCATCGGTCCGCTGAAAATCCACTGGTACGGCCTGATGTACCTGATCGGCATCGGCGGTGCGTGGCTGCTGGCGTCGCGCCGGCTCAACCGCTTCGACCCGACCTGGACCAAGGAGAAACTCTCCGACATGGTGTTCTGGATGTCGATGGGCGTCATCGTCGGCGGGCGCCTGGGTTATGTGCTGTTCTACGATCTGAGTGCCTACATCGCCAACCCGCTGCTGATTTTCGAGGTGTGGAAGGGCGGCATGTCGTTCCACGGCGGCTTCATCGGCGTGATGCTGGCAGCGCTGTGGTTCGGCAAGAAGCACAACAAGTCATTCTTCCAACTGATGGACTTCGTGGCGCCGATGGTGCCGATCGGCCTCGGTGCAGGGCGTATCGGCAATTTCATCAACGCCGAATTGTGGGGCAAGGCCACCGACGTGCCGTGGGCCATGGTGTTCCCGCCGTTCAGCGATCCGGCACAACTGCCGCGTCACCCGTCGCAGCTGTACCAGTTCGCCCTGGAAGGCGTCGCGCTGTTCCTGATCCTGTGGCTGTACTCGCGCAAGCCGCGGCCCACCATGGCGGTGTCGGGGATGTTCGCGCTGTTCTACGGGATCTTCCGGTTCATCGTCGAATTCGTCCGCGTACCGGATGCGCAACTGGGCTACCTGGCCTGGAACTGGCTGACCATGGGTCAGGTGCTGTGCGTGCCGATGATCATCGGCGGCCTGTTCCTGATCTGGCTGGCCTACAATCGCGCACCGGCGCCGCCAGCGGCTGCTGCATAAATTCGAACCCCGGGGCTGCGGCCCCGGGTTCAAGGACACAGGTAACTCATGAAGCAATATCTCGAACTGGTCGCCCACGTCATCAAGAACGGCACCAAGCAAGCCAACCGCACTGGCGTGAACACCATCAGCTTCCCCGGCGCGATGCTGCGTTATGACCTGCAGGAAGGTTTCCCGGCGATCACGACCCGCAAGATGGCCTTCAAGTCGGCCATTGGCGAAATGTGCGGCTTCCTGCGTGGGGTGAACAACGCCGCCGAATTCCGCGCGCTGGGTTGCAAGGTCTGGGATCAGAACGCCAACGAAAACGCCCAGTGGCTGGCCAACCCGTTCCGCCAGGGCGAAGACGACCTCGGCGAGATCTATGGCGTGCAATGGCGCAAATGGCCGGCGTACAAGCAGATCCCGCTCAGTAACCAGGCCGCCATCGAGCAGACCTTGAGCCAGGGCTATCGCCAGATCGCCGAAGGCGAAGAAGACGGCCAGGCCTACGTGGTGCTGTACAAGGCGATCGATCAGGTCCGCCAGTGCGTCGACACCATCATCAAGGACCCGGGCAGCCGCCGCATCCTGTTCCACGGTTGGAACGTTGCGCAACTCGATGAAATGGCCTTGCCGCCGTGCCATCTGCTGTATCAGTTCCACCCGAATGTCGAGACCAGAGAGATTTCCCTGACCCTCTACATCCGCTCCAACGACCTGGGCCTGGGCACGCCGTTCAACCTCACCGAGGGCGCGGCACTGCTGAGCCTGATCGGGCGCCTGACCGGCTACACGCCGCGCTGGTTCACCTATTTCATCGGCGACGCGCACGTCTACGAAAACCACCTTGACATGCTCAACGAACAGCTCACGCGCGAGCCGTTCCCGATGCCCAAACTGGTGATCAGCGACCGTGTGCCGGAGTTTGCCAAGACCGGTGTGTACCAGCCGGAGTGGCTGGAGCTGGTGGAGCCAGGTGATTTCTCGCTGGAAGGTTATCAGCACCATGCGCCGATGACGGCGCCGATGGCGGTGTAGATCAGACACGATCCCCTGTAGGAGCGAGCATGCTCGCGATGGTCGTCAACGATAACGCTGGCATCCTGATGCCCCGCGGTGTCCCGTCCTCCATCGCGAGCATGCTCGCTCCTACAGGAGGCCTTGTGTGGTTTTAGTGACCATGGCTGCGGCCCACATGCGAATGCTCGACCTCCGTCGCCACCACCCCGCCACTCACTTCCAGCCGCTGCAAGATCCCGCATTGATCGATGTCCGGTCCTTCGCCGCAGCGTTGGCGCAGGTCGATCAGTTGCGCCTGTAGCGCCTGTAATCCGTCGATCCGTGCCTTGACGTGCTGGATGTGTGCATCCACCAGCGCATTCACGCTTTCGCATTGATCCTGCGGGCTGTCACGCAGGGCCAGCAGGCTGCGGATTTCCTCGAGCGTCATGTCTAGGGTGCGGCAGTTGCGGATGAAGGTCAGGCGTTCGGCGTGGGCCTGGGTGTAGACACGGTAGTTGCCGTCACTGCGGGCCGGTTCCGGCAGCAGGTTCTCGCGCTCGTAGTAGCGGATGGTCTCCACGGCGCAGTCGGTCTGTTTCGCCAGTTCGCCGATCTTCATGACAGTGCTCTCCAAATGGGTGCTTGACCCTATAGTGGCTACAGGGTCTTTACTTGGCAACAGGCACTTTCATGGACGCGACCAATGAGCGATTCCCGGCACTCTCACTCTCATTCCCCCGACACCGGCACTGGCTGCTGCAGCAAACTCACGACCCTTGCCAAGCCTGTGCATGAACATCATGGCGACAGCTGCTGTTCGTCCAATACCGCGCCGGCGCTGGTCCAACTGACCGAAGCCCCCAGCGCCAATGCGCGGCTGAGCAGTTTTCGCATCGAAGCCATGGACTGCCCGACCGAGCAGACGCTGATCCAGAACAAGCTGGGCAAGCTGGCGGGCGTGCAGCAGCTGGAATTCAACCTGATCAACCGCGTGCTCGGTGTCACCCATGACCTGCCAGGCACCGCGCCCATCATCGAGGCGATCAAGTCCCTGGGCATGCAGGCCGAGCCGCTGGAGGCGGGCGTTGAAGCGCCAGCGCCAGCGCCCGAGAAAAAGCCCTGGTGGCCCTTGGCGCTGTCGGGCGTGACCGCGCTCGCCGCCGAAGTGGTGCACTTCACCAGTGCGGCGCCGGATGTGGTGGTGGCGGTCATCGCGTTGATCTCCATTTTCAGCGGCGGTCTCGGCACCTACAAGAAGGGCTGGATCGCCCTGAAAAACCTCAACCTGAACATCAACGCGCTGATGAGCATCGCCGTGACCGGCGCGATCCTGATCGGCCAGTGGCCGGAAGCGGCGATGGTGATGTTCCTGTTCACCGTCGCCGAGTTGATCGAAGCCAAATCCCTGGACCGCGCGCGCAATGCCATCAGTGGCCTGATGCAGATGACCCCGGAACAGGCCACGGTGTTACAGGCCGACGGCAGTTGGCTGGAGCAGGACGTCAAGACCATCGCCCTGGGCGCGCGGGTGCGGGTGCGGCCCGGCGAGCGCATCGGCCTGGACGGTGAAGTGCTTTCCGGCAGTTCCACCATCGATCAGGCGCCGATCACCGGTGAGAGCCTGCCGGTGGAGAAAACCGTGGGCGACAAGGTGTTCGCCGGCACCATCAACCAGGCCGGCTCGCTGGAGTATTCAGTGACCGCAGCGGCCAACCAGTCGACCCTGGCGCGGATCATCCATGCGGTGGAACAGGCGCAGGGCGCGCGGGCTCCGACTCAACGTTTCGTCGATCAATTCTCGAAAATCTACACCCCGGCGGTGTTCGTCTTCGCCCTGGCCGTCGCGGTGATTCCGCCGCTGTTCATGGGCGCCGCGTGGTTCGACTGGATCTACCGGGCGCTCGTGTTGCTGGTGGTCGCCTGCCCTTGTGCGCTGGTGATTTCCACCCCGGTGACCATTGTCAGCGGCCTTGCGGCGGCGGCGCGCAAAGGCATTCTGATCAAAGGCGGCGTCTACTTGGAGGGCGGTTACAAGCTCGATTACCTGGCGCTGGACAAGACTGGCACCATCACCCACGGCAAACCGGTGCAGACCGATTACCTGGCGCTCGACCCCAAGGCTGACGCGACCGCGCCTGCGATTGCCGCCGCGCTGGCCGGGCGTTCGGACCACCCGGTGTCATTGGCGATTGCCAACGCCGCTGTGGATAAATCCTCGGCCCCGCTTGTTGTGGATAACTTCGAAGCTCTCGCCGGTCGCGGCGTACGCGGCGAGATCGACGGTCAGGTCTACCACCTGGGCAACCACCGCCTGGTAGAAGAGTTGAACCTGTGCTCACCGGCATTGGAGGAGAAGCTGTTTGCGCTGGAGAAACAGGGCAAGTCGGTGGTGTTGCTGCTCGATGCCTCAGGCCCGCTGGCGCTGTTCGCCGTGGCCGATACGGTGAAGGACTCCAGTCGCGAGGCCATCCGCCAATTGCACGAGCTGGGCATCAAGACCCTGATGCTCACCGGCGACAACGTTCACACCGCTCAGGCGATTGCCGCGCAGGTGGGCATCGACGAGGCCAAGGGCGACCTGTTGCCCACCGACAAGCTGCAAGCCATCGAAGCGCTGTATGCGCAGGGCCGGCATGTGGGCATGGTCGGTGACGGCATCAACGATGCCCCGGCACTGGCACGTGCCGAGATTGGTTTCGCCATGGCGGCGGCGGGCACCGATACCGCCATCGAGACCGCTGATGTCGCCTTGATGGACGATGATCTGCGCAAGATTCCAGCCTTTGTTCGCCTGTCCCGGCAAACCTCGAGCATCCTCAAGCAGAACATCGCCCTCGCTTTGGTCATCAAGGCGATCTTTCTTGGGGTAACCTTCTTCGGGTTCGCCACCATGTGGATGGCGGTGTTCGCCGACATGGGCGTGAGCCTGCTGGTGGTGTTCAACGGTTTGCGCCTGCTGCGCAAGTAACGGATGAGGGGCGGCTGTGCTGAGTGCCGAGCTGAAGGCGTTTTACATGGTGGCCCGCCTGGGCAGCATTACCCAGGCGGCGAAAAAGCTCGGCCTGAGCCAACCCACGGTGACGACCCAGATTCGCCACCTGGAAAGCCAGTACGCCGTGGAACTGTTCTACCGTGGCGGCCGCCGCCTCAGCGTCAGCGATGAGGGCGCACGGCTGTTGCCGATGGTGAAGGCGCTGTTGCAGCAGGAGGCCGACATCGAGTTTTTCCTGCGCAACAGCGGCCAGGTCCAAGGCACCTTGCGCATTGCGGCCACGGCGCCTTACTACATCCTCGACCTGGTGAAGACCTTTCGCGAACGCTTGCCCCAGGTCGAGGTTTCGGTGGAGATCGGCAACTCCCAGCAGGTCCTCGAAGCCCTGGAGGATTACCGGGTGGACGTCGCCGCCTCCTCGCAGTTGCTCGACGACGCGCGCTTGATTCGTCGGGTGCTGGGCAGCGACCCGCTGGTGCTGGCGGTGCATCGCAACCATCCGCTGGCGGTGCACGACCATGTGCCGCTCGGCGCCCTGGTCGGGCACACATTGCTGATGCGCGAATCGGGTTCCACCACAAGGCGCCTGACCGAAGAGCTGCTGGCCGGCGCAGGCCTGGATTTCGGGCCGCTGCTGGAGATCGGCAGCCGGGAATCGATTCGCGAGGCGGTGCTGCGCAACATCGGCATCAGCATCATTGCCCGGCAGGAAGTGCCGCACGATCCGCAATTGCGGGTGCTGACGATCGAGAATGCGCCGCAGATCCCCGAATACCTGTATTGCCTCAAGGAACGCAAAGGGGCGCGGTTGCCGGCGGCATTTCTCGGGGTGGCGCAGGAGATGTCTCCAGCCTGAGCGGGCCCCATCGCTGGGACAACCCAAATCCCCGAATACCACTATCAGCCGTTTTTGCCTCGTTGCCACATGACGGACTCATTACAACTCTAGGATGGCTCTCATCTGCTTGATGAGGCCTGTCCATGAACCACTCGACCGCAACTGTCCTGACCACCCCCGGCACGCCGATGAAGGTGCGCGGCGTGCAGAAACGCTTTGGCGCCTTCACCGCGCTGGATAACGTCTCCCTCGATGTGGCGGCCGGTGAACTGGTGTGCCTGCTGGGCCCGTCAGGTTGCGGCAAGACCACCTTGCTGCGTTGCATCGCCGGTCTGGAGAAGCAGGACGATGGTGAACTGTTCCTCGGTGGGCGAGACGTGTCCGACCTCCCGCCGCAGGCGCGCGACTACGGCATCCTGTTTCAGTCCTACGCGCTGTTCCCCAATCTCACGGTGGAAGCGAACATTGCCTACGGCCTTGCCGGCAGTGGACGCGATGAAACGCGCCAGCGTGTCGCGCAGATGCTGGAACTGGTCGGCCTGACCGGCAGTGAGAAAAAGTACCCCGGCCAACTGTCCGGCGGCCAGCAGCAACGCGTCGCCCTGGCCCGGGCCCTCGCGCCGTCACCCTCACTGTTGCTGCTCGATGAGCCGATGTCGGCGCTGGATGCCAGGGTCCGAGAGCACCTGTGCACCGAGCTGCGCCAGTTGCAGCGCAGCCTGGGCATCACCACCCTGATGGTCACGCACAACCAGGACGAAGCCATGTTGATGGCCGACCGCATTGCCGTGATGAACAACGGCAAGGTCGAGCAGTACGCCACGCCGCAGGAAATCTACGATCGCCCCGCCACGCCCTTCGTTGCGGAGTTCGTCGGCCAGGGTAACTGGCTGCCTTTCCAGCGCAGCAGCGAGAGTCACGCCCGGGTCGGCGAGCTGAACATGCGGCTGGTGGATGGCAGCGCCAAAACCGCGTCGGGCCGCCTGTTCTGTCGCCCCGAGGCGGTCAGCATCAACCCGGTGGTGCACGAGGACAACCTGTTCCCGGCCCGGGTTCGTGAAATCACCTTCCTCGGCAACCGCTGCCGCATGAGCTTCGAAATCGAACAACTGCCGGGCCATACGCTGTTGGCGGAACTCGCGCCGCAAGACATGCCGCGCCTCGGCGCGCAGCAGATCCTGGTCGCCTTGCCGCCGCGCAGCCTGCAGGTGTTTGCCTGATGAGCGCCAACGTCGCGCTGCCGATACCGCACAAGCAGGTCCGGCAGGCCTCCCGTGCCGAGATCGGCGACCGGCTGTTCGTGGTCGGCGGCAAGGTCCTGTTGCTGCTGTTGCTCACCCTGGCGGTGTTGATGCCGCTGCTGGCGATCTTCTGGCGCGGTTTCAGTGCAGAGGCCGGGCAGGGCGGCGGTCTGGTGGCGGCCCGGGAGTTGCTGACCAGTGCCAACTTCCAATGGTTGCTGGGCAACAGCCTGAAAGTCTCCCTCAGTGTCGCGGCCATCGTTGTACCGCTGGCGTACCTGTTCGCCTATGCCCTGCAACGCACGCTGATCCCGGGCAAGGGCCTGTGGCGCGGCATCTCGCTGCTGCCATTGATGGCGCCGTCGATGCTGCCGGGTATCGCCCTGGTCTATCTGTTCGGCAACCAGGGCCTGCTGCGCGGTTTGCTCTCGGACAACATCTACGGTATCTGGGGCATCGTGCTGGGCGAGGTCATCTACACCTTCCCCCACGCCTTGATGATCTTGCTGTCGGCGCTGTCCCTGGCGGATGCGCGTCTGTTCGATGCCGCCTCAAGCATGGGCGCAAGCCCCGCAAAAGCCTTCCGCAGCATCACCTGGCCGGCCACGCGTCAGGCGGTGTTCGCCGCGTTCTGCCTGGTGTTCACCCTGACCATCACCGATTTCGGCGTGCCGGTGGTGGTCGGTGGTGACTATCAGGTGCTGGCGCTGGAAGCGTACAAGGCCGTGGTCGGCCAGCAACAGTTCGGGCGCGGAGCCCTGATCGGCATGGTCCTGCTGCTGCCGGCGCTCTTCAGTTTTGCCGTCGATGCCTGGCTGCGCCGGCGTCAAGGCGATGCCATGAGCGGTCGGGCGCAGGTGTTCCAACCGCTACCGTCCCGGCGCCGCGATGGGTGCTACCTGGCCATCGTGTTGCTGATCTGCGCGGCGTTGCTGCTGGTGTTCGGCATGGCGGTGTTCTCCTCGCTGGTGAAATTCTGGCCGTACAACCTGTCGCTGTCGCTCAACCATTACCAGTTCAACGACACGGCGGGCGGTGGCTGGCTGGCCTACGGCAACAGCGTGAAGATGGCCCTGTATTCGGCGTTGATCGGCAGCGTGCTGATCTTCACCGGCGCCTACCTGATGGAAAAGACCCGAGGCCAGCGTGGTCTCAACCTGACCTTGCGCCTGCTCAGCTTCGTGCCGATGGCGGTGCCGGGACTGGTGCTGGGCCTGGGTTATGTTTTCTTCTTCAACCTCACCGGCAACCCGCTGCACGTGCTCTACGGGACCATGGCTCTGCTGGTGGTCTGCACCATCGCTCACTATCTGACCACCGCGCAAATGACCGCGACCACCGCGCTGCGCCAGCTCGACGCCGAGTTCGAAGCCGCTGCGCTGTCGCTCAAAGCGCCGCTGTATCGGCACTACCTGCGGGTCACCGTACCGATCTGCCTGCCGGCGCTGCTGGACATCGTGCGCTATCTGTTCGTCTCGGCCATGACCACCGTCTCGGCGGCGATCTTCCTCTACAGCCCCGACACCATCCTCGCGGCGGTGGCGGTGTTGAACATGGATGACGCCGGCAACGTCGGCGGTGCGGCGGCGATGTCGACCCTGATTCTGTTCACCTCGGCGGGCGTGTCCCTGCTGCTGGCCTGGGCGTCGCGCGGGTTGCTGCGTCGCTCCCAGGCGTGGCGGCAGACCGTGCCCGGTCATTGATCAGCCTTGCCCTTGTCCCCCACTACCCAACACAGGAAAAAGATCATGTTCAAGCCAATGGCCCTGGCCGCTGCTGTCCTCTCCGCTTTCAGCCTGAACGCCTTCGCGGCGACCACCGAGCTGACGGTCTACACCGCACTCGAAGCGGAACAACTGAAGACCTACAAGCAAGCTTTCGAGAAGGCCAACCCGGACGTCGAGATCAAGTGGGTGCGCGACTCCACCGGCATCATCACTGCCAAGCTGCTGGCGGAAAAAGCCCGCCCGCAGGCCGACGCGGTGTGGGGCCTGGCGGCGTCCAGCCTGGCGATCCTCGACCAGCAGGGCATGCTGCAAAGCTACGCGCCAAAGGACCTGGGCAAAATCGGCGGCAACTACCGCGATGCCGCCAACCCGCCTGCGTGGGTGGGCATGGACGTCTGGGCCGCGACCATTTGCTTCAACACGGTCGAAGCCGAAAAGCAGGGCCTGAGCAAACCGGTGAGCTGGCAGGACCTGACCAAGCCTGAGTACAAAGGCAAGATCGTCATGCCGAACCCGGCCTCGTCCGGCACCGGTTTTCTTGATGTCAGCGCCTGGTTGCAGACCTTTGGCGAGAAGCAGGGCTGGCAGTACATGGACGATCTGCACCAGAACATCGGCCAGTACGTTCACTCCGGTTCCAAGCCGTGCAAGCTGGCGGCGGCGGGTGAATTCCCGATCGGCATTTCCTTTGAATACCCAGCCGTCCAGTTGAAGCGCCAGGGCGCACCGCTGGACATCATCCTGCCGAAGGAAGGCCTGGGCTGGGAGATCGAAGCCACCGCTGTGATCAAGGGCACGCCACATGAAGAAGCGGCGAAGAAACTCGCCGACTTCTCCGCCAGCCCGGCGGCGATGGAGCTTTATAAAGAGAACTTCGCCGTGCTCGCCCAACCCGGTATCGCCAAGCCGCAGACCGAACTGCCAGCCGACTACGAGCAGCGCCTGATCAAGAACGACTTCGCCTGGGCCTCGAAGCATCGCGACGAGATCCTGGCCGAATGGCGCAAGCGTTATGACGGCAAGTCCGAGAAAGTGGCGGCCAAGTAGATCACCATCGGCTGACAGGGCGCCATCGCTGGCAAGCCAGCTCCCACAATGGGCAAGGTGAATCACAGATTGTGTGAACAGCACCGTTCTCTGTGGGAGCTGGCTTGCCAGCGATGGCGGCCTTGAATTCAGGACCTTTTCAGATGACCCAACACAACGACATGCTGATCGTCGGCGCCGGCATTCTTGGTTTGTCCCACGCCTACGCGGCCGCCAAACGCGGCTTGAAGGTCAGCGTTTTCGAACGTAGCGATACGCCGCTCGGCGCTTCGGTGCGCAACTTCGGCCAGGCCCTGGTCACCGGCCAGCCGCCGGGGCCGATGCTCGAGCTGGCCCGAGCCAGTCGAGAGATCTGGGGCCAGTGGGCGCAGCTCGCCGGCCTGCAGCTCAAACGCAACGGCTCCTTTCTGTTCGCCCGCACCGAGGCGGAAGAACAGTTGCTCGAGAGTTTCTGCTCTGGTCGAGCGGTGGAACACGGCTACCGCGTCGATCTGCTGCGCGGTTCAGCCCTGCGTGATCTGTACGACGGCCAGTTCAGCCATCACCGTGCCGCGCTGCATGGCCTGGACGATCAGCAACTGTATTCGCGCGAGGCGATCCCGGCCTTGATCGATTACCTGCGCCGCGAACTGAACGTTGAGTTCCACTTCTCCACCCTGGTGCGCGACATCGAGCCGGGCCGCCTGCACAGTACGGCGGGCAGCTTCAGCGCCAGGCAGATCATCGTCTGCTCCGGGCATGATTATCAGACCTTGCTGGCCGAGCCGATCGCTGAACTCGATCCGCAAATCTGCCGCCTGCAAATGCTGCGCGCCCGTCCGCAGGTCAATCTCAACCTGCAACACGCGCTGCTCACCGGATTGAGCGGCGTGCATTACGGCGCCTTTGCCGATCTGCCGGAAGCGGCGGCGGTGCAGGCGCAAATCCTTCGCGACGAACCGCACCTGCACGACAACGGCATCCACCTGCTGATCAGCCCGACGCCCTATGGCGAATTGATCATCGGCGATTCCCATCATTACGGCCGCGATGCCTCGCCCTTCAACGCCGAGCAGGTGGACGACTGGATGATTGAACTGGCCGAGCAGACGTTGCGCTGCAAGGTGCAAGTGGTCGAGCGTTGGCAGGGTGTCTATGGCGCACGCGGCCCGGGGCCCTTCTCGTTCCTGCGTCCGGCCCCGGGCGTTGGCGTGGCGCTGATGCATACGGGCGTTGGCATGAGCGTCGGGCCGGCCATGGCTGAACACAATGTCGCGACTGTGCTGGGAGAATGTTGATGGACCGTCATTCGCAGGTGATCGATGAGGTCTTCGCCCTGTACCAACGCTTCGGCGACAGCGACTACATCGGCGAGCCGGTGTCGCAGATCGAGCACATGTCCCAGGCCGCCGAACTGGCCATGGCCGAAGGCTTCGATGACGAAGTGGTGCTGGCGGCCTTCTTCCACGACATCGGGCACCTCTGTGCCGAGCACGCGGACAACATGGGCGGGTATGGCGTGGTCAGCCATGAACGGCTGGGCGCCGACTACCTGCGTCGCGCCGGTTTCAGCGAGCGCTTGGCGCGGCTGGTGGAATATCACGTACAGGCCAAGCGTTACTTGACACTCAGGGAGCCGGGCTATTACCAGCGCCTGAGCGAAGCCAGTCGGCGCACCCTGGACTATCAGGGCGGTGTGATGAGCGCTGCCGAGGCCGATGTTTTCGAGCAGGACCCCTTGTGCGCGGTGAGTTTGCGCATGCGTCAGTGGGACGAGCTGGCCAAGGAACTGGGGGTGCCGGTGATGGATCTTGGGGTGTTGAAAAGCAAGGCTGCGAAGGTTTTGGCCAGGGCCTGAACCGAGTCGCGGCTATCGCGAGCCTGCTCGCGATGGAAGTGTCAGAGAACTAAAGCTGCTGTGCCAACCCCTCAACCATTTCCTGCCGCTCGGCCTGGCTCAACCTGGGATGCGGATTGAGCGACGACCACTGTGGATGCGCCCGCGCCTTGTTCAGGGCTTCGGGCAGCTTGCCTTCGCGCCAGGTCTTGTCCTGCGGGGTGGCTACCTGGATGCTGTCCAGCGCCGCATGGCCACGGGCATTCAAGGCTTGCAGCAACTGGCGCTGACGCAGCGCCAACAGGCGCAGCACGCTGTCATCGACCGTCAATTCCCGTTGCCCCTTGATCTTGCCCAGCAGCCGGCTGCCATAGCTGCGCGCGGTTTGCAGGGCGCCCCCGGCAATGGCGCCGGCCAGGGCGGCGGCACCCAGGGTGATGCCGCCCACCAGCAGGTCGACCCCGGCCCCGGCCGCCGCGCCGGCCGCGATGCCGCCGCCGACCCGCACCCCCAGTTGCTTGAGGGTTTCGGGGTTGAACAGGTCGTCGCCCCAGCGCCCGTCGAGCAAGGGCAGGTCACTGGCCGCCGCGTCCTGGGGGCGGAAGGCGTAGAGCTTGAGTAGCGCCTCGACGCAGCGTTGCTCGCGTTGACGAACCGCTTTGCGCAGCTCGCCGACGGCTTGCTGTTCCTGCTCGGCGTCGCTGGCCACGCTGCGTCGGCAGGCCGCGCAATCAATCAACAATTCGGCAATCAATCGCTTCGCGCTGTGCTGTCGGGCCAAGCGCTGCGCCTCTTGATCAGCGATCAGCCGCTCCAGGGGTTCACGGGCGTTTTCCAGCAGCAGGGCGAGGCTTTCGTAGAGCCGGCGTTCGCCATCTTCCGGCGGGGCCACGCTGTCGAAACGCACCAGCGCGTGCAAGCCGAGGCGGGCCAGTGCTTCGCGCCAATCCGGCTCGCGATGGTTGGCGCTGCTGACGAAATTCAACACCGGCAGCAAGGGTTTGCCGCAACTGGCCAGCACCTGCAGTTCGTCACGGTACTTGGCGAGCACCGGCTCGCGGGCGTCGATCACGTAGAGGCCGGCGTCGCAGGTCAGCAATTGCCGCAGGACCTTGGCTTCCTGCTCGAACCGCTGGCGGGCTTCGCTGCCTTCGAGAAAACGCGCCAGTCGCGCCGGACCGTCGAGGCGTTCGCCGGGGCGTTCCAGGCGTTCGAGGTAGTCAAGCAGGGCGATGGCATCTTCCAGGCCGGGTGTGTCGAACAGGTCCAGCAAGGGCTCGCCGTCCACCGAGAGTCGTGCGCCTTCGACGTGCCGCGTGGTGCTGGGGCGATGGGACACTTCGCCGAAACCGACATCCCGGGTCAGCGTGCGCAGCAGGGAGGTCTTGCCGACGTTGGTGTGGCCGACCACGGCCAGTTTCAACGGTGCTTTCCACGGACTAGTCATGACCGGTCTCCAGCCAGTTCAGCGGTGCGCAATCGGCGTACGGCAATTCAAGCTGTTGCAACGCCACATGCCAGTCGCCGAGGCGTTCGGCATCCAGCGCTTCGCCGGGTGGAGCCTGCAGCAACCAGACGCGGGTGGCACTGGCGTTGCGCGCCAGTTCGGCGATCAGGGCCAGGCTACCGCGATCGGGTGAGCGGCGCGGGTCGCAAGCGATGGCCAGGCGCGCCGGGGGGAAGCGACTCAGCTGTTCGAGAAGTTTGTGCCGCGATTCGCGGCTGTCGAGGACGCCCGCGTCACTCACATTTTTTGGCAATGCCGGTGGCCAGGGGCGCTGATCGTCCAGTTCGATCGCCACCAGCAACGCGCCATCGCTTTGCAGGTCGCTGACCGTGCTTTGCACGCGATGCAACTGCTCGGGTGCCGCGTCACTGATGCCCAGCCGTTCGCTGGTGGGCATCAGGCGTTCGCGCAGTTGCGCATAGCCGGGCAGGTTCAGGTCCAGTTGCAGCTGGGCGCGCCCGCGCTTCCAGCGCCAGACGCACAACAGCGCCAGTAACAGGCGGGGCAGGACACCGTAGACCACCAGCACCCCGACCAGCCAGGTGGCCCACGCCTGACGGGCGCTTTCGATGTTCAGCGCGCCATCGCCACTGGCGCGGATCATCTCCACCGTCGGCACGTTGAAACCCAGCAGCGCCGGCAGGGCGCCGAGGGCCTGGGTCATGGCGACGAACGTATCGGAGCCGAGCAAGGTGGTTTCCCAGACAAACCCGTAGCGCCGGGTGGCCATCAGTGTCAGCAGGAGGATCAGGGCGCTGAGCATCGCCAGCAGCCACAAACCGTTGACCAGTGCGCCGAGTACCCAGCGATTGAGCTTGCGCCGTTGCAGCAACAGCAGCAGGGCGGGGGCCAGTTGCGCAGCCTTGGCATCGCGCGCGAGTTTCTCGCTGAGCCACAACCACAGGCGCCCCAGTGTCGCGCCGTGCTCGCCGGCAAACACCAGGCCCAGCGCCCAGCTCAACAGCAGGATCAGGTTGAGGCCGAGCAGGCTGCCCAGGGCCCAGAACACATTCACCGGCGTCTGCCCGTCACCCAGTGCGGCGAAGGCCAGGCCGGCGCCGCTGACCACGGCCAGCACCGCCAGCAGGATCAGCGCCAGCCGGGCGCCTTGCAGCCAGTGCCCCAGTGCATCGCTCAACCCGTCGCGTTCAGCCAGCCACAAGGCGCGGCGTTGAATCCGCGCCGACAGGTCGCCACCGGCACTGCGGGCCACTCGATTGGCTTCCAGGTCGTCCAGGGGGCCTGCGTGTTCTTCGCGCAGGCGAATGGTTTCCGTCAGCCAGAGGTTGTTCAGTTCTGTCACGCGCCATCCCGTCGCTCAATTGAGCTGTGAGCATAACCGCTGTGGCGCTTATCGGGGTACGGGAGGCTCTGGTATCCTCGCCGGCATGACTAAATCACTCCCCCTCAGCCTGATCGCAGCCCTCGGTGAAAACCGCGTGATCGGCGTCGACAACAGCATGCCCTGGCACCTGCCGGGGGACTTCAAATATTTCAAGGCCACCACCCTGGGCAAGCCGATCATCATGGGCCGCAAGACCTGGGATTCGCTCGGTCGTCCGCTGCCGGGGCGCTTGAACATCGTGGTCAGCCGTCAGGCGGACCTGGTGCTGGACGGTGCCGAGGTTTACCCATCGCTGGAAGCGGCGGTGATTCGCGCCGAGCAATGGGCGAAAGAACAGGGCGTCGATGAGCTGATGCTGATCGGCGGGGCGCAGTTGTATGCGCAAGGGCTGGCGCAGGCGGATCGGCTGTACCTGACCCGCGTGGCGCTGAGCCCGGACGGGGACGCGTGGTTTCCGGAGTTTGACTTGAACCAATGGAAGCTGGTGTCGAATGTGCCGAATGCGGCGGAAGGCGACAAACCAGCGTACACCTTCGAAGTCTGGGAAAAGGCTTGAAAGCATCGCTGGCAAGCCAGCTCCCACAGTGCCCAGGGTGAATCACCTGTTGCGTGAACACCATAGATCCCTGTGGGAGCTGGCTTGCCAGCGATGGGGCCAGATCAGGCGCTGAAGATTCAGGCGTGCGCCAGCTCCGCGTGCTCATCCGCATCCAGCAACGCCTTGTCCGTCTGCTGCATCACCTGGCTGGTGATCGCCCCGGCCGTGATCGAACCGCTCACGTTCAACGCCGTGCGCCCCATGTCGATCAGCGGCTCCACCGAAATCAGCAACGCCACCAGGGACACCGGCAAGCCCATGGCCGGCAGCACGATCAACGCGGCGAAGGTCGCGCCGCCGCCCACGCCTGCCACGCCAGCCGAACTCAAGGTCACGATCGCCACCAGGGTCGCAATCCACAACGGATCCAGCGGGTTGATGCCCACGGTCGGCGCCACCATCACCGCCAGCATTGCCGGGTACAGGCCGGCGCAACCGTTCTGGCCGATGGTCGCACCGAATGAGGCGGCGAAACTCGCCACGGACTGCGGAATGCCCAGGCGACTGGTCTGCGCTTCGATGCTCAGCGGAATGGTCGCGGCGCTCGAACGGCTGGTGAAGGCGAACGTCAGCACGGGCCAGATTTTGCGGAAGAAACGCAGCGGATTGATCCCGGCCGCCGACACCAGCACGCCGTGGACTACAAACATCAGGCCCAGGCCGAGGTAGGACACCACCACGAAACTGCCGAGCTTGATGATGTCCTGCAGGTTGGAACCCGCGACGACCTTGGTCATCAGCGCCAGCACGCCGTAGGGGGTCAGCTTCATCACCAGACGCACCAGACGCATCACCCAGGCTTGCAAGGTGTCGATGGCGTTGAGCACTTTCTGGCCTTTTTCCACGTCATCCTTGAGCAACTGCAACGCGGCAACCCCGAGGAACGCCGCGAAGATCACCACGCTGATGATCGAGGTCGGCTTGGCCCGTGCCAGGTCGGCGAACGGATTCTGCGGGATGAACGACAGCAGCAGTTGCGGCACATTCAGGTCCGCGACCTTGCCGGCATAGTCGGTCTGGATGGTTTGCAGGCGCGCCATTTCCTGAGTGCCAGCCACCAGCCCTTCGGCGGTGAGGCCGAACAGGTTGGTCAAGCCGATACCGATCAACGCCGCGATGGCGGTGGTGAACAGCAGGGTGCCGATGGTCAGAAAGCTGATCTTGCCCAGCGACGAGGCGTTGTGCAGGCGGGCCACGGCGCTGAGGATCGAGGCAAACACCAGCGGGATCACGATCATTTGCAGCAACTGCACGTAGCCGTTGCCCACCAGGTCGAACCAGCCGATCGAGGCTTTCAGCACCGGGTTGCCGGCGCCATAAACGGTGTGCAAGGCAACACCGAATGCCACGCCGAGCACCAGCGCGAGCAGGACCTTTTTCGCCAGGCTCCAGGTGGTGTGGCGAGTTTGTGCCAGGCCCAGGAGCAGGGCGAGGAACACCAGCAGATTGAGAATCAGCGGCAGATTCATAAAAACTCCGAAGTGACGGGTGCGAGCCACCGTCCGGGGCAGCTGCGAACGCGCAAGCCTAACAGTTTGATTTTCAATGAATTAATACCCAAAAAATCTTAGGACTGTCGTTTTTGGAATATGCAGGTGTCGTTTTCAGGAATGCAGCTGGCGTGAAGGGGATGCGTGCGGTCGCTGACAGAAGAGGGCTGTCATATGGATTTGTTAGCGTCGGTGTTTTAAATCAGGGGAGCATGCCGATGAAACTTGCACCGAAATTTCTCGCCGCAGTGGGATTGAGTTTGAGCCTGGGCCTTGCCGGCCAGGCCTTCGCCACGGATTTGAAACACTGGCCCGCCGATCAGGCCAAGGCGCTGGACGCGATGATTGCCGCGAACGCCAACAAGGGTAACTACGCGGTGTTCGACATGGACAACACCAGTTACCGCTACGACCTCGAAGAGTCGTTGCTGCCGTTCATGGAAAACAAGGGCCTGATCACTCGCGACAAACTCGACCCCTCCCTGAAACTGATGCCGTTCAAGGACACCGCCGACCACAAGGAAAGCCTGTTCAGTTACTACTACCGCCTCTGCGAAGTGGACGACATGGTCTGCTACCCATGGGTCGCGCAGGTGTTTTCCGGCTTCACGCTCAAGGAGCTCAAGGGCTATGTCGACGAGTTGATGGCGTCCGGCAAACCGGTGCCGGCCACCTATTACGAAGGCGACGTGGTCAAGAACCTCGACGTCAACCCGCCGAAAATCTTCACCGGCCAGCAAGAGCTGTACAACAAGCTGATGGAGAACGGCATCGAGGTCTACGTGATGACCGCCGCTTCCGAAGAGCTGGTGCGGATGGTGGCTTCGGATCCGAAGTACGGCTACAACGTCAAACCGCAGAACGTGATCGGCGTGAGCCTGCTGCTCAAGGATCGCAAAACCGGTGAGCTGACCACCGCGCGCAAGCAGGTCACCGCCGGCAAGTACGACGAGAAAGCCAACCTCGGCCTCGAACTGACGCCTTACCTGTGGACCCCGGCCACCTGGATGGCCGGCAAGCACGCAGCGATCCTGACCTACATCGACGAGTGGAAAAAACCGGTCCTGGTCGGCGGCGACACCCCGACCAGCGACGGCTACATGCTGTTCCACGATGTGGACGTAGCCAAGGGTGGCATCCACCTGTGGATCAACCGCAAGGACAAGTACATGACCCAACTCAACGGCATGATGGCCAAGCATGCGGCGGCCCAGGCCAAGGAAGGGTTGCCAGTCACGGCGGACAAGAACTGGGTGATCGTCAAGCCTGAGGAGATTCAGTAAGCCCGCGTCGCTGACCCCTGTAGGAGCGAGCATGCTCGCGATGGTCGTCAACGATAACGCTTGCTGCCTGACAGTCCGCGGTGCCTGATCCTCCATCGCGAGCATGCTCGCTCCTACAGGGGGGGGTGACCGGCCGAAATTAAAAATACCCGCACCAGGCGGGGGGTTTTAAATTATGCGGCTGACCCATAAACCCCCGGGGGCATAGCCATGTGGTTATGATTTAAACAAA
>NZ_JARZGC010000011.1:0-44990 GCF_041354075.1 Pseudomonas fluorescens | reverse complement strand
CCTTTTGCTCCGCTGGTGCTCGGGCTGGTGGGGCTCCATCAACCCCCGGTCGCGCCCGCCCGGCGGGGGCGCCCCCTCCCCCCCCCCCCGCCCCCCCCCCCCCCAACAGGGGGGGGTGACCGGCCGAAATGAAAATGCCCCGCACCAGGCGGGGCATTTTCATTTCGGCGGCTGACGCTTACAGCCCGTCGAGCATCGCCTTGTTGCGCACCGCGCCCTTGTCGGCGCTGGTGGCCAGCAGGGCGTAGGCTTTCAGCGCGGTGGTCACTTTGCGTGGACGCACTTCTACGGGCTTCCAGCCTTTTTTGTCCTGCTCGACCCGGCGCGCGGCCAGCTCTTCGTCGCTGATCAACAGGTTGATCGAGCGGTTCGGAATGTCGATCAGCACCTTGTCGCCGTCCTGCACCAGGCCGATGGCACCACCGGCAGCAGCTTCAGGCGAAGCGTGGCCGATGGACAGGCCCGAAGTGCCGCCGGAGAAGCGGCCGTCGGTGAGCAGGGCGCAGGCTTTGCCCAGGCCCTTGGATTTCAGGTACGACGTCGGGTAAAGCATTTCCTGCATGCCCGGGCCGCCTTTCGGACCTTCGTAGCGAATGATGACGATGTCGCCTTCCTTCACTTCGTCGGCGAGGATGCCGCGTACGGCGCTGTCCTGGCTTTCGAAGATCTTCGCGTTGCCTTCGAAGACGTGGATCGACTCGTCGACGCCAGCGGTTTTCACCACGCAGCCGTCCAGGGCGATGTTGCCGTACAGCACGGCCAGGCCGCCTTCTTTCGAGTAGGCGTGCTCGAAACTGCGGATGCAGCCGTTTTCACGGTCGTCGTCCAGGGTTTCCCAGCGGGTCGACTGGCTGAACGCGGTCTGCGTCGGAATGCCCGCCGGACCGGCCTTGAAGAAGTGATGCACCGCTTCGTCGTCGGTCTGGGTGATGTCCCACTTGGCAATGGCTTCTTCCATGCTGCGGCTGTGCACGGTCGGCAGGTCGGTGTGCAGCAGACCGCCACGGGCCAGCGAGCCGAGGATGCTGAAGATCCCGCCGGCACGGTGCACGTCTTCCATGTGGTACTTCTGGATGTTCGGCGCGACCTTGCACAGCTGCGGCACGGCGCGCGACAGGCGATCGATGTCGCGCAGGTCGAAATTGATCTCGGCTTCCTGGGCGGCCGCCAGCAAATGCAGGATGGTGTTGGTGGAACCACCCATGGCGATGTCGAGCATCATGGCGTTCTCGAACGCCTTGAAGTTGGCGATGTTGCGCGGCAATACCGAGTCATCGTTTTCGCCGTAGTAGCGCTTGCACAGTTCGACGATGGTGCGGCCGGCCTGCAGGAACAGTTGCTCGCGGTCGCTGTGGGTGGCCAGGGTCGAACCGTTGCCCGGCAGGGCCAGGCCCAGGGCCTCGGTCAGGCAGTTCATCGAGTTGGCGGTGAACATGCCGGAGCACGAACCGCAGGTCGGGCAGGCGCTGCGCTCGTACTCGGCAACCTTCTCGTCAGAAGCGCTGGAGTCGGCGGCGATCACCATGGCGTCGACCAGGTCGAGACCGTGGCTGGCCAGCTTGGTCTTGCCAGCCTCCATCGGGCCGCCGGACACGAAGATCACCGGGATGTTCAGGCGCAGGGCGGCCATCAGCATGCCAGGGGTGATCTTGTCGCAGTTGGAAATGCACACGATGGCGTCGGCGCAGTGGGCGTTGACCATGTACTCGACCGAATCGGCAATGATCTCGCGGCTCGGCAGCGAATAGAGCATGCCGTCGTGACCCATGGCGATGCCGTCGTCCACGGCGATGGTGTTGAATTCCTTGGCTACGCCGCCCGCGCGTTCGATTTCACGGGCCACCAGTTGACCCAGGTCCTTGAGGTGGACGTGGCCCGGTACGAACTGGGTAAAGGAGTTGGCAATGGCGATGATCGGCTTCTTGAAGTCGTCATCTTTCATCCCCGTGGCGCGCCACAGTGCACGGGCGCCGGCCATGTTGCGGCCATGGGTGGATGTTTTCGAGCGGTAATCAGGCATGAAGCACTCCGGGCGGCTAATCAGGTTTCAAAAGGGAAGTGAGCTTCTATGGACGCCGGGAGCACTCGGTAATGGCCGTGTGTCGGGACGCTGCCGATAACTTTGCGGGATCGCCGCGCGCTTCAGCTTGAGCTCATAAACCCGCCGGGGGATGAATGGCGATGAATGTTCGCGATTCTACACGGCTGGTGGCTGGAGGGAATGGGCCAGAGCACTCACGAGACGTGCGGCCTTGACACCGACACATTCTGATTCTGTGTCATCACACCGTCGTCAGCCGTTGCGTCTAACGTTTTCTCTTCCAACCACAGAAGAGGACAACGGAATGTCCAGCATGCCGCACGCCCATCATCTACGCACCGGCCGACACTCGGAATCCGGGCGCATCTATCTGTTGACCGCTGTCACCCATGAACGACAGCCGATCTTCCAGGATTGGCGCGTTGGTCGCGTCGTGGTGAACGAATTCAAGAGAGCCCAGGAAGCCGGCAACGCCACGTCCATTGCCTGGGTGGTCATGCCGGACCACTTTCACTGGCTGGTCGAACTGCACAACGGCGACTTGCCGAAACTGATGCAAACCACCAAGGCGCGCAGTGCCCGCGCAATCAATCTGAAGCGAGGTCATCCGCAGAGCGTGTGGCAGAAAGGCTATTTCGACAGGGCATTGCGCTGGGAGGACGATCTGAAACTCGCTGCCCGATACATCATCGCCAATCCGCTACGCGCAGGCCTCGTCGACCAAATCGGCCAATACCCACTATGGGACGCCATGTGGATCTGACACCCCGCCCCTGTAGGAGCGAGCACGCTCGCGATGAACCCCAGAACACCGCGGGGAGTCAGGCTGCCAGCGTCATCGTTGACGACCATCGCGAGCATGCTCGCTCCTACAGGGGCCCGCACCAGCCCAGACATGTGCGCCTCAATGTAGGAGCGAGCACGCTCGCGATGGACTCCAGAGCGCCGCGGGGCATCAGGCTGCCAGCGTCATCGCTGACGACCATCGCGAGCATGCTCGCTCCTACAGGAGAGCCGGTGATTGAGGGCGAGGCCTGCGGCGCTTAGCAGCAGGAAGGCCAGTGCCAGCGTGGTTTGCAAATTGGCGCCGCTCAGGTTGATCAGGGCGCTGATCAGTCCGCCGCAGATGAAAATCAGCGTGTTCCCGGCGGACGCCGATGTTCCGGCGTTATTCGTGAACACATCCATTGCTCTGGACGTGGCAATGGGACGGGCGATGGTGATACCGGCGGTGCAGATGATCATCGGGATCAGCACCGTCAGGTTCGAAAGCCCGTACAAACCCGAGAGTAAGAGCATCACCGGTCCGGAGATGAAGATCAGGCGCAGGCCGACGATGATTTGGGTGCTGGCTGATATCCGGCTGGCGAGCACCCGAGCGACGATCCCGCCGAAGATGTAGGCAACACCGTAAAGCAGGAGGGTCAGGGAATATTCATAGGTCGACAGGTGCAACTGGTCCATGAAGATCAGCGGCGAGACGACGATGAAGGAGAAATGGCAGGAGAAGGTGATGGCCGCGATCAGCCAGTAACCGATGAATCTGGTGTTGCCATACACCCGGCGATAGGCGCGGAAGATGTTCTGGTGCACTACCGCCGCAGGGCGTCGGTTGTCGAACATGAACCACGTCGTCAGAAACACGACAGCGGCAAACCCGATAAACAGGATAAAGCTGCCCGGCCAATCCATGAGTTGCTGCAACACGCTGCCCAGCAGCGGTGAAACGGTAATGAAAACCCCGCTGAGGGTACTCAGCAGAATCCGTAACCGATCCCGTTCCTTGTCCTCGAACAAGTCCTGAATCAGCGCCTGCGACAGTACGAAACAACCGCAACCGACGGCCTGGATCACGCGGAATGTCAGGAACACGGTGAAATTGCTGGTCAGCAGACAACCCATCGCCCCTACGATCGAAACCGCCATGCCTCCCAGTAACAGATGTTTACGGCCGAACCTGTCCGACAGCGGCCCTATCAACAGTTGGGAAAGCGAGATACCGATAGCGAACAGGCTGACGGACAGCGCGATATCCGCAGGCGTGGTCCGAAAATGTTCAGCCAAGGCAGGAAAGGATGGCAGCAATACATCGAGAGGGAAGACACCCAGCAGTGTCATGACCATCAACAGCGCAATTGCAGAGATTTTATGTCGATTCATCAGCCTGTCTGCTCAATCCGTGAGAGGTGGCTGAAGATCGAATTGATGAACCCCATAAGTCAATTCAGAAGGGCGTAGGACCCTTCCGAATCTCCTGTAGGAGCGAGCTTGCTCGCGATGGAACCCAGAACACCGCGGGGCATCAGACACCCAGCATTATCGTTGGCGACCATCGCGGGCAAGCCTCGCTCCCACAAGGTTCGCAGCAGCCCAGACATGCGCGCCTCACTGTAGGAGCGAGCACGCTCGCGATGGACTTCAGAGCGCCGCGGGGCATCAGATACCCAGCGTCATCGTTGGCGACCATCGCGAGCAGGGGGGCAGGGACGGGGTTAGCTGTTAGGCAACAACCGGCAAGTAATGCTCTTGATATAGCGCGTCTCGGCAATCGCCGGGTGTACCGGGTGGTCCGGGCCCTGGCCGCCGCGTTCGAGCATCTGGATGTTGCGGTCCAGGTGGCGGGCGCTGGTGAGCAGGATGTTCTGCAGGTCGTCTTCGGGCAGGTGCATCGAGCACGATGCGCTGACCAGGATGCCGTCCTTGGTCAGCAGGCGCATGGCTTGCTCGTTCAGGCGGCGGTAGGCGCCTTCGCCGTTTTTCATGTCTTTCTTGCGTTTGATGAACGCGGGCGGGTCGGCGACGATCACGTCGAAACGTTCTTCGCTGGCCTTCAGTTCTTTCAGCGCTTCGAAGACGTCGCCTTCGATGCAGGTCATTTTTTCCGCGAAGCCGTTCAGTGCGGCGTTGCGCTCGACACCGTCGAGGGCGAAGGCCGAGGCGTCGACGCAGAAGACTTCACTGGCGCCGAACGCCGCGGCCTGCACGCCCCAGCCGCCGATGTAGCTGTACAGGTCCAGGACGCGTTTGCCTTTGGCGTAGGGGGCCAGGCGGGCGCGGTTCATGCGGTGGTCGTAGAACCAGCCGGTTTTCTGGCCCTGGATGACCGGCGCTTCGAATTTCACGCCGTTCTCTTCCAGCGCTACCCACTCCGGTACTACGCCGAACACGGTGTCGACGTAGCGCTCCAGGCCTTCTGCATCGCGAGCCGCCGAGTCGTTCTTGAACAGGATGCCGCTGGGCTTGAGCACCTGGGTCAGTGCCGCGATCACGTCATCCTTGTGCGCTTCCATGGTCGCCGAAGCGATCTGCACCACCAGGATGTCGCCGAAACGGTCGACCACCAGGCCGGGCAGCAGGTCCGAGTCGCCGTAGACCAGGCGATAGAACGGCTTGTCGAACAGGCGCTCGCGCAGGGACAGGGCCACGTTCAGGCGGTGCACCAGCAGCGACTTGTCCAGCGGCAACTTGATGTCGCGGGACAGCACACGGGCGCAGATCAGGTTGTTCGGGCTCATGGCGACGATGCCCAGCGGCTTGCCGCCGGCGGCTTCGAGGATCGCCTGATCGCCGGCCTTGAAACCGTGCAGGGGCGTGGCGGCTACATCGATTTCGTTGCTGTAGACCCACAGATGACCGTTTCGCAGGCGACGATCGGCGTTGGCTTTGAGGCGCAGGCTAGGCAGGGACATGTCGTCGCTCCGGAAAAAAGAGCGGGAGTATACCGTGTCGAGGCCCTTGCAGGTTCGGCGCTGGACATGTGGCGAGGGCATTGGCTTGAGATTTGATATGTCGGATCCAACATTTAGAAGCTAGAATCAGCGCCTGCCCAAGAGTGTGTACTTATGTCCCAAGAACTGACTTCCGAACAGATCCAACAGTCCCTGCAAGGCATCAGCGTGCCCGCCCAGCCGCAGATCATGGTGGATCTGCAGATGGAGCAGTACATGCCCGATCCGGACCTCGAGGTGATCGCCAAGCTGATTTCCCAGGACCCGGGGCTCTCCGGCTCCCTGCTGAAAATCGTCAACTCGCCGTATTACGGCCTGAGCAACAAGATCGCCTCGATCCAGCGTGCGGTGAACCTGCTGGGCAGCCGGTCGATCATCAACCTGATCAACGCGCAGTCGATCAAGGGTGAAATGAACGATGACACCATCGTCACCCTGAACCGTTTCTGGGACACCGCGCAGGACGTGGCGATGACCTGCCTGACCCTGGCCAAGCGCATTGGCGTCGAGGCCGGTGATGAAGCCTACGCGCTGGGCCTGTTCCACGACTGCGGCGTGCCGCTGATGCTGCAGCGCTTTCCGAACTACATGACGGTGCTGGAAGAAGCCTACGCCAGCGCGAGCGTCGAATGCCGGGTGGTGGACACCGAGAACCGGGTGTTCAACACCAACCACGCGGTGGTCGGTTACTACACGGCCAAATCCTGGCGCCTGCCGGAGCACGTGAGCACTGCGATTGCCAATCACCACAATGCGCTGGCGATCTTCCGCGATGAGTCTTCACGCAACAGCCAGCTGAAAAACCTGCTGGCGATCCTGAAGATGGCCGAACACATTTGTGCGTCCTATCGGGTGCTGGGCAACCAGACCGAGGATCACGAATGGAATTGCATCGCGCCGTTGGTGCTCGATTACGTCGGCCTGTCGGACTACGACTTCGAAACCCTCAAACAAACGATTCGCGACCTGGGCACTCACCACTGAGTACCGTGGGCGCCTGATCCGAGAGCACCATGCCTGAACTGCCGGAAGTCGAAACCACCCGTCGCGGGATTGCGCCCCACCTGGAAGGCCAACGCGTCAGCCGGGTGATCGTGCGTGACCGGCGCCTGCGCTGGCCGATCCCCGAAGACCTCGATGTGCGGCTGTCCGGCCAGCGCATCGTGCTGGTCGAGCGGCGCGCCAAATACCTGTTGATCAATGCCGAGGTGGGCACGCTGATCAGCCATCTGGGCATGTCGGGCAATTTGCGTCTGGTGGAAACCGGCATGCCGGCCGCCAGGCACGAGCATGTGGACATCGAGCTGGAGTCGGGCCTGGCCCTGCGCTACACGGACCCGCGCCGGTTCGGCGCGATGCTCTGGAGCCTGGACCCGCTCAACCACGAATTGCTGATTCGCCTGGGGCCCGAGCCGTTGACCGACCTGTTCGACGGCGAGCGCCTGTTTCAACTGTCCCGTGGGCGTTCGATGGCGGTCAAACCGTTCATCATGGACAACGCGGTGGTGGTGGGCGTGGGCAATATCTACGCCACGGAAGCCTTGTTCGCCGCCGGGATCGACCCGCGCCGTGAGGCGAAAGGCATTTCCCGGGCGCGCTACCTCAAGCTCGCGATCGAGATCAAACGCATTCTGGCGGCCGCCATCGAGCGGGGCGGCACCACGCTGCGCGATTTCATCGGCGGCGATGGCCAGCCCGGTTATTTCCAGCAGGAATTGTTCGTGTATGGCCGGGGTGGCGAGGCGTGCAAGGTCTGCGGGACGGAGTTGCGCGAGGTCAAGCTCGGGCAACGCGCCAGCGTGTTTTGCCCACGCTGCCAGAGCTGATACGTCCTACGGTCTATAGTCAGTGTTCCCACTGCCAAGTCGAAGGACCGTGCCATGAACCTGTTTCGAACCCTTGCCGTTGTTGTGCTGCTGAGCGTCGGTATGCCGGTGCTGGCATCCAGCACCGGCAGCGGCGATCCGCGCTACACCATCCAGAATCCCCCGGCCTACGCCATGCTCGGTGACCTGTTGATCGCTCGTCCGTTGCTCATCGCGGCCACGGTGATCGGTGCGGGTGCGTTCGTGGTGTCGCTGCCGTTTACCGCGCTGGGCGGCAATGTCGGCGAGGCAGGGCAGGCGCTGGTGGTCGATCCGGGCAAAGCGGCGTTCGTGCGGTGCCTGGGGTGTATCGGCGAGGGGTTTGAACAGCGGGAGTGAGGCAGGTGGATCTTCTGTGGGGCTGATGGCCATATCGCGAGCAGGGCTCGCTCCCACCTTGGCCTGCAAACACAGCTCATTGTGGGAGCGAGCCTGCTCGCGATGGCGTTTTCGAAGCCGCCGAAGAATCAAGCCTTTCCGGTAATCTTCCGGTACTTCTCCATCAACTGCTCTTCAGTCTCCGGATGCGCCTCGTCCAGTGGAATGCAGTCTACCGGGCAGACCTGCTGGCACTGGGGTTCGTCGTAGTGGCCGACACATTGCGTGCACAGGTTCGGGTCGATCACGTAGATCTCTTCGCCTTGGGAAATGGCGGCGTTCGGGCACTCGGGTTCGCAGACGTCGCAATTGATGCAATCGTCGGTGATGATCAGGGACATGCTAACTCCAGCCGGGGCGAACGGCCCTGGCGCTAAAAAACCAATGCGCGCAATTGTGCCGCATTGGCGCCCGCTGTGCACGCGGGCGCCGTTCGAGCGGTGTTACTTCTTGAAGCGCTCGGTCAGGGCATCTGCCACGGCAGGGTGGACGAACTTGGTGATATCGCCGCCCAGGGCTGCGATTTCACGGACCAGGGTCGAGGAAATGAACGAATAACGTTCCGACGGGGTGAGAAACAGGCTCTCCACATCCGGCGCCAACTGACGGTTCATGTTGGCCAGCTGGAATTCGTATTCGAAGTCCGATACCGCACGCAAGCCACGCAGGAACACATTGGCGTTCTTCTCTTTGGCGAAATGCGCGAGCAGCGTCGAAAAGCCGACGACTTCCACGTTAGGCAGATGTTTAGTGACCTCGCGGGCCAGCTCAACACGTTGTTCCAGGGGAAACAACGGGTTCTTCTTCGGGCTGGCGGCAACGGCGATGATCACATGATCGAACAGGCGCGAGGCACGCTCGACCAGATCGCCATGGCCCTTGGTAATAGGGTCGAAGGTACCTGGGTACAACACTCGGTTCATCGCGTCGTCCTGGCGGGAGTCCGTTGGGGAGTCGGATGGTATCGCAGCCGTCCCGGTCGGCCAAGTCGCCTGATCGGTAAGAAAGCACTATAGACCATGGGAATATTCGCTCTTTTCAGGCTGTTTTCAAACGTTCGGCGAGTGCCGTCGCCAGTTGCGCCGTCAGTCCATAGACCGATAACTGCGGGTTTGCGCCAATGCTGGTAGGGAACAGCGAGCCATCGTGAACGGACAGGTTACGCAGTTGATGATGCCGGCCAAGGCTGTCAGTGACCGCCATTTTCGGGTCTTCGCCCATGGCGCAACCGCCCATCACATGAGCGCTGCCCAGGCGTGTGCGGTACAACTCGAGGCTCAAGCCGTCGATCAGCGTGCGGGCTTCGGCCAGGGTTTTCACATAGCGGGCGTCGGCGTGCATGGGCATCACGGCCCTGGCGCCACCGGCGAACTGAATCTCGGCCATGCTGTGAAAGGCCCGGCGCACGCCGTCCCAGGCGTAGGGCGACACCTGATAATCGAGCACGGGCGTGTTGTCGCCGCGCAGCTCGACGCTGCCGCCGGGGCTGTCCGGGTGAAAACCGTCGCGCAACAACGCCAGCATGGCGTGGGTGTGGGGCAACTGTGCCATGCGTTGCGCATTGTCCTGGCCGAAGCCGCCGAGCAGGGTGGCGGCCAGCGCCGGATGCAGGGGCGGCACCTCGAGTTTGTAGGCCATCGGGCCGGTGGTGCCGTCCCGCCATTGGAAATGGTCGGAGTAGATCGACTGTGGCGCGCCGTAGAACGGGTTGATCACCTCATCGAAAAGCCCGGCGGACATGTTCACCAGGTGCAGGAACGTGCGTTTGCCCAGGCGCTGGTGCGGATCGGGTGCGTCGGACCGTAACAGCAGCGCAGGGCTGTTGATCCCGCCTCCGGCCAGCACGTAATGCCTGGCCTTGACCGTGATGGTCGTGCCGGTGGGCGCCACGCTGCGCTCGTCCATTGCCACGCATTGCAGGCCGGTGACCTGATCGCCCTTGATCAGCAGTTTTTCCGCGCGGGCCAGGTAGAGCAGTTCGCCACCCTTGTCCAGGGTCGCCGGAATTGTCGTCACCAGCATCGACTGCTTGGCATTGACCGCGCAGCCCATGCCGCAATAACCGAGGTTCCAGCAGCCGCGCACATTGCGCGGGATGACGTGCCAGGCGTAGCCGAGCTTTTCGCAGCCCTTGCGGATCACGTCGTTGTTGGCGTTGGGCGGAACCATCCAGGGCGCGACGCCGAGGCGTTGCTCCATGGCCTCGAACCACGGCGCCATCTCCGCCGGACTGTGGCCTTTGACGTCGTGCTCGCGCGCCCAGTGTTCGAGTGTCGGGTCGGGGGTGCGGAAACTCGAGGTCCAGTTGATCAGGGTCGAGCCCCCGACCGCACGGCCTTGCAGGATGGTGATCGCGCCATCCTTGCTCATGCGGCCGATGCCTTCCTGATAGAGGCTGGTGTAGGCCTGGTCTTCGATCAGCTTGAAGTCGCCGCTGGTCTTGAGTGGGCCTTCTTCGATCAGCAACACCCTGTAGCCGGCGGCACTGAGGATTTCGGCGGTGGTGCCGCCGCCCGCGCCGCTGCCGATGATGGCCACGTCGGCTTCCAGGTGCAGGTCTTCGCTCAGTTGCGCGCCGCTGCGGGTTTTCCAGCCTCGGGCCATGCCTTCGCGGAACGGGTCGGGTACGGGCATCTTGGGTTCTCTTGTTTTTATGGTTGGGAGCTGTGTCGCCCCTGAGATCGCTATCGCGAGCAGGCTCGCTCCCACAGGGGGCCACGTGAACAATGTGGGAGCGAGCCTGCTCGCGATGGGATCGACTCGGTCTATCAGACCACCGGCGGCCCCGGATACCCGCAATGCGCCCACGATTCCCGACGGCTGTACCACGCCATCAGCACCATCTGCTGCAATGAGCTGTGCCCCATGCGGAGCAAGCTCAGCGAGCTGTTTTCCCAGCGCCGGAGAAAGTGCCGCATCTGCTCGGGGCTGGCGTTTTCCCAACTGCCCCAGATGCCGGTCAATGGCCCGCGGGTGACGGCCATGGCCAGCACGTCGAACAATTGACGGGTCAGCTTGAGCATTTCCGGCGACAGGTGAGCCAGGCCGTTATCCAGGGTTTTCAGCGTGCCTTCGCGCGCTTGCGGCATCTGCTCGACAGCGACGCCACCTTCAAGCATCACCGGGATCAGCGCCCGCAGAAACAGCAGGTCGGCGCTGCGCAACATCGCAAAACCGTTGGCCGGGACGTCCGACGAACAGCCGCTCAGGCTCGCGCCCAACCCGGCCGTGGCCAGGAAAGCCGTGGCGCCGACACTCAATTGCAGCAGGCCGCGCCTTGATAGCGCGGGTGTATCGGACAGGGCTGGGTTCATTGTTGTTATTACCCGAGCAGAGCAGCGTTAGCGGATGAACAGCTTCTGGATCAGTTTCTGGATGGAGGTGCCATAAGGCGGGTAAACCAGTTTTGCGGCGTTGAAGCGCTGTTTGGTCAGCACGCCCTTGGCCTTGCTGAACGTCAGGAAACCCTCGTGGCCGTGGTAATGGCCCATGCCCGAGGCGCCGATCCCGCCGAAGGGCATGTCGTCCTGGGCGACGTGCAGCAAGGTGTCGTTCAGGCACACGCCACCGGAGTGGGTCTCATGCAGCACGCGGTTTTGCTCGCGCTTGTCGTAGCCGAAGTAGTACAGCGCCAGCGGGCGCGGTCGCTGATTGATGTAGGCAAATGCCTGATCAAGGTCGCGGTACGGCACGATGGGCAGCAGCGGCCCGAAGATCTCGTCCTGCATCACCAGCATCTCGTCGCTGACGTTGAGCAGCAGGCTGTGATTCATGCGGCGCTGCTGGCCCTGATCGAACAGCGGAATGAGCAATGCGCCTTTGCTGGTGGCGTCGCTGATGTAGCCATTGAGTCGAGCGAGCTGTCGTTCGTTGATGATCGCGGTGTAGTCCGGGTTATCCGCAAGAGTCGGATAAAATCCGCGAACCGCCTGGCGATAGGCTTCGACGAACGCGCCTACGCGGTCCTCCGGCACCAGCACATAGTCCGGGGCCACGCAGGTTTGTCCGGCGTTGAGGGTCTTGCCGAAGGCGATGCGTTCGGCGGCGTCCTTGAGGGGCACGTCACGGGAGACGATGGCCGGGGACTTGCCGCCCAATTCCAGTGTGACCGGTGTCAGGTTCTCGGCGGCGGCGCGCATCACGTGCTTGCCGATGCTGGTGGCCCCGGTGAACAGCAGGTGATCGAAGCGCAGGCGGGAGAACGCCACGCCGATGTCGGCTTCACCCAGCACCACGCCTACCAGGTCCTCGGGGAAAATTCGCCCCAGCAGTTCCTTGAGCAGCAGGCCGGTGGCGGGGGTCGACTCGCTGAGTTTGAGCATCACCCGGTTGCCCGCCGCCAGTGCGCCGACCAAGGGGCCGATGGCCAGGTACAGCGGGTAATTCCACGGCACGATCACCCCGACCACGCCCAGCGGTTGATAAACCACTTTGGCCGAGGCTGGCTGGAAGGCCAGTCCGACCTTGCGCCGGGACGATTTCATCCAGCCGTTGAGGTGCCGACTGGCGTAGTGAATGCCGTGCAGGCTGGGCATCAATTCGGCGAGCAGGGTTTCATCGGCGCTGCGGTGGCTGAAGTCCTGGCTGATCGCATCGATCAGCGCCTGGCGTTCGGCGCTCAACAATTCACGCAAGGCCTTGAGCCATTGCTGGCGCTGCGCGGCGGGCGGCATCGGGTTGGCGGCGTAGGCGGCACGCTGGGCGTCGAACAGGCTTTGGAGCGCTTCCAGAGGCTGGTGCAGGGTCTGCAGGTAGGCAATGTCAGCCGTCATGGTCATCTCCCCGGTTTTATTGTGATGAAGAGCTTTTTAGAGTCTATACTCTATAAAGTCAAATGACATCACGGCACGGCTTTCTTTTATCCCCTGGCGGATAGGTCGTAAGATGCCCGTCAACGCACTCTGGATTAAAGCTCAAGTCATGGCCCCTCGAATAAAAACCAGCGAGCGCATCGTGCAGAACAGTCTGGAGCTGTTCAACCAGCAGGGTGAGCGCAGCATCAGCACCAATCACATTGCTGCCCATATGGAAATTTCCCCGGGCAATCTCTACTACCACTTCCCCAACAAG
This sequence comes from Pseudomonas fluorescens, assembly GCF_041354075.1. Lineage (GTDB taxonomy): Bacteria > Pseudomonadota > Gammaproteobacteria > Pseudomonadales > Pseudomonadaceae > Aquipseudomonas > Aquipseudomonas fluorescens_CE. The sequence goes on along the minus strand of NZ_JARZGC010000011.1, from coordinate 31,908 downwards.
CAGGCGATCATCGCCGTGCTGTTCAGCGAGTACGAAAGCCTGGTGGACAGCTTTCTGCGCCCGCCCCAGGGGCGGGCCGCCACGGTGGAGGACAAGCGTTACTACCTCAAGGAACTGCTGGCGGCGATGTGGCGCTACCGCTTTTTGCACCGCGACCTCGAACACTTGCTCGACAGCGATCCGGAACTGGCGTCGCGCTACCGACGCTTTTCCCAGCGCTGCGTGATCCAGGGCACGGCGATCTACAAAGGCTTTGTCGAGGCGGGCATCCTGAAAATGGACCGTGTGCAGATCGAGTCCCTGACGATCAATGCCTGGATCATCCTGACGTCCTGGGTCCGCTTCCTGTGCACCACCCGGGATAACTCCAACCACCTGAGCGAACAGGCGATCAAGCGCGGGGTTTACCAGGTGCTGGTGCTGGAGGCCGGTTTTGTCACGGACCAGGCCCGCGATGAGGTCAACGCGCTGTTCGAAGAGTTTTATGTACCGCTCGCCCAGGCGCTGGAGGAAGTGGGGTAGTTAACTGGGGTAGGATTCGGTAACGCCTACCACAGGAGCCTGTTATGCCCATTGCGCAATTGATCAGCCCGCAAGCGTTGGACCTGAAGAAGGAACAGCCGGGGAGGGTGATCCTTGATTGTCGTTTCGCCCTCGAAGACCCGGACTATGGTCAGCGCAGCTATGCCGAAGGGCACATCGCCGGGTCGAGCTTTGCCGACCTCGAACGTGACTTGAGCGGGCCGGTGAGCAAAGGCGTGACCGGCCGGCATCCGTTGCCGGATCCTGGCGCGTTGACCGAGCGTCTCCAGGCCTGGGGCATCAATGCCGACAGCGAAGTGATTCTGTATGACGACGGCCCCGGTGCCTTTGCGGCGCGAGCCTGGTGGCTACTGGCCTGGCTGGGCAAGCGTGAGGGTGTGTTCATTCTCGATGGCGGGCTCAAGGCCTGGCATGCGGCGGGCCTGCCCCTGAGCCTGGATGCGCCGCAGATTCAGCGTGGCACCTTCAGCGGGACGCCGGACAAGACGCTGCTGCTCAGCGCCGAGCAGCTTGAGCAGCACCTCGGTCAACCGGCCCTGACCTTGCTCGATGCCCGGGCCCTGCCGCGCTTCAAGGGTGAAGTCGAGCCCATCGATCCGATTGCCGGGCACATCCCCGGCGCGCAATGCGCAGCCTTCACTGACAACCTGGGCAGCGACGGGCGTTTCCTGCCGGCCGATCAGCTCAAGCAGCGGTTTGCGGCCAAACTGGGCAGCCGCTCACCGGCCGATCTGGTGGCGTATTGCGGCTCCGGCGTGACGGCCTGCCATAACCTGTTCGCCCTGTGCCTGGCCGGTTATCCGTTGGGTGCATTGTATGCCGGGTCCTGGAGCGAGTGGATCAACGATCCGGCGCGGGGTGTGGCGACGGGTGAGTAAAAAACTGTGGGAGCGGGTTTGCTCGCGAAGCGGTGTGACACCGGACACAACGGTCGACTGACACACCGCTTTCGCGAGCAAGCCCGCTCCCACAGGAGGGATCCTGCGATTTCAGAAACCCGGCAACTGCCGCGCCTTGCGATACGCTCCCGGCCCGACCCCGTAAACCTGCTTGAACTGCCGACTCAAATGGCTCTGGTCAGCGAAACCCAACTGCGTGGCCACTTCCAGCGGCAGGCATCCTCCCTGCAATAACGTCCGCGCCCGGGCGATGCGCTGCTGCATCAGCCAGGTGTGCGGCGGTATGCCGGTGGCGTGGCGGAATACTCGGGCGAAGTGAAACGGTGACAGGTTCACCGCTGCCGCGAGCTCTTCGAGCGATGGCGGCGCTGCCAGTTGTGCCTGCAGCAAGTCCTTGGCCCGGGTCACGGCCCGGTGTTCCTTGCCGGGTTTTCCAGGGTCGGCAACCGCCGCGTGGCGTTGCAGCAACGCGAGCATCAGTTCCCGCCAGGCCGTCTGTTGTTGCAGGGCGCTCGACGGACTTTCGAGCAGACGATGCAACTGGCAGAACCCCTTGACCAGGTCCGGATCGCGATAGAGCGTGGCGCCAAACGCCGGCAGGCTGTGGCTGGGCAGTTCCAGTTCGCTCAACAGCGCGAGGATCTGTTCGCTGTCGGGATAGAACGCCCGGTACAACCAACCGTCTTCCGTACCCTTGTGCCCGGTGTGCAATTCATCGGGGTTGATCAGCACCAGTGTGCCGCTGCCCGCCAGGTGCTCGGCGCCGCGATAGCGATAACGCTGGGCGCCGGCCATGATCATGCCGATCACGAAGCCCTCGTGCACGTGAGGGGCAAAGCGGTGCTCGATGTAGCGCGCGGACAACAGTTCGACCCCCGCCAGCGGCGCGGTTTGCCAGAAACGGATCGATTCACCCCCGGTGTTCATGTCAGCCACGCCCCTGTGCGGCCAGCCACTGCGGGATGCGCCGTTCCAGGTAGTAACCCGGATGACGAAAGGAGCCTTCGACGAAGCCCACATGCCCGCCCTTGGCCTGCAACTCGAATTGGGTGCTGGCGGACAGTTCCTCAGCCAGCGGCAGGCTGTGGGGGGAAACGAACGGGTCGTCGGCGGCCTGGATGATCAGCGTCGGGGTGCGGATCTCGCCGAGGAAATAGCGGCTCGATGCGCGGCGGTAATAATCCTGCGCATCGAGATAGCCGTGCAGGGGCGCGGTGATCCGGCCATCGAAATCCCAGAAAGTGCGCATGTTTTCCAGCGAGCCCAGCGCGGCCAGTTTCGCCAGGCCATCCTCGCGCCCGTCATGCTGGAACTGGCGTTGCTTGTTGCGGATGTAGGCGACCATCTCGCGCATGAAATGCGCCTGGTAGACCCTGGAAAAACCCTGGCCGATACGGTCTGCGCATTGATCGAGGCGAAACGGCACCGAAACCGCCACGGCGCCGAGCACGCCACTGTCGCTGCCGGCCTCGCCCAGGTGCTTGAGCAGGACATTGCCGCCCAACGAATAGCCGACCGCGTAGAGCGGCGCCAACGGACGTCTGGCTCGCAGGTGCTGGATGGCTTCGGCCAGGTCTTCGCTGGCGCCGGAATGATAGCTGCGCGGCAACAGATTCGGCTCGCCCGAACAGCCGCGCCAGTTCAGCGCAACGCTGGCCCAGCCCTGGGCGCCCAGCGCCTGTTGCAGGCCGGCGACGTAGGGCGAATTCGACGAACCGGTCAGACCGTGCAGCACCAGCACCAAGGGTGTTTGGGCGTCATGCGGGCCGTGCCAGTCCAGGTCGAGAAAGTCGCCGTCCTCGAGCCACAGGCGTTCGCGCTCACGTTCGATGTGCGTGGTTTTGCGCCAGAGCGGCCCCCACAAGGTCTGCACGTGCGGGTTGCCAAGGCCGAAGGCGGGGCTGAAGCGTTCTGACAAAAGGGACACGATGGCTCTCGATGCAGCGGTGCGCAACCTGTGCGCACCTTTCAGGCCGGTCGGTTAACCGGCGATCTCTGCCATACGTTGCCACAACGAGTAGTACACGCGCCCGGATTTCTGCTCGCGGTGCAGGCGCCAGTTGCCCGGCAAGCCAAGCGTCGAGGGGGCACTTTCACTTTCGGTGTAGACCCAGGCGTCGGCCGCCAGCCATTGACGTTCCTCGAGCAGGGCGCAGACGGCCGGCAACAGGTTCTGGTTGAACGGCGGGTCAAGGAACACCAGGTCGTACGCGCTGGCAGGCTGGGTTTCCAGATAACGCAGGGCGTCGGCGGTCTGCACCTGACCGTTGGTGCAGCGCAGGGTGCCCAGGTGTTCCTTCAGGCTGGACACCGCCACATGGCTGGCATCCAGCGCCTGACCCGAGGCCGCGCCACGGGACAGGGCTTCGAGGAACAGCGCGCCGCTGCCGGCGAACGGATCGAGCACCTTGGCGCCCGGCACGTAGGGCGCGAGCCAGTTGAACAGGGTCTCACGTACTCGATCCGGGGTCGGGCGCAACCCCGGTGCATCGGGAAAGCTCAACTTGCGACTGCGCCATTCGCCGCCGATGATGCGCAACTGGTTCACGCCGTTGTGCACGTTTTGCGCAGGTTTTTTAGGACGGGTAGCCATTAATGCTCCGGAACCCCGAGCGGTTGCTCGGCAGGTTTGTCAGTGGGGGCCGGCAACGGCTTTTGCGGCACGGACGGGCCAGCGGTGACGATGACCATCTTGTCCGTGCTCAGGTGTTTGTTCAGTGCGGTTTTCACTTGCTCGACCGTCAGGCTCTGGGACTGCTGCATGAAGTCTTCCAGGTAGCTCAGCGGCAGATTATAGAAGCCCATGGCGCCGAGCTGGCCGACGATGTCCGCGTTGCTGGCGGTGGACAGCGGAAAGCTGCCGGCCAGTTCACGCTTGGCGTCTTCGAGTTCCTTCTCGGTCGGGCCGGTCCTGAGGTAGTCGGCCAGCACGTCCTGCACCAGCTTGAGCGTGCCTTCGCTCATTTCGGCGCGGGTCTGCAGGTTGATCATGAACGGGCCGCGCGCCTGCATCGGAGTGAAACCCGAGTACACGCCATAGGTCAGGCCGCGTTTTTCGCGCACTTCGCTCATCAGGCGGGTGCCGAAGCCACCGCCGCCGAGGATCTGGTTGCCCATGGACAGGGCGGCGTAATCCGGATCGTCACGGTCTATGCCCAGTTGCGCGAGCATCAGGTTGGTCTGCTTGGACGGGAACTCGATGTGGCCGATGCTGGCCTTGGGGTCAACCGGTTGCGCCAGTTTCGCCAGCGCCGGGCCCTTTGGCAGGGCGCTGGACACCTGGGCGGCAATGGCCTCGGCCTCGGCGCGCGACAGGTCGCCCACCAGCGCGATCACCACATTGCCCGCCGCATAGGCTTTCTGATGGAAGGCCTTGAGCTGCGCCAGGGTAATCGCCGGGATGGTTTTCGCCGTGCCGTCGCTGGCATGGGCATAAGGGTGATCACCGTACAGGCGATTCATCAGCTCGATACTGGCCAGCTTGCCGGGGTTCTGTTTCTGGTACTCGAAACCGGCGAGCATCTGGTTCTTGATGCGGGCGAACGAATCGGCGGGGAAGGTCGGTTGGCCGACCACCTCGGCAAACAGCTTCAGTGCGGGCTCGCGTTTGTCCGGTGCGCTGAGGCTGCGCAGGGAGGCCAGCGCCATGTCCTTGAACGCGCCGTTGCCGAAGTCGGCACCCAGGCCTTCGAAGCCTTCGGCGATGGCGCTGACGTCCTTGCCGGCGACGCCTTCGTTGAGCATCGCATTGGTCAGCGTCGCCAGGCCCGGCGCATCGCCGTCCTGGCTGCTGCCGGCGGCGAAGATCAAGCGCATGTCGAACATGGGCAGCTCGCGAGCCTCGACGAACAGTACCTTGGCGCCTTCGGCGGTATTCCAGTGCTGAACGTTCAGGGTGCGGCGACCGGGCGCCTTGCCGTTGAGCTCGGCCAGCGATTGCAGCTTCTGGCTGGACCTGGCCTTGTCCAGCGCTTCGCTGGCGACGGACTCGTCGGTCTTGGAAAAGTAGAAGACGGCCGAGCCGATCAGGGCGACGGCAATCAGGCCGAGCAGGGCCAGACGGGGTTTTTTACGCTCACTCATGAGTCGTCTCCAGTGGCAGGACGTGGGCGACGCTCAGACGTTCGCGGGTGAAGTACAGCTTGGCGGCGCTCTGGATGTCTTGCGGCGTGACCGCTTCCAGTTCGGCCAGTTCGGTGTCCATCAGTTTCCAGGACAGGCCGACGGTTTCCAGTTGGCCGATGGCGGTGGCCTGGCTGGTGATCGAGTCACGCTCGTAGACCAGGCCGGCAATGACCTGGGCGCGCACCCGCTCCAGCTCTTCGGCGGATGGCGCGGTGGTCTTCAACTGCTCGAGCAGTTTCCACAGGCCGGCCTCGGCTTGAGCGATGGTCTTGTTTTTCTGCGTGTTGGGCGTTGCCGACAGGGTGAACAGGCTGTCGCCCCGAGTGTAGGCGTCGTAACTCGACGAGCCGCCCGACACCAGTTCTTCGCCGCGCTCCAGTTGGGTCGGGATGCGTGCGCTGTAGCCGCCGTCGAGCAGGGCCGAGATCAGCCGCAGGGCGTTGACCGAGCGCTTGTCTTCGGCCGTGGCGATGCTCGGCACGTTGAAGCCCAGCATCAGGCTCGGCAATTGGGTCTGCACGTGCAGGGTGATCTGCCGCTCGCCGGGTTCGGCCAGTTCCAGCGGGATCTTCGCCGGTGGCACATCGCGTTTGGCAATCGGGCCGAAGTAGCGCTGGGCCAGGGTTTTCACTTCGTCCGGAGTGACGTCGCCGACCACCACCAGCGTGGCGTTGTTCGGCACGTACCAGGACTGGTACCAGTGGCGCAGTTCCTCGACTTTCATGCGGTCCAGGTCGGCCATCCAGCCAATGGTCGGCGTGTGATAGCCGCTGGCCGGGTAGGCCATGGCCTTGAAGCGTTCATAGGCCTTGGACATCGGCTTGTCGTCGGTGCGCAGGCGACGTTCTTCCTTGATGACTTCGATTTCACGGGCGAACTCGTCGGCCGGCAGGCGCAGGCTGGCCATACGGTCGGCTTCCAGCTCGAAGGCGACACCCAGGCGGTCACGGGCCAGCACCTGGTAATACGCGGTGAAGTCATCGCTGGTGAAGGCGTTCTCCTCGGCACCGAGGTCGCGCAGGATCAGCGACGCCTCGCCTGGGCCGACTTTTTCGCTGCCCTTGAACATCATGTGCTCCAGGGCGTGGGACAAACCGGTCTGGCCCGGCGTCTCGTAGCTGGAGCCGACCTTGTACCAGACCTGGGAAACCACCACCGGCGCGCGATGGTCTTCGCGCACGACCACCTTCAAGCCGTTGTCGAGGGTGAATTCATGGGTGGGTTGCGGATCGGCGGCGAAGGCTGAAAATGGCAGGCAAACTGTGCTGAAAAGCAGGCCTGCAGCGCGGCGGGCAAGAGCATTCATTCGTTTTTTAACCTTTGGGGCTGCCCGCTAGGTCTTAGCGTCGGCGGGCGAGAGGGTGCTAGGATACTGATCCGTTTTAGTGGCGGCCACGCCTATCAGGCCATTACGTTTGATCAGGTTGAAAGGGTTTGCGGCATTCGGCGCTGGTTTGTCGACTAAACTCTGCGTTTTCGCCGATTTTGCTGCGTCAGTCCTTCGTAAAGTCGTTTTTGTAAGGCGCTGTTTGCGCCTGTGCAAAGGTTGCGCGTGAACAAGCTGGGTCAATCGCAGTCTGTTCTGCATCGAATATTTATTTACCGGGGCGCCCTGTGGCGCGTCGCTACCGTGAGATAGCCGTCCTCCATGTTTGGTTCCAACGACGACAAGAAAGCCCCAGCTTCGGCTGGTGAGAAGAAAAGCCTGTTCGGATGGCTGCGCAAAAAGCCGCAGGAAACCGTCGTCGAACAGCCCCAGCCACTCCCTGAGCCTGCACCTGCGCCCGTCGCTGAAGAGCCGGCGCCGATCGTCCTGGAGACGGCCGAACCGGTGCTGCAGCCGGTCGTCGAGACCGAGGCGGTCGTTGAACAACCCCTGACCCCGGCCGCCGAGCCGTGGCTGCAATTGCCGGTGTCCGAAGAGCCGGTCGCGCTGGTCGAGGACGATCTGGCCCCGCACGTCGTGCCGCCGATCCCGGCACCCGGCGAGTTTTCTCCCGAGCCTGTCGAAGTGCCGTCGCTGGCGGTGGCCGAGCCGACTCCGGTGGTTGAGCACGCGGTGGTTGCAGCACCGGTCGTTGCTGAGCCTCTGCCCATTCCGGCGCCTGTCGCTGCCGCGCCTGCGCCCGTCGAAGCGCCCGTCGAGCCGGCACCCACGGCGGAAACCAAGGCCGGTTTCTTCGCCCGCCTCAAGCAGGGCCTGTCCAAGACCAGCGCCAGTATCGGCGAAGGCATGGCCAGCCTGTTCCTCGGCAGGAAGACCATCGATGACGAGCTGCTCGACGACATCGAAACCCGCCTGCTGACCGCCGATGTCGGGGTCGAGGCCACTTCGGTGATCATTCAGCGTCTGACGCAAAAGGTCGCGCGCAAGGAGCTGGCGGATGCCGATGCGCTCTACAAATCCTTGCAGGCCGAGCTGGCTGCCATGCTCAAGCCGGTCGAGCAGCCACTGAAAATTGCTTCGCAGAACAAGCCGTTCGTCATCCTGGTGGTCGGCGTCAACGGCGCCGGCAAAACCACCACCATCGGCAAGCTGGCGAAGAAGCTGCAGCTGGAAGGCAAAAAAGTCATGCTCGCCGCTGGCGACACCTTCCGCGCCGCCGCCGTCGAGCAGTTGCAGGTCTGGGGAGAGCGCAACAAGATTCCGGTGATCGCCCAGCACACGGGCGCCGACTCGGCCTCGGTGATTTTCGACGCCGTGCAGGCCGCCAAGGCCCGTGGTATCGACGTGCTGATCGCCGATACCGCCGGGCGCCTGCACACCAAAGACAACCTGATGGAAGAGTTGAAGAAGGTGCGCCGGGTCATCGGGAAGCTCGACGCCGACGCGCCGCATGAAGTGTTGCTGGTGCTCGACGCCGGCACCGGTCAGAACGCCATCAACCAGGCCAAGCAATTCAACCAGACCGTCGAACTGACCGGCCTGGCGCTGACCAAGCTCGACGGTACCGCCAAGGGCGGGGTGATTTTCGCCCTGGCCAAGCAGTTTGGCCTGCCGATTCGCTACATCGGCGTCGGTGAAGGCATCGACGATTTGCGTACCTTTGAAGCCGAACCCTTTGTCCAGGCATTGTTTGCCGAGCGGGAGCGTTCATGATTCGTTTCGAACAGGTCGGTAAACGTTACCCGAACGGTCACGTCGGCTTGCATGAGCTGAGCTTTCGAGTTCGTCGCGGCGAGTTCCTGTTTGTGACCGGCCACTCCGGCGCCGGCAAAAGCACCCTGTTGCGCCTGCTGCTGGCGATGGAGCGCCCGACCACCGGCAAATTGCTGCTGGCCGGCCAGGACCTCGGCACCATCAGCAACGCTCAGATCCCGTTCCTGCGTCGCCAGATCGGCGTGGTGTTCCAGAATCACCAGTTGCTGTTCGATCGCACGGTGTTCAACAACGTCGCGCTGCCGCTGCAGATTCTCGGCCTGTCCAAGGTCGAGATCGCCAAGCGCGTGGATTCGGCCCTGGAGCGCGTGGCACTGTCGGACAAGTCCGATCTGTACCCCGGCGACCTGTCCACCGGCCAGCAACAGCGGGTCGGCATTGCCCGGGCCATCGTCCATCGTCCGGCCTTGCTGCTGGCGGACGAGCCGACCGGTAACCTCGACCCGCGTCTGGCGGCCGAAATCATGGGTGTGTTCGAAGACATCAACCGTCTGGGCACCAGCGTGCTGATCGCCAGTCACGACCTGGCCCTGATCGCCCGCATGCGCCATCGCATGCTGACCCTGCAACGCGGCCGATTGATCGGCGACGGGGAGGCCGGCGTATGAGTGCGACACGTAGCCCCAAGGTTTCCGAGCGCGTGGCGCCCAAGGCCGCCGATCCGCAGCCGCAGAAGAAAAAGCGCGACGACGATGACGGCCCGGATTTCGCCACCTTGTTCCACGCCTGGATCGAAAGCCACCGCGCCAGCCTGCTGGACAGCCTGCGGCGCCTGGGCAAGCAACCCATCGGCAGTTTCTTCACCTGCATGGTGATGGCGGTGGCCCTGAGCTTGCCCATGGGTCTGTCACTTTTGCTGAGTAACGTCGAACGCCTGGGTGGTTCCTGGCAGCGGGCGGCGCAGATTTCCCTGTACCTGCAACTCGAGGCCAGCCCGGCCGAAGGCGAATCGCTGCGTGACCAGATCAAGCGCATCCCGGGCGTCGCCGATGCCGAGTACGTGGGGCGCGACCAGGCGCTGGAGGAATTCCAGCAGCAGTCGGGGCTGGGCGATGCCTTGAAGGAACTGCCGGAAAACCCGCTGCCGGGCGTGGTGCTGGTGACCCCGAACGAGGTCGACAAGCCCGCGCTTGAAGCATTACGACAACAACTTTCCGAATTGCCCAAGGTACAACAGGCGCAACTTGATCTAGTCTGGGTCGAGCGTCTGGCAGCCATCCTCAAGCTGGGTGACCGTTTTGTCTTCGGTCTGACCGTCCTTCTGGTTTCTGCATTACTTTTGGTGATAGGCAATACCATTCGTCTTCATATTGAAAACCGCCGCACAGAGATAGAAGTGATTAAACTCGTCGGCGGCACTGACAGTTATGTGCGCAGGCCCTTCCTTTATATGGGTGCGTTGTATGGCTTCGGTGCGGGGATACTGTCCTGGGGTGTATTGGCGTTTGGCCTGGACTGGCTGAACGATGCGGTGGTCGGCCTGGCCGGTTTGTACGGCAGCGATTTTGCGCTGGCCGGTGTGCCGGTAGCCGACGGTCTGTCGCTCTTGCTTGGCGCGGTGCTGTTGGGGTATATCGGTGCATGGATTGCAGTCGCACGCCACCTGAGGGAGCTTGCGCCTAAGTAGTATCATTTTGCTCGTATTGACCTTTCAGCGTTTATGGGAACTTGTCTTTCGGTTTCCGGTCAATTTTCGCAGTGCTGAACTGCACGAGTTTGTAAGTGGGAGGTTTTGTCGTATGACCAATTCTTTGCAACCTGCGTATGCGCTGGTCCCGGGTGCGAACCTGGAAGCCTATGTGCACACCGTCAACAGCATTCCTTTGCTGACGCCGGAGCAGGAGCGTGAACTGGCCGAGAGTCTCTACTATGAGCAGGATCTGGGGGCGGCTCGGCAGATGGTGCTCGCCCACCTGCGTTTTGTCGTACATATCGCCCGTAGCTACTCCGGCTACGGTCTGGCTCAGGCTGACCTGATCCAGGAAGGCAACGTCGGCCTGATGAAGGCCGTGAAACGCTTCAACCCGGAAATGGGTGTGCGCCTGGTGTCGTTCGCCGTGCACTGGATCAAGGCGGAAATCCACGAGTTCATCCTGCGCAACTGGCGCATCGTGAAAGTCGCGACCACCAAGGCCCAGCGCAAGCTGTTCTTCAACCTGCGCAGCCAGAAGAAACGCCTGGCGTGGCTGAACAACGAGGAAGTCCACCGCGTGGCGGAAAGCCTCGGCGTGGAGCCGCGGGAAGTGCGCGAGATGGAAAGTCGCCTGACCGGCCAGGACATGGCCTTCGACCCGGCCGCCGAAGCGGACGACGACAGTGCTTTCCAATCGCCGGCCAACTACCTGGAAGACCACCGGTATGACCCGGCGCGTCAACTGGAAGACGCCGACTGGAGCGACAACTCCAATCACAACCTGCACGAAGCGCTGGAAGTGCTGGACGACCGCAGCCGTGACATCCTCTACCAGCGCTGGCTGGCAGAAGACAAAGCCACGCTGCACGACCTGGCGCAGAAGTACAACGTGTCGGCCGAGCGTATTCGTCAGCTCGAGAAGAGCGCGATGAACAAGCTCAAGTTGTCGATTGCGGCCTGAGCTGCGCACCGGCAATAAAAAACGCCCCGATCATTGATCGGGGCGTTTTTGTTTGGGCTCGATTGTTGGAACGACTAGTACCCTGTGGGAGCGGGCTTGCCCGCGATGGCGGAGGGTCAGAAAACCACCCGTTGGCTGACACACCGCTTTCGCGGGCAAGCCCGCTCCCACAGGGTTTTGCGGAGTGTGATGGAACTCGCTCGCTTATTTCGTCCAAGGCGCCCGGCGCGAGTCATTGAGCCCGACCAGATAGCTGTCGCCCCCGAGCTGGCTCATCTGCTGGCGAATCCAGCCTGCGCGGCGCGCGACGTAGTTGGTCGGATGGCTGGCGCTCCACACGCGCGGGTTGGGCAACACCGCCGCCAGCAGGCTCGACTGCTGGCGGCTGAGGTTCCTGGCACTCACGCCAAAGTGGTGCCTAGCCGCGGCTTCCGCGCCAAACACCCCATCATCCCACTCGACGCTGTTGAGGTAGACCTCAAGAATTCGCTGCTTGGGCCAGAACACTTCGATCAGCCCGGTAAACCAGGCTTCCAGGCCCTTGCGCAACCAGCTGCGGCCGGACCACAGAAACAGGTTCTTCGAGACCTGCTGGCTGAGTGTGCTGGCGCCGCGAACCGAGCCGCCCAGTTCGTTGTGGGCCAGGGCGGCGCGGATTGCGCCGATGTCGAACCCCCAGTGCTCCGGGAATTTCTGATCTTCGCCGGCGATCACCGCGACTTTCAGGTCGTCGGAGATTTCATCCCAGGGTTTCCAGGTGCGTTGCAGGTCAATCGGCTCACCGTCGAACCAGGATTCGATCTTGCGTTCGACCATGAGCGCCGTGCCCGGTGGCGGCACCACACGAAAAATCAGGACCAGCACGACGCTGCCCCCGGCGAACCAGAGCAGGGCCTTCGTGAATCGTTGCAAAATTGAACGCAGCATAGAGATGGCTTGGCCGAACCCGTCGAGCGGGCCATTATACAGACCCTGTTGATCGAGTCTGACTGGAGTTCTTCATGCTGCGTGGCTTTCTGATGCTGGCCGCTTTCTTCGGTTTCACCGGCGTTGCACTGGGTGCGTTTGCCGCCCATGGCTTGAAAAGTCGCCTGACCCCCGAGTACCTGGCGATCTTCCATACGGGCGTGACCTATCAGATGGTGCATGCCCTGGCGCTGTTCGGGGTGGCCTTGCTGGCCGCGTACATCCCGGGCCGGCTGGTCACCTGGGCCGGTATCTCGTTCACGATCGGCATCCTGCTGTTTTCCGGCAGCCTGTACCTGCTGACGACGGTGGGCATCGGCAAGCTCGGCATCATCACGCCCTTCGGCGGCCTGGCCTTCCTGATCGGCTGGCTGTGCCTGGGGCTGGCCGCCTGGCGACTGCAGGCGACCGCTTGACGCTTGTTACTGACCTTTAGGTCATGATCGGGCTAGAATGCCACCCCCTAAAAATGATGGCGGCATTTGGCATGCGCATTCAGTTGAACGGCGAATCCCTTGAACTGCCCGACGGTGAAACCGTTGCGGCCCTGCTGACCCGTCTGGAGTTGACCGGACGTCGCGTGGCGGTCGAGCTCAATCTGGATATCGTCCCGCGCAGCCAGCATGCAGACACCACGCTCAACGACGGCGACAGCGTCGAAGTGGTGCACGCCATCGGCGGCGGCTAGCCGCCCGGCCCCGTACGGCCACAGCATCATTGTGCAAGAACCTCACCCCAACAGAGGATTTCCCATGAGCATCGTTCGCACCGACAAGCCCTTCGTCCTGGCCGGTCGTACTTTCCAGTCGCGTTTGCTGGTCGGTACCGGCAAGTACCGTGACATGGAAGAAACCCGCCTGGCCATCGAGGCCTCGGGTGCCGAAATCGTCACCTTTGCCGTACGCCGGACCAACCTGGGTCAGAACCCGGGCGAACCGAACCTGCTCGACGTCCTGTCGCCGGAGCGCTACACCTTCCTGCCGAACACGGCCGGCTGCTTTGACGCCACCGAGGCCGTGCGCACCTGTCGTCTGGCCCGTGAACTGCTCGGTGGCCATAACCTGGTGAAGCTGGAAGTGCTGGCGGACCAGAAAACCCTGTTCCCCAATGTGATCGAAACCCTCAAGGCCGCCGAAGTGCTGGTCAAGGAAGGTTTCGACGTGATGGTCTACACCAGCGATGACCCGATCATCGCACGCCAACTGGCGGAAATCGGCTGCATCGCGGTGATGCCGCTGGCCGGCCTGATCGGCACGGGCCTGGGGATCTGCAACCCGTACAACCTGCAGATCATCCTCGAAGAGGCGAAGATTCCGGTGCTGGTGGATGCCGGTGTCGGCACCGCGTCCGATGCCACCATCGCCATGGAACTGGGTTGTGAAGGGGTGCTGATGAACTCGGCCATCGCCCATGCCCAGCAACCGGTCATGATGGCTGAAGCCATGAAACACGCCATCGTCGCCGGCCGCCTGGCGTACCTCGCCGGCCGCATGCCGAAGAAACTTTACGCCAGCGCCTCTTCGCCGCTGGATGGTCTGATCAAGTAAGAGCCATTGATGACTGAATCAAACGACACGCCTATCCAGACGGAAGAAGGCGACGAGCGCCAGCACCGCCGCATCAAGAGTTTCGTGATGCGCGCCGGGCGCATGACCGAAGGCCAGCAACGCGGCCTTGAGCAGGGTGCGCCGCTGTTCGTGCTGCCGCTGGCGGACGCGCCGGTGGACTACGACCAGGTGTTTGGCCGTTCGGCCCCTCGCTCGCTGGAAATCGGTTTCGGCATGGGCCATTCGCTGCTGGAAATGGCGGCAGCGGCGCCTGAACAGGATTTCATCGGCGTGGAAGTGCACCGTCCGGGTGTGGGCGCGCTGCTCAATGGCGTGCTGACCCAGGGCCTGACCAACCTGCGGGTCTACGATTGCGATGCCATCGAAGTGCTCAACCGCTGCGTGGCCGACAACAGCCTCGATCGCCTGATGCTGTTTTTCCCGGACCCGTGGCACAAGAGCCGCCACCACAAGCGTCGCATCGTCCAGGCCTCGTTTGCCGAGCTGGTGCGCAGCAAGTTGAAGGTCGGCGGGGTGCTGCACATGGCTACCGACTGGGAGCCTTATGCCGAGTACATGCTGGAAGTGATGAACGTCGCGCCGGGTTACCGCAACCTGGCCGAAGACGGCAAGTGCGTCCCGCGCCCGGCCGAGCGCCCGATCACCAAGTTCGAACGCCGTGGCGAACGTCTTGGGCATGGGGTGTGGGATTTGAAGTTCGAAAAACTGTCCTGACCGCTGTAAACCTGTAGGAGCCAGCTTGCTGGCGATGGTCTGTCAGTCAACATCGCTGTGTTTGACACACCATCGCCAGCAAGCTGGCTCCTATAGGTTTTTTTGTGGCCGGAAGTTAGCGGCGGTCTGCAACCACCCCAATCAACACCAGCACCACCAGCAACACCGGCGCCAGGCTGTAGTTGTTGAACTGGCTCAGGCCACGAATGACCCAGGGGGTCGCGTAGATCAGCGCAGCGCCGCTGCCGATCATGCACAGCAGGGCCATCAATGGCACGCGCAAGGCGCCGGCGATGCTGCCCAGGCGTTGTTCGACCCAACCTTTGAAATCCGCACCGAACAACACCAGCAGGCAACCCACCAGTGCCAGGGCGATTTCCGAGAGGTTGCTGCGGCTCCAGCGAGACACGGTGGCGAGCAGGTCGAGTACCAGATCCATTCGTTTTCCCTTAAGTTTGAAATCAGCTCAGAAATTTTTGCAGCAAGTCGTTGAGAAACAGCTGTCCGCGTTCCGTGGCCGCCAAGCGTGACGGTTCGACCCGCAACAGACCACTTTGTTCGGCGTCGCGGCGGCCTTCGGCGAGGCTGTCCAGCGACAGTCCGGTGCGCTGCGGGTACAGCTGCGAGTCGACACCCTCGGTCAGGCGCAGGGCGTTCATCAGGAACTCGAACGGCATTTCATCATTGGTCAGCGACTTCTCGCCAGCCTTGAAGCTTTTCGAAGGATTCAGGTAATCCTTGGGCAGGCGTGTCTTCCAGGTGCGCACGATGCGCCCGTCCGGGTGGCTGAGCTTGCCATGGGCGCCGGCGCCAATGCCGATGAAATCGCCAAAGCTCCAGTAGTTGAGGTTGTGCCGCGCCGCCCGCCCGGGTTGCGCGTAGGCCGAGACCTCGTATTGCGCGTAGCCATGCTCGGCCAGCAGTGCCTGCCCGGCTTCCTGGATGTCCCACAACGTATCGTCTTCCGGCAGCGTCGGCGGCTGGTTCCAGAACACCGTGTTCGGCTCCAGGGTCAGCTGATACCAGGACAGGTGGGTCGGCTTCAGGGCGATGGCGGTGCGCAGGTCGGCCAGGGCGTCGTCCAGGGACTGGTCGGGCAGGCCGTGCATCAGGTCCAGGTTGAAGTTGTCGAACCCGGCCTGGCGCGCCATGCCGGCGGCGCGCACGGCTTCATCGCCATTGTGGATGCGCCCCAGGGCCTTGAGTTTTTCCTGCTGGAAGCTCTGGATGCCGATCGACAGGCGATTGATTCCCAGCTTGCGATACGCCACGAACTTGTCCTGCTCGAACGTACCAGGGTTGGCTTCCAGGGTGATTTCGATGTCGGCGGCAAACGGGATGCGTGCCTCGACGCCCTGAAGCAGCCGACCCAGCGCCTGGGCGCTGAACAGGCTGGGCGTGCCCCCACCGAAGAAAATCGAGCTGATTTCACGACCGTAGACCGCGTGCAGGTCCTGGTCGAGATCGGCCAGCAACGCGTCCACGTATTCCTCTTCCGGCAGCACCGGGCTGGCGGTGTGGGAGTTGAAGTCGCAATAAGGGCATTTGCGCACGCACCACGGGATGTGGATGTACAGCGCCAGGGGCGGCAGCACCGGCAGGGCCGACCGGGGCGATGCGGCGTCGCCGCCATGGATCAGCGACGACGCGGAGGGGGCAGGGGTCATTTCAAGCCCAGACGCTGGCGCAGCAGATCCATTGCACGGGCGCGGTGACTGATCTGGTTCTTGTCGCCGGGCGTGAGCTCGGCGCTGGAGCAGTCGCGCTCGGGCACCCAGAACAGCGGGTCGTAGCCAAAACCATGTTCGCCGCTGGCCTGGGTCAGGATGCGGCCGTGCCACAGTCCTTCGCAGAGAATTGGCAGGGGATCATCGGCATGGCGCACCAGGGCCAGCACGCAGACGAACTGTGCGCCGCGCTCGGCCTCAGGCACGTCCTTCATTGCCTCCAGCAGCTTGGCGTTGTTCGCCGCATCGCCCTTGCCATCGGCGTAGCGGGCCGAGTAGATCCCCGGCGCCCCGCCGAGGAAATCCACCGCCAGCCCCGAGTCGTCGGCCAGTGCCGGCAAACCGGAAATGCGCGCGGCGTTGCGGGCCTTGAGGATGGCGTTCTCGACAAACGACAGGCCGGTCTCTTCAGGCTCGACGCTGCTGAATTCGCCGATCGAGCGCAGTTGCACCGACTGGCCGAGCATGGCCTGGAGTTCCTTGAGTTTGCCGGCGTTGTGGCTGGCCAGTACGAGTTGCGTGAAGTTGATCATTCGCCTGGGAAGAGCTCTTGGTTGAAATTGATGGTGTTGATCTTGTCGCCGGTCTGCACCTTGATTTCGAAGGTGCGGGTTTCCTGCTGCGGTACCGGATACTGGGCGATGTAGTAGATCGCGCCCTGTTCCGTCACCTGCTTGAAGTTCAGCGTCACACTCTGGCTCGTCAGGTCCTTGATCGTGCCACTGACCTGGGCCATTTGCGGCTTGCCGTCCTTGAGCACCGAAATATTGATCACGCCCTGGTTCTTGCTGCGGATGAGTTCCGCGGCCTTGGCGACTTCCGGCGTCAGGTATGTCGAATTGAAGGTGTTGTAGTGCACCGTGGTGTCGCCGAATTTCTCCTGGCGATCACTTTTGATGGCGTCCGCCGCCATGGCTGTGACGCTCAGGCAGGCAGTGAGAAAAAACAGCGCTAGACGACCCATGACCGTTCTCCTTGCAATGGCGCGGTTCAGACCGCGATCTTGTGGTCCTGCAGCCCGGGGCTGCTGACACGGTAGATACCGATCTCACCCAATAGATTAGGCCATAGCTTACTGGCCCACCCGTGGCGGTGCTGTTGATCCACGGCAAGCCGATCAATGACCTTGGCTTCACGTTCGCTGCACAGTGCTTCGAAGTCTTCAAAGGTGCAGAAGTGGATGTTCGGCGTGTTGTACCAGGTATAGGGCAGGAATTCCGACACCGGCATCCGGCCCTTGCTCGCCAGGTACCAGCGGCAGCGCCAGTGACCGAAATTGGGGAAAGTGATGATGCACTGACGACCGACGCGCAGCATTTCGTCGAGGATCTTGTCAGGGTAGTGCACCGCCTGCAGCGCCTGGGTCATGACCACGACGTCGAAGCTGTTGCTGGCGAAGTTGCCCAGGCCCTTGTCCAGGTCCTGCTCGATGACATTGATGCCCTTGGCCACGCACTCGGCGATGTTGTCCGCATCGTTTTCCAGGCCATAGCCGGTGACTTGCTTGTTGTCGCGCAGCCAGGTCAGCAGCTCGCCGTCACCGCAGCCCAGGTCGAGCACGCGGCTGCCGGCGGGGATCCATTCCTGGATGATTTCCAGATCAGCTCTCATGGCTTTCTCACAACGCAATACGGTTCATGTAATTGCCGAACGCCTGCAGGTAGCGCGGGATCGGAATCAGGAAGGCGTCATGGCCTTGCGGAGCGTCGATCTCGAGGTAGCAGACGTCTTTCCTGGCCGCCATCAGGGCGTCCACCAGCTCCCGCGAGCGGGCAGGGGAGAAGCGCCAGTCGGTGGTGAAGGACATCACGCAGAACTTCGCGGTGGCATTGGCGAAGGTCTTCGCCAGGTCATCATCAAAATTCGCCGCCGGGTCGAAGTAGTCCAGCGCCTTGGTCATCAGCAGGTAAGTGTTGGCGTCGAAACGCCCGGAGAACTCTTCGCCCTGATAACGCAGGTAGCTTTCGACCTGGAACTCGACGCTGTGGAAGTCGTAGTTGAGCTTTTCGCTCTTCAGGCCACGGCCGAATTTCTCGCCCATGGAATCGTCGGACAGGTAGGTGATGTGCCCGACCATGCGCGCCAGCATCAGACCACGCTTGGGGATCACGCCCTGTTCCTGGAACGAACCGCCGTGGAATTCGGGATCGGTGAGGATCGCCTGGCGCGCCACTTCGTTGAAGGCGATGTTCTGCGCCGACAGCTTGGGCGCCGAGGCGATGGCCAGGCAGTGCCGCACGCGGTCCGGGTAGGTCATGGTCCATTGCAGGGCCTGCATGCCGCCGAGGCTGCCGCCAATCACTGCCGCCCACTGGGCGATACCCAGCAGATCCGCCAGGCGCGCCTGGCTGTGCACCCAGTCTTCCACGGTCAGCACCGGGAAATCGGCACCGAACGGTTTGCCGGTTTCCGGGTTGAGGCTGCTGGGGCCGGTGGAGCCGTTGCAACCGCCGAGGTTGTTCAGGCTGACCACGAAGAACTTGTGGGTGTCGATCGGTTTGCCGGGGCCAATGCAGCTGTCCCACCAACCGGGTTTGCGGTCGTCGGGGCTGTGGAAGCCGGCGGCGTGGTGATGGCCGGACAAGGCGTGGCAGATCAGCACGGCGTTGCTCGCCGTGGCGTTCAGCGTGCCGTAGGTTTCGTAGATCAGGTCATACGCCGCAAGCGAACGGCCGCAGGCCAGGGCCAGGGGCTCGCCGAAGTGCGCCACTTGCGGCGTCACCAGACCAACGGAATCGGGGGGGAAGGCAGCTGGCATCGACCCTGCTCTCGTTTAAATGAGGCGTAAGTCTAAAGACCGGTGGGGTCAGCGGCAAGCGAAGGTAACCGGGGGTGGTCCCCTGTGGGAGCGGGCTTGCTCGCGATGGTCGTTAACGATGACGCTGGCTGTCTGGATGCCCGCAGTGTCTGAACCACCATCGCGAGCATGCTCGCTCCTACAGGAGGTATACGTTTCCCTGTAGGGGTCAGATCAGCAGGCGCAGGATTTCCGGCATCATGGTCATCGCGGCGAGGTTGTTGATCACCAGCATGTCCAGCAGCTTGAGCACCATGAACGCGAGGATCGGCGAAATATCCAGGCCGCCCATGCTCGGCAGGATCCGGCGGAACGGCGCCAGGGCCGGCTCGCAGATCTGGTTCACCAGTTCGGCGCCAGGGTTATGGCTGCCCGGGGCGACCCACGACAGGATCACGCTGATGATCAGCGCGAAGAAGAAAATCTTCAGGAACAGCGCGGTCACGCCAATCAACGACCAGATCAGCAGTTGCAGCGGATTGCCGGTGGTGCCGTAGGTCAGCAGCAGGGTCAGAGCCATCAGCGCCATTTGCACCAGGATCGCCAGCACCAGCGAGGACATGTCCAGCCCGAACAGGCTTGGGATGATCCGGCGCAGGGGCTTGAGCAGCGGTTGAGTGGCCTTGACCACGAACTGGCACAGCGGGTTGTAGAAGTTCGCCCGCACCAGTTGCAGCACGAAGCGCAGCAGCACGATCAGCAGGTACAGGCTGCCGAGGGTTTGCAGCACGTAAACCGCTGCGGTGTTCAATCCAATCATTTAAGGCTCCTTATTGACCCAGTTGTTCAGCCATCTCGGCCGAGCGGTGCGCGGCGGCGCCCAGTGCTTTTTCGACCAGGGCTTCGAAGCCTCCAGCCTGGAAGGATTTGATTGCAGCTTCTGTGGTGCCGGCCGGAGAGGTCACGCGGCGGCGCAGTTCGGCGGCATCGACATCGCTGGAAACCGCCATGTGCGCGGCGCCCAGGGCGGTCTGCAAGGTCAGTTGGGCGGCGATGTCGGCGGGCAGGCCGAGCTTCACGCCAGCGGCGGTCATGGCTTCGATCAGCAGGAAGAAGTAGGCAGGGCCTGAGCCCGAAACGGCGGTGACCGCGTCCAGTTGCTGTTCTTCTTCCAGCCACAGGGCCAGGCCCACGGCGGACAGCAGTTCCTGCGCCTGCTGGCGTTGTTCGGCGCTGACCTCGGCGGTGGCGAACAGGCCGCTCACGCCCTGACGCAGCAGCGCCGGGGTGTTGGGCATGCAGCGCACGATCGGTTGTGCGCCCAGCCAGTTGTTCATGCTGGCGCAAGTGATGCCGGCGGCGATCGAAACCACCAGTTGCTGGGGCTGCAGGCTCGGGCGAAGCGCTTCGCACACGGCTTTCATCGCCTGGGGTTTGACCGCCAGCACCACCACGTCTGCGCCCTGAATAGCCTCGGCGTTATCGGCAAATGTTTCGATGCCGTGCTCGGCGTTCACTTTGGCGCGGGTCTCGGCACCCGGGTCGCTGGCGCGGATCTGCGCGGCGTCCAGGCCTTTGGCGCGCAGGCCGCCAATCAGGCTGGCGGCCATGTTGCCTGCACCGATGAAGGCAATGCGAGTCTTGCTCATGTCAGGTCCTTATAAAGAAGAGAGTCAGCCATGGTCACGGCTGGGCATAGTCGCGGGCGCCAAACAGGGCCGTACCGATACGAACCCAGGTGGCGCCCTGGGCGATGGCCGACTCGAGGTCGTGGCTCATGCCCATGGAAAGTGTGTCGAGTGGCAGGTCGAGGCTGGCTTGCAGGCTTTGCACGGCAGCAAATGCAGCGTCCTGGGCGGCGCGATCTTCCGTCGGCTCGGGGATGGCCATCAACCCGCGCAGCTGCAGGCGCGGCAGTTCGCTGATGGCTTTGGCCAGGGCTGGCAGGTCGGCGGGGGTGCAGCCGGACTTGCTGGCCTCGCCGCTGACATTGACCTGAATGCAGATGTTCAGGGGCGGTAGATCGGCGGGGCGTTGTTCGGACAGGCGTTGTGCGATTTTCAGACGATCCACGGAGTGCACCCAGGCGAAGTGTTCGGCAATAGCGCGAGTCTTGTTCGACTGAATGGGGCCGATGAAGTGCCAGATCAAGGGCAGGTCAGCCAATTCGAGCTGTTTGCCCAGGGCTTCCTGCAGGTAATTCTCGCCAAAGTCGCGCAAGCCGGCGGCGTACGCTTCGCGCAGGGCGGCGGCGGGCTTGGTCTTGCTGACTGCCAGCAACTGCACACTGTGCTCGTCGCGATGAGCGGCAAGGGCGGCAGCCCGGATGCGTGAACCAACCTGTGCAATGTTGTCTGCTATCGTGGACATTCAAGAGGCGCCAGCGGTCTGAAGTTGGCGGCATTCTACTGGAATTGAGGAGTGCTATGGATATCACTGAGCTGCTGGCTTTCAGCGCCAAACAAGGCGCGTCCGACCTGCACCTGTCTGCCGGGCTGCCGCCGATGATTCGCGTTGATGGCGACGTGCGGCGCATCAACCTGCCAGCACTGGATCACAAGGAAGTCCAGGCGCTGGTCTACGACATCATGAACGACACCCAGCGGATGGAGTTCGAAAAGCACCTGGAAACCGATTTTTCCTTCGATGTGCCCGGTGTCGCGCGGTTTCGGGTCAATGCCTTCAACCAGAACCGGGGGGCGGGCGCGGTGTTCCGGACCATTCCCTCCAAGGTCTTGAGCATGGACGACCTGGGCATGGGCGAGGTGTTTCGGCGGATCACCGAATCACCCCGTGGCCTGGTGCTGGTGACCGGGCCGACGGGTTCCGGCAAGTCCACCACCCTGGCGGCGATGATCGACCACCTCAACAACCATCGTCATCAGCACATCCTGACCATCGAGGATCCGATCGAATTCGTTCATGAATCGCGCAAATGCCTGATCAATCAGCGCGAGGTTCACCGTGATACCCGCAGTTTCGCCACGGCCCTGCGCTCGGCGCTGCGCGAGGACCCCGATGTGATCCTGGTCGGGGAGATGCGCGACCTGGAAACCATTCGCCTGGCGCTGACGGCGGCCGAAACCGGGCATCTGGTGTTCGGCACGCTGCACACGACGTCTGCGGCAAAAACCATCGACCGCGTGGTGGACGTGTTTCCGGGGGACGAAAAGTCCATGGTGCGTTCGATGCTGTCCGAATCGCTGCTGGCGGTGGTTTCGCAGACACTGGTGAAGAAGGTCGGTGGCGGGCGAATCGCGGCACACGAAATCATGCTGGGCACATCGGCGATCCGTAACCTGATCCGCGAAGACAAGGTCGCGCAGATGTATTCATCGATCCAGACGGGCGGGAGCCTGGGCATGCAGACGCTGGACATGTGCTTGAAGGAGTTGGTGACCAAGGGCCTGATCACCCGCGATCACGCGCGGGAGAAGGCGCGGTCGCCGGATAACTTCTGAGCAGATCTTCAGTGTTTTCCAGGGCCCCATCGCGGGCAAGCCCGCTCCCACAGGGGGATCTACGCTTGGCGCAAATCCACTGTGGGAGCGAGCCTGCTCCGGGCGGCGTTCCGACGATGGGGATGTATGGTCGATGCAAATTTCCAGCTCAGCGCTGAACGACCTGCAAACCACTCTTCTCTTTTGGCAGCACCCGCTTGGCAACGACGTAGTGCTTTTCCCAGTACGGTTTCTTCAAGGTGTCGATGGTCACCGACTTGCCACGGCGTGGTGCGTGGATGAAACGGTCGTTGCCCAGGTAGATGGCGACGTGATTGACCCGACGGCTCTTGATGTTGAAAAAAATCAGGTCGCCCGGTTTCAGGTCCTTGCGATCGACTTTCTCGCCATGCCCGCTGGCCATGGCGTTCGACGTGCGGGGCAGGTCGAAGGTGGCGTCGTTGAACGCGTATTTCACCAGGCCGCTGCAGTCGAAGCCTTTACTTGGGCTGCTGCCGCCCCAACGATAAGGTGTACCGAGCACGTTCACGGCACGGCTCAGCACATTGCTGCTTTCCTTGCTGCCCATCGGCGGGACCAGGCTGCTTTTGCTGGTGCTCAGTTGCGGGGCGTTCTTGATCGATTTCTTGCTTTTGCTCGAAGGAGCAGAAGCATGGGATTTCGGGGTGTAACCATTAACGTTCGGAAGACGTTGCTCACGATTGGTGGCGTGGGCGGCCAGTGGCAATAATAGGCAAATGGTTAGCCATGTCTTGAAAAATGGACGCATTAGGCAAGGCTCATATGGGTTAGCGCGAAACTTTATAACAGCTTTTTTGGGCTGCCCGAGGCCGTTGGTCGATTCCGCCAGGTTCTAAAGGAACCAAATAAGCGGCAGATTGACGCAATTGTCCGACAGAAGTCAGCAGTAGCAAGGGTTTGCGGCGAGCCCATTAAAACCCGCCGTCCGTCGGTCAATCGTAAAAAAGTCACAAAGATTTAAAGAATATTTCTCTATCGTGTGAATTGAGGTCATCCATGAATACCTATCAGCACCCCGTTTCGCATCAGGACACCCACAGCAAAGTGATTGGTTACCTGTTGTGGATTTTCGGTTTCACCGGTGCCCATCGCTTTTATTACGGCAAGCCGGTGACCGGGACGATCTGGTTTTTCACCTTCGGTTTGCTGGGGATTGGCTGGCTGATCGACGTGTTTCTGATCCCTGCCATGGACCGCGAAGCGGAGCTGCGTTTCACCGCCGGGCCGATCGAGTACAACGTCGCCTGGATTTTGCTGACGTTCCTCGGGGTGTTCGGCGTCCACCGGATGTATCAGGGGAAATGGATCAGCGGGTTGCTGTACCTGCTGACCGGCGGGTTGTTCTTCCTGGGGATCCTGTATGACTTCTGGACGCTGAATGACCAGGTGTCGGTGCGCAACTCGCAGAATCGCGGCACGTTCGGGTAAGTCATCGTCGGAACGCCGCCCGGAGCAAGCTAGCTCCCACAATGGACCTGCATTCACCGGGCCAGTGTGGGAGCGAGCCTGCTCGCGATGGGGCGCTGCGCGATCTTACGCCTGGTGACTGATCCGCCCATCCACCAGTGTGTAACGCACCACCCCCGGCAGGCTGTGCCCGATGAACGGGCAGTTCTCACCCCTGGACAGCCAGGTTTCACCGGCCACGGTCGACGCCGTCGGGTCGAACAGCACGATGTCTGCTGCACCGCCCACCGCCAGTTGCCCGGCCGGCAGGCGCAAGGCCTCGGCCGGTCCGGCACTCAGGCGCGCCAGCAGGGTCGGCAGGTCCAGCAACCCATCCTCCACCAGCGTCATCGCCAGCGGCAGCAGCAGCTCAACGCTGCTGATGCCCGGCTCGGTCGCACCGAACGGCGCGAGCTTGGCATCGCGCTCGTGGGGTTGGTGATGGCTGGAGATGGCCGAGACCACACCTGACTTCACCGCTTCACGCAGGCCATCGCGGTCGGCGCGGGTGCGCAGCGGCGGCTGGACGTGATACAGGCTGCTGAAGTCGATCAGGGCTTCGTCGGTGAGGATCAACTGGTACAGCGCGACATCGGCGGTTACCGGCAAGCCGCGGGCCTGGGCCTGGGCGATCAGGGCCACGCCGCGAGCGCTGGTCAATTGGCTGAAGTGCGCGCGCACGCCGCTTTGCTCGACCAGCAGCAGATCCCGGGCCAGGGCGACGGTCTCGGCGGTTTCCGGGATGCCCGGCAATCCGAGGAAGCTGGCGGTCGGGCCTTCGTGGGCCAGGCCACCCTCGGCCAGGTCGTGGTCCTGGGAGTTGAAGATGACGGTCAGGTCGAAGGTTGCCGCGTACTCCAGCGCCCGGCACAGGGTGCGGGTATTGCGAAAGCTTTCCAGGCCGTTGCCAAACGCCACGCAGCCGGCATCACGCAGCGCCACCAGCTCGGCCAGTTGATCGCCGTCCAGGCCTTTGCTCAGTGCGCCAATCGGGAAGACCTTGGCATTGCCGGCCTCGCGGGCGCGGTCGAGGATCAACTCGGCCACCGCCGAGGTGTCCAGCACCGGTTTGGTCTTCGGCGGGCAGCACAGGCTGGTCACGCCACCGGCGGTTGCGGCACGGGTTTCGCTGACGATCGACCCCTTGCGGCTGTAACCGGGTTCGCGCAGGGCGACATTGAGGTCGACCAGCCCCGGTGCGGCCACCAGGCCCTTGGCATCGATCGATTCGATGGCAACGAAACCGGCCGGCGCGGCGCCCAGGGCGACGATCTTGCAGGCTTCGATGTGGATGTCGGTGACTTGATCCAGGCCGCTGGCTGGATCGATGACACGGGCGCCAAGAATGCTGAGCTTCACTGAATGTTCTCCTGCTCGAATTGGCGCTGCGCAGTCTGCCCGCTCATGGCCATGGACAACACCGCCATGCGGATGGCGATGCCGTAAGTCACCTGGTTGAGAATCACCGAGTGCGGACCGTCGGCCACCGCCGACTCGATTTCCACACCGCGGTTGATCGGCCCCGGGTGCATCACGATGCAGTCCGGCTTGGCCCCGGCCAGCCGCGCGGTGGTCAGGCCGAACAGGCGGTAGAATTCGCCTTCGCTCGGCAGCAGGCCGCCGGCCATGCGTTCGCGCTGCAGGCGCAGCATGATCACCACATCGACATCTTTCAGGCCTTCAGCCATGTCGGTGTAGACCTTCACGCCGTATTGCTCGATGCCGATCGGCAGCAGGGTTTTCGGCGCGATCACCCGGATGTCCGGGCAACCGAGGGTTTTCAGGGCCAGCATGTTCGAACGCGCGACCCGCGAGTGCAGGATGTCGCCGACGATGGCCACGGAGAGGTTTTCGAAGCCGCCCTTGTGACGGCGGATCGTCAACATGTCGAGCATGCCCTGGGTCGGGTGCGCGTGACGGCCGTCGCCGCCGTTGATGATCGCCACCTGCGGGCAGACGTGTTCGGCGATGAAGTGCGCGGCGCCGGAGTCACCGTGGCGCACGACGAACATGTCGGCCGCCATGGCCTCCAGGTTGCGCAGCGTGTCGAGCAGGGTTTCGCCCTTGCTCGCCGACGACGTGGAGACGTTCAGGGTGATCACGTCGGCTGACAGGCGCTGGGCCGCCAGCTCGAAGGTGGTGCGGGTGCGGGTGGAGTTCTCGAAGAACACGTTGCACACGGTCTTGCCGCGCAGCAACGGGACTTTCTTCACCGCCCGGGCGCCGACTTCGAGGAAGGAGTCGGCGGTGTCGAGGATTTCCGTCAGCAGCTCGCGGCGCAAGCCATCGAGCGAGAGGAAGTGGCGCAGCTGGCCCTGATCATTGAGCTGCAGCGGGCGCTTGGTTTCTGGAGGCGTCATCGCGAGGTGGACTCTCAATAGGGCGGATTAAAGGGCGAGGTCTTGCAGTTCGAGCTTGAGTTCCGGGCCGGACAGTTTCACCCGCTCGTGGTCGGCCAGCGCCAGGGTCGCACCGACCACATTCGGCCGGATCGGCAATTCGCCGGCGTCCAGGTCGAGCAGGCACACCAGGGTTACGCTGGCCGGGCGGCCGTAGTCGAACAGTTCGTTCATGGCGGCGCGGATGGTCCGTCCGCTCATCAGCACGTCGTCGATCAGCACCAGGTCCTGGCCTTCGATCTCGAAGGGCAACGCCGAGGGGCGCACTTGCGGGTGCAGGCCGTTCTGGCTGAAGTCGTCGCGGTAGAAGGAAACGTCGAGCGTGCCCAGTGGTTCATCACTGCCCAGCGCCTCGAGCAGGGCCTGGGCGACCCAGACTCCGCCGGTACGGATACCGATGAAGCGCGGCTCGCGGATGCCACGGTGGTCCAGGTGTGCCTTGAGACGGATCGCCATCTGGCTGATCAGTTCGGCGGGATTTGGCAGGCTCATGGTTGCTCCTTCTTGGGCCCGGGACCGCAGGTGCTTGAGGTGGCCCGGGGTATCACTAAAAGAGCCGCTAGGCGGCTCTTTCGGGTTGAATGCATCAGGTGTCGAACAGCTCGCCGTTTTCGTCGAGCCAGCCTTGCAGCAGCAGGGCGGCGGCGATGGCATCGACCGGGTTGTCGCGGTAGCTGCCTTTCTGCCCGCCACGGGCCAGGCGCTCGCCCTTGGCTTCGAACGTGGTCAGGCGTTCATCGTGGGTATAGAAGGGCAGGTTGAATCGGCCATTGAGGCGGCGGGCGAATTTTTCCGCGCGGGCACACATGTCGCTGGGCGTGCCGTCCATGTTCAGCGGCAGGCCGACGACCACGGCGTCGGGTTTCCACTCCTTGATCAGGGCTTCGACCTGATTCCAGTCGGGAATGCCATTTTGTGCTTTCAGCGTACACAGCTCGCGGGCCTGGCCGGTCACGACCTGGCCGACCGCAACGCCGATCTGTTTGGTGCCGTAGTCAAAACCGAGGATCAGGCGCAGGGCCATCAGGCGTGCCCCGCCTGGCTGGTGAGCAGGCTGAGGTTGACGCCCAAGTGCCGGGCCGCTGCTTCGAGGCGCCCTTCGCTGCTGGTGTTGAACAGGATGTCGGCGTCGAACGGGCAGGTCAGCCAGGCGTTCTGCGCCAGCTCGGACTCCAGTTGCCCGGCTTCCCAGCCGGCGTAACCCAGGGTGATCAGGCTCTTGGCCGGGCCGACGCCGTCAGCGATGGCGAACAGCACGTCCTGGGAGGTGGACAGCGAGAGGTCGCCTTCCAGATCAACGGTTGCCTGGTACTTCTGTCCCGACGGATGCAGGACAAAACCGCGATCGGTCTGGACGGGGCCGCCGATGAAAATCGGCACATGCTGGCAGAGCAGCGGCGGTTCGATATCCGGGCGCAATTGCTCGAGGATATCGGCCAGGTTCAGGTCTTGCGGGCGGTTGACCACCAGCCCCATGGCACCATTGGCGGTGTGCTCGACGATGTAGGTCAAGGTGTGCGCAAAGTTCGGGTCGGCCATATGAGGCATGGCGATCAGGAAGTGATGCTTGAGGTAGCTGGGGCTGACATTTTTCATGAGCGCTAGTGTGGCGTTGGAGGGGCGAACTGACAAGCTGGGGATGTCGCAATTTGGCCGAAGTCACCGATCGAATGTGGGAGCGGGCTTGCTCGCGAAAGCAGTGTATCAGTCAACATCATTGCTGACTGACACACTGCTTTCGCGAGCAAGCCCGCTCCCACAGGGGATTTGTGAGATCAGTTACTGGACAGTCGGTCCCCGCGCGCGAATTTCCAGGTGCGGATGATTTCCAGGCGGTCGATGTCCGACAGGTCACCGGTAAACGGCGCAAACGGCGCCGCCAGCCTGACGATGCGTTGCGCCGCCTGATCCAGCAACGGTTGCCCGGAGGACTCCAGCACCAGCACTTCATACAGCGAGCCGTCGCGGTTGATCGAGACCATCAGCCGCAAATTGCCATAAATCTGTTTGCGCCGGGCTTCATCGGGGTAGTTGAGGTTGCCGATGCGCTCGACCTTCTTGCGCCATTCGTCTTTATACCAGGCACCTTTGTCGCGCATGGTCGAGGCCGCGCTCAGGCGGTGGATGCGCGGACGCTTGGCATACAGCTGTTGTTCCTTGGCCAGCTCGGCTTCGAGGCTGGCGATGTCGCTGGACAACTGTTCAGTGTCGAACGTCGGGGCGGCCACGGCGGGTTTGGTGACGGGCTTGGGTTCTTCGGTCTTGGCGGCGGCTTTTTTCGGCTTGGGCGCGACGGTGGTCACCGCCGCCTTGGGCGCGGTTTCCTGGACTTCAGGCTTGGCCGCCGGCGGTGGCGTGACTTTCTGCACCTTGTTGTCCTGGAACGGCGCGACCTCGGTGGTCTTGGGGATCGCCTTTTTATCCAGCGTGCCACTGCCTTCCTGGTTTTCCTGCGCCAGGAAGTCCGCCTTCTGCGGCTTCTTTTCGCTCTTGAAGGTGGCGAGGGTGATTTCCAGGGTTTTGCTGATCTGCTGGGGTTCGACCATGGTGAACCCGACACCCAGCAGCAGCGCCAGGTGGATCAACGCCGCGAGAAACAGGGTAAATCCGAGGCGATCGGCCGGGCGCACGCCACGGTGGGCGAGTTCGGCGGGCAGGTCGGACGGCAGTGTCATGACAAGAGAACCAACATCGCGTTTTTTACAGGTCGCGGATGATAACGCAATGTTGGTTCCAACTTGGGTGTTCTACATCAACGAGCTTTAAGCTTCTGATCGATGGCATCCATCAGCAGGCCGCCGATGTCGGTGCCGAACGCATTGTCGATCTCGCGAATGCAGGTCGGGCTGGTGACATTGATCTCCGTCAGATGCTCGCCAATCACGTCCAGGCCCACGAACAGCAGGCCTTTTTCACGCAGGGTCGGGCCGACCTGCGCGGCGATCCAGCGATCCTTGTCCGACAGCGGGCGCGCTTCGCCACGGCCGCCGGCGGCCAGGTTGCCACGGGTTTCGCCGACGGCCGGGATCCGCGCCAGGCAATAATCCACCGGCTCGCCGTCGATCATCAGGATGCGTTTGTCGCCATCCTTGATCGCCGGCAGGTAGGCCTGCCCCATGATTTGCTGACTGCCCAGCGCCGTCAGGGTCTCGAGAATCACCGACAGGTTCGGATCGCCCGCGCGGTGGCGGAAAATCGAGGTGCCGCCCATGCCGTCCAGCGGCTTGAGGATGACATCCCCATGTTTGGCCGCGAATTCGCGCAGCACGTCGGCACGGCGGCTGACCACGGTCGGCGGCGTGCACTGGGGGAACAGCGTGGCGAACAGTTTTTCATTGCAGTCGCGCAGGCTCTGTGGCTTGTTGACCACCAGCACACCGGCGCTTTCGGCCTGTTCGAGCAAATAGGTGGAGTACACGAACTCCATGTCGAACGGCGGGTCCTTGCGCATCAGGATCACGTCCAGGTCGCTGAGAAGCGAATCCTGCTCGGCCTCCAGCTCGAACCATTTTTCCGGATTGGCGAACACCTTCAGGGGACGCATGCGCGCGCGTGCCTGGCCTTCGCCCTGGTACAAATCCGCCTGCTCCATATAAAACAGTTCCCAGCCGCGTTTCTGCGCGGCCAGCAGCATGGCCAGCGAGCTATCCTTTTTATAGGAAATGCTGGCGATAGGGTCCATGACAATCCCGACGCGAACGCTCATGGGGTGTTTCCTCGAAATAGGGGTACGTCGACCTGAGACTTTGTAGGAGTGAGCATGCTCGCGATGGTCGTCAACGATAACGCGGGGTGCCTGGTACCCAACGGCGTTCTCGGGTGCATCGCGAGCATGCTCGCTCCTACAGGAAGGCGGGCCGAAGGACCGGATAAAAGTGGCGTCAGATTGGCCTTGAGCGTGTCCCCGGTCAAGGAAAAACCATTCCGCAGGCTGGCCGATAGATTGGCACTGGAGACTGTGCTAAAAAGGCTGCGATATCGTGCTGGCCCTTGAGCATCAAGGGTTTGAGGCGCCAAACGGACAAATTGATTCGCAAAGGCGACGGTAGAGCAGTTATGGATCAGCATTCCAGCGCCTTGAAGGTCATGGTGATCGACGATTCGAAGACGATTCGCCGCACCGCCGAAACGCTGCTGAAGAACGTGGGATGTGAGGTCATCACGGCCATCGACGGTTTCGATGCCCTGGCCAAGATCGCCGACAATCATCCGGGCATCATCTTCGTCGACATCATGATGCCGCGTCTGGATGGCTATCAGACCTGCGCCTTGATCAAGAACAACAGTGCGTTCAAATCCACGCCGGTGATCATGCTGTCGTCCAAGGACGGGCTGTTCGACAAGGCCAAGGGGCGCATCGTCGGTTCCGACCAGTTCTTGACCAAGCCTTTCAGCAAGGAAGAACTGCTGAACGCGATCCAGGCCCATGTACCGGGCTTCGCCGCCGTTTTGCCGCAACAGGACACGCAGTGACGTCCGGCCATCGGGCCGGCGTCGACAAGAAGAATGGGGAAAACCATGGCACGTATTCTGATCGTCGATGATTCGCCGACCGAAATGTACAAACTGACCGGCATGCTGGAAAAGCACGGTCATGAAGTATTGAAAGCCGAGAACGGCGCCGACGGCGTGGCGCTCGCCCGTCAGGAGAAGCCCGACGCCGTGCTGATGGACATCGTGATGCCCGGCCTCAATGGCTTCCAGGCGACTCGCCAGTTGACCAAGGACCCGGAAACCGGGCACATCCCGGTCATCATCATCACCACCAAGGACCAGGAAACCGACAAGGTCTGGGGTACGCGCCAGGGTGCCAGGGATTACCTGACCAAGCCGGTCGACGAAGACACCCTGATCAAGACCCTGAACAACGTGCTGGCCGGCTGATACCCCCACCATGACCGAGTCGCTGACCGCTTTCGAACTGTTGTTGCAGATCGACCAGCGCTGTCGCCTGCTGGCGGCGGACCTGCCGTCCCAGCCTGCCCGACAGGACAGCTGGAGCGGCATCGGGTTTCGCCTCGGTGAGCACTGGTACGTCGCGCCCATGGGCGAAGTCAGCGAAGTCCTGCACGAGCCGCGGCTCACCCCCATGCCGGGCGTCAAACCCTGGGTCAAGGGCGTGGCCAACCTGCGCGGGCGCCTGTTGCCGATGATGGACCTGTGCGGCTACTTCGGGCATGAGCTGTCGCCCATGCGCAAGCAGCGGCGGGTGCTGGTGGTGGAGCATCAGGAGGTGTTCGCCGGGTTGCTGGTCGATGAAGTCTCTGGCCTGCAGCACTTCGAACAGGACAGTTTCGAGCCGCTGCCGGTCGGCGAGCGACAGGGCGCCAAGGCCGAATTCGTTCGCGGGCATTTTCGTCGCGATCGGGACTGGCGGGTGTTCAGCCTGTTTGCGCTGGCGCGGTCTGTGGGTTTCATGAATGTAGCGATGTAAACACCGACCACTGTGGGAGCGGGCTTGCTCGCGAAAGCGGTCATTCAGTCAATATCAATGGTGAATGTATCACCGCCTGTCTATTATACAAATATCCGAGCCCACGAGACTAGG
>NZ_JARZGC010000010.1:0-224024 GCF_041354075.1 Pseudomonas fluorescens | reverse complement strand
TCGCCGATGGTAGTGTGGGGTTTCCCCATGTGAGAGTAGGTCATCGTCAAGATTAAATTCCGAAACCCCTATCTGCGTATGCAGGTAGGGGTTTTGTTTTTGCGCGCAGAAAAATCCTCCTGGTTCGTTTTCTATGCAACGGGTCAAGGCGTGGCTATTATGCGTGCCTCATTGTGAGGCGAGACTTGCATGCTGACGTTGTTAAAGCTTCTTAAGGATGGTCGATTTCATTCGGGGCAGGCCCTGGGCGCTGCTTTGGGTGTCAGTCGTAGTGCCGTATGGAAACAGCTTCAGCTGCTAGAAGCTGAGCTGGGGCTGTCCATCCATAAGGTGCGAGGGCGGGGCTATCAATTGGCTGCGCCGTTGACGCTGCTTGATCCGGTCGCAATAGCGGAGCAGGCGCCTTCCTGTGATTGGCCTATCCTGGTTTTTGATTCTATCGACTCTACGAATGCTGAAGCGCTGCGTGCCATCGAGCGAGGTCAGGCGGCGCCGTTCCTTGTTTTGGCGGAGCGGCAGACTTCCGGTCGTGGGCGCCGTGGGCGCAAGTGGGCCAGTCCGTTTGCGGAGAATATCTATTACAGCCTGGTGCTGCGTATCGACGGAGGTATGCGGCAGTTGGAGGGTTTGAGTCTTGTTGTGGGGCTTGCCGTTCTGCAAGCCTTGCGAGCCAACGGCATCGTGTCCGCAGGGTTGAAGTGGCCCAATGATGTTCTGGTCGGCCAGAAAAAGATCGCCGGAATTCTCCTCGAATTGGTGGGGGATCCTGCGGACGTGTGTCACGTGGTATTGGGTGTTGGAATAAATGTGAACATGCAGATGACCGATGAGGTTGATCAGCAATGGTCATCCATGCGGCTCGAGTCGGGGCGTGCATTTGATCGCAATCGTCTGGTCGCGCAGCTGGGGAGTTCGCTTCAGGCCTATTTGAGCCGGCACCAGGTCGGCGGGTTTACAGCCATTCAGGCCGAGTGGGAGCAGAATCATCTGTGGCAAGGGCGAGCGGTATCGTTGATCGCTGGCGTCAACCGAATCGACGGTGAAGTGCTGGGTATTGATAGTCAGGGTGCGCTGCGCTTGAAGGTGGATGGAGTGGAAAAAGTCTTTAGTGGTGGTGAGCTCAGTTTGAGGTTGCGTGATGATTCTTGAGCTTGACTGCGGAAACAGTTTCATCAAGTGGCGAGTGCTTGGTGTGGGGGCGCGTCAGACCCTCGCAGAGGGCTTTGTCGACTCCAATCCCGCCCTCCTGGAAGGTTTGGCGAAAGTTCCCGGGCTCGAGCTCAGGTTTTGTCGGCTGGTCAGCGTAAGGACTGAAGAGGAAACGGTCGCACTGGTTTCCCTGCTGACGGATGCCTATGACATCGACGTGGCCTGTGCCAAGCCTGCGCGCGAGATGTCGGGCGTTCGCAACGGCTACGAGTCATTCGAGCGGCTTGGTCTTGATCGCTGGTTAGCGCTGCTTGGCGGATATCATCTGGCGTCAGGTGCGTGCCTCGTGCTCGATTTTGGCACGGCGGTCACTGCGGATTTTGTTGCTGGTGATGGTGAGCATCTGGGCGGTTTCATCTGTCCGGGAATGCCATTAATGCGCAATCAGTTACGTACCCACACCCGCAAGATTCGCTACGGCGATCTCGAAGCCGAACGGGCCCAGGAGAGTCTCGCGCCCGGCCGTACGACCGTAGAAGCGGTCGAGCGTGGCTGCTCACTGATGTTGCGTGGGTTTGTGCTCACTCAGCTGGAGCTCGCGCGCAATTACTGGGGGGACGATTTTTCGGTGTTCCTGACTGGCGGGGATGCGGCGCTGGTTCGCGCAGTAGTGCCTGAAGCCAGGGTAGTTCCGGATCTGGTTTTTGTCGGTTTGGCGATGGCGTGTCCTTTGTCCTGAGGTTCATATGCGTTGGTTGTTTTTGCTGCTGCTCGTTCTCAATGTGTTCTATTACATTTGGCATCAACAAGAAGCCCCCCTGCGCGCGAAGGACGTCACGCCCCTGAGTCTGTACAAAGGCAGCCAGCAGGATATTCGCCTGCTGAGTGAGGCGGCTGATGTGTCCCGCGATAAAGGAAAGCCCGTACAGGTGGACAGCGGTTGCTTGTACCTTGGGGGGTTCATGCGTCAGGAAGCGCTCCAGGCGGTCGAGGGGCGTTTGAATGGCATGGAGATCAAATATCAGGCTGTCTCCAGAGATGCGCCCGATTTACCGGGTTTCTGGGTGCAGGTGGCACCTGAAAGCAGGCGCTGGTTGGGCGAAGTGCAGCTGCAAAACCTTTCTAGAGAATTCAATGACTTAAAACATAAAATAATGCCTTGCGAGGGGGTTGCGCGAGCGGAATAGTTTGCATAGAATGGCGCCCGCTTCGCAGTGAAGACCTTTCAAGGGGCTACGGTGCAAAGCGACGTCAACGCAGCTAACCTCAGGTTTTTAATGAGAAAATGCTTGACAGAAGGCTGGCATGATATAGAATGCCGGCTCGCTTAGGAGGGGTTCCCGAGCGGCCAAAGGGATCAGACTGTAAATCTGACGTCTACGACTTCGAAGGTTCGAATCCTTCCCCCTCCACCATTTTTAGCGAGAGCTGCAGGCTCGCGGGTATAGTTTAGTGGTAGAACCTCAGCCTTCCAAGCTGATGATGCGGGTTCGATTCCCGCTACCCGCTCCAAGTTTGCGGATTTTGCACGGTGTTACGCTCTTGTAGCTCAGTTGGTAGAGCACACCCTTGGTAAGGGTGAGGTCAGCGGTTCAAATCCGCTCAAGAGCTCCATATAACAAGGCAGATATGAAAATATCTGCCTTTGTTTTAATGGCTCGCTTGGTTTGTTGGCTTTTCTTTCTGTGTGTGGTTTGCGTGGGGGAAGGGTGGTTGCAGGGGTTTTTCGTCGTTATTGGTGTCGGCGTTGCCTGCGATCAGCGAGTAAGCTGTTGTAATGTCTTTTTCAGGTCTGCATAATGGTCGGCCTGATTTTGTTTTAGGTCAGTAGCTCAATTGGCAGAGCGACGGTCTCCAAAACCGTAGGTTGGGGGTTCGATTCCCTCCTGACCTGCCAGATTCACTCGGTGTGTCTGGCTTTCTTTTCACAGGATCTTCATAGATGACTCCTAAAGCTGAAGCTCAAGGCTCTCGCTTCGATCTGCTCAAGTGGCTAGTAGTAGTCGCTTTGGTGGTCGTAGGCGTTGTTGGCAATCAGTACTATTCCGCTTCGCCGATCCTGTACCGCGTACTTGCGTTGCTCGTTATCGCTGCTGCAGCTGCTTTTGTAGGCCTGCAGACTGTGAAGGGCAAGTCTTTCTTTGTACTGGTTAAGGAAGCTCGCACCGAAATTCGTAAAGTCGTATGGCCAACTCGCCAGGAAACCACGCAGACCACGCTGATCGTTGTTGCTGTGGTGCTGGTTATGGCGCTGCTGTTGTGGGGGCTTGATTCCCTGCTCGGTTGGCTTGTCTCCTTGATTGTCGGCTAAGGGTGTCCCGTGGCTAAGCGTTGGTATGTTGTGCATGCTTACTCCGGTTACGAGAAGCATGTCATGCGCTCGTTGATTGAGCGCGTAAAGCTGGCTGGCATGGAAGATGGCTTCGGCGAAATTCTGGTTCCCACTGAAGAAGTGGTTGAGATGCGTAATGGCCAGAAACGCAAAAGCGAGCGCAAATTCTTCCCTGGTTATGTGCTGGTCCAGATGGATATGAATGAGGGTACTTGGCACTTGGTCAAGGACACTCCTCGCGTGATGGGCTTCATCGGCGGTACTGCTGACAAGCCTGCACCGATTACAGATAAAGAAGCCGATGCGATTCTGCGTCGTGTTGCTGATGGTAGCGACAAGCCGAAGCCGAAGACGTTGTTCGAGCCGGGTGAATCGGTACGTGTCAACGACGGGCCGTTTGCCGACTTTACCGGTACGGTTGAAGAAGTTAACTACGAAAAGAGCCGGATTCAGGTCGCGGTGCTCATTTTCGGTCGCTCTACTCCGGTAGAGTTGGAGTTCAGCCAGGTCGAAAAGGTCTAGCTGGACAAGCATCCCAACCCCACAGCCCCAGGCTGTGGGGTTTTGTCGTCACTGGGATAAACGCGCAAGTAACCGGGGAGCCTTTCGAGGCGTTCGAACCCGTAATTGGAGTGCCTCATGGCCAAGAAGATTACCGCTTACATCAAGCTGCAAGTGAAGGCCGCTCAGGCTAACCCAAGCCCACCTGTTGGTCCTGCTCTGGGTCAGCACGGCGTGAACATCATGGAATTCTGCAAGGCCTTCAACGCCCGTACTCAGGGTCTTGAGCCAGGTCTGCCGACTCCAGTGATCATCACTGTCTACAGCGACCGTAGCTTCACTTTCGAAACCAAATCCACCCCTGCTTCGGTTCTGCTGAAGAAGGCGGCCGGTCTGACCAGCGGTTCCGCTCGTCCGAACACCGTTAAGGTTGGCACTGTGACTCGTGCTCAGCTGGAAGAAATCGCGAAAACCAAAAACGCGGATCTGACTGCAGCTGATATGGATGCAGCCGTGCGTACTATCGCCGGTTCTGCTCGTAGCATGGGCCTTAACGTGGAGGGTGTGTAATGGCTAAGCTGACCAAGCGTCAAAAGGCTATCGCCGGCAAGATCGAAGCAGGCAAGGCCTACAACTTTGTAGACGCCGCTGCACTGCTGGCCGAGCTGTCGACTGTCAAGTTCAGCGAGTCGTTCGACGTAGCTGTGAACCTGGGCGTTGACCCACGTAAATCCGACCAGGTCGTTCGCAGCGCTACCGTGCTGCCACACGGCACTGGCAAGACCGTTCGCGTTGCCGTGTTCACCCAGGGTCCAGCTGCCGAGGCCGCTCTGGCTGCCGGCGCTGACCGTGTAGGTATGGACGAACTGGCTGCCGAAATGAAAGGCGGCGACCTGAACTACGACGTAGTGATCGCATCCCCGGATGCCATGCGCGTTGTGGGTCAACTGGGTCAGATCCTCGGTCCACGTGGCCTGATGCCTAACCCTAAAGTCGGCACCGTAACTCCAGACGTAGCTACCGCGGTCAAGAACGCCAAGGCTGGTCAGGTTCGTTATCGCACCGACAAAAACGGCATCATCCACACTTCCGTTGGCAAGATCGGCTTCGACGCCGTCAAGCTGAAGGAAAACGTTGAAGCTCTGATCGCTGACCTGAAGCGTATCAAGCCAGCTTCCTCGAAAGGCATTTACGTCAAGCGCGTTACCCTGAGCACCACCATGGGTCCAGGTCTGGTCATCGACCAAAGCTCGCTCGACGCGTAAGACACAGATTGGCGCAAGCGATTGCGCCAATTGAAAAAATTGGGGTCCCTGCCTGGCGGGGGCTATCCAAGACCGTAGGCGACGCAAGTCTTAAACCACAAGCCTACGCAGATGGTGCTCCCGGTTCCTTACCGAATCAGACACCAAAACGACATCCGGCTTCGGTCGGATGAAACGGTAACAAGCAGGAGTTAAACCCGTGGCAATTAAACTCGAAGACAAGAAGGCCATCGTCGCTGAAGTCAACGAGGCTGCCAAAGTCGCTCTGTCCGCTGTCGTGGCTGATGCCCGTGGCGTAACAGTAGGCGCAATGACCGGACTCCGTAAAGAGGCTCGTGAAGCTGGCGTTTACGTACGTGTTGTACGTAACACCCTGCTCAAACGCGCTGTTGCTGACACTGAATTCAGTGTTCTCAACGACGTGTTCACCGGCCCTACCCTGATCGCGTTCTCGAAAGATCACCCAGGCGCTGCTGCCCGGATCTTCAAAGAATTCGCCAAGGGTCAGGACAAGTTCGAGATCAAGGCAGCTGCGTTTGATGGCAAGTTCCTTGCCGCTAACCAGATCGACGTGTTGGCAACCTTGCCGACCCGCGACGAAGCTATTGCGAAACTGATGAGCGTGATCCAAGGCGCTACCAGCAAGCTGGCTCGTACTCTGGCAGCCGTTCGCGACCAGAAAGAAGCTGCTGCAGCCTAAGGCGCAGTCGGATCTTTCAAAATCATATGTTTAATTTGATGGCTGCGTAGGCTGTCACCCCAATACAGGATTCAAGTCATGTCTCTGACTAACGAACAAATCATCGAAGCAATCGGCCAGAAAACCGTTCTGGAAGTTGTTGAGCTGATCAAAGCAATGGAAGAAACCTTCGGCGTGACCGCTGCTGTCGCTTCCGCTGGTCCAGCTGCTGCTGCCGCTGTTGTTGAAGAGCAAACCGAGTTCAACGTTGTTCTGCTCGAAGCTGGCGAAAAGAAAGTAAACGTGATCAAGGCAGTTCGTGAACTGACTGGTCTGGGCCTGAAAGAAGCCAAAGAGAAAGTCGACGGCGCTCCTCAGGTTGTAGCTGAAGGCGTTTCGAAAGAAGCTGCTGAAGACGCTAAGAAGAAGCTGGAAGAAGCAGGCGCTAAAGTCGAGCTGAAGTAAGCTTCGACTTTGCTCCTCCAGCCCGAGCGTTAAGCGACAGGCTGATGGCTGGTGGCTCTTGCCACCGGCCTTTTTCCGTTATTGGCAACCGACTGGGTTGGTGCTGATAGCGAGCTGTAACCACCCGATGTGGTGGCGCAAACCATGGGGTTTGCACGATTTTCTGGCTGCTCCCGTCGGGAGGGGCCAAACAAGCAGGTGACCAAGCTGGGGAACGCTGATGGCTTACTCATATACTGAGAAAAAACGTATCCGCAAGGACTTTAGCAAGTTGCCGGACGTCATGGATGTGCCGTACCTCCTGGCCATCCAGCTGGATTCGTATCGTGAATTCTTGCAAGCGGGAGCGACTAAAGATCAGTTCCGCGACGTGGGCCTGCATGCGGCCTTCAAATCCGTTTTCCCGATCATCAGCTACTCCGGCAATGCTGCCCTGGAGTACGTGGGTTATCGCCTGGGCGAACCGGCATTTGATGTCAAAGAATGCGTATTGCGCGGTGTGACTTACGCCGTACCTTTGCGGGTAAAAGTGCGCCTGATCATTTTCGACAAAGAATCGTCGAACAAAGCGATCAAGGACATCAAAGAGCAAGAAGTCTACATGGGTGAAATCCCCCTGATGACTGAAAACGGTACCTTCGTAATCAACGGTACCGAGCGTGTAATCGTTTCCCAGCTGCACCGTTCCCCGGGCGTGTTCTTCGACCACGACCGTGGCAAGACGCACAGCTCCGGCAAGCTGCTGTACTCGGCACGTATCATTCCTTACCGCGGTTCGTGGCTGGACTTCGAGTTCGACCCGAAAGACTGCGTGTTCGTACGTATCGACCGTCGTCGCAAATTGCCTGCGTCGGTATTGCTGCGCGCGCTTGGCTATACCACCGAGGAAGTGCTGGACGCGTTCTACACTACCAACGTTTTCCACGTGAAGGGCGAGAGCCTGAGCCTGGAGCTGGTGCCTCAGCGCCTGCGTGGTGAAATTGCGGTCCTGGACATCCAGGATGACAAAGGCAAGGTGATTGTCGAGCAGGGTCGTCGTATTACCGCTCGCCACATCAACCAGCTGGAAAAAGCCGGGATCAAAGAGCTGGAAGTGCCTCTGGACTACGTCCTGGGTCGCACCACCGCCAAGGTCATCGTGCATCCGGCAACCGGCGAAATCCTGGCTGAGTGCAATACCGAGCTGAACACCGAGATCCTGGCGAAGATTGCCAAGGCCGGTGTTGTCCGCATCGAGACTCTGTACACCAACGACATCGACTGCGGTCCGTTCATTTCCGACACGCTGAAGATCGATTCCACCGCCAACCAACTGGAAGCGCTGGTCGAGATCTATCGCATGATGCGTCCAGGCGAGCCGCCGACCAAAGACGCTGCCGAGACCCTGTTCAACAACCTGTTCTTCAGCCCTGAGCGCTATGACCTGTCTGCGGTCGGCCGGATGAAGTTCAACCGTCGTATCGGTCGCACCGAAATCGAAGGTTCGGGCGTGCTGTGCAAGGAAGACATCGTCGCGGTGCTGAAGACTCTGGTCGACATCCGCAACGGCAAGGGCATCGTCGATGACATCGACCACCTGGGTAACCGTCGTGTTCGCTGTGTAGGCGAAATGGCCGAGAACCAGTTCCGCGTTGGCCTGGTGCGTGTTGAGCGTGCGGTCAAAGAGCGTCTGTCGATGGCTGAAAGCGAAGGCCTGATGCCGCAAGACCTGATCAACGCCAAGCCAGTGGCTGCGGCGGTGAAGGAGTTCTTCGGTTCCAGCCAGCTGTCCCAGTTCATGGACCAGAACAACCCGCTGTCCGAGATCACCCACAAGCGTCGTGTTTCTGCACTCGGCCCAGGTGGTCTGACCCGTGAGCGTGCTGGCTTTGAAGTGCGTGACGTACACCCGACTCACTACGGTCGTGTATGCCCGATCGAAACGCCGGAAGGTCCGAACATTGGTCTGATCAACTCCCTGGCCGCCTATGCGCGCACCAACCAGTACGGCTTCCTGGAAAGCCCGTACCGTGTGGTGAAAGACGCTCTGGTCACTGACGAGATCGTATTCCTGTCCGCTATCGAAGAAGCCGATCACGTGATCGCACAGGCTTCGGCAACGATGAGCGACAAGAAAGTCCTGATCGACGAGCTGGTAGCTGTTCGTCACCTGAACGAGTTCACCGTCAAGGCGCCGGAAGACGTCACCTTGATGGACGTGTCGCCGAAGCAGGTAGTTTCGGTCGCCGCGTCGCTGATCCCGTTCCTCGAGCACGACGACGCCAACCGTGCGTTGATGGGTTCGAACATGCAGCGTCAAGCTGTACCTACCCTGCGTGCTGACAAGCCGCTGGTCGGTACCGGCATGGAGCGTAACGTAGCTCGTGACTCCGGCGTTTGCGTCGTGGCTCGTCGTGGCGGCGTTATCGATTCCGTCGACGCCAGCCGTATCGTGGTTCGTGTTGCTGATGATGAAGTCGAGACCGGTGAAGCGGGTGTCGACATCTACAACCTGACCAAGTACACCCGCTCCAACCAGAACACCTGCATCAATCAGCGTCCGCTGGTGCGCAAGGGTGATCGGGTACAGCGCAGTGACATCATGGCTGACGGTCCGTCCACCGATATGGGTGAACTGGCGCTGGGTCAGAACATGCGCATCGCGTTCATGGCATGGAACGGCTTCAACTTCGAAGACTCCATCTGCCTGTCCGAGCGTGTGGTTCAGGAAGACCGTTTCACCACGATCCACATTCAGGAACTGACCTGTGTGGCCCGTGACACCAAGCTTGGCCCAGAGGAAATCACTGCGGACATCCCGAACGTGGGTGAGGCTGCACTGAACAAGCTGGACGAAGCCGGTATCGTTTACGTCGGCGCCGAAGTTGGCCCAGGCGACATTCTGGTTGGTAAGGTCACTCCGAAAGGCGAGACCCAACTGACGCCGGAAGAAAAACTGCTGCGTGCGATCTTCGGTGAGAAGGCCAGCGACGTCAAAGACACCTCCCTGCGTGTACCAACCGGTACCAAGGGTACTGTCATCGACGTTCAGGTGTTCACCCGTGATGGCGTTGAGCGTGACAGCCGTGCCCTGTCGATCGAGAAGAGCCAGCTCGACGAGATCCGCAAGGACCTCAACGAAGAGTTCCGTATCGTCGAAGGTGCAACTTTCGAACGTCTGCGTTCCGCTCTGGTCGGCCACAAAGCCGAAGGCGGCGCCGGTCTGAAGAAAGGTCAGGACATCACCGACGAAGTCCTCGACGGTCTCGAACATGGCCAGTGGTTCAAACTGCGCATGGCCGAAGACGCTCTGAACGAGCAGCTCGAGAAGGCTCAGGCCTACATCGTTGATCGCCGCCGTCTGCTGGACGACAAGTTCGAAGACAAGAAGCGCAAACTGCAGCAGGGCGATGACCTGGCTCCAGGCGTGCTGAAAATCGTCAAGGTCTACCTGGCAATCCGTCGTCGCATCCAGCCGGGCGACAAGATGGCCGGTCGTCACGGTAACAAGGGTGTGGTCTCCGTGATCATGCCGGTTGAAGACATGCCGCACGATGCCAACGGCACGCCGGTCGATGTGGTCCTCAACCCGTTGGGCGTACCTTCGCGTATGAACGTTGGTCAGATCCTTGAAACCCACCTGGGCCTCGCGGCCAAAGGTCTGGGCGAGAAGATCAACCGCATGGTTGAAGAACAGCGTAAGGTTGCTGAACTGCGTACCTTCCTGGATGAGATCTACAACCAGATCGGCGGCCGTAACGAAGCGCTGGACACGTTCTCTGACCAGGAAATCCTGGATCTGGCTCAAAACCTGCGCAACGGCGTTCCAATGGCCACTCCGGTATTCGACGGTGCCAAGGAAGTTGAAATCAAGGCCATGCTGAAACTGGCAGACCTGCCAGAGAGCGGCCAGATGCAACTGACTGACGGCCGTACCGGCAACAAGTTCGAGCGCCCGGTTACCGTTGGCTACATGTACATGCTGAAGCTGAACCACTTGGTAGACGACAAGATGCACGCTCGTTCTACCGGTTCGTACAGCCTGGTTACCCAGCAGCCGCTGGGTGGTAAGGCGCAGTTCGGTGGTCAGCGTTTCGGGGAGATGGAGGTCTGGGCACTGGAAGCATACGGTGCTGCTTACACTCTGCAAGAAATGCTCACAGTGAAGTCGGACGATGTGAACGGTCGGACCAAGATGTACAAAAACATCGTGGACGGCGATCACCGTATGGAGCCGGGCATGCCCGAGTCCTTCAACGTGTTGATCAAGGAAATTCGTTCCCTCGGCATCGATATCGATCTGGAAACCGAATAACACGTGACGCGAATCGAGAGCGGGGCAGGATTGCCCGCTCTCTGCTCCGCCAGGAGGAAAGGCCTTGAAAGACCTACTGAATTTGCTGAAAAACCAGGGTCAAGTCGAAGAGTTCGACGCCATCCGTATTGGACTGGCATCGCCTGAGATGATCCGTTCGTGGTCGTTCGGTGAAGTTAAAAAGCCGGAAACCATCAACTACCGTACGTTCAAACCCGAGCGTGACGGCCTGTTCTGCGCCAAGATCTTTGGCCCGGTAAAGGATTACGAGTGCCTGTGCGGTAAGTACAAGCGCTTGAAGCACCGTGGCGTGATCTGCGAGAAGTGCGGTGTTGAAGTCGCACTGGCCAAGGTGCGTCGTGAGCGCATGGCGCACATCGAGCTGGCTTCGCCTGTTGCCCACATCTGGTTCCTGAAGTCGCTGCCGTCGCGTATCGGCTTGCTGATGGACATGACCCTGCGTGATATCGAACGTGTTCTCTACTTCGAGAGCTATGTCGTTATCGATCCAGGCATGACCACCCTTGAAAAAGGTCAGTTGCTCAACGACGAGCAGTACTTCGAAGCGCTGGAAGAGTTCGGTGACGATTTCGATGCCCGCATGGGTGCTGAAGCGGTCCGCGAACTGCTGCACGCTATCGACCTGGAGCACGAGATTGGCCGTCTGCGCGAAGAAATTCCGCAAACCAACTCCGAAACCAAAATCAAGAAGCTGTCCAAGCGTCTGAAGTTGATGGAAGCCTTCCAGGGTTCCGGCAACTTGCCAGAGTGGATGGTGCTGACCGTTCTGCCGGTTCTGCCGCCAGATCTGCGTCCACTGGTTCCACTGGATGGCGGTCGCTTCGCGACATCCGACCTCAACGATCTGTATCGTCGAGTGATCAACCGTAACAACCGCTTGAAGCGCCTGCTTGATCTGTCCGCTCCGGACATCATCGTGCGCAACGAAAAGCGTATGTTGCAGGAAGCGGTCGATGCACTGCTCGACAACGGTCGCCGTGGTCGCGCCATCACCGGTTCCAACAAGCGTCCTCTGAAATCCCTGGCCGACATGATCAAGGGTAAGCAAGGTCGTTTCCGTCAGAACTTGCTCGGTAAGCGTGTTGACTACTCCGGTCGTTCGGTAATTACCGTAGGCCCGACCCTGCGTCTGCACCAGTGCGGTCTGCCGAAGAAAATGGCTCTCGAGCTGTTCAAGCCGTTCATTTTCGGCAAGCTGGAAATGCGTGGTCTCGCAACCACCATCAAGGCTGCGAAGAAGATGGTCGAGCGCGAGCTGCCGGAAGTCTGGGACGTTCTCGCTGAAGTGATTCGCGAACACCCGGTTCTCCTCAACCGTGCACCGACCCTTCACCGTCTGGGTATCCAGGCGTTTGAACCGGTACTGATCGAAGGCAAGGCTATCCAGCTGCACCCTCTGGTCTGTGCTGCGTACAACGCCGACTTCGACGGCGACCAAATGGCCGTGCACGTACCGCTGACGCTGGAAGCCCAGCTGGAAGCGCGTGCGTTGATGATGTCGACCAACAACATTCTGTCGCCAGCCAACGGTGAGCCAATCATCGTTCCGTCGCAGGACGTTGTATTGGGTCT
This sequence comes from Pseudomonas fluorescens, assembly GCF_041354075.1. Taxonomy (GTDB): domain Bacteria; phylum Pseudomonadota; class Gammaproteobacteria; order Pseudomonadales; family Pseudomonadaceae; genus Aquipseudomonas; species Aquipseudomonas fluorescens_CE. The sequence goes on along the minus strand of NZ_JARZGC010000010.1, from coordinate 211,746 downwards.
GTACTACATGACTCGTGAAGCGATCAACGCCAAGGGCGAAGGTCGTGTGTTCGCGGATCTGCAGGAAGTTGACCGTGTGTTCCGTGCCGGCGAAGCCGCACTGCACGCCAAGGTCAAGGTGCGGATCAACGAAACCGTCAACGATCGTGATGGCGGCAGCGTAACCAGCACCCGTATCGTCGACACCACTGTCGGCCGTGCGCTGCTGTTCCAGGTTGTGCCAAAAGGTCTGTCCTTCGACGTCGTCAACCTGCCGATGAAGAAGAAGGCGATCTCCAAGCTGATCAACCAGTGCTACCGCGTTGTCGGTCTGAAAGAGACCGTGATCTTCGCTGACCAGTTGATGTACACCGGTTTTGCCTATTCGACCATTTCCGGCGTTTCCATCGGTGTTAACGACTTCGTTATCCCGGATGAAAAAGCCCGCATCATCGGTGCTGCCACCGATGAAGTGAAAGAGATCGAAAGCCAGTACGCCTCCGGCCTGGTAACCCAGGGCGAGAAGTACAACAAGGTCATCGACCTTTGGTCCAAGGCGAACGACGAAGTTTCCAAGGCGATGATGGCCAACCTCTCGAAAGAGAAAGTCATCGACCGTCATGGTGATGAAGTCGACCAGGAGTCCTTCAACTCGATGTACATGATGGCCGACTCGGGCGCACGGGGTTCTGCTGCGCAGATCCGTCAGCTCGCCGGTATGCGTGGCCTGATGGCCAAGCCGGACGGTTCCATCATCGAAACGCCGATTACTGCGAACTTCCGTGAAGGTTTGAGCGTACTTCAGTACTTCATCTCCACTCACGGTGCTCGTAAAGGTCTGGCGGATACCGCGTTGAAAACTGCGAACTCCGGTTACCTGACTCGTCGTCTGGTAGACGTGGCGCAGGATCTGGTCGTGACCGAGATCGATTGCGGCACCGAACATGGCCTGCTGATGACTCCGCACATTGAAGGCGGTGACGTTGTTGAGCCGTTGGGTGAGCGCGTATTGGGTCGAGTCATTGCCCGTGACGTATTCAAGCCAGGTACCGAGGACGTCATCGTTCCTGCCGGCACTCTGGTAGACGAGAAGTGGGTCGAGTTCATCGAGCTGAACAGCATCGACGAAGTGATCGTGCGTTCGCCGATCAGTTGCGAAACCCGCTATGGCATTTGCGCCAAGTGCTACGGCCGTGATCTGGCTCGTGGTCACCAGGTGAACATCGGTGAATCGGTTGGCGTTATCGCTGCCCAGTCCATCGGTGAGCCGGGTACCCAGCTGACGATGCGTACGTTCCACATCGGTGGTGCGGCAAGCCGGACCTCCGCAGCCGACAGCGTTCAGGTGAAGAATGGCGGTACCGTCCGTCTGCACAACCTGAAGCACGTTGAGCGAGTGGATGGCCACCTGGTTGCGGTGTCCCGTTCCGGTGAGCTGGCAATCGCCGACGACTTCGGTCGTGAGCGTGAGCGCTACAAGCTGCCGTACGGTGCCGTGATTTCGGTTAAAGAAGGTGACAAGGTCGACGCTGGCGCCATCGTGGCCAAGTGGGACCCACACACTCACCCGATCGTTACCGAAATGAAAGGTACCGTGACCTACGTGGGCATGGAAGAAGGCATCACGATCAAGCGTCAGACTGACGAATTGACCGGTATGACCAACATTGAAGTTCTCGATCCGAAAGATCGTCCAGCTGCTGGCAAGGACATCCGTCCAGCCGTGAAGATGGTCGACGACAACGGCAAGGATCTGTTGCTGCCAGGTACTGACGTTACCGCTCAGTACTTCCTGCCAGCCAACGCCCTGGTCGGTGTGGCTGACGGTGCGAAGATTGCGATCGGTGATGTTATCGCTCGTATTCCGCAAGAGACTTCGAAGACCCGTGACATCACCGGTGGTCTGCCGCGCGTTGCCGACTTGTTCGAAGCTCGTCGTCCGAAAGAAGCCTCGATTCTGGCTGAAGTCAGCGGCACCATCGCGTTCGGCAAGGAAACCAAGGGCAAGCGCCGTCTGGTTATCACTCCGAACGACGGCAGCGATCCGTATGAAGAGCTGATTCCGAAGTGGCGTCACCTGAACGTGTTCGAAGGCGAACAGGTCAACCGCGGCGAAGTTATCTCCGACGGTCCGAGCGATCCACACGACATCCTGCGTCTGCTGGGTGTGAGTGCGCTGGCCAAGTACATCGTGAACGAGATCCAGGACGTTTACCGTCTGCAAGGCGTGAAGATCAACGACAAGCACATCGAGACCATCCTGCGTCAGATGCTGCGTAAAGTTGAGATCTCCGAGTCCGGCGATTCCAGCTTCATCAAGGGCGACCAGATGGAACTGACTCACGTACTGGTAGAAAACGAGCGTCTGGCCACGGAGGACAAGTTCGTCTCCAAGTTCACTCGCGTGCTGCTCGGCATCACCAAGGCGTCGTTGTCCACCGAATCGTTCATCTCGGCGGCTTCCTTCCAGGAAACCACCCGTGTACTGACCGAAGCGGCGGTAACCGGCAAGCGCGATTACCTGCGCGGCCTGAAAGAAAACGTGGTCGTGGGTCGTCTGATCCCGGCCGGTACCGGCCTGGCTTATCACAGCGAGCGTAAGCGTCGCCGCGATGCAGACAAGCCGCTGCGCGTAAGCGCCAGTGAAGTGGAAGCTGCACTGACCGAAGCGCTGAACTCGAGCGGTAACTGAGTTCTGCGATAAATGAGTGTAGGGCCCTGGTCTTTCCGTTCATCGAATCGCGACAATTTGTCGAGGTTGGATGAGCGGGGAGGTCGGGGCCTTGCCTTGACTGGGGGCAAGATCCTCTTTAGACTCTTGTACCCCTAAATTTGGCGGGAATGCGTTCCTGCCATTTTGCTTTTCTTGCAAGACAATAGCGTCGCAAGACAACAGTGGAGCTAGTAGATGGCAACTATCAACCAGCTGGTACGTCAGCCGCGTAAGCGTATCGTCGAGAAATCCGACGTACCTGCGCTGCAGAACTGCCCGCAACGTCGTGGCGTGTGCACCCGTGTGTACACCACTACGCCGAAAAAACCTAACTCGGCACTGCGTAAAGTATGCCGTGTGCGTCTGACCAACGGTTTCGAGGTTTCCTCGTACATCGGTGGTGAAGGCCACAACCTGCAAGAGCACAGCGTGGTACTGATCCGTGGCGGTCGTGTAAAAGACTTGCCAGGTGTTCGTTACCACACCGTTCGCGGTTCGTTGGATACTTCCGGTGTCAAAGGTCGTAACCAGGGTCGTTCGAAGTACGGTACCAAGCGTCCGAAGTAATCGGTTGCTTTGCAGTTTTTTAATTTATTGAGTCGATAAGAGTAAGGTCGGGCACGCATCCCCCGGGATCTGTTCCGAACTAACCTGAAGACCGTTTGAGGGCTTATCAATGCCAAGACGTCGCGTAGCAGCAAAGCGTGAGATTCTGGACGATCCGAAATACGGAAGCCAAATCCTCGCCAAATTCATGAACCACGTTATGGAAAGCGGCAAGAAAGCCGTTGCCGAGCGTATCGTTTATGGTGCCCTGGAAACCGTTGCAGCTCGTAAGAACGGCACCGATCCCCTGGAACTCTTCGAAAAAGCACTCGACGCCATCGCTCCGCTGGTCGAAGTGAAGTCGCGCCGCGTTGGTGGTGCTACTTACCAGGTTCCGGTCGAAGTTCGTCCTTCGCGTCGTAACGCTCTGGCAATGCGCTGGTTGGTAGACTTCGCCCGCAAGCGCGGCGAGAAGTCCATGGCTCTGCGTTTGGCTGGCGAACTGCTGGATGCTGCTGAAGGTAAAGGTGCTGCAGTTAAGAAGCGTGAAGACGTGCACCGTATGGCTGAAGCCAACAAAGCTTTCTCGCACTACCGCTTCTAATTTTAGCTTTACTAATTTTGCGAGGGCTTTATGGCTCGTACTACTCCGATTAGCCGCTACCGTAACATCGGTATCGTCGCTCACGTGGATGCTGGTAAAACCACCACCACCGAGCGCGTCCTTTTTTACACGGGCAAAAGTCACAAAATGGGCGAGGTGCATGACGGCGCCGCGACCACAGACTGGATGGTGCAGGAGCAGGAGCGTGGTATTACCATTACTTCTGCTGCCATTACCGCCTTCTGGAAGGGTTCCGAGAAGCAGTACCCGCACGAGCATCGCTTCAACGTCATCGATACCCCGGGCCACGTAGACTTCACCATTGAAGTAGAACGTTCCCTGCGTGTGCTCGACGGCGCTGTCGTTGTGTTCTGCGGTACCTCGGGCGTTGAACCGCAGTCGGAAACCGTATGGCGTCAAGCCAACAAGTACGGTGTTCCACGTCTTGTTTACGTCAACAAGATGGACCGTGCTGGCGCCAACTTCCTGCGCGTGATCGGTCAGATCAAGCAGCGTCTGGGTCACACTCCGGTGCCGATCCAGTTGGCCATCGGTTCCGAAGACAACTTCCAGGGTCAGATCGATCTGATCAACATGCAAGCTGTCTACTGGAATGACTCCGACAAAGGTATGGTCCCTGTTCGCAAGGACATCCCTGCCGAGCTGCTGGAGCAAGCCGAAGAGTGGCGCAACAACATGGTTGAGGCTGCAGCCGAAGCCAACGAAGAGCTGATGAACAAGTACCTGGAAGGCGAAGAGCTGTCGATCGAAGAGATCAAGGCTGCTCTGCGTCAGCGTACTATCGCCGGCGAAATCGTTCTGGCCGTTTGCGGTTCTTCCTTCAAGAACAAGGGCGTTCCCCTGGTTCTCGACGCCGTTATCGACTTCCTGCCTGCTCCAACCGACATTCCTGCTATCAAGGGTTCCAACCCTGATAACGAGGAAGAGGAAATGGAGCGTCATGCAAGCGACGACGAGCCGTTCGCGGCGTTGGCGTTCAAGATCGCTACCGACCCATTCGTGGGTACTCTGACCTTCGTCCGTGTTTACTCGGGCGTGTTGAACTCCGGCGACGGCGTGATCAACTCGGTCAAAGGCAAGAAAGAGCGTGTGGGTCGTATGGTGCAAATGCACGCAAACGCCCGCGAAGAGATCAAGGAAGTACGCGCTGGTGACATCGCGGCCCTGATCGGCATGAAGGACGTCACCACTGGTGAAACCCTCTGCAACGCTGAAAAGCCAATCATCCTGGTTCGCATGGACTTCCCGGAGCCGGTTATTTCGGTTGCCGTAGAGCCCAAGACCAAGGATGACCAGGAAAAAATGGGTATCGCTCTGGGCAAGCTCGCTCAGGAAGACCCGTCTTTCCGCGTCAAAACCGATGAAGAGACTGGTCAAACGATCATCTCTGGTATGGGTGAGTTGCACCTGGACATCCTGGTTGACCGGATGCGCCGTGAGTTCAACGTTGAAGCCAACATCGGCAAGCCTCAAGTTTCGTACCGTGAGCGCATCACGAAGAATTGCGAAATCGAAGGCAAGTTCGTTCGTCAGTCCGGCGGTCGTGGCCAGTTCGGTCATTGCTGGATCCGTTTTGCTCCTGCTGACGAAGGTCAGGAAGGTCTGCAATTCCTGAACGAAGTGGTAGGTGGTGTGGTTCCTAAGGAATACATCCCGGCTATCCAGAAGGGTATCGAAGAGCAGATGAAAAACGGCGTCGTTGCCGGTTATCCGCTGATCGGCCTGAAGGCTACCGTATTCGATGGTTCCTACCACGACGTCGACTCCAACGAGATGGCGTTCAAGGTGGCTGCTTCCATGGCGACCAAGCAACTGGCCCAGAAGGGCGGTGGTGAGTTGCTCGAGCCGATCATGGCGGTAGAGGTTGTTACGCCTGAAGACTATATGGGTGATGTGATGGGCGACCTTAACCGTCGTCGTGGCATGATTCAGGGTATGGAAGACACGGTCTCCGGCAAGGTAATCCGCGCCGAAGTTCCGCTGGGTGAAATGTTCGGTTATGCGACCGACGTTCGTTCCATGTCCCAGGGTCGCGCAAGCTACTCTATGGAATTCAAAAAATACGATACGGCTCCGTCGCACATCGTCGAAACCGTTACCAAAAAACAAGGCTGATTCAGCCCCCTTTAGGCTAGGAGTTAATTGTCGTGGCTAAAGAAAAATTTGATCGTTCCCTTCCGCACGTCAACGTTGGCACCATCGGTCACGTTGACCACGGTAAAACCACTCTGACCGCAGCTCTGACTCGCGTCTGCTCCGAAGTTTTCGGTTCGGCAGTCGTTGAATTCGACAAGATCGACAGCGCGCCAGAAGAAAAAGCTCGTGGTATCACCATCAACACCGCGCACGTCGAGTACAACTCGAACATTCGTCACTACGCTCACGTTGACTGCCCAGGTCACGCTGACTACGTGAAGAACATGATCACCGGTGCTGCCCAGATGGACGGCGCGATCCTGGTTTGCTCGGCCGCTGATGGTCCGATGCCACAAACCCGTGAGCACATCCTGCTGTCCCGTCAGGTAGGCGTTCCGTACATCGTGGTTTTCCTGAACAAGGCTGACCTGGTAGACGACGCTGAGCTGCTGGAACTGGTTGAGATGGAAGTGCGCGACCTGCTGAGCACTTACGACTTCCCAGGTGATGACACTCCAATCATCATCGGTTCCGCTCGTATGGCGCTGGAAGGCAAAGACGACAACGAAATGGGCACTACCGCTGTCAAGAAGCTGGTAGAAACTCTGGACAGCTACATCCCAGAGCCAGAGCGTGCTATCGACAAGCCGTTCCTGATGCCAATCGAAGACGTATTCTCGATCTCCGGTCGCGGTACTGTTGTAACTGGTCGTATCGAGCGCGGTATCGTTCGCGTTCAGGATGCGCTGGAAATCGTTGGTCTGCGTGACACCACCACCACCACCTGCACCGGTGTTGAAATGTTCCGCAAGCTGCTCGACGAAGGTCGTGCTGGCGAGAACTGCGGCGTTCTGCTGCGTGGTACCAAGCGTGACGACGTTGAGCGTGGCCAGGTTCTGGTCAAGCCAGGTTCGGTTAAGCCGCACACCAAGTTCACCGCAGAAGTTTACGTTCTGAGCAAGGAAGAAGGCGGTCGTCACACTCCGTTCTTCAAAGGCTACCGTCCACAGTTCTACTTCCGTACTACTGACGTGACTGGTAACTGCGAGCTGCCGGAAGGCGTTGAAATGGTAATGCCAGGCGATAACATTCAAATGACTGTTACCCTGATCAAAACCATCGCAATGGAAGACGGTCTGCGCTTCGCAATCCGCGAAGGCGGCCGTACCGTTGGTGCTGGCGTTGTAGCAAAAATCATCGAGTAATCTCTTCATCGAGATAGCTTGATGCTTTGAAAAAGCCCCCGCTCAGCGGGGGCTTTTTTATTGGGTTGACACCTATCTGGGGCGTCTATAGAATTGCGCCTCCTTTTAACGGGCGTATTGCGCCCGGTGGGAATAGCAGCCGGAGTCTGAAATCCAATGCAAAATCAGCAAATCCGTATCAGGTTGAAGGCTTTTGACCATCGCCTGATCGACCAATCAACCCAGGAAATCGTGGAAACCGCGAAACGTACTGGTGCTCAAGTGCGTGGTCCAATTCCACTGCCTACCCGTAAAGAGCGGTTCACCGTTCTGGTCTCCCCGCACGTCAACAAAGACGCGCGTGACCAGTACGAGATCCGTACTCATAAGCGCGTTCTGGACATCGTCCAGCCAACGGATAAAACCGTTGATGCTCTTATGAAGCTTGATCTTGCGGCCGGTGTGGAAGTGCAGATCAGCCTCGGCTAAGACTCTGTCTTGGTCGTGTAACGCTCTGAAATGGGCGGCCATAGCGGGTGAAAGCCCCGTACACTCATGAGGTTTACAACATGACTATTGGTGTAGTCGGTCGTAAATGCGGTATGACCCGTATTTTCACCGAAGAAGGTGTCTCCATTCCGGTCACGGTCATTGAGATCGAGCCGAATCGCGTCACCCAGTTCAAAACTGAAGAAACCGATGGCTATCGTGCAGTGCAAGTCACTGTCGGCGAGCGTCGCGCTTCGCGTGTAACAGCAGCTCAGGCTGGCCACTTCGCCAAGGCGAACGTTGCCGCTGGTCGTACCGTAATGGAATTCCGCCTTGAAGAAGGCGAGTACCAGGCCGGCGATCTGATCAAAGCTGAACTCTTCGCCGCTGGTCAACTGGTTGATGTAACCGGTCAGTCCAAAGGTAAAGGCTTCCAGGGTACGATCAAGCGTTGGAACTTCCGCGGGCAAGATAACACCCACGGTAACTCCGTATCCCACCGCGTTCCAGGCTCTATCGGCCAGTGCCAGACTCCTGGTCGTGTATTCAAGGGCAAAAAAATGTCCGGTCATATGGGCGCTGAGCGCGTGACCGTGCAGTCCCTCGAAGTAGTGCGCGTGGACGCTGAACGCAATCTGTTGTTGGTCAAGGGCGCTGTTCCTGGCGCTACTGGCGGCAACGTGGTTGTACGTCCAGCAGCCAAGGCTCGCGGTTAAGGGGAAGCTGACATGCAATTAAATGTAAATGACGCTCAAGCGATCGAAGTTTCCGAACTGACATTTGGCGGCGAATTCAACGAGACGCTGGTTCACCAAGCAGTCGTGGCCTACATGGCTGGCGGCCGTCAGGGTAGCAAGCAGCAAAAGACCCGTTCCGACGTTTCCGGTGGCGGCAAGCGCCCATGGCGTCAGAAAGGTACTGGCCGTGCTCGTGCCGGTACTATCCGTAGCCCAATCTGGCGTGGCGGCGGTACCACTTTTGCAGCTCGTCCTCAGGATCACTCTCAGAAGCTGAACAAGAAGATGTACCGCGCAGCAATGCGTTCCATCCTTGCTGAGCTGGTGCGTACTGATCGTCTGGTTGTGGTTCAGGATTTCGCTGTTGAAACCCCGAAAACCAAAGACCTGCTGGGCAAACTGAACAACATGAGCCTGACCGACGTTCTGATCGTGTCGGACGCTGTTGATCAGAACCTGTACCTGGCTGCTCGCAACCTGCCACACGTTGATGTACGTGACGTGCAAGGTTCCGATCCAGTTAGTCTGATCGCATACGACAAGGTGTTGATCACCGTGTCGGCCGTGAAGAAATTCGAGGAGCTGCTGGGATGAACCAGGAACGCGTATTTAAAGTTCTGCTTGGCCCGCACGTTTCCGAGAAGGCTACGGTTCTGGCAGACAAGAAAGGCCAGTTCGTTTTCAAGGTTGCTACTGATGCAACCAAGCTGGAAATCAAGAAGGCCGTCGAAAGCCTGTTCAGCGTGAAAGTAGAGCGTGTTACTACCCTGAATGTTCTGGGTAAGAGCAAGCGCACTGCTCGCGGTCTGGGCAAGCGTAATGACTGGAAGAAGGCAGTTATCTCCCTTCAGCCAGGCCAAGATCTCGATTTCAGCAGCAGTGCTGAGTAAGGAAGGGGTGCATCATGGCAATCGTTAAATGCAAACCGACTTCCCCTGGCCGCCGTTTTGTGGTCAAGGTGGTCAACCAGGAGCTGCATAAAGGCGCTCCTCACGCACCGCTGCTCGAGAAAAAATCGAAGTCTGGTGGTCGTAACAACAATGGCCGCATTACCACGCGTCACGTTGGTGGTGGTCATAAGCAGCATTACCGTCTGGTCGACTTCCGTCGCAACGACAAAGATGGCATCGCTGCCACTGTCGAGCGTATCGAATACGATCCAAACCGTACTGCTCACATCGCTCTGCTGCTGTACGCAGATGGCGAGCGTCGCTACATCATCGCCCCTAAAGGCGTGAGCGCTGGCGACCAGCTGATCGCAGGTGCTCTGGCACCGATCAAGCCGGGCAACGCTCTGCAGCTGCGCAACATTCCAGTTGGTAGCACCGTACACGGCATCGAATTGAAGCCAGGTAAAGGCGCTCAGATCGCTCGTTCCGCTGGTGCTTCGGCTCAGCTGATCGCTCGTGAAGGTGTCTACGTGACCCTGCGTCTGCGTTCTGGTGAGATGCGTAAAGTGCTGGCTGAATGCCGTGCGACCCTGGGCGAAGTCTCGAACTCCGAGCACAGCCTGCGTTCGCTGGGTAAAGCTGGTGCCAAACGCTGGCGTGGCGTTCGCCCAACCGTTCGTGGTGTTGCCATGAACCCGGTTGACCACCCACATGGTGGTGGTGAAGGTCGTACCTCTGGTGGTCGTCATCCGGTATCGCCATGGGGCTTCCCGACTAAGGGCGCGAAGACTCGTGGTAATAAGCGTACCGACAAAATGATCGTCCGTCGTCGCAAGTAAATAGAGGGATACGACAGTGCCACGTTCTCTGAAAAAAGGTCCTTTTATCGATCTTCACCTACTGAAGAAGATCGAAGTGGCGGCGGAAAAGAATGATCGCAAACCGGTGAAAACCTGGTCGCGTCGTTCGATGATCCTGCCACAAATGGTCGGTCTGACCATCGCAGTACACAACGGTCGTCAGCACGTCCCAGTTCTCGTGAACGAAGACATGGTCGGCCACAAACTGGGCGAGTTCGCCGGTACCCGTAACTATCGCGGGCACGTGGCTGACAAGAAAGCCAAGCGTTAAGGGGTTAGGAAATGGAAGTAGCCGCTAAGTTGTCGGGCGCTCGAATCTCCGCCCAGAAAGCCCGCTTGGTCGCCGACCAGATCCGCGGGAAGAAGGTGGGCGAAGCGCTCAACCTGTTGGCTTTCAGCAGTAAGAAAGCCGCCGAGATCATGAAAAAAGTGCTGGAGTCGGCCGTAGCCAACGCCGAGCATAACGAAGGCGCAGACGTTGATGACCTGAAGGTCAGCACCGTTTTCGTCAACGAAGGGCGTTCGCTGAAGCGCATCATGCCACGTGCCAAAGGCCGTGCTGATCGCATCGTCAAGCGGTCTTGCCATATCACTGTCAAGGTTGCTGACAAGTAACGGAGTCGAAGAGATGGGTCAGAAAGTACATCCCATTGGCATTCGCCTGGGAATCGTCAAGGAGCACACCTCCGTCTGGTACGCAGACGGTCGGACTTATGCGGACTATTTGCTCGCAGATCTGAATGTGCGTGAGTATCTCCAAGACAAACTAAAAAGCGCGTCCGTAAGCCGTATCGATATCCATCGTCCGGCTCAAACTGCACGCATCACCATCCACACCGCTCGTCCAGGTATCGTTATCGGGAAGAAAGGTGAAGATGTTGAGAAGCTGCGTCAGGACCTGACCAAGCAAATGGGTGTGCCTGTGCACATCAATATCGAAGAGATCCGCAAGCCGGAGCTCGACGGTATGCTGGTTGCGCAGAGCGTAGCTCAGCAGCTGGAGCGTCGTGTAATGTTCCGTCGCGCTATGAAGCGCGCAGTACAGAACGCCATGCGCATTGGTGCCAAAGGCATCAAAATCCAAGTGAGCGGTCGTCTCGGCGGTGCTGAAATCGCACGTACTGAATGGTATCGCGAAGGTCGTGTGCCACTGCACACCCTGCGTGCCGACATCGACTATGCCAACTACGAAGCTCACACCACTTACGGTGTGATCGGTGTAAAGGTTTGGATCTTCAAAGGCGAAGTAATTGGTGGTCGCCAAGAAGAACTGAAACCACAAGCACCAGCGCCTCGTAAAAAAGCTGCTAAGTAAGGGGTACGCCAAATGTTGCAACCAAAGCGTACGAAGTTCCGCAAGCAGATGACCGGCCACAACCGTGGTCTGGCGTTGCGCGGTAGCAAAGTCAGCTTCGGCGAGTTCGCGCTGAAGTCTGTTGCTCGTGGTCGTCTCACCGCTCGTCAGATCGAGTCAGCGCGTCGTGCTCTGACCCGTCACGTGAAACGTGGCGGCAAGATCTGGATCCGTGTATTCCCGGACAAGCCTATTTCCAAGAAGCCACTCGAAGTTCGGATGGGTAAAGGTAAGGGTAACGTCGAATACTGGGTTGCCCAGATTCAGCCAGGCAAAGTCCTGTATGAAATCGAGGGTGTTTCTGAAGAGCTGGCGCGTGAGGCTTTCGCCCTGGCTGCTGCAAAGCTGCCGCTCGCCACCTCCTTTGTTAAACGGACGGTGATGTGATGAAAGCGAATGAACTTCGTGAAAAATCCGCACAGCAGCTGAACGAGCAACTGCTCGGCTTGCTGCGCGACCAGTTCAATCTGCGCATGCAGAAAGCAACTGGCCAGTTGGGGCAGTCGCATCTGCTCTCGCAAGTTAAGCGTGACATCGCTCGCGTGAAGACTGTGCTCAACCAGCAGGCAGGTAAGTGATCATGGCTGAAGCCGAAAAGACTGTCCGTACGCTGACTGGCCGTGTTGTCAGCGACAAGATGGACAAAACCATCACCGTACTGATCGAGCGTCGCGTTAAGCACCCGATCTACGGTAAATACGTTAAGCGTTCGACTAAGCTGCACGCGCACGACGAAACCAATCAGTGCCACATCGGCGACAAAGTCACTATTCGTGAAACTCGTCCTTTGGCCAAGACCAAGTCTTGGGCGCTGGTTGATGTTCTCGAACGCGCTGTGGAAGTCTAAGGACTAGGGGTCGGAGAAATTATATGATTCAGACTCAATCCATGCTCGATGTGGCCGATAACAGTGGCGCTCGCCGCGTTATGTGCATCAAGGTGCTGGGTGGCTCCCATCGTCGTTACGCTGGTATCGGTGACATCATCAAGGTTACCGTCAAGGAAGCAATTCCTCGCGGTAAAGTGAAAAAAGGCCAAGTGATGACTGCTGTTGTAGTCCGCACTCGTCACGGCGTACGTCGTGCTGATGGCTCCATTATCCGCTTTGATGGCAACGCTGCTGTTCTTCTGAACAACAAGCAAGAGCCGATCGGCACCCGTATCTTTGGGCCAGTGACCCGTGAACTTCGTACTGAGAAGTTCATGAAGATCGTCTCGCTCGCCCCAGAAGTGCTGTAAGGAGATCCGACATGCAAAAGATTCGTCGTGACGACGAGATCATCGTGATCGCCGGCAAAGACAAAGGTAAGCGCGGTAAGGTGCTGAAGGTTCTTGCTGACAACCGTCTGGTTGTTGGTGGTCTGAACCTGGTCAAGCGCCATACCAAGCCTAACCCGATGTCGGGCGTACAAGGCGGTATCGTCGAGAAAGAAGCGCCACTGCACGCTTCCAACGTCGCCATCTTCAATGGCGAAACCAACAAGGCTGACCGCGTTGGTTTCAAAGTAGAAGACGGTAAGAAAATTCGTGTCTTCAAGTCGACCCAAAAAGCGGTTGATGCTTGAACACTGCTAGGTAGAAGACCATGGCACGACTAAAAGAGCTTTACCGGAAGGAAATCGCTCCGAAACTTAAGGAAGAACTTAAGCTTTCGAACGTGATGGAAGTTCCGCGCGTTACCAAGATCACCCTGAACATGGGTCTGGGCGAAGCGATCGGCGACAAAAAAGTCATCGAGCACGCTGTTGCTGACCTGGAAAAGATCACCGGCCAGAAAGTCGTTGTGACCTACGCTCGTAAATCCATCGCTGGCTTTAAAGTCCGTGAAGGATGGCCGATCGGCGTCAAAGTGACCCTGCGCCGTGAGCGTATGTACGAGTTCCTGGATCGTCTGCTGTCGATCTCCCTGCCTCGGGTTCGCGACTTCCGCGGCCTGAATGCCAAGTCCTTCGATGGTCGTGGCAACTACAGCATGGGCGTTAAAGAGCAGATCATTTTCCCGGAAATCGACTACGACAAGATCGATGCTCTCCGCGGTCTGGACATTACCCTGACCACCACTGCCAAGAACGATGATGAAGGCCGCGCTCTGCTGCGTGCTTTCAAATTCCCGTTCCGCAACTGATTGGAGTAGGAAAATGGCCAAGAAGAGCATGAAAAACCGTGAGCTGAAGCGTCAGCTCACCGTTGCCAAGTACGCCACCAAGCGTGCAGCGCTGAAAGCTATCATCGTCGACCTGAACGCAAGTCCAGAAGCGCGTTGGGAAGCTACCGTAGCTCTGCAGAAGCAACCACGTGACGCAAGCGCTTCGCGCATGCGTAACCGTTGCCGCCTGACTGGTCGTCCGCACGGCGTTTACCGCAAGTTCGGCCTGGGCCGTAACAAACTGCGTGAAGCAGCAATGCGTGGTGACGTTCCAGGTCTGGTTAAAGCCAGCTGGTAAGCACCTTCAATGTCAGGGTGGCCAGGATTGCAAGATCCTGACCACCGGTGACCTTGAACTTGAATCAAGCCCCTTTTGGGGCTTGATTCATTTGTGGGGTGTGTCTAGAATACCCGGCTCGCCTGAGCCCGTGCTTTTTTTTGCGCGGTTGTATTCGGCGACACGTAGTAGCCGCAAGGCTAATTTTTTGTGTATTAGGAGCATCTAGCCCATGAGTATGCAGGACCCGTTAGCGGACATGCTAACTCGAATCCGTAATGCCCAGATGGCTGAAAAGTCCGTCGTAAGCATGCCGTCTTCTACTTTGAAGGTAGCTGTTGCCAAAGTCCTGAAGGACGAAGGTTACATTGCGGGTTATCAGATCAGCAGCGAAATCAAGCCACTGCTGTCCATCGAGCTGAAGTACTTCGAAGGCCGTCCGGTCATCGAGGAAGTGAAGCGCGTCAGCCGTCCAGGCCTGCGTCAGTACAAGTCCGTCGATGATCTGCCAAAAGTTCGTGGCGGTCTCGGTGTGTCTATCGTCTCCACCAACAAGGGTGTGATGACTGATCGTGCTGCGCGCGCTGCCGGTGTCGGCGGCGAAGTTCTTTGCACTGTGTTCTAAGGGGGGATAAGCATGTCTCGCGTCGCTAAGAACCCCGTTAAGCTGCCAGCCGGTGTCGAAGTCAAATTCGCAGGCCAACAGCTTTCGGTGAAGGGTGCCAAGGGCACTCTCGAACTGAACGTCCATTCGTCCGTTGAGATCGTTGAAGAAGCTGGTGAGCTGCGTTTCGCTGCTCGCAATGGCGATCAACAAACTCGCGCAATGGCCGGTACCACTCGTGCGTTGGTAAACAACATGGTCCAGGGCGTAAGCCAAGGCTTCGAGCGCAAGCTCCAGCTGGTCGGTGTTGGTTACAAAGCGCAAGCAAAAGGCACAGTGCTGAACCTGGCTCTTGGCTTCTCGCACCCAGTGGATTATGAACTGCCGGAAGGCATCACCGCTGAGACTCCTAGCCAGACCGATATCCTGATCAAGGGCATCGACAAGCAGCTGGTAGGTCAAGTGGCCGCCGAGATCCGCGACTTCCGTCCACCAGAGCCGTACAAAGGCAAAGGTGTGCGCTACGCGGACGAAGTCGTCCGTCGTAAAGAAGCCAAGAAGAAGTAGGGCATAGCAAATGACCGACAAAAAAGTTACTCGACTGCGTCGCGCTCGCAAAGCACGCCTGAAAATGCACGAACTCGAAGTCGTGCGTCTCTGCGTGTTCCGCTCGTCGCAGCACATCTACGCCCAGGTCATTTCGGCCGACGGCAACAAAGTCCTGGCAAGTGCCTCGACTTTGGACAAAGAACTGCGTGATGGTGCCACTGGCAACATCGACGCGGCCACTAAGGTTGGCCAGCTGGTCGCTACGCGTGCAAAAGCCGCTGGCGTCTCGCAGGTGGCTTTCGACCGCTCTGGCTTCAAGTACCACGGCCGCGTCAAGGCGCTGGCTGATGCTGCTCGTGAAGCTGGGCTGGAGTTCTAAGTTATGTCAAATAACGACCAAAAGCGCGACGAAGGCTACATCGAGAAGCTGGTTCAAGTTAACCGCGTAGCCAAAACCGTTAAAGGCGGCCGTATCTTCACTTTCACCGCGTTGACCGTGGTGGGTGATGGTAAAGGGCGTGTTGGCTTCGGCCGTGGCAAGTCGCGTGAAGTGCCTGCTGCGATCCAGAAGGCAATGGAAGCTGCTCGCCGCAACATGATCCAGGTTGATCTGAACGGCACCACGCTGCAGTACTCGATGAAGTCCGCTCACGGCGCTTCGAAGGTGTACATGCAGCCTGCTTCTGAAGGTACCGGTATCATCGCTGGCGGCGCTATGCGTGCCGTTCTCGAAGTTGCTGGCGTTCAGAACGTTCTGGCCAAGTGCTATGGCTCGACTAACCCTGTAAACGTGGTTCACGCCACTTTCAAGGGTCTGAAGGCTATGCAATCTCCTGAGTCCATTGCTGCCAAGCGTGGCAAAAGCGTCAAGGAGATCTTCTGATCATGGCTACCGTTAAAGTAACGCTGATCAAAAGCATGACCGGCCGTATCCCTAACCACAAACTGTGCGTTAAGGGTCTGGGTCTGCGTCGCATCGGTCACACTGTAGAAGTCCAGGATACTCCCGAGAATCGCGGGATGATCAACAAGGCTTACTACATGCTGCGTGTCGAGGGTTAATCGATGAAACTCAATGATCTGAGTCCAGCGCCGGGTTCCCGTCGCGAAAAGCATCGTCCGGGCCGTGGTATCGGTAGTGGTTTGGGCAAGACCGGTGGCCGTGGCCACAAAGGTCAGACCTCCCGCTCCGGTGGCACCATTGCTCCAGGCTTTGAAGGCGGTCAACAGCCGCTGCATCGTCGCCTGCCGAAGTTCGGTTTCGTTTCCCTGAAAGCCATGGACCGCGCAGAAGTGCGTCTGTCCGAGCTGGCTAAAGTGGAAGGCGACATCGTCACCGTGCAGTCCTTGAAAGATGCCAACGTGATCAACGTCAACGTACAGCGCGTGAAAATCATGCTGTCCGGTGAAGTGACTCGCGCTGTAACCATCGGAAAGGGAATCGGCGCCACCAAAGGTGCGCGTGCGGCTATCGAAGCAGCTGGCGGCAAGTTCGAGGAATAAATGGCTAAGCAAGGTGCTCTCTCTGCGCTCGGCAAAGGCGGTATGTCTGAACTCTGGGCTCGTCTGCGTTTTCTGTTCCTGGCGATTATCGTCTACCGAATAGGCGCACACATCCCGGTTCCAGGTATCAACCCGGACCGACTCGCGGACCTGTTTCGACAGAATGAGGGGACCATTCTTAGCTTGTTCAACATGTTTTCCGGCGGCGCGCTGGAACGGATGAGCATCTTTGCACTGGGGATCATGCCGTACATTTCGGCATCGATCATCATGCAGCTGATGACCGCCGTCAGCCCGCAGCTGGAGCAGTTGAAGAAGGAAGGTGAAGCTGGCCGTCGCAAGATCAGCCAGTACACCCGCTACGGCACTGTCGTCCTCGCTCTCGTTCAGGCAATTGGCATGTCCATTGGTCTGGCAGGGCAGGGCGTTGCGTTCACTGGTGACTTTGGCTTCCATTTCGTTGCGGTATCCACGTTTGTGGCTGGCGCGATGTTCATGATGTGGCTGGGTGAGCAGATTACTGAGCGTGGTGTTGGCAACGGTATCTCGATGTTGATTTTTTCGGGTATCGTTGCCGGTCTTCCGAGAGCGATCGGGCAGTCTTTCGAGTCTGCGCGTCAGGGTGATATCAATATTTTCGCCCTGGTTGCCATCGGTTTGCTGGCAGTAGCGATTATCGGTTTTGTGGTGTTCATTGAGCGTGGTCAGCGTCGTATCGCTGTTCACTACGCCAAGCGTCAGCAGGGCCGCAAGGTTTTTGCTGCGCAGACAAGCCACTTGCCGCTGAAGGTGAACATGGCCGGTGTTATTCCGGCCATTTTCGCGAGCAGCATTTTGCTGTTCCCGGCTTCGTTGGGTGCCTGGTTTGGTCAGTCCGAAGGTATGGGCTGGTTGCAGGACATCTCGCAGTCGATCGCTCCTGGTCAGCCATTGAATATTCTGCTGTTTAGTGCAGGGATTATTTTCTTCTGCTTCTTCTATACGGCGTTGATGTTCAATCCGAAAGACGTAGCGGAAAACCTGAAGAAGTCCGGTGCCTTTATTCCGGGTATCCGTCCAGGTGAGCAGTCTGCGCGCTACATTGATGGCGTTCTGACTCGCTTGACCATGTTCGGTGCTCTTTACATGACGGCCGTGTGCCTGTTGCCCCAGTTCCTGGTGGTTGCGGCAAACGTACCGTTCTACCTTGGCGGGACCTCGTTGCTGATCGTCGTCGTGGTTGTGATGGACTTCATGTCCCAAGTACAATCGCACCTCGTTTCGCACCAGTACGAATCCCTGATGAAGAAAGCCAACCTGAAGGGCTACGGCAGCGGCATGCTGCGCTGAGTACCCATAAGGTTCGAGGAGTTGGTGATGAAAGTTCGTGCATCGGTGAAAAAGCTGTGCCGTAACTGCAAGATTATTCGCCGCGAAGGTGTTGTTCGAGTAATTTGCAGCGCGGAACCGCGTCACAAACAGCGCCAAGGCTGAGTGTGATTGTGCTTCAAGCCCGGTAGCTAGTGCGCTACCGGGTTGATTATTTGTTATTACAGCGATATTATCTCGCGCCCTATTTCTTGGCTTCCGGGGCGTAGGTAGCTGTCAATTGGAGTCCCACTGAATGGCCCGTATTGCAGGCGTCAACATTCCAGATAACAAGCATACTGTTATCTCGCTGACCTACATCTATGGTGTTGGTCGCACAACTGCGCAGAAAATCTGTGCAGAGACTGGGGTAAACCCAGCCGCAAAGATCAAGGATCTGAGCGACGAGCAAATTGAACAGCTGCGTGGCGAAGTGGCGAAGTTCACCACTGAAGGTGACCTGCGTCGCGAAATCAACATGAAAATCAAGCGCTTGATGGACCTCGGTTGCTATCGCGGTCTGCGTCATCGTCGTGGTCTTCCAGTACGCGGTCAGCGTACCAAGACCAACGCGCGTACCCGTAAAGGTCCGCGTAAGCCGATCCGCAAGTAATCGCCCCAGCGAATCGACAGGAATTTAATCATGGCAAAACCTGCTGCTCGTCCTCGTAAAAAAGTTAAAAAGACAGTGGTTGATGGCATCGCCCACATCCATGCTTCTTTTAACAACACAATCGTGACCATCACCGACCGTCAAGGTAACGCTCTTTCCTGGGCTACCTCCGGTGGTTCGGGTTTCCGCGGTTCCCGCAAGTCCACCCCGTTCGCTGCTCAAGTAGCTGCTGAGCGTGCTGGTCAAGCTGCGCTGGAATACGGTCTGAAAAACCTCGACGTCAACGTCAAAGGTCCAGGCCCAGGTCGTGAATCTGCAGTTCGTGCTTTGAACGGCTGTGGCTACAAGATCGCCAGCATCACCGACGTGACGCCAATCCCGCACAACGGGTGCCGTCCGCCGAAGAAGCGCCGCGTGTAATCCAGGAGATTGTAAAGAATGGCTCGTTACATTGGTCCAAAATGCAAACTCGCTCGTCGCGAAGGCACCGATCTCTTCCTGAAGAGCGGCGTGCGCGCGATCGAATCGAAGTGCAACATTGAAGCAGCACCTGGTATCCACGGCCAACGCCGCGGTCGCCAGTCCGACTACGGCACCCAACTGCGTGAAAAGCAGAAGGTCCGTCGTATCTACGGCGTTCTCGAGCGTCAATTCAGCGGCTACTACAAAGAAGCTGCTGGCAAGAAAGGTGCAACTGGCGAAAACCTGTTGCAACTGCTCGAATGCCGTCTGGACAACGTTGTATACCGTATGGGCTTTGGTTCGACTCGTGCCGAATCCCGTCAGCTGGTATCGCACAAGTCGATCAGCGTAAACGGCAAAACCGTTAACGTTCCGTCCTACCAGGTTCGTGCTGGTGACGTGGTCGCTGTTCGCGAGAAGGCAAAAAACCAACTTCGCATTGTCCAAGCTCTCGATCTGTGTGCCCAACGTGGCCGCGTAGAATGGGTAGAAGTAGACACTGAGAAGAAGTCGGGCGTTTTCAAGAACGTTCCAGCTCGCAGTGATCTGTCCGCCGACATCAACGAAAGCCTGATTGTCGAGCTCTACTCCAAGTAAGGGCTAGAAAATAGGTGCATCCATGCAGATTTCGGTAAATGAGTTCCTGACACCACGCCATATTGATGTGCAGGTTGTCAGTCCAACCCGCGCCAAGATCACTCTCGAGCCTCTCGAGCGTGGTTTCGGCCACACCCTGGGCAACGCGCTGCGCCGCATCCTGTTGTCCTCAATGCCCGGCTGTGCAGTAGTCGAGGCCGAGATTGACGGTGTACTCCACGAGTACAGCGCCATCGAAGGCGTACAGGAAGACGTAATTGAAATCCTGTTGAACCTTAAAGGTCTGGCTATCAAGCTGCACGGTCGTGACGAAGTTACGCTGACCTTGTCGAAGAAGGGTTCGGGGGTGGTTACCGCTGCCGATATTCAGCTGGATCATGATGTCGAGATCGTTAACCCCGATCACGTAATCGCTAACCTGGCGTCTAACGGCGCCCTGAACATGAAGCTCACCGTAGCTCGTGGTCGTGGTTATGAACCGGCAGACTCGCGTCAGAGCGATGAAGACGAAAGCCGCAGCATTGGTCGCTTGCAGCTCGACTCTTCGTTCAGCCCGGTTCGCCGTATCGCATACGTGGTGGAAAACGCCCGTGTCGAACAGCGTACCAACCTGGACAAGCTGGTTATTGATCTGGAAACCAACGGTACCCTGGATCCTGAAGAGGCTATCCGTCGTGCTGCAACCATTCTGCAACAGCAGTTGGCTGCGTTCGTCGACCTCAAAGGTGACAGTGAGCCTGTGGTTGTCGAGCAGGAAGACGAGATCGATCCGATCCTGCTTCGCCCGGTTGACGATCTGGAACTGACTGTACGTTCGGCCAACTGCCTTAAGGCGGAAAACATCTACTACATCGGCGACCTGATTCAGCGTACCGAAGTAGAGCTGTTGAAGACTCCGAACCTGGGCAAGAAATCCTTGACTGAAATCAAGGACGTTCTGGCCTCCCGCGGTCTGTCCCTCGGCATGCGCCTCGACAACTGGCCGCCTGCAAGTCTTAAGAAGGACGACAAGGCGACTGCCTGATCGTCGTAATCACCGAACGTTGTGTTTGGTAAGGAATGAACCATGCGTCATCGTAAAAGTGGTCGTCACCTGAGCCGCACCAGCTCGCACCGCAAGGCCATGTTTCAAAACATGGCGGTGTCGCTGTTCGAGCACGAGCTGATCAAAACTACACTGCCAAAAGCCAAAGAACTGCGCCGCGTTGCCGAGCCGCTGATCACTTTGGCCAAGATCGACAGCGTTGCTAACCGCCGTCTGGCTTTCGACCGTACTCGTTCGAAAGCTATCGTTGGTAAGCTCTTCAACGACCTGGGCAAGCGTTACGCTACCCGTGAGGGTGGCTACCTGCGCATCCTCAAGTGCGGTTTCCGCGCTGGCGACAACGCGCCTATGGCGTACGTCGAGTTGGTTGATCGTGCTGTCGGCGGTGAAGCTGTATCCGCTGAGTAAGGCGTCAGTCTGAAACAGGAAACCGGGCCTAGTGCCCGGTTTTTTGTGGGCGGTCGAAAAGTTTGTCGCCCTGTTATTACATTAGATTCTTTCTATCGACAACCATGTCTTAATGAATTTGTAGGTGTAACATTTCTGATCAATACTCCCTCTCAGCCGATTAGCCGGTAGTTAAGACTGAAGAGGAAGAGATCGCATGAGCCAGAATAAAATACTCACCACCGCCAGTGGCGCTCCTGTCGCCGATAACCAGAATTCCCGCTCCGCCGGCCCTCGCGGTCCGCTGCTCCTCGACGACTTCCATTTGCTGGAAAAACTCGCGCATTTCAACCGCGAGAACATTCCGGAACGTCGTGTCCACGCCAAGGGTTCGGGTGCCTACGGCACGTTCACCGTGACACGGGACATCACCGAATACACCAGCGCCAAATTGTTCGAATCGGTTGGCAAGCAGACGCCGACATTCCTGCGTTTTTCCACGGTCGGTGGTGAGCGTGGCTCGGCCGACACCGAGCGCGATCCACGTGGCTTCGCGCTGAAGTTCTACACCGAGGAAGGCAACTGGGACATCGTTGGCAACAACACGCCGGTATTCTTCATTCGTGACCCGCTCAAGTTCCCGGACTTTATCCACACCCAGAAGCGGCTGCCGCAAAGCAATCTGAAGAGCGCTCAGGCGATGTGGGATTTCTGGTCGCACTCCCCTGAGGCCTTGCACCAGGTCACCATTCTGTTCTCCGATCGCGGCATTCCTGACGGATACCGGCATATGCACGGCTTCGGTAGCCACACCTACAGCCTGATCAGCGCGGGCGGTGAGCGTCACTGGGTGAAGTGGCACTATAAGACCAAGCAAGGGATCAAGAACCTCGCTCCGGCAGAAGCCGCGCGTCTGGCCGGCACTGATCCGGATTACGCCCAGCGTGATCTGTTCGAAGCGATCGAACGCGGCGATTTCCCGAAATGGAGTGTCTGCATCCAGATCATGACCGAGGCCCAGGCTGAGGCGCATTATGAAAACCCGTTCGACGTGACCAAGACCTGGTCGCAGAAAGAGTTCCCGCTGATCGAAGTGGGCGAGCTCGAGCTCAACCGTAATCCGCTGAACTACTTCGCTGAAGTGGAGCAAGCCGCCTTCGGCCCGAGCAATATGGTACCGGGTGTCGGCCTGTCACCGGATCGCATGCTGCAGGGGCGCGTGTTCGCTTACGCCGATGCGCATCGCTACCGTGTGGGCACCAACCACCAGCAATTGCCGGTGAATGCGCCTCGCAGTCCGGTCAACAGCTACCAGCGCGACGGCTCCATGGCGTTTGGCAGCAACGGCGGCGCCGCACCGAACTATGAACCAAACAGCTACGTGGAATCGCCGAAGCAGGCGCCGCGCTATGCCGAACCGGCACTCAAGCTCAGCGGTGTGGCCGATCGCTACGATCATCGCGAGGACACTGACTACTACAGCCACGCTGGCGCCTTGTTCCGGCTGATGAGCGATGCGCAGAAGTCCCTGCTGGTCAGCAATATCGCCGGTGCAATGGCCGGGGTCTCCGCTGATGTGGTCGATCGTCAGCTGCAGCACTTCTTCAAGGCTGATCCAGCGTACGGAGAAGCAATCGCAAAGGCGTTGGGCGTACAGCTTAACTAAGTCTAAACGAGAAGCAGAACCGCCCTCATTTGGGCGGTTTTTGCGTTATTTAGGCTGCTTTTCTCAGAATATCTTCGATTTTATTGCCTCTAGTGAGTGACCTTGCGGTCAGGTTGGTTCAAACTACAGACTTTCAAGCAGGGAGATGTAGGGCGATGCAAGGCCACCCAGACGTAATCGATTACCTCAACACGTTGCTGACCGGCGAACTCGCCGCGCGTGACCAATATTTCGTTCACTCGCGGATGTATGAGGACTGGGGATTCACCAAGCTCTACGAACGAATCAACCACGAGATGGAAGAGGAAGCCGGCCACGCCGACGCGCTGATGCGCCGGATCCTGATGCTGGAAGGCACGCCACGCATGCGTCCCGACGACGTCGACGTCGGCACCTCGGTACCTGACATGCTCGCATCCGACCTGCGCCTGGAATACAAGGTCCGCGCCGCGCTCTGCAAGGGCATCCAGCTTTGCGAGTTGCACAATGACTATGTCAGTCGCGAGATCCTGCGCGTTCAGTTGAACGACACCGAGGAAGACCACACCTACTGGCTCGAGAAGCAGTTGGGTCTGATCAAGTTGATCGGTATCGAAAACTACCTGCAATCCCACGCCTGATTGCAGCGGCGATAAAAAAGCCCCTGTCACCGACAAAGTGACAGGGGCTTTTTCATGGCGCCGATTCAGGCCCTGTCACGTTCCAGCAAAGGCTTGAGATAGAAGCCGGTGTGAGACTGCTTCATCTCGGCGACTTCTTCCGGTGTGCCCACGGCGATGATCTGGCCACCCTTGGAGCCGCCTTCCGGCCCCAGGTCCACCAGCCAGTCGGCCGTCTTGATCACGTCCAGGTTGTGCTCGATGACCACGACGGTGTTGCCGTGGTCACGCAGGCGATGCAACACGTCGAGCAGTTGCTGGATGTCCGCGAAGTGCAGGCCGGTGGTCGGCTCATCGAGGATGTACAGGGTCTTGCCGGTGTCGCGCTTGGACAACTCCCGGGACAGTTTCACCCGCTGCGCCTCACCACCCGACAGTGTGGTCGCCGATTGCCCCAGCTTGATGTACGACAGGCCGACGTCCATCAACGTCTGCAGCTTGCGCGCCAGCGCCGGAACCGCATCGAAGAACTCCCGGGCTTCCTCGATGGTCATTTCGAGGGTTTCGTGGATGCTCTTGCCCTTGTACTTGATCTCCAGGGTTTCGCGGTTGTAGCGCTTGCTCTTGCACACATCGCACGGAACATAGATGTCCGGCAGGAAGTGCATTTCAACCTTGATCAGGCCATCGCCCTGGCAGGCCTCGCAGCGTCCGCCCTTCACGTTGAAGGAGAAACGCCCCGGGCCATAACCGCGCGAACGGGATTCCGGCACGCCGGCGAACAGCTCGCGAATCGGCGTGAACAAACCGGTATAGGTCGCCGGGTTGGAGCGCGGGGTGCGGCCGATCGGGCTCTGGTCGATGTCGACGACCTTGTCCAGGTGTTCCAGGCCCTTGATGCTGTCGTGCGCCGCTGCTTCAAGCGTGGTTGCCCCGTTGAGGGCGGTGGCGCTCAGCGGAAACAGCGTGTTGTTGATCAGCGTCGACTTGCCTGAGCCGGAAACCCCGGTCACGCAGGTCAGCAGGCCAATCGGGATATCCAGGTCGACGTTGCGCAGGTTGTTGCCACGTGCACCCTTCAGAGACAGCGACAGCTTCTTGTTGCGCGGCGTGCGCTTGGCCGGCACTTCGATTTTCACCCGGCCGGACAGGTACTTGCCGGTCAGCGAATCGGGGTGAGCCATGACTTCGGCCGGCGTGCCTTCGGCGACGATGCTGCCCCCATGTACGCCAGCGCCCGGCCCGATATCCACCACATAGTCCGCCAGGCGGATGGCATCTTCGTCGTGCTCGACCACGATCACCGTGTTGCCGATGTCGCGCAGGTGCTTGAGCGTGCCCAGCAGCCGATCGTTATCACGCTGGTGCAGGCCGATGGACGGTTCGTCGAGGATGTACAACACACCCACCAGACCGGCGCCGATCTGGCTGGCCAGGCGAATGCGCTGCGCTTCACCGCCTGACAACGTATCGGCGCTGCGGTCCAGGGACAGGTAGTCGAGGCCGACATTGACCAGGAACTGCAGGCGCTCACGGATTTCCTTGAGGATCTTGTCGGCGATTTCGCCGCGACGACCGGTCAGCTTCAATACGCCGAAATAGTCGCAGGCATCGCCAATCGGCAGGTTGGTCACCGCCGGCAGGTTCTTCTCTCCCACCCAGACGTGCCGCGCCTCGCGCCGCAGACGGGTGCCACGGCAATCCGGGCAGGGCTGGGTACTGAGGAACTTCGCCAGTTCCTCACGTACAGAGGCCGATTCGGTTTCGCGGTAGCGTCGCTCCAGATTGGGCACGATGCCTTCGAACGGGTGCGAGCGTTTGACGATGTCGCCCCGGTCGTTGAGGTACTTGAAGTCGACATTCTGCGAACCGCTGCCCTGCAGGAGCAGTTTTTGCTGCTCGGCCGACAACTCGTTGAAGGGCTTCTCCAGACTGAATTTGTAGTGCGACGCCAGTGAGCCAAGCATCTGGAAGTAATAGACGTTGCGCCGGTCCCAGCCGCGAATCGCGCCCTCGGCCAGGGTCAGTTCACCATTGACCAGTCGCTTGATGTCGAAGAATTGCTTCACCCCCAGACCGTCGCACGTCGGGCAGGCGCCGGCGGGGTTGTTGAAGGAGAACAGCTTGGGTTCCAGCTCGCTGATCGCATGGCCACAGATCGGGCAGGCGAAGCGGGCGGAGAAGATCATCTCTTCGCCCGGCTCGTCGTCCATCGGCGCAACCAGCGCGATACCGTCCGCCAGTTTCAGCGCGGTCTCGAAGGATTCGGCCAGGCGCTGCTGCAAGTCGGCGCGGACCTTGAAACGGTCGACCACGACATCGATGGTGTGCTTTTTCTGCTTGTCGAGCTTGGGCGCTTCGTCCAGCTCGTACAGCTTGCCGTTGATCCGGGCACGCACGAACCCCTGTGCGCGCAGCTCTTCGAAGACCGAGAGGTGTTCACCTTTGCGCTCGCGGATCACCGGGGCCAACAGCATCAGCTTGCTGCCTTCCGGCTGGGCGAGAACCAGGTCGACCATCTGGCTGACGGTTTGCGCTTCCAGTGGAATGTCGTGGTCCGGGCAGCGCGGGATACCCACGCGGGCGTAGAGCAGGCGCAGGTAGTCGTAGATTTCGGTGATGGTGCCGACGGTCGAGCGCGGGTTGTGCGAGGTCGACTTCTGTTCGATGGAAATGGCGGGCGACAGGCCTTCGATGGTGTCGACGTCCGGTTTTTCCATCATCGACAGAAACTGCCGGGCATAGGCTGACAGCGACTCGACGTAACGGCGCTGACCTTCGGCGTACAGCGTGTCGAATGCCAGCGATGATTTACCGGAGCCGGACAGGCCGGTGATGACGATCAGCTTGTCCCGTGGCAGGGTCAGGTCGATGTTTTTCAGGTTGTGGGTTCGGGCCCCACGAATCAGGATCTTGTCCAAAATAGCCTCGCTCGGCGGGCGTCGAAAACGTAGGAGTATACGGCCAAATACTGGATGGATGCACACTATCAAACGAGTGGGTTACGCTCTTACATGAAGAGTCTGTCAGCGGAACGCGGCAAAGCGTCGCGAGATACCCTGTCAATCGATGGGACTGGTAGAATCGCCGCCGGTTCACATGAGGTTTTTCCATGCACGATCCCCATAGCGAACGCATGAGTGGTAGCGAGACCCGCGCAGCAAGCGGTCTGGCCCTGGTGTTCGCCTTCCGTATGCTTGGCATGTTCATGGTGTTGCCGGTACTGGCGACCTATGGGATGGATCTGGCAGGCGCGACCCCGGCCCTGATCGGTCTGGCCATCGGCGCTTACGGCCTGACCCAGGCGCTTTTTCAGATTCCTTTTGGTGTCATTTCCGACCGCATCGGCCGTCGTCCGGTGATTTACCTGGGGCTGGTGGTCTTTGCCCTCGGCAGCGTGCTGGCCGCCAGTGCCGACTCGATCTGGGGCGTTATCGCCGGACGCATCCTGCAAGGCGCCGGGGCGATTTCCGCAGCGGTGATGGCGTTGCTGTCGGACCTGACCCGCGAGCAGCATCGCACCAAGGCCATGGCCATGATCGGCATGACCATTGGCCTTTCGTTCGCGGTCGCGATGGTGGTGGGGCCGTTGCTGACCCGTGCCTTCGGTCTGTCGGGGCTGTTCCTCGCCACGGGTGGCATGGCCCTGGTGGGCATCCTGATCGTCGCTTTCATGGTGCCGCGTGCCGCCGGGCCGTTGCAGCACCGTGAGTCGGGCGTCGCGCGCCAGGCCTTGATGCCCACGCTCAAACACCCGGACTTGCTGCGCCTGGACCTGGGCATTTTTGTGTTGCATGCGATGTTGATGTCGAGCTTCGTTGCATTGCCGCTGGCCTTGGTCGAAAAAGCCGGGCTGCCCAAAGAGCAGCACTGGTGGGTCTACCTGACTGCACTGCTGATTTCCTTCTTCGCCATGATTCCGTTCATTATCTACGGCGAGAAGAAACGCAAAATGAAACGAGTTTTATTGGGCGCCGTGCTGACGCTGATGCTCACTGAGCTATTCTTCTGGCAGTTCGGCGATAGCCTGCGGGCCCTGGTGATCGGAACGGTGGTGTTCTTTACCGCGTTCAACTTGCTGGAAGCTTCGTTGCCATCGCTGATCAGCAAGGTTTCACCGGCGGGCGGCAAGGGTACGGCGATGGGGGTTTATTCCACCAGCCAGTTCCTCGGATCGGCACTGGGCGGGATCCTCGGCGGCTGGATGTTCCAGCACGGCGGCCTGTCGGTTGTGTTCCTTGGATGCGCCGGTCTGGCTGCCCTCTGGCTGGCCTTTGCTGTTACCATGCGCGAACCTCCCTACGTGACGAGCCTGCGCTTGCCGTTGTCGCCCGAGGCGATCCGCGAAGCGGGTCTGGTCGAGCGCCTTTTGGCCGTGGTAGGGGTAACAGATGCAGTGATCGTTGCCGATGAAGCGGCGATTTACATCAAATTGGACACCGAACTATTGGATCGCACCACCCTCGAGCGTCTGGTGAACAACCCGGCCGCGACAGCGTGCGAAGCCTAGGAGAACGTTATGGCCCGTGGGGTTAACAAAGTCATATTGGTCGGCACTTGCGGCCAGGATCCCGAAGTTCGCTACCTGCCTAACGGTAACGCCGTGACCAACCTGAGTCTGGCGACCAGCGAACAATGGACCGACAAGCAAACCGGTCAGAAAGTCGAAAAGACCGAATGGCACCGTGTGTCGATGTTCGGCAAGGTGGCGGAAATCGCCGGTGAATACCTGCGTAAAGGTTCGCAGGTCTACATCGAAGGCAAACTGCAGACCCGCGAGTGGGAAAAAGACGGTATCAAGCGTTACACCACCGAAATCGTGGTCGACATGCAAGGTACCATGCAACTGCTCGGCGGCCGTCCACAACAGGGCGACCAACAGGGCGGTGGCAACAACTACCAGCAATCCGCGCCACGCCAGCAGGCACCTCGCCCGCAGCAGTCGGCTCCGCAGCAGCGTCCAGCGCCTCAACAGGCCGCGCCGCAACCGGCTCCGGATTTCGACAGCTTTGATGACGATATTCCGTTCTGATCGACTGTGACACTGATCTGAACCCAAAGGCCCGGCGCTGACAGCGTCGGGCCTTTTTTGTGGGCGTCAGGTGCAACCTCAATGGCTGGCCGCGAGAAACTCGTCGGTCGATACCACCGTGGCGTAGGCGAAGCCCAGGGCTGCCATGAACGCGGCATGGACGTGGGCGGCCGGGACGGTGAGACCGTTGAACTCCAGGTCGCGAGAGGCACAGGCGTCGTGGATCACGGTAACGCTGTAACCTAGATCGTTGGCGGCCCGGGTGATGCCGTCGATGCACATGTGGCTCATGCTGCCGACCACCACCAGTTCCTTGATGCCTTGCTCGTCGAGGATCGACTTCAGCTCGGTTTCGCGGAACGAATTGACGAAGTGCTTGAGCACCACCGGCTCGTCGGCACGGTTGAGCACTTTGGCATGCAGCTTCGCGCCTTCGGAGCCGGGGGTGAAGAACGGCGCGTCTGGGGAGGTGAACTCGTGGCGGATGTGCACCACGTTATCGCCGGCGGCGCGAAAGGCTTCGATCAGGCGGGCTGCGTTGTCTGCCGCAGCGTCGGCACCGGCCAGCGGCCATTTGCCTTGCGGGAAGTAGTCGTTCTGAATATCCACTACGATAAGCGCTTGCTTGGCCATGACTGTTTCCTTGTTGTGTTGATTGGGTGTGGAATGAAGTATCGGGTCTGGCCGACTGTGTGAGGATTGGCCGCACCGACAATAGAAAGGGGAAAACTGACAATGGACGCACAGAGGCCGATCGCCGAGCTCGGCGTGCTGATCTACCCAGGGGCACAGATGGCGGCGGTGCACGGCTTGACGGATCTGTTCAGCGTGGCCAACCGGATTGCCGCCGACCATCAGGCGCAGGCGTTGCCGTTGCTGCGGGTCAGTCATTGGCGGGTGGATGAAGACCCGCTGCCCCGGCGTGTGTACGACAGCTACCCTGCCGTGGACGAAGGCTTGCAGGCGCTGCTGATTCCGCCTTCGATTGGCGGCTTTTCCGAGGGCCAGGCGCCACAGGCGTTGTTGGGCTGGATCCGCGAGCAACATGCCCGGGGCGCGACCATTGGCGGGGTTTGCGTAGGCTCGATCCTCATGGCCGAAAGCGGCTTGCTCGACGGCCGCAGTGCCACCACCCACTGGACCTCGGCCAAGGCGTTCGCCGAGCGTTATCCGGCGGTCAGGCTCAAGGCCGATACGCCGATTGTCGACGATGGAGACCTGATCACCACGGCCGGGCTGATGGCGTGGTCCGAATTGGGCCTGCGTCTGGTCGACCGCCTGCTCGGACCGAGCATCGCCACCGGCACCGCGCGTTTCCTGGTGGTAGAGCACAGCGACAGCGCCAGTGAGTGCGGCAGCAACTTCGCGCCGATCCTCAGCCATGGCGACGCCTCGATTCTCAGGGTTCAGCATTGGTTGCAAAGCACCGGGGCCACCGATGTCTCGCTGCCGGCGATGGCTGAACGGGCAGGGTTGGAGGAACGCACCTTCCTGCGCCGGTTTCGCGCAGCCACCGGGCTGAAACCCACCGAGTACTGCCAGCATCTGCGGGTCGGCAAGGCTCGGGAAATGCTGGAGTTCACCAATGGCACCATCGACCACATCGCCTGGACCGTGGGGTATCAGGACCCGAGCGCCTTTCGCGCGACGTTCAGGAAAATCACCGGGCTGGCGCCGAGTGATTATCGGGCCAGGTTTGGGGTCATGCCGACGGCGAATGCCACACGTTCGTAGGTATCACTCGAAACAAGGTGGGAGCGGGCTTGCTCGCGAAGGCGATCGTGTAGATAACGCCTGGTCGCCTGACACTCCGCTTCGCGACCAAGCCCGCTCCCACAGGCAATCGGTGTTCGCCTTGGGGCGTGCAAAATGCATGGAATGATCGGGGTGTCGTGCAGAATAAAACAGGCCCTTTGCCAAGCGTGTTCTGCAACAGGCTGATTTTCAGAGCCTTTCTCGCTTCAGGCGGTTGGCCTGATCTCTGCACTTCTCTGATGACATTCATCTAGCGCCGATTGAAGGGGGATGCATGACCCCAACAAACCGCAAGAAACTGGTGGTCGCTCATTCGGTGCGGCCCGACGCCCCGCAACATGAGGTCGAGACCAACCGCGCGCTCGCAAGGTGGCTGGCGCAGATACTGGGTCTGAAGTACGGCGGCAGCTATGCCGCCGACCGCCACCAGGGGCGCGAGCTGTACCTGTTGCCGACGCAGACCCTGGTCGGTGCCGCTGCTGCCCGACAACTGGGTGTGAACGGGCCGGAGGATTTGTGGGGCGGTTATGTCGAGCATGATTTCATTTGCACCAAGGCCATCAGTCATGGCCTGCGCGACAA
This sequence comes from Pseudomonas fluorescens, assembly GCF_041354075.1. Lineage (GTDB taxonomy): Bacteria > Pseudomonadota > Gammaproteobacteria > Pseudomonadales > Pseudomonadaceae > Aquipseudomonas > Aquipseudomonas fluorescens_CE. Next base: position 181,069 of record NZ_JARZGC010000010.1, on the reverse strand, counting down.
ACATGCATTCGCGCCGCCCGGTTGGTCGCCGTTGTTTTCCGAGCGTGTACGGGGCGTGGTGCTGGACGGCCTGAGCGTGTTCTCCTTCGATGATGCACGGTCTGCTGCGGAGCACTTGCTCTACGCCGGCCCGATTCGCCTCAAGCCTGTCCATGCCTGTGCCGGACGCGGTCAGGAAGTGATCAAGAGCCTGGATCAGTTCGACGCCGTGCTTGCCAGGCCCGAGGCCCGAGCGTTGTTTACCGAAGGCGTGGTGCTTGAACAGGACCTGAGCGACGTAGTCACCCACAGCGTCGGCCAGAGCTTCATTGGCGAAAGCGTGCTGAGTTATTGCGGTGATCAATACCTGACCCGCGATGCGCACGACGAGGAGGTCTACGGCGGTTCTAACCTGATCGTGGTTCGCGGCGGGTATGAGGAACTGCTCGAGCTGGCATTGCCCGACGACGTTCGCCTGGCGATCCATCAGGCACAAGTGTTCGACCGGGCGGCGGATGAGGCCTACCCTGATTTCTACGCGTCCCGGCGCAACTACGACATCGCCCAGGGCCTGGACGCCAGCGGCAAGCGCCGCAGCGGCGTGCTCGAACAATCCTGGCGCATGGGCGGTGCCAGCAGCGCGGAAGTCGCGGCGTTGCAAAGTTTCATCAACGACCCGCAGATGCGCGCAATCCGCGTGTCATCGGTGGAAACCTACATCGATCAGGCGCTGCCGGCGGATGCCATCGAGGTGTATCGCGGGCCGGCGCATAACAGCGACTTCCTCCTCAAGTATGTAACGGTCCAATCCTATGACGGCTAGAAGCGAAAGCATTCAAATCGACATCGATGATGAACAGATGAGCGGGACCTTCCTCAGTCCCAAATCCAAGGTGCCCGGTGTGCTTTTCGTGCACGGCTGGGGTGGCAGTCAGGAGCGTGACCTTGAGCGGGCCAAAGGCATCGCCGGCCTGGGCTGCGTGTGCCTGACGTTCGATTTGCGCGGGCACACCGGCGGTACCGGCATTCCGCTGACGCGGGTGACCCGTGAAGACAACCTGCGTGACCTGCTGGCAGCGTACGACCGGTTGTTGGCGCATCCGGCGCTCGATACCTCGGCGATTGCGGTGGTCGGCACCAGTTACGGCGGTTACCTGGCATCGATCCTGACGTCCCTGCGGCCGGTGCGCTGGCTGGCGCTGCGGGTGCCGGCGCTGTACCGCGATGAACAGTGGCACACGCCCAAGCGCGACCTGGACAAGCTGGATTTGCGCGATTACCGCAGTACGCTGGTGCGCGCCGACAACAACCGGGCGCTGCATGCCTGCGCTCAATTCACCGGGGACGTGCTGCTGGTGGAATCGGAAACCGATGACTACGTACCCCACGCGACCATCATGAGTTACCGCGCCGCCTGCCAGCAGACCCATTCCCTGACCCATCGGATCATCGACGGCGCCGATCATGCCTTGAGCGAGCCGGTGTCGCAGCAGGCATATACCTCGATTCTGGTGGATTGGATTACCGAGATGGTGGTGGGGGAGCGGTTGAGCATTATTCAGTCAAAGTGAGGTTGTTCTCGCTGGCGCCATCGCGAGCATGCTCGCTCCTGCAGGGCCATCGGGTCATTTGGGCTTTTTGGCAATTCTCAGCGACTTGGCTTTCGCCTCGACCACCAGGTACATCACCAGCGTAATCAGCAACGGCAGGATGAAGTAGATCGCCCGGTACGCCAGCAACCCCGCCACCAGGCTGCCCCGCGAGGCTTCGTGTTGCAGCAGCGCGACGAAGACCGCCTCCAGCACCCCAAGCCCCGCCGGAATGTGCGTGATGACCCCGGCGATGGCGCTGATCAGCAGCACCCCGAGCACCAGCGGGTAATCCAGTTTGCTCGGCAGCAGCGTGAAGATCACCGCCGCCATCAGCGACCAGTTCAACGCGCCCAGGAACAATTGCAGGATGGCCATGCGCAGGGACGGCAGGTTGATTTCGACCCCGCGAATCGACCACTCCCGGCGTCTGGAAAAGCGGCAGGCCGCCAGATAGCCCACGCTGACCAACAGCAACAGGATGCCCACCCCCTGCAGGGCAGCGGTACTGAGTTTCCAGCCAGGGGGCATGCGCACCAACCCGCTACTGAACACGATGCCGGCAATCAACATATAGCCGAACCAGTTGGTGGTCAGGCTGAGGCCGAGGATCTTGGCGATGTTGCTTTTGCTCACGCCCAGGCGCGAGTACAGGCGAAAGCGCATGGCGATGCCGCCGACCCAGGCGCTGAGGTTCAAGTTGAATGCATAGCTGATGACGCCCACGGGCAGGATCTGCTTCCAGGTCAGGTCCTGACGGATATAGGTCCGGCCAATCAGATCGTAGCTGGCGTAAGTCAGGAAGCTGAGCAGCGTGACCCCGGAGGCAATGATCAAGGTGCGCATCTTGAAATCGGCGAGGGTGTCGAATACCTCGTTCCACTCGATGCGCTGGGCGAGCATGGTGAACAGCACGATCAGCGCGAGGAAAAACAGCATGGTCAGCGGTTTCTTCCAGCGACTCCATCGCGACGTGCCCGGCTTGTCGGCGTGAGCGGCCGGTTGAGTTTCAGCGCTGTCCATGGTGGTCTTTCCCGGAAATATGAGTGAAAGGCTTCAAGCGTGGCTTGTGAGCGGGCAGCCAGCCGGCCCAGGCCGGAAAGTGCCGCAGAAAGTGGAACACCAGAAAACCGATGGTCATGTGCCACACCCTTCCGCGCGGGGCTCTGTCCGGTGTCATGGCCTTGCAGTAGTGCTCGCTCAGCAACTCCAGCCGCTCGTACAGCTCGCGGTTGAAGGCGCGGTCCCGGATCAGCACGTTGGCCTCGAGGTTCATCGACAGGCTCAAGGGGTCGAGGTTGCTGGAGCCGACGGTGCTCCAGTCTTCGTCCACCAGAGCGACCTTGCCGTGCAGCGGGCGCTCGCAATATTCGTGAATCTGAACACCGGCCTTGAGCAGGTAGTCGTAGGTCATCCGGGCGGCGAGCTTGGCCACCAGCATGTCCGGTTGCCCCTGTAGAATCAGGCGCACCTCCACCCCCCGTCGCGCCGCGTTACGAATCTCGCGCAGCAATCGATACCCGGGAAAGAAATACGCGTTGGCAATCACCACGCGGCGCTGGGCGGTGCGCAGGACCTGTCGATACACCTCCTCGATGTCGGTGCGGTGGTCGCCGTTGTCGCGATAGACCAAACGCACCTGGCCGTCGTGATCGCTGATTTCCATTTCCGCGCGCCGCTGGCGACGTCGTTGCCACCAATATTTCGCCCGTGCCGGACGGCCGCTCTGCAGGAGGGCGAAGTGGTGGATATCGGCCACGGCCGGACCCTGGATTTCTACCGAGTAATCCTGCTTGGCTTCCGGACCATAATCGCCCAGGTGGTCAGCGGAAAAATTGATACCGCCGATAAAGGCGACGGCGCCGTCGACCACCACGATCTTGCGATGCAGCCGACGGAACCAGTTGGTGCGAAAGCCCAGGTGCTTGGGCGCCGGATCGAACATCTGGATACGCACGCCGGCCTCGCTCATTGCGGTGAGGTAGCCGGTGGTCAGTTCGCCGCAGCCAAAACCATCGAAACTGGCGGTGACTCGCACGCCGCGCTGCGCTGCTTCGATCAACACCTCCTGCAATTCGTGACCGACCTTGTCCTCGAAGACGATGAAGGTTTCCAGGAGGATTTCGGTTTTTGCCTGGCGCATGGCCTCGAACACGCGCGGGAAATAGGCCTCGCCGTTTTCCAGCAACTGCACCAGGTTGTTGCCCTGCCAACCGTATTCGACATCCACCACACCGGGCTCGAGAACGGCCTGAGTGGCGGAGACATTTTCCATGTTGCTTTCTTCCAACGGCGCGCTGCTCATAGTTCGATCTCCACCGATAGCGGTGCGTGGTCGGAAAGGTGTGACCAGGGACGTGATGCCAACACTTGCGGGCGACAGGCCTTGAGGTTGCGCACGTAGATGCGGTCCAGGCGCAGGGCTGGCAGGCGCGCCGGGAAACTGCGCGCCGGTTTGCCGTGGTGTTCGGCGAACACTTCGCGCAGACCGCAGGGCTTGAGCAGTGCATCGGCACGTTGGCGCCAGTCGTTGAAATCGCCTGCGACTATCACCGGCGCATCGCTGGGCAATTCATCCAGGCGCCGCGCCAGCAGCCGCAACTGCTCGTTGCGATGGGCTTCGCGCAGCCCCAGGTGAACGCAGATCGCATGCACCTGTGGGCCCTCGCCCGGCAGGCGCAGCACACAATGCAGGAGCCCGCGGTTCTCGTGACCGCTGATGGACACGTCGAGGTTGTCGTGCTGGATGATCTGGAACTTCGAGAGCAGCGCATTGCCGTGATCACCCGCCGGGTACACCGCGTTACGGCCATAGGCGAACTGCGGCCAGAGCGTGTCGGCGAGGAATTCGTATTGCGGCATGGTCGGCCAGTTGCTGTACCGCTGGGGGTGATGTTCGTGCGCGCCATGGACCTCCTGCAAGAACACCACGTCAGCCGACACGCTGCGCACGGCCTCACGCAGTTCCGGCAGGATGAAGCGCCGATTCAGCGCGGTGAAGCCTTTGTGCGTGTTGACCGTCAACACCGTGAAACGACGCACGGCGGGCAGGGTTCGCGTTGGGTCAGCGGTAGCGGCGAGCGGTATGGAGTCATTCATGGCAGCACTCCCTGCGCGGCCGGTTCGCCGGGTGCGGTGGCGAGATCCTTGTCGAGATCGAAGTGCTTGAGCAGATGGCGCGCGTCATAGGGCGCCCGGACCTTGATGTCGTTGTCGAAATAGCAGAACACCTCGCGGGACTTGCGCGCCCTGGGCTTGAGCCGTGGTGCGATCAAGTGGGGGTCCACCGGTTGTCCGCCGTGGTGCCAGGCATCGATCCGCTCACCCCAGTGCTTGAGCGCCTTCGGGGTGTAACCGCTGGCGTAGAGTTCTTCAGCGCCGTGCAGGCGCAGGTAGACGAAATCACTGGTGAGGTCTTCGCGATAGGGCCACTTGCCGGCGGTGTCGGCGATCACCAGCGCGACGTTGTAGCGTTTGAGCAGGCGCACGAAGGCCGGATCGAGGAAGGTGTCATTGCGGATCTCCACCGCGTGGCGCAACGCTCGTTTCCTGTACGCCCGGGAGCTGGCAGGGCCGTGCAGGTGCGAATCATGCTGGCGGGCGAGGGCGGCCGCTGCGGTGGTGTCCTGGGGCAGTTGTTCGAGGAAGTGTTCGAACAACTGCGCATCGAATGTGAAGTTGGGCGGAAACTGCCAGAGGATGGGGCCGAGCTTTTCCTTGAGTTCCAGCACGCCGGAGGCGAAGAAATTGGCCATGGGCAGATGAATGTCGCGCAAGCGTTTGACATGGGTAATGAAACGCGGGGCTTTGACGCTGAAGACGAAGTCAGTCGGCGTCTCGGCGTACCATTGGGCGTAACGTTCAGGCCGCTGCAAGGCGTAAAACGATCCATTGATTTCGATGCTGTTGACGGCCCGTGAAGCGAACTGCAATTCGCGTTTCTGGGTCAGCCCCTTCGGGTAGAAGTCTCCGCGCCAAGGCGTGTAGCGCCAACCTGAAATGCCAATGTGAATCGCCGCCATGTCGCCTCCCGTCTGATGGTCCCCTGGTTACCCCTGCCTTTTGATGACTACGGGGCAAACGAGAAAGTTTCCACGGGGTTCCGGGCGGTTTACACATTTACACCTGCCACCGGGTGGTGGGTGAACTTGCCGGCGATTTCCCGATCAGTTCCTGACAGACCCTTGTTCAGGAGCTCTCTGTTTTGCTCAAGCTCACGACCGCGATATTGATGGGCGCGTTGCTGTTTTCCGGCAGCAACCTGCTGTACGCCGCCCCCGAACCCGAGGCCCCCGCTGCCGAAGAGGCAAAGCCCGAGCCGTTGGTGCAGGGCGGCCTGCTGGGGGCGATCAGTTCCAGCATCGACGACGTGCAGGACAAGCTCGATCTCAACGAAAACCTCGTTGACGCCTGGCGCCTGCGGGCAGATCGGGCGGCGGATGAAGTCGGCAAGCTGGTGAATCAGCCGTCGTCGCGTTCGCCCATGAGCGTGGTAGGCGATTTCATGTTGCTGTCCGGGGTGTGGCTCGGCGCGTTTGCCTTGCTGACCGTGCTCGGCGGGTTGCTGGCCAGGCGTCTGAGCCAGGGTCGCCTGTTACGCAATCGCCATCGCGGTCAGGATGTGCTCGGTTACGTGCTGCCTTACGCCTTGCCTGCCGTGATCTGCCTGCCGCTGACCTTGTATGTCAGCCACTTCCTGCCCGTCTCGGTCGGACGTGCGTTGGCGCTGTGTTTTGCCTACGCCACCAGCAGCGGCATTTTCTCCACGTCGATCTTCCTGTGCGTGGTGGTGCTGTTCAAGACCGGACACAAGCGGCGGGCGGTGCAGATCATCCGTGATTACTGCCCCAAGCCGCTGTTCCTGATCGGCTTTCTTGCGGCGCTCAGCGATGCGCTGACCAGCCCGCAGATCGCCCGGCAACTGGGGGGCAATATCACCAGCAGCGTCGCGGTGTTCACCGGCCTGTTTGCCTCGATCATCTTCGGCCTGCTGGTGATTCGCCTGCGTCGCCCGGTGGCGCACCTGATCCGTAACCGTTCGCTGGCGCAGCGCCTGAAACAACCTTCGTTGCAGGAGTCCCTGCGGATCTTCTCCGGGCTGTGGTACTGGCCGATCCTGTTGATGGTGCTGGTTTCGGTGATCAGCCTGATCGGTGTCGGCGAAGACAATCAGAAGGCTTTGCGCTGCGCGCTGTTCACCACTGTGCTGCTGATCGCCACGGTATTCCTCAGCACGATTTTCCAGCACCTGTTCCACTCCCGCAAAGCCGAGGCGATGCAGCGTAGCAGTGCCTACAAGGAGCGTTTCCTCAGTTTGCTGCACGCCTTGCTGAGGATTGTCATGGCGATCGCGTTCATCGAAATCCTCGGGCGCATCTGGGGTGTTTCGCTGTTCGAGTTCGCCGAACGCAATTCGATCGGGCGGGCGATCAGCGATTCGCTGAGCAGCATCGGCCTGATCCTGCTGGTGACGTGGCTGCTGTGGGTGGTGCTCGACACGGCGATCCAGGAAGCATTGAAACCACCGGTCAACAAGCGCTCGGCGCGCCAGCCGAGTACGCGGGTCAAAACCATCCTGCCGCTGCTGCGTAACGCGATCAAGATCATCCTGGTGGTGATCTGCGCGATCACCACCATGGCCAACCTGGGAATCAACGTTGCGCCACTGCTGGCGGGTGCCGGGGTGGTCGGCCTGGCCATCGGTTTCGGTTCGCAGCAGCTGGTGCAGGATGTGATCACCGGTCTGTTCATCATCATCGAAGACACGCTGTCGGTGGGCGACTGGGTGGTGCTCGACTCCGGGCATGCCGGCACGGTCGAAGGCCTGACCATCCGCACTTTGCGCCTGCGCGACGGCAAGGGTTTTGTCCATTCGGTGCCGTTCGGCCAGATCAAGGCCGTGACCAACCAGTCGCGGCAGTTCGCCTTTGCGTTTTTCTCCGTGCAGTTCACTTACGACACCGATGTCGATCAGGCCATCGCGTTGATTCGCGAGGCCGGGGATTCGATTCGCGAAGACGCGTTTCTCAAGTACAACCTGCAAGGGCCGCTGGACGTGTTCGGCGTCGACAAGATGGACCTCAACGGTGTGGTGCTGACGGCGCAGTTCCGAACCGTGTCGGGTGGGCAGTATGCGGTCAGTCGGGCGTTCAATCAGCGTTTGAAAAAGCTTGTGGATAACAGCCCGTCAGTGCATTTCGCGCAGACTTATCCACAGCAGGTGCTGATGCCGACTCGGCCGGTTGCCCAGGTGGAGGACCACAGCCCTGAATCCGAGGCGCCGGCGGTGGTGTTGCCGGATCAGTCGCGGACCTGAAAAGATTTGTGTTGTCATGGCGGCCCCTTCGCGGGCTTGGTCTGGGCGGCATTCCGACGAAGGGGCCAGTCCAGACAACATCAATTCCGGATCAGCTTTTTGTTTACCTCGGCCATCCACGGTTGGTCCTGCGCTACCCAGAACACCGGGTTGCCGGCAATCACCGCCGCCACCGGCAAACCATCGCGGTACACCAGCCGATTGCTCGCCAGCGCCGGTACTTTCGCACCGGGCAGCAGGGTGCCGGCCAGGTTCAACGGGTCAACGCCGCACACCGCGATCAAACTCCCGTCCAGTGCCCGGCGCCGCACTTCGCGCAGTACCGGAATGGCCTCGGGCAGCGCGAACTGCTCGCCAGCCAGGCCACTGACGAACCGCCCGCCGCGAATCTCGCCACGGGCCTCCAGGCGATGGAAGGTGCGCAACAGTTCGCGCCAGCTCGGCAACCACTCCGCTTCACGTTCCAGCAGCCGCCAGAACACCACGCCGTAGCGCCGCAGCAAGGTCATGGCAATGTGTTCCAGGGGCTCGCTCGCCACCGGCGTTTTCCTGTCCGCTACCAGTGCCTGCGGCCCGCGTCGCAGCAGCGCCCAGCGCCCTGCGTCGTCCATACCGCCGATGAACGCCCCACGCCCGCGTCGACTGCTGCGAGCCTGACGTTTGCTGGCGGGTGTGATCAGTGCGCGCAACCCGGCGAAACTGTCGGCATTCACCCACCCGGCCCCCACCAGTTCCTGCAAGGCGATTTCCAGTTCCGTGCGCAGCAGATGGGCTTCATGCACCAGCTCATCGAAAAACAGTGCACCGTGCTGACTGAGGGCGTCGTAGACTTTCTGCGCTTTCGGCGACAGTTCGCTGACCGGCGTCCGTTCGGTCAGACCGCTCCACAACCCGACCTGACTGCGCGGCAGCAACAGGATCGGGGTGTTGCGCAATGCGCTGCTGGCGCTTTTGGTGTGGCCGGTCAGGCGGGTCCAGACCAGTTTGCCGCTGCGGCACAGATCGTCCAGCCAGCTCGCCGAATAATCCGTGATGCGCGCCGGCAGCAGGTCGCTGTCCCAGGCCGAAGCGGCGGCAGGGTAGCCTTCGAACTGACCGACAATCGCTGGCAACACCGCGCTGCCCTTGCCCTGGCTGGTGGCCGACAAGTGCTGCCAGTCGAACAGGAAGCGCATGAAGTCCTGCAACGACACCGGCTCGATTTCCCGGCGCAGACGCTTGACCGTATAGCGGTGAATCCGTGCCAGCAGATGCCGTTCGCACCATTGCTCCTGGTCGGCACCGGGGGTGAAGCGGCCGCGCAGCACATGACCTTCGCGTTCCAGTTGTGCCAGCGCCTGGATGACCTGTGCCGGGGGTAATTGCAGGGGATCGGCGATTGCCTCCAGCGATAACGGACCCAAGGCGCCGAGCCGTGCGCGCAGCACTTCCACCAAGGCTTCATCGGCATCCCAGGCCTCATCGAACCCCGGCATCGCTCGCAGCGGCGGCCGCATCTCGGCCTGTGGATAAAGCGCCTGCACACAGGTCAGCCGTTCCAGTGGCAACCACAACCCTTGTCCGCCTGGCATCTGCAAACGGCTGGCGCGACCCTGCGCGGCGAGGCTGTTCAGCCAGGTCATCCAGGGGGCATGGGCCTGCGCCTCGACTTCGCTGAGGCAGGCCAGGGTCATCAGCGTTTCCTGCATTTCATCGAGGCTGGTCGGTGCTGGCCAGGCTTCGTCGCGTACTGCCTGAATCGCTTCGGCATCCAGCGCGCCGAGGTCGTCGGTGGATTGCGCATCGCTCCAGCGTCGGTTGAGCACCGCCTGGGTGCGCCGTTCTTCCAGCGGTGCATCGTCGAGAAAGGTGTAGGGCCGCGCACTGAGGATTTCCGCCGCCAGCGGCGAGGGGGCGGGCAGGTCGCGGCTGATCAGGCGCACCTCGCCGCGCTCCATGCGTCGCAACAAGGTGAGCCAGCCTTCGCAGTCCATGGCCTCGTGCAGGCAATCGTCGAGGGTCTGTTCCACCAGCGGATGCTCGGGGATCTCACGCTCGCCGGCCAGGTTTTCCACGCAGGCGATCTGATCCGGAAACACGCTGGCGATCAGGTCTTCGCTTTTCATCCGCTGAATCTGCGGTGCGACTTTGCGACCGCCGGTAAAACGCGGCAGGGCCAGCGCGACCCCGGCGTTCCAGCGCCAGCGCACGCCGAACAGCGGCGCTTCGAGTACCGCCTGGATCAGCAAGTGCTCGGCGCTGTGGCTGTGCAGGTAGCGCCAGACTTCGTCCAGCTCGAAGCTGTGGCTGGTGGACAGCGACAGGACAATCGCGTCTTCGCTGGCGGCAGCCTGCAATTCGAAGTTGAAGGTGCGGCAGAAGCGCTTGCGCAGGGCCAGGCCCCAGGCGCGGTTGATGCGGCTGCCGAATGGCGTGTGGATGATCAGCTGGGTGCCGCCGGATTCGTCGAAAAAACGCTCCATCACCAGCGTGTCCTGGGAGGGCAGGGCGCCCAATGTCAGGCGTGCGCGGGCGAGGTAGTCCACCAGTTGTTCGGCGCTGTCGAGGTTCAGGCCCAGGGTGGTGGTCAGCCAGTCGAGGGCGGGTTGCCGATCGACGGGCGTGGCACTGAGCAAGTCATCGAGGTGTGCCTGCAGGCGCGCCACGGCGAACGACAGTTCGGTGCTGCGCCCGGGTGCTTCACCCAGCCAGAACGGAATGGTCGGCGGTTGTCCGTGGGCATCCTCGACCCGGACCTTGCCGGCCTCGACCCGCAAAATGCGGTACGAGCTGTTGCCGAGCTGGAAGATATCGCCGGCAATGCTTTCCACGGCGAAGTCTTCGTTGACGCTGCCGATGTTCAGGCCCTGGGGTTCCAGCAACACGCTGTAGTCGGCGTTGTCCGGGATGGTCCCGCCGCTGGTGACCGCCGTCAGCCGACTGCCCCGGCGTGCGCGCAAGCTGCCGGTCACGGCATCGCGGTGCAGGAACGCGCTGCGAATGCCCTGGCGGCCGTTGTAGCCTTCAGCGAGCATCTGCAGCAACGCCTGATAATGTTTTTCGTCGAGTTCAGCGTAGGGCGCAGCTCTGCGAAACATCTCCAGCAAGGCCCGCTCCTGCCATTCCTGACAACTGACCTCGGCGATGATCTGCTGAGCCAGCACGTCCAGCGGTGCGCGCGGAATCTGCAGGGTGTCGAGTTCCCCCCTGCGCACGCAGTCGAGCAGTGCCGTGCACTCGATCAGGTCGTCACGGGTGGTGGCGAACAACCGGCCCTTGGGTGTGCCGCCGACCTGGTGGCCGGAGCGACCGACCCTTTGCAGAAACCCGGCAATCGATCGTGGCGAGGCGATCTGGCAGACCAGGTCGACGTCGCCGATGTCGATCCCCAGTTCCAACGAAGCCGTGGCCACCAGCACTTGCAACTCGCCGCGCTTGAGCCGTTGTTCGGCGTCCAGTCGAAACTCCTTGGCCAGGCTGCCATGGTGCGCAGCCACGGCTTCCTTGCCCAGGCGCTCGCTCAGGTGTCGGCTCAAGCGCTCGGCCAGACGCCGGGTGTTGACGAAAATCAGCGTGGTGCGGTGTTCGCGCGCAAGGTCGGCGAGACGGTCATAGACCAACGCCCACACATCATTCGCCATTACTGCCGAGAGCGGCACGGGCGGCACTTCAATGCCCAGGTCCCGTGGGCGGGCATGGCCGATGTCGATGATTTCACAGGGGCGGTCGCGCCCGACCAGAAAGCGAGACACTGCCTCGATGGGCTTTTGCGTGGCGGACAGGCCGATGCGCATCAACGGCGTCGCGCACAACGCCTGCAAGCGCTCCAGGCTCAGGGCCAGGTGGCTGCCGCGTTTGCTGCCGGCAATGGCGTGGATTTCGTCGACGATGACCGTGCGTGTGGATTTGAGCATGTGCCGGCCGGAATCGGAGCCCAGCAGCACGTAGAGGGATTCGGGGGTGGTCACCAGGATGTGCGGTGGGCTCTTGCGCATTGCCGAGCGCTCTTTCTGCGGCGTGTCGCCGGTCCGTACGGCGGTGCTGATCCGCAATTCGGGCAACCCCATCGCTCGCAATTGCGCGGTGATGCCGGCCAGCGGGGTTTGCAGGTTGATCTGGATGTCGTTGGACAGCGCCTTGAGCGGCGAGACGTAGACCACCAGCGTTTCGTCGGGTAACCCGTCCGGGGTTTCCAGGCCACGGTGGACCAGATCGTCGAGGACGGCGAGGAACGCGGTGAGGGTCTTGCCGGAACCCGTGGGCGCGGCAATCAGGGTCGAGCGGTGCTGGCGGATCAGCGGCCACGCCCGGGCCTGAGCGGCGGTGACCGCCGCGAAGGTGCTGCTGAACCAGGCGCTGACGGCGGGGTGGAAGCCTGCCAGTGCCGCGTCCTTCAGGATGGGCAGATTCATGCTTCAGTTATGCGGGTGGTTATCCGAAGATGCAAGTACCGCTGGGTGGGGGGCAGCCTGTCAGGCCCTCATCGCTGGCAAGCCAGCTCCCACAGTGATTTATGTTGTTCACAACTTTTGCGACAACACTGAACCCTGTGGGAGCTGGCTTGCCAGCGATAGGGCCAGTGGCCACACCTCAAAACCCGCCATCTACACTTTTACGGATGACGGTTGCGCACTAAACCCGCAAAATGCAACGATTCCGGCATCTATCGACGGCACCGCCCGCCAGCGATGTCGATTAAGCCATTGTTCCAACACGACTGGGCCTGCTGACTCTATGCGAATGCGCCTTATGTTACTGGGCGGCGGAAATGCCCTTGGGCAGGCGCTGATTCGCCTGGGTGCGGAGGAAGACATCGGTTTCCTCGCCCCCCGCCCACCGCAGGACGGCTGGGATGCCGCGAGCCTGACGCAACTGCTCGACGACACCCGACCGGACGCGCTGATCAACCTCGCCTACTACTTCGACTGGTTTCAGGCGGAGACGGTCAGCGAGTCGCGTCTGGCCGGGCAGGAGCGGGCGATCGAGCGCCTGGCCGAATTGTGCCAGCATCACAACATCATCTTGCTGCAACCCTCAAGCTATCGCGTGTTCGACGGTTCCCGGGCCACGGCCTACAGCGAGAAGGACGAACCGGTGCCGCTGGGCCTGCGTGGCCAGGCCCTGTGGCGGATCGAGCAGAGCGTGCGCGCCACTTGTCCGCAACATGTGTTGCTGCGTTTCGGCTGGCTGCTCGACGACAGCCCCGAGGGGACGTTGGGACGATTCCTCGCCCGGGCGGAAAATCCTGAAGAATTATTGATGGCCGACGACCGTCGGGGTAACCCGACACCGGTGGACGATGCGGCCCGGGTCATCATCTCGGTGCTCAAGCAACTCGATTGCGCGGCGCCGCTGTGGGGCACCTATCACTACGCCGGGCACGAAGCGACCACGCCGCTGGCCTTGGGGCAGGCGATTCTGAGCGAAGCCCGCGCGCTGCATCCGCTGGCCATCGAGGAGCCCACCGCCCAGGCCCACGCCGCGCGCCCGGACGCCGCCGAAGAGCCGCAACACGCGGTACTGGCCTGCAAGAAAATCCTTCATACCTTCGGGATCAAGCCCCGCGCCTGGCGTGCGGCCCTCCCGGGCCTACTGGACAGGTTTTATCGCCATGGCTGACGGCCCCGTTCTGATCACCGGTGGTGCCGGTTTCATCGGCTCGCACCTGACCGATGCCTTGCTGGCCAAAGGTTGTTCGGTACGAATCCTCGATGACCTGTCCACCGGCAAGCGCAGCAACCTGCCGCTGGACAATCCGGCGATGGAACTGGTCGTCGGTGACGTCGCCGATGCGGCCCTGGTCGCGCAGGCCATGCGCGGTTGCAGTGCGGTCGCGCACCTGGCGGCAGTGGCGTCGGTGCAGGCCTCGGTGGACGATCCGGTGAAGACCCACCAGAGCAATTTCATCGGCTCGCTGAATGTCTGCGAAGCCATGCGCCAGACCGGCGTCAAGCGCGTGCTCTTTGCCTCCAGCGCGGCGGTCTATGGCAACAATGGCGAAGGCGAGTCGATTGACGAAGACACGCCCAAGGCGCCTTTGACGCCGTACGCTTCGGACAAGTTGGCCAGCGAGTATTACTTCGACTTCTACCGTCGCGAGCATGCACTGGAACCGGCGATTTTCCGCTTCTTCAACATCTTCGGTCCGCGCCAGGATCCGTCCTCGCCCTATTCCGGGGTGATCAGCATTTTCAGCGAGCGTGCACAAAAGGGCCTGCCGATCAGCGTGTTCGGCGATGGCGAGCAGACACGGGATTTCGTTTATGTCGCCGATCTGGTCGAGCTGCTGGTGCAGGCGATCGAGCAGCCGCAGGTGGACGGCGGCGCCGTCAATGTGGGCTGGAACCAGGCCACCAGTCTCAAACAGATGCTCGATGCGCTGAAGGACGTGGTGGGCGATCTGCCCTCCGTGAGTTACGGCCCGGCGCGCTCCGGTGATATCCGTCATTCGCGGGCCGACAACCAGCGCTTGCGCGAGCGTTTTACCTTGCCGGCGCAGACCCCCATGAGTGTCGGACTGGCGCGGTTGATGGGGCGATAAAAACTGTAGGAGCGAGCAAGCTCGCGAGAAACGTCCAGACGACGTGGGCACTCAGAGATCCCGCGTCATCGTTGACGTCCATCGCGAGCTTGCTCGCTCCTACAGGTGTTGCGGTCGCTCGGCTTTAGAACTTGTAGCCCAGGCCGACCATGTAGATGAACGGGTCGACCGCCACGTTGACCTTGGCCCGGGTGCCCGGTGCGACTGCGTTGTTTTCCACGGTCGCCTGAGTGTCGATGTCGATGTAACGCACCTGGGCGTTGAGCAGGATGTTGTCGGTGATCATGTAGTCGGCACCGACCTGGAACGCCATGCCCCAGGAATTTTTCGCCTTGAAGTTGCTGAAGCCGTTGGCCTTGGCATCGCTGCTCAGTTCTTCGTCGAAGATCCAGGTGTAGTTGATGCCGGCGCCGACGTACGGCTGGAACGCAGACTTGGCGTCCAGCGGGTAGTACACGACACTCAGGGTTGGCGGCAGGTGTTTCAGGCTGCCGAGTTTGCCGTTGGCGGCGTCGAGCGCGGTGTTCTTGAGTTTGACGTCATGCTGGAACGGCGTGGCCGCCAACAGCTCGATACCCCAGTGGCTGTCGATCATGTAAGCGAAGTTCAGACCCAGCTGGGTGTCGCTGTCCATGGTGGCCTTGCCACCCAGATCGGCGCCTTTGAGCGGACCCTGATCGACCTTGACGCTGGAGCTGTCGGCTTTCGGGTTGACGGTGATCGCACCGGCACGGATGAGGATGTCGCCAGCTTCATGGGCATGGGCGATAGGGGCGGCGAGCGCGAGGGCGAACAACGATGCGCTGAGCAAAGACTTGTGCATGGAGGCTCCAGAAGGACGTTGAAAATGTTTGATGTCCCAATGGTACGGAGCCGTCTGATACGGTCTTTTGATTCAGCTCAATGAAACAGTGATGGGGTGTTTTTTCGCGGAACTTGCTGACTCACTCCGGCAATTCATAAATGAAAATCTTGTCGGCCTCCATCTGATACCCGGCATCCGCCAGCTCGCTGGTCGACGCTTTCACTTGCAACGCCCCTTCGATCCAGTACGGCTGATACAGCTCATCGAGCTTCACCCCGACTTCACTTTTCACATGCACGATCTGGTTCGACGGCGGTGGTGGTACGTGGATGCAGGCACCGAAATACGGCACCAGCAGAAACTCCGTGGTGCGGCCTTCTTCGCTCACTTCCAGCGGCACGATGTAACCCGGCAGACGAATCCTCTGCCCATCGAGGCTCTTGACCACCGGCGCATTGGGCATCTCCTGTTTCGCGGCGGGAGCGGACTCGGCAGACAGTGCGTTGCCCATCTGCGACAGGTCATGCATGGGGGTCATGTTCGGCACTTCCGGCATCGCATCGGGCGGAATCATTTCCGACCAGGTCAGCTCTTTCGGCTCGGCCGCCCACAGCGGCAGGGCGAACAGCATCAACAGCGCAAGCACGGCGCGGGGCATCATTAACGTCCTCATAGTCGGATCGACAGGCCATCGGCCAGGGATTGGCGATACGCGCGCCAGGCCGGCACGCTGCCCATCAGCAGCGCGGCGACAAGAATGCCACCGAGCAGCGTCCATTCATATTCGCTGGGCCAGGCCAGGGGCAGATACAAACCATAATTGGCCTGCACAAAGCCCTGCGCGGCGGCGATGCCCAGGTACAGCAAAGCCACGCCGGCGATCACGCCCGACAGGGCCAGGGCAAAGGCTTCCAGCACCAGCAGCGTCGCGATGTGCCAGGGGCGGGCGCCGACCGAACGCAGAATCGCCATTTCGCGCCGGCGTTCGTTGAGGCTGGTGAGAATCGCCGTGAGCATGCCGATCAACCCGGTCAGCACCACGAACAGCGAGACCACGAACAAGGCTTTTTCCGCCGTGCTCATCAAGCTCCAGAGTTCCTGCAGCGCCACGCCCGGCAGAATGGCCAGCATCGGTTCGCCACGGAATTCGTTGATTTCGCGCTGCAACGCGAAGGTCGAAATCTTGCTGTTGAGGCCGAGCATGAACGCGGTGATCGCCTGGGGCGTCAGGTCCATGTTGCGCGCCTGGTCGGCGCTGATCCGGCCGTTGCCACGGGCCGGCACGCCGTTGTGCCAGTCGATGTGAATCGCTTCCATGCCGCCAAGGCTGATGTGCAGCGTGCGGTCCACCGGCGTGCCGGTGCGCTTGAGAATGCCGACCACGGTGAACGGCTTGTCGTCGTGCTTCACCAGACTGATGGCGGCCACGCCGTGGGCCAGCACCAGTTTGTCGCCCAGCTTGTAATGCAGCGCTTCGGCGACTTCGGCACCGAGTACCACTTCAAAGGGATCAGTGGCGAAGGCGCGACCGTCGGCCAGTGCCAGGTGTTGCTGGCGACCGTATTGATAATGCTCGAAGTAGGCCTCGGTGGTGCCCATCACGCGGTAGCCACGGTGGGAGTCGCCGAGGGACATCGGGATCGCCCATTTCACTTTCGGGTTGCTGGCGAAGTGTTCGAAGCTGTCCCAGCGGATGTTGTTGGTAGCGTTGCCGATGCGGAACACCGAATACAGCAGCAGGTTCACCGAACCCGAGCGCGCGCCGACGATCAGGTCGGTGCCGCTGATGGTGCTGGCGAAACTGGCCTTGGCTTCGGTGCGCACGCGCTCCACGGCCAACAGCAGGCAGACTGACAGGGCGATGGCGAATGCGGTGAGGATCGCGGTGAACCGGCGATTAGCCAGGCTGGCCATGGCTAGACGAAACAAATACATCTCAGACCTCTGCGGGCGTGGCGGCGCGATTGAGTTCGGCCAGCGACAGGTTGCGATCGAACAGCGGCGCGAGGCTCTGATCATGGCTGACGAACAGCAGGCTCGACCCCGCGTCCCGGCATTCGGCGAACAGCAGGCGAATGAAGTTTTCGCGCGCGTCGTAGTCCAGGGCGGACGTCGGCTCGTCGGCGATCACCAGTTCCGGCTGACCGATCAACGCCCGGGCGGCGGCGACCCGTTGTTGCTGACCGATGGATAACGAGTCGGCACGGCGACCGAGCATGTCTGCATCCTTCAGGCCCAGGTGCGCGAGGAGGGTGGCGGCGGCCTGGTCCACGCTGCCGTGACGCTGGATCGCCCGTTCGGCACGCAGCCGGGAAAAGTGACAGGGCAACTCGACGTTCTCGCGCACCGAGAGAAACGGCAGCAGGTTGAACTGCTGGAAGATGTAACCGGTGTGATCGACCCGGAAGCGATCACGCGCGCCGGCGCCCAGCTCCGTCAGCTCCTGGCCGAGCAGGCGAATGCTGCCGCGATCGGGTTTCTGCACGCCACCCAGCAGGCCGAGCAAGGTGGTCTTGCCGCTGCCGCTCGGTCCCTTGAGGAAAAGTGTTTCACCCGGCTCCAGACGAAACGCCGGGATGTCCAGCAGTGGCGGGTGACCGGGCCAACTGAAGCCCAGGCCGGACAATTCGATGAGTGCTTGAGTCATGTCAAACCGGTTGGTTGAAGGGTTGTGCTGCGCCTGTAGGAGCGAGCATGCTCGCGATGGTCGCCAGACCACCGTTGGGTATCAGGCAGGCCGCGTTATCGTTGACGTCCATCGCGAGCATGCTCGCTCCTACAGGAGTTAAATCATCAGGTAATCAAAACTTCAGCGCAGCCGCCTTGGCCGTCACTTCCACGCCTTGCTGGCCGCTCGGGCTGATCAGTTGTACCTGAATTTTCTGGGTTGCCGGGAAGGTATTGAAAATGTTCGCCAGGTCCAGGGTCTTCAGCGCGCCGGGAGCGGAGCAGTTGAACTGGTAATGAGCATGGATCTCGCTGTGGTCGTGATGGTGCTCGCCCTTGGCCTCGTCATCATGGTCGTGATCACCCTCCGCCCCGGGCTTGTCGCCGAACAACGGGCTTTCCAGTTCCTGACTCGCCACCGTGCAACCGGCGGCTTTGGGCAGGTTGAACAGGGCCAGGGGTTTTTCCAGCTGGGCGCGGGCGGCAGCGACCTTGGCCTTGTCGGCGTCCGTGGTGGCGGCGTGTTCGAACCCCACCAGGTTCATCGCCGGGCTTTCCAGTTCCAGCTCCAGGGTCTGGCCATCCAGCGCGGCGTTCAGGCGACCGACACCATGTTCATGGGCGCCGAGACTGCCGTGTTCATGGTCATGGTCGTGATCATGATCATGTTCTTGCGCCGCGTGAGCGACGGCCAGCGGTAACAAGGCAAACGGCAGAGCGAGCAGCAGACGACGCATGATGAATCTCCGGAGCGCAAGATGAATAAATTGTTATGTAATCTTATAACGAAAGTGCGGAGAGTTTGACCGTCTGCTTGGCGTTGCACAAGTCCCATGGGAGCATGTCGGTCAG
Source organism: Pseudomonas fluorescens (assembly GCF_041354075.1). Taxonomy (GTDB): domain Bacteria; phylum Pseudomonadota; class Gammaproteobacteria; order Pseudomonadales; family Pseudomonadaceae; genus Aquipseudomonas; species Aquipseudomonas fluorescens_CE. The sequence continues at coordinate 162,341 of NZ_JARZGC010000010.1, read as the reverse complement.
AAATGTGCGGGAGCAGACTTATGTTGCGGATACGCGGAACCATCGGCGACTGGCCGGTGGATTTGACCCTGGAGATGGATGACGCCGACTGGGCGCGGCTTGGCGCGCAGGTGCAGGTGGTCAAGCCTGAAGCCAGCGAGGCGCCGGTGAGAGCGTTGAACCAGGACGACACGCAATGGCAGGTCGCGAAAGACCTGTTGCGCAAGGCCGGTCAATTGAGCGGGCCGGATCTGCTCGATCAACTGGAAGGCTTGACCGGCAGTGCGGCCTCGGGCAAACGCCTGCTGGTGCGCTTGCGCCATTGCGCCGAGGTCAAAGTGTCGAGCGGCGGGGATACGCCGCTCTACACCTGGATCGCGCAGGCTTAGTACAGCGCGGCAAACAACTTGCGGCGGTAGGTGGTCACCAGCGGGTGATCATTGCCCAGCAGTTCGAACACTTGCAGCAAGGTCTTGTGCGGCAAGCCTTCGCTGTAGCTGCGGTTGCGGATGAACAGCTTGAGCAGCGCATCCAGCGCGGCGTCGTACTGCTGACGGGCCAATTGCTGGACCGCCAGTTGATACACCGCTTCATCGTCCTGCGGGTTCTTCGCCAGGCGTGCCTTCAAGTCGGCAGCATCCGGCAGGTCCTTGGCCTGGCCAAGAAACTGAATCTGCGCTTTCGCACCCGCCAGGGCCGCTTTGTGTTCATCGCTTTTCACCGCGTCGAGCACGGTCTGCGCTTCACCCAGTTCGCCGCGCTCGGTCAGGCAGCGGGCATAGAGAATCAGCGCCCCGGCGTTGGTATTGTCTTCGCCCAGCAGCGCGGTGAGCACGGCTTCGGCGTCGGCGAAACGGCTCTCGTCGAACAACGCCTGGGCCTGTTCCAGCGGATCGGCCGCTGCCGGTGGCGGCATTTGCACGTGCGGCTCGAGCAGCGCCCGTACGGCCGACTCCGGTTGGGCGCCGGCAAAGCCGTCGACGGGCTGACCATCCTTGAACAGCACCACGGTCGGCAGGCTGCGAATGCCGAAACGGGCGACGATGTCCTGCTCGACGTCGCAGTTGACCTTGGCCAGCAGCAACTCGCCCTGGTAGCTCTCGGCGATGCTCTGCAGCATGGGCATCAGCACTTTGCAGGGCGCACACCATTCGGCCCAGAAGTCCACCAGCACCGGCTTGTGGAAGGAATTCTCGATCACCGACTGCTCGAAGTCAGCGGTCGTGGCGTCGAAAATGTACGGCGTTTCCTGACTCATGGAGAGATCTCTTGAAAGCGTGAATGGGGTCACTATAAGGCTTGGCGGGGTGTGGCCGGAAGCGGCGGGTCGTTTGAGCCTGTTTGCGATGCTGTCAGGCGCGCCGCGCGTGATACAGGCTCACATGGCGAAACTCCTCGGGTTCGGCCAGGTCCGGCAAGGTCATGGCCTCGAGCATCTCGATGCGCCGATACATCGGGTGATGAAAATCCCTGACCCGTGAATCGGCGACCAGCGCTTGCTGGCCGCGACTCAGGAACTCATCGAGCAGCGGCAGGTTCGCCCGGTCGTACAGCACGTCCGCCACCAGAATCAGGTCGAAGCGATCGGCCTCGGCGAAAAAGTCTGCCGAGTAGTTCAGTTGCACATCATTGAGCGCCGCGTTTGCCCGGCAGGCGGTCAACGCCAGCGGGTCCAGGTCGCAGGCCACCACTTCCAGCGCGCCGGCCTTTGCCGCCGCGATCCCGGCGATCCCGGAGCCCGCGCCGAAATCCAGCACGCGCTTGCCTTTGACCCATTCGGGAAACTGCGCGAGATAGCGGGCAACCGCCAGACCGCTGGCCCAGCAGAAACTCCAGTACGGCGGCTCATGCAGAATCCGCCGGGTTTCTTCCGGGCTGAACGCTCGGTCCATGCGGTCACCATCGATCAGCCAGAGCTTGAGCGCGGTGCCCGGTAATTCACACACCACCAGGCGGGCGTCGCCCAGCAGTTCACTCAACGGCTGCTGCAGGTCGAGCGGTGCAATCATGGTGCTTTGACAAATTGCAGCTGGCCCAGGGCCTGGGTGGTCGGCTGGGTGATGAGCTGCGCAGGCAGATGCAGGATCAGTTGCCCGGACTGGCTGGCGCGGCCGCGCAGTTCAACCCGGGCACCCACAGGAAATGCCTCGGGATTGAAGCGCAGGTGGAATGGCAGCAGCTGGTTGTTGCCGATCAGGCTCGAACTGGCGAGCAACTGCTGCGGGCGGTCCTTTTCGTCGATGACCAGCAGCGCCAGTTCGACTTCAGCGCCCTGCGGCACACCTTGCAGGGTGCCGCTCAGCTCACGCTGATAGGCGGGCAGCGGGCCCAGCTCGGTCGCCTGCCGGGCTTTCTTCTGCGCCGCCTGCGGAGCGGGGCCGGGCGTGGGAGGCTGGGGCTTGGGGGCGTCGCTGCCGCAGGCCACCAGCAAGCTGAAAACACTGAGCAGTACGAGCGGTTTTAGGGACATTTGCGGCTCCAGCAAGGTGAAATCCATGAATGGACACGATTGTCAGTCTGTATACCGCAAACCCTATGGCTTGTCTTGCCACCGGGATGCGCTACCATGGCCCTCCCTTTTTTTGTTGCCTGCCACCATGCACTGTCCCTTCTGCGGTGCCAACGACACCAAGGTCATCGACTCGCGTCTGGTCGCCGAGGGCGAACAGGTGCGCCGCCGGCGCGAATGCCTGGCCTGCGGTGAGCGTTTCACGACGTTCGAGACCGCTGAACTGGTGTTGCCGCGCCTGATCAAAACCGACGGCAGTCGCCAGCCGTTCGACGAAGAAAAACTGCGCGCCGGCATGCAGCGGGCGCTGGAGAAGCGCCCGGTGAGTGTCGAGCGCCTCGAATCGTCGCTGGTGCACATCAAACACAAACTGCGCGCCACCGGCGAGCGCGAGGTCAAATCCCTCGTGGTCGGTGAGCTGGTGATGGCCGAGCTGAAAAAGCTCGACGAAGTCGCTTATATCCGTTTCGCCTCGGTGTATCGCCGCTTCCAGGACCTCAACGAGTTTCGCGAAGAAATCGATCGCCTGGCCCGGGAGCCGGAGAAAGAATGAGCGCACCCGCCGAGCAGGCCATCCTCGACGCCCACTACATGGCCCGTGCCCTGGAACTGGCGCGCAAGGGGCATTACACCACCCACCCCAATCCCCGGGTCGGCTGTGTGGTGGTGCGTGACGGGCAGATCGTCGGCGAAGGCTGGCATGAGCGCGCCGGCGAACCCCACGCCGAAGTCCATGCCCTGCGCGCGGCGGGCGACAAGGCCCGGGGCGCCACCGCCTACGTCACCCTGGAACCGTGCAGTCACCACGGCCGCACGCCGCCCTGCGCCGATGCACTGGTCAATGCCGGCGTTGCCCGGGTGGTCGCCGCGATGCAGGACCCTAATCCGTCAGTCGCCGGGCGCGGCCTGCAGCGTTTGGCCGAGGCGGGCATCGCGGTTCAAAGCGGGGTACTGGAAGGCGAGGCGCGCCAGCTCAATCAGGGTTTCCTCAAGCGCATGGAACACGGCCTGCCGTTCGTGCGGGTCAAATTGGCGATGAGCCTGGACGGGCGCACGGCGATGGACAACGGTGAGAGCCAATGGATCACCGGTCCCGCTGCGCGTTCGGCGGTCCAGCGTCTGCGGGCCCAGGCCAGCGTAGTGCTGACCGGCGCCGACACGGTGCTGGCGGACAACGCACGCTTGACCGTGCGCGCCGATGAATTGGGCCTGGATGCCGGGCAAACCGCGCTGGCCATGAGTCGCCCCCCGTTGCGCGTGCTGGTCGATGGACGTCTGCGCGTGCCGCTGGATGCACCGTTTTTCAAGGCCGGCCCGGCGTTGGTCGCCACCTGCATGGCCGTCGAGGAACAATACGCCAATGGCCCGGAGTGCCTGATCGTCGCAGGCGGCGATGGCCTGGTGGACTTGCGTCAGTTGTTGGTGGAACTGGCCCATCGCGGCGTCAACGAAGTGCTGGTCGAGGCCGGACCACGCCTTGCGGGTGCCTTTGCCCAGCAAGGCCTGGTGGACGAATTCCAGATTTTCATCGCCGGCAAGTTTCTCGGCTCTTCGGCCCGGCCGTTGCTGGACTGGCCACTGGAGCACCTGAAGGATGCGCCTGAGCTCAAAATCACTGACATTCGCGCGGTTGGCGATGACTGGCGAGTCACTGCCATTCCCGCACCAAAGGCGAGCGTATAATCCCGGGCTGCGCCACACGACGGCCCTGTTCTCGAGGAGGACTCCATGTTCACCGGCATCATCGAATCCATCGGCAGTATTCGTGCATTGACCCCAAAAGGCGGAGATGTGCGGGTACACGTAGCAACCGGCAAGCTCGACCTGAGCGACGTCAAACTGGGTGACAGTATCGCGGTCAACGGCGTATGCCTGACCGCCGTCGAGTTGCCTGGCAATGGCTTTGCAGCGGATGTCAGTCGCGAAACCCTCGACTGTACCGCCATGAACGACCTGAAAAGCGGCAGCCCGGTCAATCTGGAAAAAGCCCTGACCCCGACCACTCGCCTTGGCGGGCACCTGGTCAGTGGTCACGTCGACGGCGTGGGCGAAGTGGTTGCCCGTACCGAAAACGCGCGTGCCGTGGAGTTCCGCATCCGCGCCCCGAAAGAGCTGGCCAAATACATCGCCCACAAAGGCTCGATCACCGTCGACGGCACCAGCCTGACCGTGAACGCGGTGGATGGCGCCGAGTTCCTGCTGACCATCATTCCACACACCCTCAGCGAAACCATCATGGCGTCGTACCAGCCAGGTCGCCGGGTGAATCTGGAAGTCGACCTGCTGGCCCGTTACCTGGAGCGCCTGTTGCTGGGTGACAAGGCCGCAGAGCCGACCGCCGGTAACATCACCGAAAGCTTCCTGGCCCAAAACGGCTATCTCAAATCCTGACGCTCCAATGTCGAAAGAAGGGGGGTGCCCAGTGGCGCTCAATAGCATCGAAGAACTGGTTGAAGACATCCGCCAAGGCAAGATGGTCATCCTCATGGATGACGAAGACCGCGAGAACGAGGGCGACCTGATCATGGCCGCCGAGTGCTGCCAGGCCGAGCACATCAACTTCATGGCCAAGCATGCCCGGGGCCTGATCTGCATGCCGATGAGCCGCGAGCGCTGCGAGCTGCTGAAGCTGCCGCTGATGGCGCCGCGCAATGGTTCCGGTTTCGGCACCAAGTTCACCGTGTCGATCGAAGCGGCCACCGGCGTGACCACCGGCATTTCCGCCGCCGACCGCGCGCGCACCGTGCAGGCCGCCGCTGCAAAAGACGCCAAGGCTGAAGACATTGTCAGCCCCGGCCATATTTTCCCGCTGATGGCCCAGGCCGGCGGCACCCTGGCCCGTGCCGGCCACACTGAAGCGGCCTGCGACCTGGCGCGCATGGCCGGTTTCGAACCGAGCGGGGTGATCTGCGAAGTGATGAACGACGACGGCACCATGTCTCGTCGCGCCGAACTGGAAGCCTTCGCCGCCGAACACAACATCAAGATCGGCACCATTGCCGACCTGATTCATTACCGGATGATCCACGAACGTACCGTTCAGCGGATTGCCGAGCAGCCGCTGGACAGCGAACTGGGCCAATTCAACCTGGTGACCTATCGTGATTCCGTGGAAGGCGACGTGCACATGGCGCTGACCCTGGGCACCGTCTGCGCCGAAGAGCCGACCCTGGTGCGAGTGCATAACATGGACCCGCTGCGCGACCTGCTGATGGTCAAGCAGCCAGGCCGCTGGAGCCTGCGCGCCGCCATGTCCGCCGTGGCCGAGGCCGGCAGCGGTGTGGTGCTGCTGCTCGGGCACCCGCTCGATGGCGACGTGTTGCTGGCGCATATCCGTGAAACCGGCGATCACGTGGCGGTGAAAAAGCCGACCACCTACAGCACCGTGGGTGCCGGTTCGCAGATTCTTCGCGACCTGGGCGTACGCAAAATGCGCCTGATGAGTGCGCCGATGAAATTCAATGCGATATCCGGTTTCGATCTGGAAGTTGTAGAATACGTGCCCTCCGAATAATGACCGGTTGTTCCCGGCCCTGAATTCGCGGCAAATAAATCACTGAGGGACGCGTAGCAGACGCGTCCCGGCTCTTTAAGAGATCTGACGAATGACCCTGAAGACCATCGAAGGTACCTTCATCGCCCCTAAAGGCCGCTACGCTCTGGTAGTGGGCCGCTTCAACAGCTTCGTCGTTGAAAGCCTGGTCAGCGGTGCCGTTGATGCCCTGGTTCGCCATGGCGTGAGCGAAAGCGACATCACCCTCATCCGCGCACCGGGCGCCTTCGAAATCCCGCTGGTTGCGCAGAAAGTCGCTCAGAAAGGCGAGTTCGCGGCAATCATTGCCCTGGGCGCAGTCATTCGTGGCGGTACTCCGCACTTCGAATACGTGGCAGGTGAATGCACCAAGGGCCTGGCCCAGGTGTCCATGGAGTTCGGCGTACCGGTTGCCTTCGGCGTCCTGACCGTCGATTCCATCGAACAAGCCATCGAACGTTCCGGCACCAAGGCCGGCAACAAAGGTGCTGAAGCTGCCCTGTCCGCTCTGGAAATGGTCAGCCTGCTGGCGCAGTTGGAGGCCAAGTGATTAGCGACGATAGCGATCGTTTCAACCCGCGCGATCCCAAGCCTGCGGATGCCGGCAAGCCATCGAAAAGCGTCAAGCGTCGTGAAGCCCGTCAGCTCGCGACCCAGGCGCTGTACCAATGGCACATGGCCAAGCAGTCGCTGAACGAGATCGAAGCGCAATTCCGGGTCGATAACGATTTCACCGATGTCGATGGTGCCTACTTCCGTGAAATCCTCCACGGTGTGCCGGCGCAGAAGGACAAGATCGACGCGGCACTCAAGCCTTGCCTGGACCTGACCATCGAAGAGCTGGACCCGGTCGAGCTGGCCGTGCTGCGCCTGTCCACCTGGGAACTGTTGGAGCGCGTCGACGTGCCATACCGCGTTGTGATCAACGAAGGTATCGAGTTGGCGAAAGTCTTCGGCTCCACCGACGGCCACAAGTTCGTCAACGGTGTGCTCGACAAGCTGGCCCCGCGTCTGCGTGAAGCTGAAGTGAAGGCGTTCAAGCGCTGATTCGCGCTTGAACAGCCGTTGCCATGGGCGAGTTTGAGCTGATCCGCAACTTCTTTGCCGCCGCGCCTTGTGCGCAGGGCGGCGAAGGCGTTGCACTGGGGATCGGCGATGACTGCGCCTTGCTGGCGGTTCCTTGCGGGGAACACCTGGCGATTTCCACCGATACCCTGGTGGCCGGCGTGCACTTCGCCGATCCCTGCGACCCGTTTCTGCTCGGTCAGCGCTCGCTGGCCGTGGCTGTCAGTGATCTGGCGGCCATGGGCGCCACGCCCGTTGCCTTTACCCTTGCCCTGACCTTGCCGACGGTGACTGCCGATTGGCTGCAAGCCTATGCCCGTGGTTTGAACCTGATGGCGCAGCAGTGCGGCGTGGCCCTGGTGGGGGGCGATACCACCCGTGGACCGTTGAGCCTGACCGTGACCGTATTCGGTCGTGTGCCGGCCGGCCACGCGCTGACCCGCAGCGGTGCTCGGGTGGGCGACCTGTTGTGCGTCGGCGCCGAGCTGGGCAATGCCGCCGGCGCCTTGCCGCTGGTGCTTGGCCAACGTACGGCGCCCGCCGATATCGCCAACCCGTTGCTGGCGCATTACTGGTCGCCGCCCCCTCAGCTCGCGCTGGGCCAGGCGCTGCGCGGCAGAGCCACTGCGGCGTTGGACATCTCCGATGGGCTGCTGGCCGATTGCGGGCATATTGCGCAGGCGTCGAAGGTCGGCATTCAGGTTGAACGGGAGCGTTTGCCGCTGTCGAAAGCTTTGGTGGCGTTGCTCGGCCAGTCAGGCGCCGAAGAAGCCGCGTTGAGTGGCGGCGATGATTACGTGCTGGTGTTCACACTGCCGTCCGTCGAGTCGGCCGGCCTGCTCGACGAGGGATGGCCAATCCATGTGATCGGGCGCGTGGTGCCGGGGCAGGGCGTGGTGTTGCTGAATGCCGATGGACAAGACATCACCCCGCCCATCCGGGGCTATCAACATTTTAGGGAGACACCGTGACAGATCATCCCAAGCAGGTTCCGGCGGAGTTCGTGCCGCCATCGGTCTGGCGCAATCCCTGGCATTTCCTGGCATTCGGCTTCGGTTCGGGCACCTTGCCCAAGGCACCTGGCACCTGGGGTTCGTTAGTTGCGCTACCCTTCATTCCGTTGTGGCAGATGTTGCCCGACTGGGGTTACTGGCTGATGCTGGGCGTCACCATGCTGTTCGGCTTCTGGCTCTGTGGCAAGGTGGCCGACGATTTGCGGGTACACGACCACGAAGGCATCGTCTGGGACGAGATGGTCGGCATGTGGATCACCCTGTGGCTGGTGCCGGAAGGCTGGTATTGGTTGCTCGCGGGTTTTGTCGTGTTCCGCTTCTTCGACATTCTCAAGCCCTGGCCAATACACTGGGTTGACCGGCATGTGCACGGAGGCGTCGGAATCATGCTCGACGATGTGCTGGCCGGGGTGTTTGCGTGGCTGGCGATGCAAGGGTTGGTATGGATTTTCGCCTGAGTGGCGAAACAGGGGACTGGGATGGCTCGACGCTGGTTGGCTGTAATGCTGTTTGCAATGATTGGCTCGCTTGCCCAGGCGGGGGAGGTCGAGCCATTGCCGTCGGTCATCCATTTGGCCAGCGAAGACTGGGAAGACTACACCGCCGCCGACGGTCACGGTCTGGGTTGGGACGTTCTGCGTGAAGTGTTCGAACCGGTCGGCGTCAAGCTGGATATTCGCTCCGAACCCTACACCCGCTCCATTGGCCTGGCCCAGCGCGGCGAAGTGGACGCCTGTGTCGGCGCCTATCGCGATGAAGTCAGCGACCTTTTGTACCCACACTGGAACTTCGACACCGACCATATCTACGCACTGGGTCTGACCAGCAGCCCGGTGCCGACCGCGCAGACGCTGGGCAATTATCGACTGGCCTGGGTGCGTGGCTACGACTACCAGGACTACCTGCCGAACATCACCCACTACAACGAAGTCATTCGGCGCACCGGCATCCTGTCGATGCTCCTCCAGGATCGCGCGGACTATTACATCGATGCGTTGACCGAGGTCGATTACGTGATCCATCGCGCCAAGGACCCTTCGCTGTTCCGGCGCACGCACATTGCCGAACTGCCGCTGTATCTGTGTTTTGCCAACAACCCCAAAGCGCGGAAACTGATGGCGCTGTTCGACCAGCGTATGGAACTGTTGGTCAAGAGCGGCCAGTTGAAACCGATCTTCGAGCGCTGGAAACAGCCGTATCCATTTGAATCGAACTGAAGCAGGCTTTGATTTCCGGAGGCTTTCACCTCGCCGGCTGCACCCAGGCATACAAAGGTGTGATCTAACTTATAGATCGGTATGTCCCATAATTCAGCCTAAGCGTGTCCCGGAACGTGCTGTTACAATGCCGCGTCTGCGAATCTCCAGTACCCCTAGATCAGGAGCACCCCGGTGTCCGTCGTTTTTGTCGCCGCTTGCAAGCTGCCAATGCCTTTTGCGCAATTCACCATGCACGGTTTTCTCGATGAAGAGAACGGGCGCGAGCATGTCGTGCTGAGCCTGGGCGAGTTCGATGACGGCGCGCCAGTGCTCGGCCGGCTGCACTCCGAATGCCTGACCGGCGATGCCTTGTTCAGCCAGCGTTGCGACTGCGGTTCGCAGCTCGAGGCGGCCCTGCGCGCGATCGCCCGCGAAGGCCGTGGTGTGCTGCTGTACCTGCGTCAGGAAGGCCGCGGCATCGGTCTGCTGAACAAGATCCGCGCCTATGAGTTGCAGGATGGTGGCGCCGATACCGTTGAAGCCAACGAACGCCTGGGTTTCGCAGCCGACCAGCGTGACTACGCCATGTGCCTGCCGATGCTGCAACACATGGGGGTCAAATCCCTGCGCCTGATGACCAACAACCCGCGCAAGGTCAAAGCCTTGACCGACATGGGCATTGCAGTGGCCGAGCGTGTGCCGCTGCATACAGGACACAACCCGCACAACAAGCTCTACCTGGCGACCAAGGCCAGGAAGCTCGACCACATGATGGGTAACGAGCACCAGGGCGAGGTCGATCCGGCGTGACCCGGGGTCAAGTGCGGCGTCGACTGTCCGTCAGCTGGTGGCAATACCTGGCGCTGGCCTTGCTGCCACTGTTCGTGATCAACGGCGTATTTGGCACCGGCGAGCCGATTCTGCCGGTGCTGGCAATGCCGATGTTCATTGCCGGTCTGGCTTCCATGTTTGTCAGCCTGAAATTTTTCCACCGTTACAAGCATGCCTTGATCGCCACCGGCAAAGCCCTGGACACACCTGAAGAACCGGCCGCCTGGATTACCCTGGCTGCGCGGCGTCGTGACGCGTTTCTCGCGGCCGGCCTGCCAGCCTGGATCGGCGCCCTGGCGGTGTTCGTGGGGCTGGAAGCGGTGCCACTGGTGTTGCTGGCGATATCGACCGCCGTGCTGTTCTACCTTTACCGTATTCCGCGTCAACTCAGCTGATGACCCGCGTCTGGCTGGCGATCCTGCTGCTGTCCGTGTGCGGGGTGGCCGGTGCTGCCGGGCGCGTCGTCAGTCTCGCACCGTCCCTGTCCGAAATCGTCGTTGAACTGGGCGCCGCCGACCTTCTTGTCGGGGTGCTGGACGCCGGTGAGCGACCGGCCGAGATGCAGAATCTGCCGTCCGTTGGCCGCTACGGTCAGTTGGATATCGAACGCCTGCTCAGCCTGAAACCCGACTTGCTGCTGCTCTGGCCCGGCAGTGTCAGCCCGGCTCAGCGTGACCAGCTGCAGCGCCTGCACATTCCCACCTACGTCGCCGAACCGCACGACCTTGAGCAACTCACGGCGCAAATAGAAGCCATCGCCGCGCAACTTGGCCGGCCCGAGCGAGGTGTTGTCCTCGCCGGCGACCTGCGCCAACAGGTGGCTGCCCTGCGCCAGCGCTATCGGCGCGATGAGCCGTTGCGGGTGTTTTATCAAGTCTGGGACCGGCCGCTGTACACCGTCGGGGGTGGGCAAATCATCAGCGACGCGTTGCAGGTGTGCGGGGCACGCAATGTGTTCGCCGACCTGAAGCTGCCGGCGCCGCAGGTCAGTGTCGAAGCGGTGTTGCAGCGTAATCCCGAGGTGATCGTCGCCAGCGAGCGGGCGCAGCTCGAGGCGTGGAAGGCGTGGCCGAGCGTTGCGGCGGTGGCGCAGGGGCGCTTGCGTGCGCTGCCGGACAAGGGCCTGGAGCGGCCAAGCGGGCAGATGGTTGAGGCGGTGGCCAGGTTGTGCCGGGTGATTGCGCCAGACCGTTAGGGCCTCATCGCGGGCAAGCCCGCTCCCACAGGGTGTCGGGAGCACTGAAGTTCCACTGTGGGAGCGGGCTTGCCCGCGATGAGGCCAGTCAATACACCGAGGAATCCGGATCAGCACTACGGTGTCCAGGTCACCCCGAACATCCACACCCGACCCTCTTCGCGATACCCGTACTGAATGCCGTCATGGCTGTAAAGCGCCCGGCTGTACTCCTTGTCCAACAGGTTATCCACCTTCAGCTCCAGCGAAACCTCGCGATTCAACGCCCAACTGCTCCGCACGCCGAGTAAGGCGTAGCCGCCCAATGGCTGCCGGTTGGCTTCATCGTCATAACTGCTGCTGACCGCTTGCCAACTGGCGCCCAGGCCCAAACGATCGAACTGGCGGTCCAGGTCCAGGCTCAGGGTGCGCCGCGCACGGCGGGCCAGGGTGTGGCCACTGTCGCGATCGCGCGGGTCGATGATCGCCACCCCGAGATTGCTCTGCCAGCCGAACAGTTCCTGCTTCAAGGCCGCTTCAAAACCGTTGATCCGCGCCGAGGCAACGTTCTCTGGGCGGCCGTTGCTGCCAAAGATGATCGCGTCCGCAAGGTCGGTGCGGTACAGCGAGGCTTCGAGGCGGCTGTTATCGGTCAGTTGACTGCGCCATTGCAGCTCGTAGCTTTTCGAGGTTTCCGGCTTCAGGTCCGGGTTGCTGAAATCCGGGTAGTACAGGTCGTTGAAGGTCGGGGCGCGGAAGCCCTCGCTGTAGGTCAGCAGCAGATCGTTGTCCGGGTTCAGCGGCAGGGTGAAGGTGCCGCTCCAACTGTTCTGGCTGCCGAACTGCTGGTTCTGGTCGCGACGCAGGCCCAGTTCCGTGGAGAAGCTGCCTGCCTCGAAGCGATGTTGCACGAACGCTGCACGGTTCCAGCGGCTGTCTTCGTCGAATGGCGTGCTGCTGTTGATGCGGTCTTCATACCAGTCACCACCCAGAATCAGGCTGTTGCGGGCGTCGAGCGTCAGGTCGTTCTGCCAGTTCAGCGAGTCGCGGTAGGTGTTGAACACGCTGTGCGGGTCGCTGAGCTTGTCGATGGTTTCCTCGCGGTTCTCGCTATGACCGAATTCGACGCGGGTTTTCCAGCGCTCGTTGACCCGCGCATCGACATAGCTGCTGATGCTGCTGACGGTGAAGCGGTTGTAAGGCTGTTGCTGGATAAAGGGGCTATCGAACGCGCTTTTCCCGCGGTTATCCAAAAGATTCGCGCCCACTTCCAGGTCTTCATTGACCGCGTGGCTCAGGGAAAGGCTGATGGATTTGTTGCGGTACTCGTCGTGATCGCCGTCAATGGGAAAGGACTGCCGGGTGCGATCGATGCCCGCCGTTTCATCGAGGCTCGCACCGAGGTTGAAGCGGGTTTGCGCGTCGCCACCGGACACGCCAAGGCTGCGCTCCCAGGTCTGGTGGCTGCCAATGCCCACGTGCAGGCGCGGTTGCAGGCCTTGTTCGGCTCCGCGCCGGGTGAAGATCTGGATCACCCCGCCAATTGCATCGCTGCCATAAATCACCGAACGGGAACCGCGCAGCACTTCCACGCGCTCGACCTGTTCGATGTTGATGTGTTGCAGATTGCTGTCACCGGAGGTCGAGTTGCCGATGCGCTGACCATCCACCAGCACCAGGCTCTGCGCCGACTTGGTTCCGCGAAGGTAGATCCCGGGCAGGCTGCCGCGCCCACCGGTTTGCCCGACCTGCACTCCCGGCACGCGACGCAGCAGGTCGGTGATGCTGTTGGGTTGCAGGCGGTCGATATCGTCGCGGGTAAACACGGTGTTGGCGGCGCTGCTGTCGTTGCGCGCTTCGACCTGGCGGTTGGCGCTGATCAGCACATCCGGGAGCTTGAGCGCCTGGTCACGTTCGAAGGTGTCGGCCAGGAGTGGGGCGCAGGGCAGGAGGGTCAGTGCCAGGGCCAGGCGGGGGAGGGGCATGGATTGTCCAGTGAGACCGATACAAAACCAACGTGGGAGCGGGCTTGCTCGCGAAAGCGATGTGTCAGTCAGCATTTCCATCGACTGATGCACCGCTTTCGCGAGCAAGCCCGCTCCCACAGTTTTTGCATTGGGTTTGAAAATTAAGTGTTCAGCAAATCAAGGCGCTCGCGCACCGACGCCTCGATCCCGGCCTCGTCCAGACCGCACTCGGCCAGCATCTGCGCCGGTTTGGCGTGCTCGACGTAGCTGTCCGGCAGCCCCAGGTGCAGGATCGACTTGAGGATGTTCTCGCGGGCCAGGAACTCGCTGACGGCGCCGCCTGCGCCGCCCATGATCGCGTTTTCCTCGATGGTCACCAGCAGCTCGTGATTGCCGGCGATTTCGCGAACCAGCGCTTCATCGAGCGGTTTGACGAAGCGCATGTCGACCACGGTCGCGTCCAGCGTCTCGGCGACCTTCAAGGCCTCGGCCAATTGCACGCCGAACACCAGCAGGGCGACCTGGCTGCCCTGGCGGCGAACCACGCCCTTGCCGATCTCCAGCGGTTGCAGGTCTTTGTCGATGGGGGCGTTCGGGCCGTTGCCGCGCGGGTAACGCACGGCCGCCGGGCCGTTGTACAGGTGGCCGGTGGTGAGCATCTTGCGCAGTTCGTTTTCGTCGCTAGGGGTCATCACCAGCATGCCGGGAATGCAACGCAGGAACGAGAGGTCGAAGCTGCCGGCGTGCGTCGGGCCATCTTCACCCACCAGGCCCGCACGGTCGATGGCGAAGAGCACGTCGAGGTTTTGCACGGCGACGTCATGCACCAGTTGGTCGTAACCGCGCTGCAGGAAGGTCGAATAGATGGCCACCACCGGTTTCGCGCCTTCGCAGGCCATGCCGGCGGCGAGGGTCACGGCGTGCTGCTCGGCAATGGCCACGTCGAAATAGCGCAGCGGGAAACGTTCGCTGAACGCCACCAGGTCGGAGCCTTCCTTCATCGCCGGGGTAATGCCCACCAGGCGCGGGTCGGCCGCGGCCATGTCGCACAGCCATTCGCCGAACACGCCGGAATACTTCGGCCCGCTGGCCTTTTTCGGTGCTGCGGCCGGGGCGTCGACGGGCTCGAGCTTGGTAATCGCGTGGTAGCCGATCGGATCGACTTCCGCCGGAGCGAAGCCTTTGCCCTTCTTGGTGACGACGTGGAGGAATTGCGGGCCCTTGAGGTCGCGCATGTTGCGCAGGGTGGCAATCAGTGTCGGCAGGTCGTGGCCATCGATCGGGCCGATGTAGTTCCAGCCCAGCTCTTCGAACAGCGTGCCGGGGACCAGCATGCCCTTGGCGTATTCTTCGGTGCGCCGGGCGATTTCCCAGGCGCCGGGCAGGCGCGACAGGACCTTCTTGCTGCCCTCGCGCATGCTGGCGTAGGTGCGGCTGGAAAGGATCTTCGCCAGGTAGTTCGACAGCCCGCCGACATTGCGCGAGATCGACATGTCGTTGTCGTTGAGGATCACCAGCATGTTGGCGTTCACTTCCGGCGCGTGGTTCAGCGCCTCGAAGGCCATGCCGGCGGTCAACGCGCCATCGCCGATCACCGCAATCGCCTTGCGATCGCTGTTCTGCAGGCGGGCGGCAATGGCCATGCCCAGTGCAGCGCTGATCGACGTGCTGGAGTGGCCGACGCCAAAGGTGTCGTACTCGCTTTCGGAGCGACGCGGGAAGGCGGCAATGCCGTCCTTCTGGCGCAGGGTGCCCATGCGCTCACGACGGCCGGTGAGGATCTTGTGCGGGTAGGCCTGATGACCGACGTCCCACACCAACCGGTCGTCCGGGGTGTCGAAGACGTAATGCAGCGCGATGGTCAGCTCGATGACGCCCAGGCCGGCACCGAAATGCCCACCGGTCTGGCCGACCGTGTAGAGCAATTCCAGGCGCAACTCATCGGCCAGGGTTTCCAGCTCGGCTTCACCTAGCCGGCGCAGGCCGTCCGGCGTGTTGGCGCGGTCGAGCAGGGGCGTGGTCGGGCGCTTGCGGGGAATCTCATGAAACGTCGTGGGCATCAGGCGAATCGTTATAGGTATAAAAGATGCGGCAGTTTACCTGATGCATCGCCCCCTGCCCACGCGTTGGTCTTTTTTGGCCGATACGCCGTCAGCTGCGGCGATCGACGATATACCGCGCCAGCTCGCGCAACGGCTCTGCCGCCGCGTCAAACGGTCGCAGCGCATGCAGGGCCTGGTCGCGCAGTTCCAGGGCGTAGGCCTTGGCGGCGTCGAGGCCGAGCAGGGCCGGGTAGGTCGGCTTGTCGCGGGCGATATCGGCACCCTGGCGCTTGCCGAGGGTTTGCGTATCGCTTTCGACGTCGAGGATGTCGTCCTGCACCTGGAACGCCAGGCCGATGGCCTGTGCATAGGTCTTCAGGGATTTGAGTTCGTCCTTCTCGGCGCGGCCGCTGGCCAGTGCGCCGAGCTTGACGCTGACCTCGATCAGCGCGCCGGTCTTGTGCCGGTGCATGTATTCGAGGGCTTGCTGATCGAGCTTGAGGCCCACCGAACCGAGGTCGATGGCCTGGCCGCCGACCATGCCCGCCGGGCCGGCTGCCAGTGCCAGGGCACTGACCATCTGCAGGCGGATGTCGGCATCCGCCGAACTCAGGCGCGGATCGAGCAGGGCGCTGAAGGCCAGGCTCTGCAAGCCGTCACCGGCGAGAATCGCGCAGGCTTCGTCGAATTTCTTGTGGGTGGTGGGTTGGCCGCGACGCAGGTCGTCGTCGTCCATGGCCGGCAAATCGTCGTGCACCAGGGAATAGGCGTGGATCAATTCCACCGCGCAGGCCGCGCCGTTGGCTTGCTCGGCCGCGCCGCCCAAGGCTTCGCAGGCGGCATAGGCCAGCAGCGGGCGAACACGCTTGCCGCCATTCATCACGCTGTAGCGCATGGCTTCGTACAGCCGTGCAAGTTCAGGGCTGGGTGCGTTGAACAGGGTTTCCAGCGCCGCGTTGACCCGGGCCTGGCTGGTCGCGG
This sequence comes from Pseudomonas fluorescens, assembly GCF_041354075.1. Classification (GTDB taxonomy): domain Bacteria; phylum Pseudomonadota; class Gammaproteobacteria; order Pseudomonadales; family Pseudomonadaceae; genus Aquipseudomonas; species Aquipseudomonas fluorescens_CE. The sequence continues at coordinate 146,049 of NZ_JARZGC010000010.1, read as the reverse complement.
AATACGCCGCGATCATTCTGGCTGATCCGCGTCGAAAGGTTCTTCGGCCAGCTCGCCATCACGTTCGAGCAACACTTGAACCTTCTGCTCGGCCTGGGCCAGTGCTGCCTGGCAATCGCGGGTCAGGCCGATACCTTGCTCGAAAGCCGTCAGCGAGTCCTCCAGCGACAATTCGCCGTTCTCCAGTCGCTCTACCAGTGTTTGCAGGTCAGCGAGGGATTGTTCGAAATCCAGTGCAGCTTTTTTGCGGGCCATGGCGGCTATTTCCGGTTGACGTTAAACCGGCGCGACACTAGCAGATAGGGGGTTTATGGGCAAATTGGCGGGGACGACAGTGCCCCTGTGGGAGCGATAATCCCGTCGGCTAACCCGGGTGGTTGATCTGATACCGCGTGCTTCGACCGCCCCCCGGCAGGCGTGTGAGATAGCCTTTTTCCAGGAGCTCGGCCAGGTGCCGGGTTGCCGTGGCCTTGGAGACTTTCGCCACAGCCTGGTATTGAGCCGCGCTGATCCCGTCTTCAACGCCACGTACGCCGCCATCGAGCAGGCGATTCAGCACTTTGGTCTGCTCTTCTGACAGGCTGTGCTGCGGGTGGGCCTGCCAGAAGCGCGCCTTGCCCAGCACCGACTCGATGCGCGCCATGGCCTGTTGCAAGCTGCGCAGCAAGGTTTGTAAAAACCATTCGAGCCAACGGGTGATGTCCATGGTCGCCTTCTGACTGGCTTCCAGTACCCGATAATAGCCGGAGCGATCGTCCAGGATGCTCGCGGACATGGCGTAGAAACGAATCGCTTGGGCTTCGCCCTGCGCCAGTGCCAGGTCGGTGATAGTGCGCGTCAGGCGGCCATTGCCGTCGTCGAAAGGGTGCAGTGTCACGAACCAGAAATGGGCGATACCTGCCCTGAGCAACGGGTCGAGCCCCACCTCGTTGCGGCTGGTTTCGAACCATTCCAGAAAAACGTCCAGTTGCCGCTCCAGCCCCTGGCGGGGTGGCGCTTCGAAGTGGACCGTCGGACGGTCCAGGCGTCCGGATACAACCTGCATCGGGGCCTCGCCGCGCAAGGCGCCGATGCGAATCGGTCGTGCGCCGAGCGCGTGGTCCTGCTCGGGAAACAGCCATTCATGCCAGTCCAACAGACGCTCAAGGGTGAGTGGTTGGGCGTACTGTTGAGTGGCGTCGAGCAGCAACTGCGCCAGACCTTCGCTGCGTTGACTCACTGTATCGCCATCAACCTGCTGCAACCCCAGGCGCCGAGCGAGCGATGAGCGTACCGACCCGACATTCAGTTGCTCGCCCTCGATAGCTGAGGACGTGACGATATTCTGCAGCAAGGCATCCAGTTCGCTTTGCGCGCTCAGTGAGCCGCCCACCGAGCCGGCCATGCCCATCAGCCGGCCCTGAGCCTGCACGCACTCGCGCAGCACGGGCGCCAGGTCCTCGGGTTGCCAATGGAAGGTTGGCCAATCGGGCTGTTGCCAGATCCAGTCGGATGCCATCACGGAGGTTTCTCGCTCGGTGAGCCGAATAGCGAATCTATTCGGCTCATATGATGAGCCGAATATGCAGGTTATTCGGCTCACCGTCTACCGACGCCGTGAACACCCCCGCAAATTCCTCGACCTTCGATTGTCAAAAAACCAACCAATGGCTAACCTTCGCGCCTCTTACGACCCGACAGTCACGGGTTTTCTGACGAAACGCAGTTTTTGCCTCTGTAACGCGCCGAGGATCGGGCGCAAGGTTTCGTCATGCATGGCAGGAGGCGTTACATGCGTTCATTTCTAAGGGTGCTGATGGGGTGGGTTCTGGCGGCGACGGCCTGGGCCGGGCCGACGGCCGAGCTGTCGGAGCCGGTGGGCGGCTGGCGCTATAACGGCTTGTTCGATCGCAGCGAAAACCCGCGAGTGGCTTATCCCACACCCCCTATCGACCGGGGCGTACAGCGCAACCGTACGATGATCGAGGGACAGCTCAAGGCCATCGGGACCCGGCGCGGGCCGCACACCCTGGCGGTCAATGGCAATCCACTGAACCTCTACACCGACGACGCGGGGCGTTTCGCCCGGCCGTATGCCTTTGGCGCGGGCTCCAACAGCGTCGAAGTGCGCAGCGCCGACGGGCAGTCGCTCAAGCGGGTGCAATTCTATGAAGCCAACCACCTGCGCACGCCGGCACGCATTCGTGTAGTGCTGGGCTGGGATGATCCGAAAGCCGAACTCGACCTGCACATCATTACCCCTGACGGCCAGCATGCGTTCTGGGCTCGCCCGGCAATGAGCAACGGCGGCGGCCTGGACCCGGACGGCGTGGACGGTCCCGGCCCGGAAATGTTCACCATGACCGCGCCGCTGCACGGCACCTATCTGGTCTACGTCAACTATTGGGGCAACTTCGGCAACGGCGGCTATAACTTCGATGAGGCCAGCAACCAGAACGAGATGATCACCTCGCAGATCAACCTGGTGCTCAACGAAAACACCGTCGACGAAAAGCGCGAGACCTTCATCGTACCCCTGCGTGCCATCGGTGACCTGCTGCTGGTCAAGACTTTCAACTATTAAGCATCCCGCACCACGGATGAATTGGGCGTTTTCAACATGAGCGATAACACCGTTACCCCAGCCGCCGACGCACCTGCCGGCAAGCCCCCGCGCCGCTGGCCGGCATTGCTGGTCGGCCTGTGCCTGGTGGCCGGCGTCGCAGGCGGGCTGGGCTGGTTCATGCACAAGCCCAAGGCGCCCGCTGCGCAACTGGCCAGCGACAAACTGGGCATGAGCCGCCCCGACGGTCTGCTCGAAACCCATTCCCTGAGCCAGTTGCCCAGGGATCTGCTGGCGGTGCCGTTCCTCAAGGAGACCCTCACCGAGGATTTCGTCTTCTACTACGAAACCCATGCCGATCGTCTCGGCCTGATCGGCAGCCTGCGGCGAATCATCTACGAGCATGACCTGAAGTGGCAGGACAGCCTGATCGAGCAGCTTTTCGATCAGCCGGCGGACGTGGCGCTTTGGCGCGGTGCGGATGGTCGCTTGAAGGACTTCCTGCTGGTGATGGATCGCGGTGGCCTGGCCAAGATGTTGGAGCCGCTGGCGAAAGTGGCCCTCGACGACACGCAACTGAGCAAGATCGGCGACGTAAAAGTCGGCGCCGATGAGGTGGCGCTCTATCAACTGACCTACAGTGCCAGCAAGGCGCTGCTGTTCGCCTCCCATGGCGACAAACTGGTGGTGCTGTCCAACCCGACCAAGCTCCAGGATCCGCAGGGCGGGGCGCCGCTGGAACCGGGCAGTGTTTCGACCCAGGCGCTGGGGGCGCTGCTCAACGGCGACAAGCTGTTCCCCGAAGCCTTCGGCTTGCCGCCTCGCGCGCCGCAGGTGAAACAACGCCTGTCGGTCAACGCCAGCGTCCTGGCCATGGGTTACCAGCGTTTCATCCCGAACTTCGCCGGGCTTCGCTTCGACATGGACGATCAGGGCTGGCACAGCTTCCTCGCCATGGACGAGGTGGAGAACCAGCCGGAGTTCGACTTCAAGCCGATCTGGCAAGCCATGCCGATGGGCGCCAGCGCCTGCGTGGCCCTGCCGATGGCGGCCGAACAACAGCAACCGCTGCTGGTGAAACTCGGCGCCGAGCAAAGCGTGGCCCAGGCGTTGACCGAACGGATGGCCGGCGCCGCCGGACTGTGCTGGTATGCCGATTCGCGGCTGTACACGCCGCTGCTGGTGGCCAGCCTGAATGACAAGGACAACGCCCAACTTGACGGCGACCTGGGGGCGTTGTTCGGCTCGATGGTCGGCGCCTACGAAGGCAATGTTGAAGAACACGCGTTCCCGGTGGTCGAGAAGCAGGAGGGCGTCAGTCATCAGTGGCAGCGCCAGGTCAGCTCCAGTTTCGGTCCGTACAAGGCCAGGGAAGCCGAGAACCCGGACGCGATCACGGGCAAGGCGTTCATGAAGGTCAGCCTCGCACGCCACGGTTCGACGCTGCTGTTTTCCCTCGACGACAAGCTGGTGGACAAAGCCCTAGGCACCCTCGATAAACGCTTTCCGCCGATGGCCGATGTGGTGCCCCGGGACCTGCTGATGCCGGTCTATTTCGGCCCGGATTCGATGGCTCAGTTGATGCAGCGTGAAACCCTCGACAGCCTGCCGCAGGACATGGAACCGGTCTTCTACAACGCCGCGCAAACCTACTTGATCCCCAAGCTGCGCACACTCGGCGGCTACGGCAAGTACGCGCTGACCCTGCCTGAGGGCAGCGAGCCGGACGGCCACTGGCAATGGCTGCCACTGGAGTGGAAAGCACTGTGACCCTGCTTATCCGCAGCCTCGGCCTGTTGGCGCTGGTGCTCGGCGGCCATGCCTTCGCCAGTGACGCCGCGGCGCTCGATCCGCAGCAATCCCAGGTATTCCGCGCCTGGTTCGTGCGCATCGCCCAGGAACAGCTGAGCAAGGGGCCGAGCCCGCGCTGGTACCAGCAGGATTGCGCCGGGTTGGTCCGTTTCGCCGCCAATGAAGCGCTGAAGGTGCACGACGACAAATGGTTGCGCAGCAATGGCCTGTCCAATCGCTACCTGCCGCCGGAGTCGCCCTTGACCGACGCCCAGCGCAGCCTGGCCCAGCAATGGCAGCAGGGCGGCGGCAAGGTCGGGCCGTACGTCAACGCGATCAAGCTGATCCAGTTCAACAGCCACCTGGTCGGCCGCGACGTGACGCAGGCGCGGCCCGGCGACCTGATGTTTTTCGATCAGGGCGACGATCAGCATTTGATGATCTGGATGGGCCGCTACATCGCCTATCACACCGGCACCACCACCCCCACTGACAACGGCATGCGTTCGGCAAGCCTGCAGCAACTCATGACATGGAAGGACACCCGATGGATACCCGACGCAGCCAACCCCAACTTCATCGGCGTCTATCGACTGAACTTTCTCTCCCAATGACCGGTGCCCGCATGTTGCGCTTTCTGTCTCTGCTGTTGGTGTTCGTGATGCCTTTGTCGGCGGTGAATGCCGAAGACACCGTCGAGCCGAGCGGCTATACGCCGGTGGCCGGTGAGAGTTTCTTCCTGCTGGCCGACAGCAGTTTTGCCAGCGACGAGCAGGCGATGGTGCGGCTCGAGGCGCCGGGCCGCGACTATCGCCGGTTTCGCATGGAGCCTTACGGCGGCGCGGACATTCGGGTGTATCGCATCGACAAACCGCTGGATTTCCTCAAGCGCCAGAAGAACCTGCACCGGGTGGTCAGTGAAGGTCAGTTCAAGGGCGAAGGTCTGTCCAATACCCTCGCGTACCTGTGGGACAACTGGTACCGCAAATCACGTCGGGTGATGCAGCGGGCGTTTTCTTACGAGTCCCGCCAACAAGTCACCGAGCAAGTGCCGGAACTGAAGATGGGATCAGCGATGGCCGCGCCAACGCCTTACGACGCCCAGCCGCAATTCGCCCTGATTCCGGGCCTGCCGGTGGTCAGCCAGTTCCGTTACCCGCTGTGGCAGGCCAAGCCGATCCAGCCGCCGGCTGGCGTCAACCTGGCCGGCTCTTCCAGTGAGTTCGTCAGCGTGGCGCCGGGCAATGTGTACATCCCGCTGGGCAATCTCAAGCCCGGTCTGTACCTGGTGGAAGCGCTGATCGGCAAGTACCGCGCGACCACCATGGTGTTCGTTTCCAACACCGTGGCCGTGAGCAAGATTGCCGGTGATGAACTGCTGGTGTGGGCCGCACGCAAACACGAAGGCAGTTCGGTGCCCAAGGTCAATGTGCTGTGGACCGATGGCCTGGGCGTGATGAGCAGCGGGGCGACTGACGCCGATGGCTTGCTGCGTCTGAAGCACGTCAGCCCTGAACGTTCGTTCGTGATTGGCGAGGACGAAGAGGGCGGGGTGTTCGTCTCCGAGAACTTCTACTACGACAGCGAGATCTACGACACCAAACTCTATGCCTTCACCGATCGCCCGCTGTACCGGCCCGGGGATTGGGTGGCGCTGAAGATCGTCGGGCGCGAGTTCAAAAATGCGCGCGATTCGGTCTTGCCGAGCGCGGCCGATGTGAATGTCACGGTGCTCGATGCCACTGGCACCGCGCTGCAATCGCTGGCGCTGAAGCTGGATTCGAAATCCGGCACCCAGGGGCGTTTCCAGTTGCCGGAAAACGCGGTGGCTGGTGGTTATGAGCTGCGTTTCAGCTACAAGGACCAGGCCTACAGCAGCGCTTTTCGCGTCGCGGAATACATCAAGCCGCACTTCGAAATCGCGCTGAACCTGGCCAGGCAGGATTACCACACCGGTGAGCCCGTGAAGGGCAGCCTGGTGTTGCTCTATCCGGACGGCAAGCCGGTGGCGAACGCGCGGCTGAGCCTGAGCCTGCGCGCGCAACAGCTGTCGATGGTCGATAACGAGCTGCAATACCTCGGGCAATTCCCGGTGGAACTGACCAGCACCGAACTGACCACCGACGCCAAGGGCAACGCCGGCTTCGAGCTGCCGGCCGCCGACAAACCGAGCCGCTACATGCTCACCGTGTTCGCCAGTGATGGTGCGGCGTATCGGGTCAAGACCACCCAGGAAATCCTCATCGACCGTGGCGCCGCCAACTTCCGCCTGAGTGCGCCGCAGCGTTTCAGTGCGGTGGGCGATAACGTTGCCTTCAGCTACGCCAGCGAGGGCGGCGCCGAGCAAAGCCGGACGGTAGCGCCAAGCGCCTATGGCTGGGTGCGCCTGGAAGATCAGAGCACAGGCATGGGCAAACTCGCGGCAACGGACACAGGTTTCAACCTCGCCTTCGAACGGCCCGGGACGTACAACCTGACGTTGAAGGATGACCAAGGTCGTGCGGTCGGCGCCACCGGTCACTCGGTCACGGGTGAGGGCGTCAAGGCGGTGCCCGGCACCGTGGAAATCGTCCTCGACAAACCCGAGTACAAGGCCGGCGACGAAGCCCTGGCGCTGATCACCTTCCCGGAGCCGGTCGGCGATGCGTTGCTGTCGCTGGAGCGCGACAAGGTCGAGGCCACGGCGCTGATGTCCAGAGGCGGCGACTGGCTGAAGCTGGAAAAACTCAGCGACACCCAATACCGCGCGCGCATCCCGGTGAAGGATGACTTTGCGCCGAACCTGACCTTCTCGGTGCTGTACACCAAGGGCGGCCAGTACAGCTTCCAGAACGCCGGCATCAAGGTGATCGCGCCACAAATCGACGTGGTCATCGCCACCGACAAGGAAACCTACCAGCCCGGTGATACGGTCTCGGTGGACTTCACCACCGCGTTCGCCGGCAAGCCGATTGGCGCCCACCTGACGGTCAGCGTTGTCGATGAAATGGTCTATGCGCTGCAACCGGAAGTTGCGCCGAGCATCGACCAGTTCTTCTACCATCCTCGGCGCAACAACGTGCGCACCAGCGCCAGCCTGTCGTTCATCAGCTACGACGTGGCCTTGCCCGGCAGCCCGGGAGCACCGGGTAAAGCCAATCGCAGCGAGCGTGGCGTGAAAGTCCTGGAGCGGCCACGTCGCGAAGACGTCGATACCGCCGCCTGGCAGCCGGAGCTGGTCACCGATGCCGACGGCAAGGCTCGTTTCACCTTCACCATGCCGGACTCGCTGACCCGCTGGCGCATCACGGCCCGGGCCATCGCCGGTGACGGTCAGGTCGGCCAGAAGAAGCAGTTCGTGCGCTCGGAAAAACCGCTGTACCTGAAGTGGAGCGGGCCGACGCGATTCCGCGCTGGCGACAAACCGGATCTCGGGGTTTTCGCTTTCAATCAGGCGCAAACACCGGTCAAGGCCGAGCTGCTGATTCATGACGCGGGTACCGAGCAGCGACTGCCGGTGACATTGAACGCCGGCATCAACTACATCGCCTTGCCGGCGGTCGCGCTCGCCAGTGGCGAGTGGCGGGCCGAACTGGTGCAGGACGGCAAGACCGCCGATGCTCTGGCCGTGCGCCTGTCCGCGACCGGCGAAGGCTGGCAGGTCACCCAGACGCAGAACCTCGACGTGGCCAGCGGAGATACAGCGCTGAACCTGCCGGCCGACGCGACCGACATTCGCCTGCGCCTGGACGACAGTCCGCAGGCGCTGTTCCGTACGGCGCTCGACGATTTGCTCGCCTACCCGTACGGCGGTGTCGAGCAGACCGCCAGCCGCCTGCTGCCGTTGAGCATCGCCTATCCGTCGCTGGCGTCGAGCCCGCAGATCCGTGATCGCCTGCGCCTGATCATGCAGAACAGCCGCTTGCGCCTGGTGCAAATGGCCGGGCCTTCGGCCAGTTTCACCTGGTGGGGTTACGACGGCGAGCCGGATGCGTTCCTCACCGCTTATGCGTATTACGCCGACTGGAACGCCAGCCAGGTCCTGCAACTGACCCTGCCGCCGGAGCACTGGCAGCGGGTTCTGGAAGTCTATGCCAAACAGGCGCCGAATACGCCGTTGCTGCAACGGGCGTTGATCCTGTCGTTTGCCCGGCAGATGCAGTTGCCGGTCAACACGCTGCTCGGCGGTTTGATCGATGACCTGACGAAGGCCGGCGAGGGCCAGCCCGGAACCCTGATGGACGACGGCGCGGACAGCCTGGTCATGGGCGATCCGGATTCGGCGCTTGGCCTGGCAGCGGCGCGAGTCATGACCGCAGCGCTGGCCACTCAGTCGAAAGTCGCGCTGCCGGAGGCCTTCAATCGTCAGGTCGGCGCGGCGCAACAGCGCCTGGCAGTCAGTTCCCAGCCGTTTGCCGAAGCCCTGAGTCTATCGCTGCAACCCTTCGATCAGGTCCGTGCACAGGCGCTGCTGCAACGCCTGCTGCCGCAGCAATCGACCCTGGAGCGCGCGCTGGCGCTGACCTGGTTGCAGCGCAGCATCGCGCAGGCTTCACCGACCATTGCCCTGACGCCCGGTGAAGGCTGGAAGAAAAACCACGGCGCCACGGGTGAGATGTATTGGACGTGGCAGGGTGCTACGCCCGTGCCCGGTGTGTTGACGGTGTCCGGCACCCAGGAACGGCCGTTGCGCGCGGCGCTGAGTTTCCAGACCCGCCAGCCCCCCGTCGAATCGATGCCGGTCAGCATCACCCGACGCCTGTCGCGTCTGGTGCCGGGTGACGAAGCGTTCACCTTCACCCTGGAACCGGCCGGCAACAAACCCTTGTCCAGCGACAGCCTGTACCTGGATGAAGTGATCCTCACCGGCAAAACCGCGAAACCGTTGCGTTACGGCATGCTCGAAGTGCCGCTGCCACCCGGTGCAGATGTCGAGCGCACGACCTGGGGCATCAAGTTGCAGGGCAAGGCGGGCACCGAGCCGACGGCCCTGGAAAAGGCACGCTTCGAGCCCGGCCAACTGGCCTACGCGGTGCCGGTGGATGCGCTGAGCGGCGAATTGCGCCTGCGCCATCTGGTGCGTTTCTCGCAGAAAGGCCAGTTCAATCTGCCGCCGGTGCGCTTCACCCAGGTCTACGCACCGCAAAATCAGGCCCAGGAAGCGAAAGCCGCCCTCGGCCAGATCACGGTCAACTGACATGCGGCGGCCGTGGGTCTGGCTGCTGCTGTGTCTGATGCCTGCGCTGGCAACAGCGCAGGAGGAGCCATTGCGGCTGGCGTACCAGGGCCAGTTGCTCGCGTTGACCCCCACGCAACTTATCGGCCGTGAGCCATTGCCGCAGAGTCTGCAAGCGCCGTTGGGCAGCCTGTGGAAGTTGTTTGTCTACGCCTGGCTGGTGGACACCGGTGCCCGGGAGCCGGCTTATGAGTGTCGCGGGCAGTCGAAGGACGAGGTCTATTGCTGCGCCGCCGGTGGCAGGGTCGAGCGCGATCAGGCGCTGGTCAAGTCGTGCGGGCTGTACTTCGAGCCGGCGCGGTTGGGTATTGAGGCGTCGGATTGGCGCACCTACTGGGAGGTGCGGCAGGCACCTTCATGGTTGCTGGAGCTGCCGTCGATACAGCCGGCGACCCGTGTATCGGTCGCCGAGTTGCTGGGTGTTCTGGCGCGGCTGCCGGCCCAGGAGCAGATGCGGCGGGTGTTGCTCGATGTGGTGCTGGGCGCGGCGGATGGCAATGTCGTCGGCGAACTGGGCGGGCGTCTGCGGGTGAAAACCTGGAGCTGGCTGGGCGATGACGACCCGACTTCGCGTCAGGGTGGATTCGCCGGATGGACCGCAGATGGCACACCGGTCTGGGCCGGTGGTCGCGGCACCAGTCAGCGGGTCCTGCGCCATTACGCGGCGGCGTTGGCCTCCGTATTGCCGGTCGAGTGGCCGCAGGACGGCGGGCGCTGCGTCGAGGTCGGGTTGTTTTCCCGTTATCCGATCAAGCGCGTGCTGGCGGCGGGACGCGCGGTCGCTTCCGGGCCGATCAAGGGCGATTACCGTGTCGAGTTCAGCAATGGCAACCAGCTCGATATCCACAGCGATGGCGAACTGTTTCTGCTCAATGACAAACTCGTCGCTCGCCTGGATCGTGAAGAATACGTCGCCCGGGTACTCGAACGCGAAGCCGGACCGCAACCGGCCGAAGCGGCGAAAGCGTTGGCCGTGGCGATCCGCACCTACCTGCTGCAGAACGCCACGCGCCACGGTGATTGCCTGAGCATCGACGACAGCAGCCATCGTCAACGCGTCGCGCCGCGTCCGGCCTCCGTCGAGTCGCGTCACATCGCCGCGTGGACCGCCGACCTGGTGTTGGCTGGCAGCCCGGTCACCTATCACTCCGATCAACCGGGCCCGGACAAACTGGCCTGGCAGCAAGCGGTCGAGCAAGCCCGCGCGGGCCAGCGCTACGACGCGATTCTGCTCCACGCCTATCCGCGTGCCAGCCTCAGCCGCTGGGACAACCCGGTGGCGTCTTGCGAAGCGTTGCCCGCCGCCCGGGACTGGCTGCAAAAACAGCGACGCGGCTGGCGTCAGCGCCTCGAAAGTGAAACCGGCTACAGCGAAGTCAGCACCTTCGCCGTGTGCAAGCTCGCTTTCGGACGACCCTTCGTCGACCGCGAGCGTCAGCGCATCTACGTGCGCGGCGTGCTGTCGCTGCAAGACCGTCTCGACCTGACACACGAATACCTGCACCTGGCCTTCGAAGCACACCCCAACGGCCAGGATGAAACCTACATCGAAGGGCTCGCCCGCCACCTCTTGCTGGAATAGGCCATGAAACTCCGTTATCCACAGGTCTTGCTGTTCCTTTGCGCCGTCAGCGCGCTGCCAACGATCTATGCCGCCGTTGACCTGCAGACCCCCGTCGGCGGCTGGCGCACCGGCGCGCCGCAAGGCGAAGGCGAAAGCTTCCGCCAGACCGTCAACTACCCGGCCTCCTCGGTCAACACCCCCGCCGGCCAGGCCAACACCGCCCGCATCAGCGGCCAGATCAACGCCACCCCCAAGACCTCCGAGCCCGGCCGGCTGATCGTCAACGGCGTCAGCATGCCGCTGAAAATCGACCCTGCCGGGCGCTTCGACCGACCGTTCTCGTTTCCCAACGGCAGCAACAGCGTCGAAGTGCGCAGCCCCGACGGCCAGCAACGCCATCGCACGCAATTCCTCAATGCCAGCGGCGGCGCCACCCCCGCCAAGTTGCGGGTATTGCTGGCCTGGGACAGCGACGGCACCGACCTGGACCTGCACCTCATCACCCCCGACGGCGCCCACATCTGGTACGGCGATCGCGTCGCACCCAATGGCGCGGCGCTCGATGTCGACGTCACCACCGGCTACGGCCCGGAAATCTTCGCCATGCCCGCGCCCATCAAGGGCCAGTACCTCGTTTATGTGAACTACTTTGGCGGCGGCTATCGCAGTGACGAAGACGGGCAGGAGGAGGCCGTGCAGCCGCTGACCACGGCGCAAGTGACGGTGATTACGGAAGAGGGCACGCCGAGCGAAAAAATGGAGACGTTTCTGGTGCCGATGCGGGCGGTGGGGGAGCTGACGTTGGTCAAGGGGTTTAGTTACCCGTGAGGCCCTGAAGGCATTTGGTTAGTCAGCAGACTGCTGACTCATTCGGTCCTGCGCATCTTGGTGAGCGGCTTCACGCTCGCGCTTTCCGATAGCGATGACGAAAACCACGACCTCCTGATCGAGGACCTGATAGATAAGTCGGTAACCCGCGCTGCGCAATTTTAGTTTGTAGCAGTCCGGCAACTGGCGAAGTCGATTCGCTTCAATGCGCGGATTTTCGATTATTTCCGCGAGCTTTTTCTTGAACTGCTGGCGCACCGTGTCGCCAAGTTTGTTCCACTCCTTCAATGCGCGACGATCAAACTCAAGGCTATAGGTCATCCAGGCTGACCTTGACCCGCTGTGGTGCGGCAAGACGGTCTGTCACGACGGCGATGAGCGCTTCATCTTCTTCACTGAGCAACGCGGCCTTGAAAGGTAACTTGCCTCGATCCGCGACGTATTGAAGGGTTTGGCGCAATAGCTCGGAGGGCGTCACTCCGAGTTTTTCCAGTTCGGCAAATGAGCGCTGCTTCAAATCGTCGTCAATTCGAATGTTGATGGAAGCCATGATGTTATGCCTGTAAAGACGTTTGTCATTACGCTATCAACTGGTCCACGTGTCGGCAACCCTCTTTCAGCACTTTCAGATGGCTGGTGGTTGATTTACAGGCATTAAAAAGCCGGCTTGTGGCCGGCTTCTCGGGGACTGGCTTGGTTCATTTTTGGTAAACCTCGCCAGCCTTCAAAACGTACACCCGGATCTTGCGTCCGGCTGTGGGACTCGGCGAGAAAATCATCTGCTTCGTCGGTGCGATCCGAGCCGCTGGGCGGGTCGATGCGCAAATGTGGGGCGCAGCATACTGATTTTTTTGCGAAATTCCCAGTTTGGCGTTCGCCGCATCCTGGGCAGGCGAGCCTGCTCGCGATTGAGGCTGATCAGTCGACATCGTGGGTGACGGGTCGAGAGCCATCGCTGACAGGCGCGTTGCCACAGGGTGCGCGCTTGGTGCTGTCATAAAAAAGGTACCGGCGGCCGGCGTTTCTTCAGTGTGGAGTACCAGAATACCCATCCCAATATGCTGATGTTCTGCTCTTCGATCTGTGCGGCTCTCAGGATTTCATCCGGGTATTCGGCGCTGTTGTGGCTTCGCAGGCGCAGCCCATTGCCCGGTATCCGGTGCAGGTATTTGATTCGCAACATTCCCTGCTGGATGAACGCGTAGATTTCACCGTCGATGACTTGGGTCAGGCCTCGGTCGATCGCCACCGTGGAACCGTCACCGATCTTCTCTGCCATGCTGTTGCCGATCATGCGGGCGCAGACGGCATCGGCATGATTGATTTCCAGCGAATCCAGATAGCTGCGAGGCAAGCTGACGGGCTGGGTTTTGTCCTCGATGACATGGGTTTCGGAGGAGCCCGGGCTCACGGGTACTTCGATCAGTAACGACAGCTCGACATCCTTGGGCTCGATAACGGTGTAAACACCGCGCAATGCCTGGGCGTCGAAGGTGTCGCCGGTATCGCTGACCAGGCGCAGGTGTCGGGCGTCTTTCGGACCTTCGCCGGTTTTCAGCCACTCGCTGTTGACCGAGAGTTTCCTGGCGACTTCCTCGATGCGGTAGTCGGGCACGCCGCGGGTGTACCAGTTGTGAACGGTTTGCGCGTTGTCGATCTTCAGGACTTCGGCGAAGCCGGTCGTTGTGATGTCCGCCATTTTCAGGAGCATTTTGAAGCGAAGGCCGCAGGTTTTGTTCTTTTTCATAAACACGAGTCTACGTGCGCCGCCGGGGGCTTTGAATAAACGACTCGTTCAAATTGCGCGGGAAATTTGCGTCCTCATGTAAGACGTATCTTGTGGAAATTAAACAAGAAAAACAGAAACGCCAAGTTGTTAAACGATGCGTTTAAAGACTTTCCGGCAGACCCAAAAAACCCCGGATCAACCGGGGTTTTCTCAGGGCTTGAAGCTTGCGGCTGACCGCTGCTCTTAGCCTTTATAGGCAGCAACCGACTTGGTGATCGCTTCGCGAGCGGCGTCTGCGCCGGCCCAGCCTTCGATCTTCACCCATTTGCCTTTTTCGAGATCCTTGTAGTTCGCGAAGAAGTGCTCGATCTGCTGGATCAGCAGTGCTGGCAGGTCGGTGTATTCCTTCACGTCGACGTACAGCTGGGACAGCTTGTCGTGTGGGACCGCGATGACCTTGGCGTCGCCGCCGCCGTCGTCGGTCATGTTCAGGATGCCGACTGGACGCGCGCGGATCACCGAGCCTGGCGCGACCGGGTACGGGGTCACGACCAGCACGTCGAGGGGATCACCGTCGTCGGCCAGGGTGTTGGGGATGTAACCGTAGTTGGCCGGGTAGAACATCGGGGTGGCCATGAAACGGTCAACGAACAGGCAATCGCTGTCTTTGTCGATTTCGTATTTGATCGGCGCGTGGTTGGCCGGAATCTCGATCGCGACGTAGATGTCGTTCGGCAGGTCTTTGCCAGCTGGAATCTTGCTGTAGCTCATTGGGCTGTGCCCCCGGTTAGTTGACCAAAAAGTGGCGGCGATTATAGGCATATTCCGCCGTGGGCGCTATGGACCAGAAGTCGGCTAGACCTAAGTCGAAAGCTGGTGGCGTGCCTGATAGACCGGGTCTTCGTCCAGAAGTTGCCGCAGGCGGGCCAGTGGGTCCTGCCGGTAGAACAGCTGCAACTGCTGGTAAACCTCTGGATAGGCCTCGTGCAGCAAATCCGGAGCGCTGAAGAAGTATTCGCTGGTGACGGCGAAGAACTCGGCCGGGTTTTCCGCCGCGTAGGGGTCGATGGCGGTTTCGGCGTCCGGGTCGCGCTCCAGTTGCTGGTCGAGGTCGTCGTAGGCGGCTTGCATGACACGGGCCCAATCACTGACGCGCATATCAGGGTGCAGCGGCGGCAGGCCGTTGGCGTCGCCGTTGAGCATGTCGAGTTTGTGCGCCAGTTCGTGGATGACCAGGTTGTAGCCTTCCCAGCCACCACTGGCCATCACGCCGGGCCAGGCGAGAATGACCGGCCCTTGCTGCCAGGCTTCACCGCTGTGTTCGCCGTCCCACTCGTGTTCGACGCCACTGGCATCGCGATGGCGCTGCGGGCTGAGGAAATCGTCGGGGTAAAGGACGATTTCGTGAAAGCCTTGATACCAGTTCAAATCGCCGAGGTTGAGCAACGGCAATTGCGCCTGGGCCGCGAGCAGCAGGCGCTGTTCCTGATGCAGTTCGACGCCGGGAAGGGCGGTCAGGGCCTTGTCTTCGAGAAACAGTACGCTGGCTTCGCGCAGCCACTGGTCTTGCTCTGCGCTGATGCCGTCGAGAAAGCTCAGGTGATGGCGTACCCGCTGCCACATTTCATCGGCAATCGGGTGTTTGGCCAGGATGCGTCGACGCCGCCAGGCGCTGAGCGACCACATCGGTCAGTGCGGTTCGGCTTTGGACGCGGCGCCGCCGAAGCGACTGCGGAATACGCCGATGATCATCGGCACCAGGGACAGCAGGATGATGCCGACGACCAGCAGCGACAGGTTCTTCTTGATAAATGGCACGTTGCCGAAGAAATAGCCGAGTGTCACCAGGCCACCGACCCAGAGAATGGTGCCCAGCACACTGAAAAAGAAGAAACGCGGGTAAGGCATTCTCGCCACGCCGGCGACGAACGGTGCGAAGGTACGGACGATCGGCAGGAAACGCGCCAGGGTCACGGTCTTGCCACCGTGCTTGTCATAGAACTCGTGGGTCCGCTGCAAATAGTCGCGGCGGAAGATTTTCGAGTTCGGATTACTGAACAGGCGCTCGCCCGCGGTCCTGCCGATGACGTAGTTGGTGCTGTCACCCAAGATGGCCGCCAGCATCAGCAGGCCACCGAGCAACACGGGGTCCATGCCGCCACCCGCTGCTACAGCGCCCGCAATGAACAGCAACGAGTCGCCCGGCAAAAAGGGCATTACCACCAGACCGGTCTCGCAGAAGATGACCAGGAACAGGATGGCGTAGATCCAGGGCCCGTAGTTGTTCACCAGCAAGTCGAGGTACACATCGAGATGCAGGATAAGATCGAGCGGGTTGAAATCCATGAGGGCACCTGTGGTGACGGCCCGACTCGGCAGGCCTGTGCGGAAGACTTC
The DNA here is from genome assembly GCF_041354075.1 of Pseudomonas fluorescens. Classification (GTDB taxonomy): domain Bacteria; phylum Pseudomonadota; class Gammaproteobacteria; order Pseudomonadales; family Pseudomonadaceae; genus Aquipseudomonas; species Aquipseudomonas fluorescens_CE. The sequence goes on along the minus strand of NZ_JARZGC010000010.1, from coordinate 129,983 downwards.
ACGTAAGGCTACACAGGAATGTAGTTTTTCTTACAAGCCGGAAAGGTCCGCATTATACGGGCAGACAGGTGAAAAGCGCGTCGAGTTTGTAGCGGGGGATGTCGTCGGGGTGGATAGCGCACGGCCCTGCCTGCAGGAGCGAGCTCGCTCCTGCGCCGGGCTGGAGCTCAGAGCTCGTCGCTGATCGGCAAGACGTAGTTCTTGAACTCGGTGTCTTCCTTGAAACCGATGGACTCGTAGGTCTTCTGCGCCACCAGGTTATGGCTGCTGGTGGACACGCGCATGCGCACGGCATTGGTTTCCTTGGCCAATTTTTTCGCGGTACGGATCAGGTTGTCGGCCACCAACTGACGACGGGCATCTTCGGCGACGTAGATGTCGTTGAGAATCCACACGCGCTTGAGCGAGAGTGAGGAAAAACTGGGGTACAGCTGGCAGAAACCCATCAGTTTTTCGTCATCGGACAAGGCCAGGTAGATCACCGATTCCTTGCGACGCAGGCGTTTCTCGAGAAAGGCCCGGGACGAATCCGGATAGGGCAGGGAGCCATAAAATTCACGGTATTTGACGAACAGCGGGGTCAACTGGTCCAGGTGTTCGAGGGTCGCTTGAATAATCCGCATCGATAGGTCTCGTCTTCAAGTGGCTGTCTTACATCGTGACGGCGATAGGAAACCCTTGGCGGCCGTGATTCGATCCTGCCTGAAACGGACGCAGAAACGCAATGCGGAAACGGTTCAGGTTTTCGGCGTGCTCAGTAGGAAATTACCCTGCGTGCTTGTCCCTTCGTCCGAGGCCAGTGTCTGCACCTGCGCCTCGTCCTTTAGGTTGACGCCCGACAGCTGGCGCCGACAGGCTTCACGCATCAGGTACAGCAGGCGGTGTGCAGCCATGCCGTAACTCAAGCCCTCCAGCCGCACGTTGGAAATGCAGTTGCGATGGGCATCGGTCAGGCCGACTTTGGGATTGTAGGTGAAATACAAGCCAAGGCTGTCTGGCGAGCTCAGGCCAGGGCGTTCGCCGATCAGGATCACCACCATTCTGGCGTTCAGCAACTGACCGATTTCATCGGCGATGGCGACCCGGCCTTGCTCCACCAGCACCACCGGCGACACCGCCCAGCCTTCGACCGCGATCTGCTCTTGCATCCGCGCCAGGAACGGTACCGCATGCCGGTGAACCGCCAGGGCCGACAACCCATCAGCCACCACTATCGCCAGATCAAGGCCGTCGGGATGGGTCGAGGCGTAGTCGCGCAAGGTCTGCACCGAGGCGTCGCTCAGCTTGCGCCCCAAATCGGGGCGTTGCAGGTAGGTGTCGCGATTCGCTGCCGCACTGTGCACCAGCAGGGTGTTGTAGCCATCTTCGGCCAGTTGCGCACTGAGCTCGGCATGCTCGAACGCCAGGTGCACGGCGTCCCGGGCCTGGGCGTGGGCGAACTGGAAGTCCAGTTGCGCGCCGGTGGGCAGGCTGATACCGGTACGACCCAGGGCGATGCGTGCGGGGGTCAGGCGGCGCAGGTCCAGTAACGGGTCTTGCAGGTCAGCAGCAGGTTTATCCATCTCGGTACTCATCCCAATTGCGCCAGGGCCTGGCGAAACGCCGGTGGCAGTTGGCTGCCGAACTGAATCCTGCCGTCTGCCTGAGTGAAAATCCCCATGTTCGCCAGCCATTGTTCAAACTCCGGTGCCGGGCGCAGGCCAAGGGTTTGCCGGGCGTAGAGCGCGTCGTGGAACGAGGTGGTCTGATAATTGAGCATGATGTCGTCGGAGCCGGGGATGCCCATGATGAAGTTGATGCCGGCCACGCCCAGCAGCGTCAGCAGGGTGTCCATGTCGTCCTGGTCGGCTTCCGCATGGTTGGTGTAGCAGATGTCGCAGCCCATCGGCACGCCCAGCAGTTTGCCGCAGAAGTGGTCCTCGAGGCCGGCGCGAATGATCTGTTTGCCGTTGTAGAGGTATTCCGGGCCGATGAACCCGACAACGGTGTTCACCAGGAACGGCTTGAAATGGCGTGCCACGGCGTAGGCGCGGGTTTCACAGGTCTGCTGATCGACGCCGTGATGGGCGTTGGCCGACAGGGCGCTGCCTTGGCCGGTCTCGAAATACATCAGGTTCTGCCCGCCGCGCTTGAGGCTGAGCCCGGCGTCGTAGCCTTCCTGCAACAGGTTCAGATTGATGCCAAAGCTGGCGTTGGCCGCTTCGGTGCCGGCGATCGACTGGAACACCAGATCCAGTGGGATGCCTCGATTGATCGCTTCGATGGACGTGGTGACGTGGGTCAGTACGCAGGCCTGCGTCGGGATTTCGTAGCGCTGGATGATCGCGTCGAGCATTTCCAGCAGCGCGCAAATCGAGGCAATGCTGTCGGTGGCCGGGTTGATGCCGATCATCGCGTCGCCGTTGCCATACAGCAGTCCGTCGAGAATGCTCGCGGCAATGCCGGCCGGTTCGTCGGTGGGGTGGTTGGGTTGCAGGCGGGTGGAGAGGCGTCCGCGCAGGCCCATGGTGCCGCGAAATTGCGTGACCACGCGGATTTTCTGCGCCACCAGGACCAGATCCTGCACCCGCATGATCTTCGACACCGCAGCGGCCATCTCCGGCGTCAATCCGGGGGCCAGGGCGCGCAGGCTCTGTTCGTCGGCGGCCTCGCTGAGCAGCCAGTCGCGCAATCCACCGACGGTCAGGTGGCTGACGGCGGCGAAGGCGTGCTTGTCGTGAGTGTCGATGATCAGTCGGGTGACTTCATCAGCTTCGTAGGGAATCAGCACTTCCTGCAGGAAGTGGGTCAGGGGAATGTCCGCCAGGGCCATCTGTGCGGCGACACGTTCGCCATCGTTGAGTGCAGCCACTCCCGCCAGGAAGTCCCCGGAGCGCGCCGGACTGGCCTTGGCCATGACGTCCTTCAGGCTGTCGAAGCGATAGGTCTGGGCGCCAATTGAATGGGCAAACGAGGCCATGGGGCGTGTCCTCCTGAAGTCGGGTTGGCTTGCCGCGGAAAGGTGTTGCAAACATGCAAGGCTTGAGCCACAGCCTTCAACAGGGTTGGAGTCCGGCAGGACGTCATTGCGCAGGCTGGCTCCCACAGGGTCGTCGCCGACCTTGTGGGAGCGAGCCTGCTCGCGATAACGATCGAATGGGCGACACAGACCTGTCTGTGTCGCCCCGGTTTTCAGAAGAAGCCCAGCGGGTTGATGTCGTAGCTCACCAGCAGGTTTTTGGTCTGCTGGTAGTGATCGAGCATCATCTTGTGGGTTTCACGGCCGACGCCGGACTTCTTGTAACCGCCGAACGCGGCGTGCGCCGGGTACAGGTGGTAGCAGTTGGTCCACACACGACCGGCCTTGATGGCGCGGCCCATGCGATAGGCGCGGTTGATGTCACGGGTCCAGAGGCCGGCGCCCAGGCCGAACTCGGTGTCGTTGGCGATGGCCAGGGCTTCGGCTTCGTCCTTGAAGGTGGTGATGCTCACCACCGGGCCAAAGATTTCTTCCTGGAACACGCGCATCTTGTTGGTGCCCTTGAGCAGGGTTGGCTGGATGTAGTAGCCGCTTGCCAGGTTACCCTCGAGTTTTTCCACCTTGCCGCCGGTCAGCAACTCGGCGCCTTCGCCCTTGGCAATTTCCAGGTAGGAGAGGATTTTGTCGAATTGCTGCTCGGAGGCCTGGGCGCCGACCATGGTGTCGGTGTCCAGCGGATCGCCGCGTTTGATTTGCAGGACCTTGTTCATGACCACTTTCATGAACTCGTCGTAGATCGATTCCTGCACCAGGGCACGGGAAGGGCAGGTGCAGACTTCGCCCTGGTTGAAGAACGCCAGGACCAGGCCTTCGGCGGCTTTTTCGATGAAGGTCGGCTCGGCCTGCATGATGTCTTCAAAGAAGATGTTCGGCGATTTGCCGCCCAGTTCCACGGTGGACGGAATGATGTTCTCTGCCGCGCATTTCATGATGTGCGAACCGACCGGCGTCGAGCCGGTGAAGGCGATCTTGGCGATGCGTTTGCTGGTGGCCAGGGCTTCGCCCGCTTCCTTGCCGAAACCTTGTACGACGTTGAGGACGCCCGGTGGCAGCAGGTCGCCGATCAGTTCGACCAGCACGGTGATGCCCAGCGGGGTCTGCTCGGCAGGCTTGAGCACCACGCAGTTGCCGGCGGCGAGGGCCGGGGCGAGTTTCCAGGCGGCCATCAGGATCGGGAAGTTCCACGGGATGATCTGCCCGACCACGCCCAGCGGTTCATGGATGTGATAGGCCACGGTGTTGCCGTCGATCTCGGCGGCGCTGCCTTCCTGGGCGCGCAGGCAACCCGCGAAATAGCGGAAGTGATCGGCGGCCAGGGGGATGTCGGCATTGAGGGTTTCGCGGATGGCTTTGCCGTTGTCCCAGGTTTCGGTGATGGCCAGGGTTTCCAGGTGCTGTTCGATACGGTCGGCGATTTTCAGCAGGACCAGCGAGCGCGCCTGGGCGGACGTGGCGCCCCAGGCATCGGCTGCCGCGTGGGCAGCGTCCAGGGCCTTGTCGATGTCTTCGGCCGTGGAACGGGGGAATTCGGCAATTGGCTGGCCATTCACTGGCGAGGTATTGGTGAAGTACTGACCTTTGACAGGCGCGACGAACTCGCCGCCGATGTAGTTACCGTATTTGCCCTTGAACGTAACGATAGCGCCTTCAGTACCGGGGTGAGCGTAACGCATGATGGGTTCTCCTTGGCTTGTTGTACTTATAAGGAAGCTGCGCTTTTGCGCGTGCATTAAGCGTAGAGCAAAGGTCGGGCAATTGCCTCGCGCAGCGAACGGATCAAGTTTTACAGCATTTTTATCGGATCAAGGGGCGCCGCAATCTCCGGCATCATCGTTGCGCCGAAACAAAGGTGCGATTTTCCCCTCCCTACGCTAACCTGCGGCCATGTTTTACGAGGTCGACTATGCACATTCATATTCTGGGTATCTGCGGCACCTTCATGGGTTCGATGGCGGTTCTGGCCAAGGAACTGGGCCATCACGTGACGGGCTCCGATGCCAACGTCTATCCACCGATGAGCACTCAGCTGGAGGCCCAGGGCATCGAGTTGACCCAAGGCTACGACCCGGCGCAGCTCGATCCGGCCCCTGACCTGGTGGTGATCGGCAATGCCATGTCCCGGGGCAACCCGGCGGTCGAATACGTATTGAACAAGGGCCTGCCCTACGTTTCCGGCCCGCAATGGCTGGCTGACCACGTGCTGCAAGGTCGCTGGGTCCTGGCCGTCGCCGGCACCCATGGCAAGACCACCACCAGCAGCATGCTCGCCTGGGTGCTGGAGCACGCCGGCATGAGTCCGGGTTTCCTGATCGGCGGCGTACCGCAGAACTTCTCGGTGTCGGCACGGCTGGGCGGCACACCCTTCTTCGTGATCGAAGCCGACGAGTACGACAGCGCGTTCTTCGACAAGCGCTCCAAGTTCGTGCATTACCGTCCACGCACGGCGATCCTGAACAACCTGGAATTCGATCATGCTGACATCTTCCCCGATCTGCCGGCCATCGAGCGGCAGTTTCACCATCTGGTCAGGACCATTCCGAGCGAAGGCCTGGTGATTCATCCGACCACCGAGCCGGCCTTGCAGCGCGTGATCGAGATGGGCTGCTGGACGCCCGTGCAGACCACCGGTGCAGGCGGTCAGTGGCAGGTCAAATTGCTCAGTGAAGACGGTTCGGAGTTCGAAGTGATGTTCGACGGCGTGGCCCAAGGCGTGGTCGAGTGGGACATGACCGGTCAGCACAACGTCGCCAATGCGCTGGCGACCCTGGCTGCGGCGCGCCATGTCGGTGTCGTGCCGGCCATGGGCATTGCGGCGCTGAGCGCATTCAAAAGCGTGAAGCGGCGGATGGAGAAAGTGGCGGAAGTGCGTGGCATCACCATTTACGACGACTTTGCCCACCACCCGACGGCCATTGCCACTACGCTCGACGGCCTGCGCAAACGCATTGGTGATGCGCCCTTGATTGCGATCATCGAGCCGCGCTCCAACTCCATGAAGCTCGGCGCTCACCGTGACGGCTTGCCGGAAAGCGTGGTCGATGCCGATCAGGTGATCTGGTACGCACCGGCCAACCTCGGCTGGGACCTGGGCGCGACGGCGGCGCTGTGCACGGTGCCTTCGATTGTCAGCGATTCGCTGGAAGGCATCATCGAGCGGGTGAAAAGTCAGGCACAGCCGGGCACGCATGTGGTGATCATGAGCAACGGCGGCTTTGGCGGCCTGCACGGCAAACTGGCCGAGGCGCTGCAATGAACAACGGCCCGGAACGCATCACGCTGGCGATGACCGGCGCGTCGGGCGCCCAGTATGGCTTGCGCCTGCTGGACTGCCTGGTTCGCGAGGATCGCGAGGTGCATTTCCTGATCTCCAAGGCCGCGCAACTGGTGATGGCCACCGAGACCGACGTGACCTTGCCGCCCAAGCCGCAGATGATGCAAGCCTTCCTCACCGAGTACACCGGCGCCGCCGATGGGCAGATTCGTGTGTACGGCAAGGAAGACTGGATGTCGCCGGTGGCCTCGGGCTCCGGTGCGCCTGCGGCCATGGTGGTCGTGCCTTGTTCCACCGGCACGCTCTCGGCGATCGCCACCGGGGCCTGCAACAACCTGATCGAGCGTGCGGCCGACGTCACGTTGAAGGAGCGTCGCCAACTGATCCTCGTGCCGCGAGAAGCGCCTTACTCCAGCATCCACCTGGAACACATGCTGAAGTTGTCGAACATGGGCGTGACGATCCTTCCGGCATCGCCCGGCTTCTATCATCAGCCACAAACCATCGACGATCTCATCGACTTCGTCGTGGCCCGGATTCTCAATCTGCTGAACATCCCTCAGGACATGCTGCCCCGTTGGGGCGAACACCATCTGAGCAGCGATGAATAAGCTGCTGGCGCTGGTGCTGGTCGTGCAATTGACCGGCTGCGCCACGGCACGCACGCTGGATGCCGCCAAGCCAGGGGCTCCGGTGGTGTATGCGGGGACCCGGCTGGACCTGTATGCCTTGAACGGTGGTTGCTGCGCGATGGACCGCTTTGGCGCAGAGGCGCCGAGCTATCCGGGTGTGGACCTGCCGGCCAGCGCCTTGCTCGATACGCTGCTGTTGCCGCTGTCGGTGTTGACGGTGATCGGTGTGAGTTTTCAGGCGACGGGCGGGTTATAGCGCCCGCCCAGTCGCCGCAGCGTCACTTGCCCAGCTTGCGCAATTCATCCGACTCGACCACCCGCACGCCATCCTGTTCTTCCAGCGCCAGCCGCCACATCGCGCGCGCCAGCTGGCAGGCTTCGATGCCTCGATACTTGCCTGGAATCAAGCGCGATATCGGGCCGGCCAGCTGTTCGGCCAGGCGCGGCTCGATACGCTCGCCCAGCAACAGCGAAGGTCGACAGATGGTCAGTTGCGGCCAGTCCTGCGCCCGCAAGGCGTATTCCATCTCGCCTTTGACCCGGTTGTAGAACACCGAAGACCGGCGGTCGGCCCCCACGGCGCTGATCACGATCAGGTGCCGCGCGCCCATTTCCCGTGCCCGCTTGGCGAAGGCCACGACCATGTCCAGGTCGACTGCGCGGAAGGCTTCTTCCGAGCCCGCCTGTTTGATCGTGGTTCCGAGGCAGCAGTACGCGATATCGACGCGACCGTTCAATTGCGGCAGGAAAACGGCGGGGTCGCCGACCGGGTTTTCCAGGTGCGGGTGTTCGGCCAGCGGCCGGCGTGAGGGGGCCAGAACACGGGTGATGGTCGGCTCGTTGAGCAGGCGGTCAAGCAGGTGTTCACCGGTCAGTCCGGTCGCTCCGGCAAGCAATACATGCTGAGGCGTCAAGTACATAGTGTTTCTCCCTTGATACTGTTCAGCTTAGTTGCTCTCTGCATCCTCGCTGTTGATAGAGACACTTTGTAGTGCTTTTCGTGCCTGCTGTTTGCGCAGAAGCTGCCAGTGCGAAAGGACGGTTTTCGGTGCCCAGATCTGGGGTTCGGAGGCTTCGAAGCCGTCGGCCAGTTCCCGTTCGGCCACCGTGGCCCTGGCCAGCTTGAAGGCCTGCTCCAGATCGTCGGTCTGGTTCAGGGCCTGGGCGAACAGGGCATCGCCGAAGTAGGTGAAGTTGGCCTCTTCCGAGCAGCCAAAGGACACGCGGTCGGCGCGCGAGGCGGTCATGATCAGGGTGCGCTCGTCCTTGAGGGCCGGGATGAAGCCGCCCGAATAGCAGGACGAAATCACAATGACCTTGTCGCGGTTTTTCAGGGGGGCGAGCACGGCGGCGAGCTCGTCCGCCGGCAGGTCGGCCAGTTCCATGCGTGGCTGGTCGAGTACCAGCTCGTGCTCGCTGGTGCCGTGGCTGGTCAGGTAGATGAAGACCAGGTCTTCCGGCCCACTGCGTTCAGCCAGCGTCAGGGCCGCACGGCGCAGGTTTTCCCGGGTGGCCATGGGGCGGTCGATCAGGTGCTCGCGATGGTTGACCAGGCGGATCTGGCCGAACGCACCGAAACGGCTGGCGAGCATGTTGCTGACGTAATCGGATTCGCGCAGAAACACGCTTTGCTTGCCGTCGCCACCAAGGGTCAAGGTGTACAGCTCGACCGCCGGCGTGGAGGCCGGCACATTGGCCAGCGCGTCATCGAGCAGGCGACCCTGGGCCAGCAGCCCGAGCTCGAGGCTGTCGGGCAGCAGCTTGCCGTCGGCGTCGCGCACCCGTTGGCCATTGGCCCAGATACCGCTCTGCACCGTACCGTCGGTCAGCACCAGGGTGCCACGACCCTTATAGCTGTCGGCGTCGAACTGGCCGATGTAGAAGCTGCCATCGGACAGGTTCAACCGGCCCTGGCCACTGAAGCGCCAGTCAACGAACTGGCCGATGTAATGGCTGCCGTCGGCACCGATCAGCTCACCCTTGCCGTTCAGTGAGCCTTCCTTGAACTGGCCCAGCCAGACATCACCGTCGGCGTTCTCGTAGCGGCCCTTGCCGTGCAACTGGTTGTTCTTGAACCCACCGACGTAGATATCGCCGTCGGCGCTGTTGAAGGTGCCGACACCCTCCAGTTGTCCATCCTTGAAGTGGCCGGTGAACTGATTGCCGCTGGCGTCGCCGCGCTGGCCCTCGCCGTTGGGCTTGCCGTGGGCAAACTGGCCCTGGTACGAGCTGCCGTCTTCGAGTTCAAGGCGTCCGAGGCCCGAATACTGATCGGCCCTGAATTCGCCACGGTAGCTCATGCCGTTTTCCTTGAGGCTACCTTCGCCTTCGCGCCGACCTGCCTTGAATCCGCCGGTGTAGCTGCTGCCGCTGGTGGTCAGCGTGCCCTGGCCGTCGAACAGGCCCAGGTTGAAATTGCCGCGATAGACCTCGCCGTTGCTGCCATGCCACTCGCCCTGGCCATGCCATTGGCCCTTGTCGAAACTGCCGGCGTACCAGCTGCCGTTGGGATAATCGACCCGGCCCTGGCCTTGCAGCAACCCGTCGACCAGGTCGCCGCGATAGCGTCCGCCGTCTGGCAGGCGCGCGTCGGGAGGCAGCAGCGATTCGCCGTCGCCGCAAGCGGTGAGCATCAGGGTCAGGGCAAGGAGTGCAAGTGAGCGCATAGCGGGATCCGGACAATTAGGCGACCGAGTATGCCGCAGCTCAATGACTTGTATATAGAGAGAGGTCGCGAAACAGCATGCGCTGCTTCGCATCCCGCAGGTTTTACACGAAGCAGAGGGACAGCGGCTCGGCGATGTAGGCCGGTTTCTCCGAACCTTCGATCTCCAGCGTGGCGGTGGCCTTGAGCAGCCATTGGCCGGGTTTCTTCTCGGTGACCTCGGTCAGGTCGACCTTGAGCCGCACCTTGGAGTCGACCTTGACCGGCTGGATGAACCGCACGCTGTCGAGGCCATAGTTGACCACCATCTTCAAGCCCTGCGGCAGGATGAGGATGTCTTCCATCAGCTTGGGAATCAGCGACAACGACAGGAAACCGTGGGCGATGGTGCTGCCAAAGGGGGTTTGCGCGGCCTTGACCGGATCGACGTGGATGAACTGATAGTCTCCTGTGGCTTCGGCGAACAGGTTGATGCGCGCCTGATCGATCGTGAGCCATTCGGAACGTCCAAGTTCCTTGCCGACATAGTCATTGAGCTCTGCAACGGGAACGTAGGGCATTGAGACTCTCCTTGTATTCATCGGTTTTATAGTTTTCAGGTGTGGAGATTTGACCTCCCGGATTACCACTTTAGATCACCATGGCCGATAACTCCGGTCAACCGACCATGCTTTTGGCGAATGCCGGTCCATAGCGCCGACATGCTTATAATGCCGGGCGTGAATTGACGGGGGAGAGGACCGATGTTGCTACGTGGCCTGACCTGGCTGGTGTTGTTCCAATTGCTGGGCACCGCCATCAACCATTTGTGTCTGCCGGTGTTGCCGGGGCCGATCATTGGCCTGCTGCTTCTGCTGGTGTACCTGATTTGCCGCGGGCAGGTGGGGGAGCCGCTGAGCCTGGCGGCCAGCAGCCTGCTGCGTTACCTGCCATTGCTGCTGGTGCCGCCGGCCGTGGGTGTGATGGTTTACGCCCGGGACATTGCCGCGGACTTCTGGGCCATTGTTGGCGCACTGGTGTTGTCGCTGCTGTTGTCGATGGCGTTTGCCGGGGTGTTGATGCAGCGCATGGTCAAGCGGCACGTCCACTCCGAGGATGCGCAATGATCCTCGACTGGCAAGGCGCATGGACGTCAGTGATTCATCATCCCCTGTTCGGCATCGGCATCACCCTGGGCGCCTACCAACTGGTGCTGGCGGCGTTCGAGAAAACCCGCTGGATCTTCCTGCAGCCCGTGCTGGTCTCCATGCTGCTGGTCATCGGTGTGCTGGTGGGCTGTGGCCTGACCTACGCCGAGTACCGCAAGAGCACCGAGATCCTCAGCATTCTGCTCGGCCCTGCCACTGTGGCGCTGGCCGTGCCCCTTTACCTCAATCTGCGGCGGATCCGTCAGTTGTTCTGGCCGATATTTACTACGCTGGTGATAGGCGGGGTGGTCGCCACGGGCATGGGCGTGCTGCTGGGCTGGTCGTTCGGCGCCGAGCACATGATCCTGATGACCATGGCGCCGAAGTCGGTGACGTCGCCCATTGCGATGCTGGTGGCCGAACAGATCGGTGGTGTCGCAGCGCTGGCGGCGGTGTTCGTGTTGATCACCGGGGTCATCGGGGCAATCTTCGGCCCGAGCCTGTTGACCCGGCTTGGCGTCCACAGCCCCGAAGCGCGAGGCATGGCGCTGGGCATGACGGCTCATGCGGTGGGGACGGCGGTGGCCATGCAGGAAAACGAAGAGTGTGGTGCCTTCGCGGCGCTGGCAATGAGTCTGATGGGCGTGGCCACGGCGGTGCTCCTGCCCCTGGCGGTGTCGATGGTGGTGTAAGGAAATGTCTATGAGCTTGCCGCTTTTTCCGCTCAATACGGTGCTGTTCCCCGGCTGCATCCTCGACTTGCAGATCTTCGAGGCGCGCTACCTGGACATGATCGGTCGCTGCATGAAACAGGGCGGCGGTTTTGGCGTGGTGTGCATTCTTGACGGTGAGGAAGTCGGCATCGCCCCGGCGGGCTATGCGCTGGTCGGCTGTGAGGCCGTGATTACCGACTTCAAGCAGCAGGACAACGGGCTGCTGGGCATTCGTGTCCAGGGGCGGCGGCGTTTCAATGTGCTGAGCACCGAGGTCCAGCGTGATCAACTGACCGTCGCCGAGGTCGAGTGGCTGGAAGACGAGCCCGAGCAACCCTTGCAGGACGAAGATGCCGATCTGGTCGCCTTGCTCAAGGCCCTGGCCGAGCACCCGATGGTCGAGGCATTGAACATGGGCACTGAAGCCACCGGTCAGCAATCGCTGGCCAACCAGTTGGCGTACCTGCTGCCGTTTGCCGAAGTGGACAAGATCGACCTGCTGCAGCTGGATGATCCGCAGCAACGCCTGGATGCGATTCAGGCGCTGCTGGATGAATTGCAGGGCGAGCTGTTTGCCTGATCAGTAGGCGTATCTCAGCATCGCGTGGGGTAAATGCCTCAATGCGAAGAAACCGAACAGCGCCAGCATCGATGGCAGGATCAGCCACCAGATTTTCGGCGGCATGGCAGTGAGGGGCGCCTGGCGCTGGATCAGCCCCAGGCTCGCCGCACAGACGCAGGCGGCCAGCATGGCCCCGGCCAATATATCCGTCGGCCAGTGCGCGCCCAGATAAACCCGCGACAGTGCAATCGCCAGGGCCGGCAGGCAACCGAGCAGCAGCCAGGTCAGGCGCATGCGCGGAGGTTGGCCTCGGCCGGCGAGGACCGCGAGGGTCAGAAACAGCGCGAAGGACCCGGAGGCGTGACCACTGGGCATGCTGTAGCTCGTCAGCGGATCACTCAGAACTTCTGGACGCACGCGGGCGAAAAACTGCTTGGTAAAGGTGTTGCCCAAGGCGGTCACGAGCAGGGTGCTGCCGGCAAAAATCGCCTGGCGCCATTGTCGTGTCAGTAGCAGCAAGGCGGTCAGCAGGGCGCTGAACAGCAGCATGTTGCGAAACTCGCCGATCAGGGTGAAGGTCACCGCCACTTCATCGAGTGTCGAACTGCGGTGCTCCTGCACCAGGGTCATCACGCCCTGATCGAGGGCGCTCAGGTGCGGATAGCCGATAAACAGCCCCGCCAGAATCAGCAGGCTCATGCCGGCAATCAGGATCGTTGCCTTGCGATGCCGGCGCAGGCTGCTGGTCACGCTCAGCCCGATCATCACCGCGATACTGCCGGCGACTATCCCGGCCTGGGGCCAGAAACCTTCCGGCAACGGCAGGCGGATGGCGGCGCCGGTCGCCCAGCCCGGCAGCAGGTAGGCGACGCTCCAGCCAGCGGCGGCCAGCAGGCTGACGGCGGCGAAGCGTGGGAAAGGCATGTCGAACATGCCGGCGACCATCGGCAGCATCGGCCGCAATGGCCCGATGAAACGTCCGACCAACAGGCTTGCGATGCCATAGCGCTGAAAATAGGCCTCGGCACCGCTGATCCATTCCGGGTGATGGCGCAGGCCGGGCAGGCGCCGGATGTTCTGATGGAAATGACGTCCGATGAAGTAGGAAACAACATCGCCCAACACTCCGGCGACGAAGCCCAGCAGCAAGGTCTCGCTCAGCGACAACGCGCCGCTGCCGGCGAGCACCGCGACGGCGAACAGCAGCACCGTGCCGGGAACAATCAAGCCGGCGATCGCCAGGCATTCGACGAAGGCCACGATGAACACCGCTGCGGCCAGCCACTGAGGGTTTGCCGCCAGCCATCCGGTCACGCTATCGAGCCATGGGCCCATAAAAACAACTCCATTGAAATTTTGTAATCGTCCCGGGGAGACAAACTCGGGCCCTTGGGGGAGCGAGCCTGCTCGCGATCAGGGTTTTTCAGGCGGCATGGATTGACCTGCCAGGCTGTCTTCGCGATCAAGCCCGCTCCCACAGGGTCTGTGGGTACTTCAAACGTTCTCAGGTCAGCAAAAAATAGTCGCGACCTTCGACCTGCCCCCGTCGCAGCGGGTTCCGTGTGCAATAGGGCGCGTAGGCGGCATCGACGAAGCGGTACATCAAGTGCTCGTCGCGGCCCCGCGGAATGCCCAGGCGGGTGGTTTGAATGATGGCTACAGGCTGCGGGCCGACATCCTCCACCAACAGCACTTCATGGTCAAAACGCTTGGCGTCCCACACCGGCACCTTCAAACCCAGCGCCTTGCACAGCAGTGTCTGCCCGGCGCAGAGTTTTTGCGACGGGCGCGGGCGGCCCTGGGCATCGGGGTTGTTCAACAGCATTTGCGCCAGGCTGGCGGGCCCGCTGATTTCATCGACCCACGGATAGGCGGATTTGATCAGGACCGCATTGCCAGGTCCCCGGGCGCTGAAGTTCAGGGAATCGCCACCCCGGGCGTAATACATATAGATGTGCCCGCCATCCAGAAACAAAGCCTTACGCTTTTCTGTGTAGCCGAGGGAGGCATGGCTGCCTTTTTCCTCGAAGTAGTAGGCTTCGGTCTCAATGATCCGGGCGCTGAGCCACAATTCACCGACCCGATGACGGATGACCTTGCCGAGCAGGTCCCGCGCCAGCGTTTGCGCGTCGCGGTCGAAGAATGCGTCTGGAAGCCCGAGGGGCAGGCCTGCGGCGGGCGCCGCAACAGTCAGATTGGACATGATGATCGGTGTGGGTCAGAGCTGATCGAGCCGGGATGATAACAATTTGCAGCTTAATCACGGCTTAACGTCGGCAAATGGCCCTCCATTTCGACCATCCGCCCGTCACCGCTGTTAGTCGGTGGACGCGACAGCTATAATCTGCCGCTTTCTTTACCAAGACCTTCAGCAAAGACCGCCATCGACCATGACTGAGTCCGTTCTCGACTACATGACCCGCCTGGGTCGCGCTGCCCGCGAGGCATCGCGCATCATCGGCCGAGCCAGCACTGCGCAGAAAAACCGTGCGTTGCAGGCCGCTGCCAATGCGCTGGATGCCGCACGTGGCGAGCTCACGGCTGCCAATGAGCTGGATCTGGCGGCGGGTCGTGCCAATGGTCTGGAGCCTGCCCTGCTGGAACGTCTGGCCCTGACGCCGGAGCGCATCGACGGCATGATCGTCGGTCTGCGCCAGGTCGCGGCCTTGCCCGATCCGGTCGGCGCCATTCGTGACATGAGCTTCCGCCCGTCGGGGATCCAGGTCGGCAAGATGCGCGTGCCGTTGGGCGTGATCGGGATCATCTACGAGTCCCGGCCCAACGTGACGATCGATGCCGCCAGCCTGTGCCTGAAGTCCGGCAATGCGACCATCCTGCGTGGCGGCTCCGAAGCCATTCATTCCAATCGAGCCATCGCCGCCTGCATCCAGCGCGGTCTGGCCGAGGCCGACCTGCCGGCGGCCGTTGTCCAGGTGGTTGAAACCACCGACCGCGCCGCTGTGGGCGCGCTGATCAGCCTGCCTGAATACGTGGATGTCATCGTGCCCCGCGGTGGCCGTGGCCTGATCGAGCGTGTCAGCCGCGAGGCCCGTGTCCCGGTGATCAAGCACCTGGACGGCATCTGCCACGTGTACGTCAGCGCCCATGCCGATCTGTCCAAGGCCCGGCGCATTGCCTTCAACGCCAAGACTTACCGGTATGGCATCTGCGGCGCTATGGAAACATTGCTGGTGGATCAAACCGTTGCCAAGGATTTCCTGCCATCCATGGCGGCCCAGTTCCTCGAAAAAGGCGTCGAGCTGCGCGGTTGCGAGCGCACCCGCTCCGTCATCGAGGCGGCCGTGGCCACCGAGGACGACTGGCACACCGAATACCTGGCGCCGATCCTCTCGATCCGGGTCGTCGACGGACTCGATCAGGCCATCGACCACATCAACCGCTATGGCTCGCATCACACCGACTCGATCGTCAGCGAGCACCAGGGCGACGCCCGGCGTTTCGTAGCGGAAGTCGATTCGTCGTCGGTAATGATCAACACGCCGACCTGCTTCGCCGATGGTTTTGAATACGGATTAGGTGCCGAGATCGGCATTTCTACTGATAAGCTGCACGCCCGCGGCCCGGTGGGCCTCGAAGGCCTGACCTGCGAGAAGTACATTGTGGTCGGTGATGGCCAGTTGCGCGGCCAGGCGTCGGTCTGACTTGAGCGACCTGAAGCCGTCGGCCCCAGCGCCGCGCCGCATCGGTGTACTGGGCGGAACGTTCGACCCGGTGCACATCGGTCACCTGCGAGGTGCGCTGGAAGTCGCCGAATCGCTGGCGCTCGATGAGTTGCGACTGACACCCAGTGCCAGGCCGCCCCATCGGGATACGCCGCAAGTGTCGGCGCAGGACCGTCTGGCGATGGTCGAGTGCGCGGTGGCCGGTGTGGCGCCGTTGGTGGTGGACGCCCGCGAATTGCAGCGGGACAAACCGTCCTACACCATCGATACCCTGGAATTGATGCGGGCCGAGCTGGCCGCGCAAGACCAGGTTTTTCTGCTTTTGGGCTGGGACGCATTTTGCGGCCTGCCCACTTGGCACCGCTGGGACGAACTGCTCCAGCATTGCCACATCCTGGTGTTGCAACGCCCGGATGCCGACAGCGAACCGCCGGATGCCTTGCGCAACCTGCTGGCAGCGCGCTCGGTGAGCGACCCGCTGGCCCTCAAGGGGCCGAGCGGACAGATTGCATTCGTCTGGCAGACGCCGCTCGCGGTATCCGCCACCCAGATCCGTCAACTGCTGGCCAGCGGTAAGTCGGTACGTTTCCTGGTGCCCGACGCGGTCCTGGCCTACATCGATGCGCACGGACTGTACCGTGCGTCGAACTGAAAAAGGGTGCGCTTCAAGGCACGTGAATGCGTGTGAAGCGCCCGAACATACGAGCAAAACGAGTTTTATATGACTGACAAAGACGTAGCTAAAGTTAAGCGCAAAGGCACATTCAAGAGCGCCCCGCTGCCGGTAGAGCCGCAAACCGGCGAAGTGCTGGCCGGCGAAGAGCTGGTCAAGGTAGCCGTGGCCGCCCTGGAAGACGTCAAGGCCCAGGACATCCAGGTGATCGACGTTCGCGACAAGCAGAGCATCACCGACTACATGATCATCGCCACCGGTACCTCCAACCGCCAGATCGGCGCGATGCTGGACAAGGTGCGCGAAGCGGTCAAGGCCAAGGGCGTCAAGCCGCTGGGCGAAGAAGGCAAGGGCGACAGTGACTGGGTGCTGCTGGATATGGACGACGTCATCGTGCACATGATGACCGCCTCGGCTCGCCAGTTCTATGACCTGGAGCGCCTGTGGGCCGGTGCCGAGCAGAGCCGTTCGGCCAGCGGCGCGCACCACAGCCCGGAAAACCCCCACGAGCACTTCACCAAGCTCAACAAAGACCAGCAGTAAGGGACCGCTGTGCGACTGCGACTGATCGCCGTCGGTTCACGCATGCCCAAGTGGGTGGAAGAAGGCTGGCATGAATATGCCAAGCGTCTTCCGTCCGAGCTGGCGCTGGAACTGGTGGAAATACCGCTCAACACCCGTGGCAAGAACGCCGATGTGGCGCGCTTCATTCGCCAGGAAGGCGAAGCCATGCTGGCCAAGGTCGGGCAGAACGAGCGGATCGTCACCCTCGAAGTCCACGGCAAGCCCTGGAGCACCGAGCAACTGGCGGTCGAGCTCGATCGCTGGCGGCTGGACTCGCGCACGGTGAATTTCATGGTCGGCGGCCCCGAAGGGCTGGCGCCGGAAGTCTGTGCGCGGGCAGATCAGCGTTGGTCGTTGTCGCCCCTGACGTTGCCGCACCCGCTGGTGCGGATTCTGATCGGCGAACAGCTGTACCGTGCCTGGACAGTGCTGTCCGGCCACCCTTACCACAAGTAGTTCTGCCTCATGTCCCAGCCGATCCGCATCAAGGACCACGAAAAAGACGCCCGCCTGGTGCGCGGCCGCGTCGTGTTCGGGGCAATTGCGGTGGTGGCGCTGATCGGTGTGCTGATCGCGCGCCTGTATTTCCTGCAGGTGATCCAGTACGACTACCACTCGACCCTGTCGGAAAACAATCGCGTCCATGTGCAGCCGATTCCGCCCACCCGTGGGTTGATCTTCGACCGCAACGGCGTGGTGGTGGCGGACAACCGGCCCAGCTTCAGCCTGAGCATGACCCGCGAGCGTTCCGGCGACTGGCAGCAAGTGCTCGATGTGATCGTCGAAGTGCTCGAACTCACGCCCGAGGACCGGGTGATCTTCGAGAAACGCATGCGCCAGGGGCGTCGCCCCTTCGAGCCGGTGCCGATCCTGTTCGAGCTGACCGAAGAGCAGATCGCCCGCATTGCCGTGAACCAGTTCCGCCTGCCGGGCGTTGAAGTGGTCGCGCAACTGGTGCGGCATTACCCGCAGGGCGCGCATTTTGCGCATTCGGTGGGTTACATGGGGCGGATCAACGAGAAAGAGCTCAAGACCCTCGATCCGGTCAACTACAGCGGCACCCACCATATCGGCAAGACCGGCATCGAGCGTTTCTACGAGCCCGAGCTGCACGGCCAGGTGGGTTACGAGGAAGTCGAGACCAACGCCCGGGGCCGCGTGTTGCGGGTGCTCAAGCGTACCGATCCGATTCCCGGCAAGGACATCGTCCTGAGCCTGGACATCAAGCTGCAGGAAGCGGCCGAAGCTGCACTCGGCGGTCGCCGTGGTGCAGTGGTGGCGCTGGACCCGGCGACTGGCGAAGTGCTGGCGATGGTCAGCCAACCGAGTTTCGACCCGAACCTGTTCGTGACCGGCATCAGCTTCAAGGCCTACGCCGAGTTGCGCGACTCCATCGACCGGCCCCTGTTCAACCGCGTACTGCGGGGGCTGTACCCACCGGGTTCGACCATCAAGCCGGCGGTGGCGATTGCCGGCCTGGACGCGGGCGTGGTGACGGCATCGTCCCGGGTGTTCGACCCCGGCTACTACCAGTTGCCCAACTACGACCACAAATACCGCAACTGGAACCGCACCGGCGACGGTTACGTGGACCTGGACACCGCCATCATGCGGTCCAACGACACCTACTTCTATGACCTGGCGCACAAGCTGGGGATCGACCGCTTGTCGGCCTACATGACCAAGTTCGGTATCGGCCAGAAGGTCTCGCTGGACATGTTCGAGGAGTCGCCGGGGTTGATGCCGTCCCGTGAATGGAAGCGCGCCACCCGTCGTCAGGCCTGGTTCCCGGGCGAAACCCTGATTCTGGGGATCGGCCAGGGCTACATGCAGTCCACGCCGCTGCAATTGGCCCAGGCCACGGCGCTGGTCGCCAACAAAGGGGTGTGGAACCGTCCGCACCTGGCCAAGACTGTCGAGGGCGAGCGGCCCAAGGATGACAATCCGATGCCGGACATCGTCCTGCGCGACCCGTCCGATTGGACCAAGGTCAACCACGGCATGCAGCAGGTGATGCACGGTGCACGCGGAACGGCCCGCAAGGCCTCGATCGGCGCGCAATACCGGATCGCCGGCAAGAGTGGTACGGCTCAGGTGGTCGCGATCAAGCAGGGCGAAAAGTATGACCGCTCCAAGGTTCAGGAGCGTCACCGCGACCACGCCCTGTTCGTCGGTTTCGCCCCGGCCGACAACCCGAAAATCGTGGTGTCGGTGATGGTCGAGAACGGCGAGTCCGGTTCCGGGGTCGCCGCGCCCGTGGTCCGCCAGGTGATGGACGCCTGGCTGCTCGACCAGGACGGTCGCCTGAAAGCTGAATACGCCAGCCCTATCAGTGCGGAGGCTACGGCCCGTGAAGAGTAATTTCGATCGCATCCTCTCCAGCGAGGATGTGATGCGTCGCCGCGCGACGCTGTTGCAACGCATGCACATCGATGGCCCGTTGCTGATCCTGCTGCTGACCCTCGCGGCCGGCAGCCTGTTCGTGCTGTATTCGGCCAGCGGCAAGAGCTGGGACCTGCTGGCCAAGCAGGCCACGTCCTTCGGCATCGGCCTGACGTCGATGATCATCATCGCCCAGTTCGAGCCGCGCTTCATGGCGCGCTGGGTGCCGCTGGGTTACGTGGCCGGGGTGTTGCTGCTGCTTGTGGTGGACATCATGGGCCACAACGCCATGGGCGCCACCCGCTGGATCAACATCCCCGGGGTGATCCGCTTCCAGCCGTCGGAGTTCATGAAGATCCTGATGCCGGCCACCATCGCCTGGTACCTGTCCAAGCGCACCTTGCCGCCGCAGCTCAAGCACGTGGGGGTCAGCCTGATGCTGATCGGGGTGCCGTTCATCCTGATCGTGCGCCAGCCGGATCTCGGCACGTCGCTGCTGATCCTGGCCGGCGGTGCCTTCGTGCTGTTCATGGGCGGGCTGCGCTGGCGCTGGATTCTCAGCGTACTGGCGGCGACGGTGCCGGTCGCGATCGCCATGTGGTTTTTCGTCATGCACGATTACCAGAAGCAGCGCGTGCTGACGTTCCTCGATCCGGAAAGCGATCCACTGGGCACCGGCTGGAACATCATCCAGTCGAAAGCGGCCATCGGTTCCGGTGGCGTCTTCGGCAAGGGCTGGCTGCTGGGCACCCAATCGCACCTGGATTTCCTCCCGGAAAGCCACACTGACTTCATTATCGCGGTGCTGGGCGAGGAGTTCGGCCTGGTCGGTATCTGCGCATTGCTGCTGATCTATCTGCTGCTGATCGGTCGTGGCCTGGTGATTACCGCCCAGGCGCAGACGCTGTTCGGCAAATTGCTGGCCGGTGCCCTGACCATGACCTTTTTTGTTTACGTTTTCGTCAACATCGGTATGGTCAGTGGTCTGTTGCCGGTTGTGGGGGTGCCGTTGCCGTTCATTAGCTACGGAGGAACTTCGCTGGTGACGCTGCTGTCAGCGTTTGGGGTTTTGATGTCGATCCATACCCATCGCAAGTGGATCGCACAGGTTTGAATAAGGTGAAGAGTTCAATGCACGTAATGCATGGCTGGGCGACTCGGTATGCGTCGTGGGTCGGCCTGGTAGGCATCCTTGGCAGCGCGCAGGACGTGTTGGCCGGCGATTACGAAGGCACGCCCCAAGTGGCCGAATTCGTTGGCGAGATGACCCGTGACTACGGTTTTGCCGGCGAACAGCTGATGGGGGTGTTCCGCGAAGCCGAGCGCAAGCAGTCGATTCTCGATGCCATTTCCAAGCCCGCTGAGCGCGTCAAGCAATGGAGCGAGTATCGCCCGATGTTCATCACCGACGCGCGGATCGCCCGTGGGGTGGATTTCTGGCGACAGCATGAGGCCGTGCTGGCCCGGGCCGAACAGGAATACGGCGTTCCAGCCCAGGTCATCGTTGCGATCATCGGCGTTGAGACCTTTTTCGGCCGCAATACCGGCAATTTCCGCGTGATTGATGCCCTGTCGACCCTGGGTTTCGACTATCCTCCCCGTGCCGAATTCTTCCGCAAGGAGTTGCGTGAGTTCCTCTTGCTGGCCCGGGAAGAGCAGGTCGATCCCTTGAGCCTCAAGGGCTCTTACGCCGGGGCGATGGGGTTGCCGCAATTCATGCCGAGCAGTTTTCGCGCCTATGCGGTGGATTTCGACGGTGACGGCCACATCAATATCTGGACCAACCCGGACGACGCCATCGGTAGTGTCGCCAGTTATTTCAAGCGTCACGGCTGGGTGGCTGGCGAGCCGGTGGTCAGCCGCGCCGATGTGCGCGGCGATCAGGTCGATGAAGGTTTGACCACGGGCATCGAGCCGACGAAAACCGTCGGGGAGTTGCGGGCGCTGGGGTGGTCAAGTCATGATGCGCTGCGCGATGATATGCCCGTCACGGCATTCCGCCTGGAAGGTGACAACGGCCCTGAATACTGGATGGGCCTGAAGAATTTTTACGCGATCACGCGTTATAACCGCAGCGTGATGTACGCCATGGCCGTACATCAACTGTCTGAACAGCTGGTCCAAGCACGGGGCGTCAAGTAATGCGGGCATTGCCTATGAATAAACCCCTGAAGCTGATGGCATTCGCCACCCTGGCGGTGCTGGTCGCCAGTTGTTCGACCAGCCGTTCGCCGACCCAGAAGTCTTCTTCCACCGCCGTGCGCTCGACGCCGGGGCTGGACATCAACCGTGCTCACAAGGACGGTGCGCCGTGGTGGGACGTCGACGTGTCGCGCATCCCGGATGCCACGCCGACCCTGCACACCGGCCCCTACAAGGCCAACCCCTATACCGTGCTGGGCAAGACCTACTTCCCGTTGCAGGAATCCAAGACCTACGTCCAGTCGGGCACGGCGTCGTGGTACGGCACCAAATTCCACGGCCAGAACACCGCCAATGGCGAGGTGTATGACCTGTACGGCATGAGTGCCGCGCACAAGACCCTGCCACTGCCCAGTTACGTTCGGGTGACCAACCTGGACAACAACAAGACGGTGATCCTGCGGGTCAACGACCGTGGCCCGTTCTACTCCGACCGCATCATCGACCTGTCCTACGCGGCCGCGAAGAAGCTCGGCTACGCCGAAACCGGCACGGCGCGGGTCAAGGTCGAAGGCATCGACCCGCAAACCTGGTGGGCGCAAAAAGGCCGACCGGCGCCGTTGATGCTCAACGAGCCGCAGGTTGCGCAAAATAATGCACCGGTGATCACGGCATCCGCCGGCACCGTCGAACAATGGACGCCACCGCCGCAACAACACGCTGCCGCCGTGGTGCCGACACCGATCGATGCAAAAAAAAACGCTTCTGTACCAGCGTCTGGCCAGTATCTGCAGGTGGGCGCGTTCGCCAACCCGGACGCTGCAGAGCTCCTGAGGTCCAAGCTCAGCGGGATGGTGAGCGCGCCGGTGTTCATCAGCTCGATCGTGCGCAACCAGCAGACACTGCATCGGGTGCGACTGGGGCCGATCGGTTCGCCGGGTGAGGTCCAGCAAGTGCAGAACAGCGTGCGACTGGCCAACCTCGGTTCGCCGAGCGTGGTTACCGCCGAGTAATACGTAGACTTGATTGACGGTTCACTCGCAGTTTGGGGGATGGGCCAGGTTGTTGGCTCATTGAAGAACAAAAGCCCGGCAAGGGTTACAGAGTGAACGACTGAACACGCGATGACCCCAGGGTTGTCTGATTAGTTTTGCCCTCGGGCAGTTTCCATTAGCGATTTCGAGAGACGGATGAACATCACCACCTTTGCCAAACGCCTGTGCCTTCTAGTTCCACTGCTGCTTTCGCCTGCCGCCTTCGCGGTCGAAATGATGCCGTCGCCGCCTCAACTGGCCGCCAAAGCCTATGTGCTCATGGATGCCAGCAGCGGCAACGTGCTGGTCGAGAACAATGGTGACCAGCGCCTGCCGCCGGCCAGCCTGACCAAGCTGATGACCGCGTACATCGCGACCCTGGAAATCCGTCGTGGCCAGATCGGCGAGAACGATCCGGTGACCGTCAGCGAGAACGCCTGGCGCACTGGCGGTTCACGGATGTTCATCAAGGTCGGTTCGCAGGTTACGGTCAGTGACCTGCTGCACGGCATCATCATTCAGTCGGGCAACGACGCCAGCGTCGCGCTCGCCGAGCACATCGCCGGCAGTGAAGACGCCTTTGCCGACATGATGAACAAAACCGTGGCCGACCTGGGCATGACCAACAGCCACTTCATGAACCCGACCGGCCTGCCGAACCCTGAGCACTACTCGTCGGCTCATGACATGGCCGTGCTGGCTCGCGCGATCATCCACGAAGACCCGGCTCACTACGCGATCTATTCGCAGAAAGAGTTCTACTGGAACAACATCAAGCAACCCAACCGCAACCTGCTGCTGTGGCGTGACAAGACCGTCGACGGTCTGAAAACCGGCCACACCGAAGAAGCCGGCTACTGCATGGTCTCTTCGGCCGTGCGTGATGGCATGCGCCTGATCGCCGTGGTGTTCGGTACCAACAGCGAAGTGGCCCGTGCCGCTGAAACCCAGAAGCTGCTGACCTACGGTTTCCGTTTCTTCGAAACCCAGACCTTCTACCAGAAAGGCACCGAGCTGGCTCAGGCGCCTGTCTGGAAAGGCGCCACCAATCAAGTCAAGGCCGGCCTGGCTGAAGACCTGACCATGACCCTGCCTAAAGGCCAGCTGAAAAAGCTCGCTGCCAGCATGACCATGAATCCGCAACTGGTCGCGCCCATCGCCAAGGGCGACGTGATCGGTAAAGTCGAAGTCAAACTGGACGACAAAGTGGTGCACAGCGCCGACCTGATCGCTCTGGACGGCGTCGAAGAGGGTGGTATCTTCCGCCGCATGTGGGATAGCATCCGTCTATTCTTCTACGGCTTGTTCAACTGATCAGTGTGCACCTGCATGGCCCCGCGCTCATCCGGCGTGGGGCTATGCCCGTCGCCACGGCTTACGCTTATGAGGCCGTTACGCCATGACCGATACCGAAGTAAAGGCGCCCAAGATCGAATTCCCTGCCACTGATTATCCGGTCAAGGTGATCAGCGATACGGGCGTGGGCAACAAGGACAAGATCATCGACATCGTCCGCAAGCACGCCAAGATCAACGATGAGCGTGTGGACGAGCGTCAAAGCAGCAATGGCAAATACACCACGATTCAGTTGCACATCGTCGCCACCGACCAGGACCAGCTGTACAACATCAACAGCGAACTTCGGGCCACCGGCTTCGTGCACATGGTGCTGTGATGTCTGACACGCTGGGCTTTCGCGAGCTCGGCCAGATGGCTTACGAGCCGGTCTGGCATGCCATGCAACGCTTTACCAACGAACGCGGCAGCGATGCCGCCGACGAGATCTGGCTGGTGGAGCACCCACCGGTGTTCACCCAGGGACAGGCCGGCAAGGCCGAGCACCTGTTGCTGCCGGGAGACATCCCGGTGGTGCAGGTCGATCGCGGTGGCCAGGTGACCTATCACGGCCCGGGCCAGTTGGTCGCCTATCTGCTGCTCGACGTGCGCAAGCTCGGTTTTGGTGTGCGCGACCTGGTCACCCGCATGGAACGCTGTCTGATCGAGTTGCTGGCCAGTTACGGGGTCAGCGCCGCCGCCAAGCCGGATGCGCCCGGCGTCTATGTCGACGGGGCGAAAATCGCCTCACTGGGGCTGCGGATCCGCCACGGTTGTTCCTTTCACGGCCTGGCCCTGAACGTGGACATGAACCTGGAACCGTTTCGACGGATTAATCCCTGCGGCTACGCCGGGCTGGCGATGACCCAGCTGAGCGATCACGCAGGATCGATTGAATTTGCCGAGGTAAGTGCCCGGCTGCGCGCGCAGCTCGTCAAACACCTCGACTATGCTGAGCAGACGACCCTAACGGGCGGAATCGACTGATATGACTACTGATGCAGTGCAAACCATGATCCCGACGCTGGATGTCACCGAGCGTCCGGCCCCGCGTGCCAAGGTAGAAGCCGGCGTCAAGCTGCGCGGCGCCGAGAAGGTTGCACGCATCCCGGTGAAGATCATCCCGACCACCGAACTGCCGAAGAAACCCGACTGGATCCGCGTGCGTATCCCGGTTTCCCCGGAAGTCGACCGTATCAAGAACCTGCTGCGCAAGCACAAACTGCACAGCGTCTGTGAAGAAGCCTCCTGCCCGAACCTGGGCGAGTGCTTCTCCGGTGGCACCGCGACCTTCATGATCATGGGCGACATCTGCACCCGTCGCTGCCCGTTCTGCGACGTCGGCCACGGTCGTCCGAAGCCATTGGACGTCAATGAACCGGAAAGCCTGGCCATCGCCATCGCCGACCTGAAGTTGAAGTACGTGGTGATCACCTCGGTGGACCGCGACGACCTGCGTGACGGCGGTGCCCAGCACTTCGCCGACTGCATCCGCGAGATCCGCAAGTTGTCGCCGAACGTGCTGCTCGAAACCCTGGTTCCAGACTACCGTGGGCGCATGGACGTCGCGCTGGAAATCACCGCCGCCGAGCCACCGGATGTGTTCAACCACAACCTGGAAACCGTGCCGCGCCTGTACAAGGCT
Organism: Pseudomonas fluorescens; assembly: GCF_041354075.1. Lineage (GTDB taxonomy): Bacteria > Pseudomonadota > Gammaproteobacteria > Pseudomonadales > Pseudomonadaceae > Aquipseudomonas > Aquipseudomonas fluorescens_CE. The sequence continues at coordinate 104,536 of NZ_JARZGC010000010.1, read as the reverse complement.
GCGCGTCCGGGTTCGGACTACCAGTGGTCGCTGACCCTGCTGCAACGCTTCAAGCAGATGATGCCGCACGTTCCGACCAAGTCCGGCCTGATGCTCGGTCTGGGCGAAACCGACGACGAAGTCATCGAGGTCATGAAGCGCATGCGCGAGCATGACATCGACATGCTGACCCTGGGTCAGTACCTGCAACCGTCGCGCAATCACTTGCCGGTACAGCGTTTTGTCCACCCTGACACCTTCGCCTGGTTCGCCGAGGAAGGTTACAAGATGGGCTTCAAGAACGTGGCGTCCGGTCCGCTGGTGCGTTCCTCGTACCATGCCGACGAGCAGGCGAAGCTGGTCAAGGCCGAGCTGATGTCGTCCTGATACGGAAACATACCCGCGAGACCTGACCGGTCTCGCGGGTTTTTTTTGCCCGGTCCGAGGCAATGACGGTCTTGGCTGGCAATGCCTGTGTGACTGCCCCTTCTGTTTATCGCCGATCCTGACTACTGTGTGCTGATGTTTTTGCGCAGGGAGATTCATGGATGACCGTTCGACCCACCCCCACCTTGTTTCCTCATACGCCTGTTCCGGCCTTGCCCGCGCAAGGGCTGATCGGCGTGATCGCCCCCGCCGGTCCAGCGCCTCTGGACACCGATAAAGCGCTCGCCTGGATGCGCGCTCGCGGTTATGCGCTGCGGATCTTCCCTGGGGTCTACGAGCAGGAAGGCTACCTGGCCGGCAGTGATGACGTGCGGCTCAACGACCTGCACGCGGCGTTCGTCGACGACGAGGTGGATGCGATCATCTGTCTGCGCGGCGGATACGGCACACCGCGCCTGCTGGATCGCATCGACTTCGAGCTGCTGCAACGCCACGCCAAACCGTTCATCGGCTACAGCGACATCACGGCCCTGCACCTGGCGATCAACCGGTATGCGGGTTTTGTGACCTTTCATGGACCGTTGCTCAATGCCGACCTGCTGGGCGACAAGCAAAAGCCCACCGAGGCCTCCTTTTTCAACATGCTACGGGGGCAGGTGAAGACGGGGAGCACCTTGGCGCACCCGGTGGCCTATCCATTGACCACCGTTGAGCCGGGTGTCGCTCACGGGCGTTTGCTCGGCGGCAACCTGTCGATGATCGCTGCGACCATGGGCACGCCCTACGAAATGGATGCCGAGGGCGTGATCCTGTTCATCGAGGACATCAACGAGCCGTTGTATCGCATTGACCGGCTGCTGACCCATCTGCGTCTGGCCGGCAAGCTCGACCAGTTGCGCGGCGTGATCTGCGGGGATGTGGCGGGGGTGGAGAGGGCGGCGCTGGAGCGTTTGCTCAAGCAGACTTTCGAGCCGCTGCGCATACCGGTGCTGTCGGGTTGGCGCAGCGGGCACTGTGACCCGAACCTGACCTTGCCGATGGGGGCGCTGGTGCGGCTGGATGCGGGGAATCAGGCGTTGGTGCTGGAGCAGGATGTGGTGGTCAGGCGCTGATTCATCAGCGCCTGATAGCCCGCTATCGCGAGCAGGCTCGCTCCCACAGGGTTTGCACCCTCCTTGTGGGAGCGAGCCTGCTCGCGATGCTTTCAGCGATTGCGCAGGCCTTCGAGCAGCTTGTGCGTCGGATACCCATCCGCCGGCCAGCCAAACGACTGCTGTGCACTGCGGATCGCTTTGCGGGTGTTGGCGCCGATGATCCCGTCCGCGGCACCGGCGTCGTAGTTCTGGGCGCTCAGCAGGTTTTGCAGCTCGATCCGTTCGGTACGGCTCAGCGGCAAGTCATCCTTGGGCCAGGTGCCAGCGATCAGGCCGGCGCCGTCGAAGCGCTCGGACAGCAGGCTCACCGCCAGGGCGTAGGATGAGGAGTTGTTGTACTTGAGGATCGCCCGGAAATTATCGAGCACCAGGAACGCCGGCCCGCGATAGCCTGCCGGTAACAACAGGGCCGCGGACAGTTGTTCGGAGCCGGCTGGAGCCCGCCCGCCGTTTGGCAGCTTGACGCCCAGTTGCTGCCATTCGGCGACGCTCTTGCGGGTAGCGCCATCGGCCAGCACGTAGTTGAAACTGCCCGGCAACTGGACTTCGAAGCCCCACGGCTGGCCTTTCTGCCAGCCGGAACTTTGCAGGTAGTGCGCGGTGGAGGCCAGGGCATCGGTGGCGCTGCCCCAGATGTCGCGGCGACCGTCGCCATCGAAGTCCACGGCGTGGGTGTTGTAGGTGGTCGGGATGAACTGGGTCTGGCCCATGGCGCCGGCCCAGGAACCGAGCATTTTCTCCGGCGCGATATCGCCCTGTTGCAGGATCTGCAGGGCGGCGATCAATTGCGCGTGGGCAAAGCCAGGGCGACGACCTTCGTAGGCCAGGGTTGCCAGTGAGTTGATCACCGACTTGCTGCCCTGGAATTGCCCGAAGTTACTCTCCATGCCCCATACCGCCACCAGTGCGCGACGGTCGACGCCGTAACGCTGTTCGATGCTTTGCAGGATGTCCGAATACTGGCTGACCAGTGCCTGGCCTTTACGTACGCGCAACGGTGACAGGGCGCCATCGAGGTATTCCCACACCGGGCGGGAAAATTCCGGTTGGCTGCGATCGGCACGGATCACGCTGCTGTCCAGGCTGACATTGGCGAAGGCGCGGTCGAACAGGTCGGCGCGAATACCGGCAGCCAGGGCGTCCTTGCGGAAGCCGGCCTGCCATTCGGCAAAGGTCTGCGTGGGCTGGATGTCGAGGTTTTCGCCGGTCGGCACCACGGGCGGAATCACCGCAGGGGCTGACGAGACGGGCAGGGTCTGAAGCGGTTGGGCGTCGGCGGCGGTGGGTTTTTCCGCGCAGGCGACAAGCAGAATGAGGCTGGAGGCAGCGATCAATTGGCGCAGATGCCAACGACGAGTAATACAAAAGGGCATGCACGGGTCCAGGGAATACGAATCAGGTGCTGACCTTAACATGTTGAGCGTTGGCTTGCCTTTCAGGCCGCCAGAAAGTAAGAAGCCTCCCAGTTGTCAGACTGGAAGGCTTCGCGGCGGTAGCTGCCCTTGCCCTTGCCGGCGCGTTCCTGGCGGCTGCGGAACAGGGGTTGGGCGACGATGGACTTGGCCTTGTTGTGGCCATTACGGGATGGCTTTTTGCTCATGAGCGGATCTCTCGCAGGGATGGTTTTTGCGCGCAGAATAATCTGCCGAAGTCGCGGCGTTGTCCAGCCCCTGCGGGAGCGTGTGTATACCGTTATTCAGCCGGCAAGCCCAACCGTTGACCGGCCATCAACAGCGACAACCGGCTCAGGCTCATCCAGGGCGAGCCTGCGGCCTGGCCCTTGATCTGCGCGTCGATGCGCTGCGCTTCCAGCAACAACTGCGCCCAGCGTTGCGCCGAGTACCGCTGCAGGGCTTTGCTCATCAACGGCTTGCGCTTGTCCCAGACCGGCGGTCGGGCCGAGCTGAACGCCTTGTCCAGTGGCACGCCCTGGCTGTACTGCAGCGACAGGTTGGCCAGCAGGCGCAATTCACGGGCCAGGGCCCAGAGAATCACCGGTGGTTCGACACCTTCGCCACGCAGCCCCTCGAGCATGCGCAGGGCATGGGCCGCCTCGCCATTGAGGATCGCATCGGTCAAGCCAAAGACGTCGAAGCGTGCGCTGTCGGCCACCGCCGCCTGGACGGTCTCGACGGTAATCTGCCCGGCTTCGGCCATCAGCTTGAGCTTTTCGATTTCCTGGGCGGCAGCCAGCAGGTTGCCTTCGACACGGGCAGCGATCAGTTCCACGGCGTCGTGGCTGGCGGAGAGACCAGCCTGGGACAGGCGCTGACGGATCCAGCTCGGTAACTGGCTCTGATCCACTGGCCAGATTTGCACGAACTGGGTTTGCTGGCCTTCAACCAGGGCCTTGCCCCACTTGGTCTTCTGCGCGCTGCCGTCGAGTTTCGGCAGGCTGATCAGCAGCAGCGTGTCTTCGGCGGGGCGTGAGCAATATTCGATGAGGGCCGCCGCACCCTTGTCCCCCGGCTTGCCGGAGGGCAGGCGCAACTCCAGCAGGCGTCTTTCGGCGAACAGCGACATGCTTGCTCCGGCCTGCAGCAAGGTGCCCCAGTCGAAGTTGGCGTCGGCGGCGAACACCTGGCGTTCGTCGAAACCCTGTTGGCGCGCGGCGGCACGAATGGCGTCAGCGGCTTCCTGGCACAGCAGCGGGTCATCGCCGCTGATGACGTAGACCGGCGCAAGCGTGCCTTGCAGGTGTTTGGCGAGTTGAGCGGGGGCGAGTTTCATCAGAGAGGGCGAACGGGGCACCGAAGCGCCCCGTCAGTCTTACTGCTGCGGGATTTCGAGAGGCGACTGACGCGGGGTTTCCGCTTCAGCCTTCTGTGCCGCTTCCAGTGCCGCTGCGTCAGCCCTGGCTTTCGCTTCGGCGGTCTGTTGCAACTGATCCAGTTGAGCCGGGGTGATGCGCTGCAGGCGCAGGATCATCCGTTGTACCAGTTCGCGCTGCATTTCCTGACGCGCATCATTGGCTTCCTGATCGGAGCCGACCAGGTTGTTGCCGTCGTGAATGAAGACCTTCTGCACTTCCAGCTTGTCGCTCAGCAGTGGCAGGTTGGCATGATCGCGGATGTCGTAGCTGAGCACCTTGGAGACCTGGTACTCACCGGTACGACCGGCGCCCGCGTAGCTGAGGATGCGCTGGGAGTCCTGCTCGTTGGTCAGGATCAGTTTGTAAGGTGCACCGGTGGAAACCTTGACGCCGCTGCCTTCCAGCACCTGGCGCAATTGCCTCACGGTTTCGCCATAGGCATTGCGGGCGCTCACGTCGAGCTCCTTGATGGCCAGTTCAGTGGTGCCGGTGCCGCGCAGCTGGAAGCCGCAGGCGCTCAACAGGACCGCGAGGCCCATCACCAGCAAATTGCGTTTGATCATCTTGTTGCTCCCCTTGAAACCATGTGGGTCGATCATGTGACCCGAAAGGTTTTACTCGGCGCCAGGCTCACCTGGCGCCTGATCCAATTAACTGGCGACGATATTGACCAGTTTCCCGGGCACTACGATCACTTTACGAATAGTCAGGCCGTCGACAAAGCGCAGCACGTTTTCGTTGGCCCGTGCGGCCGCTTCGATTTCCTCGCGGCTGGCGCTGGCCGGCATGTCGATCTGGCCACGCAGTTTGCCGTTGACTTGAATGACCAGTTGCAGGCTGTCCTGGACCAGTGCGCCGTCATCGGCCACCGGCCAGCGAGCGTCGATCACCGCGTCGGCGTGGCCCAGACGGTTCCACAGATCGTGGCTGATGTGCGGCGTGATCGGCGCGAGCAGCAAGGTCACGGTTTCCAGGCCTTCGTGAATCAGGGCGCGGTCCTGTTCGGTGGCTTGCGGAGCCTTTTCCAGCACGTTCATCAGCGTCATCACCTGGGCGATGGCGGTGTTGAATTTGTGGTTCTGGCCGACGTCGTGGCTGGCCTGCTTGATCGCCAGGTGGATCGAGCGGCGAACGGCTTTCTGCTCGTCGTTCAGGCTGGCGATGTCCAGCTTGCCCGGCAAGCCCTGAGTGACGTGGGCTTGAGCCAGGCGCCAGACGCGCTTGAGGAAACGATGCGAGCCTTCGACGCCGGAGTCGGACCATTCGGCGCTCATGTCAGGCGGCGAGGCGAACATCATGAACATGCGGCAGGTGTCTGCGCCGAACTGGTCGATCATCGACTGAGGGTCGACGCCGTTGTTCTTCGACTTGGCCATTTTCTCGGTGCCACCGATTTCCACCGGCAGGCCGTCGGCGATCAATTTGGCGCTGATCACCTTGGCCTTGCTGTCGCGCTCGAGTTCGACGTCGGCCGGGTTGAACCAGGTGTAGGCACCGTTGGCCTCACGACGATAGTACGTCTCGGCGACCACCATGCCCTGGGTCAGCAGATTCTTGAAGGGTTCGTTGGAGCTGACCAGCCCCTCGTCACGCATCAGCTTGTGGAAGAAACGCGCGTAGAGCAGGTGGAGAATGGCATGCTCGATACCGCCGATGTACTGATCGACCGGCAGCCAGTGGTCGGCGGCGGATTTTTCCACCAGACCGCCTTCGAATTGCGGCGAGGCATAACGGGCGTAATACCACGACGACTCGACGAAGGTATCCATGGTGTCGGTTTCACGCTTGGCAGGCTGGCCGCATTTCGGGCAGCTGCACTCGTAGAACTCCGGCATGCGTGCCAGAGGCGAACCGGCGCCATCGGGCACGACGTCTTCAGGCAACACGACCGGCAGTTGATCTTCCGGCACCGGCACATCACCGCAGCTGGCGCAGTGGATGATCGGGATCGGGCAGCCCCAGTAGCGTTGACGGCTGATGCCCCAGTCGCGCAGGCGGAACTGGGTGCGCGAAGCACCGAGGTTCTTCTTGATCAGGGCCACTTCGATGGCATCGAAGGCGCCGGCGAAGTCGAGGCCGTCGAATTCGCCGGAGTTGATCAGGGTGCCGTGTTCGCCGTAGGCATCCTGCCACGGTGCTGGATTGGCATCGCCGGAACTGGTGCGCACCACCGACTTGATCGGCAGGCTGTACTTGGTGGCGAATTCGAAATCACGCTCGTCGTGAGCCGGCACTGCCATGACGGCGCCGTCACCGTAATGCATCAGCACGTAGTTGGCGACCCACACCGGCAGTTTCTCGCCGGTCAGCGGGTGTTCGACGAACAACGAGGTCGGCAGGCCTTTTTTCTCCTGCGTGGCGACGTCGGCTTCGGCGACGCTGCCGCCCTTGCATTCGGCAATGAACGCCTGCAGCGCGGGATTGTTCTGCGCGGCCAGGGTGGCCAGCGGGTGCTCGGCGGCGACGGCGACGTAGGTCGCGCCCATCAGAGTGTCGGGGCGGGTGGTGAAGACTTTCAGCGCCCCGGCTTCGCCGATCGAAGCGGTGTCGTACGGGAACTGCACTTCCATGCCACGGGATTTGCCGATCCAGTTGCGCTGCATGGTCTTGACCTGCTCAGGCCAGCCAGTCAGCTCGTCGAGGCTCTCCAGCAGCTCATCCGCGTAGGCGGTGATCTTGAAGTAGTACATCGGGATTTCGCGCTTTTCGATCAGCGCGCCGGAGCGCCAGCCGCGACCGTCGATCACCTGTTCGTTGGCCAGGACGGTCTGGTCGATCGGGTCCCAGTTCACGGTACCGTTCTTGCGGTAGATCACGCCTTTTTTGAACAGGCGGGTGAACAGCCATTGTTCCCAACGGTAGTAATCGGGCTTGCAGGTGGTCACTTCGCGGGACCAGTCCACCGCCAGGCCGAGGCTGCGCAGCTGGGATTTCATGTAGGCGATGTTTTCGTAGGTCCATTTGGCGGGCGCTACGTTGTTCTTCATCGCGGCGTTTTCCGCCGGCATGCCGAAGGCGTCCCAACCCATGGGTTGCAGGACATTCTTGCCTTGCATGCGCTGGTAGCGGGAGATCACGTCGCCGATGGTGTAGTTGCGCACGTGCCCCATGTGTAGCTTGCCGCTGGGGTAAGGGAACATCGACAGGCAGTAGTAAGTTTCCTTGCCTGGCTGTTCACTGACTTCAAAGGACTTTTGCTCGTCCCAGAACGACTGGGCGGCGGCTTCGATCTCACGGGGCTGATATTGTTCGTGCATGGCTACTTTTGAACTGAATAGGGGTGGCCTAATCCTCTTCAATGCAACGCCGGACGCTGATCACGCCAAATCGGCGTTTCGCTGTCCAGGCGAGCTGGAAGTGGAGTTACAGGAAGCGCCGTAGCATACATGACCGCACTCTACCGAGGGAAACGCTGATTGCTGTCGCGCGTCCTGCAAAAAACGCTGCGAGGTCCGTTGGTCGCGGCACTCAGCCGGTTTGTTCATCGAAGCTAAGCTCTAAATGGGGAGCGAGTCTTATCTTCAATGAGGTGAGGGATGGTTGAGTTACAGCAAAAAGCGACAAAACCCGAGCTTTACGAAAAACTGATCGATCGTCTGGGCATGGCCCTGGACGCCGCAAGAACCGCTGGTCGGCTGCGCGATGAGCGTCCCCTGGAGCTGGAACTGCGCGGCCTGAGCCCCGCAGAGTTTGCATTGGTCAAGGCTTATCTGGATCGCAGTGAACGTGAAACACACGGATGCCTGTCAGAAGCCGTGAAGCAACTCGACACGCCACGTTCGGCCAAGGTCATCTGGCTCAAGGACAAGGCGCCCGACAGAGACGCGGTAAAGGTCCGGTCTCTGCAGTTCAAGTAAGGGCACTTGAATCATGATGTGTGGTTTTTGCAAGCACGGTGCTTGCGTATCTGTTGTCGCATGGCGTCAACCCACTTAGGCTTCGGGCATCTTCAGGAGATGCTCGATGCCTTTTCGTTATTTCATAAAACAATTGCTCCTGCCGCCCGGCATTTTACTGCTGTTGCTGCTGCTTGCCTGGTGGTTTCGCCGTTCGAGGCCGCGACTGGCCGGTGTGTGCTTTGCACTGGGGTTCGGCGGGTTGTGGCTGATGAGTTTGCCGGTGGTGGTGCAGTGGAGCGCTGAGGCCATTGAGCGCATACCGCCGCTGGCTCGCGACGAGTGGGCGACCCTGGGCCAGCGTGCCGACGCGATCGTGGTGCTGGGCGCGGGGCGTGAGCGCGGTGACCCCGCATGGGTCACCGATCAGCCGACCGGCAATGCCCTGGAAAGAATGCGTTTTGCCGCCAGGCTGGCCAAGGCATCGGGCCTGCCGGTCCTGACCTCCGGCGGCCTGCACTACGGCACGCCGCCCTCGGAAGCCCGGCTCATGGCGGACTCGCTGCTCAATGATTTTGGCGTCACTGTGCGTTGGCAGGAGGAGCGCAGCCGCACCACCTGGGAAAATGCGCAGTTCAGTGCCGAAACCCTGCTGCCCCAGGGGGTCAAGCGTGTGGTTGTCGTGACCCAGGCGTGGCACATGCCGCGTTCGGTCTGGAGCTTCGAGCGAGCCGGGTTCGATGTGGTGGCGGCGCCGGTAGGGTTTTGGGGAGTGGACAATGCCCGTCCGCTCGGTGGCTGGATGCCGGAATTCAAGTCGATGTGGCAGAGCGGGCAGTTGCTGAACGAGGCGGTGGGGCAGGTGGGGTATTCACTGTTCTACCGGTAGGTTTTCTGTAGGAGCGAGCATGCTCGCGATGGTGGTTAACGATGACGCTGGCTGCCTGATTCCCCTCGGAGCCTGAACGTCCATCGCGAGCATGCTCGCTCCTACAGGAAGGGATCAGACGGTCTTGGCCATCCGATTGGCCATCAATGCCCAGCCAAACAACAGCACGCAGACGATGATCAGCGGCCACGAACGCCATTGCAGGTAAGGCGTGAGGTTGTGCATCGGCACCACCTCGCCGTACAGGATGCCGCGTTCGAATTGCGGAATCTGCGCGGTGATCTGGCCAAACGGGTTGATCAGCCCGGTCACGCCGTTGTTGGTGGCGCGAATCATCCAGCGACCCGCCTCCAGTGCGCGCATCTGTGCCATCTGCAAATGTTGCAGTGGCCCGATGGAGGTGCCGAACCAGGTGTCGTTGCTGATGGTCAGCAACAAGTCGCTGCGGGCGGCCAGCCCTGCGGCAAATTCCGGGTAGACCACCTCGTAGCAGATGAACGGTGCAATCTGATAGCCCTTGGCCTGAAGCAATGCCTGGTCGGCCGGGCCCCTGGCGAAGTCCGACATCGGCAGGTCGAAGAACGCGATCAAGCCACGCAGCACGTCCTGCAGCGGCACGTATTCGCCGAACGGCACCAGTTTCTGCTTGAGGTAGGTGCCATCGCCTTCGCCGACCACTGTGATGCCGTTGAAAAAGCGCTTCTGGTGATGGACTTCCTGGCGGATCGGCACACCGGTAATCAGCGCACTCTTACGCTCGGCAGCGAAGTTTCCCATCATGCTCAGGTAGCCTTCGGCGGACTCCTTGAGCACCGGGACTGCGGTTTCCGGCCAGATGAGAAGGTCCACCGGCTTGGAGCTGAAGCTCATGTCGCGGTACAGCGCCAACTGCGAATTGAGCTGCGCCGGGTCCCATTTCATGCTTTGTTCGATGTTGCCTTGAATCGCCGCGACGCTCAGCGGCGCACCCGAAGGGCTGGTCCAGGCATGGTGCTTGAGGGCGATGCCGGCCACCCAGGGCCCGAGCAACAACAGCACGCCCGCAGCGATGAAGGCTTTGCGTGCGCCCTTGAGCAGTCGTGAAGCGTTGCAGACCAGTGCGGCGGTCAGGGCCAGGGTGAAGGACACCAGCCACATGCCGCCCACGGGGGCGAGTCCGGCCAGCGGGCCATCGAGCTGGCTGTAGCCGGAGTAAAGCCACGGGAAACCGGTGAGGAACCAGCCGCGAAACGCCTCCTGGCCGACCCACAGGGCAGCGAACGCCAGGGCGTCCGCCAACGGCGCCTCATTGCGCCGCAACCAGCGCGCCCAGACCCAGGCGGGAAGGGCAAAGAACCAGGCGATCGCTGCGGTGAAGAGCAGCATCAGGAACCCGGCCAGCAACACCGAGGCGCCGCCGAAGTTGTGGATGCTGTAGTAGATCCAGCTGGTGCCGGCGCCAAACAGGCCGAAACCGAAACACCAGCCACGGCCCAGAGCCTGCCGGGGGTTCAGGTCGCGCAGGCCCACGTAAAACAGGCCGACCGCCAGCAACGCAAGCGGCCAGATGTCGAACGGCGCCAGCGCCAGGGTGGTGATTGCACCGGCCGCCACGGCCAGCAGGTTACCGGGCCAGCCGGGGCGGGTCATAGTTCAATCCTTGGAGTCAGCGGGCGATGGGGGTCAGGCGCAGCAGATGAATCCGACGGCTGTCGGCGTTCAGGATACGGAAGCGATACGGGCCGATTTCCGTGATTTCATTGCGTTTTGGCAAATGCCCGAACGCGCTCATCACCAGACCGCCGACCGTGTCGAATTCGTCGTTGGAAAACTCGCTGTCGAAAAACTCGTTGAAGTTCTCGATCGGCGTCAGCGCCTTGACCAGGAAGTCTCCGCTGGGCAGGGGCTTGATGTAGCTGTCTTCTTCAACGTCGTGTTCGTCTTCGATGTCGCCGACGATCTGTTCCAGCACGTCTTCAATGGTCACCAGGCCTGCCACGCCGCCGTATTCGTCGATGACGATGGCCATGTGGTTATGGTTGGCGCGGAACTCGCGCAGCAGCACATTGAGGCGCTTGGACTCGGGCACGAACGTGGCCGGGCGCAGCAGGTCCTTGATGTTGAAGCTGTCGCCGTTCTCCTTGAGGATCAACGGCAGCAGGTCCTTGGCCAGCAACACGCCCATCACGTCGTCGTGGCTCTCGCCGATCACCGGATAACGTGAGTGGGCCGAGTCGACCACGGCGGGCAGGAATTCGCGGGGTGTCTGGGTCGCCTTGATGCTGATCATCTGCGAGCGCGGGACCATGATGTCCCGTACCTGCAAGTCCGCAACCTGGATGGCGCCTTCGACGATGGCCAGCGCTTCGCTGTCCAGCAATTTGTTTTGATGCGCATCGCGCAGCAGCTCAAGCAGCTCCTGGCGGTTTTTCGGCTCGTGGGCAAAAGCCTGGGTAAGCTTACCCAGCCATGACTTCTGCCCGTTGCTCGATCGATCTTCGCTCATAGCGATTACTCTGAATCCTTTGTTGTCACGAGAGTGGATGTTTCGGTTTCGTCGTCCGCGTACGGATCGCGATAGCCCAACTGAGCTAGCAAGGCGCGTTCCAACGCTTCCATTTCTTCTGCTTCGTCATCGTCTATATGGTCGTAACCCAGCAGATGCAAGCAGCCGTGGATGACCAGATGGGCCCAATGCGCCTTGGGTTCCTTGCCCTGTTCGGCGGCTTCGCGCTCGACCACCGCCACGCAGATCACCAGATCACCCAGCAGCGGGATATCGAGAAACTCGTCGGGCACGTCGGCCGGAAACGACAGGACGTTGGTGGCGTAGTCCTTTTGCCGCCAGGTGTGGTTGAGCTCACGGCCCTCGGCTTCATCGACCAGGCGAATGGTCATCTCCGAGTCGGCACTGCGCTGGCGCAGGGCCAGCTCACACCATAGACGGAAATCCTCTTCGCTCGGGATGGGCGCTTCGGTCGCGATTTGCAGGTCAAGCTCAAGCATCGCGGCGACTATCCTTGGCGGCTGCATCTTCGGCCACACGGGTTTCGAAACGCTCGTAGGCTTCGACGATGCGCTGCACCAGCGGATGGCGCACGACGTCCTTGGGCTGGAAGTGCGTGAAGCTGATGCCCGGGACTTCCTTGAGCACCTCGATCACGTGGTGCAGCCCGGACTTGGTGCCTCGGGGCAGATCGACCTGGGTGATGTCGCCGGTGATGACGGCGGTGGAGCCGAAGCCGATCCGGGTCAGGAACATCTTCATCTGCTCGACCGTGGTGTTCTGGCTTTCGTCGAGGATGATGAAGCTGTTGTTCAGGGTGCGACCGCGCATGTAGGCCAACGGTGCCACTTCGATCACCTGCTTTTCGATCAGCTTGGCGACGTACTCGAAGCCGAGCATTTCGTACAGCGCGTCGTAGAGCGGGCGCAGGTAGGGGTCGATTTTCTGCGACAGATCGCCTGGCAGGAAGCCGAGCTTTTCACCCGCTTCCACCGCCGGGCGAACCAGCAGGATGCGGCGGATCTGTTCGCGTTCCAGCGCATCGACCGCACAGGCCACGGCCAGGTAGGTCTTGCCGGTACCGGCCGGGCCGATGCCGAAATTGATGTCGTTACCGAGGATTTCCTTCACGTAGCGCAACTGATTCAAGCCGCGAGGGCGAATCATGCCTTTTTTGGTGCGCAGGGCCACGGAGGGCTCGGAGGCGGAAACGTTGTCCAGCTGTTCCACGGCAGATTCCTGCAGGAACAGGTGAACCATGTCCGGCGACAGCTCGGTACCCTTGGTTTCACGGTACAGGCGGCGCAGGAGGTTTTCTGCGGAGGTGGTGTGCTTGGGATCGCCGATCAGCTCGAACTGATTGCCGCGGTTGCGGATCTCGATGGTCAGGCGCTGTTCGATCAAGCGCAGGTGCTCGTCGAATTGCCCGCACAGATTGGCGAAGCGGCGGGCCTCAAAGGGCTCGAGAATAAAACGATGTGGTTCTATGGGTGCGTTCAAGGTCGTATTCAGCCGCCCTGGGGCAATTAAGATGAAATCAAGGATAACGCCAGCGGCGCGGGTGCGAAAGCTCTTAAATGGTCCTGGATCAAACACCCGGCCCCTGTGGGAGCGAGCCTGCTCGCGAAGGGGCCTGGCAGGCGACTGATGTGTCGAATGTCAGACCGTCATCGCGAGCCGGCTCGCTCCCACATCGGGTTTTCAGTGTTGTTGGATCAGCGAACCCCGCAGCGAATGCGGCTGTGCGGAATCAATGTGCACATCGGCGAACTGTCCGATCAGGGTTGGATTGTCGCAGCGAAAGTTGACGATCCGGTTATTCTCGGTCCGGCCCTGCAACTCGCCGGGGTCTTTTTTCGAGTAATCGGTGACCAGGATGCGCTGGATCGAACCGACCATTTGTCGGCTGATCTCGAAACCCTGCTGGTTCAGCCGATGTTGCAGGGCATTCAGGCGTTCTTTTTTCAGGGCTTCCGGCGTTTCGTCGGCCAGGTCGGCTGCGGGGGTGCCTGGGCGTTGGCTGTAGACGAACGAGTAGGAAAAGTCGAAGCCGACGTCTTCGATCAGCTTCATCGTCTGTTCGAAGTCTTTCTCGGTCTCGCCGGGGAAACCGACGATGAAGTCCGAGCTGATGCAGATCCCCGGCACGGCGGCACGCAGTTTGCGCAGCTTGGACTTGTATTCCAGCGCCGTGTGGTTGCGCTTCATCGCCGCGAGGATGCGGTCCGATCCCGATTGCACCGGCAAGTGCAGGTGTTTGACCAGTTCCGGCACGTCGGCGTGGGCCTGGATCAGGCTGTCGGAAAACTCCAGCGGATGGGAAGTGGTGTAGCGAATGCGGTCGATGCCGTCGACGGCCGCGACCACGCGAATCAGTTCGGCCAGGTCCGCCAGGCGACCGTCGTGGGTGGTGCCGCGATACCCGTTGACGTTCTGGCCAAGCAGGGTCACTTCACGTACGCCGTTCTCGGCCAGGTGGATGATCTCGGCAATCACGTCATCGAAGGGCCGGCTGACCTCTTCGCCGCGGGTGTAGGGCACCACGCAGAACGTGCAGTATTTGCTGCAACCTTCCATGACCGACACATAGGCGCTTGGGCCGTCGATGCGCGGTTCGGGCAAATGGTCGAATTTTTCGATTTCCGGGAACGACACGTCGACCTGCGGCAGTTTGCTGATGCGCGCGGCATCGATCATCTCCGGCAGGCGGTGCAACGTCTGGGGACCGAACACCACGTCGACGTAGGGTGCGCGGTCGCGGATCGCCGCACCTTCCTGGCTGGCCACGCAACCGCCGACGGCAATCACCATGTCGGGGTTGGCCAGCTTCAGTTCACGCCAGCGACCCAACTGCGAGTAGACCCGGTCCTGGGCGCGTTCGCGAATGGAGCAGGTATTGAGCAGGATCACGTCGGCGTCTTCGGCACGAGCGGTGACTTCCAGGGCCTGGTGTTCACCCAGCAGATCGACCATGCGCGAGCTGTCGTACTCGTTCATCTGGCAACCGTGGGTTTCGATGTAAAGCTTCTTGGCCATGGATACAGTCATCACGTGATTCAAAGAACCGCGCATTATAGGGAACATGCCACCAGGTTCCTACCGCTGTGCGTCCGGTGGCTATGTTATAGTTCGCGCCCTCTTTTTTATCCCCCGATGTGTTGCTCCCTCGCCATGACCAAACGTGAAGCTCCAATCTACAAGGTGATTTTCCTCAACCAGGGCCAGGTGTTCGAAATGTACGCCAAGCAGATCTATCAAAGTGATCTGTGGGGCTTTCTGGAAGTGGAAGAGTTCGTCTTTGGCGAGCGCACGCAAGTGGTGGTCGACCCGAGCGAAGAGAAGCTCAAGGCGCAGTTCGAAGGTGTCGTGCGCAGTTTTGTGCCGATGCATTCGATCGTGCGCATTGACGAGGTCGAGCGCCTGGGCACACCCAAGATCAGCGAAGCCCGTGCCGGGGTCGGCAATGTGATGCCGTTTCCGATGCCGATGCCTGAGAAGTAAGGTTCAAGACCGGGTCGCCTTCATCGCGAGCAGGCTCGCGACAGGGCCGCAAAGGTCGGTATCGAATCAGGGCAAGGGCGCAAACGGCGTGCGCCCATCGGCGCTCTGCAGTTCCATCAGGTATTTGCGGAAGATCTGCCCCAGCACCTGGGTGGCGACTTCAAGTTCTTCCCGAGGCATTTTCTCGGCGACTTCATCGGCCGTGTCCAGCGCATCTTCAGCGCCATTGACCGCCGCCATTTTCAGCACGATGTACGCCTGAACGTTGTTGGCCGGTACGCCTTCGCCGTGGAAGAACATGCTGCCGAGCTTGAACTGCGCCTGGGCGTGGCCTTGCAGCGAGGCCTTCTCGAAATAGCTCAGGGCTTTGTTGAGATCGCGTGAGGTGTTTTTCCCGGCGTAGTAGAACTCGCCCAGCTCGTATTGCGCCTGGGCATCACCGTCATCCGAAGCTTTCTGGCAGGCAGCCAGCGCCTGTTCCAGGTCTTGCGGCTGGGTATTGAGGGTGCAGCGACCCATCGCTGGGATCAACAACGAGTTACCGCCTGCTTGTGCGAGCGCGAGCAGGGGTTGAAGGAGCAACAGGCAGCCCAGTGCAAGGATGCGGCCGGTGCGGTTCATGGGAATCGACTTACCTCTGAAGGGCACGCGGACCCGTCGAGGGGATCCAATAAGCGCGCATTATGAAATAAGCAGGGCCAACCTTACAAAGTCTTTACTCGTTTTTCTGCTGCGTGGGAAATATATCGCCCGGTTTGCGGGGGATAATCGGCAGATCGGTAGGAAAATATGCGCTTATGTAGGTGAAAGCTGACGCTGGCAATCGCCAACGTCAGCGGCACTGCGTTTATTTCAAGGCGGCGAATGCGCGCTCGGCGGCGTCCAGCGTGAGCTTGAGCTCGGCTTCGCCATGGGCGATCGAGGTAAAGCCGGCTTCGAACGCACTTGGCGCCAGGTACACGCCGCCTTCGAGCATCAGGTGGAAGAAGCGCTTGAACAGGTTTGCGTCGCTGGCCATCACGTCATCGAATGTCACAATGTCGTCGGCACCGCTGAAATACAGGCCGAACATGCCGCCGGCCTGGGTGGTCACGAACGGAATGCCGGCGGCATCGGCCCGTTGTTGCAGGCCATCGAGCAGGCGACTGGTGTAGTCGCTCAATTCGTCATGGAAGCCGGGACGGCTGATCAGGCGCAAGGTGGTCAGGCCGGCCGCCATCGCCAGCGGATTGCCCGACAGGGTGCCCGCCTGGTAGACCGGGCCCAGTGGCGCGATGTGCGACATGATCTCGCGTTTGCCGCCGAAGCAGCCGACCGGCATGCCGCCACCGATGATCTTGCCGAAGGTGCTCAGGTCCGGGGTGACGCCGTAATGGGCCTGCGCGCCGCCGAGGGCGACACGGAAACCGGTCATCACTTCGTCGAAGATCAGCACCACGCCGTGCTTGTCGCACAGGCTGCGCAAGCCTTCAAGGAAACCAGGCGCGGGCGGCACGCAGTTCATGTTGCCGGCCACGGGCTCGACAATGATGCACGCCACGTCCTGGCCAACTTCCGCGAGCATCGTTTCGACGGCGCCGATGTCGTTGAACGGCAGCGTCAGGGTATGTTTGGCGAATGCCGCCGGTACGCCTGCCGAGCTTGGCACGCCTTGGGTCAGCGCGCCGGAGCCGGCCTTGACCAGCAGGCTGTCGGAGTGGCCGTGGTAGCAGCCTTCGAACTTGATGATGCTGTCGCGACCGGTGAAGCCACGCGCCAGGCGAATCGCGCTCATGGTGGCTTCGGTGCCGGAGCTGACCATGCGCACCATTTCCATCGACGGCACGATCGAGCAGACCAGATCCGCCATCCGGGTTTCCATCTCGGTCGGCGCGCCGTAGGACAGGCCGTGCTCCAGCTGTTTGCGCACCGCGTCCAGCACGTCCGGGTGGCTGTGGCCGAGGATCATCGGGCCCCAGGAACCGACGTAATCGACATAGCGCTTGTCGTCTTCGTCGGTGACGTAGGCACCCTGCGCGTGCTTGAAGAACAGCGGTGTGCCGCCCACGCTCTTGAAGGCGCGGACAGGCGAGTTCACGCCACCGGGAATGTGTTTCTGGGCATTGGCAAACAGCGTTTCGGAACGAGACATGGTCGGGCTCTCAATATCAGACTTTCAGTAATTCGTTGAAGGCGCGGGCGCGACGGGTGACTTCAGTCGTGCTCTGGGCGCCGAACAGGCCGTGGACCACCGCCAGCAGATCGACCCCGTGGGCCACCAGCGGCGCGGCGTTGTCCAGGGTGATACCGCCGATCGCGCAGATCGGCAGGTGCAATTGGCGGCGGGCCTGGTCCAGCAATTCGAGGCTGCAACTCGGTGCCCCGGGTTTGGTGCTGGAATTGAAGAAGCGCCCGAAGGCGACGTAGCTGGCGCCTTCCCTGGCCGCCTGATCGGCGAGCTCGAGTTGTGCGTGGCACGTCGAACCGATGATGGCGCGGGAGCCGAGCAAAGCGCGGGTCGGCGACAGCGGACCGTCGGTTTGGCCCAGGTGCACGCCCACGTTCAGGCGCGCGGCCAGTTCGGCATCGTCGTTGATGATCAAATGGGTCTTGTAGCGTTCGCACAGGTCGCGCAAGGCTTGCGCTTCGCGCAGGCGGCGGGCCTGGTCATCGCTCTTGTCGCGGTATTGCAGCAGGGTGACGCCGCCTTCCAGCGCCGCCTCCACGTACGACAGGAATTTACCGGCCAGCAACTGGCTGTCGGTGATGGCGTAAAGGCCGCGTAGTTTCATCGGACAAGCCCCATGGCGTTACGAACAGAAGTCCAGTGGAAGACGACGCGGAACGAACTGGCCTTTGCCCAGCTGTTCGGCATCGCGCAGGGTACGCCACGTGTAGTTAAGTGCAGTCTGTACGGCGCTGGCGAGGTTTTCGCCCTGGGCCAGACGACCGGCCAGGGCGCTGGCCAGGGTGCAGCCGGAACCGTGATAACTGCCGGGCAGGCGTTGGCAGATGAAGGTCTCGCGGTGACCGTCGCGGCTGTACAGGCGATTATGGATTTCGCTCTCTTCGCCATGCCCGCCGGTGATCAGCAGGTGCTTGACGAACGGCAGGAGTTTTTCAGCGCATTCGTCCGCCGTGCCTTCGGGCAGTTCGGCGAGGATTCGCGCTTCCGGAAGGTTGGGCGTGGCGATGATCGACAGGGGCAGCAGGCGTTCGCGCATGGCGTAACCCACTTCGTCCTTGCCCAGTCGTCCGCCGCCACCGGCGCGCAGCACGGGGTCGCACACCATGGGCAAATGCGGATGCGCCTGAAGCAGCTCGACAACGGTATCGACCATCTCCAGTGAGCCGAGCATGCCCAGCTTGACCGCCGCGACTTCGGAATCGTTGAGCACGGCGTTGGCCTGGGCCAATACCCACTCACGGTCGAGGACGCGGAAGTCAGTGACGTTGACCGTGTCTTGCACGGTCAGGGCGGTGACGGCCGGAGCCGCATGGCAACCCTGGGCGAGCAGGGCTTCGATATCTGCCTGCAGGCCGGCGCCACCACTGGGGTCGTGGCCGGAGAGACAGAGGACAACGGGGCGAGAGCTGTAGATATTCATGGTGCGCGAGCTTACCACCAGTCGCCCGGCGAGTCATGGAAGTGACCTCGCGGCGGCCTGCAGGAATGCGCCTGTCGGCCGATGCACTGTCGCAACCTGACCATTTAAACAGTTCTGATCCTTTTTGCGTCGCTGGAACGCCCGTACTAGAGCCTTTCCAGGAAATGTTTCAATGGTGTTCAATGGCCATCAACGGCTATGCTAGAGTGGATCCAAACCAATAACAGGTCATGCCGGTTTTACGTCTACTCAAAGGGAATGAGGGGCTTTTTGAGATTAACCGGACAGGCCACGCTGGGGCTTCAATGCGCTATTTGCTGATGTTGCTGTTTTGCTTGCCCCTTATGGCCAGCGCCGTCGAATTCGATGAGTTCACTCAAAGCCTGCCCCTGGGTCGAACCCTGCAAGTGTTCGAAGACGCCAATGGCGAGGCAACCATCGACGAGGTACTCGCGCAGGCCGCGAGCGGCCACTTCAAGCCTCACGACAAGGCCACCCTCAACGCCGGTTATTCGCGCTCGGCGTTCTGGCTGAAAATTGACCTGCACTATCGCCCGATCAATCCTGCGGCCCAGCGCACCTGGCTGCTGGAACTGGCCTATCCGCCTCTCGACCGGCTGGACCTCTATATGCCTGATGCGGCGGGTAATTTTCACCTGATCCGTCAGACCGGCGATGCCTTGCCGTTCGACAGTCGCGAAATCCGTCAGAACAACTACCTGTTCGACCTGAGCTTCACCCCGGGGCAGGCGCAAACCGTTTACCTGCGTTTGCAGAGCGAAGGCTCTATCCAGGCACCGGTCACGTTGTGGTCGAGCACGGCATTTCTGGAAGAGCAGCCGGTCCGGCTCTACGTGCTGGGCCTGATTTACGGTGTGTTGCTGGGGATGCTGGTCTACAACCTGTTCATCTATCTGAGCGTGCGCGACACCAGCTACCTCTATTACATCTTCTATATCGCCTCGTTCGGCCTGTACCAGCTGTCGGTGAACGGCGCGGCGGTCCAGTATTTCTGGCCGAACAACCCTTGGTGGGCCAACGCCGCCACACCGTTCTTCATCGGCTGCGCCGGGTTGTTCGGCAGTCAGTTCGCCCGCAGCTTCCTGCAAACGGCCACCCTCAGTCGCGGGCTCGATCGCCTGTTGCTGGCGCTGATCGCGTTCGGCGCGCTGGTGGTCGGGTTGTCCTTGATGACCAGTTACGCCCTGGCCCTGCGCCTGGCGACCGCGCTGGCGCTGACGTTCACCGTGGTGATCTTCGCCGCCGGGCTGTTTTCCTGGTGGCGCGGCCTGCGCGTGGCGCGCTACTTCATCATTGCCTGGTCGGCGTTTCTGCTCGGCGGCATCGTCAACACGCTGATGGTGCTGGGTTACCTGCCGAACGTGTTCCTGACCATGTATTCCAGCCAGATCGGCTCGGCCATCGAGGTGGCGCTGTTGTCACTGGCGCTGGCCGACCGCATCAACGCCATGCGCGAACAACAGGCGCAGACCCTGCTCGATGCCGGGCAAAAGCTCGAAGTGCTCAACCGGCAGCTGGAGCAGGGCAACAAGCTCAAGGACGAATTCCTCGCCACGCTGACCCACGAATTGCGTACGCCCATGAACGGCGTCATCGGTTCGCTGGAGTTGATGCAAACCGTGGAAATGGGCCCCGAACTCGAGCAGTACCAGCAAACCGCCGCCGGTTCCGCGCGGGACATGATGCGCATGGTCAACGGTATCCTGACCCTCACCGAGTTGCAGGCCGGCAAGCTCACGGCCACTGCGTCGACCTTCAGCCTGCGCAGCGTGATCGATGCCCTGCGCATGCAGTTCGAAGGCAACGCCTTGGGCAAGTCTCTGGACTTCAAGGTCGATGTCGCACCGGGATTGCCGGACCGGGTGCTCGGCGACAGCAGCAAGTTGGTGCAATGCCTGGAATGCCTTCTGGACAACGCGATCAAGTTCACCCGGGTCGGCGGCGTGGCGCTGAGGGTTACGGGCAAACCCGTGGCACCGGGGCGGCTGGCGTTGTCCTTCGCGGTCATCGATACCGGCATCGGCTTCACCGACCTGGGCGAGGCGACGCTGTACCAGCGCTTCTTCCAGATCGACGGCTCGATGACCCGTGAGCACGGGGGGCTGGGCGTTGGGCTGGCGATCTGCCGGCAGTTGGTGGACTTGCTCGGCGGGCAACTGACCCACCGCTCAGAACCCGGGCGCGGCAGCCGCTTCCAGTTGGATGTGGAATTCCAATTACCGCTGGGCGAGCCTGTCGCAGCGCCGATGAGTCGCGACCTGCCACATCTGCGCCTGCCTCAGGAATGCACCGTGCTGCTGGTGGATAACAACGACATCCATCAGTTGCTGATGCGCGGGATGTTGCTCAAGCTCGGTTTTCGCGTGCGCACGGCCGACGACGGCCATGCAGCGCTGGATTTCCTGCGCCGGGAAACATTTGACGCAGTCTTGCTCGATAGCGAGCTGCCGCAGATGAATGGTGTATCGCTGTGCTGCCAGATCCGCGCCTTGCCGGGCTGTGAGCAGGTGCCGGTGTTCATGATTGCGCTGACCGTCGATCGGGAGCGCTGCGTGACGGCAGACCTGATCGACTACCTGAGCAAACCGGTGAAATTCGAAGACTTGCAGGCGGCCATGTATCGGCGGGTGCTCTGTCAGCAACAGGGCGAAAGCGCCGACAGTTAGGCGGATATGCCACTTTGTTCGGCCTCGGGGCAGTGCTTAACTGAACCCCTGGCTGACCCGAGGAGCCCCGTCATGAACCTGCATCAGTTCGCTGAAACCCACGAAGTCACCAACCAGCCACCGTCGCTGGACGGCACCAACCTGTACCGCATCGACCTGCCGTTGCAGCAATGGTCGCGGCGTTTCAGCGCGGGGTGGGCCGAGTCGCGCATCGACGCTTACGGTGCACTGGCCGGCGGGCCGCTGATGGCAGCGGGGTTTTTGGCCAATCAGAACAAGCCGGTTTTTGCCAGCCATGACCGCTACGGTCACCGTATCGACCTGGTGGAATTCCACCCGGCCTACCACGAGCTGATGCGCACGGCGGTCGAGCACGGCCTGACGGCCTTGCCCTGGACGCACCCGCAGTCCGGTGCCCATGTCGCCCGCGCCGCCATGACCTATCTGCACAGTCAGGCCGAAGCCGGCAGCGGCTGTCCGCTGACCATGACCTTCGCCAGCGTGCCGGCGTTGCGCTTGCAGCCGGACCTGGCCGAACAGTGGCTGCCGAAAATCCTCGCCACCGAGTACGATCCGCGCAATGTCGGCATGGCCCACAAGGCGGGTGTCACCATCGGCATGGCCATGACCGAGAAGCAGGGTGGCACCGATGTCCGGGCCAATACCACCAAGGCGTATCCGGTGGGCGCCAGCGGCCCGGGGCAGGCCTACGAACTGGTGGGCCACAAGTGGTTCTGTTCGGCGCCGATGTGCGATGCCTTCCTGACCCTGGCGCAGACCGACAAGGGCCTGACCTGTTTCCTGCTGCCACGTCACCGCCCCGATGACACGCGCAATCAGTTCTACATCCAGCGTTTGAAAAACAAGCTCGGCAATTGCTCCAACGCCTCCAGCGAGGTCGAGTTTCGCGGCGCGCTGGCGTGGATGGTCGGTGAAGAGGGGCGGGGCGTGCCGACCATCATCGAAATGGTCGCCATGACCCGTTTCGATTGCATGGTCGGGTCCAGCGCGCTGATGCGCCAGGCGTTGACCCAGGCCAGCCATCACTGCGCCCATCGCCGTGTCGGCGGCAAGCCCCTGAGCGAGCAGCCCCTGATGCAGAACGTGCTCGCCGATCTGGCGCTGGAAAGCGAAGCGGCCCTGGCGTTGAGCCTGCGCATGGGCAAGGCGCTGGATCATCTGAACGACTCCCATGAAGCGAAATTCGCCCGCCTCGTGACGGCGGTGGGCAAGTACTGGATCTGCAAGCGCGCGCCCGCCATGATCAATGAAGCCGCCGAATGCATGGGCGGCGCCGGCTATGTCGAAGACAGCATCCTGCCGCGCCTCTACCGCGAGGCACCGGTCAATTCGACATGGGAAGGCTCAGGCAACGTGCAATGCCTGGATGTGCTGCGGGCGCTGTCGAAGGAGCCTGGCGTGCTCGACGTGCTGTTCAGCGAGTTGGGTGACGGGCATGGCGATCATCGCCTGGCGGCGCACATCCGCCAGCTGCACAGCGCATTCAGCGACACCAGCGACATTCAATACCGGGCACGGCAGTTGACCGAAGACATTGCCCTGGGGTTGCAGGCCAAGCTGCTGCTGGAGGCGGGGAATTCGGCGGTCAGCGATGCGTTCATTGCCAGTCGCCTGGGGGCGACCGGCCGGGTGTATGGCGCACTGCCGCGGGGTCTGGAAGTCGAAGCCCTCGTCGCCCGTTCGACCCCGTTTCTCTAACACCACAGGCCCGCTCCCACAATGGACAGTGTTGACCTATATCTTGGTGTGCATCCGACACACCACTGTTCCCGTCGGCCCACGATGCAGGCAAGATGAAAGCCTGCAAGTCAGAACACAGGATGCTGATCGTGACCGAAGCTTTTGTTGTCGTCCAAACCGCCGAGCAAGCCGTGGATCGGCTTGCGTACTTGCACAATCGTGCAACCACCGCGCTGAACCAGGCGCTCATGCGTTACCTCAAGGACCGTATTGAGCCGGACGCCGAACAGCGTGCGATGTTTCGTTATCCTGAGCTGCGTCTGACCTACCACTGTCAGGGCGAAGTCCCGCAAACCACGCGAGCCTATGCCAAGGTTCAGTTGCCGGGCACCTACAGCGTCACCGTCACCCATCCGGCCGCTTTCCGCAAATACCTGCTGGAGCAACTGGTGCCGTTGATGCATGACTTCACCGTGACCGTGGAGGTCGGCATCAGCCAGCAGAACATTCCTTATCCGTACGTGGTCGAGCAGGGCGATGAGCTGGCCGGCTCCGGCGTGACCGCCGCCGTGCTGGCCCGGGTTTTCCCCAGCACCGACCTGTCCGCCGCCACCGACGGCATTGCCGACGGCCTGTACGATTGGGAAAACACCGATCCGCTGCCGCTGGCGCTGTTCGATGCCGCGCGGGTTGATTTCTCCCTGCGCCGTCTGGTGCACTACACCGGCAGCGACTGGCGCCATGTGCAGCCGTGGATTCTGCTGACCAACTACCACCGTTACGTCGACCAGTTCATCGTGCATGGCCTGGAGCAGTTGCGCAGCGACCCGCGTTTCGTGCGAATGGTGCTGCCGGGCAATGTGATCATCGAAAAGAGCATGGACCACGGCGAAGCCTCGGCGATTGCCGCGGGTGTGGTCTGGCACCGTTATCAGATGCCGGCCTATCACCTGATTGCTGAAGACGGCCATGGCGTGACCCTCGTCAATATCGGTGTCGGCCCCTCCAACGCCAAGAACATCACTGACCACCTTGCGGTGCTGCGCCCGCATTGCTGGCTGATGATCGGGCACTGCGGTGGCCTGCGTCAGTCGCAGACCATTGGCGACTATGTGTTGGCCCACGCCTACATGCGCCGCGACGGGATTCTTGACCGGGTGGTGCCGCCGAACATTCCGATCCCGGCGCTGGCCGAAGTGCAGATGGCCCTGCAGCAGGCGGCCGCCAACGTCACCGGCGAGAAGGGCGACGAGCTGAAAAAGCGCCTGCGCACGGGTACCGTGCTGACTTACGACGATCGTAACTGGGAATTGCGTTGGGCTCAGGAACGGCCGTTGATCAACCTGTCCCGCGCCGTGGCGGTGGACATGGAAAGCGGCACCATCGCCGCCCAGGGCTATCGCCTCCGGGTGCCATACGGCACCTTGCTGTGTGTCTCGGACAAACCGCTGCACAGCGAAATCAAGCTGCCGGGCTCGGCCAACGCGTTCTATCAGCGCGCGGTCAGCCAGCACTTGCAGATCGGTATCGAGGCGGTGGACCTGCTGCGCACCGAGCTCAATTCGCTGCACTCGCGCAAATTGCGCAGTTTCGACGAGCCGCCGTTCCGCTGACGGCCATGGCCATTTGTCGGTCGGGGCACTAGCATGGGCAGCCCTGACCGTCAGATGTCCTTGTGCTTATGTCCCGTCCACAACGCCCTGTGTCCCGCCGTCCTGGCGCAAACACCCCTTCGTCCGCCCCGCGTCGGGTCGCCAAGGCACCCCCGGCCGAGCCGACGCTGATCCTGTTCAACAAACCCTTCGATGTGCTGACGCAATTCAGTGACGGAGAAGGACGGGCGACGCTCAAGGATTTCATCGCGATCCCCGGGATCTATCCGGCAGGGCGGCTGGACCGCGACAGCGAGGGGTTGCTGCTGTTGACCAACGATGGCCAGTTGCAGGCGCGGATTGCCGACCCGAAACACAAACTGGCCAAGACGTACTGGGTGCAGGTGGAAGGCGAGCCGAGCGCCGAGCAGTTGCAGCGGTTGCGTGAGGGTGTCGAGTTGAACGACGGCATGACCTTGCCCGCACAAGCGCGGCAGCTGGAGGAACCGCAATTGTGGCCGCGCAACCCGCCGGTGCGCTTTCGCAAAAGTGTGCCGACCAGCTGGCTGGAGCTGGTGATCCGCGAGGGACGTAACCGCCAGGTGCGACGCATGACGGCGGCGGTGGGCTTGCCCACGCTGCGGCTGGTGCGGGTCAGAATCGGTGACTGGACGATCGAAGGGCTCGATCAGGGCCAGTGGAAGGAAGTGCCGGCGCGCTTATAAGGCGCCGGATTCGATCAGGCCGATCACCACGCTCTTGATGATGAACGCGGCCACGCCCAGGCCCAGCACGAAGAACAGGATGAACGAACCAAAGCGCCCGGCCTTGGATTTTTTTGCCAGATCCCAGACGATGAAACCCATGAAAATGATCAGGATGCTGACCAGTCCGGTCATCATCCACTCTTCAAACAGTGCAGGATCCATCAGGTATCTCCAGCGCGGGTGGGGCTAAAAAGGCGGGGCGAGTATACGCCTGCTGGATTGGCGCAGCATTGACCTGCGTCGGTGTGTCGCAGCTGTCCGTCGCCTGCTCGCGATGGTGTTATCAGCTACGCAGATGAGTCAACGGCAGCTCCGTGCTGTTGAGCACCTGGTTCAACACGAAACTCGAGCGCACGCTCGTCACCCCTTCGATGCGGGTGAGGTGGCCCAGCAGCAGTTTCTGATAGTGGTCCATGTCCGGCACCACCACCTTGAGTTGGTAGTCAGCGTCCATCCCGGTCACCAGGCTGCATTCCAGCACCTGCGGCAAGGTACGGATCGCCGCCTCGAAGTTCTCGAACCGCTCGGGCGTATGCCGGTCCATGCCGATCAGTACATAGGCCGTCAGGCTCAGGCCGAGCATTTTGCGGTCCAGCAGCGCCACCTGACGGGTGATGTAGCCATCGTCCTCCAGTTGCTTGACCCGCCGCGAGCACGGCGACGGTGACAGGCCGATGCGCTCGGCCAGCTCCTGGTTGGAAATACGCGCATCGCGCTGCAATTCCGCCAAAATGCTCAGGTCGTATCGGTCGAGTTTGCTCATCATTCAGGCCTTTGTCGTATCAATTGCGGCAGATTATCTATCCAGGGTTAAAAATTGCGCAAGTCATGTTTATTTGAGCAATCTTCGCAATCCTCTGTCGGCGCCGCAGGCCTATCCTTATCACCAGAATCACTGCTCGGACAAACAGTCCACGGCGACTCGCCCAATCAGGCCAGTCGCGGCCGCCACCCCCACAGGGGATGTGCCCGGCCCCCGAGCTGCACACTGTCCAGAAGACGGCGTGAGGTGAGCCGACGTCAAAAGCGTCGAGCACGGACGAAGTTCTCAAAGGGAGGCCGACGGGTCTCCCTTTTCTTTTGCCCGGGATTTCTTGCCGGCGCCCTCAATAAATATGTTTCGTGACTGATAACCTGTTGCAGAACCGGCCTGTGCTTTCCCAGTCTTACGTACAAGCCCTGAACCGCAGTGAGGATAAGCATGAAGTCGCGCATCTGGCGTTTGGCCGGAGTTGGTTTGCTGATTGTAGGTGCAGGGGGCGGTTTCACTGCGCAAGCGCACGCCGATGAGCCGCAGAACCGTGGTCCGGAAAACGGGCAGCGCGGTGACGGCCGTCAGGGCAATAATCAGGGGCATGTCGGCAATAATCAGCCGCGCCCGCAGAGCAACGAGATCATTCGGGGCGACAACAGTCGCCAGTTCGAACAGAACGGCCAGCCGCGCAACGGCGGTCAGTGGCAAAACAATTCTCCGCGCGACAATCAACCGCGCGACTTCAACAACCCCGTGCGGCCACCGCCACCGCCGCCACAATTGCCCGCCAACGACCTGCCGATCCAGGGGCGACCCGACAGCGTGCGCCAGACCCAGCAGCCGCAGCGGGGCTACTATCAGGATCAGCCTCGGCGCAACGACTACAACCCGTCCTGGCCCAACAACGGCCCACGCCCCAATGACCCGCACTGGGCGGGTCGCCCGAATGGCCACGGCAATGGTTGGGGGCCGGGTCCGCAGTACCGTCCAGGGCACGTGATCGATCGCTTCCCGGACCGCGACTATCGCGTGCCGTATCGTGGCCAGGACTACTTCTTCTCTGGCGGTTACTGGTATCGCCCGCTTGGGCCGCGTTACGTGGTGGTGCAACCGCCGCGCGGGATCCGCATCAGTTATCTGCCTGATTACGCCCGTGAAGTCTGGGTCGGCGGCGCGCTGCTGTTCCTCGCGGCCGGTTCGTACTACGCCTATCAGGAAAACACCCAGGACTACGTGGTGGTCGAGCCCCCGGTGCAGCCACAGCCACAACCGGTCAGCAACGGTTACGACGTGGTGGCCTACCCGGCCAATGGTCAGTCGCCGGAGCAGGTCAATCGGGACGGCTACGAGTGTTATCAGTACGCGGTGCAACAGAGCGGGTTTGATCCCCGTACGGCCACGTACCAGCCGGACCCTTCAGTGGTTCAAGCCTACCGTCAGGCCCAGGGCAACTGCCTGGCCAGTCGCGGTTATCAAGTGAGCTTCTGAGCCATCCTGGCGGCCTTCACCACTTCCTGCGGGTCGGCGTGCACCAGCACTTCGGCTCGCGGGTAGGCAGCGTGAATCGCATCGGCGGCCTGATCGCTGATGCCGTGGGCGACTGACAGGGTCAATTCCCCCGGCAACTCCAGGTGCAATTGCACGAACCACTGATTGCCCGAGACCCGTGTGCGCAGGTCGTGCGCGCCCAACACACCCGGAACGCTGCATGCGAGATCGAGCATGTGCTGGCTGACGTCTGGCGGCAGTTCCTGATCCATCAGCACGGTGAAGCTTTCCCGGGCGATCTGGATTGCACTCCAGAAGATGTAGGCCGCGATCCCCAGGCCAAACCAGGCGTCCACTTGATGCCAGCCGAACCCGGCCAGCACCAGCGCTACCAGAATGCTGCCGTTGAGCAGCATGTCCGAGCGATAGTGCAAGGAGTCGGCGCGCACCGCATTGGAGCCGGTGGCCTTGACCACCCGGTGCTGCAACATCAGCAACGCCAGGGTCAGCACCAGCGAGAACACGATCACCCCAATGCTGATCCACGGCGCGCCCACCGGTTCCGGGTGCTTGAGCCGCTCCAACGCCTGCAAGGCAATCAGCACCGCACTGCCACCGATGAACAACGCTTGCGCCATCCCCGCCAGCGACTCGGCCTTGCCATGGCCGTAGCGGTGATCGTCATCGGCAGGGCGCAACGCATAATGCACGGCCAGCAGGTTAAGCAGCGAGGTGACACCGTCCAGGGCCGAGTCGGTCAGGCCGGCGAGCATGCTCACCGAGCCGCTCATCCACCAGGCAATGGCTTTGGAGACCACCAGGGTGCACGCCACGGCCACCGAGGCGCGGGTGGCCAGCCGCAGCAGACGGGCGTGTTCGGAGCTGGAAACCATAACGACGGCTTATCCTTTCAGACGCGGGGTCACGCGGCAGGTTGCAGGCCGAGCAGGGCCAGTTGCTGAGGGCTGCCCTTGTGCTGGATCAGGCGTGGGTCGTCCAGCGGGAAGCTGCGGCCCAGCTCGGTTTCCAGGATGGTCTGCAGTTTATGGGTATCGACCTTGCCGTCGGCGCCAATGGCTTCGTGGAGTTTTTCGGGGGCCACGTGAGCGGTCTCGCCCGGCGCGTAATAGATCGCCCCGGTGGCGAAATCCACGCCGAACGCGATCAGGCCGGGAATGATGTAGAACAACAGGCCGACGGCGTCGAGCACGGCAATCGCCGGGTCGATCTTGCCATCGATCTGACCACGGCGGTCGGGGTAGAAAATCGAACCGCACGCCGTCACCTGCGTCAGCAGGGTCGCTACCAGCACACCGCCAATCAGGCGAAAGGGAATACGCATAGGAAAACTCCTGTCATCTGGAAATACGAAGCATCGTCGGTATGAGTTAGGACCGCGACGAACACCGGGCAGTTCGCCGTTATACTCGCGACTCTGTTTGGGAGCCAGCATGAATTCGTTGCCGATCGATGAAGTTTTACCCGCCCTGCGTGAAGCCTTGGCGTCACGCCATGAAGCCGTGCTCGAAGCTCCGCCCGGAGCGGGTAAGACCACTCGCGTTCCCCTGGCCTTGCTCGATGAGGCCTGGCTGGCCGGACAGACCATCCTGATGCTCGAACCCAGGCGCCTGGCGGCACGGGCGGCGGCGGAGCGGCTGGCCAGTGAGCTGGGGGAAAAGGTCGGTCAAACCGTCGGTTATCGCATCCGGCTCGACAGCAAGGTCGGCCCCGACACGCGCATCGAAGTGGTCACCGAAGGCATCCTCACCCGGCGCTTGCAGGATGATCCGGCGCTGGAAGGTGTGGGTCTGCTGATTTTCGACGAGTTCCATGAGCGCAGTCTCGACGCTGACCTGGCGCTCGCCCTGAGCCTCAATGGCCGGTCGCTGTTTCGTGATGACCAGCCGCTGAAGATTCTCCTGATGTCCGCCACGCTGGAAGGCGAGCGCCTGGCCGGGTTGCTCGACGACGCACCGATCCTGCGCAGCGAAGGGCGCATGTACCCGGTGGCGATGCGCTGGGGTCGACCCTTCCAGCCCGGTGAATTCATCGAGCCACGTGTGGTGCAGACCATCCTCGATGCCCTCGATGACGAAAGCGGCAGCCTGCTGGTGTTCCTGCCGGGGCAAGCGGAAATCCGCCGCGTGCACCAGCAGTTGGCCGAGGCATTGGGCGCCCATTCACCGGTCTTGCTCTGCCCGTTGCACGGCGAGCTGGATCTGGCCGCGCAACGCGCCGCCATCGATCCGGCCCCCGCCGGTCAGCGCAAAGTGGTGCTGGCCACCAACATTGCCGAGACCAGCCTGACCATCGACGGTGTGCGTGTGGTGATCGACGCCGGGCTGGCGCGGGTGCCGCGATTCGATCCAGGCAGCGGCATGACGCGCCTGGACACCCAACGCATCTCCCGCGCCAGTGCCACACAGCGGGCGGGCCGTGCCGGGCGACTGGAGCCCGGTGTGTGTTATCGCTTGTGGTCCCAGGACCAGCACGAGCAACTGGCGGCCTATGCCAGCGCGGAAATCGTGTCGGCGGACCTTGCCGGCCTTGCGTTGCAGCTCGGTCGCTGGGGCGTCGCACCGGAGCAATTGGTCTGGCTCGACATACCCCCCGCAGCGGCTTATGCACAGGCGCAGGACCTGCTCGAGCGCCTCGGCGCACTGGAGGGTGAGTCGCTGACTCGCCACGGCCAGGCAATGGCCGAACTGCCGGCGCATCCACGCATCGCACATCTGTTGTTGCGCGGGCAGGCACTCGGCCTTGCCGACATGGCCTGCGAAGTCGCGGCATTGCTGGGCGAGCGCGACATCCTGCGCGGGGTTGGCGCCGATCTGCACAGTCGTCTGGCGCTGTTGTCCGGCGAGGAGCGGGCCGCGCGTGGCGCCCAGGGCGGCGTGCAGCGTGCCCGGCAATTGGCGCGGCAATATCGGGGCTATCTGAGGGGTAAGGCAAGCGAGCCGGTAAGCGATCCGGATCACCCGCGCTGGCTCGGCGCCTTGCTGGCGCTGGCCTATCCGGACCGTGTGGCCCAGCAACGTCGCGCAGGGGGCGCGGAGTATCGCCTGGCTAACGGGCGTGCCGCGTTGTTCGCCGAAGCCGACAGCCTGATGAAGCAAACGTGGCTGGTGATCGCCGACCTTGGCAGTCGTCAGGGCCAGCGTGAGGAGCGGATCTACCTGGCGGCGGATTTCGATCCGGCGTTGTTCGATTCGGTCCTCGCCGAGCAGGTGCGGGTGGTCGATCAACTGGACTGGGACGAGCGCGAAGGCGTGTTGCGCGCCGAGCGTCAGCGCAAGGTCGGGGAGCTGATTCTCAGCCGTGAACCCCTGACCGGGCTGGATGAGACCGCGCGCAGCCAGGCGCTGGTCAATCTGGTGCGGCGCAAGGGCCTTGAGCTGTTGCCGTGGACGTCTGAACTGCGTCAGTGGCAGGCGCGGGTGGCCTTGCTGCGCCAGTTGGACCTGGGCGGCAAAGGCGAAACCGAGTGGCCGGACGTCAGCGACACGGCGTTGCTCAAAGGACTCGAGCACTGGTTGCTGCCATACCTGGGCAAGGTTTCGCGCCTCAGCCACTTCGCCAACCTCGACCTGACGAGCATCGTCCACAACCTGCTGCCCTGGCCGTTGCCGCAACGCCTGGATGAATGGGCGCCGCATCACTTGAGCGTGCCGTCGGGGTCGTCCATTCGCCTGGATTACAGCGAGCAGCCGCCAATTCTGGCCGTGCGCCTGCAAGAGCTGTTCGGCCTCGCCGAAACCCCACGCATTGCCGGCGGGCGGCAAGTGGTCAAGTTGCACCTGTTGTCCCCAGCACGGCGGCCGGTGCAGGTGACGCAGGACCTGGCGAATTTCTGGCGCAGCACCTACGCCGAAGTGAAGAAGGATTTGAAGGGGCGCTACCCCAAGCATTACTGGCCGGATGATCCCCTTGTGGCGGAGGCCACGGCACGGATCAAGCCCCGCAAATAGTCCCGTTGCCTGCCCCTGTGTGAGCGAGCCTCAAGGCACATTTTTAGCGGTCAACTGCTCGCGGCAGTAATCGGCAAACAACTGTGCCGGCTTGGTCAATTGCCCGCGTTTTAGCCACGCCGCCACGAGGCCTGAGCCGGTGACGTCTTCGATGATGTCCACGCACACCACTTTCTGCCCGTCGTAGGTGCACTCCGAATGCGGGCGGGTGACCAGGATCGAGAAGCCGAACCCTTGGCCGACCATGCCCCGTACCATCTCGATTGACGGGGAGCTGAAGGCAATCTGCGGCTGCAGGCCCAGTTCTTCGAACAGGCTGACGAAGTAGGTCCGGCTCGGTTGCACGTCCAGCAGGATCATCGGTTCCAGGTACAGGTCGCGCAGCGATACCTGCTTGAGTTGGGCGAAGCGGTGATTGGCCGGCAGCAATGCGTACGGGCGCTGGGCGGGCATCAAGGGCTCGGTTTCGATGGTGGCGTCGAGGTCGTGTTCATACAGGATCGCCAGGTCGAAGCTGCCCGAGGTCAGGCCCTGCACCAGTTCCTGCTGTTCGCCGTCGCGGATGCGGATTTTCACCCCAGGGTAGAGCGCTGAAAAACCGGCGATCAATTGCGGCAGGTACAACGGCGCAACGGTTTCGAAACAGCCGATATCGATTTGCCCGGCCACCACGTCGTTGTCGGCCAGGGCGTTCTGTTCGAATTCCCTGGCCATGCGCAGCAGTTCCTGGGCCTTGCGGTAGAAACGCGCACCGCTGGGGGTCAGGGATACCCCTTGGGCGTGATGACGGATCAGCAACTGCACACCAAAGCTGTCTTCCAGCCCCTTGATCGCCGTGGATATGGCCGGCTGGGCGATGTACAGCTTGCGCGAGGCCTCGGCGACGCTGCCGCATTCGACGGTGGTGATGAAGTACTTCAATTGACGCAGGTTGTAGGCAGCCACGGCGAACCTCGGTTGGATGGACACGACATCCAGGCAATTTTTGCGCCGACTGCGTCCGTTCCGACGACGGGATTGTTGTGCCTGAACAATAACCACATCGCACGTCACCGGGGAGATCGGCTGCCCAGTTTTTTCATGGTCTGCAAAGACATTTTTACTATTTTTGCTGGACTCGGGCCTGAGCGACTATCCACTGCACAAGAAAGCCCTTGGAGCATTTGAACGTGTTCGAGCTTGCATATTGGCAGAAAAAAGCCGCGACGCTGGCGTTACCCGACCAGGCCTTCATCAACGGTAAACAGCGTTCGGCGCAGTCCGGCCAGACCTTCTGCGCAATCAATCCCGCGACCGGCCAGTTGCTGGCCAACGTGGCGGCGTGCGGCGCCGAGGATGTGGATATCGCGGTCAGCAATGCACGGCAGGTGTTCGAGGCCGGCACCTGGGCTGCGCGTTCGCCGGCTGAGCGCAAGCAGGTGTTGCTGCGTCTGGCCGAACTGATCCTGACTCACCGCGAAGAGCTGGCGCTGCTGGATTCGCTGAACATGGGCAAGCCGGTGATGGACGCCTGCAACATCGACGTACCCGGTGCCGCCGGGGTGTTTCGCTGGTACGCCGAAAGCCTCGACAAACTTTACGACCAGGTCGCGCCCAGTGCGCAGAGCGTGCTGGCCACCATCACCCGCGAAGCGCTGGGCGTGGTGGCTGCCGTGGTGCCGTGGAATTTCCCGTTGGACATGGCCGCGTGGAAACTCGCGCCGGCGCTGGCGGCCGGCAACTCGGTGATCCTCAAACCCGCCGAGCAATCGCCGTTCTCCGCGCTGCGCCTGGGCGAACTGGCGCTGGAGGCCGGGTTGCCGGCTGGTGTGTTGAACGTGTTGCCAGGCCTGGGCGAGCAGACGGGCAAAGCCCTGGGTTTGCACCCGGATGTGGATTGCCTGGTGTTCACCGGCTCCACCGAGGTCGGCAAATATTTCATGCAGTATTCCGCGCAATCGAACCTGAAACAGGTGTGGCTGGAATGCGGCGGCAAGAGCGCCAACCTGGTGTTCGCCGATTGCCAGGACCTGGACCTGGCCGCCGAGAAAGCCGCCTTCGGCATCTTCTTCAATCAGGGCGAAGTCTGTTCGGCCAACTCGCGCTTGCTGGTCGAGCGCTCGATTCATGACGCGTTCATTGAACGCCTCAAGGTACAGGCTCAGCGCTGGTTGCCCGGCGATCCGCTGGACCCGGCGAGCCACGCTGGCGCCATCGTCGACAGCCGCCAGACGGCGCGCATCATGGGGTTTATCGAGCAGGCCGAACGCCAGGGTGCGACACGGGTATGCGGTGGTCGGCAGTCGAGGTTCAACGGTTCCGACAATTTCATTCTGCCGACGATCTTCACCGGCGTAACCCCGGACATGCCGTTGTTTCGCGACGAAGTGTTCGGCCCGGTGCTGGCCGTCACCCCGTTCGACGACGAGGCACACGCCTTGCAACTGGCCAACGACAGCGTCTACGGCCTGGCCGCGTCCCTGTGGACCGACGACCTCAATCGTGCGCACCGCGTGGCCCGGCAATTGCGCGCGGGCACGGTGTCGGTCAACAGCGTCGATGCGCTGGACGTAACCGTGCCATTTGGCGGCGGCAAGCAGTCCGGGTTCGGCCGCGACCTGTCGCTGCACTCATTCGATAAATATACCCAGTTGAAGACCACCTGGTTTCAACTTCGCTGACAAAAACGGAGAACTGGCGATGACCACACCACGTGAAACCCGCGATTACCAGGCCGCCGACGCTGCGCACCACATCCACGCCTTCGTCGACCAGAAAGCCCTTAACGATGAAGGGCCGCGCGTCATGGTGCGTGGCGAGCGCCTGCACCTGTGGGACAACGACGGCCGGCGTTACCTCGACGGCATGTCCGGGCTGTGGTGCACCAACCTCGGCTATGGGCGCCAGGACCTGGCGGCTGCGGCGGCGCGACAGCTTGAGCAGTTGCCGTACTACAACATGTTTTTCCACACCACCCACCCGCAGGTCATCGAACTGTCGGAGCTGCTGTTCAGCCTGTTGCCGGGGCATTACAGCCACGCGATCTACACCAACTCCGGCTCCGAAGCCAACGAGGTGTTGATCCGCACCGTGCGCCGTTACTGGCAGGTACTGGGCAAGCCCGAGAAGAAAATCATGATCGGCCGCTGGAACGGTTACCACGGCTCGACCCTGGCGGCGACGGCGCTCGGCGGCATGAAATTCATGCACGAAATGGGTGGCATGCTGCCGGACATCGAGCACATCGACGAACCGTATTTCTTCGCCCACGAAGGCAACCTGACCCCGGCCGAGTTCGGTCTGCGGGCGGCGCAGCAACTGGAAGCGAAAATCCTCGAACTGGGCGCGGACAAGGTTGCAGGCTTTATCGCCGAGCCGTTCCAGGGCGCTGGCGGGATGATCTTCCCGCCGGAAAGCTACTGGCCGGAGATCCAGCGCATTTGCCGCCAGTACGACGTGCTGCTATGTGCCGACGAAGTGATCGGCGGCTTTGGTCGCACCGGCGAATGGTTCGCCCACGAGCACTTCGGTTTCGAACCGGACACCTTGTCCATCGCCAAGGGCCTGACCTCGGGCTACATCCCCATGGGCGGGTTGATCCTGTCGAGAAAAATGGCCGAGGTGCTGGTGGAGCAGGGTGGTGTGTTCGCCCACGGCCTGACCTATTCCGGGCACCCGGTGGCGGCGGCAGTGGCCATCGCCAACCTCAAGGCCTTGCGTGAAGAGGGCGTGGTCGCTCGGGTCAAGGGCGACATCGGGCCTTACCTGCAACAGTGCCTGCGCGAGGTGTTCGGCAATCACCCGCTGGTGGGCGATATCCAGGGCGTGGGCATGGTCGCGGCATTGCAGCTGGCTGAAGACAAGCGCAGCCGCAAGCGCTTCGCCAACGAGAACGACATCGCCTGGCGCTGCCGCACCCTTGGTTTCGAGGAAGGGGTGATCATTCGCTCGACCTTGGGAAGGATGATCATGGCGCCGGCGCTGATTGCCAGCCGCGAGGAGATCGACGAGTTGGTCGGCAAGACGTTGAAAGCGCTGGATCGTACGGCGCAGGAGTATGGCCGGCTTTGATTCTGTAGCGTTCTTTCGGCCCTCATCGCGTGCAAGCCCGCTCCCACACTTGATCTATGTCGTACACAAATTCTGTGACCGACAGGTCAAAGTGTGGGAGCGGGCTTGCCCGCGATGACGGCCGCTCAATCAGCACACCTTTCAGCTTTTGCACCCCCTCCGTGCACCCCCGCCAACCCCGCCCTTTTACCGCGCACGCTACCCAGTTTTTTCATCACTCCCGCCGACATATTTCCTAATTTTCCTGAGCCCGGCCTTGGTCCAACATCGACTTCGCCCGTCAGTTGAATGCCGTGCGCCGCAAAGTCCAGCAGAGACCCCAGGCCATGGCCCACCCCCGACGCTGCCGGTCGTACTGCCCATGACAAAACTAAATCAACAGCTTTGGGAGTGCTTCATGATCAAGTCCTTGCTTACCTGCGTTGCGCATCCGCTGGCGGTCACCGCCATCGCCGCTACCGTCGCCGGCAGCGCCCAGGCCGGAACCCTGTCCATCGGCCACACCACCTGGGTCGGTTACGGCACTCTCTACCTGGCCCGGGACCTGGGCTACTTCAAGGAAAACGGCCTGACCGTCGAACTACCCGTGGTCGAGGAGGCCGCGATGTACATGGCCGCTCAGGCGTCCGGAAAGTTGTCCGGCTCGGCGTCGACCATCGATGAAGTGCTCAAGTATCGCCCGCAATTCTGCTTCAAGGCCGTGGCCGCGCTGGACGACAGCCATGGCGGCGACGGCGTGCTGGTGGGCAAGGACGTCAAGAGCCTGCAAGAGCTCAAGGGCAAGGCCGTAGCGGTGAATGAAGGGTCGACCTCGCAGTTCTGGCTGTCGTACCTGCTGAAGAAGCACGGCATGAGCATGAGCGACATCACCGTGCAGAACATGACCGCAGACGATGCCGCAACCGCCTTCATCGCCGGTCGCGTACCGGCCGCCGTGACCTGGGAGCCGCACCTGTCGATGGTGCGCGCCAAGCAGCAGGGCAAGGTGCTGATCGACAGCAGCAGCACGCCCGGGGTCATCGTCGACGTGGTCGCGCTCAACTGCACGGTGATCGAGAAGCAACCGGAAGACGTCAAGGCCCTGGTGGCCGGGCTGTACAAGGCGGTGCAGTACACCAAGGATCATCCGCAGCAAGCCTACAAAATCATGGCCGAGGGTGTCGGCGGTTACCTCGCCGATCCGAAGGAGCTGGAGGCGGCCGCGCAAGGCGTACGTTTCTACGACCAGGCCATGAGCGAGAAACTCCTGGGCTCGCCGGGCAAGCCGGGCGACAGCGCACCCTTGATCAAATTGGCCAATGAAACCGCCAGCGAATTGCAGGGCAAGCCCTACAACGTCAGCAATGACGACCTGGTCGACAACCGTTTCGTCAGCCCGCTGTAGGAGGTTCGCATGTTCAAGCGCAAATCGTGGCTGAGCCGCTGCATCACGCCCAAGACCAGTCTGCCGGTGTCAGTGATCTGGAGCGCGAGCGGACTGGCCTGGGTGTTGTTGGTCGGCCTGTGGGCCGGTTTGTCATACGGTGGTGTGGTGCCGGGCATGTTCCTGCCGACGCCGGGCGCCGTACTCGAGGCCGCCCTGCGTCTGGGCCGCGATGGCACGCTCGGCCAGCATGTGTGGGCGAGCGTCGAAGTGGTGATGGTCGGCTTCATTGTCTCGTCGCTGGTGGCGGTGCCGCTGGGGTTGCTGATGGGCAGCTTCCGCATCGTCCAGGCGTTCCTCGAACCGATGGTGAATTTTATCCGTTACCTGCCGGTGACCTCGTTCGTGCCGCTGTTCATTCTGTGGATCGGTATCGGCCTGGAGCAGCGGGTGTCGGTGATTATCTTCGGCGTGTTTTTCCAGCAACTGGTGATGATCGCGGACGTGTCCAAGGGCATTTCCAAGGATTTGATCAATGCCTCTTACACCCTCGGCTCGAACCGTCGCGACGCGGTGTTGCATGTGATCGCACCGGCGTCGTTGCCTGGCGTGCTCGACACCTTGCGCGTGACCATGGGCTGGGCCTGGACCTACCTGGTGGTCGCCGAGCTGGTCGCTGCGTCCAGCGGCCTGGGTTACCTGAGCCTAAAAGCCATGCGCGGCTTCCAGGTGGATGTGATTTTCCTCGCCATCGCGATCATCGGCCTGTTGGGCCTGATCACCGATCAACTGTTCCGTTTCCTTCGCCTGAGGATTGCCGCATGGGCTCAGTAACCGCCGTCAACCCACGTTTCGTCGCGCCGACGGCCACCCCGATGCACAGCGCGCCGCGCCTGCAGGTGGACAAGGTCAGCCTGCGTTACCCGAAGCCCGGCGGCGGTGTGTTCACCGCGCTGGACCAGGTGTCGTTCGAGGTGCCGGATCAACAGTTCGCCGTGCTGGTCGGGCCGTCGGGCTGTGGCAAATCGAGTTTGTTGTACCTCACCGCCGGCCTGAACGAACCCACGGAAGGCGAGATCCATGTCGGTGGCCAGCAAGTGCAGGGCCCGGGGGCGGATCGCGGCATGGTGTTCCAGAGTTACACGCTGTTCCCGTGGCTGACCGTGCGACAGAACGTCGAGTTCGGCCTCAAGCGTCGCGGCATGGCGGCGGCCCGGCGCAAGGAAATCGTCGATTACTACGTCAATGAGGTGGGCCTCGCCGGCTTCGCCGACAACTACGCCAAGCAGCTGTCCGGCGGGATGATGCAACGCGTGGCGATTGCCCGGGCACTGGCCAACGACCCGCAGATACTGCTGATGGACGAACCGTTCGGCGCGCTCGACAGCCAGACCCGGCTGCAGATGCAGCAGCTGTTGCTACGGGTCTGGGGCAACAGCAAGAAGACCGTGCTGTTCGTGACCCACGACATCGACGAAGCGATTCTGCTGGGTGACCGGGTTTACGTGATGGGCGCACGGCCAGGGAGGATCAAACAGATTCTGGACGTCCCGATCGAACGCCCCCGGACCCTGGACATGGTCATGGAGCGCTCGTTCATCGAGATGAAACGCAACATTTTCGGGTTGCTGCATGATGATCTGGAGGAGGTGCATTGAACCTCTTTGTGGGAGCCGGCTCGCTCCCACAAAGGGTTTGGGTCATTGACCTGCCGGCAACAAAAACCGCCCGATCACCGGCAAATGATCGGAAATGCGCAAGGTGTCGTCCTGCCGCACCATCGCTTCGACCCGCTTGATGCGCGGACTGTAGAACAGGTAGTCGACCGTGCGGTCCGGCCCGCTCAATCCCGGGTCGTTCGGGTAATGGGTCAGCCAGCGCGCCCGATCGATCCCGCCGGCTTCGTTGTTGGTGGGGATCATCGGGTACTTGTCCCATAACACATGCAAAGCGCTGTCGGCGGAGTAGGGCGTGCGTTGTTCGGTGGGCAGGCGTCGATACTGGCCCAGGGGCAACAGGTTGAAGTCGCCACCGATCAGCCACGGGGTGCCACGGCTTTCGAACCGGTCGAGGACCTTGGCCACGGCGGTCACCTGGGATTGCAGCGTGTCGTCCGGCTGCACGACGCGATCCAGGTGAGTGTTGAGCACGGCGATCTGGCCACCATCGCTCAGTGGCAGGTAGCTCACCAGCAAGGCGTTTCTGGGTTTGAACTGACGGCTGATGAAGTTGGCTGGCGCGACTGGCAATTGCAGGCGCTCGGCATGCTCGACCTGATAGCGGCTGAGCGTCGCCAGTTGCCGGCCGACGCTGCCGTAGATCGGTGGCAGCGGCACGAAATCGGCTTTCCAGTCGAAGGCATGGGTGCTGCACGGGTACAAGTCGGCGACCCGCTCCTGGAGCAGTTTCAATTGATTCTGGTAGTCGCTGGCCTTGGCGCCGTCGTCGAGTTCCTGCAGCAGCAGGATGTCCGGCTGTTCATCGCGCACCACCCGCGCCACTTCATCGAGACTGAAGGCCATGTCGGCGTCGGTCGGGCCTTGGTCGGGGCCGGCCGCCAGGTCATTCCAGAACACATAGCGTTTGCCCGCCAGGTACTGGATGTTCCAGGTCATGACTTTCAGCGCCTGGCCCGGCACCAGTGTCGGTACCTTGGCGTTGCAAGTGACCGGCAGCACTTCCCGGGCCTCGGGGCGCCAGGTCAGGCTGTAGATCAGCAAGGCGCTCAGACCGATCGCAATCAGCAGGCCGAGCAGGGCGTAGCGCAGCAGACGGGTCATGGTTCAGCCCGGTCGATTTTTTCGGGGGCGTCACTGATCAGCATGAACAAGCGGAACAGCACCACGCTGGTGAACAGTTGCAAAAAGCTGTGGGCGCTGTCGATCAGCAGGGAAAACACCGGGTTCTGCGGCTCCGGGTACACCTGCACGGTCAAGCCCTTGAGCACCCACAACGGCCCCATCACGCACAGGATGCACACCAGAATGCGCAGGAAATGGCCGCGAGTCCGGCGCAGGCTCTCCTTCATCGCCGCCAGTGGCGCCAGGCCGCGCAGCACCAGCAGGTATTCGCCAAAGGCCAGGGCCACCATCAGCCAGATGCCCGGCAGGAAGTACAGCGACAGGCCAAGCAGGATCAGCAGGGTGTTGAGCGCTGTCAGCAGGGCGAAACGCGGCCACAGGTAGGCCGATCTCGACAGCAATTCGCGGGTGCTCGGCGACTCGCCGCGGCTGCGGGCATCGAGGAACAGAATCAGCGCGGCGGTGTACAGCGGATACACCAGCAGGCCGACGATGACACTGATACCGGGAAAACCGTCCGGCTCGGTGGAGCGATCGACCACCTGTTGCAGCAGGGCTTCGACCATCACCAGCGGCAGGCACAGCCGCACGATCTGGCCCAGATTGCGTTTGAAGAAATACAAGGAGTCGCGCAGTACATCGAACGGATTCATCAGTGGCTATCGCAGGTTGAAAGCAGTGGCCCACTTTAACCGATGCAGCGCGTGGGGGCGCAAACGTAAACGTTCAGTAAAGGTTATTGAATCAAGTTGTTTCAGCCTCCATTAAGGTCTTGCCGGTTACTCTCACGGGAGAGCGGCACCGATTTCCCCGGCAATCCAAGAGGTTCGCCATGAACAGCGAAGAACAAACCCTGATCGATGGACTGTTTTCCCGGCTGCAACAGGCCGAAAGGGACGCAGCCCCGCGCGACGCCCAGGCCGAGGCGCGGATCAAGGAGCACCTGACTCGCCAGCCGGCGGCGGGTTACTTCATGACCCAGGCCATTCTGGTGCAGGAGGCTGCGATCAAAAGCCTCGACACGCAGAATCGGCAGCTCGCCGAGCAAGTCCGACAATTACAGGCCGAGCTGCAATCGGCCAAGGCGCAGGGACCCGCCGCGCCGCCGAGCGGTGGTGGTTTCCTGTCGAGTATCTTCGGCGGCGCCTCACGCGACACGCCTGCGCCCAGCGCACCGCCGGTCAGCGGGGGCTGGCGTGAGCCGGGGCGTTCGTCATTCGGCGCCCCTGCACCCCAACAGAATTTCGCTGCACCGCCACCGCCGCCCAACTATGCGCCGCCACCGCCGGCGGGCAGCGGTTTTCTCGGCGGTGCGTTGAAAACCGCTGCCGGTGTCGCGGGTGGCGTAATGCTGGCCCAGGGCATCAGCAGTCTGTTCAGCCATCATCAGCAGCCAGACGTGGTCGAAGTGATTCGCGAAGAGCCGGCGCAGGTCAACGATCAGCACGCTGACAACGGCTGGGGCGATGACCAGCGCGTGGCCGACAACGCCCATGACCAGGGCGGTTACGCCGACACCGACTACAGCGATGACGGCTCGTCGTTCTTTGGTGGCGACGACGATTCCTATGTCTGATCGGTCGATCTGACCTGCCGTTCGTCCGGAGCGCTGCGGCGCTCCGGACCGATTATTCGCGGAACATTCCTCGAGGCTGGCATACTGGGCCACTTTTCGCGCCAGGTGGCTGATTCAGCCTTGAGGAAAACCGGTGAAAAAAATTGCCGTGTTCGCCGATGTCCAAAACCTCTATTACACCGTGCGCCAGGCTTATGGTTGCCACTTCAACTACGCCGCGCTGTGGGCTGATGTCAGCAAACAGGGCGAAATCGTCGAAGCCTACGCCTACGCGATCGATCGCGGTGACAGCAAACAGCAGCAGTTCCAGCAGATCCTGCGCAACCTGGGCTTCACCGTGAAGCTCAAGCCCTACATCCAGCGCAGCGACGGCTCGGCCAAGGGCGACTGGGACGTGGGCATCACCCTCGACATCATGGACGCGGCGGATCACGTCGACGAAGTGGTGCTGGCCTCCGGCGACGGTGATTTCGACATGTTGCTCGAGCGCATCATCAGCAAGCATGGGGTCCAGGCAGTGGCCTATGGCGTACCGGGGCTGACGGCCAATTCGCTGATCCGCGCCGCCAGCCGCTATGTGCCGATCGAAGGTGCCTTGCTGCTCAAGAATTGATTGATACGGAGTTGAAACCGGTTTGGAACGCATTGCAGTCATCGACTTTGAAACCACCGGGATCTCCCCGAGCAGTAGCTGCCGGGCCACGGAAATTGCCGTGGTGATCCTTGAACGGGGGCGCATCGTCGAGCGTTACCAGAGCCTGATGAACGCGGGCGTGCGGGTCCCGGCGTTCATCGAGCAACTGACCGGCATCAGCAACGCCATGCTGCGCAGCGCGCCGCCGGCCGAGCGGGTGATGAACGAGGTCAACGAGTTCGTCGGCACCACACCCCTGCTGGCGCACAACGCCGCGTTCGACCAGAAGTTCTGGGACTTCGAACTGGGGCGGATCAAGCGCACACGCTTGCAGAACTTCGCCTGTTCGCTGTTGCTGGCGCGCCGTCTGATGCCGGCGGCACCGAACCACAAACTCGGCACCCTCACCACCTTCGCCCAACTGCCCCACACCGGCCAGGCTCACCGGGCGATGGCCGACGCCGAGATGGCGGCCAACCTGACCGCGCATCTGGCGGCTGAGCTGCGCGGTACGCACGGTCTGCGCGAACTGTCCCATGATCTGCTGTGCAAGTTGCAGAAAGTGCCGGCGGCGAAGGTGGGGGAGCACCTCAAGCGGTATCGCGAAATCTGAAAGCACCACAACCCCTGTAGGAGCGAGCATGCTCGCGATGGACGACCAGGCACCGCTGGGCACCTGACTGCCCGCGATATCGTTCAGGACCATCGCGAGCATGCTCGCTCCTACAGAAGACGGGGACGGGGGCGGGGTCGTGGCGGGATTTGAAAGTGTACCGGCGCTATAAACAGGTTTTGTAACTTAATTTTACTCGTCGGCCTTTCTAGAATAGCGATTCTTTTGCCCTGCCTGCGAGCTTCTCCCATGTCTGCCCCGCGCCGTTTTCCCTTGCCGTTGATCGCTGCCTTTTTCGCGTTGTACGTGATCTGGGGCTCGACGTACCTGGTGATCCGCATCGGTATCGAGTACTGGCCACCGCTGTTGCTGGCCGGCATTCGTTTCGTGATCGCCGGTTCCCTGATGTACGCGTTCCTGCGCTGGCGTGGGGCTCCGGCGCCGACGTGGGCGCAGTGGAAAGCCGCCGGGATCATCGGGGTGCTGTTGCTCAGTTGCGGCAACGGCGCGGTGAGCGTGGCCGAGCATACCGGCGTGGCTTCCGGGGTGGCCGCGCTGGCGGTGGCCACGGTGCCGCTGTTCACCTTGCTCTGCGGTTACTTCTGGGGCGCGCGCAATACCCGCCTGGAATGGGCCGGGATTGTGCTCGGGCTGATCGGCATCGCGATGTTGAACCTGGGCTCCAACCTGCAATCGAGCCCGCTGGGCGCGATGTTGCTGGTGTTTGCCGCCGCCACTTGGGCGTTCGGTTCGGTCTGGAGCAAACACTTGCCGTTGCCGCAGGGGGCGATGGCCAGTGCCGTGGAAATGCTGGTAGGCGGCGTGGTGCTGTTGATCGGCAGCGCGGTCAGTGGCGAGCACCTGCCGGCCATGCCGCCGCTGGAAGGTTGGGCCGCGTTGGCGTACCTGATCCTCTTCGGCTCGATCATTGCCTTCAACGCCTACATGTATCTGTTGAAGAACGTGCGCCCGGCCGCAGCCACCAGTTATGCCTACGTCAACCCGGCGGTGGCGGTGTTGTTGGGTATCGTATTCGCCGGCGAGAGCATCGGGATCGAGGAAGCGCTGGCAATGCTGGTGATCATCAGTGCCGTGGTGTTGATCGGTTTGCCGCAGTGGCGGCGGGCACCGCCACGACCGGCTGCGGTGGCGCAGGCAGAATCGAGTGTGAATTAGGGTAAACTGCGCGGCATTGCTCCTTGTTTGAACAACTCGCGCTGAATTTTCCTACGGTAATCCCATGACTTTCGCCACCCTTGGCCTGATCGACCCCTTGCTGCGCTCTCTCGAGAAGCTCGGCTACCAGACCCCGACGCCGGTTCAGGCGCAAGCCATTCCGGCGGTGCTGGCCGGTCGTGACCTGATGGCCGCCGCTCAGACCGGCACCGGCAAGACCGCCGGCTTCGCGCTGCCGCTCCTGCAATTGCTGGCCATGGAAGGGCCGAAAGTCACCGCCAACTCGGTACGCGCGCTGATCCTTGTGCCGACCCGCGAGCTCGCCGAGCAGGTCCACGAGGCCGTGCGCCAGTACGCCGAGAACCTGCCGCTGCGCACCTATGCGGTGTACGGCGGTGTCAGCATCAACCCGCAAATGATGAAGCTGCGCGGCGGTGTGGACCTGTTGGTCGCAACGCCGGGCCGCCTGCTCGATCTGTTCCGGCAGAACGCGCTCAAGTTCAACCAGTTGCAGGCCCTGGTGCTGGACGAAGCCGATCGCATGCTCGACCTGGGTTTTTCCGAGGAACTGGCGAACATCTACAAGGCGTTGCCGAAGAAACGTCAGACCCTGTTGTTCTCCGCGACCTTCTCCGACGCGATCCGCGTGCTGGCCGGGCAGATGCTCAACGACCCGCTGAGCATCGAAGTCAGTCCCCGCAACG
The DNA here is from genome assembly GCF_041354075.1 of Pseudomonas fluorescens. Classification (GTDB taxonomy): domain Bacteria; phylum Pseudomonadota; class Gammaproteobacteria; order Pseudomonadales; family Pseudomonadaceae; genus Aquipseudomonas; species Aquipseudomonas fluorescens_CE. Next base: position 60,032 of record NZ_JARZGC010000010.1, on the reverse strand, counting down.
TGGCGGCCAATACCGTCAAGCAGTGGGTGGTCACGGTGGACAAGAAGCGCAAACCCGAGCTGTTCGTGCACTTGATGCGCAAGGGCAAGTGGAAGCAGGTGCTGGTGTTCGCCAAGACCCGTAACGGGGTGGACGCGCTGGTGGAAAAACTCCAGGGCCTGGGCGTCAACGCCGACGGCATCCATGGCGACAAGCCGCAGGCCACCCGCCAGCGGGCACTGGACCGTTTCAAGGCCAGTGAAGTGCAGATTCTGGTGGCCACCGACGTCGCGGCCCGTGGCCTGGATATCGAAGACCTGCCATTGGTGGTCAATTTCGACTTGCCGATCGTGGCGGAAGACTACATCCACCGCATCGGTCGTACCGGGCGCGCAGGTGCGACCGGCCAGGCCATTTCCCTGGTCTGCGCTGATGAGGTGAACCTGCTGTCGGCCATCGAGACCTTGACCCGTCAGACCTTGCCCCGGCAGATGGAGCAGGACTTCGAGCCCGAGCACCGCGTGCCGGAAACCGATGCCAGCGGCCAGGTGATCAAGAAGCCGAAAAAACCGAAGAAGCCGAAGGCGTCCGGTGGTGGCGGCAAGCGCAATCTCGGCAAGTGGGTGGACAGCGGCGACACCACGCCGGTGGAACCTTCGATCAAGCCCGTGCGCAAAGTGCCGGTGTTCAATACCGGGCCGCGCAAGCGCAAGCCTTGAAGGGACGCGGAGCCTGACAGAGCGTCATCGCCGGCTTGCCGGCGATAGCCGCGCCTCAGCTCTGGCACTTGAGCCACTCCACCATCCCCAACCCCGCCGCTCGCCCACTGGCGAAACACGCGGTCAGCAGGTAGCCACCGGTCGGTGCTTCCCAGTCGAGCATTTCCCCGGCGCAGAACACCCCCGGCAATTGCTTGAGCATCAAGCGTTCATCCATCGATTCGAACTTCACCCCCCCGGCGCTGCTGATGGCTTCGTCCAGTGGACGGGTTTTCACCAGGGTCAGGGGCAGTGCCTTGATTGCCCTCGCCAGCAAGGCCGGGTCGCTGAAGTCTTCGGCGGCGGTCAGTTCGCGCAGCAGTGCCGCCTTCACGCCGTCGATCCCCAACTGACTGTGCAGGTGCTTGGACATCGAGCGTGAGCCCCGGGGTTTGCTCAGGGCGGCCTCAATTTTATCCACAGGCCGGCCCGGCAACAGGTCCAGGTGAACGGTTGCCGCGCCGTGTTGACCGATAGCGTCGCGAATCGGTGCCGACAGCGCGTAGACCAGGCTGCCCTCAACCCCGGTGGCCGTGATGACACATTCGCCGAGCCTTGGAGTGTCGTCATTCAGACCGATGGCAATGTTCTTGAGCGGCGCTCCGGCGAATTTGCTGACCATCAACTCACTCCAGGCCTGCACTTCGAAACCGCAATTGCTGGGTTGCAGCGGCATGAGTTCTACGCCGTGCTGTTCCAGAGGCAGCATCCACGCGCCATCCGAGCCGAGTCGTGACCAGCTGCCGCCGCCCAGGGCCAACAGGGTCGCGTCGGGTCGCAGGGTTTTTTCACCTTCAGGGCTGGCCATGCGTAATGCGCCGCTGTCATTCCAGCCAAGCCAGCGGTGGCGGGTGTGGATAACCACGCCGTTGTCGCGCAGGCGCTTGAGCCAGGCCCGCAGCAGCGGTGCGGCTTTCATGTCGGTGGGGAACACCCTGCCGGAGCTGCCGACGAAGGTTTCGATGCCCAGGTCATGAATCCACTGGCACAGCGCCTCGGCGCCAAAGGCGCGTAGCAATGGAGCGATCTGTGGGGCACGTTCGGCGTAGCGTGAGAGAAACGCCGGATAGGCTTCGGAGTGGGTGATGTTCATGCCGCCAACCCCCGCCAGCAGGAATTTTCGACCCACCGACGGCATGCCGTCGTACAGATCGACCTTGATGCCGGCCAGGCTCAACACCTCCGCGGCCATCAGGCCGGCAGGGCCGCCGCCGATGATGGCGACGCGGGAAGGGGAGGCGGTCGAGGGTTGAGTCATGGCAAGCGCTGCGGTCTGGCTGAACAAGCCGGGCATTCTATCAGTACGCCTTACTGTGGGAGCGGGCTTGCTCGCGAATGCGGTACACCCGCTAAATCAATGCTGAATGACACTACGCATTCGCGAGCAAGCCCGCTCCCACAGGGTTCCTCAATGACTCAAGGCTTGATCAAAAAACAACCACAGCTCTGCAGCCCTTGCCGGGTATGGCCTGCAGGACCTTCCACTCAGGTTATCCACAGGCGGCTCCACAGCCGTTGTGGGTAAAGCATCCACAACTCAGTGACAACCTGATGACGTCCAGACCCGCTGCGCGCTGTGATGGAGGATGCCGTGGCGTCGCGCCAGTGCCTGGCGATCCTTGCTGTAGCCCCCGCCGATCACGCCGACCACGGGAATATCACGCCCCAGGCAATGACGCATCACGCTTTCATCCCTGGCGGCCACGCCTTCGTCTGTCAGCTTCAGGTAGCCGAGCGCGTCATCCTTGTGCACATCGACGCCGGCGTCGTACAGCACCAGATCCGGTTGATACAACGGCAACAGGTAATTGAGTGTGTCGTCGACGATTTTCAGGTACTCGCCATCGCCCATGCCCTTGGGCAGCGGGATGTCCCAGTCGCTTTCGGCTTTGCGTGCAGGAAAGTTCTTTTCGCAGTGCAGGGAAACGGTGATCGCCTCCGGGGTGTTGTGCAGGATGCGAGCGGTGCCGTCGCCTTGGTGCACATCGCAATCGAAGATCAGTACGCGGTTCACTCGGCCACTTTCCAGCAGGTAATGGCTGATCACCGCCAGGTCATTGAAGATGCAGAAACCGGCAGGGTAGTCGTAATGGGCATGGTGCGTGCCGCCCGCCAGATGACAGGCCAGGCCGTGCTCCAGCGCCTGTTCCGCCGCCAGCAACGAGCCGCCCACCGCACGCACCGTACGTCGGGCCAGGGCTTCACTCCAGGGCAGGCCGAGGCGCCGCTGGTCTTCGCGGGACAACTCGCCGCTCATGTAGCGTTCGATATAGGCAGCGTCATGCGCGAGGGCGAGAATCTCCGGCGGGCAGAGTTGCGGACGCAGCAGGTCGGCGTCGCGGGTCAGTCCGCTGTCGACCAGGTGATCGCGCAACAGGCGGAACTTGTCCATGGGAAAGCGATGATCGACGGGGAACTCGGGGCTGTAGTCTTCGTGGTAGATCAGCGGCAATGGCATGACGTATTCATTCAGAACGGCGGGCAGGAATGCAGGAAGGATCCTACCAGCGTTATAGACTGGTGACATGGGAAGGGGGAGCACAGGATGGAGCCAATTCTGGAACTGGAGAGCGCGCGCCTGCTGCTGCGGCAGTGGCGGGACGATGATTTGCCGGCGTTTGCGGCGATGTGCGCCGACCCGCAGGTGATGCGTTATTTCCCGGCGCCCTTGAGTCGGCTGGAAAGCGCTGCGCTGATCGGGCGTGTTCGTGGGCACTTCGCCGAGCACGGTTTCGGACTCTGGGCGCTGGAACGCAAGGACACCGGAGCTTTCATCGGCTTTACCGGGTTGGGCGTAGTCGGTTTCGATGCGCCTTTCACCCCGGCCATCGAGATCGGCTGGCGCCTGGCCCGCGAACACTGGGGCCTGGGTTACGCCAGTGAAGCGGCGTGGACCGCTCTGCGCTGCGGCTTTGACCGGTTGGCGCTGGAAGAGGTGGTGGCCTTCACCAGCGCCGTCAATACGCCATCGGAGAAAGTCATGCAGGCGATCGGCATGCAGCATGATGCGGCGGATGACTTCGAACACCCCAGGCTGGCTCCCGGTCATCCACTGCGCCACCACGTGCTGTACCGCATCAATCGGGAACAATGGCTGCAAACCTTGCATGGCTAAGCCGTCCCGGACGTTTACAATGGCATCCATGATGGCCCCGGCCAGAACCTGAATGGACCGCTGCAGCCAGGACTGCGCGGCATTGCGTTGTGTGAGGAGAGTCCGAATGAGCCACGTGTTGGAAGATCTGGTCGATTTGTTGACCCTGGAACCGATCGAGGAAAACCTGTTCCGTGGCCGCAGCCAGGACCTGGGTTTCCGTCAGCTGTTCGGCGGCCAGGTGCTCGGCCAGTCCCTGTCGGCCGCCAGCCAGACCGTCGAGGAAGCGCGGCACGTGCATTCGATGCACGGTTATTTCCTGCGCCCTGGGGATGCCGGGCTGCCCGTGGTGTATCAGGTCGACCGGGTGCGCGACGGCGGCAGTTTCAGCACGCGTCGGGTGACGGCGATCCAGAAGGGCCAGCCGATTTTCACCTGCAGCGCCTCGTTCCAGTACGACGAAGAAGGGTTTGAGCACCAGCGCGAAATGCCGGTGGTGGTCGGTCCGGAAAACCTGCCCTCGGAACTGGAGCTGACCCAGCAACGGGCGCACCTGATTCCCGAGCACATGCGGGAAAAATTCCTGTGCCCCAAGCCGATAGAATTCCGACCGGTGGCCGGGGACGACCCCTACAACCCCAAGCCTTCCGATCCGGTCAAGTACGTGTGGTTCCGCGCGGACGGCGCCCTGGCGGACTCGCCGGCGCTGCACAAGTATCTGCTGGCCTACGCCTCGGATTTCGGTCTGCTGACCACCTCGCTGCTGCCCCATGGCAAATCGGTGTGGCACAAGGACATGCAGGTTGCCAGCCTCGATCATGCGCTGTGGTTCCATGCAGACCTGCGTGCCGATGACTGGTTGCTGTACGCGATGGACAGTCCGTGGGCGGGCAATTCCCGTGGTTTTTCCCGGGGCAGCGTGTTCAATCGTGCCGGACAACTGGTGGCCTCGGTCACGCAGGAAGGCCTGATTCGCCACCGCAAGGATTGGGCATGAGCCTGACCGAAGTCCGTCATTGGGTGTTCGACATGGACGGCACCCTGACGGTGGCCGTACACGACTTCGCGGCCATTCGTGTGGCCCTGGCGATTCCCGCCGAAGACGACATCCTCACGCACCTGGCGGCGCTGCCGGCCGATGAAGCCGCAGCGAAGCACGCCTGGCTGCTGGAGCATGAACGGGACCTGGCCTTGGGCTCGACACCGGCGCCCGGTGCCGTGGAGCTGGTGCGCGAGCTGGCCGGGCGCGGTTATCGCCTGGGCATCCTCACGCGCAATGCGCGGGAGCTGGCCCATGTGACCTTGCAAGCCATCGGCCTGGCCGACTGTTTTGCCGTGGAAGATGTGCTGGGCCGCGACGAAGCACCGCCCAAGCCACACCCCGGCGGCTTGCTGAAACTGGCCGAAGCCTGGAACGTGCCGGCGAGTGAGATGGTGATGGTCGGCGATTACCGATTCGACCTGGATTGCGGTCGGGCGGCGGGCGCCCGTACGGTTCTGGTCAACCTGCCCGATAACCCTTGGCCGGAATTGACCGATTGGCATGCGGCGGATTGTGCGGTGTTGCGGGAAATGCTGTCGGCTTGAGGGCCGCATCACGAGCAGGCTCGCTCCCACAGTGAATCTTGTGGAAGCGAGCCTGCTCGCGATTCCGTCACTGACCGAACACGGCCTTCTGCCCCTGCGGCGACATCAGCATTTCACCGCCGTCATGCCCGACCCCGGGCACTTCAATCAATTGTTGGTTCAACCCCTGGGGATGACGGCGCTTGAGGTACTCGAAGTAATTGCGCCCGCGAGCCAGCCGGTTTGCGCCCTGGGCCCTGGCTTCGCAACCCTTGTCCAGTGCCGGATGATTCGGGTCGATATCCTGCTGCCCCAACAGATAAACGATGTCGCGCTGAACGTAGTTTTCCTCGAGTTGCGCTGGTGTTTGCCCTTCGGCGTAGCCCGGAAGGTCCGCCAGGCCATATTTCCAGCGGTTGTAATCCGGGCACCCGGCATGACTGAACGCCACGGGCCGGCGCTCGTCGAAGTACGCGTAGGAAGACGGATTGGCGATCACGTAGCGCAAGTGCACGCCGGCTGCCTGGAGCTCTGGTTGGTCGTGGCTCAATAGCGCATACCGCTGAACCACCTGTGCACCGCCGGAGTGTCCGGCGATCACCACGTCCTTTACATCGGGAAACTGTCGGCGGTCAGCGAGCCGGGTGATGATCTGGTCCAGCGCGGCATAGGAACTGAGGGCGAATGGCGCAACGGACAAGCCGCCGGCCATCCAGTCATTGCCTTGCCAACGCAGGACGGTGTCGGCGACCGGATGAAGTGCCACGTCGCTCTCACTGAGAAATTGCGGGGCGATCACCAAGGTATTGGCATCTTGCCCGGCTTGCTGCGCCGCCCGCTCGGCGTTGCGGCGATAGGTTTCGGCATTGCGCAATCGTCCGTGGATGATGATCAGCACGCGTTCGATCTTTGCCGGCGCCGGGCCGATGCCCACCGCCATCTCGCCTTCTTTCAACAGCAGCCGGCCGGAGCTGATCTCCTTGACCTCCTGCTCGACAGCCTGGGAACTTGCACTGGTCAACAACAACATCAACAGCCACTTTTTCATCTACAGGGTTTTCGCCGCAAAGGTATCGCACTGGCCCACCTGGCCTTGCGCAAATCCGGTTTTGAACCAGCGCACCCTTTGCGCTGACGTGCCATGGGTGAACGAGTCCGGCACCACGCGACCCTGACCCTGCTGTTGCAGACGGTCGTCGCCGATGGCATTGGCGGCATTCAGGGCTTCCTCGATGTCGCCGGGTTCCAGCCAGTTCAGGCGTTTCTGCGCATGGTTGGCCCAGACGCCGGCCAGGCAATCGGCTTGCAGCTCCTGGCGCACCAGCAGGCCACCGTCGCCTTCCATTTGCCGGCCCTGCTGGCGGGCGGTCTGAATCTTCGCCGAGACACCGAGCAAGGTTTGCACGTGATGACCGACTTCGTGAGCGATCACGTAGGCCTGGGCAAAGTCGCCAGCGGCGGAAAACCGCTGCGACATCTCCTGGAAGAACGCCATGTCCAGGTACACCTTTTGGTCAGCCGGGCAATAAAATGGGCCGGTCGCCGAGGTGGCCAGGCCGCACGCCGAGTTCACCCGGTTGCTGAACAGCACGAGTGTCGGCTCTTTGTACTGGCGGCCAGCCTGCTGAAAAATCGGTCCCCAGGTGTCTTCGGTATCGCCGAGGATCGAGCGCACGAACTCCGCACCTTCGTCATTGGCCGGTGGGGCTTGGCGGGTCTGCGTCGACGCCGGCACCGATGGGTCGCTCATCTGCCCGGTCAGTTGTCCGAGGATTTGCAGCGGGTCCTGGCCGGTGATCCAGCCGATCCCGACGATCAGAATGATGGCGGTCAGGCTCAGCCCCTTGCCGCCCCCGAAGCGCATTCCGCCACCACCGCCGGTATCATCGCCACGGGCGTCGACCACGTTGTCGCTGCGCCGGCCTTTTCTCCATAGCATGGGGGAATCCTCTGATTGTCCGTGGGATGAGTGTTGCTGGTGAGTGGGAGAGGCGCCAGTCCGGTCGTCCGGCTTTTTTTCCGCCGGGACGCAGGGCGCGTTGTATTGAACGTGGATTCCCGGTCGAATTCCCCAGGGCGCCGGGTTTTTATCTTCGTTCGATAAACGGCTGGAAGATCTGGCCAAAGCGGCCCTGTCACGGTTACGGTATGCGCTGTTGTACGACCTCGCGGGTTCGCAACGCTTTTTGATCTTCGATGTGGGACACAAGGATTACCTGATGACTGTCAGCACCCCGCTTTCCGGTGTCAACCAGCCCTTCAAAGGGATTTTGCTGATCGTCCTTGCTACCTTCCTGTTCTCCAGTCACGACGCCTTGTCGAAATACCTCTCGGGGTTCTACCCGATCGTCATGGTGGTCTGGGCGCGTTATGTGGTGCACACCTTGTTGATGGCGGGGATTTTTCTGCCGCAATCCGGGCTGCGCGTCCTGCGTACCAAACGGCCGTTGCTGCAGTTGATGCGGGCGTTATGCCTGTTGGGGACCAGCCTGTTTTTCACCACCGGCCTGCAGTACATCCCGCTGGCTGAAGCCACGGCGGTCAACTTTCTTGCGCCGGTCCTGGTGACCGCACTGTCGGTGCCGCTGCTGGGGGAACGCGTCACCCGTGGCCAGTGGATTGCGGTGATTTGCGGATTCGTCGGGGTACTGATCATCGTCCACCCCGGCGGCGATCTGTTCACGCCGGCAGTGTTGCTGCCGTTCTGCTCGGCGCTGTTCTTCTGCTTCTATCAGTTGCTGACCCGCAAGCTCAGTGAGATCGACAGCCCGACCACCAGCAACTTTTTCGCCGGCCTGTGCAACACCCTGGTCATGAGTGCGATGGTGCCGTTCTTCTGGCAGATGCCCAGCGTGGGCCATGGCTTGATGATGATCGCGCTGGGCGCCTGCGGGATGACCGCCCACCTGTTCCTCACCCAGGCGTTCCGCCACGCCGCCCCGGCACTGTTGGCGCCGTTCGGCTACTGCCAGATTGTCTTTGCCGGATTGCTGGGCTGGTTGCTGTTTGCCCACACGCCGACCCTGACCACGGTGATCGGGATTGCGGTGATTTGCTGCAGTGGACTGGCGGCGGCCTGGCAGCAGAGCCGTAAATAGAGAGGCAGGGCGCAAGAAAAACTGTGGGAGCGAGCCGGCTCGCTCCCACACGTTGATTACTCGCTGACGTTCGGGATCTTGCGCGGCGCCATGAAGTACATCCAGGTCAGCGCGATGAAATACATCGCCGGAATCAGGGTGAACAGCACGGTGTAGTTATTGTTGGTGACCGTCAGAATGTAGCCGACCAACTGCGTCATGAACATCCCGCCGATCGCTGCGCACATGCCGCCAAAGCCGAACACTGTGCTCATCATGTGTTTGGGCGTGTAGTCCATGACCAGACTCCAGATGTTCGCGGTCCAGGCCTGGTGCGCGCCGATCGCCAGGGAAATGGCCGCCACCGCAACCCACAGACTGCTCGAACCAGCGGCCATGACCACGCCGATGATGCAGCAGGCGAACAGGAACATGGAGATCAACCGCGCCTTGATCGGATTGACGCCACGACCGATCAGGAACGAAGACAGGATGCCGCCGCCAACGCTGCCGAAGTCGGCCGTAAGGTAGATGATGATCAGGGGGATACCCATCTGGGTCACGTTGATCCCCAGGTTGTATTGCTGGTTGAGAAACGGTGGCAGCCAGTACAGGTAGAACCAGAACACCGGCGCGGTCAGGGAGTAGGCGAGGGCGAAGGCCCAGGTGCCGCGCATGCGCAGGATTCGCGAGAAGGGAACGCGGGCCTGCTCCGGCTCGACTTCCTTCTGGATGTAGGAAAGCTCAGCCGGGTTGACGCTCGGGTGATCTTCCGGGTTGAAGTACTTCAAGCCCCAGAACAGCAGCCAGATGCCACCCAGCGCCGCCATGCACAGGAAGGCCGCCTGCCAGCCCCAGGCGTGCAGGATCAGCGGCAGCAGCATGGGGGTGAACATCGCCCCCACGTTGGTCCCGGCATTGAAGATGCCGGTGGCCACGGCGCGCTCGCCCGCCGGGAACCACAAGCGCGTGGTTTTCACGCAGGCCGGGTAGTTGGCGGCTTCTGTCAGCCCGAGGATAAAGCGGTAGACCATGAAGCCGGCTGCCGAGGTGGCCAGGCCATGGGCACCGGTCGCCAGGCTCCAGAGCAGGACGGCGCAGAAGAACACGCGCTTCACGCCGACCCGGTCGATCAGGCGGCCTTGCAGGACGAAACCGATGGCATAGCCGACCTGAAACCAGAAGTTGATGTTGGCGTAATCCATCGCCGTCCAGCTCATTTCCTTGGCCAGGATCGGCTGCATCACACCCAGTGCGGCACGGTCGATGTAATTCAGGGTGGTGGCGAAAAACACCAACGCCAGCATGCCCCAACGGGTTTTGCCGACGGCCATGGCGCCACGGATCTTATCGCCGATGCCGGCGGGGGCAGGGGTCATGGAGGTACGCTCCATGGGAGAGCTTTGAGACGGAGTCATGTAGGCCACCCGATTGTTTTTATGTGGTGTGGTGTGTCGTTATTGACCGAACCCGGTGGCTCGCAACCGGACTCAATGTGGGATCGATGTTGCGCAGTGGACGAAAAATCGTCAATTCGCCGAGGGGCATAGTGTTCGATAATCGCACGAAAAACTAACCGGATAGTACACTTTGAATTGCTCATTGAAAAACGCGGCTGAATAATCGGGTCATTCTTTCAAAAGCGGCGCAAATTCCCTGTAGCCGAAGCCTCCACCGGGAGTCGACCCATGCAACGTTCCATTGCCACCGTGTCCTTGAGCGGTACCCTGCCGGAAAAACTCGAAGCCATTGCCGCCGCCGGTTTCGACGGGGTGGAGATTTTCGAGAATGACCTTCTCTACTACGACGGCAGTCCGCGGGAAATTAAACAGATGTGCGCCGATCTCGGGATCGCCATCACCCTTTTTCAACCGTTTCGGGATTTCGAAGGCTGCCGTCGCGAGCGCCTGCCCCGTAACCTGGAGCGGGCCGAACGCAAGTTCGACCTGATGCAGGAACTGGGCACCGACCTGGTGCTGGTGTGCAGCAATGCTTCGCCCGACTCGGTGGGCGACGAGCAGATCCTCGTCGACGACCTGCGTCTGCTGGCCGAACGCGCCGGGGCTCGCGGCTTGCGCATCGGCTACGAAGCACTGGCCTGGGGGCGGCATGTGAACACGTATCAACAGGTGTGGAACATCGTCCGCCAGGCCGATCACCCGAGCCTGGGTGTACTGCTCGACAGTTTTCACACCTTGTCGCTCAAGGGCGACCCGAGCGCCATTGCCGATATTCCCGGCGAGAAGATTTTCTTCGTGCAAATGGCCGACGCGCCGATCCTGGCCATGGACGTACTGGAGTGGAGTCGGCATTTTCGCTGCTTCCCGGGCCAGGGTGAGTTCGACCTGCCGGGCTTTCTCGCGCCGATCATCCAGAGCGGCTACACCGGGCCGTTGTCGCTGGAGATCTTCAACGACGGCTTCCGGGCCGCGCCACCCCGCGCCAATGCTGCTGACGGCCTGCGCTCGTTGCTGTACCTGGAAGAGAAAACCCGCGAGCGTCTGGCACAGCAAGTCCGGCCCGCGCCGCACGACGACATTCTGTTCGAGACCCCCAAGGCCAGCGAGTACAACGGCATCGAGTTTCTCGAGTTTGCCGTGGACGAGAGCCTTGGGGCCAAGCTGTCCCATTGGCTGGAGCGACTGGGGTTCGTCAAGGCCGGGCAGCATCGCTCCAAAAGCGTGAGCCTGATGCGCCAGGGCGATATCAACCTGATCCTCAACTGCGAGCCCTATTCGTTCGCCCACAGTTTTTTCGAGGCCCACGGTCCGTCGCTCTGCGCCACGGCGGTGCGGGTGCAGGACAGCACCAGCGCACTGGCGCGGGCGGTGGCTTACAGGGGGCAGCCCTATCGCGGGCTGGTCGGCCCCAACGAGCTGGAACTGGCCGCCGTGCGGGCGCCGGATGGCAGCCTGATCTACCTGGTGGACCAGCAGGCCGACGTCTATCACACCGATTTCCATCTGCAACCGGACGCCGTGGCCCGTGGCGGCCTCAAGCGCATCGATCACATGGCGATGGCCTTGCCGGCCGACAGCCTCGACAGCTGGGTGCTGTTCTACAAGAGCCTGCTGGATTTCGAGGCTGACGATGAAGTCGTGCTGCCAGACCCCTACGGGTTGGTGAAGAGCCGGGCCCTGCGCAGCCGTGACAGTTCGATCCGCCTGCCCTTGAACATTTCCGAGAACCGCAACACCGCGATCTCACACGCGCTGTCGAGTTATCGCGGCTCCGGTGTGCATCACATTGCGTTCGACTGCGACGATATCTTCGCCGAAGTCAGCCGCGCCAAGGAGGCGGGCGTACCGTTGCTGGACATCCCGCTCAATTACTACGACGACCTGGCGGCCCGCTTCGATTTCGACGATGAGTTCCTGAGCGAACTGGCCTACTACAACGTGCTGTACGACCGCGACCCCCAGGGGGGCGAGCTGTTTCACGTGTACACCGAACCGTTCGAAGGCCGGTTCTTCTTTGAGATCATCCAGCGCAGGAACGGCTATGCCGGTTACGGCGCGGCCAACGTGGCAGTACGCCTGGCGGCCATGGCCAAGTCCCGTAGCGGTACGATTCGTCAGGCCAAGTTGTAGGAATTTGGTAAGCACGAGGTTAAACCGACGCCGCGCGGCTTCCTTCACTGTGCAGTGCGGCTCATAATCGCCAGCCTGTGCAGTGATGGCCGTGAGCCCACAATGACCTTAATTTCAGAACTCTCCCCAGCGCCCGACGAACCCTTGGCCGAGCCTCGAAAGAGTCGCAAGAACAACCCCGAAAAGACCCGCGAGAACATTCTTCAAGAAGCCATTGTCGAGTTCGTCCAGCAGGGGCTTTCCGGTGCTCGCGTCGATGCGATCGCCGAGCGTATTCACACCTCCAAGCGCATGATCTATTACTACTTCGGCAGCAAGGAGCAGTTGTACGTCGAGGTGCTGGAGAAACTCTACGGCGACATCCGCAGCACCGAAAGCCGCCTGCACCTGGCCGAACTGGCGCCGCAGGAAGCGATTCGGCGGCTGGTCGAGTTCACCTTCGATCACCATGACCGCAATGTCGACTTCGTGCGCATCGTCAGCATCGAGAACATTCACAACGCTGACTATGTGAAGCGTTCCGATGCAATCAAGGCGATGAACAACACCATTCTCGATTCACTGGGGGTGATTCTGCAGCGCGGAGTTGAAGAGGGCGTGTTCCGTCCGGGGCTGCAGCCGTTGGATGTGCACCTGCTGATCAGTTCGTTCTGCTTCTACCGCGTGTCGAACCGCCACACGATCGGTGAGATTTTTCAGATCGAGCTGCCGGAAGAAAGCGTCAAACAGCGTCACCGACAGATGATCTGCGAGTCGGTGTTGCGCTATTTGCAGGCCTGACGGCGTTTACCGGGAGCCGGCTCCCGGTTCCGGCACCCGGTTCCGGCTCCCGGTCCACGGCCCTTGCTCAGCCATTCATGCGCTGAAAATGCGCAAGCATTCGCTGCGCATCCGGCGCCACGCCGCTGAACAATTCAAACGCCTTCACCGCCTGGAACACCGCCATGGTGCCGCCATCCAGCGTCCGGCAACCCAAGGCACGAGCGTGGCGCAGCAACTCGGTTTCCAGCGGAAAGTAAACGATCTCCGCCACCCATAACTGCGGTCGAAGCAGGGCTGCCGGGACCGGCATGCCCGGCAACTTCTGCATGCCCATGGGCGTGGTGTTGACCAGGCCGTCGGCCTGCGCCAGGGTGCCCGGCAGATCGTGCCCGGCCACGGCGCGGTTGGGGCCGAAATGCTGACTGAGGTTGTTCGCCAGGCTCTGGGCACGGCTGGTTTCCACGTCGAAAATACTCAGCCGTTGGACACCTTCGCTCAACAAGGCGTGGGCCACCGCCGCCCCGGCACCTCCGGCGCCCATCTGCACGACACGCTCGAGCGCTGCATCCTTCAAGCCGCGCCGGAAACCCTCGGCGAAACCCAGGCAGTCGGTGTTGTGGCCGATGCGTTTGCCATCCTTCAACACCACCGTGTTTACAGCACCGATGCCCCGAGCTTCGTCGGACAATTCGTCGAGCAGGGGAAGGATCGTCTGCTTGCACGGGTAGGTGATGTTCAGGCCGGTGAAGCCCATCTGCTCGGCCGCCTTCAGCAGGTCGGGTAGGGCCAGGCTGTCGAGTTGCAGTTGATCGAGGTCAATCAGGCGATACAGGTAGCGCAAGCCTTGGGCATCGCCCTCCTGCTCATGCAGCGCGGGCGTGCGCGAAGCCTGGATGCCGGCGCCGATCAGGCCAGCCAGTACTGCATTGTGGCGAGTCATGGCGTTCATCCTTTCAGGCGCAGGCTGAAATGCTCCAGCGCCAGCCGATAACCGTGGCTGCCGAACCCGGCCATCACCGCTGTGGCAATCGCAGAAACGAAGGAATGGTGGCGGAAAGGTTCGCGCGCGTGGACGTTCGACAAGTGCACTTCGATGACCGGCAATTCGCTTGCAACCAGAGCGTCGCGAATCGCGACCGAGGTGTGCGTCCAGGCCGCAGGGTTGATCACGATCCCGGCACAGCGGCCGCGGGCGGCGTGAATCCAGTCGAGCAGTTCGCCTTCATGGTTGGTCTGGCGAAACTCCACCGCCAGGCTGAATTCCTCGGCGGCATGTGCGCACAAGGCTGAAATATCCGCCAGGGTCTCATGGCCGTAGGTGCCCGGCTCCCGGGTGCCCAGCAGGTTGAGGTTCGGGCCGTTGAGCACCTGAACGATCGGTTTCATCGGGTCTCTCCACTTTTTATTGTTGGATGGGCTGAGGTTCAGCCTGTGGAGATAAAATGTACCAGTCGGTTAATTTGGTCAATTGAAGTGGCGTGGACCCGGCCTATTGTGTTCGGTGATCGGACGGTTTCAGGGTTTCAAGCGAGGTAGCTGCTCAAGCAGAAAATCGATGAACGCTCGTAACCGCAATGGCATGTGCCGGCTCTGCGGGTAGAGCAGGGTGAACGGGCGCGAGCGTCCACCGAAGGGTTCGAGGACTTGAACCAGCGAGCCGTCGGCCAACTCCTTTTCGACGATGAAGCGATAGGTCTGAAACAGGCCGGCGCCGTGTTTGGCCAGGGTTACCCCGCCCAGCACGTCGTCGGAGCAACTGAGATTGCCCTCGGCAAGAATCTCGCGCTGCTCGCCGTTGTCGTTAAACAGCCAGGCGATGCGCCGGCCGCTGCTGGGCAACTCGTACTGGATGCATTCGTGCTGCTTGAGGTCGTCCAGGGTTTGCGGGGTGCCTGCGCGTTTGAGGTATTCGGGCGTGGCAATCAGGACCAGTTCCGCCTCTTCAAGTTGTCGGGCAATCAGCCCCGAATCCGGGATCGCCCGCACGCGAATGGCCATGTCATAGCCTTCGCCGACAAAGTCGATGTTGCGATTGCTGATGTGCGCCTCGACTTTCACCTGGGGAAACCGCTGCCGAAAAGCCGGTAACAGCGGCAGGATCCGGTGATGGGCGTAGGTCGTCGGGATACTGACGCGCAAGGTCCCGGACGGCTCCTGCTGCTGGCCCATCACTTCGCGCTGCGCTTCGACCAGTTGCGCCAGCGCTTGCCGGCATTCCTCGTAATACCGGCGCCCGCTGTCGGTCAGTTTCACGCTGCGCGTGGTGCGCGCGAACAACCTGACGCCCAGGCGCTCCTCCATGCGCGACACCGAACGACTCACCGCTGCCGGCGTGACGCCCGCCACCAGTGCCGCAGCGGTGAAGCTGCCGGCTTCGGCGGCCAGGCAAAACAGTTCGATGCTGCCGAGCTGAAGATCGTCGAATGTGCGCTGCATGATTGATTACACCGGGGATCAAATGAAAAGGGCTGACGCCGTATTTATCAAATTATAGAAAGGATTGCTTACCATTTTTGCCCTCAGGTGGGCGGCTCTCGGCCCTTCCCACGGCTAGCCTTGATCACGGACACCCGAATGGGAATCTGCACCGGCTATCGGATTATTCAAGGAATGACGAGCAAGTATGCTCATTAACCTAACGGATGGGTTAGCATGAAATTGTTCCAGTACAAAGGTCTTTCAGTCGTCATCCTGCTGCGTGATGAACACTGTCCGCCTCATGTCCATGTCAATGCCGGAGCCTGGAGCGCGCGCTTTCGATTCAGTTTCTGGCACAACGATGTGGAGCTATGGGATGTGGTCCCTCACTCAACGCGCCCGCCGCTGGCCGTCCTGGAAGGATTACGCGATGGACTTGAGCAACCCTTCAACCTGCGTCGTGCCCGGCGCATCTGGTGGGGCAAGTTGCGCACAGTTTGTCTGGATCACCAGATCTGGAACGGGCAAACCCATGAAGTCGTCGCGATCAAACGGGTCGCCAGTATCACTCACATGATTTATTCGGCTCGTTACGACCCCGCAGCCAACAAGACCCTGTTGTCGCTGATAGGCGACTCGCAGGGTGTGGAGATTCGATTATGACAACGATACAAGCAAAAAAAGGCGCAGGCCGGCCTGTCACCGAGGCTGTGCTGGAAAAGGCCATCCGGCGCGGTCAGCACCGTCAGAAAAAAACCTTCGAGGCGACTTCGGTGGCGTTCATTGAACCATGTCTGGCGGTGTGCTTCATCGATGGTGCCGGAGTGCTGCTACCTGTGAGGCAGTACCCGGAATTCGATGACTTCGCGGTCGAGGATTACGCTGATCTCACCGTTGGCCATGCCGGCACCGCGCTCTGTCATGAGGGCAAGGATCTGCACATCTCCATCGCCGGAATGATTTCCGCGAATAAACCGTTAATGGATATGGCGGCCTCGCTCATCGCTTCGCGCAACGGCCGCCAGAGCAGCGCCGCCAAGGCCGAGGCTGCCAGGGAGAATGGCCGCAAGGGCGGGCGCCCGCGCAAAACCGAAACCCCCGAATGACCGGGCACAAAAAAGCCGTCGTACTGACGGCTGTTTTGTAAGGGAGGGCTGCGCTTAACGCCGGGTCAGCAGCACGCCGGATTCCATGTGGTGGGTCCACGGGAACTGGTCGAACATTGCACAGCGGGTGATGCGATGGGTGTCATGCAACTGGGCGATGTTGGCGGCCAGAGTCTGCGGGTTGCAGGAGATGTACAGGATGTTGTCGAAGCGTCGGGTCAGCTCGCAGGTGTCCGGGTCCATCCCTGCACGGGGCGGGTCAACGAACACGCTGCCGAACTCGTAGCTCTTGAGGTCGATGCCGTGCAGGCGACGGAACGGACGCACTTCATTCAGGGCTTCGGTCAGCTCTTCGGCGGACAGGCGCACCAGCGTGACGTTATCCACCGCGTTTTCGCCGAGGTTGCTCAGGGCTGCGTTGACCGACGTCTTGCTGATCTCGGTGGCCAGCACCTTGCGCACGCGAGTAGCGAGGGGCAGCGTGAAGTTGCCGTTGCCGCAATACAGTTCCAGCAAATCGTCGGTGCGCTCGCCCAGCGCATCGTAGGCCCAGTTGAGCATCTTCTGGTTCACGGTGCCGTTGGGCTGGGTGAATGCGCCCTCCGGTTGGCGGTAGCTGAAGGTGCGACCACCGACTTCAAGTTTTTCGACCACGTAATCGTGACCGATCACTTCACGCTTGCCCTTGGAGCGACCGATCACGCTGACGTTCAGGTCCGCTGCCAGCTTCGAAGCCGCTGCATGCCAGTGTTCATCCAGCGGGCGGTGATAGCACAGGGTGATCATCGCGTCGCCGGCCAGGGTGGTCAGGAACTCCACCTGAAACAGCTTGTGGCTCAGGGCCGCGCTGGCTTGCCAGGCGGCTTTGAGCTTTGGCATCAATTCGTTGATGCGCAGGCTGGCAATCGGGAACTCTTCGATCAGGATCGGCGTGCGTTTGTCTTCCTGGGAAAACATCGCGTAATGGCGCTCACCGGCTTCGCGCCACAGGCGGAACTCGGCACGCAGGCGGAAGTTCTTCAGCGGCGAATCGAAGACCACGGGCTCTGGCGCATCGAACGGAGCCAGCAGGTCGCGCAGGCGCGCCACCTTTTCTTCAAGCTGGACGGTGTAAGCCTGGGAATCAAAAGTCATGCGTTGAACCAACCCAACTTGATCACGAACAGAATCGACAGAATCACCAGCGCCGCGTTCAGTTCACGGCCACGACCGGACAGCAGTTTGATTGCCGTCCAGGCGATGAAACCGAAAGCGATGCCGTTGGCGATGGAGTAAGTGAACGGCATGGCCAGGGCGGTGACCACCACGGGAGCGGCCACGGTAATGTCTTCCCAGTCTATTTCGGCCAGACCGGATGTCATCAGCACGGCGACGAACAGCAGCGCCGGCGCGGTCGCGAAGGCTGGAACGCTGGCGGCCAGTGGCGAGAAGAACAGCGCCAGCAGGAACAGGATCGCCACTACGATCGCCGTCAGGCCGGTGCGACCACCGGCGCTCACGCCGGCTGCGGATTCGATGTAGCTGGTGGTGGTCGACGTACCCAGCAGCGAACCGGCCATGGCGGCCGTGCTGTCGGCAATCAGCGCACGCCCCATCTTCGGCATGTGGCCGTCCTTGCCCATCAGGCCGGCACGCTTGGCGACGCCGATCAGGGTGCCCGAGTTGTCGAACAGGTCGACGAACAGGAACGCGAAGATCACGCTGACCAGGCCGATGTCCAGTGCACCCTTGATGTCCAGTTGCAGGAAGGTTGGCGCCAGCGAGGGTGGCATGGACGTCACGCCACCGAACGGGGTGAAGCCCATCAGGATCGAGACGATGGTGACCGCCAGGATGCCGATCAGCACGGCACCGCGCACCGCCAGCGCTTCCAGGCCGACGATCAGGGCAAAACCGAGGGTGGCCAGGATCGGAGCCGGTTGCTTCAGGTCGCCCAAACCGACCATGGTCGCCGGGTTGCTGACCACGATGCCGGCGTTGTGCAAGGCGATCAGCGCCAGGAACAGGCCGATACCGGCGGCAATCGCCGAGCGCAGCGGCAACGGGATGCTGTTGATGATCCATTCCCGGATGCGGAAGATCGACAGCAGAAAGAACAGCACCGCCGAGATGAACACCGCGCCGAGCGCCACTTGCCAGGTATGGCCCATGTGCAGGACCACGGTGTAGGTGAAGAAAGCGTTCAGGCCCATGCCGGGCGCGAGGGCGATCGGGTAGTTGGCGATCAGGCCCATGACCGTGGAGCCGATGGCGGCGGCCAGGCAGGTCGCGACGAACACCGCGCCCTTGTCCATGCCAGTCTCGCCGAGAATGCTCGGGTTGACGAACAGAATGTAGGCCATGGCCAGGAAAGTCGTGACGCCCGCAAGAATTTCGGTGCGCACGTTGGTGTTGTGTGCCTTGAGTTGAAACAGCCTTTCCAGCATGTCTGCTCCCCGTGGCGCGCCCGGCGCCGTGAATGTATCGACCTCAACAGCAAAGCACAGACCGCTGCAGGCGCCTGGAATTTTCTGTGGGTCGGAAAAAGCCGCGCATCATACCAGCAGCGTGGCGCCATGGCTGCTAATGGCAGTGATCGTCGTCGATGTTTTGCGTTAAAGCCAAGTGCGCCATACTGCGCGCTGGTTTTGGGGATGGGGAACGGCATGAACAAGTATCTGTTGAGCGCATTCGCAGCCGGGTGGATGCTGGCGCTTGGAACACAGGGCGCCATGGCGGCATCGGCGGCACCGCTGAGCCAGGTCAAGGTGCTCAAGGTCGAATCGCCGGCCTGTGGTTTCGAAAGCATTGACGAGGGGCAGCAGAGAACTCAATGCGATCACAGCGGGCCGAACATCAAGGTGTATGTGCTGGAAGTCGGCTATGGCCGCGCAGCGCACGCCGGGCTCGACGGCTTCGACGTGAATGGCACGCGCACCCCGGTCTGTGCCTACGACAATGGCAACCTGACCGAATGCAGTCCCGGCAAGAAAACCGTGGGTTACCTGTATGTCTTTGATCTGGCCGGCAAACAGGAAGGCACGTTCACCTTCAGCAACACGTCGATCAACGCTCCGCGCAACACGCTGTCGACGCAGCTTTACATCAGGTAATGATGGGTTCGAACAAGCGTCAGGA
Source organism: Pseudomonas fluorescens (assembly GCF_041354075.1). GTDB lineage: Bacteria > Pseudomonadota > Gammaproteobacteria > Pseudomonadales > Pseudomonadaceae > Aquipseudomonas > Aquipseudomonas fluorescens_CE. Next base: position 40,565 of record NZ_JARZGC010000010.1, on the reverse strand, counting down.
AAGCTGACTACGCTTCAAGGATAATTTTGTGGATGGCCCCTATGACCTTTAGAGCCCTGATTCCCCTTGCCGAGGGTATCGATGACCTGCAAGCCGTGACCCTGATCGATGTATTGCGCCGCGCTCAGGTGGAAGTAGTGGTGGCCAGTATCGAGGGTCGCCGCATGCTCACTTGCGCCCGTGGAACACGCGTCACGGCCGACGGCATGCTGGTGGATGTGCTGGCCCAGACATTCGACCTGATCGCCTTGCCCGGCGGTGCCGTCGGCGCGCAGCACCTGGCGGCCCATCAGCCCCTGCAGCAATTGCTCAAGGACCAGGCGGCGGCCGGTCGACTGTTCGCCGGCATCGCCGAAGCCCCGGCCCTGGCGCTGCAAGCCAGTGGAGTCCTGCGTCAGCGGCGCATGACCTGCCTGCCCTCGGCCAGTCATCAACTGTCAGGCTGCAACTTCGTCGATCAAGCGGTGGTGGTCGATGGCAACTGCGTCACCGCCCAAGGCTCGGGAGGCGCGCTGACGTTCGCCCTGACGCTGGTGGAGCACCTGTGCGGCAAGGCCACGCGGGCGGCGGTGGCTGGGGATTTACTGGTCTGAAACCCGTCAGGCGGGGACCGCAAAAGGGGTAATCACCGGCTGCTCCCGTCGCTCTGCGTGCCAGAGGTCGTAATCGGTTTGAACCCCCAGCCACATTCGAGCCTTGCCAATTCCTGCCCTCTCGAGACGCACCGCCAGGTCTGGACTGATCGGCGCATGGCCGTGCAGTACCCGGGAGAGGTGAGGCCGTGCGAACCCCAAGTGTCGTGCCAGTTCTGTCACGCTGATGCCCAGGTCAGGCAGTACGTCCTTTAACAGTGTTTCGCCGGGGTGGGGCGGATTGTGCAAGGGCATGTCCTGCCTCCTGTCAGTGATAGTCCAGATAATCGACCAGCTCGATGTCCGAGCCCATAAAACGGAAAATGATCCGCCAGTTTCCCGAAACGCTCATCGACCAGTATTCGTTCAACTCACCTTTGAGTGGATGCAATCGCCATCCCGGCAGGTCGAGGTCTCCAGGAACCACCGCGCGGTCCATGAACTGCAGCATCCGCGAAAGGCGCTTCGCATGGTCGGCGCGGATTCCACGTGTCGAGCCCGTCTCATAGAAGCCACGAAGGCCTTTGTGCTGAAAGGATTTGATCATGCCGCGAGTGTAAGGCGATACATTACACCGAGTGCGTTAACTATGTATTGCATCTGGTCGGCATTTTTGTGTTTGCCGCGGTCCCCCGATCCCCTCTCCATCAATCCCTTTGAACACCCCCGCACCCCTGAAGTCGTACCCCTTATGACGGCGGTTTGCCAAAACGCCGCAACGTACGACCAACCGTGAGGTGTTTATGAGTGCGACCTTCCCCGACGAGACGCCGCCGTCGTTTGTCCGTTATCCGTTGTCCCTGACGCTCAACGGCCAGCCTATCCAGGTAGAGGTTCTGCCCTGGACTACGTTGCTGGATTTGCTGCGCGAGCAACTGGGCCTGATCGGCAGCAAAAAAGGCTGTGATCACGGCCAATGCGGCGCCTGCACGGTGTTGCGTGACGGCAAGCGCGTGAATGGCTGCCTGACCCTCGCGGTGATGTGCCAAGGGGCCGAACTGACCACGATCGAGGGCCTGGCGGATGGTGATGAACTGCATCCGATGCAGCAGGCTTTCATCCGCCACGACGCCTTTCAATGCGGCTATTGCACACCGGGGCAGATCTGTTCGGCGGTCGGGCTGGCCAATGAAGGGCGGGCGCAATCCAGTGCCGACATTGCAGAGCTGATGAGCGGCAACCTGTGTCGCTGCGGTGCTTACAGCAATATCCGTGATGCCATCGAAGAAGCGCTGCCGGCGTGCCGCCAGCGTGTCGGACAGGGAGGCGAACAATGAACCCTTTCCATTACAGCAAACCCCTTTCGGTACAGGAGGCGGTGCAGCTTGCCGGTCCGGCCTCGCGCTTCATCGCCGGGGGGACGAACCTGCTGGACCTGATGAAGGAAAATCTCACACGGCCGGAGCATCTGATCGACATCACCGGGCTTGCCCTGAACGATGTGAGCGAAACAGCCAGGGGTGGGGTGATGATCGGGGCCCTGGTCAGCAATGCCGACCTGGCCTGGCATCCGTTGATCGAGCAACGTTACCCGTTGTTGTCCCAGGCCATCCTCGCTGGCGCATCGCCGCAACTGCGAAACATGGCCAGCACGGGCGGTAATCTGCTGCAGCGTACCCGTTGTTACTACTTCTATGACGCCGCCGTGCCGTGCAACAAACGCGAGCCGGGCAGTGGCTGTCCGGCGCGCACAGGGCTCAACCGGATTCACGCGATCCTCGGCGCCAGTCGCGACTGCGTGGCCACGCACCCTTCGGACCTGTGTGTTGCGCTCGCCGCCTTGCGCGCGGTGGTCCATGTCCAGGGCCGCAGCGGTGCACGGACGATTGAATTCGCAGACTTCCATCGACTGCCCGGCGATACCCCGCAGCGTGACAATCAACTGACGGACGATGAGTTGATCACGGCCGTCGAGCTGCCGGCAGCGGGTTTTGCCGAGCACAGCCATTACCTGAAAATTCGTGATCGCGCGTCCTATGCCTTCGCCCTGGTTTCCGTGGCGGCGGCACTGGAGTTGACCGGGCCGGTCATCCGCGAGGCGCGCCTGGCCCTGGGTGGCGTGGCGCACAAACCCTGGCGCGATGAAGCGGTAGAGACCTGGCTGGTGGGCAAAACGGTGAGCGAAGACACGTTCGGTGTTGCTGCGGATGCGCTGCTGCAAAACGCCGAGCCCCTCGAACACAACGCTTTCAAGGTGGCGCTGGCGCGTCGGGCGATCATTCGCGCCTTGAGCACTGCCGCGCAGGGAGGGCACGCCTGATGAATACCTTTACCCAACCCATGGGTCAGCCGCTGGACCGTGTCGACGGTCGCCTCAAGGTCACCGGCCAGGCTCGGTACGCCGGGGAGTTCGCAGAAACTGGCTTGCTGCACGGCAGTGTCGTGTCCAGCCGCATCGCACGCGGCCGGGTGTTACACATCGATACCTCGAAAGCGCTGGCGCTGCCCGGCGTGGTGGCCGTGATCGATCACACCCATCGCCCGGACATCGCCAGCTACGACAAAAGCTACGAGGACGCCGATTCGGCTGACGGCTCGCCGTTCCGCCCGCTGTATAACGATCGGATCCTGTACAGCGGGCAGCCGCTGGCGCTGGTCGTCGCCGACAACCTGGAACTGGCGCGCCATGCCGGCTCGCTGATCACCATTGAGTACGCGCCCGAGCCGCATCAGACCGATCTGTCGAGCCTGCAGGGCGACGCTCGTCCAGCGCCTGCCGAGTTGCCCGAGCCCCGCGGGAATTTTCAGGCCGAGTTCGCCGGTGCGGCCTTGAGCCTGGACCTGCACTACAGCACGCCGATCGAACACCACAACCCGATGGAGCCGCACGCCAGTACGGTGCTGTACCAGGCGGATGGCAGCCTGCACATTCACGACAAGACCCAGGGCACGCAGAACTGTCAGGCCTATGTGCAGAAGGTCTTCGGCCTTGAGAAAGAGCAGGTCAGGGTGTTCGCGGCCTATGTCGGCGGCGCCTTCGGGTCCGGTCTGCGTCCGCAATACCAGCTGCCCCTCGCCGTGATGGCCGCACTGCACCTCAAGCGCTCGGTGCGCGTGACCCTGACACGCCAGCAGATGTTCACCTTCGGTTATCGCCCGCGCACCCTGCAGCGCCTGCAATTGGGGGCGGCGGCCAATGGGCGTTTGCTTGCGGTGGCACATTCTGCAATTGGCCAGACCTCGCGTTTCGAGGATTTCACCGAGCATGTGGTGGAGTGGAGCGGCATGCTGTACCACTGTGACAACGTGCAGATGAACTACAAATTGCTGCCACTCGACGTGTACACGCCACTGGACATGCGCGCCCCCGGTGCGGCGCTTGGGCTGATCGGCCTGGAATGCGCGATGGATGAACTGGCCTGCGCCGTGGCGATCGACCCGGTGCAGTTGCGTTTGATCAATTACGCGGAGCGCAATCAGAACGAAGACAAGCCCTGGTCCAGTAAAGAACTGCGCGCCTGTTATGCCCAGGGCGCCCAGCGTTTCGGCTGGGAACAGCGTAATCCCGAGCCGCGCAGCATGCGTCGTGGCCGGCTACTGGTGGGCTGGGGCATGGCCGGTGGCGTCTGGGAAGCGATGCAGCAGAAAGCCAGTGCCCGGGCGGTGCTGGATCAGCAGGGCAAACTGACCGTCAGCAGCGCGACCACGGACATCGGCACCGGGACCTACACCGTGATGACGCAAATCGCTGCGCAGGCGTCAGGGGTTTCTCTGGATAACGTCACCTTCGTCCTCGGCGACTCTTCATTGCCGAAGGCGCCATTGCAGGGTGGGTCATTTACCGTCTCGTCGGTCGGCACCGCCGTGCAGCAAGCCTGTGAGGCGTTGAAGGAAAAGCTGCTGATGGTGGCGCGACAGACGTCGGAGGACTTCGCCGGCGTGACGACGCCGCAGGCTGTTTTTGCAGAGGGCTACCTGTCGTTCGGTGATGCGCGGATGGCCTTGGCCGAACTGGTGAGAAGCAGTGGCGAAGACATGATTGCCGTTCAAGTGGACGCCGAGCCGGAAAAGACCCGCGACGCCTTCGCCACCGCAACGCATTCGGCGGTGTTTGTCGAGGTGCTGGTGGACGAGACATTGGGCACGGTGAAGGTCAATCGGGTGGTCAGCGCCATCGCGGCAGGGCGGGTGGTCAACCCGAAAATGGCTCGCAGCCAGATCCTCGGCGGCGTGGTGTGGGGGATCGGCATGGCCCTGCACGAAGAGACGCAAACCGATCATGAACTGGGGCGTCACATGAACCACAGCCTGGCCGAGTATCACATACCGGTCAACGCCGATATCGGCGACATTGATGTGCTGTTCGTCGAAGAACAGGACAAAATCGTCAATGCGCTCGGATCAAAAGGCGTGGGTGAAATTGGCATTGTCGGGGTGGCGGCGGCAGTGGCCAACGCCATTTACCATGCCACCGGCAAGCGGGTGCGGGATTTCCCCATCACCCTCGACAAGCTGCTCTAGACCTTGGCTTCTTCCGCCGGCACATGCATGCGGTCACGGTTGGCCAGGGTCGGGAACAGCTTGATCCAGACCCCGGTCACCACCAGCGTGCCCAAGCCGCCCATGACCACGGCCGGCACGGTGCCGAACCAGTGGGCGGTGACGCCGGACTCGAACTCGCCCAGTTGGTTCGAGGCACCGATGAACAAGCCGTTCACGGCGCTGACCCGACCGCGCATCTCGTCCGGTGTTTCAAGCTGCACGAACGACGCACGGATGACCATGCTGATCATGTCCGCCGCCCCCAGCACCACCAGCACGGCCAGGGAGAACCAGAACGAGGTCGAGAGGCCGAAGGCAATGGTCGCCACACCGAACACGCCGACAGCCGTGAACATCACGCGACCGACATGGCGATCCACGGAGAAGCGCGCCAGCCACAGCGACATCAACAAGGCACCGACAGCTGGCGCCGAACGCAGCAAACCCAGGCCCCAGGGGCCGGTCAGCAGGATGTCCTTGGCGAACACCGGCAGCAGCGCCGTCGCCCCGCCGAGCAATACGGCAAACAGGTCCAGGGATATCGCCCCGAGAATGTCCGGACGGCTGCGGATGAAGCGGATGCCGGCCAGCAGGGAATCCAGAGTCGCCTTGCCCTTGTTCAACGGCGTTTGCCGGGCGGGCAGGTTGAGCATCAACAGGCAGGCGATGACGTACAGAATCACGGTCGGTCCGTACACCCAGACGCTGCCGAAGGCATAGAGCAGGCCGCCGAGGGCCGGAGCGACGATGGTGGCCGACTGTTGCGCCGACTGAGCGGCGGCGACGGCGCGGGGAAACAGCGCAGCCGGCACGATGCTCGGCAGCAGCGCCTGGGTCGTCGGCATCTCGAACGAGCGGGCGGCACCGAGCAGAAAGGCGAGGATGAAGATCATTTCCCGGGTGATGTGGCCGGTGGCGCCGCTGATCGCAAGGGTCAGCGCGATGAACGCCTGCAGCGACTGGCAGATGGCCGCGACCTTGCGTCGGTCATAACGGTCGGCGACATGCCCGGTGTGCAGCATGAACAACACTCGCGGTGCGAACTCCACCAGCCCGACCAGGCCCAGGTCCAGCACGTTGCCGGTCAGCTGATAGAGGTTCCAGCCGATGGCCACGGTGAGCATCTGAAAGCCGCTGGCGGTGAAGATCCGGGCCAGCCAGAACGCGATGAAAGGGCGGTGATGACGTAACAGCAAAGGCGCTTGGCTGGGCATCAGGAGCAGATCTTGAGCAAAGGGAAGGGCGAGATTATCACCAACCTGTAACCAGAAGTTGCAGAGCTGGCAAATTTAGTTAGCCAGACACCGATCTTCCGGGAACCGAAGTCGCTCCTTCGACAGGCCGTCACTGAGGCAACCTGTCACGCGGCAATAGACCACACCGTCCATCGTCAAAAACCGGACTACTCTTTTACCCAAGCTTGATCCAGATCAAGACCCTTTGCGGATTGATCCGGTGGCCAGATGGCCAGACTCCCTACGATGTGATGTTTGTAAAAAAAGAACGAATCGAAATTCGCCACACTCCATATCCGTGGGGGCAGTGGGTGTAGGCCGCAAGCCTTCAGCCGGTATTACCTGACAGAGGAAGACTTATGTTCGGTTTGGAGGCGCTTGAACTCGCCCGGATTCAATTCGCGTTCACCATCTCGTTCCACATCCTGTTCCCGGCCATCACCATCGGCCTGGCGAGCTACCTGGCGGTGCTCGAAGGCCTGTGGCTGAAAACCGGTAACGACACTTACCGCGACCTGTACCACTTCTGGTCGAAGATATTTGCCGTCAACTTTGGCATGGGCGTGGTTTCCGGCTTGGTGATGGCCTACCAGTTCGGCACCAACTGGAGCCGTTTCTCGGACTTCGCCGGTTCGGTCACCGGACCGTTGCTGACCTACGAAGTGCTCACCGCCTTCTTCCTCGAAGCCGGATTCCTGGGGGTCATGCTCTTCGGCTGGAACAAGGTCGGGCGTAACCTGCACTTCTTTTCCACGGTCATGGTCGCCATCGGCACACTGATCTCGACGTTCTGGATTCTCGCGTCCAACAGCTGGATGCAGACGCCACAGGGGTTTGAAATCGTCAACGGCCAGGTCATCCCCACCGACTGGCTGGCCGTGATCTTCAACCCCTCGTTCCCCTATCGCCTGATGCACATGGCCACGGCGGCCTTCGTTGCCACCGCCTTTTTCGTCGGTTCTTCGGCGGCCTGGCATCTGTTGCGCGGCAAGGACAATCCGGCAATCCGCAAGATGCTGTCGATGGCCATGTGGATGGCGTTGATCGTGGCGCCGATCCAGGCCGTCATCGGCGACTTCCATGGCCTCAATACGCTGGAGCATCAACCCGCGAAGATCGCTGCCATCGAGGGGCACTGGGAAAACAAGGGTGACGAAGCGACCCCGCTGATCCTGTTCGGCTGGCCCGACATGAAAGAGGAGCGGACCAAATATGCTGTGGAGATTCCGTACCTGGGCAGCCTGATTCTGACCCACTCGCTGGACAAGCAGGTACCGGCGCTCAAGGAGTTCCCGCCTGAGGACCGGCCGAATTCCACCATCGTGTTCTGGTCGTTCCGGATCATGGTGGGCCTGGGGCTGCTGATGATTTTCACCGGCCTGTGGAGCCTGTGGCTGCGCAAGAGCGACAAACTGTATACGTCGCGGCCGTTTCTGTATCTGGCGTTGTGGATGGGACCATCGGGCCTGATTGCGATTCTCGCCGGCTGGTTCACCACTGAAATCGGCCGTCAGCCGTGGGTCGTCTACGGCCTGATGCGCACGGCGGACGCGTCCTCCAATCACAGCGTGATGCAGATGAGCATCACCCTGGTGCTGTTCGTGGTGGTGTATTTCGTCCTGTTCGGTGCCGGTCTTGGCTACATGATGCGCCTGGTGCGCAAGGGGCCCAAGACCCATGAAGCCGAGGAAACGCCGGATGGAGGTCCAGGCAAGAAACGCACCCCGGCCCGTCCGCTGTCCGCTGCTGACGATGATGGCGCCGACGACCACCACAGCCCAAGCCTGACCAAGGAGATTTGAATCATGGGTATCGATCTTCCGCTGATCTGGGCCGTGATCATCATCTTCGGCATCATGATGTACGTGGTCATGGACGGCTTCGACCTGGGGATCGGGATTCTCTTCCCCTTCATCCCGGGCAAGACGGACCGGGACGTGATGATGAACACTGTAGCGCCCGTCTGGGACGGCAATGAAACCTGGCTGGTACTCGGGGGCGCGGCGCTGTTCGGTGCGTTCCCGCTGGCGTACTCGGTGGTGCTCTCGGCACTGTACCTGCCCCTGATATTCATGCTGATCGGGCTGATCTTTCGCGGCGTGGCGTTCGAGTTCCGCTTCAAGGCCAAGGACGACAAACGTCATCTGTGGGACAAGGCATTCATCGGTGGATCAGTGGCCGCGACTTTCTTTCAGGGCGTGGCGCTTGGGGCGTTCATCGATGGACTGCCGGTGGTCAACCGCCAGTTTGCCGGTGGTTCGCTCGACTGGCTGACGCCGTTCACGATGTTCTGCGGCGCCGCTCTGGTGGTGGCGTATGCGCTGCTCGGCTGCACCTGGCTGATCATGAAAACCGAAGGCAAGCTGCAAGAGCAGATGCATGACCTGGCGCGACCCCTGGCCTTCGTGTTGCTGGCGGTGATTGGCGTCGTCAGCATCTGGACACCGTTGGCCCATGCCGAAATCGCCTCGCGCTGGTTTACGCTGCCGAACCTGTTCTGGTTCCTGCCGGTACCGATCCTGGTGCTGGTGACGATGTATGGCCTGATCCGCGCGGTGGCGCGCAATGCGCATTACACGCCGTTCCTGCTGACCCTGGTGCTGATCTTCCTTGGCTACAGCGGCCTGGGCATCAGCTTGTGGCCGCACATCGTGCCGCCGTCGATCTCGATCTGGGACGCTGCCGCACCACCGCAAAGCCAGGGTTTCATGCTGGTCGGTACCTTGTTCATCATCCCGTTCATCCTGGGCTACACCTTCTGGAGCTACTACGTGTTCCGCGGCAAGGTAACCCATGAAGATGGGTACCACTAACCAGCGCATGAAGTCGTATTGCTCGCGATGGCGTCATCAAAGGCGCCATCGCATCCGCACAAGAGGAGTGCAACGCCATGTCGGGTAAACACACTTTGCAGGAAATCGAGGCCGCCGAGAAAAAGCCGCTGTGGAAACGACTGGGCTGGCTGGCGATGATCTGGGCGGGCAGCGTGCTCGCGCTGTTCATCGTCGCGAGCCTGATGCGCCTGTTCATGAATGCCGCCGGGCTGTCGACCCACTGACGTCGAATCATCCCATCCGCTGCCCTTGGCACGGATCTTCAACCCTCCTGCACCGGAGGGTTTTTTTTGTCCGGCGATTATTTGCGGGCTTTGAGAATGACGAACTTGGGTGTGGCCGCCACTTGCTCGACACCTCGGAACAACCGCGCCAACTTGCTGTGATAACCCAGGTGGCGATTACCCACGATGTACAGCGCTCCGCCCACCACCAGTGCGTCCCGCGCCTGCTGGAACATTCGCCAGGCGAGCAAGTCACCTACCACTTGCTGCTGGTGAAACGGCGGGTTGCACAGCACCACGTCCAGCGATTGCGCGGCCTGCTCGGCCAGGCCGTCACCGGCTCGCACAATCACCTCCCGCTCACCCAGTGCGGCGCGCCAGTTCTCGGCCGCCGATTGCACGGCCATGAACGACTCGTCCACCAGCGTGTAATGCGCTTGCGGGTTCTGCAGGGCGCTGGCGATGGCCAGCACGCCGTTACCGCAACCGAGGTCGGCCACGCGAGCCGTACCCAGATTCGTCGGCAAATGCGGTAGAAACGCACGGGTGCCGATGTCCAGGCCTTCGCGGCAGAACACGTTGGCATGGTTGATCAGTTCGATGGCCGGCGAATCCAGTCGATAGCGCGTCGGGTAGGGTGAGGTCGCCGCTACGTTGCTTTCAGCCGTGGCGATCAACAGCCGGGCCTTTTTCACCGCCAGTGAGGCTTGCAGGGGGCCGATGTAGCGTTCGAGCAAATCGCCCGCAGCACGGGGCAGGTGCTTGATCATGGCGCCGGCGATTACCTGGGTACCGGGAGCCAGCTGGGTTTGCAAGCGGATCAGTTGTTCCTCGAGCAGGGCCAGGGTTTTCGGCACGCGGATCAGCACCCGGTCGAAGGGACCGGTGAAGGTCTCGTTGGCCGCCACCTTTGGCACGGCGTCAAACCCGTGGCCATTACGGGAGAGATTCTTTTCCAGGCCCAGAAAGGCCAGGTAAGAGTCACCGCTGCTGGTGACCTGCACCTTGCCCACCAGGCTCGCAGCCAGGGCTCCGAAGCTGTCGTTGAGCACCAGCACGCGTGTCTGTGCCGTCGGTTGCTGCGAGGCCAGGTGATTGAGCAGGTATTCATCGGCCGCATCAAACGCCTGCAGCGGTTCGTTCTGCTGTTCTGGCTGGCGGATCAGGTCGAGTCGGGCGAAGGGCGTTTCGAGCAAAGGCATGGGGCGGGGCTCTGGGTGATCAACGGGAATCCCGCGGCCCAGGGGCGTTGTAGCGGGCGAAACCGACCGAGTGAACTGCGTCGTGAAGGTGACACGCTCAACACTCAGGTGGCGTCGCAAATGGTACGTTTTTTTCCTTTGGATTACTTGCAGGTTTTCATCCGCCTGGGGTTTCCGGGCTATTCAGGTAGCCTGCCTTGATGGCGGCGATGATTGCCGAGATCTTGTTGGTGACGCGCATTTTCACAATCGCGCTCTGAATATGGAAATGAATCGTGCGCGAGCTCAGGTTGAGGATGCGCGCGCTCTCATCCGCCGTCTTGCCCGCCGCCGCCAGTTGCAGCACGTCGATTTCGCGAGGCGACAGGTGCGGGGTGGATGGTTGGCTGGGCAGCGACTGCATGATCAGGTGGTGCAGATGGCGACCCATGAACACGGAAAATCCAAGGTTTTCGTAAAGCTCCAATGGATTGATCGGGCAGTGGCTCCTGGCAAGACTCAAAACGCTGCTCAAGCCGCTTTCCTCGTCATGGAATGCCTGCGACCAGCCATGCTGAATGCCTTGTGCTTCGAGCGCCTCCCACAATGAAGGGGTCTTGGCGAACAACGCTTCGCTCCAGACAATCGGCAGCATTGATTGATTGCAATGCGCCATCACGGGGTCAAGAGTCAGCCTCTCACCCGTCCTCCCTGTATTCCATCCCGCCGGGAAGTTGTGGCGTTCAATGGTGTTTAACTTGTTGTTTCTGCTTTTGTAGGTGGTTGAAAAGGCAAAAAATTTGAATCCGATATTCTTCGCGAAACCGAGTGCACTGCGATAAGCGGAATCAATGTCCGTCGTGCACGACAGGTGAGTTAGTTGAGCCTCCTTCCATCGTTCCATCACGTTTCTCCAGACGTCGTTTTTTATCAAATGGGCTTGGATCCAGGATCCTGCACTTGATGGATTGTAGGAGGGTTCTTACAGGTGAGTGAGAATTTTTGGCTTTACCGGAATTGGCAATTTAAGTATCCAGTTCTATTAAACAATATGTTGATCTATATGTAATGACGGCGGTAATTATTAACCGAGTAATAACTCTAAGTATATGTTGCATGCCTGAAACAGTTGCAAGGGCATTGGTGGTTAATGGCACTACAAAGAGTGGGTGTTTAATTGCTGCGCTTTGCGGGACACTGAAGGGACTTTTTTCAGGAATCGTCCAATGACCGCCAGCGCAGAAAAATTCACTCCGCAGACCCTGCTGGATGTCCGACCGTTAACCCCGAACCTGTTCACCTTGCGCACGACACGTGACCCTGGCTTTCGCTTTCGTGCCGGTCAGTTCGCTCGGCTCGGGGTCACCAAGGCTGACGGAAGCACCGTATGGCGGGCCTACTCCATGGTGTCCTCGCCTTATGACGAATTCCTGGAGTTCTTCTCCATCGTGGTACCGGGTGGCGAGTTCACCAGTGAACTCAGCCGCCTGGGCGTGGGCGATACCTTGCTGGTCGAACGCCAGGCCTTTGGTTATCTGACGCTCGACCGATTCGTCGACGGGCAAGACCTCTGGATGTTATCCACAGGCACGGGGGTCGCGCCGTTTCTGTCGATCCTGCAGGATTTCGAGGTGTGGGAACGATTCGAACGGATCATTCTCGTCTACAGCGTACGTGAAGCGGCTGAGCTGGCTTACCAGGGGTTGATTGCCGAGCTGGGCCAGCGAGACTATCTCGCCGAGTACGCGCACAAGCTGCAGTTCATCCCCACCGTGACCCGCGAGCAGCACCCGGGAGCCTTGAACGGCCGGATCACCACGCTGTTGGACAATGGCGAGCTGGAGCGGGTCGCGGGCCTGGCCATGACGCCCGAGCATTCCAGGGTCATGCTGTGCGGGAATCCGCAGATGATCGATGACACGCGCAAGCTGCTCAAACAGCGGGGCATGAGTTTGAGCCTCAGCCGTCGTCCCGGCCAGGTGGCGGTGGAAAACTACTGGTAGGAATGACGGCGCCCCGAAGGCGCCGCATGGCTCAGCGGCCTGTTACTCGGGCCGCTGGTTCTGCGCTTTGAGCAGGTCGCGAATCTCCCCCAGCAGCTCCTCTTCCTTGGTCGGAACAGGCGGCAGAGTGGGCGCGACAGCCTCTTCGCGCTTCAAGCGGTTGATGGCCTTGACTCCCATGAAGATTGCGAAGGCGACGATGACGAAGTCGATCACCGTCTGGATGAACTTGCCGTACGCCAGCACCACCGCAGGCGTAGCACCCTCAGCGGCCTTAAGGGTCACTGCCAGGTCGCTGAAATCGACGCCACCGATCAGCAACCCGAGTGGCGGCATGATGACGTCGCCAACAAACGACGAAACGATCTTTCCAAACGCGGCGCCGATGATGATCCCGACGGCCATGTCGACCACATTGCCTTTGACCGCGAAGGCCTTGAACTCACTGATCACGCCCATAGGTTATTTCCTTGTTACAGATGAGGTTGGTTACCCAGTGTAAGCCAGCGACGGGCTTCTCGCTCGAAACGACTGGTTACAGAGATTGCCTGCAGTCGACCGGCCTGACGGAAAAAAGTTTATGAAATCATCCTGTCGGCGTGAGGGCTAACGGATTGCGCACCGGGGAGAGTGCTCGTCGATGCACTTGAAGCAGGAGTTTTAAACGCTGGGAAAGCGAGTAGAAGTTGGCTGTATGTAAAGGGAGTTACCTGAAACAAATTTTAACAAGTGTGTAGAGAGTGTGATGAATAATGATTGAATCAGACAGGTTGCTATTATAATGCCATTAGCTGACGAAACTTTGTTTAAACGGAAATCTCGGTATTTGTTGTACATGACTTTATAATTTTGAATGTGTTTGTATAGTTTTTTGATGCCGTAAATGAACGCTTGTCCTATCAGGCTTTATTTTCAGAGTTGCAATCTGACTAAGTTATCCGGTGGCTTGTTCGTCACCCTTGTGCGGGTTTCAAAAGTGCAAGGCGACCGAGTTTGAGGCGCCGGTTTCAGTCGAGCTGAGCTATCATCGCGTTTTTTTGCCGGGAGTTCAGATGGCCAAGGCCAAACGCATGTACGGCTGCACCGAGTGTGGCGCGACGTTTCCCAAATGGGCCGGCCAGTGCGCAGAGTGCGGAGCCTGGAACACCCTGACCGAAACCATGATCGAGAGTGGCGGGGCTGCCGCTCCAGCGGGTCGCACTGGTTGGGCCGGCCAGCAGGCGCAGATCAAGACCTTGGCGGAAGTCAGTGTCGAGGAAATCCCGCGTTTTTCCACCGCGTCCGGTGAGCTCGACCGAGTGTTGGGCGGCGGCCTGGTGGATGGCTCCGTGGTGCTCATCGGTGGCGACCCTGGCATTGGTAAATCAACCATCCTGTTGCAAACCTTGTGCAACCTTGCCAAGAGCATGTCGGCCCTGTACGTCACGGGCGAAGAGTCCCAGCAGCAGGTGGCCATGCGTGCACGGCGCCTGGGCTTGCCACAGGACCAACTGCGGGTCATGACCGAAACCTGCATCGAAACCATCATTGCCACCGCCCGGGTGGAAAAGCCCAGGGTCATGGTGATCGACTCGATCCAGACGATTTTCACTGAACAACTGCAATCGGCGCCGGGCGGCGTTTCCCAGGTTCGGGAGAGCGCGGCGCTGCTGGTGCGTTATGCCAAACAGAGCGGCACGGCGATTTTCCTGGTCGGCCACGTGACCAAGGAAGGGGCCCTGGCCGGACCACGGGTGCTGGAGCACATGGTCGACACCGTGCTGTATTTCGAGGGCGAATCCGACGGGCGCCTGCGCCTGCTGCGGGCGGTGAAGAATCGTTTCGGAGCGGTCAACGAACTGGGTGTGTTCGGCATGACGGACAAGGGCCTGAAGGAAGTGTCCAACCCTTCGGCGATTTTTCTGACCCGTGCTCAGGAAGAAGTGCCGGGCAGCGTGGTCATGGCGACGTGGGAAGGCACCCGACCGATGCTGGTGGAGGTCCAGGCGCTGGTGGATGACAGCCACCTGGCCAACCCGCGCCGGGTCACCCTGGGGCTGGATCAGAACCGGCTGGCCATGCTGCTGGCGGTCCTGCACCGCCATGGCGGCATCCCGACCCACGATCAGGACGTGTTCCTCAACGTGGTGGGTGGTGTGAAGGTGCTGGAAACCGCCTCCGACCTGGCGCTGATGGCGGCGGTCATGTCCAGTTTGCGCAATCGGCCATTGCCCCATGACCTGCTGGTGTTCGGCGAAGTCGGGTTGTCTGGCGAGGTTCGCCCGGTGCCGAGTGGTCAGGAGCGTCTGAAGGAGGCCGCCAAGCACGGTTTCAAGCGCGCCATTGTGCCCAAGGGCAACGCGCCCAAGGAAGCGCCAGCCGGGTTGCAGATCATTGCGGTCACCCGTCTGGAACAGGCCCTCGACGCCTTGTTCGAATAAACATCCGCTGAAAATGGATCCTCGTGGGCGCTAGCCGGCTGGCTCCCACGAAGGTCCTGAGTCAGATGTCGATCAGCGCCCCCAATTCCCGCTCGAGTTCCTGCGGATCGCCGAGGTTGAACTCGATCAGCCGCCGCAGCCGTTCGATCGACTCCAGGCTGATGTGCCGGCACACGAAGCCGAGCTGACCGTGATCTTCATGGGTCAATTGCACATCCATCCTGATGTCGATGTCATCGCTCAAATGAATGTCCACGGAAAAATCCTGTTCCCGATTGCCGAGCCACGGTTCGGGACGCTCGACCAACACGCCCTTGAGTGACAGGTCGACCAGTTTCACAGGCCAGATGAAGGGCCCCTGGATCAGCTCCGTTCTGGCATCGAACGCAATTCGTTTGAAGCGGCGGCGATCGGCGGGGTGCTCGCTCATGGCGCAATCCTCCAATGGATCCGCTGACTATAGACCCCCCTTGTGACAGCCTGCCAGCCAGGATCGGTGGCTAGACCAATGTCGGGTATGGTCTTTGCCGTCAGGAGAGCTAAACTCGGGGTGGCTGTCTTTCTTGTCCACCCTGGCTGGAATTAAAAAATGAAAAATAACAATAGCCTGCTCCGCCACATACCCTGGCTGCTGCTGGCAATCGTGGGAGCGTGCGCCCTTGGCGTCGTGGCATTGCGTCGAGGCGAGGCCATCAACGCCTTGTGGATTGTGGTCGCTGCCGTGGCCATCTACCTGGTCGCCTACCGTTACTACAGTCTGTTCATCGCCAACAATGTGATGCAACTCGATCCACGACGGGCCACCCCTGCCGTGCTCAACAACGACGGTCTGGACTATGTGCCGACCAACAAGCACATCCTGTTCGGTCACCACTTCGCAGCCATCGCCGGCGCGGGGCCCCTGGTCGGTCCGGTCCTGGCGGCGCAGATGGGCTACCTGCCCGGTACGCTGTGGCTGATTGCCGGCGTGGTGCTGGCCGGTGCGGTGCAGGACTTCATGGTCCTGTTCCTCTCCACTCGCCGCAACGGTCGCTCCCTGGGCGACATGGTGCGTGAGGAAATGGGCCGCATTCCCGGCACCATCGCGCTTTTTGGCTGCTTCCTGATCATGATCATCATCCTCGCGGTGCTGGCGCTGATCGTGGTCAAGGCTCTGGCCGAAAGCCCATGGGGCATTTTCACGGTGATGGCGACCATCCCGATCGCCATGTTCATGGGCATCTACATGCGCTATATCCGCCCGGGTCGCATTGGCGAAATCTCGGTGATCGGCGTGCTGTTGCTGCTCGGTTCGATCTGGCTCGGCGGGCAGATCGCTGCCGATCCGGTCTGGGCCAAGGCCTTTACTTTCACCGGCGTGCAGATCACCTGGATGCTGATCGGCTACGGTTTTGTCGCGGCGGTACTGCCAGTGTGGCTGATCCTGGCGCCGCGTGACTACCTCTCCACCTTCCTGAAAATCGGCACCATCATCGCCTTGGCGATCGGCATCCTGGTGACCATGCCCGAGCTGAAAATGCCGGCACTGACCCAGTTCGTCGACGGTACGGGTCCGGTGTGGAAGGGCGGTCTGTTCCCGTTCCTGTTCATCACCATCGCCTGTGGCGCGGTTTCGGGTTTCCACGCGCTGATTTCTTCGGGCACCACGCCAAAACTGCTGGATAACGAAACCAACGCTCGTTACATCGGTTACGGCGGCATGCTGATGGAGTCTTTCGTCGCCATCATGGCCATGGTTGCCGCCTCGGTGATCGAGCCGGGCGTGTACTTCGCCATGAACAGCCCGGCGGCGGTGGTCGGCGGTGACGTCGTTGCCGTAGCACAGACCGTCAGCAGCTGGGGTTTCGCCATTACTCCGGAAGCGCTGCAAGCGGTGGCCAAGGACATCGGTGAAACCACCATCCTGGCCCGTGCCGGTGGTGCGCCAACCTTGGCGGTCGGTATCGCGCAGATCCTGCACAGTGTCCTGCCGGGTGAAAACACCATGGCGTTCTGGTACCACTTCGCGATCCTGTTCGAAGCGCTGTTCATCCTGACTGCCGTGGATGCCGGCACCCGCGCCGGGCGTTTCATGCTCCAGGACCTGCTCGGTTCCTTCGTCCCGGCGCTCAAACGCACCGAATCCTGGACTGCCAACCTGATCGCCACCGCCGGTTGTGTGGCCATGTGGGGCTGGTTGCTGTACCAGGGCGTGATCGATCCATTGGGTGGCATCAACACCCTGTGGCCACTGTTCGGCATTTCCAACCAGATGCTGGCCGGTATCGCGCTGATGCTCGGCACTGTCGTGCTGATCAAGATGAAGCGCCAGCGCTACGTGTGGGTGACCATGCTGCCTGCGGTCTGGCTGCTGATCTGCACCTCGACCGCCGGCTTCATCAAGCTGTTCGATGCCAACCCGGCGATCGGCTTCCTGTCGCTGGCGAAGAAATACAGCGATGCGCTGGCCAACGGTCAGGTCATTGCCCCAGCCAAGAGCGTCGAGCAGATGCAGCACGTGATCTTCAACGCCTACACCAACGCCACGCTGACGGCGCTGTTCCTGTTCGTGGTCTTCAGTATCCTGTTCTACGCGCTCAAGGTCGGTATCGCCGCCTGGGGCACCAAAGAGCGTACGGATAAGGAAGCCCCCTTCCAGGCCCTGCCGGATGCGTAATCGAGGAGTGCAGCATGTTCAATGACTTGAGTCGCCTGGGTAAATACCTCGGTCAGGCCGCACGCCTGATGGTCGGCATGCCCGACTACGACACCTACGTCGAGCACATGCAGAACAAACACCCGGACAAACCGGTGATGAGCTACGAGGTGTTCTTTCGTGAACGCCAGGAAGCGCGTTACGGTGGCAAGGGTGGGCCGAAGTGCTGCTAATTCGGTAAGTGCTACCTCCTGTAGGAGCGAGCATGCTCGCGATGGTCGTCAACGATAACGCAGGGTCTCTGAATGCCCGTGTTGTCAGGATCGCCATCGCGAGCATGCTCGCTCCTACAGTTATTTTTACGCCTTGATATCCAGGAGACTCGCCCTTTGTCCTCTCCCATTCCCGTCACGATCCTCAGCGGATTCCTCGGCGCCGGCAAAACCACGCTGTTGCGCCACCTGCTCAAGGCCGAGCACGGGCTGAAAATTGCCGTAATCGAAAACGAATTCAGTGACGCCGGTATCGACACCCAGCTGTTGGGCGACGAGCCGGTGCAAGTGATGACGCTGTCCAACGGCTGTGTCTGCTGCACCATTCACACCGATCTGACCAAAGCGCTGTACCTGCTGCTCGAACGCCTGGACAGCGGCGAGCTCGCCTTCGACCGTCTGGTGATCGAATGCACCGGCCTGGCGGACCCGGCACCGGTGGCGCAAACCTTCTTTATCGACGAAGAATTGCGCGAGCGTTACATCCTCGACGGCATCATCACCCTGGTCGACGCCGCCCACGCCGATGTGCACCTGGCCCAGACCATTGCCCAGGCACAGATCGGCTTCGCCGACCGCCTGCTGGTGAGCAAGCGCGATCTGGTGGACGAACCGGCGTTCAACGCCCTGAGCGAACGCCTGACGCGCATCAACCGCCGGGCACCGATTCGTCTGGTGGATCATGGCAGGATCGATCTGGCCGAACTGCTCGATGTGCGCGGCTTCAATCTCAATGCCGACCTCGGCGGCGGCGTCAGTTTGCGTCCGGTCAGTTCGGTACCTTCGGTCGATCGCATCTCCAGCCTGGTGCTGCGCACCGACAAGCCGCTGGATATCGACAAGCTGAGCGAGTTCATGAACGAACTGCTCGAAGACCACGGCAAGCAATTGTTGCGCTACAAAGGGGTACTGAACATCAAGGGCGAGCCGCGACGCATGGTGTTCCAGGGCGTGCTGAAGTTGTATGGCTTCGATTGGGATACCGAATGGGCGCCCGATGAGGCGCGTGAAAGTGTGATCGTGTTCATCGCCGATGATTTGCCTGAAGAGAAAATTCGGGCAGGATTCGATAACGTGGCGGCCGGTTGAAAGCAACTCGCTGCCCGTGGGGTAGAACGCGGGCGCGATGAACTTTCGCGCCCGCTGGACGTAAGCAGTGACACTCACTTGATGTTTCGTCGTGAGGCTGGTGTGGCCGATATATTTCCCAACTAGCACAACGCTGATCTTTCAACTGTCTTCTGTGAATGTCCGCTTCTTGTATTTCGAGTTTCGAGCGCGCAGAAGTTAGCGGGCGTGGATATTTGCAGGCACGCTTGAGTTGAATATCAAATCCCTTTCCAGGAATGCTCTCGAACTATTCCTGCGAGTCGTTGAAATGATCAGGCTGCGCCCCGACTCTCAATGTCGAGTTTGAACTCCAGGGGCTTGGCTTTGTGCGACTCCGTGCAGACGAGCCCGCCGACTTTGGTGTTGCCTCGCACACTGAGTGTTTTGCCGCCTCTGGTGCGGATCCGGATGGATGCCGTCTCTTCGCCCAATTGGTCAAGCGTGATGATACGGCCCTGCTGGTCCAGGAGATTGAAAGTGGTTTGTCCGCTGTTGGGCGAATAGGCTCCGATGAAGTCCTTCGTCTCATTACTCAATGCCTGACGATGGTACAGCCCGTTGGTGAACAGGTAGATGGAATAATAGTCGTCGATGCAATAGAAATAAAATTTCAATTGATGCGGTGACACATCGCTTTTGACGCACAAATGGTTCGAGACATCCATATTGGCCTCAAATGACCAGGTGTCGTAATCCAGCTTTTGTATGTAAGTGGTTTTGCCATAAGTCAGTCTGGGTAGATGCAGGTTACCGTGCGAGGTTGATAGTGTTGCAACGAAAGAGCGTTCTTTGTTCTGTCCCATTGTGTTATGTCCATTAACTGGTTTAATTGCGTTGTTGCGGTCGTTATTAAACTAGCAGTTATGAACTATTAAAGAGATTGGCTTTTAATGATCTGATGTTTCTACCCTTGATGACGGGGCGCTATCGGTCAGCCATATTCAAGACAAAAAAAAGCCCGGCCAATTGGCCGGGCTTTCAGTCATCCGCTATCAGGCGCCGTACACCGGCAGCTTCTTGCAGATGGCCTTGACCTTCTCACGAACGGCATCGATCACCGCTTCGTTGTTCAGGTCAGCCAGGATGTCGCAGATCCAGCCAGCCAGTTCCTTGCACTCGGCTTCCTTGAAACCGCGAGTGGTCACGGCCGGAGTACCGAAGCGCAAGCCGGAGGTGACGAACGGGGAGCGTGGGTCGTTGGGCACGGAGTTCTTGTTCACGGTGATGAATGCCTTGCCCAGTGCGGCGTCAGCATCTTTACCGGAGATTTCCTGCTTGATCAGCGACAGCAGGAACAGGTGGTTCTGAGTACCGCCGGAAACCACGTCGAAACCGCGATCGATGAACACGCTGGCCATGGCCTGGGCGTTTTTCACCACTTGTTGCTGGTAGGCCTTGAACTCAGGCTGCAGCGCTTCCTTGAAACAGATGGCCTTGGCGGCGATCACGTGCTCCAGCGGGCCGCCCTGGGCACCCGGGAAGACCGCGGAGTTGAGTTTTTTCTCGATGTCGGCGTTGGCGCGAGCCAGGATCAGGCCGCCACGTGGACCGCGCAGGGTCTTGTGGGTGGTGGTGGTCACGACGTCGGCGAATGGAACCGGGTTCGGGTAGACGCCTGCGGCGACCAGACCGGCCACGTGGGCCATGTCGACGAACAGGTAGGCACCGACCTTGTCAGCGATTTCACGGAAACGCGGGAAGTCGAGGATCTGCGAGTAGGCGGAGAAACCGGCCACGATCATTTTTGGCTTGTGCTCGACGGCCAGGCGCTCGACTTCGTCGTAGTCGATCAGGCCGTTGGCGTCGATGCCGTACTGCACGGCGTTGTACAGCTTGCCGGAGGAGGACACGCTGGCGCCGTGGGTCAGGTGACCGCCGTGGGCCAGGCTCATGCCCAGGATGGTGTCGCCCGCTTGCAGCAGGGCCAGGTAAACGGCGCTGTTGGCTTGCGAGCCGGCGTGCGGCTGAACGTTGGCGTAATCGGCGCCGAACAGTTCCTTGGCGCGGTCGATGGCCAGTTGCTCGACCACGTCGACGTACTCGCAACCGCCGTAGTAGCGCTTGCCTGGGTAGCCTTCGGCGTACTTGTTGGTCAAAACCGAGCCTTGAGCTTCCATCACCGCAGGGCTGGTGTAGTTTTCCGAAGCGATCAGCTCAATGTGCTCTTCCTGGCGCTGAGCTTCTTGCTCCATGGCGGCAAAGAGATCGGCGTCGTACTTGGCAATAGTCAAATCACGGCTGAACATGGCGGTCCTCAAGGATCGGGGCAGAAAAGGGGGGCATTCTAACCCAATGGGTTTTAGATGGCATATGAAAGGACATCATGTCGTAGACAAGCGGGCTTCATGAGCAGAAATGCGGCGCCTTCAGAGGCCTCATCGCCGCAGGATTTCATTCGAACACGAAGAGCGCATCATTGCTGAACTGCGCTTCGAACCGGCCCGCCGCCATCGGCCGCCCGAACAGGTAGCCCTGAACCTCATCGCAACCATGCTCGCGCAGGAAGTCGAGCTGTTCATGGGTTTCCACGCCCTCGGCGATCACCGCCAGGTTGAGGCTGTGGGCCATGGCGATGATCGCCCGGGCGATCTGCGCGTCCTGTTCGCCCGAAGGCAGGCCGTCGACGAACGTGCGGTCGATTTTCAGCACATCGATCGGGAATTGCTTGAGGTAGTTGAGCGATGAGTAACCGGTACCGAAGTCATCCACGGCGATGCTCAACCCGAGGTTCTTCAACCCGTCGAGAATCTGCATGGCCTCGCTGACTTCGCGCATCAGGATGCTTTCGGTCAGCTCCAGCTCCAGGCAGGCGGGCGGCAGGCCGGTTTCCTTGAGGATGTCGGCAATGCGCGTGCCCAGTTGGCCATCGGAAAACTGCCGCGCCGAGATGTTCACCGACACTTTCGGCACGCGCACCTTGGCCTGGTGCCAGGCCTTTAGCTGGCTGCACGCTTCCCTGATCACCCAGTCGCCGACGTCGACCACCAGCCCGAGCTCCTCGAGCACCGGGATGAAATCCCCTGGCGGCACCAGGCCTCGGCGTGGGTGGCGCCAGCGCAGCAAGGCTTCGGCGCCGGTCAGGCGCTTGCCGTCGCCACTGAACTGGGGCTGGTAGTAAAGAATGAATTCGTTCTGATCCAGGGCGTGGCGCAGGTCGCTTTCCAGCTCCAGGCGTTCCAGGGCACTGGCGTTCATGTCGGTCTGGTAGAACTGGAAGTTGTTCTTGCCGCGTTCCTTGGCGTGATACATCGCGGTGTCGGCGTTTTTCATCAACTGGCTGAGTTCATTGCCATCCTGCGGGCTCAAGGCGATGCCGATACTCGCGGTGACGAAGAACTCGCGACCCTCCAGCACGAAGGGTTTGACCAGGCTGGCGAGAATCTGCTCGGCCACGTGAATCGCCCGGTTCAGGGCAATTTCGCGGTTGATGCGCGGTTGCAGGAGCAGGGTGAATTCGTCGCCACCCATGCGGGCCACGGTGTCGTCATCGTCGACGCAACCGAGCAGGCGCGTGGCCATTTCCTTGAGCATGCGATCGCCGGCGGCGTGGCCCAGGGAGTCGTTGATCGGCTTGAAACGGTCAAGGTCGAGGAACATCAGCACCACCCAGGACTTCTGCCGTTCCGCCGATTGCAGGGCGGTGTGCAGGCGGTCCTGGAACAGTGTGCGGTTGGGCAGGTGGGTCAGGGCGTCATAGTAGGCGAGGCGGTGAATGCGCTGCTCGCTGGCCTTGCGCTCGCTGATGTCGGTAAAGAAGCACACGTAACTGGCCAGGTCGCCCTCGTCGTCGAGCACCGCCGTGATGCCGACCCACGCCGGGTAATGCTCGCCATTGCGACGCTTGAGCCAGACTTCGCCTTCCCAGGTGCTGTTCTGGTTCAGTTGCTTGAGCACATAGCGCAGGTGGGCTTCCTGTTGCTCGTCGACCGTCAGGATATTCGGCAACTGGTCGAGCACCTGCTCGACCGCGTAACCACTGACGCGGCTGAAGGCCTCGTTGGCCTGGACGATGTAGCCGGCCGGGTCGGTGATCAGGATCGCCGAGGTCGAGTGCTCGAATACCGTGGCCGCCATGCGCAGGTCTTTCTCGGCCCGACGTTGCTGGCTGATGTCGCGACCGACGCCGAGCACGCCTTCGAAGGCGCCGTGTTCGTCCCAGACCAGCACCAGGCGCAATTCGATCGGAATCTTGCGCCCATCGCCGCGCAGGCAGTCGAACACGAACAATTGGGTCTGCACCTGGCTGCGCAGCAGCGCCAGTTGCTCGGGTTTATCCAGCGCCTTGCTGACCCGGTCCATCAGGCTGAAAATGCCGGACAATTGCTGAGGGTTGGCAATGGTGGTCTGCCAGCCATTGCGGAAGATCCAGTCGACGTCATAGCCCAGCACGCTTTGTACCGATGGGCTGACATAGTTGAGCGAGAGTTGGCTGTCGGTGGAGAAGATCACGTCGCTGATGCTTTCGGCCAGCATCCGGTAGCGCTGTTCGCTGTCGCGCAGGGATTCGCTGGCCTCGATCTGCTCGGTAATGTCCTTGGCCACGCCAATGATTCGGGTGACCTGATCATATTTGTCCCGCGCCAGGGCCTGCTCGCGAATGTCGAAACGACGCCATTTGCCGTCCCGATGACGGAAGCGCAGATGGCATTGCAGCAGCTGGGCATAACCCGAATGCCGCTGGGCCTGGCGGCTTCGGTGGTAAAAGTCGGCATCTTCGGGGTGCAGGAGGATTTCCCAGAAATATTCGCCCATCTGGTGCAATTCGGTGCGGTTGTAGCCGAGTGTCTGGCCCAGGTGATGGTTGCTGAAGATCATGCGCTGGCTGATCACGTCCTGCACGTACAGGTGATCCGGCACCGTGCGCACCACGTCGGACCAGAACCCTTCACGTTCGAGCAGCGACAGTTCGATGAGCTTGCGGCTGGTGATGTCGTTGATGCTCAGGATCACCGCTTTGTAGTCGTCCTGGTCTTCCGGCAGGCGCAGCACCAGCCACAAGTGTTGGTCGCGGCCGTTGGCGTCCGCCAACTTGATTTCCAGCTCGAGCTGTTTCTGCTGGTTGAGCACGGCGTCGAGCACCTGGTTGCCAATGGCGCTGCCGTCCAGCGGATTGCCGTCGATCAGCAGTTTCCAGGCTTGCTCGCAGGTGCTGACGTTCAGCAGTTGCAGCGCCACCTGGTTGACCTCGGTGATCCGCAGCTCCTGCAGCATTTGCCGCCGTTGGTCCGGGTCTGCCAGCCAGGTTTGCAGTTGTTCGCTGCCGTGCAGGTTCGCCTTGTCGAAAGCGCTCTTCAGGCCCGACACGTCGAGGACGCACAGCGCGACGCCGGTGCCTTCGAAAATATCCTGGTAGCGTCGACGGCCTTCATTTACCTGGCGCTGGCGGCGGCGCATGTTCAGCAAGGCAATCAGCGGCAGCAGGGAGAACGCCAGCCCCAGAAGACACTTGCCGATGAAGGCAGGCAGCAGTTCTTCGATGACCCGTTGACGGTCGAACAACCCGCGCAATTGCCAATCGCTGTAGCTCAGCGGCACCGTCAGCACACTGTTGGCCACATCGGCTTCGGTCAGTTCGCCGGGTTTGGGCAGCGGGCCCGACTGGTCTCGGCTGAGGACCTGGTGATTGACGCGGTTTTCCACCAGCCACAACGGGCGGACGCCGGATTCGTTCAGTTGGGTCAGGGCCGAGAAGAAATTCGGCTTCAGGCGCAGCGCCCAGTAACCGCGCGTACTGCCGCTGGCCTGATGCAGCAGCAGATGCACCACCGAGCCATTGTCCGCATTACTGAAGTAATGCACCTGGGCGCGGCTGCGTCGAACCAGCTCGGCCAGGTAATCGGCGTCATCACTGTCGGTGGCGCTGTCGCTGAGGATCTTGCCGGAAGGGCTCAGCAACGCGAGGCTGAGCAGGTCGGGCATGCTTTTTTGCAGCTTGCGCAAAAGCTCCTGTTGTTCGTCTGCACTTTGCGGTTGCTCGACGATCGGTAGCAGGTTGAGGGCAATCTGCGCGTTGAGCGACATGTTCAGGCTGACTTGTGCGGCCAGGTCGGCCGTGTAGTCGATGGTGTACTGACGCTGGTTTTTCTGGGTTTCCCGCAGTTGATCCAGTAATTGCCAGAAGAGCAGGGCGAGCAGCAGCAACACCAGTGTCGCCAGTACGCCTTTGAGGGTTCCGCGCAGGGGAGAGCCGGGCGCAGCGGTCGGTGCGCGGGTAATCAGGGGCGGCGTGACGTTGGACAAGCTGTGATCCTGCGGTTGGGCTGGACTGGCGCGACGTGCACTATAAGCCGGACGCCCGGAGGGCGCCTAGCATGCCTTGAGTTGTGGCAAAGTGCCAGCCCCGTTCGGCTGGACTGCCTCTCGTCATTCAGGTAGCTTTGCCGGTTACGCGGGAGCGTTCCAGCTCCTAGAATCAGGTTTTTTCAGCGCGCAGCATGATCCATCAAGCGTCGACGCGCACCGGCCTGGCCAGGCATTGCCTGCGTTCCACCCATTCATCAGTCACTGACCCTAGGTTCTCCATGGCTCAATACGTATTCACCATGCATCGGCTGGGCAAAGTTGTTCCGCCGAAGCGGGAAATCCTGAAAAATATTTCGCTGTCATTCTTTCCAGGCGCCAAGATCGGCGTGCTCGGCCTCAACGGTTCGGGTAAATCCACGCTGTTGAAAATCATGGCCGGCGTCGACACCGAATTCGAAGGCGAAGCCCGGCCGATGCCGGAGCTGAACATCGGTTACCTGCCGCAGGAGCCGATCCTGGACCCGACCAAGACCGTTCGTGAAGTGGTCGAGGAAGCGGTCAGCGTGATCAAGGAGGCCCAGGCGCGCCTGGACGAGGTCTATGCGGCCTACGCCGAACCGGATGCCGACTTCGACAAGCTCGCGGCTGAACAGGCCAAGCTCGAAGCCATCCTGCAGGCGGGCGACGGTCATAACCTGGAGCGCCAGCTGGAAGTCGCCGCCGATGCGCTGCGTCTGCCGGCCTGGGATGCCAAGGTCGAACACCTGTCCGGTGGTGAAAAACGTCGTGTGGCCCTGTGCCGTTTGCTGCTGTCCGCACCGGACATGCTGCTGCTCGACGAACCGACCAACCACCTGGATGCCGACTCCGTCGCCTGGCTGGAGCATTTCCTCCACGACTTCCCGGGCACCGTGGTTGCGATCACGCACGACCGGTACTTCCTGGACAACGTTGCCGGCTGGATTCTGGAACTCGACCGCGGCGCGGGCATTCCTTACGAGGGCAACTATTCGGGTTGGCTGGAAGCCAAGTCCGATCGTCTGGCCCAGGAATCCAAGCAGCAGTCGGCCCATGAAAAAGCCATGAAGGAAGAACTGGAGTGGGTGCGCAAAGGCGCCAAGGCCCGTCAGTCCAAATCCAAGGCCCGTCTGCAACGCTTCGAGGAAATGCAGTCGCAGGAATTCCAGAAGCGCAGCGAAACCAACGAGATCTACATCCCGGCCGGTCCGCGCCTGGGTGACAAGGTCATCGAGTTCAAGAACGTCACCAAGGGCTACGGCGATCGCGTGCTGATCGACAACCTGTCGTTCGCCATGCCCAAAGGCGCCATCGTGGGCGTAATCGGCGGTAACGGTGCCGGTAAATCGACCCTGTTCCGCATGCTGATGGGCAAGGAAACGCCGGATTCGGGCAGCATCGAAATCGGCGAAACCGTGCAACTGGCCTGCGTCGACCAGAGCCGCGAGGACCTGGACGGCAGCAAGACCGTGTTCCAGCAGATCTCCGACGGTTCGGACCAGATCCGCATCGGCAACTACGAGATTCCGTCGCGGACCTACGTCGGTCGCTTCAACTTCAAGGGCGGCGATCAGCAGAAGTTCGTCAAGGACCTGTCCGGTGGTGAGCGCGGTCGCCTGCACCTGGCCCTGACCCTGAAGGAGGGCGGTAACGTCCTGCTGCTCGACGAACCGTCCAACGACCTTGACGTTGAAACCCTTCGTTCCCTGGAAGAAGCCCTGCTGGACTTCCCGGGCGCCGCCATTGTGATCTCCCACGATCGGTGGTTCCTGGACCGCGTGGCCACGCACATCCTGGCGTACGAAGACGACTCGCAAGCGGTGTTCTTCGAAGGCAACTACACCGAGTACGAAGCCGATCGCAAAAAACGCCTCGGCGAAGCGGCTGCCCAGCCGCACCGTGTACGCCACAAGAAACTCGCCTGATCAAGGGTCGTTTGCATGAAAAAAGCGGAGCCTTCGGGCTCCGTTTTTTTTGCCTGTTGCATGTAGGCAGTGGCAGCTCAGTGAATTCATCGCTGGCAAGCCAGCTCCCACAGGTAATTCGCCGACCCTGTAGGAGCTGGCTTGCCAGCGATGGCGATGTGACTGTTGGTGCAAGTCTTGAGAGCGTCGCCCCTTCTGGGTGCAAAATTGCCCGCTTAAGTGCGTTAATTTATATCTAGTGCACCATTTAATTTCATAACTGCGACATTTTGCGCTGTTACAGTGCGTTAGTCCTTTGTTACAGTCCGGCGCAAAATCTTCCAATGACAATGCATTTGCCGAGACTTCTCCATGATTGAATCCGTCGACTCCTTCCTTGCCCGACTGAAAAAACGCGACCCGGATCAGCCGGAATTCCATCAAGCCGTGGAAGAAGTCCTGCGCAGCCTGTGGCCGTTTCTCGAGGCCAACCCGCATTACCTGATTTCCGGCATCCTGGAGCGCATGTGCGAGCCGGAGCGGGCAGTGGTGTTTCGTGTGTCGTGGGTCGACGATCAAGGCAAGGTGCAGGTCAATCGCGGTTTCCGCGTGCAGATGAACAGCGCCATCGGACCGTACAAGGGTGGCCTGCGCTTCCATCCTTCGGTCAACCTCGGCGTGCTGAAATTCCTCGCCTTCGAGCAGACCTTCAAGAACTCGTTGACCTCGTTGCCGATGGGCGGCGGCAAGGGCGGTTCGGACTTCGACCCCAAGGGCAAGAGCGACGCGGAGGTCATGCGTTTCTGCCAGGCCTTCATGAGCGAGTTGTACCGGCACATCGGTGCGGACGTTGACGTTCCGGCCGGCGACATCGGTGTCGGTGCGCGTGAGATCGGGTTCCTGTTCGGCCAGTACAAGCGCCTGAGCAACCAGTTCACCAGTGTGCTGACCGGTAAGGGCCCGAGCTACGGCGGCAGCCTGATTCGTCCGGAAGCCACCGGTTTCGGCTGTGTGTACTTTGCCGAGGAAATGCTCAAACGCCGGGGTGACGCCGTCGAAGGCAAGCGCGTGGCCATCTCGGGTTCGGGCAACGTGGCGCAGTATGCCGCGCGCAAGGTCATGGACCTGGGCGGCAAGGTGATCTCCCTCTCCGATTCCGAAGGCACGCTGTATTGCGAGGCCGGTTTGACCGAAGCGCAATGGCTGGCGTTGCTTGAGCTGAAAAACGTCAAGCGCGGCCGCATCAGCGAGCTGGCCACGGCTTTTGGCCTGGAATTCCGGGCCGGCCAGTGCCCCTGGGACCTGGCGTGCGATATCGCGCTACCGTGCGCGACCCAGAACGAACTCGACGCCGAGGCTGCGCGCACCCTGTTGCGTAACGGCTGCGTCTGCGTGGCCGAGGGCGCGAACATGCCGACCACCCTGGAAGCGGTGGACCTGTTCATCGAAGCCGGTATCCTGTTTGCGCCAGGCAAGGCATCCAACGCCGGCGGTGTGGCGGTGAGTGGTCTGGAGATGTCGCAGAACGCCATGCGCCTGCTGTGGACCGGCGGCGAAGTGGACAGCAAGCTGCACGGGATCATGCAGTCGATCCACCACGCCTGCGTGCATTACGGCGAAGAGAACGGCCAGGTCAATTACGTCAAAGGTGCGAACATCGCCGGTTTCGTCAAGGTTGCCGACGCTATGCTCGCCCAGGGTGTGGTTTAAACGGTTTCGATGCGAAGGATCTCGATCGTCTGATTCCCGGCCGGGCGTTGCCATAGCACCTCATCCCCGAGTTGCGCGCCAAGCAGTGCCCTGCCCAGCGGCGAGCCCCAATTGATCAGGCCGGCCGGCGCGTCGGCCTGGTCCTCGCCCACCAGTTGCACGGTGCGCTCGGTGTCCTGTTCGTCGGCGAACGTCACACGGCTGCCGATCTGCACCTTTTGCGTTGAACGGGGTGCGGGCACGACCTGCGCGCTTTGCAGGCGTTGATTGAAATAGCGTAGATCCCGCTCCAGGTCGGCCAGGCGCTGCTTGTCGGCCTGCTCGCCCTTGGCCAACTGCTCGCCGTGCTGCTGTTGCAGCTCGGCGACTTTCGCCTGCAACTGGGCAAAGCCTGCGGGCGTGACGTAATTGGGCTGCGTGCTGACCTGCCGTTCGACCGGCTGATCGGCTTGCGCCGCAGCGTTATCTTCATTGACGAAGGCGCGACTCATGGGGCTCCTCCCTGTTATAGGGTTTGGGCCATGGTCACAGGCTTTTGGTTTCAATGGATGTCTGTGAGCGACTCATTGAGCGTGAAAGGCCCGAGCGGTGTCCTGGTCTTTCTGCTGCTGCCAGGCTTTTTCCCGCTCGTCCCAATGGTGGCTGCGGTAGTCCTCGCGGTCTTCGCTCTCGCGCATGGCCTGGCACTGGCGAAAGCCATCGCTCCAGCCCTCGGCGTAGTTGCTGTCTCCGAGGTAGCGCGGGACGTTCTTGCGAAACTCGCCGGTGATCGCCCCTGCGGCCTGGCGACCGCTGCTGCAACCGTCATCGAAACCGTCGGCGAACGCCGGCGGGTAACCCTTGGCAATCAACTCTTCGTGAGTCGTCTGGCAACCCGCGATCAATATCAATACACCCACCACCGCCATACCGCGCCGCATCGTCGTCTCCCGAGCCGCTCGGCGGCTGATGGAGCAAGTCTACGAGCGGGTTCGTGAGGCGATCGTGAAAGGGGTGTGATGGATGTGTCATGAAACATAAAATGTGGGAGCGGGCTTGCTCGCGAGGGCGGTGTGTCAGCCACCATGCCGTTGATTGGCACACCGCCTTCGCGAGCAAGCCCGCTCCCACATGGGATTTGCGTCAATAGTGATACCACTTCACCTCGAGCATCACCTCGTTTTCAGGCGTGGCAAGGTGGCTGAACTCGCGCTGGGCGCTCAGGCGCAGGCCAAGGTTGCGCGACAATTCCCACTGCTGATTCAGACTGAGGCTGCGGCGCACCTCGCCATTGGTGAAGAAGTCGCCCTTGGCTTCCAGGCTGAAGTTGCCCAGCGGGTTCTTCCACAACAGGCCGCTGTTGAAGCCGGCGGCTGGCGAGATGAATTCGGCGAAATCATTGTTGTGTTCGACCCGCACGGTGCCCAGGGCAAACCCCAGCAGGTCGTCGCTCAATTGCCAGGTGCCACCGCCCCCGCCGTTGACGTGGCTGACCAGGGTTTCGTCATCGTGCTTGCCGGGAACGCGTTCGAGGCCGCCGGTGACTTGCCATGACAGCGGTTGCAGCAGTTCATTGCGCGGTGTCAGGGAGCGGATGGTCGCCAGATCCAGTTGCTGCAACTGCCACTGATTGCCTTCGTACTGGCGCAGTTTCAACTGCAGGATTTCGATCTGTGCGCCCAGGGGAAAACTCTCGGCGTTGTCGTTGAGGTCGTGATAGGCCATGCGCAGGCCATATTCGCCAAAGGCCTTGTCGCCCCGGGTGCCGATGCCGGCCTGCCAGGTGCGGGACTCGTGGCCATCCTCCGGCAGGCCGGGCTGCGCGATGTCCAGCTCTGGCGCCGGGTTCTGGTTGATCGCCCGCAGCAGTTCGAAACTGCGTTGCGCCCGTTGGGGATCGCGCTCCTGACCATTGGCCCGGTAGCGCTCGAGGCGGTAAGCGGCGTCGATGATCAGCGCCTGACGCTCGCGGGGCTGAGCCTTGAACGCCGGCTCCTGCAATTGTCGCTGATCGGCGCTGACCTTCAGCACCCACTGTTGTTCTTCAGGGTCCAGCGTCTCGGCGCGGCTCAGCAGTTCACGTTCGCGTGATGGCCGGTACTGGATCGACTCCACCAGGCCGGCTTCCTTGACCGCCTTGACGGTGTCAGTGGGGATCGCCGTCAGGGGGAACTGCTCCGTGAGCCGCAGGCTGGGACGTGCGACCTGCAACAGTTCGAGCAGGCGATACGAGCAGTTTTCGTCGAAGAAGAAATAGTCGAACTGGATCTGCTTCAGCTCCCAGACGTGCTCGACCATCCGTGCGGTTTCCTGCTGGGTCAGGTTAAGGCGGTACTCCCACAGGTCACGGTTTTCCAGGCTGCGGTATTCCGAGAGTTTTTCCTGGTAGGGCACCAGCGCGAACAGGCCCGGATAGCCGCCCATCAAGCCCTTCCAGGCGTAGAGGATGCTGTTGTCCGACCCTTCGATGTAGGCGCCGAAGTTGATGGCGTAGCTGAGCAGCGAGGTCTTGTCGCTCTGCACATCCGCCTGGTCGATGCGCAGCAGGGTGTGGCCGAACATCGACGACGGGCTGTTCAGGTAGGCCGCCGGGAAAATCATCACCGCGCTGTGGGGCGACACGTCCTTGAACCATTTTTTGAATTCGGCGCACTCGGGCGTCGGCAGATCGGTCAGGTCGAGCTGCGCCTTGAGCCAGCGGGTGCGGGAGGGGTAGACGCATTGGGCGTGTTGCTCGCCGGCACTGGCCGGGGCATACAACGCCTGGACGGTGGCTGCCAGCTCACGGTCCGGGTGTTCGTTGCCGTCGGGCGCGAGAAAGAACTTGCGGTCGCTGACATAGCTGCGCCAGCCGCCCAGTTTGGCCGTTTCGTAGTGGCCCAGGGAGATCCAGAAGGGATCGTTGGCCAATTGCTGCAAACGTTGATTGTCGATGTGAGGCGCGGCGGATAGCGGGGCGCAGACACACAGCGCCAGCCAGGCAAGGCGTTTGAGCATAATGGGCAACTTAGATTCGAAAAAAACAAAGACCCAAGGAGGGGCAGGTCCAAAAAATAAAACCCGCTCCTCGAAAAGAGCGGGTGAGTCGAGCTTAAGCTTGAGTGGCGTACTTGGCCAGACGCGGATCGTTCTTCAGGACGGCCAGGGTGTTGGTATGCACGTCTTCAGCGGTCACATCAGCCTTGCTGAAGATCTGCTGGAAGTGCTCGTGAGTCACGGCAGCGAAGTGCGCACGGTCTTCCGGCGCCACGCCCAGTACCACGGCATAGGTCGTCAGCGCTTCGCCGTTACCTTTGGCCATGTCTTCCGACAGCTCGTTCATCATGCCATTCATGGCAAACCAGGATTTGCCGCCGTAGGTCAGCGACGCATTGGTCGAGCAACCGTTGGTGCCGGAAGTCATGCCGAACGTCGCGTTACCGGAAGTGCCGTTGGTGGTGGATGCCAGGAAGTGAGCCGGAGTACCACGCTGACCTTCGAACAGCATGTTGCCCCAACCGCAATCCGGGCCGCCTGGCGCCTGAGCCATGGCGTTGATGGATACAGCGGTGAAGAGAGTACCGAGAAGAATCCGTTTCATAGCTTTGTTCTCTTTATGTGCATACCAATGGACAAGGGTGTGGCCCGAAAAGGCGCCAGAGGGCCGGTTATTGTTCCAGCCGCGCAAGTTGGAGTTTAGGCACGTTCCAAGGGTTCCGTGGCTTTTTGCGAAATATTCATTGGAAACGCTGATTTAGACCCGGCCCGCCTGGGGCTGACGGCTTGTCTATGCTTAGGCTTACGGCGCGCCTTGCCAGTGGGGTATGGGCAGCGCCAGAATGCCGCTATCTGCCCCGCCTGATGTAAGGAAGCCCGATGCCTGATCCTGTTGCTGCCAGCTTGCGTCTAGCGCCTGAAGCGCTGACCCGTCCGTTTTCCGCTGAACAGTTCAGCTTCTCTACCACCAATGATCTGGAGCCTTTTCGCGGTGTGCTTGGCCAGGAACGTGCGGTCGAAGCCTTGCAGTTTGGCGTGGCCATGCCGCGCCCCGGTTACAACGTGTTTGTCATGGGTGAACCCGGCACCGGCCGGTTTTCGTTCGTCAAACGTTACCTGAAAGCCGAGGGCAAGCGCCTGCAGACCCCGTCGGACTGGGTATACGTCAACAACTTCGATGAGCCGCGCGAACCTCGTGCCCTCGAATTGCCGTCGGGTAGCGCCGGCGCGTTCATCGGTGACATCAACGCCTTGATCGACAACCTGCTCTCGACTTTCCCCGCCGTGTTCGAACACCCGTCCTACCAGCAGAAGAAAAGCGCGATCGACCGGGCCTTCAACCAGCGTTATGACAAGGCGCTGGACGTGATCGAGCGTCTGGCGCTGGAGAAGGATGTCGCGCTGTATCGCGATGCCAGCAATATCGCGTTCACGCCGATGCTCGATGGCAAGGCCCTCGACGAAGCGGAGTTCGCCCAGTTGCCGGAAGCCGATCGTGAGCGTTTCCACGACGACATTTCCTCGCTGGAAGAGCGTCTCAACGAAGAACTCGCCAGCCTGCCGCAATGGAAACGCGAGTCCAGCAATCAGCTGCGTCACCTCAACGAAGAAACCATCACCCTGGCCCTGCAGCCTTTGCTGGCGCCGTTGTCGGAAAAGTACGCGGAGAACGCCGCCGTCTGTGGTTACCTGCAGGCGATGCAGGTCTACCTGCTCAAAACCGTGGTCGAGCAACTGGTCGATGACAGCAAGGCTGACGCGGTCGCCCGCAAGATGCTCGAAGAGCAATACGCGCCAAGCCTGGTGGTGGGGCACGCCGCCAGCGGCGGTGCACCGGTGGTGTTCGAGCCGCACCCGACTTACGAAAACCTGTTTGGCCGCATTGAATACAGCACCGACCAGGGCGCGCTCTACACGACCTATCGGCAGTTGCGTCCGGGGGCGTTGCACCGGGCCAACGGCGGTTTCCTGATCCTCGAAGCGGAAAAAATGCTCGGCGAGCCATTCGTGTGGGATGCGCTCAAGCGCGCCCTGCAATCGCGCAAGCTGAAAATGGAGTCGCCACTGGGCGAACTGGGCCGCCTGGCCACCGTGACCCTGACGCCGCAACACATCCCGTTGCAGGTCAAGGTCGTGATCATCGGGGCGCGCCAGTTGTACTACACGCTGCAGGACCTCGATCCGGACTTCCAGGAGATGTTCCGCGTCCTGGTGGATTTCGACGAAGACATCCCGATGGTCGACGAGAGCCTGGAGCAGTTTGCGCAATTGCTCAAAACCCGCACCTCGGAGGAGGGCATGGCGCCGCTGACGGCGGACGCCGTGGCGCGCCTGGCCACCTACAGCGCGCGCCTGGCCGAACACCAGGGGCGCTTGTCGGCCCGTATCGGTGACCTGTTCCAGCTGGTCAGCGAGGCGGACTTCATCCGTCACCTGGCAAGTGATGAAATGACCGACGCCGGCCACATCGAGCGCGCGCTCAAGGCCAAAGCGACCCGCACCGGTCGTGTGTCGGCGCGGATTCTCGACGACATGCTGGCCGGGATCATCCTGATCGACACCGATGGCGCTGCCGTCGGCAAATGCAACGGCCTGACGGTACTGGAAGTCGGCGATTCGGCCTTTGGTGTGCCGGCGCGGATTTCCGCCACTGTCTATCCGGGTGGCAGCGGCATCGTCGACATCGAGCGCGAGGTCAACCTCGGTCAGCCGATCCACTCCAAAGGCGTGATGATCCTGACCGGGTATCTGGGCAGCCGTTACGCCCAGGAATTCCCGCTGGCGATCTCCGCGAGTATCGCCCTGGAGCAGTCGTACGGTTACGTCGATGGCGACAGTGCTTCGTTGGGCGAGGCGTGCACCTTGATCTCGGCGCTGTCGAAAACACCGCTCAAGCAGTGTTTTGCGATCACCGGGTCGATCAACCAGTTTGGCGAAGTGCAGGCCGTGGGCGGGGTCAACGAGAAGATCGAAGGCTTCTTCCGCCTGTGTGAAGCCCGTGGGCTGACTGGCGAGCAAGGGGCGATCATTCCGCACGCCAACGTGGCCACGCTGATGCTCGATGAGAAGGTGCTGGCGGCGGTGCGTGCGGGGCAGTTCCACGTGTACGCGGTGCGTCAGGCGGACGAAGCCCTGAGCCTGCTGGTGGGCGAGCCGGCCGGTGCGCCGGACGAGAACGGCGAATTCCCTGAAGGCAGCGTCAATGCGAGGGTGGTCGAGCGTCTGCGAGTGATTGCCGAGATGATCAGCGAGGAAGACCTCAAGGAGGCCGAGAAGGAGGCCGCGCAGGAGGCGCTGGTCGAGGCCAAGCCGGTCTGATTTGAGCGCCGCAGATTAAACCTGTGGGAGCGGGTTTGCTCGCGAAGGCGGTGGATCAGTCAGCAATTGTGTTGAATGTTGAACCGCCTTCGCGAGCAAGCCCGCTCCCACAGGATATTGGGTGCATCCGCCAATAAAGTGCCATCACTCTGGCGTCAAGATTCACACAATGACCGCTCGGCGCCTTCTGGTCCCGGTTGGCGTCCTGTTCGAACTTTTCTTCTATCCTCAGCTCAAGGATAAGGAGAGTCATCACTGGATCGAAACAGCTCCTGCTTGGGGGCTGAACAGCGGATCTACCGAGGGGCGCCGCCATGTCGCGCAACCTTTGCCTCACCCGTCAATGCCTGGGCCTTGTGACCCGTATCGAGTGTGCCATCCGCCCTTTGGCGGGGGATACGGGCATGTGGACCTTGCTCTTCGCTGCCGGAATGGCTGGCGAGCAACCTTCAGCCATCAAGGCCCAGGGCCCGTTCCACGGACCCTTCGTGGCTGAGTCAATCCTCGATACCATCGTTGAAAGCCTGACCCTGCACGGTTACGAGCTGGCGGATGATCCGCAGATCTGGTGCCTGCACCTGCAAGCCCAGCTGCGGGAAATCAATGGCGGGCGTTGCCGCAGTTCCGGCGGCTTCCCGTCCTGAGGGACGGGCGGATCATGGGGCGGGGTTGGTGGCCTCGACCTTGTCGAGCTTGACCTCGAAGCCGTACTGCACGGTGGTGAGGTCGGTTCGCTGATAGGTCTCCAGCCGCGTCGGCTGGCCATAGAAGTAATGCACGTCGAACAACGCCGGGCCTTCGGGGCTCGCGTCATGGCTGACCGACAGAATCTCCTTGAGGTAATGACCGCTTTCGTCCCTGGCGAAAAAGCGCCAGTCCTGGGCGGGGAACAGCTTCTGGTCCACCACCAGCGCATTGCCCTTCAGTTCCAGCCCCTTGGGCAGCGCGTTCGTGTCGAGGGTCTGCTTGTCGATGGTGGCCAGAAACAGCGGCATGGAGCCCACGGCGTAGGCAGGTGTCTGCGCGAACAGGTTCAAATCGTAGGTGATGATGCTGTTCAAGGGATCGATCTGATATGCCTCAGCCGGCAGTTCAATCGGCTCACCGCGCTGGCCCTGTTTGTCTTCGGTGAAAAAAGTGACCGGGGTTTCGCCAGGGTTGAAGGCGCTGCCCAGCAGCTCGTCGTTGAAACTGTGAGTGTGGTCGAACTCGATGCGCGCAGCGCTCGGGTCATCGACCGACTGGCGGATGCTGACGCTTTTTTTCAGTTGCTCCTCGTTCAGTGCCGCGCCTTTGAGCCAGGTGGGGGCATGATCGTCGTACACCACCACGGGCAGCGTCAGGGGCTGGATGGTCTTTTGCGTGGTGTGACGGTCGAAGCGACGGACTGGCAGGTCAAGGTCCTTTTGCGTCACCGTGGCGGTCGAGAAGTCGAGCAGGCTGACCTCCAGCGTGTCGATCGGCCCGTTGAAATAGACCTTCGAGTACTGGCTTTTCTGTTTCTGCTCGAAAACGCGTTGCTCGTCTTCGAGCTGCTTTTCGAACGCTTCGCTCCAGGCCTTTTGCTTCTGCATCCTTGCCAGTTGTTTTTCATAGAAGGCAATTTGCGCAGCGCTCTGGTTGATCGACCCCGAACGGGCGAGAAATTGCCCGCTGGCGTCCCTGGCCTGGACAATCAGCGAGTTGAGGGGAATTTGCGCGACTTCAGGCGCCAGTGCCGCGCTGTTGTTGTATTCGATTTCGGCGAAGTTGTCCGTCAGCTTCAAGAGCGTGACGCTGAGGTTGTCGTTGCTACGGGTCTGGCCGATGTCCTTTTTCGTCAGGTCGAAGCTGTAGAGCCGGCGGGGCGCGATGACTTGCACTTTGCCCTGCAGGCTCACCGGTTGCGGCTGGTGCTTGTTTTGCACATCCAGGCCGTCAATGAAGGGGTAGGTCACCGTGAGGTCGTCGGGATGGTTCAGGTTCGAACTGGACGGGCTCAACTGGATGCCGGGATCGGTCTCCGACCACTCAGGCTGGAACGCGATCACCCGCTTGTTGCTCAGGGTCACTGACTGCCATTGCAGGCCATGGGGAAAGAAAAAACCGGCCGGTATGTCGAAATTGAGAGGGAACAGCGGTTGCAGGTCGGTCAGATAGTCGGAACTGGAATCCTTGTGCAGCACGATCAGGCCGTTGATGTAGGTGTCGACCAGGGCCTGGGGGGTGGAATAGTGTTTGAGCACGGCGAGCACATCCTCGCCGTATTCGGTCTCCACGGGCTTGCTGTCGAGCTTGAGCTGGGCCCGCTCGAGCAATAACAACGAGCTGCCCAGTTCGGTCACGGCATTCTTGAGCTTGGGGTCCTGGATGACCTCCAGAGACGTTTCGAACCGCGCCGTCTTTTCGTCCAGATTGGCCGGAGGGTTGTCCTCGCCGGGGGAGCAGCCGCCCGTCAGCAGGACCAGCAACATGCCAAGGCTCTTCAAAGGCATTCGCCCATTCATTTCCAGTCTTCCTGTCTGATATCACTGCGCTGTCAATGATTTGGACACTAGCAGAAAAACCTTGTCATACACGTGCAGGTGGCGGATTTGCCGACTGTTTATGGGTGTAACAGGCGGCTGGTATACTCGCCGCCATTTCCAACCATGTGTGAGATTCAATGGAACGCTTTATCGAAAATGCAATGTACGCCTCCCGCTGGCTGCTGGCGCCGATCTACTTCGGCCTTTCCCTCGGTCTGCTGGCCCTGGCGCTGAAGTTTTTCCAGGAAGTCTTCCACGTCATCCCAAACGTGTTCTCGATGGCCGAGTCCGACCTGATCCTGGTGCTGCTGTCGCTGATCGACATGGCGCTGGTGGGCGGCCTGCTGGTGATGGTGATGATTTCCGGCTACGAGAACTTCGTGTCCCAGCTGGACATCGACGACACCAAGGAAAAGCTCAACTGGCTGGGCACCATGGACTCCTCGTCGCTGAAGATGAAGGTGGCGGCTTCCATCGTGGCCATTTCCTCCATTCACCTGCTGCGTATTTTCATGGATGCGAAGAACGTCGATCCCGAGCATTTGATGTGGTACGTCATCATTCACATGACGTTCGTGGTCTCGGCGTTCGCCATGGGTTACCTGGACAAGGTCACCAAGCACTGATTTTTCCGCTGCAGGTGTGAAACGGACGGGCGGTGGCAGTTCTGGCTTGTACTTTGAGGTTCTGAAGCCTATCCCTTAAGGGATGTTGTCTCGCCAGTGTGTGGGGTACGTTCATGAACTTCATAGAGCTACATGCTTATGCCATCGCCGGGAAAATCGACGAGCTGAATCTGGTCTCGCTGGAAGGCGGGATCTATCTGCTGGAAGCGCGCATGCACGGTGCGGCGTATCCCTTGAGCGATGCCCGCGGCCAGATGTTCCACCTGCGCTCGGTAGAGCATGCGCGGGCGGTGCTTCACGACTTTCCCGACCTGCCGTTCAACCTGGTGCACACCTCGGTCCATGATGAAATGTGCGGACTGGAGGCGGGTACCGGGGAGAGCCTCAAGGTGCCGATCGGCTTCGGTTCTGCCTGGCATCACTGACGCCCCTCATCAGCGCATCGACATCTGTGCTAGTCTGCTGGCCCTTTTTGGTTCCGGGCGCTCCGGTGGTGCTGTGCATGCACGGCAGATCCAGAGTCGCCCGCACAGCGGAGCAGTGTCATGTCCGAAGTAAATCTGTCCACCGACGAAACCCGCGTCAGCTACGGCATTGGCCGTCAGCTGGGCGACCAACTGCGTGACAATCCGCCACCGGGCGTCAGCCTGGACGCGATCCTGGCAGGTCTGACCGACGCGTTTGGCGGCAAGCCAAGCCGTGTGGGCCAGGAAGAAATGTCCGCCAGCTTCAAGGTCATCCGCGAAATCATGCAAGCCGAAGCGGCTGCCAAGGCTGAAGCGGCTGCAGGCGAAGGTCTGGCGTTCCTGGCTGAAAACGCCAAGCGCGACGGCATCACCACCCTGGCTTCCGGTCTGCAATTCGAAGTGTTGACCGCCGGTGAGGGCGCCAAGCCGTCCCGTGAAGACACCGTGCGTACCCACTACCACGGCACCCTGATCGACGGCACTGTGTTCGACAGCTCCTACGATCGTGGTCAGCCTGCAGAATTCCCGGTGGGCGGCGTGATCGCCGGCTGGACCGAGGCCCTGCAACTGATGAACGCCGGCAGCAAATGGCGTCTGTACGTGCCGAGCGAGCTGGCTTACGGCGCTCAAGGCGTTGGCAGCATTCCGCCGCACAGCGTACTGGTCTTCGACGTCGAGCTGCTCGACGTTCTGTAAGACCGCTGATGATTCATCTGTAGGAGCGAGCATGCTCGCGAATGGACGTTAACGATAATGCTGGGTATCTGATGCCCAGCGGCGTCCTCAATTCCTTCGCGAGCATGCTCGCTCCTACAGGTTTGTTTTGCAGTGTGTCTCATGGATGAAACTTGCCATTGAGCTCCGTCGTCGGGCGCAACGCCCGGGCGTAGCAGAACAGAAACAGATTGCGCACCAGTTCCTTGAGCACCACCGGCTCGCTGGAACTCAAGCCACTGACGTCCAGGTCACCTTGATCCTGCAGCTCGCTCAAGGCTTCCTCTTCCAGTACCGCACAGACTTCCCCGGTTTCCCGATGCAGAATCCTGAGGTAGGGGTGTGGGCGATCCAGCCAGGCGTCGATCAAATAAGTCATGGTTCTCATCTCCATTGATTGGTTCAATGAGAATAATTCTTATTCAAGAAATAGCAAGGGCCTATTGGCCAATTGTGATTTTTTCCGGGTAAAGATTGTGTCAGGTCAAAATGGCCGACATTGGGGAGTTGAGAGGGAACAGGTGGGGGCGGGGGAGGGCAAAGCACCATCCCACGCCGGGCGCGGGATGGCATGTGGCAGGTTCAGACTTTTCTGACGAACTCGGACTTGAGCTTCATCGGACCGATACCATCGATCTTGCAGTCGATGTCGTGATCGCCGTCGCACAGGCGGATGTTCTTGACCTTGGTGCCGACCTTGACCACCAGGGAAGTGCCTTTGACCTTCAGGTCCTTGATCACGGTGATGGTGTCGCCATCCTGCAGGACGTTACCCACCGAATCCTTTTTCACCGCGTCATCGGACGCCGCCTCGGCTTCGCCACTGGCGGACCATTCGTGGGCACACTCAGGGCAGATCAGCTGTGTGCCGTCTTCATAGGTGTATTCGGAATTGCATTTCGGGCAGGGTGGCAACGTGCTCACTAAAGCTCCTTGAGTTCAGGATCGCTAAAAAGCGCACATTATATAGGGTTTTACAAAGGAGGGGGCAGGCGGCACAGAGCTGATGTGGGAGCGGGCTTGCTCGCGAAAGCGTCAGATCTGCCAACATTTCTGTCGACTGTCAGTCCGCATT
>NZ_JARZGC010000009.1:72380-257013 GCF_041354075.1 Pseudomonas fluorescens | reverse complement strand
GTGTCAGACAACTCCGATGTCGACTGACACTGCGCTTTCGCGAGCAAGCCCGCTCCCACAAGGTTCGCGGCCCGGTAAGAGTGGCTTACAGGATATAACGAGACAGGTCTTCGTTCTGCGCCAATTCACCGAGGTGGCTGTTGACGTAGTCGGCGTCGACCTTGATCACCGTGCCGTCATGGGCACTGGCCAGGTCGCCGGCACTGAACGACACCTCTTCGAGCAGACGCTCGAGCAGGGTGTGCAGGCGACGGGCGCCGATGTTCTCGGTCTTCTCGTTGACCTGCCAGGCAATCTCGGCGACGCGCTTGATGCCGTCAGGCTGGAACTCGATGCCCAGGCCTTCGGTTTTCAGCAGCGCGCAGTACTGTTCGGTGAGCGAGGCGTGAGGCTCACTGAGAATGCGCTCGAAGTCTTCCGGCGTCAGTGCCTTGAGTTCGACACGGATCGGCAGTCGGCCTTGCAGCTCCGGTACCAGGTCGCTTGGCTTGCTCAGGTGGAACGCGCCGGAGGCGATGAACAGGATGTGGTCGGTCTTGACCATGCCCAGTTTGGTGTTGACCGTGCAGCCTTCGATCAGTGGCAGCAAATCACGCTGCACCCCTTCACGGGACACATCGACGCCGCCGGCGTTGCCGCGCTTGGCCACCTTGTCGATTTCGTCAATGAACACGATGCCGTGCTGCTCGACCGCTTCCAGGGCCTTGGCCTTGAGCTCTTCATCGTTGACCAGGCGGCTCGCTTCCTCGTCGCGCACCAGTTTCAGCGCTTCCTTGACCTTGAGCTTGCGGCTCTTGCGTTTGCCCTTGCCCATGTTGGCGAACAGGCTCTGCAACTGGTTGGTCATTTCTTCCATGCCCGGTGGCGCGGAGATATCGACGCCGGCCACTTCGGCGACTTCGATCTCGATTTCCTTGTCATCAAGCTGGCCTTCACGCAGACGCTTGCGGAACAGCTGGCGGGTGTTGGAGTCGGTCGACGGGGTGGCTTCCTCGTTGAAACTGCGCGCCGGTGGCAGCAGGGCGTCGAGGATGCGCTCTTCGGCGGCGTCCTCGGCGCGATGACGCACCTTGGTCATTTCCTGTTCGCGCAGCAGCTTGATCGCGGCATCGGCGAGGTCGCGAATGATCGACTCGACATCTCGGCCGACGTAGCCGACTTCGGTGAATTTGGTCGCTTCGACCTTGATGAACGGTGCATTGGCCAGTTTGGCCAGGCGGCGGGCGATTTCGGTTTTACCGACGCCTGTCGGCCCGATCATCAGGATGTTCTTGGGTGTCACTTCAACGCGCAGCTCTTCAGGCAGCTGCATCCGGCGCCAGCGATTCCGCAGGGCAATGGCGACGGCGCGCTTGGCATCGTCCTGGCCGATGATATGGCGATTGAGTTCGTGGACGATTTCGCGGGGAGTCATGGACATAGTAATTGGCGGTCCTCAAGCAGAAACAAGCCGTGGCACACGGGCCGGAACAGGCTTATTCAGCGAGATCCTGCTCCTCAATGGTCTGGGTGTGGTTGGTGAATACGCAGATGTCACCGGCGATGCCGAGGGCAGTCTCGACGATTTCACGGGCCGACAGGTCGGTCTTTTTCAGCAGGGCGCTGGCAGCGGCCTGTGCATAAGCACCGCCGGAGCCCATGGCGATCAGGCCATCTTCGGGTTCGACCACGTCGCCGTTGCCGGTGATGATCAGCGAGGCGTCCTTGTTGGCGACCGCGAGCATGGCTTCCAGGCGGCTGAGGGAGCGATCGGTGCGCCACTCCTTGGCCAGTTCGACGGCGGCGCGAATGAGGTGGCCCTGATGTTTCTCGAGCTGCCCTTCGAAGCGTTCGAACAGGGTAAAGGCGTCAGCGGTGGCGCCGGCAAACCCGGCAATGACCTGACCGTGGTACAGGCGACGAACTTTCTTCGCGTTGCCTTTCATCACGGTATTGCCGAGGGAAACCTGGCCGTCGCCGCCCATGACGACTTTGCCGTGGCGGCGAACTGAAACGATGGTGGTCAAGGGAGAGTCTCCACGCAGCGGGGCGAAAATGCCTTCTGCCCATTCATATGGGGGTGGTGGAGAAGATTTCAACTGGGGGGCGGGGGAAGGGACGAGTGGTGCCACGCAACGAGGGAGCGGTATGGCGGTTTATGCCATCGTCAGAGCGCCGCGCGGAGCCGGCTCGCTCCCACAGGGATCCGCGTCACCCTGTGGGAGCGAGCCTGCTCGCGATGAAGTTGGCACGGTGACGCTGAAGAAAATCAGCGATTCTGCCGTTGTTGTAACAACAGGTTGCTGAACCCGGCGCCGGCCAGTTGTTTCTGCGCGGTGGTCAGCTGTTCGCGATTGCTGAACGGCCCGACCAAAACCCGATACCAGGTCTCATCCTTCACCGTGCCAGACTCAACCGCCACGGCCTGGCCCAGCAGGATGATCTGCGCCCGGACCTTGTCCGCATCAGCCTCCTTGCGGAACGAACCGGCCTGCAGGAAGTATTTGGTCACC
Source organism: Pseudomonas fluorescens (assembly GCF_041354075.1). Lineage (GTDB taxonomy): Bacteria > Pseudomonadota > Gammaproteobacteria > Pseudomonadales > Pseudomonadaceae > Aquipseudomonas > Aquipseudomonas fluorescens_CE. Next base: position 254,521 of record NZ_JARZGC010000009.1, on the reverse strand, counting down.
GGCGCAGCCTTGGCCACGGGCGGCGCCGGAGGCGGGGTAATGCCGGCCAGCGCGGCCTGGGCGCGAGCGGTATCGATTTTCGCCGCCTCCGCTGGCGTCACCGGTGTAGTCGGTACCGCAGGTGTCGGCGGGGTTTTCTCCGGTACGGCATCCGGTGGCACGATGACTTCCGACTCCGGCAGCAGGGTGTAGAAGTCGTACTTGGGCTTGACCGGTTGCGTCGGGCTCGGCGGGGTCTTGTTGGCCTCGGCGATCTTGGTGGCCTTCTGCTGCTCGATCTTCTCGCGCTTGACGCTGTCGCTGCCCTTGCCCGGCTCCAGTTTCATCAGAAACACGATGAACGCGCCGACCGTCAGGCCGATGGCCATCCACAACCAGCCCGGGATTGGCTGCTTGGCAGGGGCTTGGTAACGGCTGGCGCCACGCTTGGGTGCAGGTTTTTTCTTGGCAGCCAACTTACATACGCTCCAGAGTTTCCAGGCCCAAGAGTTCCAGGCCTTGCTTGAGAGTGCGGCCGGTCAGCGCGGCGAGGCGCAGGCGGCTCTGCATCTGCGTCGGGGTTTCGGCGCTGAGGATCGGGCAGTTTTCGTAGAAACCGGAGAACAGGCCGGCAACGTCGTACAGGTAGGCGCACAGAACGTGTGGCGTGCCTTTCTCGGCCACGTTGTTCAGCACTTCGCCGAACTGCGCGAGCTTCGCCGCCAACTCCAGTTCGTGGGCCGCTTCAAGGACGATCTGGCCGTCGACTTCATTGAAGTTCTTGCCCAGCTTGCGGAACACGCCGGCCACCCGGGTGTAGGCGTAGAGCAGGTACGGTGCGGTGTTGCCTTCGAAATTGAGCATCAGGTCGAAGTTGAAGCTGTAGTCGCTGGTGCGGTGCTTGGACAGGTCGGCATATTTGACCGCGTCGATACCCACGACCTTCGCGATGTTGCGCAACTCGTCCTCGGCCAGTTCCGGGTTCTTGTCCTTGACCAGGGTGTAGGCGCGCTCCTGGGCTTCGGTCAGCAGGTCGATCAGCTTCACGGTGCCGCCGTCACGGGTCTTGAACGGGCGGCCGTCGCTGCCGTTCATGGTGCCGAAGCCCATGTGTTCCATTTCCATCGGGTGCGTCACGAAACCGGCCTTGCGGGCGACGGCGAACACCTGCTGGAAGTGCAGGGCCTGGCGTTGATCGACAAAGTACAAGGCGCGGTCGGCCTTGAGCTTGCCACTGCGATAGCGCACGGCGGCCAGGTCGGTGGTGGCGTAGAGGTAGCCGCCATCCGCCTTGACGATGATCACCGGCAGCGGATCGCCGTCGGCGTTCTTGAATTCGTCGAGGAACACGCACTGGGCGCCGTTGCTTTCGACCAGCAGGCCGGCGGCCTTGAGGTCGTTGACCACGTTGATCAGGTCGTCGTTGTAGGCGCTTTCGCCCATGACATCAGCCATGGTCAGCTTGACGTTCAGCAACTCGTAGATTTTCTGGCAGTGGGACAGCGAAATGTCCTTGAACCGGGTCCAGAGGGTCAGACACTCGGCGTCGCCGGCCTGCAGCTTGACCACCAGGCCACGGGCACGGTCGGCGAATTCTGCGGACTCGTCGAAGCGCTGCTTGGCGGCGCGGTAGAAGTTTTCCAGGTCGGACAGCTCGTCGCTGGTGACCGGGTTTTCCTGCAGGTAGGCCATCAGCATGCCGAACTGGGTGCCCCAGTCGCCCACATGGTTCTGCCGGATCACTTCATCGCCGAGGAATTCCAGCACCCGGGCCACGCCGTCGCCAATGATGGTCGAGCGCAGGTGCCCGACGTGCATTTCCTTGGCCAGGTTGGGGGCCGACAGGTCGACCACCGTGCGTTGTGCCGGGCCCGCCTTGCGCACGCCAATGTGTTCGTCGGCCAGTGCGGCGTCCAGGCGCGCGGCCAGGGCCTGGGTGTTCTGGAAGAAGTTGAGGAAGCCCGGGCCGGCGATTTCAGCCTTGGAGACGTTTTCGTCAGCCGGCAGCGCGGCGATGATTTTCTCGGCCAGATCGCGCGGCTTCATGCCGGCCGGCTTGGCCAGCATCATGGCGATGTTGCTGGCGAAATCGCCGTTTTTCTTGTCGCGCGAGTTTTCCACCTGGATCGCCGGCGACAGGCCCTCAGGCAACACACCTTCGTTGACGAGTTGGGTGATGGCTTGTTGGATCAGCTGGCGAATGGTGTCTTTCATGGTCTTCTCTTTCGACCGCAGGCGCGGCGGCGCAGGGTGCGCTGGTGGAAAAACTGGGCATTATCCGTTGCCGGGGCGGGCTTGCCAACCTTAGCAGGCAGGTTGTGGATATGCGGTGACAATCGGGCCCTTGCCCGATCAGGTCTTCAATACAAATCGACGGGGTCGACATCCAGCGACCAGCGCACCGCCCGCCCGCTGGGCATCTGCTCCAGCGCCAGCAACCAACTGGCCAGCAGCCGATGCAGTGGTGCCCGGGCCGTGGCCTGGAGCAACAATTGCGCGCGAAAGCGTCCGGCTCGGCGCTCCATGGGTGCTGGCACGGGGCCCAGCAGTTCAATGCCGGTCAGATTCTGTTCGATCAGCAAACGCTCGGCTTCGCTGCAGGCTTCGTCGAGAAAACCTTCGGCCTGCCCGGGTTTGTGCGCTTCGGCTCGCAACAGCGCCAGGTGCGCAAAGGGCGGTAGGCCCGCCGCGCGGCGCTCGCTCAAGGCCTGTTCGGCAAAGGCGAAGTAACCCTGCTCGGTCAATTGCACCAGCAGCGGATGGTCGGCGAGGTGGGTCTGGATGATCACCCGGCCCGGTTCTTCGGCCCGACCGGCGCGGCCGGCGACCTGGACGATCAGTTGCGCCATGCGTTCGCTGGCGCGGAAGTCGCCGGAAAACAACCCGCCGTCGGCATCGAGAATCGACACCAGGGTGACCCGGGGAAAGTGGTGACCTTTGGCGAGCATCTGCGTACCCACCAGGATGCACGGTTGGCCTTTCTGAATGGTGGCGAACAGCTGGTTCATCGCATCCTTGCGCGAGGTGCTGTCGCGGTCGACGCGCAACACCGGGTAGTCCGGAAACAGGATGGCCAGGCGTTCTTCGGCCCGTTCGGTGCCGGCGCCCACCGGGCGTAAATCGACCTTGCTGCATTTAGGGCACTGGCGTGGCACGCGCTCGACATAGCCGCAATGGTGGCAGCGCAGTTCGCCGTAGCGCTGGTGCACGGTCATGCGCGCGTCGCAGCGCTGGCATTCGGACATCCAGCCGCAGTCATGGCACAACAGGGTCGGCGCGAATCCCCGGCGGTTGAGGAACACCAGCACCTGCTGGCCGGCGGCGAGTGTCTGGCCAATGGCCTGTTGCATCGGGCCGGAGATGCCGCTGTCCAGCGGCCGGCTTTTCACATCCAGGCGCAGGAATCGCGGTTGTTTGGCGCCACCGGCGCGTTCATTCAGGCGCAGCAGGCCGTAGCGGCCGGTGTAGGCGTTGTGCAGGCTTTCCAGCGATGGCGTGGCGGAGCCGAGCACGATCGGAATGTTTTCCTGTCGTGCGCGCACCAGTGCCAGGTCCCGGGCGTGATAGCGCAGGCCTTCCTGCTGTTTATAGGAGCCGTCGTGCTCTTCGTCGATAATGATCAGGCCGGGGTTTTTCATCGGCGTGAACAGTGCCGAACGGGTGCCGATGATGATGTCGGCCTCGCCGTCCCGGGCGGCCAACCAGGCGTCCAGTCGCTCGCGGTCGTTGACCGCCGAGTGGAGCAGCGCAATGCGCGCATTGAAGCGTTGCTCGAAGCGCGCCAGGGTTTGCGGGCCGAGGTTGATTTCCGGAATCAGCACCAGCGCTTGCTTGCCGGCCTCCAGGGTTTCACGAATCAGCTGCAGGTAGACTTCGGTCTTGCCACTGCCGGTGACGCCGGCCAGCAGGAACGCGTGATAACTGTCGAAGCCGGCGCGAATCGCTTCACAGGCGGCCCGCTGTTCGGGGTTGAGTGGCAGTTCCGGTTGCGCCAGCCAGTGTTCGTGGCGAACGCCGGGCGCATGCCGGCGGATCTCCACCTGTACCAGCTCCTTGGCCAGCAGCAGATCAAGGCTGTCCTTGCTCAGCATCAGTTTGCTCAGCAGCGTGTGGGCGACGCCGTGAGGGTGCTGGGCCAGGGTTGCCAGTGCCTCGCGTTGGCGCGGCGCGCGGGCGATACGCGGGTCATCCAGGCGGGCGCCGGGGGCGGCGGACCAGAAGCGCTCCTGACGCGCTTCGGCCAGCTCGCCCTGGCGCAGCAGCACCGGCAGCGCCCAGCTCAAGGTATCGCCGAGGCTGTGCTGATAATACTGCGAGGTCCACAGGCACAGCTTGAACAACGCGGGCGGCAAGGGTGGCGTGGCATCGAGCAGGGCCAAGGCCGGCTTGAGCTTCTCTGCCGGCACTTCGCTGGTGTCGGTGACTTCCACCAGAATCCCGATCATCTCCCGCCGACCAAAAGGGACCCGCAAGCGCATGCCGGGCTGCAATTGCGCGCGCAGGACCCCGGCCGGCGCCCGGTAGTCGAACAGGCGGCGCAGCGGTGAGGGCAAGGCAAGGCGCAAAATGGCGTCGGGCACGCGGGGGGTCTCGGTCAACAGGCGATAAAGAAGGAGTGGATGAAACCTGTGGGAGCGGGCTTGCCCGCGAAGGCGCCGTGTCTGTAGGCATAAATGCTGGCTGATACACCGCTTTCGCGAGCAAGCCCGCTCCCACATGGGGATCGCGCTCAAGGCCGGGAGCCTAGCAGACGGTCGGTAGAAGCGACAGCTTGCGCGAATGACATTGTCTGGTAGAATCCGCGGCCTAATTACGTGCGGTATTCAACAATAGTGTTGGGTGGCGGCACGCTAGCCTGAGGAAAACACCATGAAAGCTGATATCCATCCAGAATACCCAGCAGTTGCTGTTACCTGCAGCTGCGGCAACAAGTTCGAAACCCGTTCGACCTACGGCAAAGCCCTGGCGATCGACGTTTGCAACGAGTGCCACCCGTTCTACACCGGTAAGCAAAAGACTCTGGACACTGGCGGCCGCGTACAGCGCTTCGCCGACCGTTTCGGTGCTTTCGGCGCGAAAAAGGCCTAAGGCCGGTCAACTTGGGAAGCCGCTACGGTTTTTCCATGCTGATGAAAAAGGCGTCCCTCGCGGGCGCCTTTTTTGTGTCCGCGATCTGGTTCTCCGCGGCCCAGGCCTTTTGCCCGGCGCCGGGTGGGCTGACATCGGTCGCGGTCCAGCGCGTGGTGGATGGCGACACCCTGCGCCTCGCTGATGGCCGCAGCGTGCGCATGATCGGCTTGAATACGCCCGAACTGGGCAAGAAAGGTCGATCCGACGAACCGTTTGCCGTGGCTGCACGCAAACGGCTCGAAGCCCTGGTGGCGGCAAGTGACGGGCGGGTCGGTTTGCTGCCCGGCAAGGAAAGCAAAGACCATTACGGTCGAACCCTGGCCCATGTCTTTGCGGCTGATGGGGCCAATCTTGAAGCGACAATGCTCGCCGAAGGCCTGGGATATCTGGTCGCGGTCGCCCCGAATGTTGATTTTGTCGACTGCCAGCAGGCGGCGGAGCGCAGTGCGCGCCAGGCCGGACTGGGCCTGTGGCGTCAGTCGCCTGTACTGAAAGCGGATCAGATCAGCACGTCCGGCTTTGCCCTGCTCAGCGGGCGTGTGAGCAAGGTTCAACGCAATCGTGGCGGGATTTGGATCGAATTGCAGGATTCGGTTGTGTTGCGCGTTGCACCCAATCTGTTGGATCGTTTTGATGCGGACTCGCTGCAAAGGCTGGAAGGCAAGCCCATCGAGGCGCGTGGCTGGGTGCTCGACCGTTCGCGCCGCGGTGGGCTCAAGCCTGGTCAGGCGCGCTGGATGCTGCCACTGACCGATCCGGCGATGATTCAGGTGATGTCGCGCTAGAAAATTGTAGACATTTTTTCCGTTGATTGTAGACAGTCTATCCCTTGTGTTCCGCGGCTCTTGGCCCAAAGTCGTAGTGCAGGGCGCTTGACAGGGGTGACCGGTCAGTCTTGTGGGGACTTTGCGAGGCGCGTATCCTCGCTGACCAGTCTGTCCAACAGTAAAAGCGGAATGCCCACATGTCTGATTTGAAAACTGCCGCTCTCGAGTATCACGCCAATCCTCGTCCAGGAAAGCTGAGCGTCGAGCTCACCAAGCCCACCGCTACCGCCCGCGACCTGTCGCTGGCCTACAGCCCCGGCGTAGCCGAACCAGTACGCGAAATCGGTCGCGACCCTGAGCTGGCCTACAAATACACCGGCAAAGGCAACCTGGTTGCAGTCATTTCCGATGGCACCGCGATTCTTGGCCTGGGTAACCTGGGCCCATTGGCTTCCAAGCCAGTGATGGAAGGCAAGGGTGTTCTGTTCAAGCGTTTCGCCGGCATCGACGTGTTCGACATCGAAGTCGACTCCGAAAGCCCGCAAGCCTTCATCGACACCGTCAAACGTATCTCCATCACCTTCGGTGGCATCAACCTCGAAGACATCAAGGCGCCTGAGTGCTTCGAGATCGAACGTGCCCTGATCGAGCAGTGCGACATCCCGGTATTCCACGATGACCAGCACGGCACTGCCATCGTGACCGCTGCCGGCATGATCAACGCCCTGGAAATCGCTGGCAAAACCCTGCCAGAAGCCAAGATCGTCTGCCTGGGTGCCGGTGCGGCCGCCATCTCCTGCATGAAATTGCTGGTGAGCATGGGTGCCAACATCGAAAACATCTACATGGTTGACCGTACCGGCGTGATCCACTCCGGCCGTGACGACCTGAACCAGTACAAGGCAGTCTTCGCTCACGCGACCGACAAGCGCTCCCTGGCTGACGCCCTGCAAGGCGCAGACGTGTTCGTTGGCCTGTCCGGTCCGAACCTGCTGAGTGCAGAAGGCCTGAAATCCATGGCGGCCAACCCGATCGTGTTCGCCTGCTCGAACCCGGATCCGGAAATCTCCCCGGAGCTGGCTCACGCCACTCGCAGCGACGTGATCATGGCCACCGGCCGTTCGGACTACCCGAACCAGGTCAACAACGTGCTGGGCTTCCCGTTCATCTTCCGTGGCGCCCTGGACGTTCGCGCCAAGCGCATCAACGAAGAGATGAAAGTCGCAGCGGCCAACGCCCTACGTGAACTGGCCAAGCTGCCAGTGCCTCAGGAAGTGTGCGACGCCTACGGCGGTATCAAGCTGGAATTCGGTCGCGAGTACATCATTCCGAAGCCAATGGATGCCCGCCTGATCACCCTGATCTCCGACGCCGTGGCCAAGGCCGCGATCGAGACCGGCGTGGCGACCCTGCCGTATCCGAAGAACTACCCGTTGAAAAGCGTGGATGACGTGTTCAACGGCTAAGCGCAGCGCCCATGAAAAACCCCAGCCTGGTGCTGGGGTTTTTTATGGGGGGATCAAAACTGTAACTGTAGGAGCGAGCATGCTCGCGACGGTCGTTAACGATGACGCGGGCTGTCAGGATGCCTGCGGCGCCTGGGCGTCCTTCGCGAGCATGCTCGCTCCTACAGGGTCCCGTCAGAACAAATCGATGGGTGCCGATTCGTCCGCTGGCAGGGGGCTGCCCGGGGCGGTGCCGTTGCCCAGCTCGTTCACCGACGGTGGCGTGTCTTCGGCCTTGAACAGTTCGAAGTACGCGCCTGGCGTGCCTGGCGTGGCGGCGCGGCCACTGATCGGGTCGACTCGCAGGCTGAGGATGCCTTCCGGTTCCGCCTGGGTGTGGGGCGGCTTGTCCTTGAGCGCGGCGGACATGTAATTCATCCAGATCGGAAGCGCGACAGTGCCACCGAACTCGCGCTTGCCGAGGCTTTCCGGCTGGTCGAAACCGGTCCAGACGGTGGTCACGTAATCCGCGTTGTAGCCCGAGAACCAGGCGTCCTTGGATTCGTTGGTGGTACCGGTCTTGCCGGCGATGTCGGCGCGACCCATGGCGAGGGCGCGGCGACCGGTGCCGAGTTTGATCACGTCCTCGAGCATGCTGTTGAGAATGTAGGTGGTTCGACCGTCGACAATGCGCTCGGCCATGGCCGGCGCCTGGGGTGCAGGCTGGCCCGTTGCTTCACCCGGTGTCGCGTCGACCGTAAAGGCCTGCGTGCTCGGCGCAGCAATCCCGTCGGAGGCGACATCGCCTTTCGGTACGCTCGGTGGGTTGGCGACGAAGAGCGTATCGCCATTACGGCTTTCGATCTTGTCGATGATGAACGGCGTGATCTTGTAGCCGCCATTGGCAAAGGTGCTCCAGCCCGTGGCGATCTCCATCGGCGTCAGCGTCGCCGTGCCCAGGGCCAGGGACAGGTTGCGTGGCAGGTCCTGCTTGTTGAAGCCGAACTTGCTGATGTAATCGATGGTGCGATCGATACCCAGCGCCTGCAGCAGGCGGATCGACACCAGGTTGCGCGACTTGTACAGCGCTTCACGCAGGCGGATCGGGCCGAGGAAGGTGTTGGTGTCGTTCTTCGGGCGCCAGACCTTGTCCAGGTACTCGTCGACGAACACGATCGGGGCGTCGTTCACCAGACTGGCGGCGGTGTAGCCGTTATCCAGTGCAGCGCTATAGACGAAGGGCTTGAAGCTCGAGCCCGGCTGACGCTTGGCTTGCATGGCGCGGTTGTAGTTGCTCTGCTCGAAGGCAAAGCCGCCGACCAGCGAACGAATGGCACCGTTCTGCGGATCGAGGGAAACCAGCGCGCCTTGAGCCTGCGGGATCTGGCTGAACTTCAGCGAGTTGTCCGGCTGGCGCTGCACGCGAATCAGGTCGCCGACCTGGGCCACGTCCGAGGGCTGTTTGGGGTTGGCGCCCATGCTGTTGGTGTTGAGGAACGGCCGCGCCCATTTCATGCTGTCCCAGCCGACATGCTCGCTGCCGGAGCGGGTCAGGACTTGCAGGCCGGTCTTGTCGACCTGGGTGACGATGGCCGGCTCGAGGCTGCTGATCGTGCGCTGCTTGGTCAGTTCGCTGGCCCAGGCTTCGCGTGTCTTGCCTGGCAGGCGCGACTCGGGGCCGCGATAACCGTGGCGCTGGTCGTAGGTCATCAAACCTTCGTGAAGCGCGTTGTTGGCCATTTCCTGCAGGTTGCTCGGCACGGTGGTGGTGACGCGGAAACCCTCGGTATAAGCATCGCTGCCGTAACGGCCGACCATTTCGGCACGGGCCATTTCCGCGATGTAGGGGGCGTTCACTTCCGGTGTCGGCACGTGGTAGCTGGCATTCAGCGGTTCGTTGATCGCGGCGGTGTAATCGGGCTCGCTGATTTTCCCGAGCTTGTACATCCGCCCCAGGATCCAGTCGCGACGTTCCTTGCTGCGCGCCGGATTGGCCAGCGGGTTGAATCGCGAAGGCGCCTTTGGCAGGCCGGCAATCATTGCCATCTGCGCCAGGCTGATGTCACGAATCGACTTGCCGTAATAGACCTGTGCCGCCGCTTCGATACCGTAGGCCCTGTTGCCCAAGTAGATCTTGTTGACGTACAACTCCAGGATCTCGTCCTTGGTCAGTTGACGTTCGATCTGCAGGGCGAGCAGGATTTCCGTGGTTTTGCGGGAAAAGCTGCGCTCGCTGGTCAGGAAGAAGTTTTTTGCCACCTGCATGGTGATGGTGCTGCCGCCGGACTGGATATGACCGCTCTTGACCAGTTGAGTGGCCGCGCGCATCAGGCTGCTGGGGTCGACACCATAATGGTTGGCAAAATTGTCATCTTCGGCGCTGAGCAGTGCATTGATGAAATTGGGCGGAATGTCGGCGAAACGGATCGGCGTCCGGCGCATTTCACCAAATTCTGCAATCAACTTGTTATCGCTGCTATAAACCCGCAGAGGAATCTGCAACTGAATGCTTCTCAAAGCCTCCACAGACGGCAATCCGGGGCTAAGGTAAAGAAATGCACCGCTCAGACCCAGAAGCAGTCCGCAGAAAACGGCGACGATGGACCAACCGAAAAATTTCAGCAGACGAATCAAGGTTTTGGGATATCCAGGGCAAAGAATGAGTTGGGCATCAGGGTTCAGATAATGATGAGAACGACCCGCGCTTGACATGAATAGCGGAAAAAAACGTTGGGCATTATAAGCATTTTTCCATCGGGGGCGTCATTTGCACTGCTGTCAAGACAGATGGTTGGAACGCAAGGGACATTACAGAGTCCGTAACTCACGGAAAGTCATAGGGAATTGGTAGTGCTGGGACTCTTCAATAAAAAAGCCAATCTGCTGCTGGGGATCGACATCAGCTCCACGTCGGTAAAGCTTCTTGAATTGAGCCGCCAGGGCGACCGCTACCGGGTCGAAGCCTATGCGGTAGAACCGCTGCCCGCCAACGCGGTGGCCGAGAAGAATATTGCCGAGCTCGAAGGCGTGGGCCAGGCACTCACGCGCGTGTTGCTCAAGGCCCGGACCGGCCTGAGGAATGTCGCGGTGGCCGTGGCCGGGTCGGCGGTGATCACCAAGACCATCGAGATGGACGCCGGACTTTCCGATGACGACATGGAAAACCAGCTGAAGATCGAGGCCGACCAGTACATCCCTTATCCGCTCGACGAAGTGGCCATCGACTTCGAGGTCCAGGGCACGTCCGCGCGCAACCCCGAGCGAGTGAACGTGCTGCTGGCAGCCTGCCGCAAGGAAAACGTCGAAGTCCGCGAAGCGGCCCTCGCGCTGGCCGGGCTGACCGCCCGGGTGGTCGATGTCGAAGCCTACGCACTGGAACGCGCCTTCGGTTTGCTGACCGGGCAGCTGGCCGCTTCCCAGGCGCAACTGACCGTGGCCGTGGTCGACATCGGCGCAACCATGACCACCCTCAGCGTCCTGCACAACGGCCGCATCATCTACACCCGCGAACAATTGTTCGGCGGGCGCCAGTTGACCGAAGAGATCCAGCGTCGTTACGGTCTGACCTTCGAGCAGGCGGGCCTGGCCAAGAAGCAGGGCGGTCTGCCGGACGATTACGTCAGCGAAGTCCTGCAGCCGTTCCGTGATGCGCTGGTGCAGCAAGTGTCCCGTTCCTTGCAGTTCTTCTTCGCCTCCGGCCAGTACAATGCCGTCGATCACATCCTGTTGGCCGGCGGCACCGCATCGGTGCCAGGCCTGGATCGCCTGATCGAACAGCGCCTCGGCACGCCGACCCAGGTGGCCAACCCCTTCTCGAACATGGCCCTGAGCAGCAAGGTCAATGCCGGTGCGCTGGCCAGCGATGCACCGGCGCTGATGATCGCTTGCGGACTGGCACTCAGGAGTTTCGACTGATGGCGCGGATCAACCTTTTACCCTGGCGCGAAGAGCTGCGCGAGCATCGCCGCAAGCGTTTCCTGCTGGCGCTGGCCGGTGTGGTGGTGGGGTCGGTCGGGGCCGTACTGATTGCCAGTCAGGCCATCACTGGCGCCATCGATCGCCAGATTGCCCGCAACGATTACATCAGCCAGCACATTGTCGGGGTCGACGAGCGGATCAAGCAGATCAGTGATCTCAAGGCCCGCCGCCAGCAACTGCTGGAACGCATGCGCATCATCCAGGACCTGCAGGGCAATCGCCCGATCAGCGGGCGTATCTTCGACCAGTTGGCGCGAACCCTGCCAGAAGGGGTGTATTTCACCGAGGTGAAAATGGAGGGCAAGACCCTGTCCATTGTCGGCGCGGCAGAATCGAACAACCGCGTATCCGACCTGATGCGCAACCTGGATGCGTCGGACTGGTTCGATGCACCCACCCTGACGGAGGTCAAGGCGACCACTGCAGGCCAACTGGATCAGGCCAATGTCTTCCAGTTGACCGTTCGTCAGACCCAGCCTGCTGCCGTGGAGGCTGTTCAATGAGCCTGGGGGAATGGTTCGAGGGTCTGCGCAAGATCGATATCAATGACCTGGACACCAACAACATGGGTTCCTGGCCTCCCGCCATCAAGGCCGTGGTTGGCATCCTGTTGATGGCCCTGGTGCTTGGGCTGGGTTACAACTTCTCCGTCAGCGATCTGGAAAATCAGCTGCAGCTCAAGCGTGAGGAGGAGTCGACGCTCAAGGAGCAGTTTGCCACCAAGGTGCACATGGCCGCGAACCTGGAGCTGTATGTCCAGCAGATGAAGGAGATGGAGAATTCCTTTGGCGTGCTGTTGCGGCAGTTGCCCAGCGATACCGAAGTGCCCGGCCTGCTGGAGGACATCACCCGAACCGGGTTGGGCAGCGGGCTGGAGTTCGAGGAAATCAAGCTGCTGCCCGAAGTCACCCAGCAGTTCTACATCGAACTGCCGATCCAGATTACCGTCACGGGTGCTTATCACGACCTCGCCACCTTCGTCAGCGGGGTGGCCGGCTTGCCGCGAATCGTCACCCTGCATGACTTCGAGATCGCACCGGTCGACCCCGAGGGTGGTCCGAAATTGCGCATGAGCATCCTGGCCAAGACCTATCGCTACAACGACAAGGGGCTGCAAAAATGAGCCCGATCCGTACAGCTCTTATGATCGCGACGCTGGTTGTCCTGGCAGGATGTGGCAATGGCGGTGATTTCCACGACCTCGATGCCTACATGAACGAAATGCGTCTGCGCGCGCCTGGCAAGATTGAACCAACGCCGACGTTCCGGTCTTACCCCACGTTCACCTACAACGCGTCGAATCTGCGAAGCCCGTTTTCCCGGCAGGTCAGGGCCGATCTGGCGGGTCGGCAACAGGGTTCGCGCAACGTCAAGCCCGACCCCAGTCGGGTGAAACAGTACCTTGAAGGTTTCAACATCGAGCAGTTTGAAATGGTCGGCACCCTCTCCAATGCCACGGGGTCCTTTGCGCTGCTGCGCGGGGCGGGTGGTGTGCATAGGTTGAAAGTCGGTGATTACCTGGGGCGTAACGATGGACGGATTGTCGCCATCAGCAGCTCGCAAGTCGATGTGGTCGAAATCGTTCCCGATGGCCAGGGCGCCTGGCTGGAGCGGCCGCGGACCATTCCTTTGAAAGAGCACTCATAGTGGAACTCGAATAATGAACAGGATTTTCGCAACCTTCGGAATTTCGCTATGGATAGCGTTGATGTCACCGATGGTACAGGCGGCCAACCTCAAGGCGCTGGACGTGGCGGCGCTGCCGGGTGACCGTATCGAGTTGAAATTGTCTTTCGATGGGGCGCCCCCACAGCCCGAGGGCTATACGACCGAACAGCCGGCAAGGATTGCCCTGGACCTGCCCGGCGTCGTCAGCCAGCTGGCGAGCAAGACCCGTGACCTGGGCAGCGGCAATGCCCGCAGCGCCACAGTGGTCGAAGCCAAGGGGCGCACCCGGCTGATCATCAACCTGACCCAGTTGACGCCCTACACCGCCAGGGTCGAAGGTCATCAGGTGGTTGTGGTGATCGGGCGGGGTGCCAATACCCAGGCCGCTGCCCCCGCCGCCAGGCCCTCGCGGGCCGCCACGGCCACGGCGGCGCCGGCCAGAAACCCTGCGCCGGTGAGCAAGGCGATTCGCGGCGTGGATTTCCAGCGCGGCACCCAGGGCGAGGGCAACGTCGTCATCGACCTGTCCGATCCGTCCATCGCCCCGGACATCCAGGAGCGCGAGGGCAAGATTGTTCTGGGCTTCGCCAGGACCCAGCTGCCGGAACCCTTGCGGGTGCGCCTGGACGTCAAGGATTTCGCCACGCCTGTGCAATTCGTCAACGCCAGCGCCACGGGCGACCGGGCGAACATCGTCATCGAGCCCAGCGGGGCGTTCGACTATTCGACCTATCAGACCGACAACAAGCTGACCGTCAGCATCCGCCCGATGACTGTCGATGATTTGCAGAAGCGCAACGCCGAGCGTTTTGCCTATAGCGGCGAAAAGCTCTCGCTGAATTTCCAGGACATCGACGTGCGCTCGGTGCTGCAACTGATCGCCGACTTCACCAACCTCAACCTGGTCGCCAGCGATACGGTGCAGGGCGGTATCACCCTGCGCCTGCAGAACGTGCCCTGGGATCAGGCGCTCGACCTGGTGCTCAAGACCAAGGGGCTGGACAAGCGCAAGATCGGTAATGTGTTGCTGGTGGCCCCGGCCGACGAGATTGCCGCCCGCGAGCGCCAGGAGCTGGAGTCGCAAAAGCAGATCGCCGAGCTGGCGCCGTTGCGTCGGGAGCTGCTGCAGGTCAATTACGCCAAGGCGGCGGATATCGCCAAGTTGTTCCAGTCGGTGACCAGTGCCGAGGCAAAGGTCGACGAGCGTGGATCGATCACCGTCGACGAGCGGACCAACAACATCATTGCCTACCAGACCCAGGACCGTCTCGACGAACTGCGAAGGATCGTTGCGCAACTGGATATCCCGGTGCGCCAGGTCATGATCGAGGCCCGGATCGTCGAAGCCAACGTCGACTACGACAAGAGCCTGGGCGTGCGCTGGGGTGGCTCGGTGCAGAACAAGGGTAACTGGAACACGTCCGGTGTCAGCAATGGTGCCAATGCCTCGTCGACCATCGGCACGCCGGGCAGCACCAGCACCAATTCGCCGTTCGTCGACATGGGCACTTCGGCCAACACTTCGGGGATCGGCATCGCCTTCATCACCGATAACGTGCTGTTGGACCTCGAACTGACCGCCATGGAAAAAACCGGCAACGGCGAAATCGTCTCCCAGCCCAAGGTGGTCACGTCCGACAAGGAGACCGCGAAAATCCTCAAGGGTACCGAGATTCCTTACCAGGAGGCCGCTTCCAGCGGTGCCACCTCGGTATCGTTCAAGGAGGCCTCGCTGTCGCTGGAAGTGACGCCGCAGATCACGCCGGACAACCGGATCATCATGGAGGTCAAGGTCACCAAGGACGAACCGGACTACCTCAACAAAGTGCAGGATGTACCGCCGATCAAGAAAAACGAGGTCAACGCCAAGGTTCTGGTCAACGACGGCGAGACCATCGTGATCGGTGGGGTTTTCTCAAATACTCAGAGCAAGGTCGTAGATAAGGTGCCATTTCTTGGCGATGTGCCGTATCTTGGCCGCCTTTTCCGGCGTGACGTGGTTTCGGAGAAAAAATCCGAGCTGCTGGTCTTTCTCACTCCGCGTATCATGAACAATCAGGCGATTGCTGTGAGTCATTGATTCTGTGCGAAATTTGATTCTTGTTGGACCGATGGGGGCTGGAAAGAGCACCATCGGCCGGTTGCTGGCCAAAGAGCTGCGCCTGCCGTTCAAAGATTCCGATAAGGAAATTGAATTGCGCACGGGCGCGAATATCCCGTGGATTTTCGACAAGGAAGGCGAACCGGGCTTCCGCGACCGCGAGCAGGCGATGATTGCCGAGCTGTGTGGCTGCGATGGCGTGGTGCTGGCGACCGGCGGCGGTGCCGTCATGCGTGAAGCCAATCGTCGGGCGCTGCATGCCGGTGGTCGGGTGGTGTATCTGCATGCGTCGGTCGAGCAGCAGGTCGGTCGCACGGCCCGGGATCGCAATCGACCCCTGCTGCGTACCGCCGATCCGGCCAAGACCCTGCGGGATTTACTGGAGTTGCGCGATCCGCTGTACCGGGAGATTGCTGACCTGGTGGTGGAAACCGACGAGCGACCACCGCGAATGGTCGTACTCGACATTCTCGAGCGCCTGAACCAGCTACCGCCCCGTTAAAGCGCAGCGCGAAATGCGCTATCCTCGGCGTCCTGCCGCGACCACCGGGTTGTGGCGCACGGCTACCAAACGGCGTCACACCAGCAGATGCCGTGGACATTCGATAACAACAGGCAGGACGCCTGATTCCATCTTCACTGTGGGGACACATGCAGACACTCAAGGTCGATCTAGGCGAGCGCAGCTACCCGATTCACATTGGCGAAGGTTTGTTGGATCAACCCGAGCTGCTGGCCCCGCATATTCGCGGACGGCAAGTGGCGATCATCTCCAACGAAACCGTTGCGCCGCTCTATCTCGAACGTCTGACCCGCAGCCTGGCACAGTTCTCGGTCATTTCGGTGGTGTTGCCCGATGGCGAAGCCTTCAAGAACTGGGAAACCCTGCAACTGATTTTCGATGGCCTGTTGACCGCGCGCCATGATCGCCGCACCACGGTCATCGCCCTCGGCGGCGGCGTGATCGGTGACATGGCCGGCTTTGCTGCCGCCTGCTACCAGCGTGGCGTCGACTTCATCCAGGTCCCGACCACGCTGCTGTCGCAGGTCGACTCGTCGGTGGGCGGCAAGACCGGGATCAACCATCCGCTGGGCAAGAACATGGTCGGGGCTTTCTATCAGCCGAATGTGGTGCTGATCGATACCGCCTCCCTCAATACCTTGCCGGCCCGCGAGTTGTCCGCCGGCTTGGCGGAGGTCATCAAGTACGGGCTGATTTGCGACGAGCCGTTCCTGGCCTGGCTGGAAGAGAATATCGACCGCCTGCGCGCCCTGGACCAGGTCGCGTTGACCTATGCGATCGAGCGTTCCTGCGCGGCCAAGGCGGCCGTGGTCGGTGCCGATGAGAAGGAAACCGGCGTTCGTGCCACGTTGAACCTCGGCCACACCTTCGGCCACGCCATCGAAACCCACATGGGGTATGGTGTGTGGCTGCATGGCGAGGCCGTCGCTGCTGGCACCGTAATGGCGTTGGAGATGTCCGCGCGCCTGGGCTGGATCAGCGAGCAGGAGCGCGATCGCGGCATCCGCCTGTTCCAGCGAGCCGGCCTGCCGGTCATCCCGCCAGAAGAGATGACTGAAGCCGATTTTCTCGAACACATGGCAATTGACAAGAAAGTGATCGACGGTCGTTTGCGCCTGGTGCTGCTGCGCCACATGGGCGAAGCGGTGGTGACCGACGATTATCCGAAAGAGGTTCTACAGGCCACGCTGGGAGCGGATTACCGCGCCCTGGCTCAGCTTAAAGGTTGATAAGATCCCGATGACCAGTTTGCATGCCGACGAGGCTTTCCTCGGCCATTACCAGTTAAGTCACGACCCTTTCGCGCCACGGGTGCCTGGCTTCAAGTTTTTCCCGGCCCAACGCAAGCCGGTGCTGGGCCAATTGCACCACCTGGCCCGCTACAGCCAGTTGTTGCTGGTGGTCACCGGGCCGCAGGGCAGCGGTAAAACCCTGCTGCGCCAGGCGCTGGTGGCCAGCACGAACAAGCAGTCGGTGCAGAGCGTGGTGGTTTCCGCGCGCGGTGCCGGCGATGCGGCGGGCGTGCTGCGCCAGGTGGCGCAGGCGCTGAATGTCGAGCAGGCCGAGATCGGCCCGATCCTGGCTCAGGTCGTGCAGTTGGCGCTGACCGGACAGGAAGTCTACTTGCTGGTGGATGACGCCGAGCAGCTCGACGAATCCGCGCTGGAGGCCTTGATGGAGCTGGCGGCGGGTGCTCCCGAGGGGCGACCGCACGTGTTCCTGTTCGGCGAGTCATCGCTGATTGCCCAGCTTGAGTCGTTGAACCTCGAAGAAGAGCGCTTTCACGTCATCGAACTGCAGCCTTACACCGAAGAAGAGACGCGCGAGTATCTGGACCAGCGGCTTGAGGGCGCGGGGCGCGGCGTCGAACTTTTCACCGCCGATCAGATCTCTGATATTCACGAAAGCTCCGACGGTTGGCCTGGCAACATCAATCAGGTCGCCCGCGATGCAATGATCGAAGCCATGATTGCCAGCCGCTCAGCGGTGAAGCGTCCAACGATGGGGTTCAACATGCCGAAGAAACACGTATTGGCGATTTCCGCCGTCGTCGTGGTTGCGGTGGCCGCCGCCTGGTTGATGCCAGGTCGCAGCAAGGCACCGACCACCGGCGCACCCGCCAACGAACAGGCGCAACTGCCACTCGGCCAGGGTACGCCGCAACCCAACGGTGGCGGTGCGCCCGCCGTTGAATTCGCCGGTAACTCGCAACCGATGCCATTGCCGTTGGTCGGTAATTCGCAACCGGTCATGCGCGGCCCGCTCGCCGAAGCGGCCGGCGGTATTACCGAAGGCGACGATGGCGTGCCGGTCGAGGGCTCCAGCAACACGCCGCCGACCGTGACCACCACCGCGCCGCCTGAAGGTGTCCCGGCAGGTCCTGCACCGACACCGACCGCCAAGCCGTTGCCTGCGCCGACCCAGGTGGCAACCGCCAAGCCGGTGCCGACCGCCCCTGCCGCCAAGCCGGCGCCTGCTCCAGCCAAGCCAGCCGCTGTCGCCACGGCCAAGCCGGCCGAGAAACCGGTCGCCACCGCCAAGGCGGCAGGCGGCTCCTGGTACGCCGGCCAGCCGACCAGCAATTACGTGGTGCAGATCCTGGGCACCAGTTCCGAAGCGACCGCGCAAAACTTCGTCAAGGAGCAGGGCGGCGAGTACCGTTATTTCAAGAAAGTCCTCAACGGCAAGCCGCTTTATGTGATCACCTACGGCAACTTCGCCAACCGCGATGCAGCCGTATCTGCCATCAAGGCCTTGCCAGCGAAGGTTCAGGCTGGTAAACCTTGGCCTCGGACTGTCGCCAGCGTCCAACAGGAACTGGCTGCAACTCGCTGATGATTCGGCGGCCTTACCCAGGCCGCCTCTCCCGGCACCTCAAAATTTCTGCAAGCGCGCGCGCTGGCCCTGGAGGCCGCGTGCCTTGTGGTGTCTGCGTCACAGTAGTCTTTGAGTCAGTGCGGTCGAAATTAAAAAAGTTTTGACTAGCACAGCATATCGTTTTAAACCTTTCACAAATGCGACATAGATTTGCGACATTTCGTCGTCAAATTTGTGAGCCTCCGTGTCGGTGTGTACAATGACCTCCCTTTTGCCCCTGCAAAGCTGGCGTACGTTCGGCGCGGATGGCAAGTGGTTGAATTGAAAAGAAATTTGCTTCGTCAAGAGGCAGCCTGGTGAGAAAGTGTCTATGAAAGCAGGTCTGTACCAACCAGATGAATTCAAGGATAACTGTGGTTTCGGCCTGATAGCCCATATGCAGGGCGAGCCCAGTCATACCCTTTTGCAAACGGCCATCGAGGCCCTGACCTGCATGACCCACCGCGGTGGGATCAACGCCGACGGCAAGACCGGTGACGGTTGCGGTCTGCTGATTCAAAAGCCGGATGTGTTCCTGCGCGCGACCGCCCAGGAAGCCTTCGGCGTCGAACTGCCCAAGCAATATGCCGTGGGCATGGTCTTCTTCAACCAGGACCCTGCACGCGCCGAAGCCGCTCGCGAGAACATGAACCGCGAGATCCTGGCCGAAGGCCTGACGCTGATCGGCTGGCGCAAAGTGCCGATCGATACCAGCGTGCTCGGCCGCCTGGCCCTTGAGCGCCTGCCGCAGATCGAGCAGGTATTCATCGGCGGTGAAGGCCTGAACGACCAGGACATGGCGGTCAAGCTGTTCAGCGCCCGTCGTCGTTCGTCCGTTGCCAACGCCGCTGACGTCGATCACTACATCTGCAGCTTTTCCCACAAGACCATCATTTACAAAGGCCTGATGATGCCGGCGGATTTGACCGCCTTCTATCCGGACCTCAGCGATGAGCGCCTGCAAACCTCGATTTGCGTTTTCCACCAGCGCTTTTCCACCAACACCCTGCCGAAATGGCCGCTGGCTCAGCCATTCCGCTTCCTCGCTCACAACGGCGAGATCAACACCATTACCGGCAACCGCAACTGGGCCCAGGCCCGTCGCACCAAGTTCACCAATGATCTGATGGATCTGGAAGAACTCGGCCCGCTGGTCAACCGCGTCGGTTCCGACTCATCGAGCATGGACAACATGCTCGAACTGATGGTCACCGGTGGCATCGACCTGTTCCGTGGCGTGCGGATGATCATTCCGCCAGCGTGGCAGAACGTCGAAACCATGGACCCGGACCTGCGCGCGTTCTACGAATACAACTCGATGCACATGGAGCCGTGGGACGGTCCGGCCGGCGTGGTCATGACCGACGGTCGCTACGCCGTGTGCCTGCTCGACCGTAACGGTCTGCGCCCGGCGCGCTGGGTCACCACCAAGAACGGTTTCATCACCCTGGCTTCGGAAATCGGTGTCTGGAACTACCAGCCTGAAGACGTGATCGCCAAAGGTCGTGTCGGTCCTGGCCAGATCTTTGCCGTAGACACCGAAACCGGGCAGATCCTCGACACCGACGCCATCGACAACCGCCTGAAGTCCCGTCATCCGTACAAGCAATGGCTGCGCAAGAACGCCCTGCGCATCCAGGCCACCATGGAAGACAACGACCACGGTTCGGCTTTCTACGATGTCGACCAGCTCAAGCAGTACATGAAGATGTACCAGGTCACGTTCGAAGAGCGCGACCAGGTACTGCGTCCGCTCGGCGAGCAGGGCTACGAAGCCGTGGGTTCGATGGGCGACGATACGCCGATGGCCGTGCTGTCCCAGCGCGTGCGCACGCCGTACGACTATTTCCGCCAGCAGTTCGCCCAGGTCACCAACCCGCCGATCGACCCGCTGCGTGAAGCCATCGTCATGTCGCTGGAGATCTGCCTCGGTGCCGAGCGCAACATCTTCCAGGAGTCGCCGGAACACGCCTCGCGCGTGATTCTCAGCTCGCCGGTCATTTCCCCGGCCAAGTGGCGCTCGCTGATGAACCTCGATCGTCCGGGCTTCGAACGCCAGATCATCGACCTCAACTACGACGAGAGCGTCGGTCTCGAAGCGGCCGTGCGCAACGTCGCCGATCAGGCCGAGGAAGCCGTGCGGGCCGGTCGTACCCAGATCGTCCTGAGCGACCGCCACATCGCACCGGGCAAGTTGCCGATCCACGCGTCCCTGGCGACCGGCGCGGTGCACCACCGCCTGACCGAAAAAGGCCTGCGTTGCGATTCCAACATCCTGGTGGAAACCGCGACCGCTCGCGATCCGCACCACTTTGCCGTGCTGATCGGTTTCGGCGCCTCGGCGGTGTACCCGTTCCTGGCTTACGAAGTGCTGGGCGACCTGATCCGTACCGGTGAAGTGCTGGGCGACCTCTATGAGGTGTTCAAGAACTACCGCAAAGGCATCACCAAGGGCCTGTTGAAGATCCTGTCGAAGATGGGCATCTCGACCATCGCCTCGTACCGTGGCGCTCAGCTGTTCGAAGCCATCGGCCTGTCCGAAGAAGTGTGCGACCTGAGCTTCCGTGGCGTGCCAAGCCGCATCAAGGGCGCGCGTTTCGTCGACATCGAGGCCGAGCAGAAAGCCCTGGCGGTCGAAGCCTGGAGCCCGCGCAAGCCGATCCAGCAGGGCGGCCTGCTGAAGTTCGTCCACGGTGGCGAGTACCACGCGTACAACCCGGACGTGGTCAACACCCTGCAAGCCGCTGTGCAGCAGGGCGACTACAGCAAGTTCAAGGAATACACGACGCTGGTGGACAATCGTCCGGTGTCGATGATCCGCGACCTGTTCAAGGTCAAAACCCTGGACACGCCGCTGGACATCAGCGAGGTCGAGCCGCTGGAGTCGGTGCTCAAGCGCTTCGATTCCGCAGGCATCTCCCTGGGCGCCCTGTCGCCGGAAGCCCACGAAGCCCTGGCCGAAGCCATGAACCGCCTCGGTGCGCGTTCCAACTCCGGTGAAGGCGGCGAAGACCCGGCCCGCTACGGCACCATCAAGAGCTCGAAAATCAAACAGGTCGCCACCGGCCGCTTCGGTGTGACCCCGGAATACCTGGTCAATGCCGAAGTGCTGCAGATCAAGGTTGCCCAGGGCGCCAAGCCCGGCGAAGGCGGTCAACTGCCAGGCGGCAAGGTCAACGGCCTGATTGCCAAGCTGCGTTATGCGGTACCGGGCGTGACCCTGATTTCGCCACCGCCGCACCACGACATCTACTCCATCGAAGACTTGTCGCAGCTGATTTTCGACCTGAAACAGGTCAATCCGCAGGCGCTGGTCTCGGTGAAGCTGGTGGCTGAAGCCGGTGTCGGCACCATCGCTGCCGGTGTGGCCAAGGCCTACGCGGACTTGATCACCATCTCCGGCTATGACGGCGGCACCGGCGCTTCGCCACTGACCTCGATCAAATACGCCGGCGCACCGTGGGAGCTCGGCCTGGCCGAAACCCACCAGACCCTGCGTGGCAACGACCTGCGCGGCAAGGTGCGGGTGCAGACCGACGGAGGCCTGAAAACCGGCCTCGACGTGATCAAGGCTGCGATCCTCGGTGCGGAAAGCTTCGGTTTCGGCACCGCACCCATGATCGCGCTGGGCTGCAAATACCTGCGTATCTGTCACCTGAACAACTGCGCCACCGGCGTCGCGACCCAGAACGACAAGCTGCGCAAGGATCACTACATCGGTACCGTCGACATGGTGGTGAACTTCTTCACTTATGTCGCCGAAGAAACCCGTGAGTGGCTGGCCAAGCTGGGCGTGCGCTCCCTCGAAGAGCTGATCGGTCGTACCGATCTGCTGGAAGTTCTCGAAGGCCAGACCGCCAAGCAGCATCACCTGGACCTGACGCCGTTGCTCGGCAGTGACCATGTCCCGGCGGACAAGCCGCAGTTCTGTGGTGTGGAACGCAACCCGCCGTTCGACAAGGGCCTGCTGGCTGAAAAAATGGTCGAGATGGCCACTTCGGCCATCAACGACAAGAGCGGCGCCGAGTTCTCGCTGGATATCTGCAACTGCGACCGTTCCATCGGTGCACGGATCTCCGGTGAAATCGCGCGCAAGTACGGCAACCAGGGCATGGCCAGCGCGCCGATCACCTTCCGCTTCAAGGGCACGGCCGGCCAGAGTTTCGGCGTGTGGAACGCCGGCGGCCTGAACCTGTACCTGGAAGGCGACGCCAACGACTATGTCGGCAAGGGCATGACGGGCGGCAAGCTGGTCATCGTTCCGCCGAAGGGCAGCGCCTACCGGACTCAGGACAGTGCCATCGTCGGCAACACCTGCCTGTACGGCGCCACGGGCGGAAAGCTGTTCGCCGCCGGTACTGCAGGCGAGCGTTTCGCGGTGCGTAACTCCGGCGCCCACACCGTGGTCGAAGGCACGGGTGATCACTGCTGCGAGTACATGACCGGTGGTTTCGTCTGCGTTCTGGGCAAGACCGGTTACAACTTTGGTTCTGGCATGACCGGTGGTTTCGCCTACGTGCTCGACCAGGACAACACCTTCGTTGACCGGGTCAACCACGAACTGGTGGAAATCCAGCGGATCAGCGGTGAAGCGATGGAAGCCTATCGCAGCCACCTGCAGCACGTGCTGAACGAG
The DNA here is from genome assembly GCF_041354075.1 of Pseudomonas fluorescens. GTDB lineage: Bacteria > Pseudomonadota > Gammaproteobacteria > Pseudomonadales > Pseudomonadaceae > Aquipseudomonas > Aquipseudomonas fluorescens_CE. Next base: position 231,438 of record NZ_JARZGC010000009.1, on the reverse strand, counting down.
TACGTCGAAGAGACCGATAGCGAGTGGGGTCGTGAACTCGCCGAGAACCTCGATGATTACTTGCGTCGTTTCTGGCTGGTCAAGCCGAAGGCGGCCAACCTGAAATCGCTGCTTTCCAGCACCCGTGCCAACCCGCAGTGATATGCGCCTGAAGAGTTTGATGAGGTTTTAACAATGGCTGAACGTCTGAGTAACGACTTCCAGTTCATCGATGTCGGGCGCAAAGATCCGAAGAAGAAACTGTTGCGTCAACGCAAGAAAGAGTTCGTGGAGATCTACGAACCCTTCAAACCCCAGCAGTCGGCCGATCAGGCCCACCGCTGCCTGGGGTGTGGCAACCCGTATTGCGAATGGAAGTGCCCGGTGCACAACTTCATTCCGAACTGGCTGAAACTGGTGGCCGAGGGCAACATCCTCCAGGCGGCCGAGCTGTCGCACCAGACCAACACCCTGCCGGAAGTCTGCGGCCGGGTGTGCCCGCAGGATCGACTGTGCGAGGGTGCCTGCACCCTCAACGACGGTTTTGGCGCGGTGACCATCGGTTCGGTCGAGAAGTACATCACCGACACCGCGTTCGCCATGGGCTGGCGCCCGGACATGTCCAAGGTCAAGCCGACCGGCAAGCGCGTCGCGATCATCGGTGCGGGCCCGGCGGGCCTGGGCTGTGCCGACGTGCTGGTGCGCGGCGGCGTGACCCCGGTGGTGTTCGACAAGAACCCGGAAATCGGCGGTCTGCTGACCTTCGGCATCCCTGAGTTCAAGCTGGAAAAGACCGTGCTGAGCAATCGCCGCGAAGTCTTCAGCGGCATGGGCATCGAATTCCGCCTCAACACCGAGGTCGGCAAGGACGTGACCATGGAGCAACTGCTCGAAGAATACGATGCCGTGTTCATGGGCATGGGCACCTACACCTACATGAAGGGCGGCTTTGCCGGTGAGGACCTGCCGGGGGTGTACGACGCCCTGGATTTCCTGATCGCCAACGTCAACCGCAATCTGGGCTTTGAGAAGTCGCCGGAAGACTTCGTCGACATGAAAGGCAAGAAGGTGGTGGTGCTCGGTGGCGGCGATACGGCGATGGACTGCAACCGTACTTCGATCCGCCAGGGTGCCAAATCGGTGACCTGTGCCTATCGTCGTGACGAAGCGAACATGCCCGGCTCGCGCAAGGAAGTGAAGAACGCCAAGGAAGAGGGCGTGAAGTTCCTCTACAACCGTCAGCCGATCGCCATCGTCGGTGAAGACAAGGTCGAGGGCGTGAAAGTGGTCGAGACCCGTCTCGGCGAGCCGGATGCCCGTGGCCGTCGCAGCCCCGAGCCGATCCCGGGTTCCGAAGAGATCATCCCGGCCGACGCCGTGGTCATCGCGTTCGGCTTCCGCCCGAGCCCGGCGCCGTGGTTCGAGCAGTTCAGCATCCAGACCGACAGCCAGGGCCGCGTCGTGGCACCGGAGCAGGGTCAGTACAAGCACCAGACCAGCAACCCGAAAATCTTCGCCGGTGGCGACATGGTGCGCGGGTCCGACCTGGTGGTGACGGCGATCTTCGAGGGCCGCAATGCGGCTGAAGGGATTCTGGATTACCTGGGCGTTTAAGCCTCGACTGCAGTAACCCTGTGGGAGCGGGCTTGCTCGCGAAGGCGGCGTATCAGTCACCCGATGTGTTGATCGATATGTCGCATTCGCGAGCAAGCCCGCTCCCACATTGGTTTTGCAGTGGCTGTAAAAACCGCGACAAATTGCCCCTATAGACAAAAGGCGCCGCTCTTGCCGTGCCTTTTGCGTCAAGCTCTGAGAAAATGCCCGCACTTTTTTTCCGGATGCCGACATGACTGCCCTGAAGAACGACCGTTTCCTTCGCGCCCTGCTCAAGCAACCCGTAGACGTCACGCCTGTGTGGATGATGCGTCAGGCCGGTCGCTACCTGCCTGAATACCGCGCCAGCCGAGCCCAGGCCGGTGACTTCATGAGCCTGTGCATGAACCCGGCGTTCGCTTGCGAAGTCACGCTGCAACCGCTCGACCGTTACCCGCAACTGGACGCGGCGATCCTGTTCTCCGACATCCTCACCATTCCGGATGCCATGGGCCAAGGCCTGTATTTCGAAACCGGCGAGGGCCCGCGCTTCAAGAAAGTCGTCAGTACCCTGGCCGACATCGAAGCCTTGCCGATTCCTGATCCGCACAAGGACCTCGGCTACGTTATGGACGCGGTCAGCACCATCCGCCGTGAACTCAACGGTCGTGTGCCGCTGATCGGTTTCTCCGGCAGCCCCTGGACCCTGGCCACCTACATGGTCGAAGGCGGCTCGTCGAAAGACTTCCGCAAGACCAAGGCCATGCTCTACGACAACCCGCACGCCATGCACCTGCTGCTGGACAAGCTCGCGCAGTCGGTCACCAGCTACCTCAACGGTCAGATCAAGGCCGGCGCGCAGGCCGTGCAGATTTTCGACACCTGGGGCGGCAACCTGTCGGCGGCGGCCTACCAGGAGTTCTCCCTGGCCTACATGAAAAAAATCGTCAGCGGCCTGATCCGCGAGCACGAAGGTCGCAAGGTGCCGGTGATCCTGTTCACCAAAAACGGTGGCCTGTGGCTGGAAAGCATTGCCGACGCCGGTGCCGACGCGCTGGGTCTGGACTGGACGTGCGACATCGGCAACGCCCGTGCCCGTGTTGGCGACAAGGTTGCCCTGCAAGGCAACATGGACCCGACCGTGCTGTACGCCAAGCCTGAGGCGATTCGCACCGAAGTCGGCCGCATCCTGGCCAGCTACGGCAAGGGCAGCGGCCACGTGTTCAACCTCGGTCACGGCATCACCCCGGAAGTCGATCCGGAGCATGCGGGCGCGTTCCTGCGCGCGGTGCACGAGTTGTCGGCGCAGTATCACGAGTAGTTCGTTCTTGTGACGAAAAAGCCTGTCCTGGTTTGCGCCGGACAGGCTTTTTTGTGTCTGCCGCCGTCGCATACACCTGTAGGAGCGAGCATGCTCGCTCCTACAGGGACGGGGTGTGTCGAACAAGCAGATCAATTCCCTGAACGCACAGATTTGTCCTACATAGAAACCCGGTCCGCCTCGTTAAGGTTCCAGATTCTTGTCCTGAGCAGTCTGGAACCCAATGATGAAAACAACGATTTACAAGCGCGGCACGTTCTCGGCGTGCACGTCTTCAATGGTCCTGTTATCGGCAATGCTGGCGTCTCAAACCGTTTCAGCCCATGGCTATCTTGAAGTGCCGCCTTCGCGTGCGCTGCTTTGCCAGAAAGGCTTGAACACCAACTGTGGTGGCGCTCAATACGAACCGCAAAGTGTGGGCGAAACCTTCAAAGGGTTCCCTGCCGGTGTGGGTGGAGCGCCTAACCAGGGGCCGGTCGACGGCAAGATCGCGAGCGGCGGCCACGCCCTGTTCTCGGCGCTGGATGCGCAGTCGGCCACCCGCTGGCACCTGAACGAAATCAAGGACCGCAACCTTGATTTCCAGTGGCGCTACACCGCTTCTCACCCGGCCACCAAGCATGAGTATTTCATCACTCGCAACGGGTGGAACCCCAACGAGTCGCTGCAACGCGCGACCTTCGAAAGCACCCCGTTCTGCACCGTCGATGGCTGGCATCAACTGCCGGTGTCGGGCGCCAAGCACAACTGCAATATTCCGGCGGACAAATCCGGCCAGCATGTGATTCTGGCGATCTGGACGGTCGGCGATACCGACGCGGCGTTCTACAACGCGACGGACGTGAACATCATCGCTGAAGCCGAGTTGCCGGGTGGCTGGTCTTCCGTGGGCGGCATTGCACCCTCGACGACACTGCTGGTCGGCGACAAGGTCAAGGCCCGGGCGTTTTCGGCCAGCGGCGAGAGTTCGGATTACAGCGTTGAAATCTCTATCGATACGGCCGAGGAAGGCAAGCCGAACAACTGGTCGTTCAAACTGGCAGAGAAGATCAACAAGGCACACACGCTGATCCGCGCGGGTATCCGTGATGATAACGGCAGCATCGAGCCGGTCCGTGGCAACAACACCCTGTACGCCCAGAAGGACAGTGGCGTGACCCGTTACGAAGTGCAACTGGACATGAAGGAAGACACGGCGGCGCGCATGTCGGTGGCTTCCCAGCAAGCCGAATACGTTCTGGTGAAAGGTTCGGCGAAGGTCGATTTCGGCATGATCACCAACCGCAAGATGAACGTCGAAGCGACCCTGTTCGACGAGAACAACAAGCCTGTCGGATCGACTTCGGCGCAGGTCGAAAACGGTGGAACGACCCTGACCCTGGATGTGCGCAGCAACCCGGGCAAGCACACCCTGACACTGGTCGGCACCACCCTGGATGGTCGCACCACTCGCCAGGACACCCAGACCACCATCATGACCGGCGAAGGCGCTGGCGCCGAGCATGACTTCGTGTTCCCCGATGGCCTCGGCGAGTACACCGCCGGGACCAAGGTGCTGCAACCCAAGACCAATGAGGTCTTCCAGTGCAAGCCATTCCCCGAGTCCGGTTATTGCAAGCAGTACAGCCCGTCGGCCAACGGCTTCGAGCCAGGTGTCGGTGCTCACTGGCACATGAGCTGGAACAAGCTGTAAACCCTCGTCGCAGCACTTCAGGCGCAACCTTCGGGTTGCGCTTGAAGTGAACCGTTTGCTGAATTCGAGCCGAATCATCGGCCCATACGGTTTCGTGTTCCTCATGCCCGTCCCGCGAGCATGAGGTTTTTTGCTTCTGTGGAAGAACGCCCATGGCTGGCTTTTACTTTGGAATTTATCGATGTTTCGGCGCCTTTTTTCCATCGGTTTGTTGATGTTGTGCATGGGTTACGCAGCCTTCCTGGCGTGGCAGGAGCGGGGTTATCGCGAGGGACTCGCGGCGCCCTTGCCGGCTGCTGCCCCTGCGTCGGTACCGGCCGTGCCTGCGCCGCTGGACACCACCGCCGTTGCCACCGTGCTCGGCCTGGCGGCCGCCACCCCAATGCAGCCCAGTGCCGAGGCCCTGTCGTTGCAGGCCAGCTTCGTTTCTGCCGACGGACTCTCCAAGGCGTTGCTGGCCGGTGCTGAGGGCGCGCGGATTTACACCGTCGGCGATGAGTTGCCGGGCGGCAGCGTGCTGCGCCGTGTCGAGGCGAATCGAGTGGTGCTGTGGAACAAGGGGCGCGAAGAAGTGCTGACGTTGCAGACGTCGGCCGTGCGATTCCTGCATCGCGCCGAGGATCAACCCGAGGCCCCCGCTCCTTCTACACGTTACCTACGCCCGCGTGTCGGGCAGCCAGAGTGAATACCCGATGAACAGCTTCACCAGCACGCCTGTCTTGCGTGCTCTTCTCTTCCTCGCCTGCCTGGCGACCGCGCTTTTTCACGGCGAGCTGCAGGCCGGGGAGGAAAAATGGCAACTGGCGATGAACAATGCCGAACTGCGGGACATCGTCGAAGAAATCTCGAGCATTCTGGGCACCACCGTGGTGCTCGATCCACGCGTCTCGGGACGCATCACCGTACTGTCTCGCCAGGCCCTCGATCGCGAAGGCGTACGTCGGCTGTTTTACTCGGTGCTCGATGCCCACAATTTCACGGTCATCGACGAGGGTGACCGGATTCTCATCACCCCGGTGACCGAAGCGAAAACCCGTGCCGGTCAGAGCACGGCAAAAAACACCACAGGGTCGCAGTTCATCACCCAGGTGATCGAACTCAACACCAGCCACGCCGCCGACCTGGCCGGTCTGGTGCGACCGCTGGTCTCGGCCAACGGTTATGTCGGCCCGTCTGTGTCGGCCAATGCGCTGGTGGTCACGGACACGTCAGCCAATGTGGCGCGTATTGCCAAGGTGGTGCGTCAACTGGATTCGGGCCAGAACAACCTGCATTCGGTCATGCAACTGCAGCATGCCCAGGCCGCCGACGTCCTGACGATCATCGAGTCGTCGCTGGGCAAGCGCAATGCCGAGGCGGCCATCCAGGTGCTCGCCGACAGCCGCACCAACCGCCTGATCTTCGTCGGCCCGCCAGCGGTTCGTCAGCGCCTGCTCGACCTGGGCCGCAGCCTGGACACGCCCGCCACGGCCTCCGTCGACAACGCCCGGGTGATTCGCCTGCGTCACAGCGACGCCAAGCAACTGGCCGAGATCCTCGACATGATGGGGCAGACCCGGAAACAGGCCTCGAGCCTGGGCAGCGCCAAGGACAACCCGGCCAGTGCGGCGTTCATGATCAAGGCGGACGAGAGCCAGAACGCGCTGGTGCTGATCGCCGAGCCGGCGCACATCCGAATGGTCGAGAACATCGTCGCTCAACTGGACCAGCCGCGTGCGCAGGTGCTGATCCACGCCGCCATCGTCGAGATTTCCGGGGATATCAGCGAAGCCGTCGGTGTGCAGTGGGGGCTCAATACGGGCGACGCCAAGGGGTTCATCAATTTCTCCCGCACCGATCTCCCGATCGTCGGCGGCTTGAATTTCAATGAAAAGAAATCCGCCCCGGACGGCGCGATACTGCACCTGGGCAGTGACCGCTTCGGCGCATTGATCACCGCGCTGGCCAGCAATACCCACAGCAATCTGCTGTCCACCCCGAGCCTGTTGACCCTGGACAATCAGCAAGCGGAAATCATCGTCGGCCAGAACGTGCCGTTCAAGACCGGCTCCTACGCCACCAACAGCAGCGGCGCGGACAACCCCTTCACCACGGTCGAGCGCAAGGATGTCGGCATCAGCCTGAAGATCAAGCCCTACATCAACGAAGGCGCGACCTTGCGCCTGGAGGTGGAGCAGGAAGTCTCGGACATTGCTCCGTCGGCCACCGGTATCGCTTCTTCCGACCTGATCACCAACAAGCGTGCCCTCAAGAGCACCATCCTGGCGGATGATGGCGAGATCATTGTCATCGGTGGCCTGATCCGCGACAGCGTCAACACCCAGCGCAGCGGCGTGCCACTGCTGCGCGATATTCCCTACCTGGGTGCGCTGTTTCGCTGGAGCCGCGATACGCACATCAAAAGCAACCTGATGGTGTTCCTGCGCCCGACCATCGTGCGCAGCAAGGAAGACCTGGCCGGGGTCAGCCAGCAGCGTTACAACGCACTGCGCACGTTGAGCCAGCCAGGCGCGCACGAAAACAATTCGCTGCTGCTGCCGGCCGAGGCGCGCCAGTTGTTCGACCAGCCCGCTGAATCGCCGGTGTTCGATTTGCGCAAGCCGGGGGCGAGCAAACCATGAGCGAAGTCATCGACCCGCTGCCGTTCGGTTTCGCCCGGCGTTTCGGCGTTTTGCTGGCGTGCGAGGACACCGTGCCGAGCCTGGTGCTGCGAGCCGATGCGCCGCTGACGGCGCTGTCGGAAGCGCGACGGCGGTGTGGAAGGGACCTGCCGATCCGTGTGCTGGAGGCCGAAGCGTTCGCCGCGCGCCTGGCTACCGTTTACCGTGACGGCCAGAGCGCGGCGAAGCAGGTGGCTCAGGGGCTCGATGACGAACTCGATCTGCTGCGCCTGGTCGATCAGGTGCCACAAACCGCCGACTTGCTGGAGCAGCAGGGCGATGCGCCAATCATCCGCCTGATCAACGCGCTGCTCAGCGAAGCGGTGCGCGAACAGGCCTCCGACGTGCACCTGGAAACTTTCGAGCAGGCGCTGTCGGTGCGCATGCGCATCGACGGTCAATTGCGTGAAGTGCTCAGGCCGCGACGGGAACTGGCGACCTTGCTGGTGTCGCGGATCAAGGTCATGGCACGTCTGGATATCGCCGAAAAACGCATTCCCCAGGATGGTCGGATGGCCCTGCGCCTGGCCGGGCATGAAGTGGATGTACGGGTCTCGACCCTGCCGTCTGCCCATGGCGAGCGGGTGGTGCTGCGTTTGCTCGACAAGCAGGCCGGACGCCTGGATCTGCAACGCCTGGGCATGCCGGATGACACCTTGGTCGCCTTGCGTCAACTGCTGGCCAGGCCCCACGGCATTCTGTTGGTGACCGGCCCCACCGGTTCGGGAAAGACCACCAGCCTCTACGCCGCGTTGAGCAGCCTGAACGACCAGACACGCAACATTCTCACGGTCGAAGACCCCATCGAATATCACCTGCCGGGTGTGGGGCAGATGCCGGTCAATCCGAAAGTGGACATGACCTTCGCCCGTGGCTTGCGCGCCATTCTGCGCCAGGACCCGGACGTGGTGATGGTCGGTGAAATCCGTGATCGCGAGACCGCGCAAATCGCGGTTCAGGCCTCGTTGACCGGGCATCTGGTGCTCTCGACCTTGCACACCAACAGCGCCGCTGGCGCGGTGACTCGGCTGCTGGACATGGGCGTGGATGCCTACCTGCTGGCGTCGTCACTGGTGGGCATTCTGGCCCAGCGTCTGCTGCGCACCCTGTGCCCGCAGTGCAAGGCGCCGTACGACGCCGATGCCGACACCTGTCAGCGCCTGGGGTTGGAGGCGATGGCATCTGTGCAACTGTTCCGCGCCGTGGGCTGCGAGCACTGCCAGCATGGTTATCGCGGGCGAATCGGTATCTATGAATTGCTCAGTGTCAGCCCGGCGGTGTCGGCGCTGATCCACCGAGGCGCCGGTGAGCGGGCCTTGATCGAGCAGGCGCGGCAGGTGTCACGCAGCCTGTTCCAGGATGGACGGCAACGGGTACTCGACGGCGTGACCAGCGTCGACGAGCTGCTGCGCGTCACCCGGGAGGATTGATCCGTGCCGACCTTCGACTACCAGGCTGAAGATGCTCAGGGCTCGCGCTGCAAGGGGCGGCTGGAGGCCGACAGTCCGAGGCATGCCCGCCAGCTGATGCGCGAGCGTGGCTTGTGGCCGCGTGAATTGAATGAAGTGCGCGTGGGGATCGTCAGGGGTGCGCAACCCCGTGGCGCAGGCCTGAGCGCGGCTGAACTGGCACTGTTGACCTTGCAATTGTCGACCCTGGTGCAGGCCGGTCTGCCCCTGGAGGAGGCACTGCAAGCCGTCACCCGACAAAGTGCCAGGCGCAGGGTCGCGGGCCTGTTGTCGTCGGTCCGCAGCCGGGTCATGGAAGGGCATGCACTGTCCACCGCGCTGGGGCAGTTTCCCAAGGCATTTCCCGAACTGTATTGCGCCACCGTCGCTGCGGGCGAGCGTTCGGGACACCTGGGCCAGGTGCTGGAGCAATTGGCGGGCTACACCCAGGCGCGTCAGGCCTCGCGCCAGAAAATCCAGATGGCGCTGGTGTACCCGCTGATCCTGATGCTGGCCAGTGTGGCGATCGTTGGTTTTCTGCTCGGTTACGTGGTGCCGGACGTGGTGAAGATCTTTATCGACAGCGGCCAGCCGCTGCCCTGGCTGACGCAGGCGCTGATCGGCGCAAGCGACGGTCTGCGTGAACATTTCCTGGCCCTGATTGCCGGGCTGGCGCTGTCGATCGGTGTGTGTCGCTGGAGTGTACGCCAGCCGCTCTGGCGCCTGCGCTGGCACCGACTGGCGTTGCAACTGCCGGTAGCTGGCGACGTGTTGCGGGCGATGGAGGCCGCGCGGTTCGCCAGTACCCTGGCGATCCTTGGCAAAAGTGCCGTGCCGCTGGTGGACGCGCTGGAAATCGCTGCGGCCGTCATCGGCAACCTGACCATCAGGGCGCGCATGGCCGACGTTGCCCGTTCGGTACGCGAGGGCGGGACCTTGACCCGGGGCCTGGAACTCAGCGGCGACATCCCGCCGATGATGCTGCACATGATCGCCAGCGGTGAACGCGCCGGCGAACTCGATCGCATGCTGGTGCAGGCCGCCGAACAACAGGAAAACACCCTGGCGGCGCGTATCGCACTGGTCGTGAGTTTATTCGAGCCGGCCATGCTGGTGCTGATGGGTGGCGTCGTGCTGCTGATCGTGATGGCCATTCTTCTACCGATTCTCAGCCTCAACCAATGGGTGAATTGATCCATGCAACGTTTACATAACCGCTCGTCCCGCAGGCAACGTGGTTTTACCCTGATCGAAATCATGGTGGTGGTCGTGATCATCGGCGTGCTCGGGGCCATCGTGGTGCCGCAGTTCATGAGTCGTCCCGATCAGGCCAAGGTCACCGCCGCGAAGATCGACATCCAGGCCATTTCCACCGCGCTGGAAATATACCGCCTCGACAACTTTCAATACCCGTCGACGCAACAGGGCCTGATGGCCTTGAGCAAACCTCCCTCGGGTCTGCCGGCGGCCAGAAACTGGAACCCCCAGGGTTACCTGAAAAACCTGCCGGTCGACCCCTGGGGTTCGCCTTACCAGTTCCTCAACCCTGGCGTGCAGTCGGGCGAGGGCGGCTTCGACTTGTACTCCCTGGGTTCCGATGGCGTGGTCGGTGGCGAAGGGCATGCGGCTGATATCGGCAATTGGACGGCTGACTGATTCATGCGCCTGGGGTGTCGGGGGTTCACTTTGCTCGAAATGATGATCGTGATCGTGCTGATCGGCGCGCTGCTGGGCATGGTCAGGCTTGCCACGGGGCCGGATCCGCAGCGTCAGGCCCGCTATCAGGTGCAGGCGCTGGCGGGGATGATCGAACAACTGCGCGAACGGGCCGTGCGGGACGGTCAGGAATACGGCATACGCCTGAGCGACAGCGGCTATCGCGCGATGCGTCTCGAGGCACGGGAATGGAAGCCGATGGCCGCGCTTGAGCGATGGCCCGACGGTCTGCGCGTGGAACTTGATCAGGACGGGTTTCCCCTGAAGCTGGGCGCTGATGCAGGATTGCCGCAAGTGCTGATGCTCAGCAGCGATGAAACCAGCGTCTTCAACCTGACCTTCAGGGTTCGGGGGCGCACACTCCTGCGCCTGTCCAGCGATGGCCCGGGAGAGGTGGTCATCGATGGTTGAGGGCGGGTCGTGGGCGCGTCGACGCGGTTTCACCCTGCTCGAAATCATGGTCGCCCTGGCAGTCTTCTCTACGCTCGCGGCCGCCGTGTTGTCCGCCAGCCAGTACGTCGTGAAGCAAACGGGCGCGGTCGAGGAACGGCTCTTCGCCGCCTGGCTGGCCGATAACCTGCTCAACGAACTGCGCTTGCAGCCCACGTTGCCTATGGGCCAACAGCAACGTGTCGTGTCCATGGATCGTCGCGACTGGCGGCTGCGCCAGCACGTCAGTGCATCGGCTGACGCGCAACTGTTGACGGTCGATATCGAGGTCAGCGGGCTCGGGCCAATCCTGCACCAGACCCGTGGCTGGATACCCGTTCGTCATGAATAGGCAGAGCGGTTTCACCTTGCTGGAGCTGGTGATCGCCCTGGCGATCTTTGCCTTGCTTGGTCTGGCCAGTTGGGGCTTGTTCGACGGTGTGGTACGCGTACAGCAAGGCACCACCGCCCACGAACGTGAATTCAGACGTCTGCAGCGGGCGGTGGCGGTGATCGAGCGCGACCTGATTCAAGTGACCGCGCAGCAGGTCGCGCTGGGACAGGGACAGTTGCAGTTTCAGCGCAGCCATTGGCGCAATCCGCTGGACCAACCCCGCAGCGAGCGACAGACCCTGACCTACCGGCTCGACAACGGCGTGCTGTGGCGTGAGAGCCTGGGTGAGGGCTCGCCGATCCTGCAGCGGCAGAAACTGTTCGAGGATGTTCGGGTGCTGAGCTGGCGTGTGTTCGATCCTCGAGTCGGCTGGCGCAGTGAGTGGCCGTCCGCTGGCGAGGGGAATGCACCGCTGGCCGTGGAGCTGCACCTGTCGGTGGGGCGGTTCGACGGGATCAGGCGAGTGCTGCTGTTGCCGGGAGCGTTGCCATGAGCCGGCGCCAACGGGGGATCGCCCTGGTCAGTGTGCTGCTGGTCATGAGCCTGGCCCTGCTGATGACCAGCGGTTTGCTGCGCAGCCATCGGCTGTCGCTGCAAAACACTGGCCTCGCAGTGCAGCAGGTTCACGTGCGCCAACTCGCGGTGGCCGGGGAAGCCTGGGCCCTTTTGCAACTGCAGGCGGCGGCGCGCAGCTCGGAAAAAACCGTCGACCTGACCCAGGACTGGGCCCGAAAGACGCCCGACTTCGACGTCGGCGACGCTCAACTGCATGTCGCCATCGAAGACCTTGCCGGGCGCTTCAACCTCAACGCCCTGTTGAACCAGGGCCGAATTGATCCGATCACCCTCAAGCGCTGGGAGCGCTTGCTTGAACGGCTCGATCTGGCGCCGCTGTCCCTCGATCAGGTCGGCCCCCTGAACGAGCTGAGCCAGTTGCGGCTGCTGCCGGGGGTCGACGGCCACCTGCTGCGTCAACTGGAACCCTGGGTCGCCGTGCTGCCCACCGACGCCGCGCTGAACATCAACACCGCTCCGGCGTTGCTGCTCAGAGCGCTGGATGACGTGGAAGCCGCGACGGTCGAGGCGCTTGTTCGCCAGCGTTCGACCCAAGCCTGGCCCAGCGCTCAGGCCTTTGCCCACGATCCGTTGCTCGCCGGCACAGGCCTGAGCAGTCATGGGCTGGGGGTCGGCAGTCGCTGGTTTCGCATCACCGTGCAGGTCACCCGAGGGCAGAGCCGGCTGCGGCTGGCCACCGATGTCGAACGCGACAGCGATACGCCGCGATTCAAGGTCCTGCAACGACGACTTCTTCCTTCGAACGCCGACGAGACACCGCGATGAACACCTGGCTTTACCTGACCACCGAAGGCCTGCCCCATGCTTCGATCGACTGGCCAGCCTGCTGCTGGTCGGCGACCGGACAACGCCAGTTCATGCCGTTGAGCCAGGCTGCGCAAGCACTGAGCGGACGAGCGATCGATCTGATATTGCCCATGGAACTGTGCAGTTGGGTGCGCACCGAACCCTGGCCGTCCAGACGCCAACCGGGGGCGCAGGCCATTGCGTATGCGGTGGAAGATCAACTGGCCGACGCGCTGGAAAACGTCCACCTGGGCATAGGGGCGCGTGGCAAGGACGGGCGTTATCCAGTGATGGTGATCGACCGCGCACGCTTTGCGTCGGTGCTGGAGTTGCTGGCGCAAGTTGGCATCAAGGTTCGTTCGGTCTTTGTCGATGCGGATGTGTTGCCCGGGGCCGAGCCGATGGCCGTCCGCTGGTTCGGCCGATGGCTGATCGGCGGTGGGCAACCGGCTCGCGTGGCGTTCTCGGATGAGGGGATTTCACTGCACAAGCCGCTGCTGCCGGCGGATACCCGCTGGATCGATGAACGCCACGAAGCGGTCGCCATCGATCCGAGCCTGACCTTGCATCGTTCCCAGGCCATCAACCTGCTGCAAGGTGACTTCGCCGTGCGCAATCGTCGTCTGCCCTGGCGTTTCGGCGGTGGCGTTTTGCTGGTGCTGCTATTGCTGACCTGGGGCGCCAGCGTGATGCGAATCGATTTCCTCGAAGGCGAAATTCGTCGGCTGCACGGCGACAACGAGCAACGGTTCAGGACGCTTTTCCCTGACCAGACCCACATCGTCGATCTGGCGGCGCAGCTCAAGGGGTTGCAGAGCCAGACGGTTGAACCGCAGAGGACCCGCATCGTCGGTCTGGTGAGCCTGATCGAGCAAACCATCGGTGCGAGCCCTGTGGACGTTCGGCGCATCGAGTTTCGGGCGGGCGAGGGCTGGAGGATCCAGTTGACCTCCAACAGTTTTGCCGAGCTTGAACAATTGCGCGAACGCGGTCGACAGCAAGGCATGCCGATCAGGCTCGACAGTGCGAGCAAGGAGCGTGATCGCGTGCTGGCGACGCTGACCCTGGAGGACAAGACATGAAGGCTGCCTGGCAACGCCTGTCCATTCGCGAGCGGCGCCTGCTTCTGGCCATGGTTTCCCTGGTGCTGGGCGCGCTGGCGTTCAGCCTGATATGGCAACCCGTTCGCCAGCGTCTGCCAGTCGTCGAGCGCCAGTATCAGCAACAGGTGGCCCTGGCGAACCAATTGCAACGCGCACAGCCGCAGCATTTGGTTGCGCAGGTCTCCGATCAGCCGTTGTCATTGCGCATCAGTGACAGCGCTGCGGCGGCGGGGCTCGAACTGCAACAGATGGACAGCGACAGCGAGCTGTTGCGTCTGACTGTCAGCGGGGACGTCACCAAATTGCTGCATTGGCTGGATCATGCCGAGCGTCATGGCGCCGCCCTGCAGTCCCTCACCCTGGAAAAACGCGACGCGGTGCTGGAGGCGCGGGTGGTGTTCAGGTAACCCGATCGCCCGGCAAAGCCGTCGCTAAACCGGCGCGGCTCCCGGCAGCGGCGGCAATTTCGCCAGTTTCACGGCGATCAGCAGCGCCACCACCAGCAACGCACCGATGAACAGGCCGATGCCGTTCCAGCCGCCGAGGTGCCAGAACACGCCGCCAGCGGTCCCGGCGACGCTTGAACCGGCGTAGTAGCTGAACAGGTACAGCGATGATGCCTGGCCTTTGGCCTTGATGGCGCGGCGGCCGATCCAGCTGCTGGCCACCGAATGCGCGCCGAAGAAACCGAAGGTGAAAATCAGCATGCCAATGATGACCACGGGCACCGGCGTGAACAGGGTCAGGGCGAGGCCGACGAGCATCAGCACGATGGTCGCCCAGAGCACCTGGCGCCGGCCCAGCTTGTCCGCCAGGGCGCCAATTTTTGCCGAGCTGTAGATGCCCGACAGGTACACCACCGAGAGCAGCCCGACGTAGGCCTGGTCCATATGGTAGGGCGCGGCTAGCAGGCGATAACCGATGTAGTTGAACAGGGTGACGAACGCGCCCATCAGGACAAAGGCTTCGAGAAACAACAGCGGCAAGCCGGCATCGCGAAAGTGCTGGGTGAAACCCTCCAGCAGGCTGCGCGGGTGTAGCGAACGGGTACGGAAGTTGCGCGATTCGGGGAGGATTTTCCAGAACACCGCCGCCGCGATCAGCGCCAGGCCGCCGACCACCAGCATCGCCGTGTGCCAGCTGACGAAGTCGATCAGCACACCGGTGATCAGGCGTCCGCTCATGCCGCCGATGGCGTTGCCGCTGATGTACAGGCCCATCGCCAGGCCAATGTGGTTGGGATGGATCTCCTCGCTCAGGTACGTCATGGCCACCGCCGCCAGGCCGCTCAACGACAAGCCGATCAAGGCACGCATCAGCAGCACGCCCTGCCAGCTCGGCATCATCGCACTGAAGAGGGTGCACAGAGCGGCCGCCGTCAGCGCCATCACCATCACCGGTTTGCGGCCGACACGGTCGGAGATCGGGCCGGTTATCAGCAGGCCGATGGCGAGCATGCCGGTGGCCACCGACAGGATCAGGCTGCTTTGCGCCGCATTGATCGAGTATTCGTGGGACAGCAGCGGCATCATCGGTTGCACGCAATACAGCAGGGCAAACGTGGCAAAGCCGCCGCAGAACAGCGCCAGCACCGTACGCATGAAGGCGGGCGTGCCTTTTTTGATGTAGATATCGTTGAGCTCGGCGGCAACGTCACCCGGGGCGGCGGGAGGAACTTCGTGGGCGAGTGGAGCGACAGCAGTTTTCACTTCGGACCTCGTGGGAGACGCAGCCGGTCAGGCAATGAAAAAAGCATATAGCTGGCTAATGATTCAATCCAATATATTGTTCGACCTGTTTGATAGGTTTTACGACCTAATGGAGTTTTCATGGAATTGCGCCACCTGCGCTACTTCATCGCCGTGGCCGAGGAACTGCACTTCGGCCGTGCTGCCCAGATATTGGGTATCTCCCAGCCGCCGCTGAGCCAGCAGATCCAGGCCCTGGAACAGCAGGTCGGCGCCCGGCTGTTCGAGCGCACCAATCGTCGGGTCGAACTAAGCGAAGCGGGGCGGCTGTTCCTGCAAGAGGCGCGGCTGGTATTGGCGCAGGTCGACAAAGCCACCGAGGTGGCGCGGCGGGCGCAGCTGGGTGAACTGGGCGAATTGAAGATGGGGTTCACCTCGTCGGCGCCTTTCAACTCGACCATCCCCCAGGCGATTTTTACCTTTCGTCAGCGCTTCCCGGCGGTGCACCTGACCCTGCGGGAAATGAGCAGCACCCAGGTGGCCGAGGCGCTGGTGGATGAATCGATTGAAGTCGGCATCATGCGACCGCTGGATTTGCCGGACTCGCTCAGCGTGGTGGAATTGATGAGCGAACCCCTGGTAGCGGTGCTCAATGCCAAGCATCCATTGGCGCTTGGCAGTGAAGACGGTCTGTTTCTCTCAGCCCTGGCGCACGAGCCCTTTGTCTTTTTCCCCCGCAGCTACGGCAGTGGCTTGTATGCGCAGTTGCTGGCCCTGACCCGGGATGCAGGGTTCAGCCCGAACTTCGCGCAAGAAGCAGGCGAGGCGATGACCATCATCGGGCTGGTGGCTGCAGGGCTCGGCGTCTCGGTGTTGCCCGCCTCCTACCAGCGGGTGCGCATCGACGGCGTGGTTTACCGACGCCTGCTCGACCCGGCAGCGGTCTCGGCGGTGTGGCTGGTGCAGCGCAAGGATCAGAAATCGCCGATGGCCAAGGCGTTTGTGGCGTTGTTGACGAGCAAGGGTGAGGGTGGTTGACCGTGGGCAAACAGATGCGTTCGAGGCAATCGAGGTCGCAGTGCGCAGTGCGCTGGGTGTGAAGGTTTGAAGCCGACCTGATTGTGAAGGGGCGCCGAAAGGCGCCCTTTGTCGTTGTGGCCCTATTGCTATCGGCTATGACCAGCGCCGAAAAATCAACGACGTGTTCACTCCGCCAAAGGCGAAGTTGTTGTTCATCACGTACTCGTTGTGCATCTGCCGAAATTCGCCGCGCAGGTAGTCGAGCTTGCCGCAATGCGGGTCGACGGCATCGAGATTGAGGGTGTGGACGTACAGGTCGCGATTGAGCATTTCGATGCTGAACCAGGACTCCAGCGCACCGCAGGCGCCGAGGGTGTGCCCCAGGAAGCTCTTTTGCGAACTGATCGGCATGCGCTCGCCGAACAGGGCGCTGGTCGCCAGGGTTTCGGCGATGTCGCCTTGCTCGGTGGCGGTGCCATGCCCGTTGACGTAGCCGATGTCCGATGGCTGCAAGTGGGCGTCTTCCAGTGCCAGCTCCATGGCGCGGCGCATGGTCACCTGTTCCGGACGGGTGGTGTGCTGGCCATCGGCATTGCTGCCGAAGCCGACGATTTCAGCGTGAATATGCGCACCCCGCGCCAAGGCGTGTTCGAGTTCTTCGAGCACCAGCATTCCGCCACCTTCCCCGATCACCAGGCCGTCGCGAGCGCTGTCGTAGGGCCGTGGTGATGTCTGTGGCGCATCGTTTTTCAGGCTGGTGGCGTATAGCGCATCGAAGACCATGGCTTCGGTGGGGCACAGTTCCTCGGCGCCGCCAGCGAGCATCAGGGGCAAGCGGCCGAACTTGATCGCTTCATAGGCATAACCGATGCCCTGGCTGCCGCTGGTGCAGGCGCTGGAGGTGGGGATCAGCCGGCCGGTCAGGCCGAAAAAGATGCTGATATTCGCCGCCGTGGTGTGCGGCATCATGCGCACGTAGGAGTTGGCGTTGAGACCTTCGGCCACGGAGTTGAGCAGCATGTTGCCGAACGCCTTGATCTCGTCGGTGCTGCCGGTGGAGGAGCCGCAGGCGACGCCCATGCGGCCGTCCTTGATCGACTCGTCACCCAGCAAGCCGGCGTCGGCCAGAGCCTGCTCCGCCGCACCGACAGCCAGGCGCGAGACGCGGCCCATGCTGCGCAGTTGCTTGCGGGTCCAGTGACTCGGCACCTTGAAGTCGTCGATCGGCCCGGCCAGGCGGGTGTTGAGTTCCGTGAAACGATCCCACTCGTCCATCCGACGGATGCCGCTTCGGTTGACGCGAAAGTTGGCAGCAATGGTGTCCCAGTCGCTCCCCAGCGAGGTAATGCCGGCCATGCCGGTGACGACGACGCGTTTCATCAGCACAAGCCTCCGTTGACGGCCAGCACCTGTCGGGTGATGTACGACGCTTCCGCCGACATCAGGAAGTTGACCGCGCCGGCCACTTCTTCAGGGGTGCCCATGCGTTGTGCAGGAATCATTTTCATCAGTTCTTCCACTGGCACGTTTTCGTCGAGCATGGCCGTGTCGATCAGGCCTGGGGCGACACAGTTGACGGTGATCCTGCGTTTGCCCAGTTCGATCGCCAACGCCTTGGCCGCGCCGATCAGGCCGGCCTTGGAGGCGCTGTAGTTGACCTGGCCGCGATTGCCGATCAAACCCGATACCGAGGTGATGCAGACGATCCGCCCGGCCGCGCGCCGACGGATCATCGGCATCATGACCGGGTGCAGCACGTTGTAGAAACCGTCGAGGTTGGTGCGCATCACCACATCCCAATCATCCTCGCTCAACGCCGGAAATGCACCGTCACGCGTCAGGCCGGCATTGAGCACCACCCCGTAGTAAGCGCCGTGGGTGTCCACGTCGGCTTCCAGGATGGCCTTGCAAGCGGCACGGTCGGACACGTCGAATTGCAGGACGCGGGCGTGACGGCCCAGCGCTTCGATGTCGGCCTTTACAGCCTCGGCGTCGGCGAGGCCGCTGCGGCAATGCAGCACGATGTCGTAGCCGGCCTGGGCCAGACGCAAGGCGATGGCGCGGCCGATGCCACGGCTGGATCCGGTGACCAGTACGGATTCAGTCATGCCGGCTGTCCTTGTGAAGTGTCTTGTGAAGCGCTGTGTGAAGTTTCATGCAGGTATTGAGCGGCCTGTGGTGGGCGGAACACATTCAGACGAGCGGTGGCGTGAATGCCAGGCGCGTTGATGTGGCATTCGAACACACCCATGCCGTTATCGTCTTCCAGTGAACGAATCCCGTGGATGCTCAACTCGGTACCGACGGGAAAATGATCGACGTTGCATTCGAACTTGCGGGTGCCGAGCAGGAAACCCAGTTCCACCGCATCGCCGCGCTGTCGCGCATGGCACCCGGCGTAGGCGGCTACGCTCTGGGCCATCAATTCGATGCCGACCCATGCCGGCAGGCCGCCGTCGGGGCGATTGAACAGGCCGTCGGGCCTGACGGTGAGGCGGGTATGAATCTGCTCGTCATCGAACGCCAGGACCTGATCGATGAGGATCATGTCGCCGGCGTGGGGCAGCAGTTCGGCGAGCGGCCAGTCAATCATGGGGCGTCTCCGATAATCAGGCTGACGTTATTGCCACCGAAGGCAAAGGAATTGCTCATCAGGTAGCGAGGTGCAATGGACGTCAGGTGATCGCTTGTGGTCACCCACTTCAAGGACGGCAGGTCGGGATCCGGCTCGCCGTCCCAGACATGGGGCGGCAGCGCGTGCCGCGGGTTGTCCGCGCTCAGGCTCAGCCAGCAGAACGCCGCTTCCAGCGCGCCGGCGGCGCCAAGGGTGTGGCCGGTCATGGGTTTGGTCGACGAGCACGGCACGCCCTGGGCAAACAGCGCCGCGACGGCCAGGCTTTCCATGGCATCGTTGTGTGGGGTGGCGGTGCCATGCAGGTTCAGGTAGCTGATCTGTTCAGGTTGCAGCTGTGCCCGGCCCAGGGCTTTGCGCATCGCTTGCAGGGCGCCCCGGCCGGTTGGCTCCGGGGCCGAAATGTGGTGGGCATCGGAGCTGGCGCCGCTGCCGAGCAGGGCAATCGACCGCGTGTCGTTTGCCTGTCGGGTCATCAGAAACAGCGCCGCCGCTTCACCGATGTTGATCCCGTTGCGGTTCACCGAGAAGGGGTTGCAGCGTTGTCCCGACACGGCTTCCAGCGCTGAAAAGCCGTTGAGGGTCAGTTTGCACAGGGTGTCCACGCCCCCGCACAGCACGGCGTCGCACAGGCCAAGGTCCAGCAGGCGTTGCGCGCTCATCAGGGCCCGGGCGCTGGAGGTGCAGGCGGTGGAAATCACGTAGGCCGGACCGCTCAGTTGCAGCCAGTCGGCGAGGAAATTGGCCGGCGCTCCGAGCTCCTGCTGCTGGTAGCTGTACTCGGCCGGAAACTGTTGTTCGCGGATGTAATGGGCCAGGCCACGGCTGGCTTCGTCGATGCCCGATGTGCTGGTGCCCAGGACCACGCCGATCCGGTCGCGGCCGTAGGTGTGGATGGCGCGCTCGATGTCGTCGTGGATCTGCAATGCCGCTTCCAGCAGCAGCTGGTTGTTGCGGCTGCCTTGCCGTGACAGTTCAGACGGAATCGGCGTCAGGTCACCGCGCACGGCCGCCACGGGTATCGAACGCTCCGGCACCCAGCCGGCCTCGCTGCGCATGCCCGAGCAATCGCCGGCAAACAGGTTGCGTGCCACCTGCTGCTTGTCACGGCCCAGGGCGCAGATCACCCCGAGGGCGTTGAGGTAGGCAGTCATGGTGTTTCACCGGTCAGGGGCGTGACTTGATACGTGGGGCCCTTGGGCAGTTTGAGTTCAAAGTTCAACGGTTGGGCGTAGCGCACATCCCAATGCTCGGGCAGCGAGCGCTGGGCGCCATGTTGCCAGGCTTGCGGGTAGTTGACCGACAATTCGTTCCCGGGTGTCAGGGCGAACAGCAACGCGGCGAACAACGTCCGTGCTTCCGGGTTCGGGGGTAGCAAGCCGTCAGCCTGCCACTGGCCGTCGATCAGTTTCTGGCGCGCCTGGGGGATGCCCAGCAAGTCCATCATCGACCAGCGAATGCCCGAGCCTTCCGGGGCGATCACCAGCACCCAGTCCTGACGTTGGCCGTCCAGCAGGCGCTGGATGTGCAATTGTTGGGGCAGCGGCAGGGTCGGTGCCTGTACGGGCAACGGCGCCTGGCTGGCGCAAGCGCTCAACAACAGCAAAGTTGCGAACATCAATCCTGCAGGAGCAAGCCTGCTCGCGAAGCGCTGCCAGGCACCGCGCGCATTCAGAACGCCAGCGTTATCGTTGACGACCATCGCGAGCAAGCTCGCTCCTGCAGAGGCGGGACGGTTGAGCATCAGATAACCCTTTCAAACGGCTTGCGCGCCACCACGTTGACCAGGGTTTCTTCCCGCTGGCCAAAAGGTTTCGGCTGGCGCAGGCCCAGGCGTTCGAGCAGGCCGAAATCCTTCGAACGGCTCCACCACAAATACGGATAAGACACGTTGTGCGGCTCGAATTCAAAGCCCTGGTGGCGAATCATGTCGAGGTACTGGGCGGCGCTTTTCTGCACGTGCATGGGGTGGCGGAACAACCAGCGGATGACCCAGGTATCGATGTAAGCCTCGGTGGATTCAGCGAACAGCAGGTAGCCACCCGGCTTGAGCACCCGGTAGAACTCGGCCATGGCCTTTTCCTGCTCCACCAGATGATGGAATGTCTGGTGACAGAACAACAGGTCGACGCTGGCATCCGGTACGGGCAGGGTGGCGCAGTCACCGCCCAGCAGCTCGACGTCGATGCCCTGGCGCATGGCTTCAGCGTGGCTCTGCTCGAGGCTGTGCGGGTCGGCATCGACACCGAGCAGGCGCTGTGGGGCAAAGGTCTGGCGCAGGTGCTGAAAGGACTTGCCCTGGCCGCAACCGGCATCGAGCAGCACGGGACGGTCCGGCAAGGGTTCGCTGAACAGGCTGCGCAGATCATTGATCGCCACCCGCAACACATGATGCTGCCAGGTATGGCTGCGCAGGAACCAGAGACCGAAGCGAGTCTCCTCGACGTAGTGGTCGCTCAAGTAATTCATCTTGCATCTCTTGCACAGAGTTCTGACAGCATTCGCAGTCGCCGTTTGGGTTCGGCGACAAAGGGGTTGCGCTCATCCCAGGCGTAGCCGGCGAGAATCGAGCTGATCATGCGGCGGATATCCGGCGAGCTGTCCGGATGATAAATCACATCCTGGAACGTGCCGGCATACCAGCCTTCGACGTAACACCGGAACGTATCGACACCGCGCTTGAGCGGTTCGGCGAAATCGCGCTGCCAGTCGACAGCCTCCCCTTGCAATTGGCGGTGCAGAACCTCGGCGGCCATGCTCGCCGAGCGCATGGCGATGGTCACGCCGGAGGAGAACACCGGGTCGAGAAATTCCGCCGCGTTGCCCAGCAAGGCAAAGCCCGGACCATGCAGGGTCTTGACGTTGGCCGAATAGCCGCCGATGGCGCGAGCCGGGGTGTCCCACACGGCATTGCCCAGCACGCGGCTGAGGCTGGGGGTCTGGGCAACGAAACCGCGCAGGCAGTCGTCCAGGTTCTCGCTGCACCCCTGAAAATGCTCCGCTGCCGCCACCACGCCCAGCGAGCAGCGGCCATTACTGAACGGGATGGTCCAGAACCAGACATCGCGCTGGGTCGGATGAGTGGTGATGAGGATTTTCGTGCGGTCGAAACCCGGCTGGTCGATATGGTCTTCGATGTGGGTGAACACCGCCTGGCGCACCGGGAAGTTCGACGGTGCCTCAAGGTCGAGCAAGCGCGGCAGGACGCGGCCGTAGCCGCTGGCATCGAGCATGAAATCGGCTTCGATGCGGTACTCGCTGCCGTCTTCGCGTTGTACGCCGAGCTCTGGTTTCACCCTGGCATTATCGACACTGACGATGGTTTCGCCGTAGCGGATGTCCACACCTTGCAGCGCGGCCTGGTCCGCCAGCAGCTTGTCGAAATCCGCCCGCAGGACCTGGAAGGTCGTCGGTTTGCCCTGGCTGAAGGTGTCGCCAAAGTCGAAGCTGGTGTACTGCTCGCCCCAGGCGAACGCCGCGCCGGTTTTCAGCTGGAACCCGGCGGCGTTGACCGCATCGAGCATGCCGGCTTCCTCGACGAAGTCCAGGCAATGGGACAACAGGCTTTCGCCGATGGAAAACCGTGGGAAGTGCTGGCGTTCGATCACCAGCACGTCATGCCCTTTGCGCTTGAGCAGGGCGGCGGCGATGGCACCCGAAGGGCCGGCCCCGATGATCACGACCTGACGACGTTCCATTTCAGCGATTGGCATGGGAATTCCTTTGCGGCGTGGCGGCTTCCAGAGGGGTTCGATGCAGGCCGATCAGGGCCGGCATCAGGGTCGCGATCAGGCCCATCAGCATCAGCGCAAAGTACAGCGGCGGGCTGATGAGTTGCTGTTGCAACAGCAGGTTGAGAAAGACGATCTCGCTCAAGCCGCGAATATTGAGCAGCACACTTTCGCGCCAGCGGCTGGCGCCAGCGAACGAAGCGCCGGCCCAGCCCAGGCCGAGCCAGTTGCCCAGCAGTTTGCTGGCCACCGGCAGCAGCAACAGCGCGCTCAGTTGCAGCCAGCCGAGGTCGTCCATGGCGCTGTGGACGTTGATCTGGACGATGCCGAATGTGAGGATCAACGGAATCGCGACCCAGGTCTGCAAGCCGGTGATCCAGCGCGTTGGCAGCGGCAGTACCAGCGGCACGTTCAGTGCGGCCATGCACAGCAGATAGCCGATACCGACGATCAATGCGTTGAGCCTGTAGTGCTCGGCCACTACCAGCAAGGCAAAGAAGCAGATGCTGTACAACCGCGGCCGCCGCCCCGCGAGCACCCGCAGCAACAAGGGTACGCCGGCACAGGCCAGCGGCAACAGCAGGCTGCTCAGGCTCAGGCTGCCCTGGGCAATGGCGAAGACCGTCCAGCAGGTGAGGTCGATCAGGATCGCGGTCTGCACCAGTCGCCGGGTGGCCGCAGTCGGATAACCGATGTGCCGCAGATACAGGTACAGCACCGGAATCGCGGTGATGGCGAACAGCAGGCCAACCGCCAGGGAGCTGATCCACGGCTGTGGCGGCAGTAGCCAGACGGCGGTCGCGAGCCCGCAGGCAAACGGCACGCAGAAGCTCGGCAGGGCGATTTTCAGGCTCTGGCGATCGGGTTTCAGGTCGATCACGTCGCTGAGGATGAAGCCCAGCAACAAGGCGAAACTCAGGCTGTAGAGGTTTTTCAGCCAGAGCGGCGCCACCAGCGTTGCCCCGTTCAATTGCCATTGCGGTTCGATCCAGAAGAACATCAGCACCGGCAGACCGAGGGTGGCGAGCAGCAACTGGCTGACGATGGGGATCAGCCCGAAGTGCCGCCCCACCCGCGTGGCCATGGCGAACAACGCCAGGGCCATGGCCCAGAACAGTGCGACCATCATGTGACCGACTCCACCGCTGTCGCCGCGTGCACCTGGCGCCCGGCCCATGGCGCGAGCAGGAAGCTGAAGGCCAGGCCGAGGGTCACCGACAGTCCGAAGTTGCTCACCGCCGGGGTGCTGGACACCGCCAGCAGGCCGAACGACAGCCAGGTGGTCAGTGCCGCCAGCAAGGTGCCCAGCAGACTCACGGCGGCACCGCCGACCTGCTCGCGCATGAGAATGGCGTAATCGACGCTGATCGCCGTCACCAGCAACAGGCCGAACAGGCTGAACAGGGTCAGCGGCTGGCCGAGCCACCCCAGGCTGGCCAGGCTGCACACGGCCGCCAGCAGCGGCAGGGCGACGATGCGCAGCGCGCCACCGAGGCCGAACGGCAGCATCAGCACCAGCACGATCAATACGCAGGAGGCGAGTTTCAGTTCAGCGGCGCTGATCTGTGTCTGGGCAAAGACCTTGTTCAAGTCGCCCAGTCGATCCACCAGTTCCACGCCCGGCAAATCCTGCACCTGAAGCCGCAGCAGTGCAGAGTCGTTCAGCCCCTGCAGGCTGACCATCGCCGCCACGCCGTCATCGGTCGAACCCAGCCACAGTGGGCGATAGGGTTCGGCCAACGGCCCGCTCAGCGCATTGTCGATGTCTTCGGTGGGCAGCGCCTGCAGGGTCGCCAGTTCGGCTTTCAATGCCGCAAGCGGCACGCCGACGGCCAGCAGCGGCTGCCAGAACTGCGGCAGCCTGCCCAGCGCTTCACGCGTGCGCTGTTGTTCGGCGGGCGGGCTGACCAACTGGTTGAGCGACAGATAGCCGTTGAGCTTGTCCAGGTTCACCAACTGTTCCAGGCGTTCGCTCAGTGCCGTCTGGCGCTCCAGCAATTGCGACTGATTGGCCGCCCGTACCAGGAAAAACTGGCTGGTGGGTTGATAGCCGGTGATGCGCGCAATGGTCTGGGCTTCATCGGTCAATTGCTGCGGCGCGCCGATCCACTGGCGGATATCGTTTTTGCTCTCCAGTTGCAGCAGGCCGCCGACACAGAAGGCGACCAGCAACGCCAGCAGCACGGGCGTGCGCACGATGGCGAGCAGCGCCTCGCGCCGGTCCAGCAGGAACTCGGACACCCGCAACGGCCAGTGCGCCGGGCGCAGGTCCGCACCCTTGAGCAGTGCAGGCAACAGGCACACGGCCGACAGATAGGCGCCCAGCAGGCCGGCGGCGGAGAACACGGCGATCTGGGTCAGCGCCGGGAACGGCGTCCAGGCCAGGGCCAGGTAGCCGATGCAACTGGTGACCAGGCTCAGCGTCAGGCCGGGCAGGGTCAGGCGCAAGGCGGGCCAGCTGTGCCAGGGTTTCAGGCTCCAGCTCTTGGACAGATAGTGCAGCGGGTAATCGACCGCGACCCCGATCAGGCTCGATCCGAGCACCAGGGTCATCACATGCATGCGGCCGAACAGCGCCACGCAAGCCACCGCACCGAACAGCATGCCCACCAGCACCGGGACGAAGGCCAGCAGCACCCGCCAGCGGCGGAAGGCCAACAGCAACAGCAGCAGAATGCCGAGGGTAGCACCGCCGCCCACCCAGGTGATCTCGCGGCTGGCCTGTTGCTGACCATTCGCGGCGTAGAGCAGGCCGCTGGCGGCGAGCAACTGCACGTCGGAGCGTGCGGCTTGTTCGCGGCTGTGCTTGAGCAGGTCGGCTACCTGCAGTGGCAGGTTCATGTCGAAGGCATTGCCGGTGGTGCGGGCCCGCAGCAACACCCAGCTCTTGCCGTCGGCATCGGCGACCAGTGCGCCGCTGCCGATGTCCAGTTGCACCGCCCCGTGCTGTGGCTGGCTGTTCTGGATCCGCGTGGTCAAGCCCAGCCAGTCATCCTGGCTTGGCACCAGACTGAAGCCGGTGAAGGGATCAAACAGTGCCTGCACCCGTTGTTGGATAAAGGCCTCGGGGTGTTCGATCAGTTGCTGGCGATCCTGTGGCGAGAGCATCGCCAGTCGGCCTTGCAACAATTGCGTGCGCAGGGCTGGCAAATCGGCCTGCAGGGTCCACTGGACCTTTTCGAACAGGCCGCTGGCCTGCCATTGCTCGCCCAGTTGTCGGGCCATGGCGACGGCCTGCTGGCGATCCTGGTGGCCGACCAGCACCAGCATTTCGCGGTTCAGCGGTTCCTGCATGCGTTGTTCGGCGCGCAGCTCCAGCGCATCCGGCGCAGTGCCCGGGACCAGTTCCATGAGGTTGGCCGACAGCGGGGCGCCGTTACGCCATTGCCAGCCGGCGAGCGCGAGCACTGCCAGCAGCAGGAGCACAAACAGGCGTGGCATCAGGCGTTCACTCGGCAAAGTCTTGTTGCTCCGCATCGCTCAAGGGTGAAGTGCTGGTGCTGTCCTGCATGCGCATCAGCGTGCGGTCGCCTTGGGTTTCCAGCAGTTCGATGCTGTGCACCAAGGCGCCACCGCTGATGTTGATCTGGTTGAAAACCTGCTTGAGCAACAGCGAGCGTGGGATCAAGGCCAGGGTCCAGTTTTGCGCATCGCCGCTCAGAGTCAGTTCGAAGTCCCGTTGCAGCCCGCTGCTGTCGCCCTGCAGCACGGCCAGGAACAGACGGTTCTGCTCGGCGCCGGCGCTCTTGCCAGGCAGCATTTGCCATCCGCCGGCATCGCGTCGGGCGATGCCTTTGGCGGTGATGCGGTAGTCCTGTTGCAGCGGGGTTTTGAGCAGCCACAGCAATCCGTGGTTTTTCGCCAGGACGAATGTGCCCTGGCTGGTCAGTGGCTGGGGCAACGCACGCAGATGTTTTTCCTGGATGAAATGGCCGTGAATGACGTCGGGCTTGGCCAGTTGATCGCTGAGCTGTTGCAGGTCGAAGGCGTGGGCAAGGCCTGGAATGGTCAGTAACACACAGCACACTGCAGGAGCGAGCTTGCTCGCGAAAAACCTGAGCGCGCGGCGCAGTGTCAGAAGCCTGGTGTAATCGTTCACGACCTTCGCGAGCAAGCTCGCTCCTACAGGGGAAATCATGGCAGGGCCCTTTCTACGGCGTCAGTGAAGACCATCGGCGAGGCCAACTGCATTTCGCGGCTGCTGATGTCGACCGCCACCTGCACCGAGCTGGCGCGGGTCAGGCGCTCCCCGGTCTGCACATCGCTGATCAGGTAATGGATCTTCAGGCGGTTCTCCCACTCCACCAGGCTGGCCCGCACGTTGAGCGTCTGCCCGAACACGGCGGCACGCACGTAGCGCAACTGCAAGTCGATCACCGGCCAGGCATAACCGGACTCGACCATCGCATTGTAGTTGTGACCGATCCTGTCCAGCAGCGCACAGCGGGCGACTTCCAGGTACTTCACGTAATGGCCGTGCCAGACGACGTTCATGCTGTCGACGTCGAAGAACGGCACGAGGATTTCCGTATCGGTGTGAAGAACGCCCTGGCTACGCATGCAGCCTCCAGTGTTGTTCGGCGATCCGTTGCAGGCACAGGCGCAATTCGCCTTCCAGCGCGCGGTCCTCGGTGACCGGTGCGAAGTCCCTGGCCAATGCCTCGTGCATGGCGGCCAGCGCCGGCGGCAATGGCCGTGCATCCTCGGCCTGGCTGCGCAGCCACACGCCCTGATTGGCCGCCAGCAGCGTGGCGGCGGCGACCTGTTCGGTCAGCTCCAGCACCCGGATCGCGTCGCGGGCGGCGATGGTGCCCATGCTCACCTTGTCCTGGTTGTGGCATTCGGTGGAACGTGAGAACACGCTGGCCGGCATGGTGTTTTTCAGTGCTTCGGCGGTCCAGGCGCTGGTGCCGATCTGCACGGCCTTGAAGCCGTGGTTGAGCATGGCGCGATCGGCTGTGGCGCCGGACAGGTTGCTCGGCAAACCATGGTTGTAGCGCTCATCCACCAGCAGCGCGAGTTGCCGGTCGAGCAGGTCGGCGACGTTGGCCACCAGGTTTTTCAGGCTGTCCATGGCGAACGCGATGTGCCCGCCATAGAAATGGCCGCCGTGCAGCACGCGTTCGGCTTCGGCGTCGATGATCGGGTTGTCGTTGGCGCTGTTCAACTCGGTTTCGATGAACGCACGCAGCCAGTTCAGGCTATCGGCCAGCACGCCGAGGACATGGGGTGCGCAGCGCAGGGAATAACGGTCTTGCAGACGATGCAGGGGCGCAGTGGGGGCGTCGATGGCCAGGTCCTGGCGCAGCCACGCGGCCACTTGCATCTGCCCCGGATGGGGTTTGGTGGCAAACAGGCGCTCGTCGAAGTGCTCCGGGTTGCCCTGCAACGCAACGACGTTCAGCGCGGTGATGCGCGTGGCCAGTTGCAGCAGGTAATCGGCGCGGGCGAATGCCAGGCAGGCGAGGCCGGTCATGACAGCGGTGCCGTTCATCAGCGCCAGTGCCTCCTTGGGGCGCAGTACCAGCGGTTGCCAGCCGAGTTCGCGGTGCACATCGGCGGCCTGGCGACGTTCGCCGCGATACATCACTTCGCGCTCGCCGGACAGGGTCGCGGCCACGTACGACAGCGGCGTCAGGTCGCCGCTGGCACCCACCGAGCCTTCCTCGGGGATCAGCGGCAGGATGTCGTGTTCGAGGAATGCCTGCAGGCGCTCCAGCAGCTCGATGCGCACCCCGGACACGCCGTGGCACAGCGACTGCAAGCGTGCCGCGAGCACCGCACGGGTGGCTTGGGGGTCGAGCAGCTTGCCCAGGCCGCAGCCGTGGAAGGTATACAGATGACGCGGCAAGGCTTCGACGTGATGCAGCGGCACCGCAACCACGCAGGAATCGCCGTAGCCGGTGGTCACGCCGTAGATCACGCCTTCCTTGTCCAGCAGCGAGTCGAGAAAGCGTGCGCCCTTGGCGATGCGCTCGCGATAGGCGGGGTCGTCCTGCAATTGCGTCGGCACCTGGCGGCTGGCCAGGGCGCGCACGTCTTCGATGCGCAAGGGGCGTTCGCCGAAGGTTACCGGTTCAAGCGTGGGCGTCGTCATCGGTCTTCCAGAAAGGGTAAAAGTTGAACCATTGTTGAGGCGCTTCAAGGCAATAGTGGCCCAGGCGTTCGGCGTAGCGGGTCGCCCACTGATGAATGACCTGTTCGCGGTCGCTGCGTTTCCAGGCGATCGCGTCGGCGAACGGTTCGAGGGTCAGTCGATAGTCGCCATCGGGCTTCTTCAGGCACAGCAGCAGGTTGACCGGGCATTTCAGCAGCCCGGCCAGCAGCCAGGGCCCTTGCGGGAACCGGGCCGGATGGCCGAGGAAGTCCACGGTCAGGCTGCGCCCGCCGTGCAAGGGCACGCGATCACCGGCAATGGCCAGCCATTCGCCACGCTCCAGGCGCTCATGCAGTTGCAACATGATCACCGGGTCGAGCTCGCTGACCTGAATCAAGCGCAGATTGGTCGCGCCGGCTTCACCCAGCAGGCGGTTGAACTGCTCGGCGTGCTTGGTGTGCACCAGCACGTTCATCGTGACCTTTTCACCGATCTCCGCCAGTGCCCGGCAGACTTCGAGGTTGCCCAAGTGGGCGCCCACCAGCAGTTGTCCACGGCTCCCGCGCAACTGGTTGCGCAATAACGCCGGGTCGATGATTTCGATCTGCTCGATGCTCAGCTTGCCGTTCCAGACATCGAGTTTGTCGAGCATCGAATCGGCGAAGGCCATGAACTGGCCGAACACCCGCCAGTGGCTGGGGCGCAATTCGTGGCGGCCACTCCAGTCGGCGAGACGTTGCTGGTATTGCCAGGCACTGTGCCGGGCCGTGCGGCCGAACAGGAAAAAGTACAGGACGATCCCATACAGCAGAGGACTGAGCAGCCGGCGTCCGAGCACCCTGGCCGCGAAGGCGGTGAGCTTCATCAGCCAGAAACTGCCGCGCTCCTGGCGATCGGCCCAGTGTTGCTTGTCGAGGTCAGCGCTCATGCTCTCCACCGCCGCCAGAGGATCACCGGAGCGCGAAGCAACATGCCGAAGAACAGCCGGGTGTGCATGCCCGAAATCAGTACATTGTCGTGAAACAGGCGAAAGTGCGACACGCCGTCCAGCGGGTAATGCACCTTGGTCGGCAGCCACTGCATCGGCTGGTTGCGCCAGGCCAGGCGCACCAGAACGTCCGAGTCGAAGTCCATGCGCTTGCCGATCCGCGTCGAGTCGATCAGCGCCAGCACCGGCGGCAATGGATAGACGCGAAAACCGCACATGGAATCGCGGATCTGCAGGGACAGCGTGTTGATCCAGACCATGACGTGGGTCAGGTAGCGTGCGTACAGGCGACCTTTCGGCACGCTGGCGTCGTATTGCGGGTAGCCGCAGATCAGTGCCAGGGGATGGGCCCGGGATTGGGCGATGAAGGTCGTGACGTCCTGCAGGTCGTGCTGGCCGTCGGCATCCACCTGCAAGGCGTGGCTGAACCCCAGGCGCGAGGCTTCGCGCAAACCGGTCATGACGGCGCCACCCTTGCCCTGATTGGCAGCGAGGCGAACCAGGTAGACCTTTTCACGCTGGGCCAGTTGGTCCAGTACCACCGCGCAGGGCTTGTCGCTGGCGTCGTCGACCAGAA
The DNA here is from genome assembly GCF_041354075.1 of Pseudomonas fluorescens. Classification (GTDB taxonomy): domain Bacteria; phylum Pseudomonadota; class Gammaproteobacteria; order Pseudomonadales; family Pseudomonadaceae; genus Aquipseudomonas; species Aquipseudomonas fluorescens_CE. The sequence continues at coordinate 201,007 of NZ_JARZGC010000009.1, read as the reverse complement.
TGCACGGCAGGCCGCAGGCGATCAGTGCCTCGACGACGGTGGTGATGGCCGTTTCATGGTTGTAGACGGGGATCACGGCGCAAGGGTTATGCATCACCCAAAGCCTCCAGCAGAATCCGCCCACTGGAGCAGGTGGCCGTCTCGTTGCGATAGGCGAAATACACCTTGGCGCGAACCGGATCGAAACGCAGGTGCAGTTGGACCTCATCGCCCGGGCGCACCAGTTGCTGGAACTTCAGCACTTCCATGCCGGCGAATTTCTCGGGCAGGTCCATCAGTTGCTGGCCCAATTGCAGGGCCCACTCCACCTGCACCACGCCGGGCAGAACCGGGGCCTGGGGAAAGTGGCCACTGAAATAGGCAAGGTCCGGCGGAATCGCCAGTTGAAGGCTCCATTCGCCGTCGGTTTCGACCTGTTCGAGAATTTCCGGAGTTTTTGGCCGCGGCGCCACCAGCAACGCTTCCACTTCCGCCTGGGGCAGCTTGCCCTGCGGGTTCAGCGGCAGTTGCCGCAGCAGGCGCCAGCGGCGCGGCAGGGCGAGGGTTTCGCAATGCTGGGTCAGGTGCTGGCGCAATGCCTGGGTGAGGGCGCGTCGGCCCTGGTTGCGCAATGCATGCAGGCCCGGCTCGCTGAGGACCAGCAGCGCACCCAATGAAGCGCGGTTCTCCCGGACCACGCCCAGGCGCGCTTCGGCGACCCATTGATGGTCCGTCAGCGCCTGTTCCAGCATGGGCAGCGAAATACGTTTTTCTTCCAGTTTGACGATCCGGTCCAGCCGTCCCAGCAGCTCGAAACGCCCGTCGGCGTCGATTCGCGCCGCATCCGCCGTGTGCTCGACATGGCCCGGCGGCAGGTACGGCGATGCGATGAGCAGCGCACCATGCTGGTCCTGGCTCAATTCGACACCGGCAAACACCTGCCAGAGCGGGTCGCCCTGGCGCCAGGCAATGCCGCCGGTTTCCGAGCTGCCCAGGATTTCCGTCGGCCATTGTTGCAGGCGCTGCTGCAGGCCCTGCGCCGCGGCGGCCGGCAAGGCGCCACCGGAAGAAAACACCCGGCGAACCGCGCTCAAGGCCGGCCAGTCGAGGTTGTCGCCCATGCGCTTGAGCAACGCCGGGCTGGCGACCCAGGCGAACGCCGGGTGCTCGCGGCTGGCACGCTGCAGATCCTCAGGGAAGGCCAGTTGCTTGCGCACGAACGGCCGACCGGCGCACAGCGGCCACAGCACCCGAAACAGCAGGCCGTAGATATGCTGGGTGGCGACGCTGCCGATGATCCAGGCTTCGCCCAGGTCGGCGCCCCAAAGCTGTTCCAGCGCCTCGACTTCGTTGGCCAGTTGGCGCAGGGTTTTATCGATGCGCTTGGGTTCTCCGCTGGAGCCGGACGTGCACAGGCTCAGCGTGCAGCGATCCAGGTCGAGGCTGACGGGCGTGGCGGGCACCTGGCGATAGTCAGCCAGGTGAGCGTCACCGGCCTGATCGGTCAGCCACAGGTCGACTTCGTTCGACCAGCGCTGGCGGGTCTGCGGTTGCAGGTCAGCCGGCAGCAGCACGCTGACCCCGGCACGCCAGGCGCCCAGCACCGCAATCGCCAGGTCGGCGGCGTCTTCAAGGTGCACCGCCATGCGTCGCACTCCGTGCGCCTGCAAGCCAGCCGCCAGGCTCAGGGCCTGTTCGCATAATTGTGCGTGATCCAGCGCCGGCCCGGCCGTCACGCGACGTTGCGGTTGCGCCTCGAGCAACAGCCGCTCAAGTTTCATCCAGTTCATGGGCGGCCTCTTACCCGTTGTCGTATGAGCCATTCAATGGCAAACATCAGGCCGATCAACCCGTAGGAGATCAGGCCGGTGTACAACATCCACCAACTCAGCGGCGCCCAGAGGGTCAGGGCCGCGGCACACAATCCATTGCAGAGAAAAAACACACACCAGGCGACGGTGACCTGGCGCGTATAGCGAATCGCCCTGGCGGGCAAACGGGGTTCGCGCAACCGGGCCAGGCGCTCGATCATCGGCGGACCGTATTTCAGGCTCACGCCAAACAGCACCAGCATGAAGCCACTGATCAGCACCGGATACCAGCGCAGCATGGCGGGGCTGTCGAACAGCGCGAGCAGCAGGCAGAACAGGATGGCGACAGCGGCCATCCACAGGCTGCCTGGCTTGCGGACACCGGTCAGTGCCCGCGCCAGCCACAGGCTGCCCAGCAGCAGGCCGAATTGCCAGGGTGCGAAGTGCTCCATGCCGAAATACACCGCGAAGGGATACAGCAGGCCCGCCAGCAGCAGGCCGAGGCCGATCAGTCGCCTCATGCGGCCGGTTGAACCAGTCGATAGACCGCCTCGACCACATCGTTGACGGTGCGCACCGACTTGAACTCTTCGGCGGCGATTTTCTTGCCGGTCTGACGCTTGATGTGGTCGATCAGGTCGACCGCGTCGATGCTGTCGATTTCCAGGTCCTGATACAGGTTGGAGTCAAGGCTTACGCGTTCACGGTCCAGTTCGAAGAGTTCGACCAAGGCATCGCGCAGGGTGTTGAAAATGTCTTCACGAGTTTGCATGGTCCGGTCTCAAGCTGCCTGTTTTGCAGTGACGAACGCCGCAAGGCTCGCCACGTTGCTGAAGTGGTTACGGGTGTCCTTGGCGTCGGCGTCGATCTTGATGCCGTATTTTTTCTGGATCGCCAGGCCCAGTTCCAGGGCGTCGACGGAATCCAGGCCGAGGCCTTCGCCGAACAGCGTCTGGTTGTCGCCGATGTCCTGGACACTGATGTCTTCAAGGCCCAGGGCATCGATGATCAGTTCTTTGATTTCACGGTGTAGATCGCTCATCTTCGGCGAGCTCCTGAGTAAAGTAGTGATGCAGGTAATCGTTGAGCTTGCGCGAGGCTTGAGGTGCCGGGCCTTGCGCGGAGAAGGCCTGTGGGTCTATATCGGCGCCTACCTGAAAACTGAAGTGCACGCGTCTTTTGGGAATCCGGTACCAGGGGTCGGCCTTGGTCAGGGTGGTCGGGTTGACCTTGATGACCACCGGGGTGAGGATTTTCGCACCCCGCAGGGCGATCGACGCGGCCCCCCGATGAAAGGAAGGCGCTTTGCCCGGCTCGGTGCGGGTGCCTTCGGGGAAGATGATCAGGGTCTGGCCGCTTTTCAGCGCATCGGCGGCGGCGTCGAGCATGTCCATGCTGCCGTCGTTGCTGATGTATTGGGTGCGCCGCAGCGGGCCGCGGGTGAACGGGTTTTCCCAGAGGCTGCTCTTGACCACGCAGTTGGCATGGCGCACCAGGCCGATCAGGAACACCACGTCGATCAGCGAGGGGTGATTGGCGATGATCATCTGGCCAGGACGACCCAGTTTGTCCGCGCCTTGAATGTCGTAGGTCAACACGCCACTACGGGCCATGATCCGGATGAACAGCCAGAAACAGCGACTGACGGTTCGTCGCGCACGCAGACGGTGGGTCTCGGCGCTCCCTGGCAGGCAGCTCAATAGCGGCAATATCACCAGGCGCAGGCACAGCCCGGCAAGCCCGAAAAGGGCGAAGCTCGCAGCAGTGGCCAGCCAGCGCCAGTAATAGGCGTCGCGGTTTTTCTCGGTCACGGATTGCGTTGCCAGGTCCATACACGATTTTTCCAGGCATGTTGGCAGGTGGTGTGCTGGCCGAGCAGGGCAGGCAGGAGATTCAGGGCATGCGGCCACTGGGCTTTGGACAGCGTATCAGGGGTGCTGTTCAGGGACAGCTGCCAGTCGTTGCCGGATGTCAGCAACAAGCCGACCGCGTAGGGAAAGGGCACATCGTCGATGCAGTTCGAGTAGGCCTCGGGAGGTTGCTCCTCGGTGACCACCAGCAGCACCGCAGGCGCGCCTTCGGCGAGCAGCGCGGCCGCCTCCAGCATGCCGTGCTCCAGCCCGTCGCCGGCGGCGGCCAGGGCCGTCATTTCGCTCGTTTCGCCGCGCATGATCGACCATAGGCCGATGACTGCGTTATGCACCGAGAGGCTGAACTGAGTGGGCGACAGCGGCTGCCCGGCCGCGAGGTCGCTGAGAATGTCGAAGGTGCGCGGGGTTTCGCCGTGACGGGAAACAAAGACCAACGGTAAATCGGTTCGACCCTCGGCCAACGGCCAGCCGACGCTGAACGCCATCCGCGCCAGACGACTGAGCCGCCGCCGTTGCATGGCCGGTAGAAACGAGACATCAGGGGCGGCATCGCTCCTTTGCGGCGCGACCGGTTGTCGGCTCCAGGCTTGCCAGTCTTCGGCGCTTTCCAGCCCGGGAGCCCAGGCGCGCCATTGGACGATGTTGAAATTGATCACAGGCATTTCATCCCGCCCCTGCGGGCTTTCTTGACACGGCAAGTCGAAAGACAGCGGTTTGACGCCGAGCGCCGAGTGGCGCGCATTATCCCGGTGCGGCGTGCACCTAGCAAATGCTGGTTACATTTTGCACAACGATCCGGCGGGTGAGCGGCTGTCGTTCGGCGATTATCCATGATGAGCCGTCGGTTTCTGTCGGCTCCAAAGGCGTTTTCAGAGTGAGATTTCGGCTTTTACAGTCAGGGTTAGTACAGGACGGTGTAGTCCTTCCGACAGGGAGGTAGCAAAGCGACGCCGGGGACTACTACACTCGGTCATTCTTTAGATACACGGAGGTTTTGACATGCGGCGCGTGGTGTTCAATCAGAAAGGCGGCGTGGGCAAATCCAGCATTGCCTGCAACCTGGCGGCAGTCAGTGCCAGCGAAGGGTATCGCACCCTGCTGGTGGACCTCGATGCCCAGGCCAATTCGACCCAGTACCTCACCGGGCTCACAGGTGAAGAAATCCCCATGGGGATCGCCGAGTTTTTCAAGCAGACACTGTCTTCGGGGCCCTTCTCGAAGAAAAACCGGGTCGACATCTACGAAACACCCTTCGACAACCTCCATGTCATCACGGCGACCGCCGAGCTGGCCGACTTGCAGCCAAAACTCGAGGCCAAGCACAAGATCAACAAGCTGCGCAAACTGCTTGAGGATCTGGACGGCGAATACGACCGTATCTACCTCGATACACCGCCGGCGCTGAATTTTTACGCAGTCTCTGCATTGATCGCCGCTGATCGTGTGCTGATTCCCTTCGATTGCGACAGCTTCTCACGCCAGGCGCTGTATGGCCTGCTGTCGGAAATCGAAGAATTGAAGGAAGACCACAATGAAGGGCTGGAGGTTGAAGGCATCGTGGTCAACCAGTTCCAGGCCCGCGCCAGCCTGCCCCAGCAAATGCTCGACGAGTTGATTGCCGAAGGCCTGCCGGTGTTGCCGGTGTACCTGGGCTCCTCGGTGCGCATGCGCGAATCCCACGAAGCCAGCACGCCGCTGATCCACCTGGATCCACGGCACAAATTGACCCAGCAGTTCCGTGACCTGCACAACCTGCTGGAAAGCGCCTGACGTTTACCTGCCCCTGTGGGAGCGAGCAGGCTCGCTTCCACACTCAATGGCGTGATTTCAGAGGCCCTGACTGCGCAACCAGCTCATCAACTGCGGCAGTGGAAACGCTCCGCTCTGGCGCGCCACCTCCCGGCCGTTCCTGAACAGGATCAGGCTCGGAATCGAGCGGATCCCCAGTTGTGCAGACAATTGCGGGTTCGCTTCGCTGTCCAGCTTGGCCAGCCTGCATTTTCCCGCCAATTGCGCCGCCGCTTGCTCGAATACTGGCGCGAACGACTTGCACGGCCCGCACCAGTCCGCCCAAACGTCCACCAGCAACGGCAGGTCGCCCTTGATCTGGCTGGCGTAATCGCCCTGTGTCAGCTCGAAAGGCTTGTTCAGCAGGACTTCGCCCTTGCAGCGACCGCATTTCGGCTGGTCGCCCAGACGCTCGGCGGGGATGCGGTTGAGGCCGTTGCAGTGAGGGCAGGGGATGAGGAGTGGGTCGGTCATGATCGAGCTCTTGGGGTTGGCTAATTACACGGATGATCTGGAGTCCGAATACGGCTTTATCAAGTGCGTCGCCACCGCAGATGGAGGATGTTGCAATCGCTCAAATTTTTCCCGGCGCGTGGCGGTGGTCAGTGGCTAGGCTTGAAGCAACTCCAACACCGTTCGATGCTCAGAGGGCTTCGCTTTGTTATCTACCGCGTGCTACTTTTGTTGCACTTATCGAGAGATCGATGCCCTGTTATTGCCGGATAGGAGTTATCCCATGTCCGTGACATCCAAGATACGCCGCCAGGGAGGTGCAGCAGTGATTACGATCGCGCCTACATTGCTCAAGCTTTTGCAACTGGAAGTGGGCGCGCAACTGGAGCTCAATGTGGTTGACGGTGAATTGATTGCGCGCCCGGTCAAGCCAGAGCGTCCGAAGCGTTACAGCCTTGCGCAATTATTGGAGGGCGCTGAAGAAATGTCTGAGCTGAACGCACAGACTGCAGCTGCGCGAGAAGGTGATCGCGTTGGCCGGGAGCTGATTTGATGGTCCGTCGCAGTGCTCCGCAGCGAGGGGATGTGTACTGGATTGATCCGAATCCTGTCGCGGGCCGCGAGATGATGAACCGACACCGTTTTGTGGTGATCACGCCGAGAGAAATCAACGCGCTGGGCGTCAGCATGACTGTACCGGTCACCAGCGGCGGCAATTTCAGTCGAAACGTGGGCCTGGCAGTCAGTGTCTCGGGGCACGAAACGAACGGTGTCGCGGTCTGCAATCAGGTGCGCAGCTTTGACATCCAGGAGCGCGTTCTCAATGGCTCGGCCAAGTTCATCGAGCGCCTGGATGATGTCACGGTTGCGGACATCGTCGCGCGAGTGATCAGTGCAATCGATCCGTTGGATTGAAGGCTCACGACGAACAACTGATCTCCAGATGCTTGCCCCACTCCGGTGGCCGTTCGGCATAACTTTCCATGCCCGCTTGCTCTTCGAACGGATTGCTCAGCACCTTGTGCAGTTGGCGCACTTCTGAATAATCGCCACGTTCAGCCGCATCGATGGCTTTCTGCGCCAGGTAGTTGCGCAGGATGTACAGCGGATTGACCGCGTGCATCCGTTGCTGGCGTGCCTTCTGATCCTGCTCGCCGTCACGCCCGACCCTTGCAACGTAACGTTCGGCCCAGGCATCGAACCCCCTGATGTCGACAAAGTCATCGCGCAAACGGGCCACCGCCGCGTGCGGGGCTTCTTCGCCGAGACGGCGGAAGAACAGGCTGTAGTCGACGCCGCTGTTCTGCATCAGTTGCAGCAGTTGTTCCAGCAGTGGCTGGTCATCGTCCTCGGCCGTGGTGAATCCGAGGCGGCGGCGCATCAGGTCCAGGTAGTGGGCCTGGAACAACGGCAGGTACAGGCCCAGGGTTTCGCGCAGCGCTTCGACGCTGATGAAGGGGGTCAGGGCCTGGGCCAGAGCGCTGAGATTCCACTGGCCGATCGGCACCTGGTTGCTGAACGAGTAGCGGCCCTGGTCGTCGGAGTGGTTGCAGATGAAATTGGCATCGAAATCGTCGAGGAAGGCGAAGGGGCCGAAATCGAAGGTGATGCCCAGGATCGACATGTTGTCGGTGTTCATCACGCCGTGGCAGAAACCGTAGGCCTGCCACTTGGCGATCAGCTCGGCATTGCGCTCGACGATTTCGCGGAACATCGCCAGATACGGTTCCGGCTGCTCGCGGCATTCGGGAAAGTGCATCGCCAGCACGTGCTCGCCGAGTATTTTCTGCTGTTCCGGGCGTTTGGTGTAATAGAAGTATTCGAAGTGGCCGAAGCGCACATGGCTGGGGGCCAGGCGCAGGACCATGGCCGCGCGTTCCTGTTTCTCGCGCCACACCGGGGTGTCGGAGCCGATCACGCACAACGCCCGGGTGGTCGGGATGTTCAGCGCATGCAGGGCTTCGGAAGCGAGAAACTCGCGGATCGACGAGCGCAGCACGGCCCGCCCGTCGCCCATGCGCGAGAAGGGCGTCTGGCCAGCGCCCTTGAGGTGCAGGTCCCAGTGCTCGCCCGCCTGGTTGTAGACCTCGCCCAGCAACAGGCCGCGTCCATCGCCCAGTTGAGGGTTGTAGGAGCCGAACTGGTGACCTGAGTAGACCATCGCCCTGGGCACGGCGTCGGCCCAGAGCTTGTGGCCACTGAACAACTCGGCGAACTCCTGAGTTTCAGCCACGGCCGGGTCAAGATCGAGCAGCGCCATGGCGGCCGGGCTCGATACCACCAGGCGTGGGTTGTCGATCGGCTCAGGGAGTACATGGGCGGAAAAAGCATCGCCCAGGCGATCGAAGCGGTTATCGAAGGTCAGTTCGTCGAGGGCTTTCACCGGCCATCTCCAGCAGAATGTCCGAGCATTCTGCTAGGGATAGCGCGGTTAGTCGAGTTTGGCGGGCGGCGGCTCTTGCATCGGTTTGCCATCGGCGAGCGGCACGATGGTTTTGTTCTCCGGCTCGATGGGCACCATTTTGTATTCCTGGCCGTGCAGGTTCTTCAGATAAACCTCCATCTGCCGGAACGAGATGTTGATGTGCTGCTTCTTGAATTCGCGGTTGATGAAACGGTTGACCTCGTCGAGCACCGGGTTGCGGTCGCCGAGGTCGCGCACGTGCATGCGCAGCTCGTGGTCGAGGGTGCTTTCGCCAAAGTTCAGGAAGTACACGTGGGGTTCCGGCTCCTTGAGCACTCGCGGGTTTTCCCGCGCGGCCTTGAGCAGCAGTTCCTTGACCAGGTCCAGGTCCGAACCGTAGTCGACGCCGAGTTTGAGCGTGACCCGGGTGATGGTGTCGGTCAGGGACCAGTTGATCAGTTGCCCGGTGATGAACGTCTTGTTCGGGACGATGATGTCCTTGCGGTCGAAGTCGGTGATGGTCGTGGCGCGAATGCGGATCTTGCTCACCGTGCCCGACAGGTTGCCGATGGTGATGGTGTCGCCGATGCGCACCGGGCGTTCGAACAGGATCATGATCCCGGAGATGAAGTTGGCGAAGATCTCCTGCATGCCGAAGCCGAGTCCGACGGACAGCGCCGCCACCAGCCATTGCAACTTGTCCCAGCTCACGCCCAGGGTCGACAGGGTCGAAACGAAACCGACGCCGGCAATCACGTAAGACAGCAATGTGGTCGTGGCATAGGCGCTGCCCTGAGCCAGGTCCAGCTTGGACAACACAAAGACTTCCAGCAGGCCCGGAAGGTTGCGCGCCAGGGCAAAGGTGATGCCGATGATGATCAGCGCGCCGAGCATGTCGCCGATGCTGATCGGCACCATGCTCATGTTGGCGCCGGTGCCGCTGGTGTATTCGTAGAGGGTGACGTTGTCCAGGTAGGAGAAGACCGAGATCAGGTCCGACCAGACCCAGTACAGCGCCGCGATGAAACCGCCGAGCAAGGCCAGGCGAATCAGGCGCAGGGACTGTTCGTTGACCTTCTCGATGTCCAGGGTCGGTTCTTCGATCACCGCCTCGCCGTCGCCGGCCTCTTTGGCGGCCTGCCGTTTGGCCAGTGCGCGCTGGTAAGCCAGGCGCCGCGCCGCCACGCTGAGCCCGCGCACGAAGGTGGCTTCGATCACCAGCCAGAACATCAGCAGGTACAGGGTATTGATCAATCGGTCGCTGAGCTTCAGCGCGGTGTAGTAGTAGCCGAAGCACACCGCCACGAACAACGCGATCGGCAGGGCGGTAAACATCACGCCCACGGCCTTGCGGAACAGTGAAGTGTTCCTGTGGGTCGGGCTGCTGATCAGCAGGCGGCTGAGCAACAGGGCCATCAGGGCGTAGCAGGTCAGCACCACTGGCATGCCGAGCACGTCGTCGGCCAGTGCCGCCGGTTGCAGTTCCGCGACCGCCACCACGGCCACCAGGGCCATGACCACCAGTCCGAGCCGACGAATCCAGGCTTGCAGGAACTCGACCTGGGGTTTTTCCCAGCGGAAATGCAGTTCGGCCACACCGCCCGGCGCGAGGATCCGGTAGGCGGTGTAGAACACCAGCCAGGCCATTGCCATTTGCAGCAGCGCGGCACCCATGTTGGCGTTTTGTCCGCGGGCGTCGAACTGCAGCGCCAGCCCGCACAGGGCCAGGCCCAACGCGACGGGCATCGCCAGCAGAATATTGATCAGGATCGCCTGGGGCGTGTGCAACTGGCTGTCGCGCTTGAAGTGACCAATGTCCTGGTGGACCTTGTTCAGTCGGGCATACAGGGCCTTGCGTCGCCACAGCAGGGCGCCGATCAACAGCACCAGCGGCAGGAACAGCAGCGGACGCTGAGTCAGGCCGTCGGACAGCTCGCTGAAGCTCGAGGCCAGCGGCAGGGTCGCGATCTGACGTTGCAGGCGTTCCGGCACGCCACGCATCCACTCCGGGTCCAGTGGCTTGTTGCTCGGAATCCAGAACATCTGCTCGTCGAGGGTCGCGCGCAGGCTTTGCGCGGTACTCAGCAGTTGCTTCTGGTTGAGTTGCAGGGTGATGGATTCGTTGAGCACCGCGCTGAGTTCGCGGTTCAGGCGTTCCAGCAGGTCGGCGCGGGTGTTGGCCAGTTCCAGCAAACTTTTGCGCAGTTGCGGGGTGACTTGCTCGGGCGGCTGGGTCGACAGCAGGTTATCGACATAGGTCGTCGGATTGCTGAGCAGTTCGCGCTGCTGGCTGACTTCGAATTGATACAGGCGAATGTCGGCGATCTGGTCGGCCAGGTCGCGGTCGACCTTCAGGCGTGGCAGGCCCTGTTTCTGTTTGTAGAGAATCTTGGACAGCAGCAGGCTGCCCTTGAGCACGTTGATCTGCTCGTCCAGGGCCGAATCGCTCTGGGTCACGTTGTCCAGTTGCTGCTTGGTCTGCAGGTTCTGCTGGGTGACGACGTTCAGGCGGTCGGTGCTTTTGAGCAGGTAGTCGGAGAGCTTCAGGTTGGCCGCGCTTTCGGTGGCCAGCAGCGCGCTGCTGCCGGATTTTTGCGCTTCGATCGACTGCTGCGTCACGGTCTCCTGGGACTGGGCGAGACGCTTCTGGTTGATCAGGGTTTGCAGCTCCTGGATTTCCTGATCCAGGCGATCGGATTTTTCCGTCAGCAAGTCGTGCTGGCTGTTGCCCAGGTCCTGCAACTGGCTGTTGCCGGCCAGTTCCTGGCGGCGCAGCGGGATCAGTGCATTGAGCGCCGCCAGCTCGGCGTTCAGCAGGTCGCGCTGTTCGCTGCTCAAGGCCTTGCCGGCATCTTTACCGGCCTTGAGGATGTTGTTGATCTGCTGGATGCGGGTCTGGCTGCTGGAAATTTCTGCCTGGGCGCGTTCCGGACGGGTCTGGGCGGTGATGACCAGGCTGTTCGCGTCGGCGAGGGCTTTTTGCAGGTCGCTCTGCTGGGTCGCGCGCTCGGTGAGCATCTGCTCCAGCTGCGCGATGGATTCCTTGGTGTAGCGCTGCGCCACTGGCGTCACGCTGCTGGCCTTGAGCCGGGTCAGCTCGCGCTGGTTCTCAATTGTCTGTTTGGGGGCGTTGGCCAGTTGCTGCTTGATATCGGCAAGCTTCTGCTCATAGTCACGCTGGTTGCCGAGCTGGGTCAGGGTGTTTTGCAGGACGGTCTGCAAAGCCTTTTGATCGGCTTCTGGCAGTTTGCGATCGGCGATCTTGTCCAGGCTCGCCTGCACGGCTTCTCGGGACGGCGGTTCGGCCGCTTGCAACGTTCCGACGGACAGACTCAGGCCCAGCAGGGCCGTGATGAAAAAGGTGCGCAGGGTTGACATAGATTTCGATCGGAGACAAAAGGCGAAGTGTGGAGTTTAGAGGAAGAGTCCGGGACCCGGGCGACTTCCTTCGGGGAATCTGACGCCCACTTTGCCGATCTTGTTCCCGTCCATGACCGCAACCGTCCACAGGGTGTTGTTCCACTCCACCTGGTCGCCGACCACGGGTGCACCGCCCACTTTCTGCGCAATGAACCGACCCAGGGACATGTCGGGGTCGATGCCTTCGACCTTCAACCCGTACAGGGCAGCAACCGCAGCCAGCTGGGCATCTCCCTCGAGTACGAAGTCGCCGAAGAAGCGTAGATCCAGGCCCCGTTGCGGCGCCTGGCTGAACAGTTTTCCGAGGGCCGGCAGGTTGTATTCATGGCCGATTACGCAGAGCAAATCATCGACTTCCAGCACCGTACTACCCGACGGATGGAGCAATTGTTGACCGCGAAACAGGGCGGCGATCCGGGTGCCTTCGGGCATTTTCAACTCGCGAAGGGGCGAACCGATGCACCATTTCTCGGCGCCGAGGCGGTAAACGAACAGTTCCCACTCGCTGGTGACGTGGACTTCCAGGGCGGCGCGGGAGATGGGCGCCGGCTCCGGTGGGACGGTCACCTTCAACAGCTTGGCCACCCAGGGCAGGCTGGTGCCCTGGACCAGCAGCGAGACCAGCACGATAAAGAAGGCAAGGTTGAAATAAAGCTGGGCATTGGGCAGCCCCGCCATCAGCGGGAACACCGCGAGAATGATCGGCACCGCCCCCCGCAGGCCGACCCAGGAAATAAAGGCTTTTTCACGGCCATGGAACGCCTTGAACGGCAGCAGGCCGACGATCACCGACAGCGGGCGAGCCACAAGAATCATCCACAGCGCCAGGCCCAGTGCGGGCACGGCAATGGGCAGCAGGTCGTGCGGCGTCACCAGCAGGCCCAGCACCAGGAACATGCCGATCTGCGCCAGCCACGCCATGCCGTCGAGCATGTGCAGGATGCCGTGGCGGCTGCGCACCGGACGGTTGCCGATCACCAGGCCGCACAGGTAGACGGCGAGGAAGCCACTGCCGTGCAGGGCGTTGGTCAGGGCGAACACCAACAGCCCGCCGGCGATCACCAGGATCGGGTACAGGCCGGTGGCCAGGTTGATGCGGTTGACCAGTTGCAACATCAGCCAGCCGCCGCCGAGCCCGATCACGCCGCCGATGCCGAATTCGCGCACCAGGTGCAACAGCAGGTCCCAGTGCAGGCCGGTCTGGCCGCTGGCGAGCATGTCGATCAAGGTCACGGTGAGGAACACCGCCATCGGGTCGTTGCTGCCGGATTCGATCTCCAGGCTGGCGGTCACCCGTTCATTGAGCCCCTTGCCGCCCAGCAGCGAGAACACCGCTGCGGCGTCCGTGGAGCCGACGATGGCGCCGATCAACAGGCCCTGGATGAGGTTCAGGTCGAACAGCCACGCCGCCACCATGCCGGTCAGACCGGTGGTGATCAGTACCCCGACCGTGGCCAGCGAGAGCGCCGGCCATAACGCCACGCGAAAGCTCGACACCCGGGTGCGCAAACCGCCGTCGAGCAGGATGACCGCCAGCGCGAGGTTGCCGACCAGATACGCCGTGGGGTAGTTATCGAAGATGATGCCGCCGCCATCGACCCCGGCAGCCATGCCCACGGCCAGGATGATCACCAGAATCGGGATGCCGAGGCGGGACGACAGAGAACTCACCAGAATGCTTGCACCTACCAGCAACGCGCCGATCAAGAACAGGCTGTTGATGGTGGTCGCATTCAAGGGCAGTACTCCAGAAATCTGAAAAGGCGGGCACGAACTGACCATGCAGTCTGCGTGCCATCGATTCTAACCTGTTGAAATGTGGTGCTGTCAAAAAGCTTTGGTCCTGCCCTGAAACTGAAACGGCGACGAAGTGCAGGAACCAGATTCCCTGATCAGAGTCTTTAGGGTTCGCCGAGGAAGGTCACCCGCCCGGAAAATCAAGTCGTCGCGCCCCGGAACCCTGGCGTCCAAGGTGACTTTTCTTTATCGTACGCGCCCTTTGAAAATGCCTGGAAAATCAAAATGTTGGAAGCATCCCTCAGCCAATTGGAACAACTGGTCAGCGACCTTGTACAACAGAACCAGAGTCTGCTCGGCAGCAATCAGGCCCTGAGTGCAGAACTGGCCCAGGCCAAGGATGAAAATGAAAGCCTGCAACTGAGCCTGATGGAGCAGGAAGAGAAACACGGCGCGACCGCTGCCCGCATCCAGGCCTTGGTAGAACGCGTCAGCGCAGGGCCGGTCAGCGCATGAGTGTCGGCATCGCAGGGGTAAAAGTCGTCTCGATCCTGGGGGAGGACTATTCGATCAAGGCGCCGGCCGGGGAGGAGCAAACCCTGCTGGATGCCGTCACGATGTTGAAGGCTGCCCTGGCCGAGACCAAGAGAAAGTACCCGACGTTGATCGGGGATCGCCTGCTGGTGCTGGCCGCGATGAACCTCTGTTCTCAACAGATCGACATGCAGAAGCAGCACCAGCTGGAACTCGACCGTTATCAAGAGCAAGTCAGCGCCACGGTCGAGGTGATTTCCAAGACGATCAGTCAGGCGTGATGACACGCATCTGAACCACGTCGTCGCGAGCGGGTTTGCCGCCAAAGGAGCGTGCAATCCTTTGTGGGAGCAAGCCTGCTCGCGATTGGATCAGAGGCGCCGCAGGTCGTTGATCAAAACCACTCATCCTGCATCCCGAGGCACACATCATCCCGTGCTTCGAGAATCGCCAGTTCATGGTGGCAGCCTGGCACTTCCCAGGTCAGGAAATACCGCGCCGCCTGCAACTTGCCTTTATAGAAGCTCGCGTCCGCAACATTCCCTCTGGCCAGCCCTTCTTCGGCGCGAATCGCCTGTTCCAGCCAGCGCCAGCCGATCACGGTGTGCCCGAACACTTTCAGGTACAGCGCCGAGTTTGCCAGGCTGCTGTTGACCTTGCCTTGGGCCAGGTCGGTCAACAGGCCGAGGGTGACGCCTTGCAGGCGGGCAACCAGCTTCTCCAGCGGCTCGCGCAGCGGCGACAGCGATTCGAAAGCCTGCGCACGTTCGGCTGTGTCGGCAATCAGGCGAATCAGTTGCTTGAGCCCGGCGCCGCCGTTTTGCGCCAGTTTACGCCCCAGCAAATCCAGTGACTGAATGCCGTGGGTGCCTTCGTGGATCGGGTTCAGGCGGTTGTCGCGGTAATACTGCTCCACCGGATATTCGCGGGTATAGCCGTGGCCGCCGAGGATCTGGATCGCCAGTTCGTTGGCCTTCAGACAAAACTCCGACGGCCAGGATTTGACGATAGGCGTCAGCAGATCCAGCAGCTCATGGGCCTGTTTGCGCTCGGCTTCGGTGTCGAGCGTCGTGGTGTCATCGAACAGCCGTGCTGCATACAGGCCGAGATCGAACGAGCCTTCGACATAGGCCTTTTGCGTCAGCAGCATGCGCTTGACGTCGGCATGCTCGATGATCGCTACCGGTGCGGTGTTCGGATCCTTGCTGTCGGGCACGCGACCCTGTGGCCGTTCGCGGGCGTATTGCAGCGAGTACAGGTAACCGGCGTAACCGAGCATCACCGCGCCCATGCCGACGCCGATCCGTGCCTCGTTCATCATCTGGAACATGTAGCTCAGGCCGTGGTGTGGCTTGCCCACCAGGTAGCCGACGCACTCACCGTTATCGCCGAAGTTCAGCGCCGTGGACGTCGTGCCGCGCCAGCCCATCTTGTGAAACAACCCGGCCAGCAGTACGTCGTTGCGCTGGCCGAGGCTGCCGTCGTCGTTGACCAGGAACTTGGGCACGATGAACAGCGAGATCCCCTTCACCCCGGCCGGTGCATCCGGCAGTTTCGCCAGCACCATGTGCACGATGTTTTCCGACAGCGGATGGTCGCCGCCGGAGATGAAGATCTTGTTGCCCTTGAGTCGATAAGTGCCGTCAGGCGCGGGCTCGGCGCGGGTACGAATATCCGACAGCGATGAGCCGGCGTGCGGTTCGGTCAACGCCATGGTGCCGAAGAAGCGACCGTCGATCATCGGTTGAAGGAAGCGTTGCTTCTGCTCCTCGGTGCCGAAGCTTTCGATCAGGTTGGCCGCGCCCATGGTCAGGAACGGGTATGAGGTGGACGCCGCGTTGGCCGATTGAAAGTGCGCGAAGCAGGCCTGGGACAACAGCGTGGGAAGTTGCATGCCGCCGGCGTCGTAGCTGCGCGCGGCATTGAGAAATCCGGCCTCAAGGAAGGCATCCACCGCCGGTTTCACCTCCGGAATCAGAATCGCCTGACCGTCCTCATAGCGCGGTTCGTTCTCGTCGCCCTTGCGGTTGTGCGGGGCAAAGAACTTCTCGGCGATACTGCGGGCGGTGCCGAGGGCGGCATCGAAGGTTTCGCGGTTGTGCTCGGCAAACCGCTCGCGCTGGGTAAGGCCTTCGGCATCGAGGACTTCATACAGCTCGAAAGCCAGATTGCGGGAACTGAGCAACGTCTCGGACATGGCGGCCTACCTTTTATTGAAGTGGACCGAGTCTAGGCGTGGGAATAAAGGCTGAACAGGATGATTGATGAGGGTGATGGTGCGTTGGGGGCACTGCTGATCAAATGTGGGAGCGAGCCTGCTCGCGAAGGCGGCGTGTCATCCAATAACTGGTCTGGATGTGCCGACGCCTTCGCGAGCAGGCTCGCTCCCACAAGGGTATTGCTCACCAGACAGCCATGGCGGGTGCCTGGTTTTTTGCGTTTAACCGATGGTCATCAGGCTGGCGTTACCACCCGCCGCAGCCGTGTTGACGCTCAACGCCCGCTCGATCACCAGACGCTCCAGTGCAATGTTGGTTTCACCCTGGGACAGGCCATGAACCCCGACAATGGCTCCGGCGCGCTTGGCCACTTGCTGGCAAACCGCACGCAGTTGATCGGAGTGGCCGTGGTGCAGAACGGCGTCGAACACCACTTCGTCCTTGTTCCAGTCGGAAACCAGCTTGATCCGCGCCTGAACCTCCTTCGGCAGGCGTGCGAACAAGGCCTTGGTCAAGTCAGCTTCCGGCCATACGGCAGAGCCGCCTACCGCCAACACCGCCGCCAGTTGGGTCAACAGGTCGCCTTCGACTTCCGCCAGGCACAACACGTGTTCGCGGGGCAGGATCGCATAGCTGTTGCGTTCGCCGGTCGGGCCGGCCAGCACGCGGGTGATGCCGCTTTGCGATTGCGCGGCGAACTGTACGCACAGGGCGCTCAGGTCAGCGAACTTGTTGCTGTCCGCCCAGGTTTGCAGGGCGGTCAGGGGTTTGCTCATGGCATCGCGCAGACGGACATCCGGCGCTGCGATGGCATCACCGCGAGCGAAGGACTGCTCGATCGCGTCCGCAGGGCGGGTCGACAGCAGGCGGTACAGGTACAGCGGACCACCGGCTTTCGGACCGGTGCCCGACAGGCCTTCGCCGCCGAACGGCTGGACGCCCACCACGGCACCGACGATGTTGCGGTTGACGTAGACGTTACCGGCGTTGACGTTGTCGATCACCTTGGCGATGGTTTCGTCGATGCGGGTGTGCACGCCCAGGGTCAGGCCGTAGCCGGAAGCGTTGATCTGTTCGATCAACTGGTCGATGTCCTTGCGCTTGTAGCGAACCACGTGCAGCACCGGGCCGAAGATCTCCCGCTGCAGTTCGTCAAAGCTTTCCAGTTCGATCAGGGTTGGCATCACGAAGGTGCCGCGCTTGACTTCCTCGGCATCGGCGATGGCCACCTGGTACACATTGCGACCTTTGTCGCGCATGGCCTGGATGTGTTTCTCGATGCCGGCCTTGGCTTCGGCGTCGATCACCGGGCCGATGTCCACGGACAGACGCTCGGGGTTGCCGAGACGGCTTTCAGCCATGGCGCCCTTGAGCATTTCGATGACGCGGTCTGCGGAATCTTCCTGCAGGCACAGCACGCGCAGAGCCGAGCAACGCTGACCGGCGCTGTCGAAGGCTGACGAGACGACGTCGATCACCACCTGCTCGGTCAATGCCGAGGAGTCGACGATCATGGCGTTCTGGCCGCCGGTTTCGGCGATCAGCGGGATCGGACGGCCCTGGGCATCCAGGCGGCCGGCGATGTTGCGTTGCAGCAGGCGAGCGACTTCGGTCGAGCCGGTGAACATCACGCCTTTGACGCGATCGTCACCGACCAGGCCGGCACCGACGGTTTCGCCACGACCCGGCAGCAGTTGCAGCACGCCCTGCGGAATGCCGGCTTCCAGCAGCAAGCGTACGGCTTGAGCGGCGACCAGCGGGGTTTGCTCCGCCGGTTTGGCCAGTACCGGGTTGCCGGCGGCGAGGGCTGCGGCGACCTGACCGCTGAAGATTGCCAGCGGGAAGTTCCATGGGCTGATGCACACCACCGGGCCCAGGGGACGGTGGGCGTCGTTGGTGAAATCGTTGCGTGCCTGCACGGCGTAGTAGCGCAGGAAGTCCACAGCTTCGCGCACCTCGGCGATGGCGTTGGCGAAGGTCTTGCCGGCCTCGCGAGCCAGCAGGCCCATCAGCGGCTGGATCTCGGCTTCCATCAGGTCAGCGGCGCGCTCCAGGATGGCAGCGCGCTCGGCCGGCGGAGTGGCCTGCCAGATTGGCGCGGCGTTCAGCGCACATTGAATGGCGTTATCGACGTCTTCAACCGTGGCTTCCTGCACGTGGCCGACCACGTCACGCAGATCGGACGGGTTGAGCACCGGTGCTGGCGTTTGTGTACTGGAAGCGCAGCCGAGCATCGGCGCCGCTTTCCAGTTGTTGTGTGCGGTGGCCAGCAGCGCGCAGGACAACGAGGCCAGGCGATGTTCGTTGGCCATGTCGATGCCGCTGGAGTTGGCGCGTTCGGCGCCGTACAGGTCACGCGGCAGCGGGATGCGCGGGTGTGGCAGGCCGAAACCGCCTTCGGCCGTGGCCATTTTCTCGATGCTGGCGACCGGATCGGCCACCAGTTCCTGAATCGAGATCGACTGGTCGGCGATGCGGTTGACGAACGAAGTGTTCGCACCGTTTTCCAGCAGGCGGCGCACCAGGTACGCCAGCAGCGTTTCGTGGGTACCGACCGGAGCGTACACACGGCACGGACGGTTCAGCTTGCCTTCGGAAACCTTGCCTACAACCTGTTCGTACAGGGGTTCACCCATGCCGTGCAGGCACTGGAATTCGTACTGGCCCGGGTAATAGTTCTGGCCGGCGATGTGATAAATGGCCGACAGGGTGTGGGCGTTGTGCGTGGCGAACTGCGGGTAGATGACTTCCGGCACCGACAGCAGTTTGCGGGCGCAGGCGATGTAGGACACGTCGGTGTACACCTTGCGGGTGTACACCGGGTAGCCTTCCAGGCCTTCGACCTGGGCGCGCTTGATCTCGCTGTCCCAGTACGCGCCTTTCACCAAACGGATCATCAGGCGATGACGGCTGCGGCGAGCCAGGTCGATCACGTAGTCAATCACGTACGGGCAACGCTTCTGGTAGGCCTGGATGACGAAGCCGATGCCGTTCCAGCCGGTCAGTTGCGGTTCGAAGCACAGGCGCTCGAGCAGGTCCAGCGACAGCTCGAGGCGGTCGGCTTCTTCGGCGTCGATGTTGAGGCCGATGTCATACTGCTTGGCCAGCAGGGTCAGCGACAGCAGGCGCGGGTACAGCTCGTCCATCACGCGTTCATACTGCGCTCGGCTGTAGCGCGGGTGCAGGGCGGACAGCTTGATCGAAATGCCCGGACCTTCATAAATCCCACGGCCGTGGGAGGCCTTGCCGATCGAGTGGATGGCTTGTTCGTACGAGGCCAGGTATTTCTGCGCGTCGTGCTCGGTGAGTGCGGCTTCACCCAGCATGTCGTAGGAATAACGGAAGCCTTTGGATTCGAACTTGCTCGCATTGGCCAGTGCTTCGGCGATGGTTTCGCCGGTGACGAACTGCTCGCCCATCAGGCGCATGGCCATGTCGACGCCCTTGCGGATCATCGGCTCGCCGCTTTTGCCGATGATGCGGCTCAGGGAGGAAGTCAGGCCGGCTTCGTTATGGGTCGACACCAGCTTGCCGGTGAGCAACAGGCCCCAGGTGGCGGCGTTGACGAACAGCGACGGGCTGTTGCCCAGGTGCGGCTGCCAGTTGCCGGTGCTGATCTTGTCGCGAATCAGTGCGTCACGGGTGCCTTTGTCCGGGATGCGCAGCAACGCTTCGGCCAGGCACATCAGGGCGACGCCTTCCTGAGAAGACAGGGAAAATTCCTGCAGCAAGCCCTGAACGATACCGGCACGACCGCCGGCACTTTTCTGGTTGCGCAGCTTCTCGGCAATCGAGGCCGCCAGCTTGTTGGTGGCGTCGGCCATCGCAACCGGAAGGCGAGCCTGTTCGATCAGCATCGGTACCACTTCCGGCTCAGGGCGACGGTAAGCGGCGGTGATGGCGGCGCGCAGTACCGATTGCGGCAGGATGCTCTCGGCGAATTCGAGGAAGCACTGGTGGGCGTGGTCGACATGGACTTCGCCGCTGTCGTCCGAGTCCTTGGCCGCCAGGCCGTTAAGCTCGGTCAGGGTTGCACCACCCTCGAGTTTTTCCAGGTAATTGAAAATTGCCTGTTTGATCAGCCAGTGTGGCGTACGATCAATCGAGGTCGCGGCAGCCTTCAGGCGTTCGCGGGTTGGGTCGTCAAGTTTGACCCCAAGGGTGGTGGTAGCCATGTTTTTATCCTCATGTTTGCCACGACCGCGTGGCATCAGCTGGCCGCAAGATTAGCTGTGCGCTGAATGAGGTGCAACCGGGTGCAACCCTTTTTTTACAGGAATGATGTGCAGCTCGTCAGGAAATAAAATCAGGTACGGACGTCCCGCTCCTGCTTGGTGCTTTTGCTTCTAGCGAAGTTCGTTAACTGCGCTAAATGGGAGCAAAAACAGCCATCCATCCGCCGGAATGATTCAGGTGCAACTAATTCGCAAGAAATGGGTTGCACCTTATTTGCTTTGTTGCATAGCATTCGCGCCCCAAGGTGCAACCCTTTTCGGGAGGGGTACCGGCTGATGGCTTTCCTGGGGAAACATCAGTCATAAATGCGCGGCTCTCCGAATCGTCTGTCAAACGTCATCGTTTGCGAGCGGTTCATACGCCGCCGCTACATAAAAACAAAGCCAGGGCGTCACTTTTATGAGCAATCCAACCCTGATCACGTTCGTGATCTACATCGCAGCAATGGTACTGATCGGCTTCATGGCCTATCGCTCCACCAACAACCTTTCCGACTACATTCTGGGCGGTCGCAGCCTGGGTAGCGTCGTCACGGCCTTGTCCGCCGGCGCCTCCGACATGAGTGGCTGGTTGCTGATGGGCCTGCCGGGCGCCATCTACATGTCCGGCCTGTCCGAAAGCTGGATCGCCATCGGCCTGATCGTCGGCGCCTACCTGAACTGGCTGTTCGTTGCCGGCCGCCTGCGCGTGCAGACCGAGCACAACGGCGATGCATTGACCCTGCCGGACTACTTCTCCAGCCGTTTCGAAGACAAAAGCGGCCTGCTGCGGATCATCTCTGCCATCGTGATCCTGGTGTTCTTCACCATCTACTGCGCCTCCGGCATCGTCGCTGGTGCCCGTCTGTTCGAAAGTACATTCGGCATGTCCTACGAGACCGCGCTGTGGGCCGGTGCTGCGGCGACTATTGCCTACACCTTCGTCGGCGGTTTCCTGGCCGTGAGCTGGACAGATACCGTTCAGGCCACGCTGATGATCTTCGCCCTGTTGCTGACGCCGATCATCGTGCTGCTGGCCACCGGTGGCGTCGACACCACGTTCCTGGCGATTGAAGCGCAGAACCCGAGCAACTTCGACATGCTGCGCAACACCACCTTCATCGGCATCATCTCGCTGATGGGCTGGGGCCTGGGCTACTTCGGCCAGCCGCACATCCTCGCGCGCTTCATGGCAGCGGATTCGGTCAAGTCGATCGCCAACGCCCGTCGCATTTCCATGACCTGGATGATCCTGTGCCTGGGCGGCACCGTGGCGGTCGGTTTCTTCGGCATCGCCTACTTCTCGGCGAACCCTGACCTGGCCGGTCCTGTGACCGAGAACCACGAGCGTGTGTTCATCGAACTGGCCAAGATCCTCTTCAACCCATGGATTGCCGGTGTGCTGCTGTCGGCCATTCTGGCTGCCGTGATGAGCACCCTGAGCTGTCAGTTGCTGGTGTGCTCGAGCGCCCTGACCGAAGACTTCTACAAAACCTTCCTGCGTAAATCGGCTTCCCAGGTGGAGCTGGTCTGGGTCGGTCGCGCCATGGTGCTGCTGGTTGCCCTGGTGGCCATCGCCCTGGCGGCCAATCCGGAAAACCGTGTACTGGGCCTGGTCAGCTATGCCTGGGCTGGTTTCGGTGCCGCGTTCGGTCCGGTCGTCCTGATCTCCGTGATCTGGAAAGGCATGACCCGCAACGGCGCGCTGGCCGGCATCCTGGTCGGCGCGATCACCGTGATCGTGTGGAAACACTTCGAGCTCTTGGGTCTGTACGAAATCATCCCGGGCTTCATCTTCGCCAGCCTGGCGATCTACATCGTCAGCAAGATGGGCACGCCGACTCACGGCATGTTGCAGCGTTTCGCCGCTGCCGAGGCTGATTACCGCCTGAACAAGTGACAGGGACGAGCTGAAGCTCCGACCATTTGCTGAGTTAAAAACGGCCCGCTTCCCCTTGGAGGCGGGCCGTTTTTTTGTGTGTGGAAATTCGGTAGGGATTTTTTTAGTTCTGTCTGTAGTTCGTCCTTTCGGGTTTCGAATGAAAAATCTCTAAAACACTCGGACCCATCTGATTTCCTGTCCCGGCATTCACAGCCCTTCGCGCTCATGCAGAATCGCTCGCTTTCATTTTGCAGAGACACATCGGATGTTCGCTCTTGCTAATCAACCGCGCTTCACATTGACCGTGGAAGGCCACCCTGATGAATTCAAGGTGCTTGAATTCTCTGGCAAGGAAGCCATCAGCCAGCCCTTCCGTTTTGACCTGGAACTGGTCAGTACCCGGCCGGATATCGACCTTGAAACGGTGCTGCACCGTCAGGCGTATCTGCGGTTCGACGCGCGGGGTGCCGGTGTTCATGGTCAGATTTTTCGCGTAGGCCAGGGTGATTCCGGCGGGCGCCTGACCCGTTACCAGATCAGCCTTGTTCCACGCCTGGCCTACCTGGATCAACGCATCAACCAGCGGATTTTCCAGCACAAGAGCGTGCCTGCGATCATTGCGCAGGTCCTCGAGAACCATGGCATTCTGCGCGACGCTTTCGAGTTACGGCTGGGCAGTGATTACGCTGTGCGCGAGTATTGCGTGCAATACGCTGAAAGCGACCTCGCGTTCATCCAGCGGCTCAGTGCCGAAGTCGGCATTCATTACCACTTCCAGCATCGCCCCGACGGGCACCTGCTGGTGTTTGGCGATGATCAGACGTTTTTCCCTCGCTTGCCGGTCCCGACCCCCTATGTTCCCGACAGCTCGATGGCCTCCGATACGCCCGCGATCAGGCGTTTCAGCGTGCGCCTGGAAACACGCGCGACAGCGGTCACCCTGCGTGATTACGACTTCCACAAACCGCGCTTGCAACTTGAGAGCCGCAGCGACAACTCGCGACTGCCGGCGCTGGAGCACTATCACTTCCCCGGCCGGTTCACGGGTCGCGAACAGGGCGAGGACCTGGCGCGGCGGGCGCTGGAGCGGCACAACGCGGACTACCGCCAGGCCGAAGGCCACAGCGACGAACCGGCCTTGGTCAGCGGGCATTTTCTGCGCCTGAGCGAGCACTCGCGTCAGGCATGGAACGACCTGTGGTTGATCACCGCCGTCGAGCACCGTGGGCGTCAGCCACAGGTGCTGGAGGAGTTGGCGGGCAGCGAAGAGGAAGATGATTTTCAGGGCTATCGCAATACGTTTCTTGCGACGCCCTGGGAGGTTTTCTTCCGCCCGCCTGCGATCGGCAAACCCCAGGTCGCCGGTTATCAATCGGCGGTGGTGACCGGCCCGGCGGACAGGGAGATCCATTGCGACGAGCTCGGACGGGTCAAGGTCCAGCTGGCCTGGGACCGCGAGGGCCGGCGCGATGGACACGCCAGTTGCTGGCTGCGGGTCGCCACGGGATGGGCCCATGACGATTACGGGATCGTGCTGACGCCCCGGGTTGGCATGGAAGTGCTGGTGGGGTTCGTCGATGGCGACGTCGACAAGCCGATTGTCATGGGCTGCCTGCCCAATGGCGCCAACCGGGCGCCCCTGAATCTGCCGGCAGACAGCACCCGCAGCATTTTCCGCAGCCAGAGCAGCCCGGGTGGTCGTGGCAGCAACGAAATTCGCATCGAGGACCGTGCGGGTGCCGAAGAGGTTTATGTGCGTGCCCAGCGAAACTGGACCCAGCATGTCTTGCACGATCTCAATCTGCAGGTCGACAGCCAGCGCCGCGCGGTGATCGGCGCCAACGATACCCTGCATGTTCATGGTGACCGGCACATCCGCAGCGACAACCAGACGGTGAGCGCGAGCGGGCAGATCCATGTCGGTGCCGGTCAGCAGGTGGTCATCGATGCAGGTGCCAGCGCGACGATCCAGGCCGGCGGACACTGGATCAATATCGGCCCGGCAGGCATCTTCAGCAGCGTGCCGATCCAGCCTGGCGGCGCACCGGTCCCGGCGTTGGGAGCTTCGGCCGTTCAACGCGCGCTGGCGCCGCTGAGCGTGGCTCAGACCCTGAGCCTGAAAAGCGATGCACCGTTCTGCGAAGAGTGCGAGCGCTGCAAGGAGGGTGTCTGTGCAGCCTGAACGCCTCTCGCCCTACGATTGGTTGCTGCGTCAGCCGCTGGCGCCAGGCGAGCAGGTGTTCGCGGTTTTCGGCGATGCCAGTTCCGCCGAGCCGTTCAATGCCTGGTGCGGTTCCAGTCCGGTGCACGCGCCGGCCGCGATCTGGGCGGACACGGCTTACGCCGGGTGGCGCGCGGTGATGCCCTATGTCGCCATCGTTGATGTCGACGGTGGTTTTCTGCAGTGGGTTGCCACGACCGAGTCGACCGATTGGGGTTGGCTGCTGATTTCCTGCGCGCCGCAAAACCTGTTGGTCGAGCATCTGCGAAGCCTGACTCAGGTGCTGTTGCCTGACGGCAGCGCGGTCTTTTTCCGCTTCTGGGATGGGCGTTATCTGCAATCGATCATTCAATGCGCCGAGGTCGATGCGGCTGATCTGCTACCCGCTGTGGCGCGTTGCCTGATCAATGGCCAGGCGTTCGAGGTCGGCGCAAGCATGACGAAATCCCCACGGATTTTTCCGTGGTGGCACGTGCCGGAAACCCTGCTGGAGCGGCTCGGCGAGCATTCCCGGGCGACGTTGCTGGACAACCTGCTCCAGTGGTTGAGCGAGGACCGTCCCGATCTGTTCGAAGCGTTTTCCGAGTGTGTCTTACGGCAAAAGGTTGCGAACTTCCTCGTGCAGCCCAACCTGCCACTGGCGCCGAAATCGGTGTTGGCCACGTTTCTCGAAGCGCAGCGGGACTGATCGGGAGCGGTGGGGGCGGGTGACAGTCTGCGGCGGTGACAACAGCTGCGCAGTCGCCCGCTCGGCTGCGAAGCCCTGACGTTCGTCGTCGTACAGGGTAAACTTCCCGGCCTTCGCAGGAGCAATCATGAATTATCGTCACGCCTTCCACGCCGGCAACCACGCCGATGTGTTCAAACACCTGACTTTGACCCGCCTCATCGCCCTGATGTCGCGCAAGGAGCAGCCGTTTGCCTATCTCGATACGCACGCCGGCATCGGTCTGTATGACCTGCAAGGCGATCAGGCGAGCCGTACCGGTGAATACCTGGAAGGCATTGCGCGATTGTGGGGCCAGCCGGATCTGCCGGCGGTGACTGCCGATTACATGAAGGTATTGCACGAGATGAACCCGGATGGCCAGTTGCGCTACTACCCGGGGTCGCCCGAGTTGGCCCGACGCCTGACGCGGCCGCAGGATCGGGTGATGCTCAACGAGAAGCACCCCGAAGACGGCGTGTTGCTCAAGGACAACATGGCCGGCGACCGCCGGGTCAAAGTGCATCTGGGCGAAGGTTGGCATGTCGCGCGCGCCCTGTTGCCGGTGCAGGAGAAGCGTGCGGTGATGTTGATCGATCCGCCGTTCGAGCAACTGGACGAGATGCAACGTTGCGCCGCGTCGCTGAAAGAAGCCGTGGGGCGGATGCGTCAGACCGTGGCAGCGATCTGGTACCCGGTGAAGGATCAGCGCATGTTGCGTCGGTTCTATCAGGACCTGGCGGGCACGGGCGCACCCAAGTTGTTGCGTGTGGAGTTGCTGGTGCATCCGCTGGACACGCCGAACAGCCTTAACGGCTCCGGCCTGGCGATTGCCAATCCGCCATGGGGGCTGGAAGAGGAGCTGCGCGAACTGCTGCCGTGGCTGTCCGAGAAACTGGGGCAGACCCAGGGCGGGTGGACGATGGATTGGCTGATTGCCGAGTAACTAACCCTCTGCCGATTAACAACAACCCCCTGTAGGAGCGAGCATGCTCGCGATGGTCGTTAACGATTACGCGGGGCATCAATGTGCCCGCGTTGTCTGAGCTACCATCGCGAGCATGCTCGCTCCTACAGTTGCCAGGGGCGTGCCCGGTCAGATCGGGCAGGTCACGCCGGTGCCGCCAATCCCGCAATAGCCTTCCGGGTTCTTGGCCAGGTATTGCTGGTGGTAGGCCTCGGCGAAGAAAACGGTCGGGGCTTCGGCGATTTCGGTGGTGATGGTGCCTTGGCCGGCCTTGGTCAGTTCAGCCTGGAACACGGCTTTGCTGCGTTCGGCGGCGGCCAGTTGATCCGGATTGGTGGCGTAGATCACCGAACGGTACTGGGTGCCGATATCGTTGCCCTGGCGCATGCCCTGAGTCGGGTTGTGCAGTTCCCAGAACATCTTCAGCAGCGCTTCGTAGCTGACTTTCTCCGGTTCGTAGACCACGAGCACCACTTCGCTGTGGCCGGTCAGGCCCGAACACACTTCCTCGTACGTCGGGTTCGGCGTCAGGCCGCCGGCATAACCCACCGCCGTGCTGACCACGCCTTCGCGCTGCCAGAAACGACGTTCCGCGCCCCAGAAGCAGCCCAGGCCGAAGATCGCAAAGTCCACGTTGCTGGAGAACGGACCCAGCAAAGGCGTGTCGTTGACGAAATGTTTTTCCGGCAGGGTCATTGGCGTTTCGCGGCCGGGCAGAGCTTGTTCTTTGGTAGGTAGCACGTTTTTGTTCACCAGGATTTCCGAGCGCAAGACCATGATCAGCCCCCTCAGTCAGGTTGAAATGTGAATAAACAGGACGTCAGTTTGCCCGAGAGTCGCGCCGCTGTCAGGCGATAGGGCCACGTGGGTAGCGTTTGAGCTTGTCGATCAGCTCGGAGCCCGGGATCGGCCGGTCGAACAGGTAGCCCTGGCCGACGTCGCAGCGATGACGGCGCAGGAACGCCAACTGCTCGGCGGTCTCGATGCCTTCGGCCACGACCTTGAGTTTCAGGTTGTGGGCCATGGCGATCACCGCAGAGGTGATTTCCATGTCGTCCTGGTTGTCGGGGATTTCATGAATGAAACTCCGATCGATCTTGATGATATCGATGGGGAATTTCTTCAGGTAACTGAGCGACGAGTAACCGGTGCCGAAGTCGTCCATGGCCAGGGTCAGGCCCAGGCGCTTGAGCTGGTCGAGCTGCAGATGGGTGTCTTCGGTGGCTTCCAGCAGCAGGCCTTCGGTCAGTTCCAGCTCCAGCAGGCTGGGCGGCAGCGCCTCTTCCTTGAGGATGTTGGCGATCGAGGACACCAGGTCCGGGTCGGAGAACTGCTTGGGTGACAGGTTGATCGCCACCTGCAGGTTGCCCAGCCCGGCGGCCGTCAGGTCCTTGCTCATGCGGCAGGCCTGGCGGGCGATCCACTTGCCGATGGGGATGATCAGGCCGGTTTCTTCGGCAACGCTGATGAACTGGTCTGGACGGATCATGCCCTTTTCCGGGTGGTTCCAGCGCAACAGCGCTTCCATGCCCAGCAGGCGACCGCTGCGCAGGCACAGTTTGGGCTGGTAGAACACGTCCAGCTCGTTTTGGGTCAGGGCCCGCCGCAGGTTGTTCTCGACGAACAGTTTGTAGCTGGCCTCGGCGTTCAGGGCTTCGGTGAACACCTGAACCTGATGCTTGCCGTTCGCCTTGGCCTTGTGCAGCGCGAGGCCGGCATTGCGCATCAGGGTCTGCGGGTCGCGGCCGTGAATGGGCGCGCACGCCAGGCCGACGGAACCGGTGACGCTGATCAACTGGTTGTCGACGAACATCGGTTTGTCGAGGGTCGCCAGCAGTTGATTGGCCACTTGCTGGCCCGAGGCCAGGTCGGTGTCGTCCAGCAGTACGGCGAATTCGTTACTGGCGAAACGCGCCAGGCTGCCGCTTGAGGACAGGCTGTTGCGCAGGCGTCGAGCCAGGCTGATCAGCAGTTTGTCGCCGGTCTGGTGGCCGAGGCTGTCGTTGATCCGCTTGAAGTTGTCGATGTCCACCAGCAACAGGCTGATGGGGGTATCGCTGTCCCGGGCGAAGCGCTCGTCGAGGTTGCGGATGAAGGCCGGCCGGTTGCCCAGGTTGGTCAGGTTGTCGGTGTAGGCCAGGCGTTCGATGCGCTGCTGGGCAAGCTTGGTCTGGGTGATGTCTTCGTAGATGCCGATGTAATGTGTCAGCTCGCGGTTGTCGCCGTACACCTTGGAGATCGACAACTGACCCCAGTAGGGTTCGAGGTTCTTGCGCCGGCTCTTGAACTCGCCCTGCCAACTGTTGCTCTTGGCCAGTGAAGAGGGCGCATCGAACAGCAGTTCACTGAGGTTTTCCAGGGCTGGCAGTTCCGCCAGTCTCTGGCCGTGGACTTCTTCGGTGCTGTACTGGGTGATCGCGGTGAAGCTCGGGTTGACGTACTCCACCACGCCGTCGCAGTTGACCAGCAGAAAGGCGTTGGCGCTCTGCTCGACCGCACGCTGGAACAGGTGCAGGGCGCTGGTCGCGGTGCGACGGTTGTGGTTGTTGATGACCTGGGCGAACTGGTCGGCCAACTCGCCGGCGAAGGCGATTTCGTCGGACTGCCAGGCGCGGGTTTCGCCGGATTGTTCCAGACAGAGCACGCCGACCACCTGGCCATCGATGCGGATGCTGGCGTCGAGCATCGCGTTCACGTCGCGCTGGCGCAGGGCCTCGGCCATTTCCCGGGTGCGCGGGTCACGAATGGCATTGTGCGCATCGATCGCCCGGCTGCCGTGCAGCGCTTCCATGTAATCGGGGAAGCTGCTGATGTCGATGGCGTCGGGCAACTCGTAGGTCTGGGTGGTGCGGTGATAGGCCGAAATCGGCACCAGCATCGAGCCTTCGAGGTTCCACAGGCTGGCGCAATCGATCTGGTAGATGTCGCAGGCGCTGCGGGTGATCAGTTCGGCGGCTTCCTGCAGGGAATTGCCGGTGCTGTAGCGCTGGCGGGTCAACAGCAGGATCAGGTCTTGCTGGGCGCGAACCCGGTCCAGGTGCAGGAGTTGTTCCTGCTGGGCTCGCTGGTTGAGTTCCAGGGCGATCTGCAACCGGCTGTTCTGGGTTTCCAGGTCGACCGCCGGCAGCAGCGGTTCGCCCTCGAAGATGCCGTCGACCACCATCAGGTAGCCCCGCAGCAGGTGCCGGTTGTGTTGTTTGTAGGCTTCGCCCAGCTCCAGCAGGCTCAAGGTGCCTGCGGCGGTGTGCAGGGTGTAGCGGACCAGGTAATGCGTGCTGTGGGCGAGTTGCTGCTGGATGGCGTCATGCAACTGATAGCGCGCTTCAGGCTCCATCAGGCTGGCGTAGGGTGAGCCAACCAGGGCGCACAGTTCCACCGCCGGAAGGCCGAACTGTCGCTCGCAATTGGGATCGAGGAACAGCAGTGCCCAGCTCGGTTCATTCAGCCGCTCGAAACGCAGCATGCCGAGCCGCGAGGGCACCGGCAACTGCGTCACTACCTCGGCCACCATACGGCTGGCGGCATCGGGTTGGCTTTTCATGGAAGGAAACTCGCTTCGAATGTGCTGATCGCGCCGGGCTCTCGCCCTCTTTACTGTTGCCTGCGGCAAGGTTGCATCATTGCGACACTGACTGACAAGAGACATGAAGGCCAAGTGCTATAAGAATATGTCGGCAGAGGCGAAGATTTCTTCAATTGAGCACGAAAACTGATGCATTTTGCCTTCTGGACATTAACGCAACGTGATGTTCAGGGTTTGCAACGGCTGGCCGCAGCGGTCGTGATAGGTCACGCGCAGCTGCTGTGCCTCCACCTGCAAATGGGCAAAGTTGTCCTGGCTGATCACTGCGCCGGTCAATTGATGTCGATACTCGCCAGCGAGCGTTCGGGCCAGTGGCTGGTCGAGCGTGAAGGTAGAGGCCCTGGCATAGGGCAACAACCGGCTGTTGCACAGCGGTGACGAGACGATGGTATGAATTTCGAAATCGGGGTCTTCGCTGTGTGTCAGCCGGCTGGTCAGCGAACCGTGGACATCGCCGCTGACGAAGAAGACATTTTTGACGCGGTGTGTACGAATGGTCTCCAGCAACCGTAGTCGCTGCTCCGGGAAGGCTTGCCAGGCATCCTCACCCCGTCTTCTGCGGTCGGGATAGAACATCACACTGGTGACCACGAACTTGACCCGTGCCGGGCTGTGGATCAGCCAGTCGCACAGGGCCGCTTCCTGTTCTTCGTCGAGGATGCGTCGGTGGCCGGCGCTCAGGTTGCGCCGGGTTCGGCTGTCGGTAACGAACCATCCGATATCACCGTGGGTGAACGGGTACCAGTAACGTTCCAGGTGGCGGTTGATCCGTCCATCCTCAAGCAGTTCATGGGCCGGGCTGTGGCTGGCCTGGTACAGCTCGTACGCGGCGATGGCGTTGTTGTACAGGTGATCGTCGCGCCCGCACTTTCTGGCCGGCCAGTTATCTTCGATTTCATGATCGTCGAGGATCATGTAGGTCGGAATGGCGGACATGAGGCGGGCAATGTGCGGCTGGGAAAAGGCCGTGCGGTATTTGTGCAGTATGTCCTGGTATTCGCGGTCGGGCGCGATGATGTTCAAGTCGTCGACGTAGACCTGGTCGCCGATCATCAACAGCGCGTCGATGGGCGCCGCAGCGCGCTCTGCCAGGTGGTTGATGGCCGCGAAGATCCGGTCGCCCAGATGCGGCAGCCACGGCACGCCCGCCGTCATGCGCAGGTATCGGCAGGAGCCTACGATGTACGCCCGGGTGCCGTTGGGGGTGTCTGCTTGAGTCTTGAATCGATAGATCTCCTGGGGCCACTGCAGGGGCAGGGCGTTGAGCGTCTGCGCACACTGCGCCGAAGTCGGGGGGCAGAACCAGCCCGCCTGGTATTCGTAGCCGGCATTGGCGTCGAGCGGGTTGAGGATGAACACGTTGCACAGGTCGCGCGCAGGGCTCAGTTCGCTGAATACCGTCCTGGACCATTGGGCTTCACCGCTGCGTCGATAACGCAGGCCGGCGAATGCCGGGGCGTTCCTGCCCGGTCCTCCTCGAAGGAAAATCCGTGTGTGATCGGCGGTGGTGTGGCCCATGATCGGGCCGACCGTGGGTTTGATCAGGTGTGAAGTCATCGGGGGTGTTACTCGTTGAGCCATTGAGGGGTTGGCTCAGCGTATTGACTGGGGCGCGAAAAAAACCGGTGTGAAATCGACGGGGTTTGTGGGAGTGGTAGGCAGTATCTGTAGGAGCGAGCTTGCTCCGGCAAGAAAAGGGGAATGGCGGGCAAAAAAAGCCCCGCCAAATTGACGGGGTTGAGGTACGAGCGTGGCGCTCGAAAAACAGCGAACGCGACAGGCCCTCCGGTGAAGGAGGGCCGGCCGGTGTTACAGCAGGATGGTGCGGATGTCCGCCAGCAGATCGCTCAGACGCTTGGTGAAGCGCGCGGCCGCAGCGCCGTTGATCACACGGTGATCGTAGGACAGCGACAGCGGCAGCATCAGCTTCGGCTGGAAGGCCTTGCCGTCCCAGACGGGCTGGATGGTGGCCTTGGACACACCGAGGATCGCCACTTCCGGCGCGTTGACGATCGGCGTGAAGCCGGTGCCGCCAATGTGGCCGAGGCTGGAAATGGTGAAGCAGGCACCTTGCATCTCGTCCGACGAGAGCTTCTTGGTCCGGGCTTTCTCAGCCAGGGAAGCGGCCTCGGCGGCCAGTTGCAGCAGGCTCTTCTGGTCGACGTTCTTGATGACCGGTACCAGCAGGCCATCCGGGGTGTCGACGGCGAAGCCGATGTTCACGTATTTCTTGCGGATGATCGCCTTGCCGCTCGGGGCCAGCGAGCTGTTGAAGTCCGGCAGTTCCTTGAGCAGGTGTGCGCAGGACTTGAGCAGCAGCGGCAGGATGGTCAGCTTGACGCCGGCCTTCTCTGCAACGGCTTTCTGGGCGTTACGGAACGCTTCCAGCTCGGTGATATCCGCCGAGTCGAATTGCGTCACGTGGGGCACGTTGAGCCAGCTGCGGTGCAGGTTCGCGGCGCCGACCTGCATCAGACGGGTCATCGGCACTTCTTCGATTTCACCGAAGCGGCTGAAGTCCACGACCGGGATCGGCGGGATGCCCGCGCCGCCAGTGGCGCCGGCAGCGGCGGCCGGTGCTTCCTTGGCCTTCTGCATCATGGCCTTGACGTAAGCCTGCACGTCTTCCTTGAGGATACGACCGTGCGGACCGCTGGCGCCGACAGCGCTCAGCTCGACGCCGAATTCACGGGCCAGTTGGCGTACGGCCGGGCCGGCGTGAACCTTGGCGCCGGACGGGGCCGGTGCAGCGGGAGGCGCGGCGGCCGCCGGTGCAGTGGCCGCTGGAGCTGGAGCAGCGGCAGCAGCAGGCGCACTTGGAGCAGCAGCCGCCGGAGCCGGTGCGGCGGCCGGCGCGGCGCCCTTGACCTTGAGCTTGAGGATCAGGTCGCCGGTGCCGACTTCGTCATCGAGCTTGATGGAAACGCTTTCCACCACGCCAGCGGCAGGCGATGGAATTTCCATGCTCGCCTTGTCGGATTCCAGGGTGATCAACGACTGGTCGGCTTCGACGCTGTCGCCGGCCTTGACCAACACTTCGATGATCTTGGCCTTGCCTGCCGAACCGATGTCCGGCACATGGATGTCCTGAACGCTGTCGGCAGCCGGCGCGGCCGGAGCGGCAGCAGCAGGTGCCGGAGCAGCGGCCGTCGGGGCAGCAGCCTGGGCTGGCGCGGCCGCAGCAGGCGCCGCAGCACCCGCCACTTCCAGGTCCAGAATCAGGTCGCCGGTGCCGACTTCGTCGTTGAGCTTGACGCTGATGGCCTTGACCACGCCAGCGGCAGGCGATGGGATTTCCATGCTTGCCTTGTCGGATTCAAGGGTGATCAGCGACTGGTCCGCCTCGACAGTGTCGCCGACCTTGACCTGGATCTCGATGATCTGGGCCTTGCCCGACGAACCGATGTCCGGCACGTGCACTTGCTGGACCGAAGCGGCAGCTGGAGCAGCGGCAGGCGCGGCCGGCGCTGGAGCAGCAGCCGGTTTTTCCTCGGCTTTTGCCGCCGGCGCGGCGGCAGGCGCAGGGGCCGCAGCAGCGGCACCTTCGACTTCCAGCTCCAGCAGTTCGTCGCCTTCTTTCAGGCGATCGCCCAGCTTCACTTTCAGGCTCTTGATGATACCGGCCTTCGGCGCAGGCACTTCCATGCTCGCCTTGTCCGATTCCAGCGTCAGGATGCTCTGATCGGCTTCGATACGGTCGCCGACCTTCACAAACAGTTCAATTACTTCACCTTCACCGCTGCCGATGTCAGGTACGCGAATGAGTTCGCTCACGGAATCTCTCCTCAGCAGTCCAGTGGGTTGCGTTTTTCCGGGTCGATCCCGAACTTGGTGATGGCTTCAGACACCACTTTAGGTTCGATATCACCACGGTCAGCCAGAGCTTCAAGGGCTGCCAACACCACGAAATGACGGTCGACTTCGAAGAAATGACGCAGTTTCTTGCGGCTGTCGCTGCGGCCGAAACCGTCGGTGCCCAGGACTTTGAATTCCTTGGACGGCACCCACTGACGAATCTGCTCGGCGAACAGTTTCATGTAGTCGGTGGAGGCGATGACCGGACCCTTGCGGCCGTTCAGGCACTCTTCGACGTAGCTCAGTTGAGGCTTCTGGCCCGGGTGCAGACGGTTGGTGCGCTCGACGGCCAGGCCATCGCGGCGCAGTTCGTTGAAGCTGGTCACGCTCCAGACGTCGGCGCCGACGTTGAACTCTTCGCGCAGGATCTTCGCCGCTTCACGGACTTCACGCAGGATGGTGCCGGAGCCCATCAGTTGAACGTGGTGCGCCGCTTCGCGGGTGTCTTCTTCAAGCAGGTACATGCCCTTCTTGATGCCTTCCTCGGCACCGGCCGGCATGGCTGGCTGCTGGTAGGACTCGTTCATCACGGTGATGTAGTAGAAGACGTCCTGTTGCTCTTCGGTCATCTTCTTCATGCCGTCCTGGATGATCACCGCCAGCTCGTAGCCGTAGGTTGGATCATAGGTGCGGCAGTTCGGGATGGTGGCAGCCAGCAGGTGGCTGTGGCCGTCTTCGTGCTGCAGGCCTTCACCGTTGAGGGTGGTGCGGCCGGCGGTACCGCCGATCAGGAAACCACGGGTGCGGCTGTCGCCAGCGGCCCAGGCCAGGTCACCGATACGCTGGAAGCCGAACATCGAGTAGAAGATGTAGAACGGCAGCATCGGCTGGTTGTGGCTGGAGTACGAAGTACCGGCAGCGATGAAGGAGCTCATGGCGCCCGCTTCGTTGATGCCTTCTTCGAGGATCTGGCCCTTCTTGTCTTCCTTGTAGAACATCACCTGGTCTTTATCGACTGGCTCGTAGAGCTGGCCGACGGACGAGTAGATGCCCAACTGACGGAACATGCCTTCCATACCGAAGGTACGGGCTTCGTCCGGGATGATCGGGACGATGCGCGGGCCGATTTCCTTGTCCTTGACCAGTTGCGCGAGGATCCGCACGAAGGCCATGGTGGTGGAGATTTCACGGTCGCCGGAGCCGTCGAGGATGGCCTTGAGGGTATCCAGGTCCGGCGTTGGTACGCTGAAGCTCTGCGCGCGGCGCTGTGGCACGAAACCGCCCAGTGCGGCACGGCGCTCGCTCAGGTAGCGGGCTTCGGCGCTGTTTGGCTCGGGCTTGAAGAACGGCAGGTTTTCCAGCTCTTCGTCCTTGACCGGAATGTCGAAGCGATCGCGGAACAGCTTCAGGCTGTCGACATCGACTTTCTTGGTGTTGTGCGCGGTGTTTTTCGCTTCGCCGGCACCGGTGCCATAACCCTTGATGGTCTTGGCCAGGATGACGGTAGGCTGTTCCTTGTGGTTGACCGCCTGGTGGTACGCCGCGTAGACCTTGTACGGGTCGTGGCCGCCACGGTTGAGCTTCCAGATCTCGTCGTCGGACAGATCGGCAACCATCGCCTTGAGTTCAGGCGTGTTGAAGAAGTGTTCACGTACGAACGCGCCGTCTTTGGCTTTGTAGTTCTGGTACTCGCCGTCGATGACTTCGTCCATGCGGCGCTGCAGGATGCCGTCGACGTCCTTGGCCAGCAGTGGGTCCCAGAAACGGCCCCAGATGACTTTGGATACGTTCCACTGAGCACCGCGGAACACGCCTTCGAGTTCCTGGATGATCTTGCCGTTGCCGCGAACCGGGCCGTCGAGGCGCTGCAGGTTGCAGTTGATGACGAAGATCAGGTTGTCGAGCTTCTCGCGGCCAGCCAGCGAGATCGCGCCCAGGGATTCCGGCTCGTCGCACTCGCCGTCGCCCAGGAAGCACCAGACCTTCTGCTTGCCGGCAGGGATGAAACCACGGGCTTCCAGGTACTTCATGAAGCGCGCCTGGTAGATCGCCTGGATCGGACCCAGACCCATGGATACGGTCGGGAACTGCCAGAAATCAGGCATCAGCCAAGGGTGTGGGTAGGACGACAGGCCCTGACCGTCCACTTCCTGGCGGAAGTTGTTCATCTGCTCTTCGCTGATGCGGCCTTCCATGAATGCACGGGCGTAGACGCCTGGCGAGGTGTGGCCCTGGAAGTAGATCAGGTCGCCGCCGTGTTCGTCGGTCGGGGCCTGGAAGAAATAGTTGAAGCCGATGTCGTACAGGGTGGCGCTGGAGGCGAAGCTGGAGATGTGACCGCCCAGGTCAGAATCTTTCAGGTTCGTACGCATCACCATGGCCATCGCGTTCCAGCGTACCAGCGAGCGAATGCGGCGTTCCATGAACAGGTCGCCAGGCATGCGTGCTTCGTGGGTAACGGGGATGGTGTTGCGGTATGGCGTGGTGATGGCGTAAGGCAATTGCGAACCGCTGCGGGTTGCGAGTTCGCCCATACGGGTCATCAGATAGTGAGCACGGTCTTCGCCTTCTTTGTCGAGAACCGATTCCAGGGCGTCCAGCCATTCCTGGGTTTCGACGGGATCGAGGTCTTGCATGGCTTGCTCCAGGGCGGAAAGGCTACCAGAATCGGTTGCCTGAGTGAGCGACTGGCCTTGTGGGCAGACGTTATGAATTCTTGGATTGCCGAGAGGTAGGTTCCGGCGGCGTGTAGTTTTACTACAAATCATCCGGCATTTCAGCTATCCGAATGTATATACGAGTAGTAAAACTACAGGTGAGCGGCTTGTGGCCTCCGGCTGCGTTGTGAGAATAATCGTTAAGGTTGGTCTTTTGCCAACCAAAAAAGGTGAAAGCTTGATGCTGACTGCCAAAAATAAAGAATTTTCAGCTATTTCTAACCTTTGTTCGACAGTCGATCAGGTAGTGCGAACTGAAAAATCACTACATGCAGCCTTCCACACGCCGATCAAGGATAGACCATGAGCCTGCCTTCGCTTGCCGAACTTCCCGGCATTCTCCTGCCGTTTGTCACCCGTGGCGAGCAGTCGTTCCGTGCGGCGGTCGAGGCGCTCGGCGATGATCATGACCTCACTGGCTGGGCAGCGGAACGCTGGGCACAATTTGCCCGCGTCACCGCCGCCAGTGACTTCGTCATTGAACAGAGCATTCGTGACCCTTTGATGTTGCTGGCGCTGGAGCAGTGCGGTGAGCTGGACCGCCCCTATGCCCCCGGCGAGTTGTGTGCCCAGATCGCGGCGGCGGTCAATGCCGCGCAAACCGAAGACGAGCTCGGTCGCGCCCTGCGGCGCCAGCGAACCCGGCATCAGGTGCGGATCATCTGGCGCGACCTGACCCGCCAGGCTGACCTGGTCCAGACCTGCCGCGACCTCTCGGACATGGCCGATGCCTGTATCGATCAGGCGTACCAATGGCTGTACGCGCGGCACTGCGAGCAATTCGGCGTGCCCACCGGCCGGCGCAGTGGCGAGCCGCAGCAAATGGTCATTCTCGGCATGGGCAAGCTGGGCGCGGTCGAGTTGAACCTGTCATCGGACATCGACCTGATCTTCGCCTACCCCGAGGGCGGCGAAACCGTCGGGGTGAAGCGCTCACTGGACAATCAGGAATTTTTCATCCGCCTTGGCCAGCGCCTGATCAAGGCGCTGGACCCGATGACCGTCGACGGTTTTGTGTTCCGGGTCGACATGCGCCTGCGGCCTTACGGTTCGTCGGGCGCTCTGGTGCTCAGCTTCAATGCGCTGGAGCAGTATTACCAGGATCAGGGCCGCGACTGGGAACGCTACGCGATGATCAAATCGCGGGTGGTGGCGGGTGATCAGGTGAGCGGCGCGCAATTGCAGGAAATGCTGCGTCCGTTCGTGTACCGGCGTTATCTGGACTTTTCCGCCATCGAAGCGCTGCGCACCATGAAGCAGCTGATCCAGCAGGAAGTGCGGCGCAAGGGCATGGCCGACAACATCAAGCTCGGCTCCGGCGGTATCCGTGAAGTGGAGTTCATCGCCCAGGCGTTTCAGTTGATCCACGGCGGTCGCGACCTGAGCCTGCAGCAACGCCCTCTATTAAAGGTGCTGGGTACGCTGGAGGGGCAGGGTTACCTGCCGCCGGCAGTGGTCAGCGAGCTGCGTGAAGGTTACGAATTCCTGCGTTATACCGAGCATGCGATCCAGGCGATTGCCGACCGTCAGACCCAGATGCTGCCGGACGGTTCGCAGGATCAGGCGCGTATTGCCTTCATGCTGGGGTTCGATGACTGGGCGGCGTTTCATGAGCGGCTGATGCACTGGCGCGGCCGCGTCGCCTGGCACTTCGCCCAGGTGATTGCCGATCCCGATGAAGAAGCCGGCGCCGAAAGCGAAGTGGTGGTCGGCGGTGAATGGCTGCCGTTGTGGGAGGAAGCGCAGGATGAAGAAGCCGCCTGCCGCCAGTTGCAGGAGGGTGGTTTCAGCGACGCCGGCAAGGCTCTGAAGGCGTTGGCCGGTCTGCGCAGCAGCCCGCAATTGAGGGCCATGCAGCGTCTGGGGCGTGAGCGCCTGGACGCCTTCATTCCGCG
Source organism: Pseudomonas fluorescens (assembly GCF_041354075.1). Taxonomy (GTDB): domain Bacteria; phylum Pseudomonadota; class Gammaproteobacteria; order Pseudomonadales; family Pseudomonadaceae; genus Aquipseudomonas; species Aquipseudomonas fluorescens_CE. Next base: position 162,811 of record NZ_JARZGC010000009.1, on the reverse strand, counting down.
ACTGCTGGCGCAGGCGGTGGAGCACAGCAATCCCGACCTGGTGCTCGAACGGGTGCTGCCACTGGTGGAGGCCGTGGCTCGGCGTTCCGCGTATCTGGTGCTGCTGACCGAAAACCCCGGCGCACTGCGACGTCTGCTGACCCTGTGTGCGGCGAGCCCTTGGATCGCCGAGCAGATCACGCGTTTTCCATTGTTGCTGGATGAGTTGCTCAACGAAGGGCGACTGTTCAAGCCGCCGTTGGCGCCGGAGCTCGCCGCCGAACTGCGCGAGCGCCTGACGCGGATCCCCGAGGACGACCTCGAGCAGCAGATGGAGGCCTTGCGCCATTTCAAGCTGGCTCACCGCTTGCGCGTGGCCGCGTCGGAAATCGCCGGCCACCTGCCGTTGATGAAGGTCAGCGATTACCTGACCTGGCTGGCCGAAGCGATTCTCGAACAAGTGCTGGCCCTGGCCTGGCGCCAGACGGTGGCCAAGTACGGCACACCGTTACGCAACGACGGAACCCTGTGCGACCCGGGCTTCATCATTGTCGGTTACGGGAAAGTCGGCGGCCTGGAATTGGGGCATGGTTCCGACCTGGACCTGGTGTTCATTCACGACGGCGATCCGCAGGCCGAGACTGACGGCCCGAAATCCATCGATGGCGCGCAGTTCTTCACCCGGCTGGGGCAGCGGATCATTCATTTGCTCACGGCCCAGACCAACTCCGGCCAGTTGTATGAAGTGGACATGCGCCTGCGGCCCTCCGGAGCGTCGGGGTTGCTGGTCAGTTCGCTGGGGGCGTTTGCCCGCTATCAGGAAAATGAAGCCTGGACCTGGGAGCATCAGGCCCTGGTGCGGGCGCGGGTGCTGGTGGGCAGCCAGAACGTCGGCCAGGCGTTCGAGCAGGTCAGGGCGGCTATCCTGGGCAAGGCGCGGGACCTTGCGACCCTGCGCCAGGAGGTCAGCGAGATGCGCGCCAAGATGCGCGACAACCTTGGCAGCAAGAGCACCGCGGCCGGTACTGCGGCGAATGCCTTCGAGGCCACGGCGCCGTTCGATCTCAAGCAGGACGCCGGAGGTATCGTCGATATTGAATTTATGGTGCAATACGCCGCCCTGGCGTGGTCCGAGACCCACCCGCCATTGCTGCGCTGGACGGACAATATCCGCATTCTGGAAGAGCTGGAACACGAAGGGCTGATGCCCGTCGAAGATGCCAGCCTGCTGCGCGAGGCCTATAAAGCCTACCGCTCCGCCGCGCACCGGCAGGCCTTGCAGAAGGATCCGGGGGTGATACCCGGTAACCAGTTCGAGGACGAACGGCGCCAGGTGATGCGGATCTGGCGTGAACTGGGGCTAAGCTGAAGGGCTTGCCCCAAGCCACTGTAGGAGCGAGCTTGCTCGCGATAGCGGAGTGTCAGGCGCCATGAGTGTCGAATCCGGCGGCTTCATCGCGAGCAAGCTCGCTCCTACAGTTGCCATGCAGTGTTTTGTAGAATTCTCGAGGCGGGGAGGCGTAGGCCTCCCCGGTTCGTTTTTGGAAGCCACATGAAAATTCTGATCGTTGGACCCAGTTGGGTCGGTGACATGGTGATGGCGCAGACACTGTTTCAGTGCCTCAAGCAGCGTCACCCGCAATGCGAGATCGACGTCCTGGCACCCGAGTGGAGCCGGCCGATTCTCGAGCGCATGCCCGAAGTCCGCCAGGCCTTGAGCTTCCCGCTCGGCCACGGTGTCCTGGAGCTGGCGACCCGCCGGCGCATCGGCAAGTCCCTGTCCGGTCAGTACGACCAGGCGATCCTGCTGCCCAACTCCCTGAAATCGGCCCTGGTGCCGTTTTTTGCCGGCATTCCCAAGCGCACCGGCTGGCGCGGCGAGTTCCGCTACGGCCTGCTCAATGACGTGCGCACCCTGGACAAGGACCGTTACCCGCTGATGATCGAGCGCTTCATGGCCCTGGCCTACGAGCCCGGCCTTGAATTGCCCAAACCGTATCCGCGACCGACCTTGCAGATCGATCCGGTCACCCGCGAAGCGGCGCTGGCCAAGTTCGGCCTGAGCCTCGACCGCCCGGTGTTGGCGCTGTGCCCCGGCGCCGAGTTTGGCGAGTCCAAGCGTTGGCCGTCCGAGCATTACGCCAAGGTGGCCGAAACGAAGATTCGCGAAGGCTGGCAAGTCTGGCTGTTTGGTTCGAAAAACGATCATTCGGTAGGCGAAGACATCCGCGCCCGGCTGATTCCCGGCTTGCGCGAGGAGTCGGTGAACCTCAGCGGCGGGACGTCCCTGGCCGAGGCAATCGATCTGCTGTCCTGCGCGGACTCGGTAGTGTCCAACGACTCCGGCCTGATGCACGTTGCGGCCGCGCTGAACCGGCCACTGGTGGCGGTCTACGGTTCGACGTCGCCGGGTTTCACTCCGCCGCTGGCCGAGCAGGTCGAGATCGTGCGCCTGGGCATCGAATGCAGCCCGTGCTTTGATCGCACGTGCCGTTTCGGTCATTACAACTGCCTGCGCCAACTGATGCCGCAAGCGGTCAACGAAGCCTTGCAGCGGTTGCAGGGCTCTGCGGTCGAGGTCCACTAGTTTGCGGGTTCTGTTGATCAAGACTTCTTCGCTGGGCGACGTGATCCATGCGTTGCCGGCGCTGACCGACGCGGCCCGGGCCATTCCGGGCATCAGGTTCGACTGGGTGGTGGAAGAGGGTTTCGCCGAGATCCCGACCTGGCATCCCGCTGTGGATAAAGTCATTCCCGTGGCGATCCGCCGCTGGCGCAAGAATCTCTGGCAGACCTTCAAGAGTGGCGAGTGGAAGCGCTTCAAGCACAGCGTTCGCGCCACGAAGTACGACCTGGTGATCGACGCACAGGGCCTGCTGAAAAGCGCCTGGCTGACCCGCTACGTCAAGGCGCCCGTGGCCGGCCTGGATAAAAATTCGGCACGGGAACCGATCGCGGCGCGGTTCTACGACCGACGCCTGGCGGTTGCCCGTGGCCAGCACGCGGTTGAGCGCGTGCGTCAGTTGTTCGCCATTGCGCTGGGCTATGACTTGCCCAAAGGCCTGGGGGACTACGGCCTGAATGTCGAACGCCTGGTGGAGTTGCCGCGCAAGAATCCGTACGTGCTGTTCCTGCACGGCACCACCTGGGATACCAAGCATTGGCCGGAAGCCTATTGGCGTGAGCTGGCCGAGCGCGTCGGCTACCTCGGTGTCGGGGTGAAGCTGGCGTGGGGCAACCCGGCGGAGAAAGCCCGGGCCGAGCGCATCGCGCGGGACATGCGCCACGTCGAAGTGCTGCCCAAGCTGAACCTGGCCGGGGTCGGCAAGGTGCTGGCCGGCGCGCAAGCCTGTGTGGCGGTGGACACCGGCCTCGGCCACCTCGCCGCCGCGCTCGACGTGCCGACGCTCTCGCTGTTCGGCCCAACCAACCCGGGTCTGACCGGCGCCTACGGCAAGGTGCAGATCCACATTGCCAGCGATTTTCCCTGCGCGCCGTGCCTGCAAAAGAAATGCACCTACCAGCCGACGGCGGAAGATGCCCGCCGGTTCGACCTCAAGCGCGAGTGGCCGTTGTGCTTCACGCGGCTCAACCCCGAGCGTGTCGTGACCCAGTTGAGCACGTTGTTACTGGCCGAGGAGCTGCGCTGATGCAATTGGCATTTGTCCTGTACAAGTACTTTCCTTTCGGCGGCCTGCAGCGCGACTTCATGCGCATCGCCCTGGAGTGTCAGCAGCGGGGTCACCAGATCCGTGTCTATACGCTGATCTGGGAAGGCGATATTCCCCCGGGCTTCGAAGTGTTGGTGGCGCCGGTCAAGGCGTTCTTCAACCATCGGCGCAACGAAAAACTCAGTGAGTGGATGGAGGCCGATCTGGCCCGGCGTCCGGTGGACCGTCTGATCGGCTTCAACAAGATGCCCGGCCTGGACGTCTACTACGCCGCCGACGGCTGCTTCGAGGACAAGGCGCAGAACCTGCGCAACTCGCTGTACCGGCGCTGGGGTCGCTACCGGCACTTCGCCGAATACGAGCGTGCGGTGTTCGCCAAGGATGCCAAAACCGAAGTGCTGATGATTTCCGAGGTCCAGCAACCGCTGTTCATCAAGCATTACGACACGCCGCCGGAACGGTTTCATCTGCTGCCGCCGGGGATCTCCCAGGACCGCCGCGCCCCGCCGAACGCCGCCGAGATCCGTGCCGATTTTCGTCGCGAGTTCAACCTCAAGGACGATGACCTGCTGCTGGTGCAGATCGGTTCCGGTTTCAAGACCAAGGGCGTGGATCGCAGCCTCAAGGCGCTGGCTGCGCTGCCCGCTGATCTTAAGAGGCGCACGCGGCTGTTTGTAATTGGCCAGGATGACCCCAAATTGTTCCAGATGCAGAGTGCCACGCTTGGGTTGGGCGATAACGTGACGTTCCTCAAGGGGCGCAGCGATATTCCGCGTTTCCTGCTTGGCGCCGACCTGCTGATCCACCCGGCCTATAACGAAAACACCGGCACCGTGCTGCTTGAAGCCCTGGTGGCCGGTTTGCCGGTGCTGGTCAGCGCGGTCTGTGGTTATGCCCATTACATCGCCGAGGCCGATGCCGGCCTGGTGCTGGATGACCCTTTCGACCAGGCGCAACTGACGAAATACCTGACCGACATGTTGAACGATGCAGATGCACGAGCGGCCTGGCGCCGCAACGGTCTGGCCTTCGCTGAAACAGCCGATCTCTACAGCATGCCGCAACACGCGGCCGATGTGATTCTGGCGGAGCACGCTTAATGAAGTTGATGCTGGCTGAACCGTTCAAGAGCCTGTGGGCCGGACGTGACCCGTTCACCGAGGTCGAAGGGCTGCAGGGCGAGGTGTACCGCGAGCTCGAAGCGCGACGCACATTGCGCACCGAAGTGGACGGCAACGGGTTTTTCGTGAAAATCCACCGGGGCATCGGCTGGGGCGAGATCTTCAAGAACCTGCTGACGGCCAAGCTGCCGGTGCTCGGCGCCGGCCAGGAGTGGCGGGCCATCCAGCGCCTGCAGGAAGTCGGCGTACCGACCATGACCGCCGTGGCATACGGTGAGCGGGGCAGTAATCCGGCGGATCAGCACTCGTTCATTGTCACCGAAGAGCTGGCGCCGACCATCAGCCTTGAAGATTTCAGCATCGACTGGATCAAGCAGCCGCCGCAGCCAAGGCTCAAGCGCGCGCTGATCGCCGAGGTTGCGCGCATGACCGGTATGATGCATCGCGCCGGGGTCAACCACCGCGACTGCTACATCTGTCACTTCCTGCTGCACACCGACAAGCCGGTGACCGCTGACGACTTCAAACTGTCGGTCATCGACCTGCACCGCGCCCAGACCCGTCCGGTGATCACCCGGCGCTGGCGCAACAAGGATCTGGCGGCGCTGTACTTCTCCGCCCTGGAAATCGGCCTGACCCGGCGCGACAAATTGCGTTTCCTCAAGGGCTATTTCCAGCAGCCGCTGCGCCGGATCCTGGCTGAAGAAGCGGCGCTGCTGGCCTGGCTCGACGGCAAGGCGAACAAACTCTACGACCGTAAACAGCGATACGGGGATGCGCTCTGATGTCGGGCTGGAACCTGGAACCCGCTTACCGCGACCTGGCCGAGGATTTCGGCAGTCTCGAAGCGGTCTTCGCCCTCAAGGGCGAGCAGTTGACCCGGGACCCGTTGTCCGAGGTCGTGCGTGTCCAGCGCAACGGCGTCAACTATTACGTCAAGCGCTACGTGGGGGCTGGCAAGGGCCTGCGCCGTTACCTGGGCAAGCCTCGGGTGAAAATGGAGTGGCAAAACCTCAAGCGTTTCGCCAAGTGGGGCATTCCTACCGCAGAAGTCGTGGCCTGGGGGCTGGAGCGGCGCGGTGCGGCCTACGATCGCGGCGCGATGATCACCCTGGAACTGCCGCACACCGAAGACCTGAATGCCTTGGCCGAACGCAAGGATTCGAAACTGAAGGATCGCGCCTGGGTTGATCGCATCAGCCGTCAGCTGGCCGCTTACACCCGGATCATGCACGACAACCGCTTTACCCATAACGACCTGAAGTGGCGCAACCTGCTGGTGGATGACCAAGATCGATTGTTCCTCATCGACTGCCCCAATGGGGATTTCTGGCGCGGCTTCTGGCTCAAATACCGGATCTCCAAGGACCTGGCGTGTCTGGACAAGGTTGCCAAGTATCATCTTTCGGCCACCCAGCGCCTGCGCTTCTATCTGCAGTATCGCCAGCGCACGCGACTCAATGAGGCCGATAAAAAGCGCATCCGGCACGTGGTGAGATTTTTCGAGGGACGCGAATGACTGATTTTCTGGCCGCTGAAGACCGTGCGCTCCTGGAGCGTCATGGTCTGGGCACTTTCGATGCGCTGTGGGCCAAGCAGCTTGAGGCGGTGGATGAACCCAACACCGCACGCGGTGGCTGGAGCAGTGTGTTTCGCCTGGATCTCGAAGGTCACGGCTTTTACCTCAAGCGCCAAAGCAATTATCAGATGCACACATTGCACGCACCGTTTGGCGAACCCAGCTTTGCCCGGGAATTTCGCAATATCAGCCGTTACGAAAAGCTCGGCATTCCGGCGCTGAAGGCCGCGTTTTTCGGTGAGCGCAAGGTCGATGGCGATGTTCGGGCCGTGCTCCTGACCCGTGCGCTGGACGGCTGGGATGACCTGGACTCGCTGTTGCAGCGCTGGTCCGACCTGAGCCCGGTGCAGCACTCGGCCATCCTCAAGGCCTGCGGGCAGCTCGCTCGGCGGCTGCACGCTGCACGCCAGGTTCACGGCTGCTTCTACCCCAAGCACATTTTTCTCCAGGCCACGGGCGACGGGTACAGCGCCCAACTGATCGACCTGGAGAAAACCCGGCCGTTGCTGTTCGGCCAGCGTGACCGGGTCAAGGACCTCGAACCGTTGACGCGGCGGGCGCGGGAATGGAATGAAGCGCAATTGCGCGAGTTGCTGGCCGCCTACCTGGATCAGCCGCAGGACAGCTCGCTGATCGACAGCTGGCTGACCCGCCTTACTGCGCGGCGCAGCTACAAGAGGGCGGGCTGATGCGTTTGTCTGAATTGAAAGCGGCCGGTCGCCAGCCGCACCTGCCGCTGAGCCTGACGCTGGCGGATGCCGCCGGGCCGGCCGAATTGCAGCTGCTGAGCCTGTTGCGGGTGTTGCCGGGCCAGCGTTACGTCGGTGCCGGGGTCTGGCGTGGTCGCCCGGTGCTGGCCAAGTTGTTGGTAGGCAGCAAGGCGGCCCGGCATTTTCAGCGTGAGCGCGACGGTGTGCGTCTGCTCGCCGCCCAGGGCCTGACCACGCCACAGTTGCTGGCCGAAGGCCTGAAGGATGGCGAGGGCGGCTGGTTGCTGTTCGATTTCCTCGAGGGCGCGCACAGTCTGGGGGACGCCTGGCAGCAGGTCGAGCACCTGCCGGTGCTGGCGGACGAGCAGACGGCGGTGTTGGCTGAAGCGCTGGGCGCCATCGGCCAGATGCACCGCAAAGGGCTGTGGCAGGAAGACCTGCATCTGGACAATCTGCTGCGTCAAGGCGGTCGGTTGTACCTGATCGATGGGGCCGGGATCTGCAGTGAAGTCCCAGGCCAGCCGCTGTCGCGACAAAAAGTCCTGGAAAACCTCGGGGTGTTTTTCGCCCAGTTGCCCAAGTCGCTGGAGCCCTTCACCGAAGAATTGCTGGTGTATTACCTGCTGAGCAACGGCGAACATGCCTTGCCAATGGAGGCCTTGCAGAAGCAGATCGACAAGGTGCGCAGTTGGCGGCTCAAGGACTTCCTGATCAAGGTCGGGCGTGAGTGCACCTTGTTCAGCGTGCAGCGCGGGGCATTCTGGCTGCGCGCGATCCGCCGCGAGGAAGAGTCGGCCATGTTGCCGGTGCTGGAGCAGGCCGATGCGCTGCTCGATCAGGGCCACTTGTACAAGACGGGCGGTGCGGCCAGTGTCGGCAAAGTCGAGGCGGCCGGCCGCACGCTGGTGATCAAACGCTACAACATCAAGAATTTTGCTCACTGGCTCAAACGCTTCTGGCGCCCGAGCCGGGCCTGGCACTCCTGGCGCGAAGGCAATCGCCTGGCGTTCCTCGGCATTGCCACGCCCAAACCCCTGGCGGTCCTGGAGAAGCGCTTCCTCTGGCTGCGCAGCCGGGCCTACCTGGTGACCGAGCACCTGCCGGGGCCGGACATCATCGAACGCTTCGCGCCCTACGTAGAAAGCGGCGACGCCCCCGAGGCGGAACTGGTGGCGCTGGATCACCTGTTTGCCGAGCTGATTCGCGAGCGCATCAGCCACGGCGACTTCAAGGGTCACAACCTGTTCTGGCAGGAAGATCGCTGGGCGCTGATCGATCTCGATGCCATGTGCCAGCACGGCTCAGCTAGCAGCTTCGCCCCGGCCTACGCGCGAGACCGGGCGCGGTTCATGCGCAACTGGCCCGAGCAGAGTGCGCTGTATCAGGTGATTGATCAGCGGTTGCCCAGGGATATCTCCAGCGTCCACTGAAACCGCTTCGCGAGCAGGCCCGCGATAGCGTCGGTGAAGCCGCCACTATCGCGGGTCGTTGGTGAAAAGTCCTACGCCATCTGCCGACTTCATGAACTGTGCCGCCCATCGACGCAATGCTAGCTTGCCTGACGTTCATGGAGGGCAAGCTTTGATCACTAGAATGGCGGTTGTACTGGGCGCGAGCGTGGTGCTGTCGGGGTGCGGGACCAGCCTCACGGTGCTGCAGAATGAAGAAGATGCCGTGCGCGGCCTCAGGAAGCAAAAGACCTATTGTCAGTCCATCCCGCGCGTCTACAGCGGTCTTGCCCATGACTTCTGCGTGTTGAATGCGCCACCCAGCCCGGGCGGCTACCTCGCCTCGTTCGTCGTGGCGGACCTGGCCCTTTCGGGCGTCTTCGACACGCTCGTCCTGCCTTACACGATTTACCGGCAGGCGACTGATGGCAGCATGGCGATCTACTGGCGGACCAGCCCGCGATGACGCCGGACAATCCAGGCCTGGAAGGGCGTCAATACGCCACTGACAACCCGGAGGGTCATTCCTGCCATCTTTACGCTATAATCCCGCCCTTTAGCTGTCTCTCGCCCCTTGCGAGGGCACATCCATTTGAGGCGCGTTGCGCCTGCACGCAGACTTGAGAGGCTAGACCCTGTGGCATTGACGATTCTGGGCCTGTCCGGCGCCCTTAGCCATGATCCTTCCGCAGCCTTGTACATCGACGGCAAGCTGGTCGCGGCGGCTGAAGAAGAGCGCTTCGTACGCGATAAACATGCAAAGAACCGCATGCCCTATGAATCGGCGAAGTTCTGCCTGGAACAGGCCGGGATCAAGCCATCCGACGTTGATGTGGTGGCGATTCCGTTCGCACCGATCAGCCTGTTCGGCAAGGCGCGCTGGCACTACGCCAAGCGTTACTGGTACGCCCCGGATCGCGCCCTTGACGCGATCCTGATGGGCAACCGGCGTTACAAGCGCTATCGCAACAAGATCGTCTGGTGCCTGGAGCAACTGGGCTTCGACGCGAAGAAGATCAAGATCGAACCGGTCGAGCACCACCTGGCTCACGCTTCCAGCGCCTATCACTGCTCCGGCTTCAAGGAGAAGACCGCGATCCTGGGGATCGACGGAAAGGGCGAGTACGCCACGACCTTCTTCGGCTACGGCGAAAACGGCAAGATCCACAAGATCAAGGAATTCTTCGATCCGGACTCCCTCGGCGGCCTGTACGGCGCGATCACCGAGTTCCTCGGTTTCGAGATGCTCGACGGCGAGTTCAAGGTCATGGGCATGGCGCCGTACGGCGACGCCAGCAAGTACGATTTCTCGCGCCTGGCCTCGTTCGAAAATGGCGAGCTGGTGATCAACACCGACTACGCCAACGTCATCGGCCTGCGCCGCTATAAAGAGAAGGGCAAGGGTTTCTACTTCTCGCCGAAGCTGATCGAGTGGCTGGGGCCCAAGCGCGAAGGCGACATTGCCGACGAGCCTTACATCCATTACGCGGCGAGCATGCAGGCGCTGTTCGAAAAGATCGCGCTGCAGATGATCGACTACTACCTGGGCGACGTGCTCAAGGAAACCGGCAAGCTGGCCTTCGCCGGCGGCTGTGCGTTGAACGTCAAGCTGAACCAGAAAATCATTGCCCGCAATGACGTCAAGGAACTGTTCGTCCAGCCTGCCTCTGGCGACGCCGGTACCGCAGTCGGTGCAGCGGCCTACGTGTCTCACGCCCGTGGCGTGCCGGTCGAGAAGATGGAACACGTCTACCTCGGCCCGTCGTACAGCAACGAAGACGTGATTGCCGCCTGTGCCCGTCATGCCGACAAGCCGAAATGGCGCAAGCTCGACAACATGCCGGAGCAGATCGCCAAGATCATGGTCGACGGCAACCCGGTGGCCTGGTTCCAGGGGCGCATGGAGTTCGGTCCGCGTGCCTTGGGTGGACGTTCCATCATCGGCTGCCCGAGCGTGGCGGGCGTGGCGGATCGTATCAACCACCAGATCAAGTTCCGTGAGCGCTGGAGGCCGTTCTGCCCGTCGATGCTCGACACGGTGGCGCCGCAGATGATCAAGGTCGATCACCCTGCGCCGTTCATGACCTTCACCTTCGAAGTGGCCGAAGAGTGGAAGACCCGCGTGCCGGAAGTCGTCCACGAAGACGGCACTTCCCGGGCCCAGGTGCTCAAGCGTGAATACAACCCGCGCTACTACGACATGATGAAGGCGCTCGAAGTCCTGACCGGCAACGGCGTGTCGCTGAACACCTCGCTCAACCGTCGTGGCGAACCGATGATCTGCTCGCCGACGGATGCCCTGAACATGTTCTTTGGTTCCGACCTACAGTATCTGATCATGGAAGACATTCTCGTGGTCAAAGAGGGTGCGGACGCCTATGACACGCTCGGCTGAACGCCATGTGCTGCAGTTCTGCCATGGGTATGACGGTCCGTTCCTGGACTGCGCCCGGCAGTACGCCAGCCTGTTTGCGGGGACCGGTTATCGCGTGACCACGGTGTTTCTGACCGGGGTTGCCGATGCACGGGTCGCCGCGAGTTGCGCGTCGGACGAAGTGTTGTTCATGGAATACAGCTCCAGGGCCATTCGTGGCCTGAAGCTGGGCGCCATCAGTGATCTGCGCAAGATCGCCGCGTCGCGCAACTTCAGCTTTTGCATCGCTCACCGGTTCAAGCCGATCTACATTGCCTTGCTGGGCACCTCGTTGCCGGTGATTGGCGTTCATCACGCCTTTGGTGATTACGACCGTGTCGGTCGCCGATTCTTCGCCAACCTGTTCCGCAAGCGCCTGAGCCTGCTGGGGGTTTCCGACGCCGTGCGCGACGACATCCGTCGTGGCCTGCCGAAATGGCCGCAGACACGGATCCAGACGCTCTACAACCGTGTCGACGTTCAAAACCTGCAGGACGATCACGCGTCCGTTCGCGAGGCTCGGGAAACCCTGGGCCTGTCGATGGATGCGTGGGTAATCGGCAACGTCGGCCGCCTGCACCCGGACAAGGACCAGACCACGTTGTTGCATGGCTTTGCAGCGGCATTGCCGGGTTTGCCGGCCAACAGCCAGTTGGTGATTCTCGGGATCGGCCGGCTGGAGCAGGACCTCAAGGCCATGGCCCGCGAGTTGGGGATTGGCGACCGCGTGCTGTTCCTCGGACAGGTGCCTGAGGCGCGCCGTTTTTTTCGCGCCTTTGACGTGTTTGCCCTGACCTCCGATCACGAACCGTTCGGCATGGTATTGCTCGAAGCCATGGCGGCGGGCGTGCCGCTGCTGGCGACCGCCTGCGGAGGCGCGAAGGAAGTGGTCGAAGGGGTCGGCATTCTGTTTCCCCTGGGCGATACCGAGCGTCTGGCCCAAGGGCTGCAGCACCTCGCCGCGATGGATGACCAGCAGCGCCGCCAGTGCGCCGAGCTGATGCTGGAGCGTCTGCGTGAGCGTTTCTCCGACCGCGCCGTGCGCGATGCTTTCTGGCATTTGCCCACCGTCACCGAACTGGCGGCGAGGGCTTGATGCTCAACCGATTTCAAGGATGGCGCGAACGTGGCTGGGCAGTGATCGACGCCTCGACCTATGACCAGGCCTGGCAACGCCATGGCGGCAGTGTCGCCACGCATCCCCTGGTGGTCGAGCGCCTCGCGCACCTGGCCGGCATCCCGGTGCGTTACCTGGCCTGGGCGCCGAATGGCGATGTGCAGGCGGCGATTGCGACCTGGGGTAGGGACCTTGCGTTGTCCAAGGACGTGCTCAAGCGCCACGGCAAGAAGGGGTTGTTCGACCTCGGCAATGCCGAAATCATCCTGCCCGCGGCGGTTGATAGCCAAGCCCCCCTGCGCCACCGCGCCCGGTATCTTTCTGCATTGAATGAAGGCCGTTTCAGCGGCATCAAACTGCAGGCGGAACAACTGGCGATGGCCCGCACGCCCGAAGAACTCTCGAAAAAATTTCGCTACAACCAGCGCCGCGAACTGCGCCTGCTGGAAGAGGCCGGGGGCGTCGTGCGGCCGGTCAGCGAGTTTTCCAGTGCCGAGCTGGCTGCGATCTATTGCGACCTGTTTCAGCGCCGTTGGGGTTTCCCGGCCACCGGGGCCGAGCGCATGGCCGAGGTGATCGAGCTGTTGCGCGATCTGCTGATCGGCTCGGTGATCTTTCTCAATGATGCCCCGATTGCCATTCAACTGGTGTATCGCGTCGAAGCGCCGCAGTGGATCAGTGTCGAGTACATCAATGGTGGCGTCGACCCTCAAACCCGTGAATTCAGCCCCGGCAGCGTGTTGAGCTTTCTCAATACCCAGAGCGCCTGGGAGCATGCACGGGCGCTGGACAAGCCGCTGCGCTTTTCCTTTGGTCGCGCCGACCGTGAATACAAGGACCGCTGGTGTAATCCTGTGCCGGTCTACACCGTATGAGCCCACCCATGAGTCGTAAGCAACAGCTGCTCAAGCGTCACAGACGCAACAAGCGTATCGGCCTGTTGATCGCCCTGGTCCTGCTGGTTGCCATCGGCGTGCTGGTGGCCTGGTGGTTGCCTTTGGTGCTGGCGGTGCTGGGCTGGATCGCCCACGAAGCCTGGTTCGCCGATCATCTGTTTTATTCGCCCAAGGACGATTACGCCTACAGCTTCCCGCCCTATACCCCACAGCCCAGGGTCCACCTGGACGGTGAGCGGCTGCGCCTGGACGACGGCGTCATGCTGGTGGATGACGCCACGCTGATACTCGCCTTGCGGATCAAGAGCACCTGGCTTGGCCGCTTTTTCGACCCGGCAGTCGAATTGTCCGGAGGGGAGCATCCCGACTGGCAGACGTTCGAGCGTGGCGCCAACGGCCTGCGTTATCTCAATCTGAGTGGTCAGGCGCAGGTGCTGTCGCGCGGTGAGTTGCGACTGCGCGGGCGTTTTTGCCGGGTGTTTGGCGAGCCCATACTCTGGGCGTTCGAACAGCCGGATTTCCGTCGTCAGCGGGTGATGGTGATCGCTCCCCATGCCGACGACGCCGAGCTGGCAGCCTACGGTTTGTACAGCCAGGCCGACGAAGCCTGGATCGTGACACTCACCGCCGGCGAGATCGAAGCGCAGCACTATCAGCAGATGGGTCTGAGCGAGCCTGAAGCTGCACGACTGAAGGGTCGGCTGCGGGCATGGGACAGCATTGCCGTGCCGCGCTGGGCCGGCGTTCCCGAGGATCATTGCGTGCAGTTGGGCTATTTCTGCCTGCAACTGGCCGCGATGCAGGCCGCGCCGTCCCGACCGGTGGGGTCCCGTGAAGCGCAGATGGACGACACCCGGCTGTTCCGGCAGTTGAATCCCTTTGCCCTGCCGGGCGACGCCGATGGCGCACCGACCTGGAACAACCTGTTGGCCGATTTGCGCGAGCTGCTGATGCGGGCCCGTCCGGAAGTCATCGTGTTGCCGCATCCGACCCTCGACCCGCATCCTGACCACCTGTGTGCGCAGCAAGCAGTCCTCGAAGCGCTGCGTGGTCTGGAGTGGCAGCCGACCACGTTGCTCGGGTACGCCAACCACCTGCACGACAATGACCGCTGGCCCATGGGTGATACCGGCCATGGCATCGCTTTGCCGCCAGCGTTCGATTCAGCTGTGTCGATGCACCCTTATTGCCTGCCGGTACCCTTGCCACTTCAACGTGATAAAGCCATGGCGCTGGGCATGATGCACGACCTGCAACCGCGCATGCCATTCAAGCGTCGACTGCGACGGTTGATGCAGTGGCTCTTGGCCAGTAGAGTGCCGCCCACCTATGGAGAGAACGAGTTCTTTCGCAAAGCGGTCCGGCGCCAGGAGCTGTTCTGGCTATTGAAGCCAGGTGAGCCTTCCGGGCCGCAGAACTGAACCGCAACATGGCCTGACGAGGCGGTGTTCCCAGCATTTACAGTGAGCTTTCCGTGATCAATCCACGTCCCCGTATTTTGTTCCTGATGCCTTATTTTGGCAGTTGGCCTTTCTGGATGCCGTTTTTCCTTGAGAGTTGCCGTCGCAATCCCGACATCGACTGGCTGATGTTCAGTGACTGCGGGGTTCCAGAAAACCTGCCGCCCAACGTCACCATCGAGTGCATGACGTTCGGCGATTACTGTGGAATCGTGTCCGAGCGTTTGGGCATCGACTTTGCGCCGACCCAGGCTTACAAACTGTGCGATATCCGGCCAGCATTCGGGCTGATCCATGCCGATCGCCTGGAAGGCTACGATTTCTGGGGCTTCGGCGATATCGACCTGGTGTATGGCGATCTGCGCAGTTACTTCACGGCGGATCGGCTGGCTTCTTATGACCTGTACTCGACCCATGAGCGGCGAGTGGCGGGGCATCTTTGCCTGATCCGCAATACCGAGCGCAAGCGTCAGTTGTTCAGGCGGATCAAGGATTGGGAAGCACGGTTCACCGACCAGAAGCACCACGCACTCGATGAGGGCGCCTTCAGCCGGATCTTCCTCTGGCGCAAGAACTTCCCCGACCCTTTGTTCAAGCTGGTGGGCAAGTTCAACCCGTGGCGCCGACGCAGCGAATTCACGGAGGCCTTCAGTACGCCGGGTGGCTGCATCAAGTGGCACGACGGGACGGACAACTTCCCGCACCAGTGGTACTGGCGCGATGGCAAGGTCAGCAATGATCGCGATGGCGATCGTCAGTTTCCGTATTTCCATTTTGTCTGCTGGAAGCGCAACGAGTGGTCGCAGATGCCGTCACCCGATCCCGCAGAGATCAAGCGCCTGGCTGCCGAGCCGGCCTGGAACATCGATGCGACGGGCTTTCACCGGGGCGCGTTATGAGCCGATTGTCGAAAGTGCTGCAGTTGCAGCCTGACTACAACGTCAAGGCCCATGACTTTGCCGACCTGGCGGAGCAGATCGTCAAGGCGTTGCCCAGTGATCGCTATGAAGTGACCGCAGCGTTCCTGCGCGGCAAACCCGGGCCGGGAGAGGCTGTGAGCCGGGCTGCGCGCTCGGTGTATTTCGAGTTCTCCGACAAGTCGCTCAAGGGCATGCGTCTGCGGGCGATGTGGCGGCTGTATCAGTTCTGTCGCAAAGAAAAGTTCGACGTGGTGATCTGCAACCGCTTCAAGCCCGTGAACATGATGCTGGCCCTCAATCGCTGGTTGAAAGTGCCGCTGTGCATCGGCATTTCCCACGGTTTCGGCGAGTACGACCGGTTCTACCGGCGGCGCCAGACCCAACGCCTGATCGACCGTCACTGGCGTTTCGTCGGGGTGTCGCCGGCGGTCAAGCAGTACCTGCTGGACTGCGATTGCGGTTTCACCGACCAGAACACCTGGGCCATTACCAATGCGATCGACATCGAGCAGGCCGAAAGCCTGCAGCACAGTCGCGAGCGCGCCCGGGAATTGCTTGGCATCGATCCGACGGTGCGCCTGGTTGGCGCGCTGGGTCGATTGGTACCGGTCAAGGGGCACACCTACCTGTTGCAGGCGTTCGCCACCCTCAAGGACAAGTACCCCAACACCCAATTGGCGATTATCGGTGCGGGTCGCGAAGAGTCGCGCCTGGCGGCCGACATCGAGCGTCTGGGGCTGATCGGACGCGCACATTTGCTGGGGTTCAAGGAGAACGCCCTGCAGTACGTACGCGCCTTCGACATCTGGACCATGCCATCACTGGCCGAAGGCCTCGGGCTGGCGTTGCTGGAAGGCATGAGCGGTCACCTGCCGGTGATCGCTTCGAATGTTCCGGCGATGTTGCCGCTGATTCAGGGCGCAGGCGGTCTGGCGATCACGCCCAAGGACGTGCCAAGCCTGGTCGCGGCGTTGGACGAGTACCTCGGGCTGTCGGATGACGACCTCAAGGCCAAGGGTGAAGAGGCGTATCGTTATCTTCAGGCGCAACA
This sequence comes from Pseudomonas fluorescens, assembly GCF_041354075.1. Classification (GTDB taxonomy): domain Bacteria; phylum Pseudomonadota; class Gammaproteobacteria; order Pseudomonadales; family Pseudomonadaceae; genus Aquipseudomonas; species Aquipseudomonas fluorescens_CE. The sequence goes on along the minus strand of NZ_JARZGC010000009.1, from coordinate 146,446 downwards.
CGACATCGAAGTGTTCCGCCAGGAATACCTGGATCTGATCGACTCTGGCCTGAGCCAGGCCCGCAAGGAGCAACAATGAGCGACGCCCAACCCCTCGTCACGGTCATCATCGCGTCGTATAACCACGGTCGCTACATCGAGGAGAGCATCCTCAGTGTCCTCAACCAGACCTACCCGAACATTGAATTGCTGGTGGTCGACGATGGCTCCAGCGATGACAGTGTCGAGCGGATCACCGCCCTGCAGGCGCAGCATGGCTTCGATTTTCGCGTCCAGCAGAATCAGGGGCTGACCAACACCCTGAACGGCGCCATCGCCCGTTCGAAGGGTAGCCTGATCGCACCTTTCGGTTCCGATGACATCATGCTGCCCGAGCGCATTGCCGTGCAGGTGGCGCACATGGAAGGCAAGCCGGAGGTCGGCATCTGCGCCGGCAATATCGAGCTGATGGACGCTGACGGCATCCCGTACCCGGAGTCGCGCCAGCGACGCGATGTGCCATTTCGCCGTCTGGATTTCGACGACATGTTCCTCGAGCGCAAGCCTTACCCGCCGGCTCCGACCCTGATGATCCGTCGCGAGGCGCTGGACAAGGTGGGCGGCTTCGATCCGACGATTCGCCTGGAGGATCTGCTCATCGAGTTGAAAGTGACCCATGCCGGTTACTTCATCGATGGCTTGAACGTGTTGATGGCGCGCTACCGCAAGCACGCCACCAACTCTTACAAGAACCACCGTTTCATGATCGATAACATCCTGCGCACCTACGCCCTGTTCAGCGATCATCCGATGTACGAGTTCGTGCGCTATCGGTTTCTCAGTTCGATGTTCCTGAAAACCGCCAATCGCGACCGCCAACTGGCGCGCGAGCTGCTGGCGCAGATTCCGTTCAAGGCGTGGAACAAGAAGACCTGGCGCGGGTTGGGGCGCTTGTACTTTTCACCGTTGGAAAAAGACTGAACCATGGGCTGGATTCAACGCTTCAGGGAGAAACGCGCAAAGCGGGCGATTCGAAAATTGCCGAAGTTCGAGCGAGGCATGGCGCGCTTCAAGGCGCGATACCCGCATTATGCATTCGGTCGTGGTAGCTACGGCGTGCCCGAAGTCCATGACTGGAAGGAGGGCTCGACACTGAGCATCGGAGCGTATTGCTCGATCGCCGAGGGAGTACAGATCTTCCTTGGGGGGCACCATCGCGCCGACTGGGTCAGCACGTTCCCTTTTCCTGCCATGGTTGAGCAGGCCGCCCATATCAGTGGATACAGCGGAACCCACGGTAATGTGAGCATCGGCAACGACGTGTGGTTGTGTTCGAATTGCACACTGCTTTCAGGTGTGACGGTGGGGGACGGTGCAATTGTTGCCGCCGGTGCACTGGTGACTCGCGATGTCGAGCCCTACGCGGTGGTGGGTGGCAATCCTGCACGCTTCCTGCGCTGGCGTTTTCCTGAGGAACAGCGCTTGCTGCTCCTTCGGAGTGCCTGGTGGAACTGGCCCGAAACGGAACTGCACAGCCTGGCGGACAAGCTGTGCAGCGATGATATCAACGGCTTCCTTGAGTACGTCCGTCAGCGGCTAGCCGTCTGAACCTTCTCGCTTGCCTCGTCGTTCAGGCAAGCTGATAGGTCATGCATGGGTTCGCTCGGGCTGGCTGGCTGTCAATACGTGCCTGTTGAGGTTGTCCACCTCGGACTGCGAGGCTGTCATGGCATAGCCTTGCAGCAGTGCCTGAAAATGCTCTTCGAACAGCCAGCGTCGATCCACGGTGTAACGCTGCATATGTCTCAGGTTGCGTTCGCGCAGCGACAGGCTCAGTGACGACGGGTAGAGGCGCAGGTCGGCGACATCGATCAGACCGAACTCGCCATCTTCCAGGACCAGTACATTCCCCAGGTGCAAGGAGCGGAAATACACCCCCTGCTCGTGCAGTTGCGCCATGAACTTGCCGAAACGCTCCACCAGTGCCTGGCGCACATCCGGTGCCGTGATCCCTTGCAGGACCTGTCGCAACGTGTTGCCTGGCAGGGGTGTGTAGTGCACCGCGCTGCTGCCATCGTCGAGGCGATAGAGGTTGAGGATCTGCGGTGTCGGGAAACCCATCCTGCGCAGTCGCTCGCTGTTGACGGCAAAGCGTTCGGAATAGGCATTGAAGCTGCCCGAGGTGTACCAGCGGCGAGGTCGGAACAGCTTGAGGAAGCTGCCATCGACCAGGCGCAGGACTTTGGGTCCCAGACCGTCTTCTTCGATGACCCGGGCGTTGGCGCTCAAGGTGTGCAGGTCTGCTTGGGTCAGCCGCTTGATCGATACGCCCAGCAGGCGACCTGCACGGCGGTTGATGCTCAACGCGGCAATCAGGGCCAAGGGGATCCACAGCAGGAACCAGTGTTCCTTGGGGCGCGAGAGAATCCCGCCGCCTTCGGTCAAGCCGCCGCCAATGCCGAAGGCCAGCCACGTGGACGCGATGATGAACAGCGGCTGCACGCGGTGGCGCCAGCTGCTCAGCAGGGCCCAGGCCTGGGCAAACAGCCAGGGGATGAAGCCGAAAATACCCACGTAGTAAAGAACGCCGAGGGCAAAGCTATGCGGTTCTGTCAGGGTAAATCCCACGCCAGGGTCGACGCCCAGGCTGGCGTCGTAACCGTGGCCGATCCAGGGTTGTTCGGCAATTTTCTGCAGGACCAACTGCCAGATCTCGAAGCGGTAGGAGTTGCCACGTTCGAAGATCATCTCGGAAAAAAGCACGAGGACGGCCACGCCGCCGGCTGCCATGATGCCCAACAGCAGAATGGAGCGCCGATTCCAGCAAATGAAGCTCAGCCACAAAGCGGCCAGCGTCAGGGCTACCAGCGGCGTCCGAGAGCCGGTGGCGATCACCGCGACGAACATGATCGCCATCGCCGGGACACTCAGCCAGAGTATTTGCGTACGCTTGCAGGTCATGCTCAGGCTGAGCCAATAGGCACAGAAAAAGCCGAACAGGTGTGAACTCAGCAAGGGGTTATCAAACGCGCCACCACCAATCAGGCGCAGGCCAGGTTGGTAAATCGGAGCGAACATGAACAGGTAGACAATCGTTGCGACCAATCCGACGAGCGCGGCACTGAACAGCAGCGGTTGAATCATCTCGCTGCGATGACGGATCAGCAGGTAGCAACCGGCGAACAGCATGAGCAAGTGCAGGGGCGGCTTGAGTTTGCTGGAAAAACCATCGTCGCCCGGGCTCCAGAGCAGACTCAACAGCGCCCAGGCGGCGAACAGCAGCACGGCAATGAAAATCGGCTCGTTCAGCAGTTCCCGGAGCGCCCGCGGGCGTAGGCAAAGGGCTATAAGTGTCGGGATGCTGAACAAACCGTAATAGAGTTTGTGAAGCAGGCTGCGGTCCGGCAGAAAAAACATCGAACACAGAAGCAGGAAATAGCCCGCAGGAAGAATCCACAGGCTGATGAAATCGAAGACTCGATTGGGCGTTTTGTTGAAACCGCTGAGTTGCATGCTGAGAAATTCAATCCTGAAGTTGATTGGCCATTCCAATGATGGCCTTATGATACTGCTTGTGCCGTCTAACAATAACAGCCTTTTTGCGATTGCCAGAACCCTGAAGAAGCTGTGCTAAAGTCAGCGTCCTTTTAATCGACATTCGCGTGATATGACCGACTCCAGTCTCTCCGCAAGCCCCTCGAGCTTGAAAATCTATTTCCGCCTGCTCGGTTATGTGCGGCCCTACATCAGCCTGTTCCTGATCAGCATCGTCGGCTTCCTGATTTTCGCTTCGACGCAGCCAATGCTCGGCTACATCCTCAAGTATTTCGTCGATGGGCTGTCCAATCCCGAGGCCGTGCTGTTCCCCAGCGTGCCTTACCTGCGCGACCTGCAACTGCTGCAAGCCGTGCCGTTGCTGATCATCCTGATCGCCGCGTGGCAGGGGTTGGGGTCCTATCTGGGCAACTACTTCCTGGCCAAGGTTTCGCTCGGGCTGGTGCATGACCTGCGCGTGCAACTGTTCAATAACCTGCTGGTGCTGCCCAACCGCTACTTCGACAAGCATAACTCGGGTCACCTGATTTCCCGCATCACCTTTAACGTAACAATGGTGACGGGGGCGGCGACAGATGCGATCAAGGTCGTAATCCGTGAGGGTATGACGGTTATCTTCCTGTTTGCCTCGTTGCTGTTCATGAACTGGAAGCTGACCCTGGTCATGGTTGCGATCCTGCCGCTGATCGCGGTAATGGTCGGCACCGCGAGCAAGAAATTCCGCAAGCAAAGCAAGAAGATCCAGGCCGCGATGGGCGATGTCACCCATGTGGCGTCGGAAACCATCCAGGGCTATCGCGTGGTGCGCAGCTTCGGTGGGGAAACCTATGAAGAGAAACGTTTCCTCAAGGCGAGCCAGGGCAACACCGACAAACAACTGCGCATGACCCGTACCGGTGCCATCTACACGCCGTTGCTGCAACTGGTGATCTACAGCGCCATGGCGGTGCTGATGTTCCTGGTGCTGTTCCTGCGCGGCGATGCCTCCGCTGGTGACATGGTCGCCTACATCACCCTGGCAGGCTTGCTGCCCAAGCCGATCCGCCAGCTGTCAGAAGTCAGCTCGACCATCCAGAAGGGTGTGGCGGGCGCCGAGAGCATCTTCGAGCAACTGGACGTTGAACCGGAGATCGATACCGGGACCGTCGAACGTGACGCCGTCACCGGTCGCCTGGAGGTGCGCCACCTGAGCTTCACCTACCCAGGCACCGAGCGCCAGGTACTCGACGATATCAGCTTCACGGCCGAGCCCGGGCAGATGGTGGCGCTGGTGGGGCGTTCGGGCAGTGGCAAGTCGACCCTGGCCAACCTGATTCCGCGCTTCTATCACCACGACAAGGGCGAGATTCTGATCGATGGCGTCGAGGTCGAGCAGTACAAGCTGCTGAACCTGCGCAGGCACATTGCCCAGGTGACCCAGCATGTCACGCTGTTCAGCGACACCGTGGCCAACAACATCGCCTACGGCGATCTGGCCGGTGCGCCACGTGAAGACATCGAAAAGGCCGCCAGGGATGCCTACGCCATGGACTTCATCTCGCAACTGCCGCAAGGCCTGGACACCCAGGTCGGCGAGAATGGCGTGTTGCTGTCCGGCGGTCAGCGTCAGCGTCTGGCGATTGCCCGGGCCTTGTTGAAAAACGCACCGTTGCTGATTCTCGATGAGGCCACTTCGGCGCTCGATACCGAGTCGGAGCGGCACATCCAGGCTGCGCTGGACCAGGTGATGAAGGGCCGGACCACGCTGGTCATCGCTCACCGCCTGTCGACCATCGAGAAGGCCGACCTGATTCTGGTCATGGATCAGGGGCGGATCGTCGAGCGCGGTACGCATACCGAGCTGCTGGCGCAGAACGGCTACTACGCTCGTCTGAATGCCATGGGCCTTGATGCCCCGGCCGAAGACATCGCCTGATTTGCGCGCCCTCCGGTGCTGACGACTGAACGCTCGCAGCCTGTGGTTTTCGAACCTGGACAGGCTGCGATTTTGACTTTTGATCGTCACATTCATGCCATCCGCCAGCCCCGCGCCAACCCTGTGCTAATATCCCGCCCTTGTTCATTTTGTATGTGGGTTGCTCCATGAAGTTGTCCATGCCGCGATTCGATCAAGCCCCTGTATTGGTGGTCGGCGATGTCATGCTCGACCGCTACTGGCATGGCGGTACCTCACGGATCTCCCCTGAGGCGCCGGTTCCGGTGGTGAAGGTCGAACAGATCGAAGACCGCCCGGGTGGTGCCGCGAACGTTGCCCTGAACATTGCCGCGCTTGGCGCGCCAGCTTCGCTGGTCGGTGTCACCGGTGATGACGAAGCCGCCGAAAGCCTGGCCAACAGCCTCAAGGGGGCTGGCGTGCGCGCGTTGTTCCAGCGCATTGCGCACCAGCCGACCATCGTCAAGCTGCGGGTCATGAGCCGACACCAGCAATTGCTGCGCATCGACTTCGAAGAACCGTTCGCGACCGACGCCCTGGCGCTGGGCGACCAGGTCGACGAACTGCTCGAAGGCATCAAGGTGCTGGTGCTGTCCGACTACGGCAAGGGGGCGCTGAAGAATCACCAGGTGTTGATCCAGGCCGCCCGCGCCCGTGACATACCGGTGCTGGCCGATCCCAAAGGCAAGGATTTCTCGATCTACCGGGGGGCGAGCCTGATTACCCCGAACCTCAGCGAGTTCGAAGCCATTGTCGGTCGTTGTGTCGATGAACACGATCTGGTGAGCAGGGGCGCGCAGTTGATGCACGACCTCGACCTGGGCGCGCTGCTGGTGACCCGGGGCGAACATGGCATGACCCTGTTACGCCCGGATCATCCGGCACTTCACCTGCCCGCACGGGCGCGGGAAGTGTTCGACGTGACCGGTGCCGGCGACACTGTGATTTCCACCCTGGCCGCCGCCATTGCGGCTGGCGAGGAGTTGCCGCATGCCGTGGCCCTGGCCAATCTGGCGGCAGGCATTGTCGTCGGCAAGCTCGGTACGGCGGCCATCAGCGCGCCGGAGCTGCGCCGGGCGATTCAGCGCGAGGAGGGTTCCGAGCGCGGCGTGCTGGGCCTGGAGCAACTGCGGTTGGCGGTTGACGATGCGCGGGCGCACAAAGAGAAAATCGTTTTCACCAACGGTTGCTTCGACATCCTGCATGCCGGCCACGTGACCTACCTGGAGCAGGCGCGGGCCCAGGGCGATCGGTTGATCGTTGCGGTCAATGACGATGCATCGGTCAGCCGCCTGAAGGGGCCGGGCCGTCCGATCAACAGCGTCGACCGCCGTATGGCCGTGCTGGCGGGACTGGGTGCAGTGGATTGGGTGATCAGCTTTTCCGAAGGCACTCCGGAAAACCTCCTGCGCGAGGTCAAGCCGGATGTTCTGGTCAAGGGCGGCGATTATGGCATCGACCAGGTGGTCGGAGCGGACATCGTGACGGCCTATGGCGGAACGGTGAAGGTACTGGGCCTGGTGGAGAACAGTTCGACAACGGCAATTGTCGAGAAGATTCGCAACCGTTGAACTTGATTGACGACGCCCGGCTCATATTCGGGATGAACGGGTTTTATCGTGAAAATTCAACCCTGCCCATGATGTTTTCGAGCATTCTCGCAATGCTCTCGCCCACTTATATAGTGGTAAAAGATTGATGAAAGTAATGCTCCTGGTGATGGACGAGCAGCGAGTCATTCTGGATCGTCTCTATGAGGTCGTGCAGCAACACTGCGACGAGTGCGTCATCTATCGCCTGAGCAAAAAGCAGCAGCTGAATCTCGGGCCCTTTCTCGCATCCGTCGATTATCAGACGTTCGATCGGGTGGTGATCTTCTCCCGGGTCAAGCGCCTGGTGCCTCAGCTCCGCGTGTTGAAGTGCATCCCCGGCCTGGTTTTTCTCGAGCACGATGCCTACCAGAACTACATGCCCGACAGTAAGTACCAAGGGGTCTACTCGCGTCTGTACCGTCGTTTGCCAAGCTCCCGTGCACTGGTTTCCGGTGCTGTCGTGGCGCGCCGGATGCAAGCTGAAGAGATTGATGCGGTGTTCGTCTCAAAGGGATATGACGAGCAGATGCTGCATAACACAGGGGGTGTGCGCGATATTCCGGCAGGGTTTCTGGGCAGCCTGAAAAGTACCGAATATACCCAGCGCAAGGCATTGCTCGAGTCGCTTGCGCGGCGTACCGGCATGTTGGTGACCCGTACCAAGTCTGGCGCCGAATACCTGGAAATGCTCAACCGCATCAGGATTTTCGTGAGTGCCGACCTCGGCATGAACGAGTTCATGATCAAAAATTTCGAAGCGATGGCCTGTGGCTGCGTGCTGATGGCCTGGAGCCAGGGCGAGGAAGACGAGTTGCTGGGCTTTCAGGACATGCACAACACGGTGTTCTATCGCTCCGAAGAGGAGGCCGTGGAAAAGCTCCAGTTGCTGCACAGTGATCCGCAGTTGACGGCACGCATTGCCAGTAATGGACAGGCATTCGCTGAAAGTCGGTATTCCTTCGCACGAGTGGGGCGAACGCTCGCCGCCGAGATTCAGCGCGAAATGCGGCCTTGGCAGCCACCGTCCGCGTTGACCCGTTTCTGGGTCAAGGTCCGTTACGGTATGCAGGTGCCTGAGCGGTGATTGGCAATCAACCGCCAGCCTTCGATGAGTCCATGGCGCTGGATGCGCTGCCCGGTGGTCATCAGTCCATCCAGGACGCGTTACCCCCGGCGTTGAAGGCATGCCTGCGCAACGCTTCACGGGTGCTGCTGGTAGCGAACAACCCGGCCATTACCCGAGACGATTTCCAGGCGCTGGACATCGGGCCTGACGATGTCGTCGTCAGCTTCAACAAATGTGTCCTGGCGCCCTTGCTCGATCCGCGAAGCGTCAATCTGTTCGTGCACGGGTTCAATGCGCCGGATGCCTATTTTTTCGGCTTGCCTTGCGGTCCGGATGTGCAGCGGATCTTCAATGACGCTGATGCCCGGTGTTTCACTCTGTTGGTCGGGTGCACCGGCGCCATGTGCCCCATGCCGCAAGTCGCGCTGTTCTGGGAGCGCATTCCGTTACCGGCCCTGTGGAACTATCCGGTCGATCGTCCGGGCGGCAAACGCTACGTCGGACCGACCACCGGGTTCAACGCACTGGTGTTGTTCGACTGGCTGCGCAGCCAGGCGGATTACAGCTATCAGCTCATGACGCTGGGGTTTTCCAACGAGGCGGGCAAGCGCTGGGGCGGGCATGCCTGGGATTACGAGCGCGACTGGCTGCAGCGGTCGAATGTGGTCGCCATCCCGTTGCGGCGTCGCCGGTGGTGGCAAAAGCTGTTCGGTCGATGAATCTCAATCCACTTTCAAAGGGTGCTGTCGAGTGTTGAATATTGCGGTGGCTTTTTTTGGTATCCCGAGAAACTCGCCCATCTGTTTTCCTTCCATTGAGGAAAACGTTCTGGCGCGGCTGCCTTCCGACAGCAACGTCAAATGCTTCTACCACCTGTATGAAGTCAACGAAGTGCAGAATTCGCGCTCGGGCGAACAGGGCGAGTTGAAGGCTGCCAACTACGAACCGTTCAGATCGATGACCGGGCAACTCACCTCGACCGATGGGGTGCTGGAGCGCTGGGACTTCGAACGGGTGAAGGCGCAGGGTGATACCTGGGCCGATGATTTCGCCTCGCTTCGCAACCTGATCTATCAGCTCAATTCACTGCACACGGTGACGATGATGATGGAGTCGTTCAATCCCGATTTCGTGATCTTCGTGCGGCCGGACAACTTCTTTCACACGGCGCTTCCGGCGTACGTGTTCAACCATGCCGACGCCCGGCGGCTCAACGCCTACATTCCGGATTGGCAATGGTGGGGTGGGCTGAACGACCGCTTTGCGATTTGCGGGCGTGACACCTATGTCGCCTATGGCAAAAGGATCGAACGCATCTTCGATTTCAGCCAGGCCACGGGCAGAAAGCTGCACTCCGAGCGACTGCTCAAGTTTGCCCTGCAGCAGGCCGGTGCGAAGATCTGCACCCTGGAAACCCAGGCTTCGCGCGTGCGTATCAGCGGAGCATTTGCCGAGGAATCGTTTTCCCCCAAGCGCGGAATGGGCAAACGCGAGAATCGTTACTTCCATTTTTTTGCCCGGTTGCGCACCTTGATGGACAAGCGGAGAAGCTGAATCGAACCGGTGTGTCATCACCTCCGGTTCGAACTCACTTGCGCAGGCTTCCCCGCACCAGGCGGACAAGGCCCAGGGCCTTGACGCTCAGTTTCTTCAGGCCATGGCGCGGGGGCTTCGGCACCTCCAGGCCCTGTTGAGTCACCCAGTCCTTCCAGCGAATACGCTCCTCGCCCACGGTCCAGCCTTCCTGAATGGCGAAGCTCTCCGCCAGATAGAGTCCACGGGTGCTGGCGGGCAGCAGCTTGTCGCGCTTGAGCGTGTACAGCTCGGCAAGCGGTTGACCATCCTTGAGGGGCATCAGGTACAGGTCTGGACGCTTGCGATCCAGACGGGCCACCAGTTGGTCGCCCTCCAGCCGCTCGTCGACGTGAAACAGGCTCAGGGACTTGGCTTCCCTGGGCACTTCCAGGCGCAAGTCATAGATCAGTTGCAACGAGGCGGTCGGCAGATGCACGTAAGCCTGCGGCCGTTCGATCAGCTGCAGATTGGCGCAGCGCACCGGCCGTGCCGCGCCGGACAGCGGCGTCAGGCGAAACGGCAGCGCTTCGCGATAGTGCAGCGCCGACGAATAGGGGGTGGGTAGCCAGGTGTCGTTGAAGCGGCCACCGAGCCAGCCTTCCGGTGTTTCCAGCAGGCATTCTTCAGCGATCTCCTGGATCGCCGTGTGCAGTGGCAGGTTCAGTTCGTGGGCCGGCACGTAACCGGAAATCAGCTTGAGCACCACATCGCCCCGGTCCTGCCGCCGTTGGCGCACCAGTACCCAGTAATCGCGATTCTGCCAATGCAGGGTCAGGCGCACCGAAACCCCGAGGTTGGCGAGCTCCAGGGCGAACCGTTCGCTGTCAGCCACCGTCACCGGTCGGCGCCGTTGCAGGGTCTGGGAGAAGTTGAGCGGCATGCCGACGCTCTGGTAACTCAAGCCTTCGGGGGTCGCTTCGACGAATAACGGCAGGGTTTTGAAGTTGCTCGGGTTCTTTCTTATGAGCGTACGCGGCATGTCGGCTCCTGCTTAAGGCCGCGAGGGCGGCATCAGTGTCTGCCCAGAACCTGGGCAACGGTCGCGACGTTGTGGGCGAGGTGCAGCGGATTGATGGTCCCGACAATAGCACTGGCCACGCCCGGGTGTTCAAAAAGCAATTCGAAGCTGGCGCGCACCGGGTCCACGCCCGGGCTCAGGCAGGCATGGCCGCTGGCGAGGGCCTTCTTGACCAGGATGGCTTTGCCGTGAGCAGCAGCATAGTCAATGACCGGTTTCTCATGCTGTTCGTTCAGATTGTAGGTGACCATTGCGCAATCGCCTTGCTCCAGCGCCTTCAAGCCGCCGTCGACGGTCTTGCCGGAGAAGCCGAAGCCGCGAATCTTGCCTTCGGCCTTGAGCGCCGCGAGCGTGGCGTAGACCTCGCCGTTGTCGAGAATCGCCAGGTCGTTGCCGTCGGAGTGCACCAGCACCAGATCGATGAAATCCGTTTCCAGACGTTGCAGGCTGCGCTCCACCGAGAGTCGGGTGTGCGCCGCGCTGAAATCGTGGCGCGACTGGCCGTCGGCAAACTCCTCGCCGACCTTGCTGACGATCACCCATTCCTGGCGCTGGCCACGCAGCAACGGGCCGAGGCGCTCTTCGCTGCGCCCATAGGCCGGGGCGGTGTCGATCAGGTTGATGCCCAGGTCGCGGGTCAGCTTGAGCAGCCGGCGCGCCTCGTCATCGTCAGGAATCTGGAAGCCGTTGGGGTATTTCACCCCTTGGTCACGGCCGAGTTTGACCGTGCCCAGGCCCAATGGCGAAACCAGCAGGCCAAGGCTGCCCAGGGGACGGTGCAGATCGTGGAGGGTCGGTACGCTCATGGCAGCAGTTCCTCCCAGGCCGGTACGCCCATTGGCGGTTTCGGCAAGTCGGGCAGCGGCGCCGCATGGTTTGGCTGGATGCCGTCACGTTGCAGGGCGTCGATGACGCGGTCGGCAAAGTCCGGTGCCAGGGCCAGCTTGGTCGGCCAGCCCACCAACAGGCGGCCCTCCTCGGCGAGGAAGGCGTTGTCCGGGCGGGTCAGGCCCGATTGCAAGGGTTCGGCGCGGTCCACACGCAAGGTCGCCCACTGCGCGGAATTCAGGTCGATCCAGGGCAGCAGTTGAGCGAGCTCTTTCTGCGCCGTGGCAATCTGCTCGGCCGGCTCACGGGCGACACCCTCGGCTTCGGCGATATCGCCCCCCATGTACCAGACCCATTGGCCATCGGCGGCCGGGTGGGTGGTGATGGTGAGGCGTGGTTTGGTGCCGCCACCCAGGCAATGGGCGTACAAGGGCTTGAGGCCCGGGCCCTTGGCAATGATCATGTGCAGCGGCCGGCGTTGCATCGCCGGTCGGCTCAGCCCCAGTGCTTCGAGCAAGGTGGCCGTGCCTGCCCCGGCGCTCATGACGATGCGCTGGGCGCGGATCTCGCGTTCGTCGACCTTCAGGCCGACCAGCAGGCCACCTTCCAATAGGGGCTCGATATTCTGGCCAGCGAGCAGGCCGTCGCCGGCCAGGTCGGCCAGGCGCTGAATCAGGCTCGGCACGTCGATCACCAGCTCGGCCAGGCGATAGACCTTGCCCTTGAAGCGTTTGTCTTGCAGCGCAGGTGGCAACTGGTCGCCCTTGACCTGATCGACACGCCCGCGCACCGCCTTGCTGGCGAAGAAACTGGTGAGGTTGCCGGCGAGCGTGCCCGGCGACCAGAGGTAATGCGCATCGGACAGCAGGCGTACGCCGGACAGGTCCAGCTCGCCGTCGCCGGCCAGGGCTTCACGCCAGCGTCGCGGCATGTCGGCGATGGCTTCCGACGCACCGGTCAGCGCACCGTGCAGCGCATACTTGGCGCCACCGTGAATGATCCCCTGGGACTTGACGCTCTGCCCGCCACCGAGGCTGGCGCTTTCCACCAGCACGGTCGAAAAACCCTGGCGCCGCAGACGCGCATTCAGCCAGAGGCCGGCAACACCGGCGCCGACAATCAGAACGTCGGTGGAAATAACGGATGGCATGCAGCGACCTCAGTGTTCAAGACGAGGTGGCAGTATACAGAGCTACGCGGTCCCTGTAGGAGCGAGCATGCTCGCTCCTACAGGGGGATTATCTTCAGTGCCCCGCCGTTTTCGAAAACAACTGGATCACCACCACCCCCAGCACAATCAACGCCATGCCCAGCATCGCTGGCACATCGAGTTTCTGCCCATAGATGAACAGGGCCGCGACGCTGACCATCACGATGCCCATGCCGGCCCATACGGCGTAGGCCACACCGACCGGAACGCTGCGCACCACCAGCGTCAACATCCAGAAGGCAATGCCGTAGCCGGCAATGACCAGGATCAGCGGCAGTGGCGTACTGAATCCCTTGACGGCTTTCATCGAAACCGTAGCGATCACTTCGGCGCAGATGGCGATGGCCAGATAGTAGTAAGCAGTCATGGTGGGCTCCTCATGTGACGTGTTGCTTCTGACCTGGCATTTTAGGGCCCGGGCAGATGCGGTAAAGTCATTACCTATCTGATTTGGAGATGGGCTGAGCATGCAGTGGGATCTGGATCAATTGCGCCTGTTTGTCAGCGTAGCGGAGCATCGGTCGTTTTCGGCCGTTGCGCGCGAGCAGCGCAAGGCGCAATCGGCGGTGAGCAGTGCGATTGCATTGCTGGAGGAGGACCTGGGCATGAGCCTGTTCGATCGCAGCAGCGGACGCCAGCCCAGGCTCACCGAGGCTGGCAGTGCCCTGCTGGAGGAAGCGCGGGAAGTGCTGCGCCAGTGCGAACGCCTCAACGGCCGGGCCTTGGCGATGATGCGCGGGCAGGAGGCGCGGATCCGCCTGGCGCAGGATGAAGCCATGCCCTTTCAACCGGTCATCGACAGTCTGGACGCGCTGGCCGAACAATTCCCCAGCCTGGAAGTGCAATTGTCCAACGGCACGCAAGGCGATGTGGCGCGCAAACTGCTGGAGCGCCGCGCCGACCTCGGGCTGTTGTTCTATCACGAGCAGATTCCCGAGGCGCTGGAGCGGCGCGTGCTGGGCAGTATCGACATGGTCACGGTCTGTGGCGTCGACCACCCGATGGCGGCCATGGGCGAGGTCAACTGCCAGCAGCTGGCGCAGCACCGGCAATTGCTGATGGCTGCTCAGTCCAGCGTCTACCCCGGCAGCGAGCCGGCCAGCCCGCAGGTCTGGCGAGCTGACAGTTTCTACGTGATCGCCGAATTGCTGATGCGTGGCCTCGGCTGGGCGTGGCTGCCGCGCAACGTCGTGCAGTATTCCGGCTATCACGACAAGATCGTCGAACTGACCAGCGAATGGACACCGCCGGCGCTGGTGGTGGAACTGGTCTGGCGCCGCGACGAGCCCCCCGGCCCGGCCGCCCGTTGGCTGGCGGAATGTTTTGCCGTGCACTTGCAGGCGATCGGCGAGAAAAGTCGATAAACTCCGCCGCCATGAATAGAACTCTCTACACCGCGCTGTTTTACCTGGGGCTGCCACTGGTGGCGATTCGGCTGTGGCTGCGCTCGCGCAAGGCGCCGGCCTACGCCAAGCGTATCGGCGAACGTTTTTCCTTCGGGCTGCCGGCGATCAAGCCGGGGGGCATCTGGGTGCACGCGGTGTCGGTGGGCGAGAGCATCGCCGCAGCGCCGATGATTCGCGCGCTGCTGCAGCGCTACCCGACCTTGCCGATTACGGTCACCTGCATGACCCCGACCGGTTCCGAGCGCATCCAGGCCCTGTTCGCTAACGAGCCGCGCATCCAGCACTGCTATTTGCCCTACGATCTGCCCTGCGCCGCCGCGCGCTTTCTTGATCGCGTGCGCCCGACCCTGGCGGTGATCATGGAAACCGAGCTGTGGCCCAATCACATTCACCAGTGCGCCAAGCGCGGGATCCCGGTGGCGCTGGCCAATGCGCGACTGTCGGAGCGTTCCGCCAGGGGCTATGGCCGTTTTGCCAGGCTGACCCAGCCGATGCTCGCCGAGATGAGCCTGTTCGCGGTACAGACCGAAGCTGAAGCCCAGCGCTTTCGCGAACTGGGCGCTCGCGCCGACACCGTCGAGGTGACCGGATCGATCAAGTTCGACCTGACCATCGACCCGGCCTTGCTCCAGCGCGCCGCCGAGCTGCGCGCCCAATGGCAGGCACAGGAGCGTCCGGTGTGGATCGCCGCCAGTACCCACGACGGCGAAGACGAAGTGGTACTGGCGGCGCACAACCAGTTGCTCGCCAATCACCCCGATGTGTTGCTGATCCTGGTGCCGCGCCACCCCGAGCGATTCAATGCGGTGTACGACCTGTGCCAGGAGCAGGGTTTCGCCACGGTTCGCCGTTCTGGCGGCGAGCCGGTGACCGCTGCCACCTCGGTGTTGCTGGGCGACACCATGGGTGAATTGCTGTTTCTGTATGCCTTGGCCGACAGCGCTTTTGTCGGTGGCAGCCTGGTGCCGAACGGCGGTCACAACCTGCTGGAACCGGCCGCCCTGGCCAAACCGGTGCTCAGTGGCCCGCACCTGTTCAACTTCCTGGAAATCGCCGCGCAGTTGCGCAGTGCCGGCGCGCTGCAGGAGGTCGAAGACGCCGAAGGTCTGGCACTGGCCGTGCAACGCCTGTTCGAGCTGCCCCGCGATGCGCAACGCATGGCCGAGGCTGGTTTGAAGGTCATGCGCAGCAATCAGGGGGCGTTGCAGCGGTTACTGGAAGCTTTAGAAAGACTGATGCCCGACACCCGGTAGGAGCGAGCATGCTCGCGATGGTGGCCCAGACGCCGCGGGCATTCAGGCAGCCCACGTCATCGTTGACGACCATCGCAAGCATGCTCGCTCCTACAGGGGGGCAGAAGAGTTCTTCAGGGCCGTGCTTTAAGCTGCGCCTCTGCCGCCTTCGCCAGGTCCGGTGGCAGGAAATCCTTGTCGGGGTTGTAGTCCGGCTTGAGGTAGCGTTTGAGGTCTTCCAGGTCCCCGGGGTTCAAGGTACCGGCGGCCTGCTTGAGGCGCAGGTTGTCGAGGATGTAGTCGTAGCGGGTGTTGTTGTAGTCGCGCACCGAGTTGTACAGCTGACGCTGGGCATCCAGCACATCGACGATGTTTCGCGTCCCCACCTGATAACCGATTTCGGTCGCTTCCACCGCGCTCTGGTTGGAAATGATCGACTGCTTGCGCGCCTGCACCTGTTCCACATCGGTGTTCACGGCGCGGTGCAGGTTGCGGGTGTTTTCCACCACTTGCCGGCGCAGGCTCTCACGCTGTTGTTCGTTCTGGTCCAGTTGCGAGTAGGACTGGCGGACCTGCGAGCTGGTCAGGCCACCGCTGTAGATCGGGATGTTCAATTGCAGGGCCAGGGTGGTTTGCTCGACGGGGCCACCGTACGCCCGGCCGAAGGCATTCGGGTTGCTGAAGCCGAAGGCGTCGTTGTCGCCTCTTTCGTATTTGGCCACCGCGTCCACCGTAGGCAAGTGGCCGGCCTTGCGCTGCCTGAGGGTGTCCTCGGCAGCGCTGACCGCGTAGTTGCTGGCCAGCAGGTTGAGGTTCTGGCGCGCGGCGGTGTCGACCCAGGCCTTGGCGTCGTTCGGCGCGGGCGGCAGGATCGGCAGCGAGTGGACCATGCCCTGAATCGAGTTGTACTCACGGTTGGTCAGGGTGATCAGCGCTTCGAACGCATCGTCCACCTGGCGCTGGGCCACGATCCGGTTGGCCCTGGCGGTGTCGTAGCTGGCCTGGGACTGCAGCACGTCGGTCTTGTCCGACAGGCCCACGTCAAAACGCTCGTTGGACTGATCGAGCTGACGCTTGAACGCCGCTTCTTCGGCCTTGGTCGACGCCAGCGTGTCCTGGCTGCGCAGGACGTTGAAGTAGTCTTCGGCGGTCTGCAGGATCAGGTTCTGCTCGGTGGCCGAGAGTTGCAGCGCGGCTTGCTCATTGACGCTCTTGGCGGCCTGGTACTGGAACCAGCGATCGGCACGAAACAGCGGCTGTGCCAGCGTCGCCTGGTAGGAGTTGGCGCTGCGGTTGGCAATGGCCGACGGTTGATTGATGTCGGTGCGCACATTGGCCACCTGGCCGCCACCGGACAGGTTCGGCAGCAGGCCGGCGCGGGCCTGGGGCACGACTTCCTTCTGGGCGCCGTACTGGGCGCGGGCGGCGGCCAGGTCGGCGTTGTTGTCCACCGCTTCCTGATACACGCTGACCAGGTCGGTTTTGGTCGCCAAGGGCGCTTCTGCTGCCCAGGCCATTCCATTGGACGCACAAGACACGGCAACGGCCAGTGAGAGTTTGCGCAGCATGAGGCGATTCCCTGGAAATTGATATTACGCTGATAATTCAGGCGCCAAGGTAAGGCGCGGCCTGCACAGCGTCAAGGCGCAGTGCGGCGTAGCGAGTGTAGTTGCGCCCACGTGCCGCAACAATCCTGCAATTACGCCATTCATCATGGTGAATGCCACGGTGTTGGCGTTCCTTGCCAGTTGTGTCTAGACTGGCCGGGTTCTTGTCGGGGTGCCTTGCTATGAGGCTGAGATCGAATAATTTCGGATCCCGTTGAACCTGATCAGGTTAGCGCCTGCGTAGGGAACAAGATTTCTCGTCTCCCGGCGAGTCCTCTTGTGCTTCGTCCGGGATGTTGTTCGACCATCGAACGACCCCTCGAGCACTGAGCACAGCACAGCTGGTTTTTGCAGCCCGCGTGCGTCCATTCGTCACAGGTTCGCTCCGACAAAATTCCAATGCCTGGATGCCGTCTGGAGAGCCCGTGATGACGATAAAACTAAAAAATACAACGAACCTGAGTGATTCGGCGCAAGTCGATCAGCAATCGGTTCAACCCTTTACCCGCTCGCAAAAAATCTACGTTCAGGGCTCCCGTCCCGACATCCTCGTGCCGATGCGTGAAATCAGCCTCGATGTGACGCCGACCGACTTCGGCGGCGAGGTCAACGCACCGGTCACGGTCTACGACACCTCCGGCCCGTACACCGACCCCAAGGTCATCATCGACGTGCGCAAGGGCCTGGCCGACGTGCGCTCGCCGTGGATCGAATCCCGTGGCGACACCGAGCGCCTGAGCGGCCTGAGCTCGAACTTCGGCCAGGAACGCCTCGCCGATCCGGAACTGACCAAACTGCGCTTCGCCCACGTCAACAACCCGCGTCGCGCCAAGGCCGGGGCCAACGTCAGCCAGATGCATTACGCGCGCCAGGGCATCATCACCGCCGAGATGGAATACGTGGCCATCCGCGAGAACATGAAGCTCGAAGTGGCCCGTGCCGCGGGTCTGCTGGATCAGCAGCACGCCGGTCACAGCTTCGGTGCCAGCGTGCCGAAAGTCATCACCCCGGAGTTTGTGCGCGACGAGATCGCTCGCGGTCGCGCGATCATTCCCGCCAACATCAACCACACCGAACTGGAACCGATGATCATCGGCCGTAACTTCCTGGTGAAGATCAACGGCAATATCGGCAACAGCGCCCTGGGTTCGTCCATCGAGGAAGAAGTGGCGAAACTGACCTGGGGCATCCGCTGGGGTTCGGACACGGTCATGGACCTGTCCACCGGCAAGCACATTCACGAAACCCGAGAGTGGATCATCCGCAACTCGCCGGTCCCGATCGGCACCGTGCCGATCTACCAGGCCCTGGAAAAAGTCGGCGGCGTGGCCGAGGACCTGACCTGGGAGCTGTTCCGCGACACGCTGATCGAGCAGGCGGAGCAGGGCGTCGATTACTTCACCATCCACGCTGGCGTATTGTTGCGCTACGTACCGATGACGGCCAAGCGCGTGACCGGCATCGTCTCCCGTGGCGGTTCGATCATGGCCAAGTGGTGCCTGGCGCACCACAAGGAAAACTTCCTCTACACCCATTTCGAAGACATCTGCGAAATCATGAAGGCCTACGATGTCAGCTTCTCGCTGGGCGATGGCCTGCGTCCGGGTTCGATTGCCGATGCCAACGACGAGGCGCAGTTCGGTGAGCTGGAAACCCTGGGCGAGCTGACCAAGATCGCCTGGAAGCACGACGTGCAGTGCATGATCGAAGGCCCGGGCCACGTGCCGATGCAGTTGATCAAGGAGAACATGGACAAGCAGCTCGAGTGCTGCGACGAGGCGCCGTTCTATACCCTCGGCCCGCTGACCACCGACATTGCGCCGGGCTACGACCACATCACTTCCGGTATCGGCGCGGCGATGATCGGCTGGTTCGGCTGCGCCATGCTCTGCTACGTGACGCCCAAGGAGCACCTGGGCCTGCCGAACAAGGATGACGTGAAGACCGGCATCATCACCTACAAGATCGCGGCCCATGCCGCCGATCTGGCCAAGGGGCACCCGGGGGCGCAGATCCGCGACAATGCCTTGAGCAAGGCGCGTTTCGAGTTCCGTTGGGAAGACCAGTTCAACCTGGGCCTCGATCCGGACACCGCCCGTTCGTATCACGATGAGACGCTGCCGAAGGATTCGGCCAAGGTCGCGCATTTCTGCTCCATGTGCGGGCCGAAGTTCTGCTCGATGAAGATCACTCAGGAAGTCCGCGAGTATGCGGCCAACCAACGGATCGAAGCGGTGGACGTGGACGTCGCCCAGGGCATGGCCGAACAGGCCGAGCGCTTCAAGCAGGAAGGCAGTCAGTTGTACCAGAAAGTTTGATCTGATCTGTGATTGACGGCGCCTGTGCTGCCGTCTTCGCGAGCAAGCCCGCTCCCACATTAGACCGCGTCCCCCCGGACAACTCAGGCAACCGTGGGAGCGGGCTTGCTCGCGAAGAGGCCGGACCGGGCGCCGAACATCTCAATGACACAATTATCCCTCTGAGATAACCCCCTTGAGCATTCAACCCAGCACTTATTCACCCGAGATCGCGGTGCCCGCCGACAAGCGTGTGTTTGGCGGCCGCGACCTGTTTTCCCTGTGGTTTTCCCTCGGCATCGGCCTGATGGTGCTGCAGACCGGCGCCTTGCTGGCGCCTGGGCTGGGCCTGTCCGGGTCGTTGCTGGCGATTTTTCTCGGCACCCTGGTGGGCGTTCTGCTGCTGGCCGCCGTGGGCGTGATCGGTAGCGACACCGGCCTGTCATCGATGGCCGCACTCAAGCTCAGCCTCGGCAACAAGGGCGCGAGCCTGCCGGCGGTATTGAACCTGCTGCAACTGATCGGTTGGGGTTCGTTCGAAATCATCGTGATGCGCGATGCCGCGAGCCTGCTGGGAGCCCGCGCCTTCAGCGAGGGCAGCCTGTGGTCCAACCCGCTGCTGTGGACGATCTTCTTCGGTGGTCTGGCGACCTTGCTGGCGGTCAGCGGTCCCTTGACCTTCGTACGACAGATCCTGCGCAAGTGGGGCATCTGGTTGCTGCTGGCGGCATGCACCTGGCTGACCTGGAACCTGTTCGCCAAGGCCGATCTGGCGGCGTTGTGGGCGCAGGCGGGTGACGGTTCGATGCCGTTTGCCGTGGGTTTCGACATCGCCATCGCCATGCCGCTGTCGTGGCTGCCGCTGATTGCCGACTATTCGCGTTTCGGCAAGCGGGCGAAAAACGTGTTCGGCGGAACGGCGGTGGGCTTCTTCATCGGCAACTTCTGGCTGATGAGTCTGGGCGTTGCGTACACCCTGGCGTTCGCGCCGAGCGGTGAAGTCAATGCCTTGTTGCTGGCGCTGGCCGGTGCGGGCCTGGGCATTCCGTTGCTGTTGATCCTGCTGGACGAGTCGGAGAACGCCTTCGCCGACATTCACTCGGCGGCGGTGTCCAGCGGAATGCTGTTGCGCCTGAAAGTCGAGCACCTGGCCTTGGCCATCGGCGTCGTCTGCACCCTGATCGCCTTGCTGGCGCCGTTGGCGCAGTACCAGAACTTCCTGCTGCTGATCGGTTCGGTGTTCGCACCGCTGTTCGGCGTGGTGCTGGTGGATCACTTCATCCTGCGCAAGCGCAGTGCCCAGGTGGCGTCAGCCGCGTTGCGCTGGCCGGCGCTGCTCGCCTGGCTCGGCGGCGTCAGCACCTATCATCTGCTGGCCAACCTGTATCCGGATGTCGGCGCCACCCTGCCGGCGCTGGTCCTGGCAGGGCTGTTGCAACTGGTGCTGGGCCGGGCGTTCAGTTACGGCCGGGAAACAGCTCGGGCTTGAGAATCCCGTTCAGGCGCGGGTAGGGGATCTTCAGTTCAACGTGGCCCAGCGCGTAAGGCGCGATGGTGCTGACCTGATACTTGAGGATCACCCCGCCGTAGGTCAGCGCCACGTTCTGGGTTTTCTGGAACGGCCAGCTCTTGACGAACTCCGCTTCCTGATCGAGCTTGGTGCTGATCAGCCAGCTGTTGTGCGCCACCTGAGCGGCTTTCCAGAACGCCTCTTCCTGACCGGGCAGCAGCATGTCGGACAGGTTCAGCACCTTGTGCTGCTGGCGCGAGTAGTTGACGAAACCGCGACCCGGCGTGCCATGGGCGCCGCCAGTGTCCAGATAGCTGGAAAACTCGATGATCACCAAGCCGTCATGCTGCTCGCGTACCTTGGCCTGCAAGTAGCTGCTGTTGCGCGGCGCGGCGGTGCGCAAAAACTCGTCGCGATACGCCGCCAGCGTCGGCGCCACCGGCGCGTCCGGCGAGGTGCGGGTCATTTGCAGCAAGCGCTTCTCGACGATGGCGTCCAGGGCCGGCTCGGCAGGAAAGTGCAGCGTGTCGATATTCACCAGCGGGCAATCGGCAGACGTGCAACCGGGTTTCAACTGCTCGGAAGTATCGCGGGTGGCTTCCAGCGGTACGCGATAGTTGGGCTGGAACAGGCTCTGGCAAGCGCCCAGGGTCAGGGCGATGGCCGCCACGGAGGCGATTCTGAAAAGCGACATGGGCGTCCTTCATAAAACAGGGAAAGGCGAAAAGTTAACCGCTTCGACTCTCAACCGAGCAGTCAGTTCGCCACTAAGCTAATTAGAGTGGGTTTCGCCCTCACCGTCCATCCCGCTGAAGGGAAAGGGGCTGCATCTAACGTCACGGGCGCGTTAGGATGGCGCGAAGTCGAGGTTGCAGGCACACGCAGGCAACCTCGGATCGGATTGTGCAAACGAGGATAGTCATGACTGATTTTGCCAGCGCCATTCCAACCGCCGTGGAGATCGTTCGGCGCGAAAAGTGCTACGAGGGCTTTTACAAGCTCGACCGCGTGCATTTGCGCCACGAACTGTTCGGCGGAGGCATGAGTCGTGAAATCAATCGAGAAGTGTTTGTCCGCCACGATGCCGTTTGCGTATTGCCTTACGATCCGCTGCGCGACGAAGTGGTGCTGATCGAGCAGTTTCGTGTCGGCGCCATGGGCAAGACCGACAACCCGTGGCTGGTCGAACTGGTCGCTGGTCTGATCGACAAGGACGAAGTGCCGGAAGAGGTTGCTCACCGCGAGGCGCAGGAGGAAGCTGGGCTGGAATTCCGCGCGCTGTGGCCGATGACCAAGTATTTTCCATCGCCCGGCGGCAGCAATGAATTCGTGCACTTGTACCTGGGGCGCTGCGAGACGAACGGAGTCGGGGGCCTGCATGGACTGGAGGAAGAAGCTGAAGATATCCGCGTGACGGTCTGGGCCTTCGAAGATGCCCTGCAAGCCGTGCGCGACGGGCGAATTGCCAACGCGGCCAGCATCATTGCCTTGCAATGGCTGGCCTTGAACCGCGTCGAAGTGAGGGGGCTATGGTCGTAAACACGTTGCGCGATCGTTACCGGGTCGACCTGGCGGGGCTGCAAGCTTCCTGCGAGGCGAACTACGCGCGCCTGATGCGACTGCTGCCCGACATGCGCAACGAACCGGCGGCACGGCGTATTGCCGTGACCCATGGCGACCAGATGCTCGGCGTTCTGGCGCTGGAAGTGCTGCAGGTCTGTCCGTACACCACGACGTTGCAGGTGCGTCAGGAACATAGCCTGCCGTGGCTGCCGGTGCCGCAACTGGAGGTTCAGGTGTACCACGACGCCTGCATGGCCGAAGTGGTCAGCGCCGAACATGCACGACGCTTTCGCGGCATCTATCCTTACCCCAACGCCGCGATGCATCAGCCGGATGAAAAGGCCCAGTTGAACATGTTTCTGGGGGAGTGGTTGAGTCATTGCCTGGCGCTGGGGCACGAGTACGAAGTCGTTCGCTAGATGTGAACTGCGTCCGGTTCAGCGGTTTCCCCTTTTGCTCGTCCCCCAGCATAATCGCGCCATTCCACTTGTCCCGCTTTCAGCCCAGGGAGAGCGCCTTGCCGAGCGTATCCACATTGACCACCGCCGATCCGGCGCTGCTGGTGCAACTGTCCGACAGCCATCTGTTTGCCGAGGCCGACGCAACCTTGCTGGGCATGAATACGCGCCAAAGCCTGCAGAAGGTCATCGAACTGGTCAGGCAGCAACAGCCGCGCATCGACCTGATCATCGCCAGTGGTGATATTTCCCAGGACGGTACGCTGGAGTCCTACCAGCAGTTTCGCGACCTGACCCGGCCGCTCGATGCGCCCGCGCGCTGGATCCCCGGCAACCACGATGAGCCGCAGGTCATGGCCGAAGCGGCCGTGCAAAGTGCGCTGCTGGAGCCGGTGGTGGACATCGGCAACTGGCGGGTGACCTTGCTCGACTCCGCTGTGCCAGGCTCGGTGCCGGGATTCCTGCAGGATGAGCAACTGCAGCTGCTCGCGCGGGCCTTGAGCGAAGCACCGGAGCGCCATCACCTGGTGTGTTTTCACCATCATCCGGTGTCGATTGGCTGCCCCTGGATGGAACCGATCGGGTTGCGCAACCCCGAGGCGCTGTTTGCCGTGCTGGATCGTTTCCCGCAGGTGCGCGCCGTGTTGTGGGGGCATGTGCACCAGGAAATCGATCAGTTTCGAAACAGCGTGCGCCTGATGGCTTCGCCCTCGACCTGCATTCAGTTCGAGCCGCGCAGTGAGGATTTCAAGGTCGGCGAGCAGGCGCCGGGCTATCGCTGGTTGCGGTTGTTGCCGGACGGGCAGATCGAGACCGGCGTGGAGCGGGTAACCGGGTATGATTTCACCGTGGATTACGGTTCCAACGGTTACTGAGGATTTGCGGCGCCTCCATCGCGAGCAGCCCGCTCCCACAGGTTTCTCGTGGTTCGCAATATCTGTGTTCACCCAGGATCCCTGTGGGAGCGGGCAAGCCCGCGATGGCGTCCGCACAGACACCCCAACTCCCTGTAAACTCTGCGTCTTTACCCGACACACAGGGAGTCCAGATGTCCGGTTCGATCCTTTATATCCACGGTTTCAACAGCGCACCCGCCTCGCAAAAGGCCACGCAGTTGATGCAGGTGATGGAGCGGCTGGGCCTGAGCGATCAGCTGCGTGTCCCGGCCTTGCATCACCATCCACGCCAGGCCATCGCGCAACTGGATCAGGCGATTGCCGAACTGGGGCGGCCACTGCTGGTCGGCAGCTCACTCGGCGGCTACTATGCGACTCATTTGGCCGAGCGCCACGGCCTCAAGGCCTTGCTGATCAACCCTGCCGTCAGTCCGCACCGGATGTTCGACGGGTTTCTGGGAACGCAGAAAAACCTGTATACCGATGAGGCCTGGGAATTGACCCACGACCACGTGACGGCCCTGGCCGGGCTGGAAGTGCCGGCACCCCGGGATCCGCAGCGGTATCAGGTGTGGTTGCAAACCGGCGATGAAACACTGGACTATCGCCTCGCCGAGCAGTATTACCGGGCATGCGCCTTGCGTATCCAGGCCGGCGGCGACCATGGTTTCCAGGGTTTTGCCGCGCAACTGCCGGCCATGTTGAGTTTTGCCGGCATCGGCGCAGATGTGTACCGGGCGGTGGATTTCACGGCACTGTGAACACCCGCCTCTTTTTCATCGATCACTTTTCATACAGACGGACGACGAGACCCCATGGCCACTCCCAGCGCTAGCTCTTATAACGCAGACGCCATCGAAGTCCTCTCGGGCCTCGACCCGGTGCGCAAACGCCCCGGCATGTACACCGACACCAGTCGGCCGAACCACCTTGCCCAGGAAGTCATCGACAACAGCGTCGACGAAGCCCTGGCCGGTCACGCCTCGTCGGTGCAGGTCATCCTGCACGCCGACCATTCGCTGGAAGTCAGCGACGATGGCCGTGGCATGCCCGTGGACATTCACCCGGAAGAGGGCGTATCGGGCGTCGAGCTGATCCTCACCAAGCTGCACGCGGGCGGCAAGTTTTCCAACAAGAACTACCAGTTCTCCGGCGGTTTGCACGGGGTGGGTATTTCCGTGGTCAACGCCCTGTCGACCGAAGTGCGGGTGCGCGTCAAGCGCGACGGCAACGAATACCAGATGACCTTCGCCGACGGTTTCAAGAAAACCGAACTGGAAGTGGTCGGCAGCGTCGGCAAGCGCAACACCGGTACCAGCGTCTTCTTCGCACCGGACCCGAAGTATTTCGATTCACCGAAATTTTCCATCAGCCGCCTCAAGCACGTGCTCAAGGCCAAGGCCGTTCTGTGCCCGGGGCTGCTGGTCAGCTTCGAAGACAAGGGCACCGGCGAGAAAGTCGAGTGGCATTACGAAGACGGCCTGCGTTCGTACCTGGTCGATGCGGTCAGCGAGTTCGAGCGCCTGCCGAACGAGCCGTTCTGCGGCAGCCTGGCCGGTAACAAGGAAGCGGTGGACTGGGCGCTGCTGTGGCTGCCCGAGGGTGGCGACAGCGTTCAGGAAAGCTACGTCAACCTGATTCCGACTGCCCAGGGCGGTACCCACGTCAACGGTTTGCGCCAGGGCCTGCTCGACGCGATGCGCGAGTTCTGCGAGTTCCGCAGCCTGTTGCCGCGCGGCGTCAAGCTGGCGCCGGAAGACGTCTGGGAACGCATTGCTTTCGTGCTGTCGATGAAGATGCAGGAACCGCAATTCTCCGGCCAGACCAAAGAGCGTCTGTCGTCCCGGGAAGCGGCGGCGTTCGTCTCCGGGGTGGTCAAGGATGCGTTCAGCCTGTGGCTCAACGCCAACCCGGAAACCGGCATGTTGCTCGCCGAGCTGGCGATCAACAACGCTGGCCGGCGCCTCAAGGCCAGCAAGAAGGTCGAGCGCAAGCGCATCACCCAAGGACCGGCACTGCCGGGCAAGCTGGCCGACTGCGCCGGGCAGGACCCGATGCGTTCCGAGCTGTTTCTGGTGGAAGGTGATTCCGCCGGCGGTTCGGCCAAGCAGGCGCGGGACAAGGAATTCCAGGCCATCCTGCCGTTGCGCGGCAAGATCCTCAACACCTGGGAAGTCGATGGCAGCGAAGTGCTGGCCAGCCAGGAAGTGCACAACATAGCCGTGGCCATCGGTGTCGATCCCGGCGCGGCGGACATGAGCCAGCTGCGTTACGGCAAGATCTGCATCCTCGCCGACGCCGACTCCGACGGCCTGCACATCGCTACACTGCTGTGCGCCTTGTTCGTCCAGCATTTCCGCGCGCTGGTCGATGCCGGCCACGTCTACGTCGCCATGCCGCCGCTGTACCGGATCGACCTGGGCAAGGAAATCTACTACGCCCTCGATGAAGCCGAGCGCGACGGGATTCTTGACCGCCTGGTGGCCGAGAAGAAACGCGGCAAGCCGCAGGTCACCCGATTCAAGGGTCTGGGTGAAATGAACCCGCCCCAGTTGCGTGAAACCACCATGGACCCGAACACCCGGCGCCTGGTGCAGCTCACCCTGGACGATTTCGAAGCCACGACCGAAGTCATGGACATGCTGCTGGCGAAGAAACGTGCGGGCGATCGCAAGAACTGGCTTGAATCCAAAGGCAACCTGGCCGAGGTTCTTGGCTGATGCGGGTTGGCTTTGCCCTGGTGTGTGCGTTGCTTCTGGGCTGTGGTTCGGCGTTGGCCGAACCGGCACCGGCGTTGCGCCTGTTGTCCGAGCATCCCGTGGAGGGCATGCGCGGCGGCAACCTGTCCGGGCTGGCGCAGTGCGGCCAGCAATTGTGGACGGTATCGGATCGTGACGACGACCAGATCTACCGCCTCGACCCCAACGACGGGGTCTGGCAGGCGCAGACCGTGCCGATCGAGGTCCCACCGGTGCCGGACAGCGGATTACCCTGGGGCCTGCGTGCACGGACCTGGGTTGCCTCGTTCGTGCGGGGCGGCGACCTGGATTTCGAAGGCATTACCTGCGACAGCGCCGGCAATCGCTACATTGTCAGCGAAGCGCATGCCGCCGTGCTGCAAGTCCCGTCTGCCGGGCCTGCGTCCTGGCTGAAGATCTCGCCGTTGCTGGTTCGTGAAGCGCGGGCCAGCGGCATGCTGTTGCATTTCAACGCGCTGTTCGAAGGCCTGGCCATCAGCCCGGCCGGCGATCAGATGTGGTTGGCGGCGGAGCGCGAGAGCCGTGGCCTGCTGCGCATCAAGCGCCAGCAGACGGTCTGGGAATGCGACGGCGGTTGTGTACTGCTGAGCGAGGCGGGCGTGGAGATGCAGCCAGCGAGTTTTCCCAAGGCCAAGGCGGTATCGCGGGACTTTGCCGATCTGTCCTTGTACAACGGCAAGCTGTTCACCCTCGAACGCAACAAGTTCGAGATTTGCCGGCGCGACGCGATGACGGCCAGGGTCGAACGCTGCTGGTCGTTTGCCGACGAGGCGTTGCAGGCGCATCGGCGTTATTCCCAGGAATACGGCCTGGCGGAGGCGCTGGTCGTGGACGCCGACGGGGCGTGGGTCGGCATCGATAACAACAACGGTGTCCGTGCCGATGGCGAGCGGCGCCCGATCGTCTGGCGCTTTGCCGCGCCTGTGGGTGGCTGGAGCGCCGCGCCATGAGCGCGCAACCGCCGGGCAAACGCGCCGGCCGGGTGTTGCTGATTCTGGCCTGGTGTGCCGGGCTGTTCCTGGCCACGCGGTTTTTCGGCGAATGGGAAGCGCGCCAGAACAACCCCAATGTGGTGGTCAGCTCGCAGCAGGGTGATGGTTTCATTGAAGTGAAACTGGTGAGCAATCAACAGGGACACTTCGTCGCCAGCGGCCAGATCAACGGTCAGCCGGTGGACTTCATGCTGGACACCGGGGCGACGGACGTGTCGATCCCCGCTGATCTGGCCAAACGCTTGAAACTGGAAGAAGGCTTCGGGGTGACCCTGAGCACGGCAAACGGTCTGAGCCAGGGTTATCGAACCCGTATCGATCGCTTGCAGGTCGGCGACATCGTCTTGCGCGATGTCCGCGCGCTGGTCGCGCCCGGCCTGGATGGCAATCAGGTGCTGCTGGGCATGAGCGCACTGAACAAACTTGAATTTACCCAGCGCGGTGGCACCCTGCTGCTGCGCCAGACAACTAACCGATGAGGCCCGCATGAGCGACTCCCTTGATCTCAGCCTGGACGGTGTAGAACGCCGGTCACTGTCTGACTTCACCGAAAATGCCTACCTCAACTACTCCATGTACGTGATCATGGACCGTGCCCTGCCGCATATCGGCGACGGCCTGAAACCGGTACAGCGACGCATCGTCTACGCGATGAGCGAGTTGGGGCTGGATGCCGATTCCAAGCACAAGAAATCGGCGCGTACCGTCGGTGACGTGCTCGGCAAGTTCCACCCGCACGGCGATTCGGCCTGCTACGAAGCCATGGTCCTGATGGCCCAGCCGTTCAGCTACCGCTACACGCTGGTCGATGGCCAGGGTAATTGGGGGGCGCCGGACGATCCCAAGTCCTTCGCCGCCATGCGATACACCGAAGCGCGGCTGTCGCGCTATTCCGAAGTGCTGCTCAGCGAGCTGGGCCAGGGCACGGCGGACTGGGGGCCGAACTTCGACGGCACCCTCGAAGAACCCCTGGTGTTGCCGGCACGTTTGCCGAACATCCTGCTCAACGGCACCACCGGCATCGCCGTGGGCATGGCCACCGACGTACCGCCGCACAACCTGCGTGAAGTGGCGTCGGCGTGCGTGCGCTTGCTCGATGAGCCCAAGGCCACGGTCGAGCAGCTCTGCGAACACATCCAGGGCCCGGATTACCCGACCGAAGCGGAAATCATCACCCCGCGCGCCGACCTGCTGAAGATGTATGAAACCGGCAAGGGCTCGGTGCGCATGCGCGCCGTCTACCACATCGAAGACGGCGACATCATAGTCACCGCGCTGCCGCACCAGGTCTCCGGGGCCAAGGTGCTGGAGCAGATCGCGGCGATGATGCAGGCCAAGCCGTCCAAGGCCCCGCAGATCGCCGACCTGCGTGACGAGTCCGACCACGAGAACCCGTGCCGGATCGTGATCATTCCCGGTGCGCGCAAGAACTTCGACCACGACGCACTGATGCAGCACCTGTTCGCCAGCACCGAGCTGGAGTCGAGCTACCGCGTCAACATCAACATCATCGGCCTGGACGGCAAGCCGCAGCTGAAAAACCTGCGGGCCCTGCTGGTCGAGTGGCTGGAGTTCCGGGTCCAGACCGTGCGTCGCCGTCTGCAATTCCGCCTCGACAAGGTCGAGCGTCGCCTGCACCTGTTGGACGGCTTGCTGATTGCCTACCTCAACCTGGATGAAGTGATTCATATCATCCGTACCGAGGAGCACCCCAAGGTCGCGCTGATCGAGCGTTTCGCCCTGAGCGAGATCCAGGCCGACTACATTCTCGACACCCGTCTGCGTCAGTTGGCGCGCCTGGAGGAAATGAAGCTGCGTGCCGAGCAGGATGAACTGCTCAAGGAACAGGCCAAACTGCAAGCCCTGCTGAGCAGCGAAGCCAAGCTGAAGAAGCTGGTGCGCAGCGAACTGATCAAGGACGCCGAAACCTACGGCGACGACCGCCGTTCGCCGATCGTCGAGCGCGCCGAAGCCAAGGCGCTGACCGAGCACGATCTGCTGCCGAACGAGAAAGTCAGCGTGGTGCTGTCGGAAAAGGGCTGGGTGCGCTCGGCCAAGGGCCACGACATCGACGCCACCGGGCTTTCCTACAAGGCTGGGGATGGTTTCAAGGCACTGGCGGCCGGCCGGTCCAACCAGTACGCGGTGTTCATCGACTCCACCGGGCGCAGTTACTCGGTGGCCGCCCATACGCTGCCGTCGGCCCGTGGCCAGGGCGAGCCGTTGACCGGTCGTCTGACGCCGCCGCCAGGGGCCAGTTTCGAATGCGTACTGATGCCCGAAGACGATTCGCTGTACGTGATCGCCTCCGACGCCGGCTACGGTTTCGTGGTCAAGGGTGAGGACTTCCAGGCCAAGAACAAGGCGGGCAAGGCGCTGCTGAGCCTGCCGAACAATTCGAAAGTGATCCTGCCGCGTCCGGTGGCCGATCGTGAGAACAACTGGCTGGCCTCGGTGACCACCGAAGGTCGCCTGCTGATCTTCAAGATCAGCGATCTGCCACAATTGGGTAAGGGCAAAGGCAACAAGATCATCGGCATTTCCGGTGAGCGAGTGGCCAATCGCGAAGAATACGTCACGGACATCGCCGTTGTGCCGGAGGGCGCTACCTTGGTGCTTCAGGCCGGAAAACGTACCTTGTCACTGAAAGCAGACGACCTCGAACACTACAAAGGTGAACGTGGGCGTCGTGGTAACAAATTGCCACGTGGCTTCCAGCGGGTGGAT
This sequence comes from Pseudomonas fluorescens, assembly GCF_041354075.1. Classification (GTDB taxonomy): domain Bacteria; phylum Pseudomonadota; class Gammaproteobacteria; order Pseudomonadales; family Pseudomonadaceae; genus Aquipseudomonas; species Aquipseudomonas fluorescens_CE. Next base: position 116,243 of record NZ_JARZGC010000009.1, on the reverse strand, counting down.
GCGCTGCTCGTCGAAAACCTCAATTAAGCGTCCTAGAGCGCCCGATCTACGATTTAACGCGTAGATCGGCGCTTTGCCGCTGGAGTCGGAGCGCATATTCACGGATGATGTGCCCTTTCCAAGCGCCGGTGTGACCGAGCGTTCTTCATATTTATTGAGTATTTTCACTGTGGTGAGCCTTGTGGCAACCACCTGGATGGGACGATGACTGCTCTGCGCCTTCCTTTTATTCTGATGCTCGCCGGCGTTCTTGGCCTGGCGGGTTGCAGCGTTCACCAACCGGTGTCGCTGTACCAGCTGGACAGCGGAAGTCCGGCGCAACCTGCGCAAGCCGCAGGTATGGCCGTACTCCTGGGCCCGGTGGTCGTTGCGGACTACCTGCAGCGTGAGACGCTGTTGCAGCGTCAACCGGATGGCAGCCTCCAGGCTTCGACCGACGGTCGTTGGGCTGGCAGCCTTTCCTCCGACATCGATCAGCTGTTGTTGCGCCAGGTCGCGGGTCACCTGGACAGCCAGCGTGTGGTGCTGGCCCCGGCGACCCTCGGCTTCACCCCGGACGTTCAGGTGTTGCTGACCATCACACGGCTGGACTCGGGTGAATCGCAACCGGCGATCCTGGATGCGCAATGGCGCCTGATCGATCGTCGTGGTCAGGTGCGTGATAACCGCATCGTGCACCTGCAGGAGCAACATGCAGGCGGCACAGCAGCCCAGGTACAGGCTCAAGGCGTGTTGTTGCAGCGTCTGGCCGAACAGCTTTCCGTGGCGCTCAAGCCCCTGGCCAACCAACCACCGATTGCCGAAGCGCCTAAAAAACCTGCCGCCAAGCCTGCTGCACCGGCAGCCGAACAGGAGAAACAGCCGAAAATCCCGATGGCTGCTCCGATCCGCACCGATATGGAAGTGTTCCGCTTCTAAAGGCGGATGGCTTCAAGACCAAGCCCGCCCTGTTGCGGGCTTTGTCGTTTCTGAGGCCCGCCCTGACGTCCGCTCCTGCAGTGGGTCACGCTGAGCCTGTGGAAGCGGGCCTGGTCTGGGCAGCAATCCAAGACGCTGTTGCAGGCAACAAAAAAGCCCGCAGACAATCGCTTGTCTGCGGGCTTTCTTGCAGCAGGGCAAGGCTTACGCCCGGCGCTCATGCATCCGCGCCAGTTGCCGCTCGAGCATCGACGGATAAGGCTCCATCAAGCGCTCTACACAGCAGGCACCCTCGGGGCTGGCAATCGGGCGGATACGCGCACGCTGGCGGATCAGGGCGTCGTCGCTGATCCTGCGCTCCACCAGCAGCAGGTTGCGGCTGTGTTGCGACAGGGCCAGGGCGTCCTGGGCGGTTTCGGTCAGCAGCAGGTCGATCTGGCTCAGGCCGAACAACTCATCGCCCAGGGTCAGGCCCAGCTGCAATTGCAGGGTGATGCCGCTGTCGGCGACTTCGATCTGCAACTGATGGCCCAGCGCGCGCAACAACTCGCCGCAACAGATGGCGTTGGTCAGGTAATCGTCGCCGCTGTCCTCGGTGTGGAACAGCATCAGCGTGCTGCCATCGTTGAGGGTGTGCAGTTCGCTCTGATAGAGCGACGCCGCCTGATCGAGACAATCGCGGTAGCGTTCCAGCAGTTCCTCCAGGCGTGCCCGGGGCAGGCGACGCAGTTGGTCCTGGGCGCCCAGCTGTACCGCCAGCACGGCGCTGTGCTGCGGAACGCTGGACACCTGCGGCTTGATCACCGGGCTCGGCGCCGACTCGTCGCGCAGGTCGGCAAACGGATCTTCGTCTTCATCCTCGTCTTCGACGGTGCTGACGATCTGCCGAGGCGCAGGTTTGAGGCCGGCGACTGGCTTGCTCTCGTCGAAGCTCGGGTCGCGCAGGTTGCGCACTTCGAAGGCGGGCTCGTGATCGTCGGCGTCGGCGTATTCGCTGTCCTCGTATTCCGGTTCCGGCACGGGCTCGGGCTCGGCCGGTTCCGGTGCGAAGTTGGCGTGCAGTTGACGAGCCAGGTCGCCAATTTCGTCCTGACGGCCGGTCGCCGGCGTATATTCGTCGATGTTGCGCAGCCACACGCGCAATTGCAGCAGCGGCGTGGAAAGGTGGCGGCCCAGGCGCAGGCTCAGGGCCAGGGACAGCGCCAGCAGGATGGCACTCAGGATGCCCATGCTCTGCAGGCTGATGGTCATCGGCTGCTGGAACTGGTCCATGTCCAGGCTGATGCGCAGTTGTCCGGCGGTCACGTCCTGGAAGGTGATCTTGCTCTGGTACATGCCCTCGGCTTCGCCCAGCAGGCCGTGCTTGGGACGCTGACCGGATTCGGCGAGGATGCGGTTATCCACGCTGTAGATGGCGGCGTGGGCCACCAGCTTGTTCTTGGTCAGGTTGTTGAGCAGCACGTTGAGGCTGAGGATGTCGTTGGACACCAGCAGTTCGGTGGCCGAGGTGGCGGTCTGCGTGGTCAGGCTTTCGCCCAGGGCATCCGCCTGCTCGTGCATGGCCTGCTTGAACTGCAAACCCATCACGCAGGCGTAGATCACCAGGGCCAGGGCGACCAGGATCACGTTATGGCTGGCAATGCGCAATGCAATCGGTACACGGCGGTGGCGCAGTGCACGGAAGATCAGCAGAAAGAAGTTATCGGTTTTTACTGGCGTGGGCCGGTTCACTTGCGCTCGGCTCTTTTGTCCGTGAAGTTGACGCGCAGTATAGCGACAGGCCCTAGACCGGCAAAGCGCTCACGGTGCCCGATGGTCACTGAAAGTGGGTAGAATGCGGTTTTTTTCCACCTGCGGGGGTGCGCCTTGCGCGAAATCGTCCTGATAAACATCACCGGATCCGATCGTCCGGGTCTGACTGCGGCCATTACCGGCGTCCTGGCCCAGGGTGGTGTGAACATTCTCGACATCGGTCAGGCGGTGATCCACGACACGCTGTCGTTTGGCATCCTGGTTGAAATTCCCGACACCGAGCAAGGCCGCTCGGTCCTCAAGGACATTCTGTTCAAGGGCTACGAGCTCGACCAGCAGGTGCGTTTCACACCGGTCTCCGAGGAGGATTACCAGCAGTGGGTCGGCAACCAGGGCAAGAAGCGCCACATCGTGACGCTGTTGACCCGCAAGGTGACAGCCGGGCAATTGCAGGCAGTGAGCGCGATTACCGCCAAATATGGCCTGAACATCGATCACATCGATCGTCTCTCCGGGCGCATGCCGCTGGATACGCCGGCGGACAAAGGCAAGGGTTGCATCGAGTTTTCGGTGCGCGGCGAAGCGGCCGATCCGCAGGCGCTGCGTGCCGAGTTCCTCAACGTGGCCCAGGAACTGAATGTCGACATCGCCTTCCAGGAAGACTCACTGTTCCGCCGCAACCGTCGTCTGGCGGTGTTCGACATGGACTCGACGCTGATCGAAGCCGAAGTCATCGACGAACTGGCCAAGGCGGCCGGCGTGGGGGACCAGGTCTCGGCCATCACCGAACGGGCGATGGCGGGTGAGCTGGATTTCCGGGCCAGCTTCAAGGAGCGCCTGGCGTTGCTCAAGGGCCTGGACGTTGGCGTGCTGGATTCGATCGGCGCCTCGCTGCGCCTGACCGAAGGCGCCGAAACCCTGTTCGCCGAGCTCAAGCGCCTGGGCTACAAGACGGCGATCCTGTCGGGTGGTTTCACCTACTTCGCCAAACAATTGCAGGCCAAGCTGGGCATCGACTACGTGTTCGCCAATGAGCTGGAAGTGGTGGACGGCAAGGTCACTGGCGTCGCGGTCGAGCCGATCGTCGATGCGCAGCGCAAGGCCGATCTGCTCAAGGAGCTGGCGATCAAGGAAGGCTTGCGCCTGGAGCAGACCATCGCCGTGGGCGACGGCGCCAACGACCTGCCGATGCTGGCCATCGCCGGCCTGGGCGTGGCGTTCCGTGCCAAGCCACTGGTCAAGCAGTCGGCAAAGCAGGCGATTTCCACGCTGGGACTCGATGGCGTGTTGTACCTGCTGGGCTTTCGCGATCGGGATGGGCAGCTCTGAGATTCAGGCTGCTTGATCTGGCCCCATCGTCGGAATGCCGCCCAGATCAAGCCCGCTCCCACAGGTTGAGGTCGTACACAAAACCTGTGTTCAACACTCGACCTGTGGGAGCGAGCCGGCTCGCGATAGCGGTTCAGGAGCCGAAGGTCAAAGCGTCTTCCACAACGAATCAAAATCCTCTTCCGAGCTGACCGCGTCGCGGCCTGCGGCGCTCTCGTTTCTGGCCGCCTCCAGTGAACGGTAGGCGAACTGATTGAAGCTGTTGGTGCTCGCCACCCGTCGATCCAGACCGGCCCGGCGTTCTTCGCCGTTGGTGTTGATCAGCACTTTGTTGCCTTCCTGAAAGGGCAGTCGCGGTGCGAGCAGGGTGGCAGGCTGATCGACGGCGCTGATGGCCGGCAACAGCAGGCCGCGCAGGTAATGGCTGTGTTCGTCCCGGCTGCGCACCAGTTGCAGACCGCAAGGCTCGGCGTGGGGCGCAACTTGCTCGATGCCCATTTGTGTACCTCCACCGCGCACCTGGCGAATCCAGCGCACCACCGCGATGCTCCAGCCAGCCCCGGCCGAGTCCTCGATACCGACCATTTCACCCGCCTGCAATTCGGCGGGCACCTCACCCGGCCACGCCAGGCAATAGCCGCCGGGGCTGTGATTGATCACTGGCAGGGCATAGGTCGGAAAGTGGCGATTCTGGTCGTAATACTCCTGACCGTCGTCCACCTGCAACTGCGGGTACTCGATTTCCTCATAGGGCAGCATCGCATCGGCGGTGCCCTGGGGCGCCGCATCGAACGCATCGCGCCAGTGATCCTTGTCTCGCCCGGTGGGCTCGCTGGCCTTGAACTGCGCGCGCCCGGCGCCGGGATTTTTCAGGATCTCGCTGAAGGGGCGTTGGCCGCCCAGGTAGAAGTGCAGCGCGCTCATGCCCACGCACAGGTTCAGGGTGCCCTGACTGGCCGTACGCTGGAAACTGCGTTCGACCGCCTGGCCCCAGGCGGCGCTCAGGTGCTGCAGCGTATCCAGGCTCAGCCCTGCCGGTACGGGCAGTGGTGTCGGGCTGTCGCTGTTTTTCATATGGGCTTCGATAGCCGCGACCAGCGGCTGCGGATCGACAGCGAGCAGGCTGTCCAACTGCTCGGGGCGGAATTTGGACCGATACCGTGGGCCGACATCCAGCGCCGGCGCGACGGCGAACAAGCCACTGGCCGATGTCTGCGGTTCCAGCTTGAGCCGTTGGCTCCAGGGCTCCAGCACCTCCGCGAGCCGCGCAATCTGGCTCTGGCGCAGTTGGTTGCAGCGGGCGGCGCCCAGCAGCAGGGCCGCCAGATACGTCTGCTCGATGCTCAGGTTTTGCGTCTGGCTGGCCAGCTCGTCCCGCACGTTCAGGCGCTGAAGACGATGGGTGCAGGCGATTCGGTAGAGCTGGTGCAGTTCCAGCCAGAGGCCATCCGGCACCGGGCTGTAGAGTTCGGTGGCGCGCACCAGTGAGCCGTTGAGGCCGTGCATCGCCCGTTGCAACGCCTGGGTCAGCAGCGGTGCGCGGTCCTTGCTGAAGCGTGGGGCGATGCGCACGATGATTTGTTTGTAGCCCATCGCCAGGTGGCCTTGCAGCGCCTGGCAGAGATTGGCGATCTTGCGCGAGCGTTCATCGAGGACGATCGACTGGTGCAGAAAATGCCGCTCCAGGTGCTTGCAGACGTAGTACACCTCGGGCCGCAGCAGTTCGAGGAGTTGGAGCCGGTTGTCACTGGGGGTCAGCAACTGGTTGAGTTCGCTCAGGCCCTGATAGAGCCGGCGCGCGGTTTCGCCGATATTGGCCTTGGGCAAATCGGCGATCCAGCGTTTGAGGTCACGCGGGGTGGCTTCGCAAAATGACAGGCGCGACTGCGTGGGCGTCGGGGCCCGCAGAAGCAGGTGGGGACTGGTTTCATCCATGCCGTAAACAACTCCAGCCTGAAAGTGGACAGTAAACGGTTCGACTCTAGCAGCTATGGACAGATGAAGGGTTACACAAATTCCACACCCCCCCCTGTAGGAGCGAGCATGCTCGCGATGGTCGCAGGAACACCGCTGGGTATCAGACTACCCACGTTATCGTTGACGTCCATCGCGAGCATGCTCCTGCAGAGTCAGGGGTTTACGCCTTCGCCAGGCCCAGCCCCTGGCCCATCTGCACCGGGGAAAGGGCGGCCAGTTCTTCGACCCATTTGACCTGATCCGGGCCGAACAGCAGGACCACCGTCGAACCCAGCTTGAAGCGACCCAGTTCAGCGCCCTTTTCCAGGTGGATCGGCGCGCGGGCGGCTTCGTCGTAGCGGAAGGTTTTCAGCTCGCGTTTTGGTGGTGTCACCAGGCCAGCCCACACGGTTTCAATCGATGCCACGATCATCGCACCCACCAGCACCACGGCCATCGGGCCGCGCTCGGTGTCGAAAATGCACGCCACGCGCTCGTTGCGGGCAAACAGCTCCGGAACGTTTTCAGCGGTGGTCTGGTTGACCGAGAAGATGCGTCCCGGGATGTAGACCATTTCGCGCAGCGTACCGGCCAATGGCATGTGCACGCGGTGGTAATCCTTGGGCGACAGGTAGATGGTGGCAAAATCACCGCCCATGAACGGTGCCGCGTTGGCCGAGTCGCCGCCCAGCAATTCGAGCACGCTGAAGCTGTGGCCCTTGGCCTGGAACACGCGACCGTGCTCGATCGGGCCGAGCTGGCTGACCGCGCCATCGGCCGGGCTGAGGATCGCGCCCGGTGTTTCGTCCAGTGGACGGGCACCGTCCTTGAGGGCGCGGGTGAAGAAGGCGTTGAAGTGCTCATAGGCGGTCAAGTCTTCGACCAGGGCCTGTGACATGTCCACTTGGTAACGCTTTGCGAACCACGCGGTGAAGGCATTCTTGAACCAGCGCACGCGGCACTCGGCGACGCAGCCGGCCAGTCGCGAAAGCAAATGGTGAGGCAGCAGGTATTGGCTGAGAATAAATAGACGCTTGTTCATTGACTGTCCTTAAAAACCTTGAATCTCGACGGGGGTGTCGGGGTGGTTGCCCCATTCGCCCCAGGAGCCGGCGTAGCCCTTGACCCGCGGATAACCGAGGGACTTGGCCACCAGATAGGTGAAGCCAGAACGGTGGTGCGTCTGGCAGTGGGTAATGACTTCTTTGTCCTTGGTGATCCCGAGTTGTTCCAGAATCTGCGGCATGTCGGTGCGGATGCGCAGGTTGCGCCTCGGGTCCATGCCCTCGGTCCATTCGAAATTGACCGCGCCGGGAATGTGTCCCCCCTTGGCCGCCAGGACTTTCTCGCCGGAGTATTCCAGCGGCCCGCGCGCGTCCCAGATCGCCAGGTCAGCCGCGCCCAGGCGGCTTTGCAGGTATTCGCGGGTGGCGGTGGGTTCGTCGTGCAGGGTCAACGAAACCGGGCCGCCTACTGCTGGCGGGACCTGGATCGACATCGGCGAGCCTTCCGCCAGCCACGCGGTCAGGCCACCGTCGAGGTAGTGATAGCGCGAGTGGCCGATGACATCCAGCAACCAGATGAAACGCCCGGCCCAGCCGCCGCCTTCGTCGTCATAGACCACGTAGACCGCATCGGGGTTGTGCCCCAGTTCGCCGAACAACGTTTCGAGCGCTGCCTGGGGCGGCATCAGGCCCGGCGCGGGCGGCTGACCGAGTTGCGTGCGTTTGGGGTCGACGAAGCGCGCACCGGGAATATGCCCTTCGGCATAGCGGGCGCTGCTGGTCAGGTCCACCAGAATCAGTTCACGGGCGTCGAGGCGAGAGAGCAAGTCGCTCGGTTCGATCACCAGCGGCAAGCCAGAGAAGTCAGACATGTGAGGTCTCCAGGGCACAAAAGGGAGGATTGTAACGGGTCATTGGCCGCGATGGCTAAAGCTGTGCAGCGCTTTCTCGATGCACTGCGCGGTTTTGCCGAACGCCTGCACGGTGATGTCCGAAAACGGCCCGCCACCCTGGTCAGCCACGACGATCATGATCACCCGGCCGTTGTTCACCAGCGAGCGCAGCAGCAGGTGTTCGCCGCGAAATTGGGCGCGCAGGCCGGGCGGCAGCAACGCTGAAAACTGCGCGTTGTTGGCCGGCGTGATACGCACCTGGGCCTGCTGCGCCAGCAGGCGTTGCAACACGGAGCTCTGGCTGACCACGAAATTCAGGCCGGCGGCCTCCTTGGGCAGCCCGGCGGTCTGGTGCACCCGCAGGTTGGCGTGCGTGCGGTCGGCCATCAGTATCATCACCCGGCGCATGCCACACGCGACCAGGGCGTCCCGGGCCGAGTGGGTCAAGTGCATGGCGTTGCTGAAACGGCTGGGTTCTACCAACAGTTCGGCACAGTGCCCGCGCCACTTGGCCAGGTCTTCGGTGGTCGGTGCCGGGGCGGCGAGCAGGCCGGCGGGAACGCGCTGGGTGCCCCACGGCCACAGCAACGAAACGGCCGGGTGCCAGAGGTCCGGGCGCGCGTGTTGGCGAGCGCTGTTCGCCGCCTGCTGGTGCAGTTGTTGCTGTAACTCGTCCATGGGCATCTGCAGGTAGAGACTGGTCAGGTATTGCCAGCGCTCACTGTGCGGACATTCCCAGCACTGCTGCGCGGACAGCGCCAGGCCGTTGGCCAGCAACACGGTGTTGGCCGGTTGATTGAGCCAGCGACGCAAGGTCGGATCGTCGTCGAGACGGTTCTGCTGGCGCAGCGGGTGATCGACGTCACGGGCGATGCGCAGGACCTGCACCAGCTCCCGTTGCTCCTCGAGCAGCAGTTTGTAACCCTGCTGCACCCAGATTGGCAGGTGCCAGGTCTCGACCAGCTTGCGGGCGATTTTCAGCAAGGGCACGCCAAACAATTGTTTCTCGACGTTACGTGTCGATTCACCTTTATAGATGACCCGCAGCTCCCACTCTTCGAGCAATTGCGGATGGGTCAATGCCAGTGGCCATAACGGCGACAGGAACAACAGGCTGCCCCAGTGGATGTCCTGCCACAGTCGGGCCAGGCGCGCGGCGAAAAAGCCGTTGGCCTGCTGGGTCGCGTGCTGACTGATCAATTGCAACTGGCGCAGGGTCACGGGAATTTGCGATTCAGGCATCGCGGGCAAGCGTGCGAGCAACTCTTCGGTGCGCGCCAGGCCCAGCCGGGTGATCGCCACTTCAAGGTTTTCCGCAGGCGCGGCCATGGTGCCGTGAGTCTGCCGGTTGGCTTCGCGAATCACGCTCAGGGCGAGGGCGGGGCTGTCCTGCATCAGGTCGGCGATGTCGCGCAACGAGCTGCGATTGTCGGCCAGTGCCTTGCAAACCCGGTCGTGGCTGGCTTGCGGGACAGGCAGGCGAACGCCGTCGAGAAGCTTTACCCAGCCTTCGAGCGTGGTCGGTTTTGGGGTTGCAACGTTCGTTTCATTAGCCATGGTTGGACGTGATCATCGTCTGCATTACCTGTGCCCTGAAAGGGTCAAATTGGCTTTTCGCCTGAACTGGCTATAGTCTGGCGCAGTTTTGCCGATAAGTAGAAGAAGAGATTTTTTAACTTCCGAATATGACCTTGAACCCGACTCAGTAAGTGCTCTCCTACCTATGGCTAAAATTATCGGCATCATCGTCGTATTCGCGAGCGTGCTCGGCGGATACGTGCTCTCCCACGGCAAAATTGCCGCCCTTATTCAGCCTTTCGAGGTCATGATCATCGGGGGCGCGGCCCTGGGTGCATTCCTGCAGGCCAACCCCGGTTACATGACCATGCACGTGCTCAAGAAGTCCCTGAGCATGTTCGGTTCGCGTTTCAGCCACACCTTCTACCTGGAAGTGCTGGGCCTGGTTTACGAGATCCTCAACAAAAGCCGCCGCGAAGGCATGATGGCCATCGAGGGCGATATCGAAGACGCGGCCGCCAGCCCGATCTTTGCCAAATACCCGGCCGTGCTCAAGGACGAACGCATGACCGCGTTCATCTGCGATTACCTGCGCATCATGTCGTCCGGCAACATGGCGCCCCATGAGCTGGAAGGCCTGTTCGACATGGAACTCTACAGCCTCAAGGAAGACCTGGAGCATCCGTCCCATGCGGTGAACGGCATCGCCGACGGCATGCCGGGTTTCGGTATCGTCGCGGCGGTACTGGGTATCGTGGTGACCATGGCGTCCCTGGGCGAGGGTGACCAGGCGTCCATCGGCCTGCACGTGGGTGCGGCACTGGTGGGTACCTTCTTCGGTATTCTTGCTGCGTACGGTTTCTTCGGCCCGCTGGCCCATTCCCTGGCCCACGATGCCAAGGAAGAGCTGAACGTGTATGAAGCGATCAAGGCCTCCCTGGTGGCTTCGGCGTCCGGCATGCCGCCGTCGCTGGCCGTGGAGTTCGGGCGCAAGGTTCTGTACCCGGCGCACCGCCCTAGCTTCGCTGAGCTGGAACAAGCGGTTCGCGGTCGCTAAGCCATGGAAAATAATCAGCCGATAATCGTCAAGCGCGTCAAGCGCATTGCCGGCGGGCACCACGGGGGCGCCTGGAAAATCGCCTTCGCCGACTTCGCGACGGCGATGATGGCGTTCTTCCTGGTGTTGTGGCTGCTGTCCACCGCCACCCCGGAGCAGAAGATCGCCATCGCCGGTTACTTCAAGGACCCGGTCGGTTTCTCCGAGAGTGGCACGCCCTACATCATCGACCTGGGCGGTTCGCCGACCCTGGCGCCGGAAAACACCCTCAACCCCGAGGTCAAGTCCCAGCCACAGCCCGACAAGGTGACCGTCGACGCCGAACAGGTCGAAGGCATGGCCGAGATGGTCGAGAAGGAACGGCTCGAGCTGTTGCTGCAGGAGCTGCAGAACAAGGTTGAAGAGAACCCGCAACTGCAGAAGTTCAAGGACCAGATCCTGTTCGAGATCACCACCGACGGCTTGCGCATCCAGATCGTGGACGCCGAGAACCGCCCGATGTTCGACTCCGGCAGTGCGCGTCTGAAGCCCTATTTCGAAGACATCCTGCTGGCCATGGCCGACACCATCAAGGCGGTGCCGAACAAGATCAGCATCAGCGGTCATACCGATGCCAAGCCGTACGCCGGCACCGGCGATTTCGGTAACTGGGAGCTCTCGGCCAACCGCGCCAACGCCGCACGTCGCGCGCTGGTGGCCGGCAGTTACCCTGACCAGCAAGTGGCGCGGGTGGTGGGTTATGCCTCGTCGGCGCTGTTCGACCGCGAGAACCCGCTCAACCCGGTCAACCGCCGGATCGACATCATTGTGCTGACCAAGAAGGCCCAGCGCGCGATCGAAGGCTCGCAAGGTGCCGAGCCGGCTCCGGAACCGACACAAGGCCAGGGCGGCCCCGGCGAAGTGCCGGCCACGCCAGCCGATCCGAACGCGCTGCCGCCGGAAAAGGAACCCCTGCCGGCCCACGAGCTTCGCGAACGCCTGAACCTGTTCGACGACCCGGCGCCGAAACCGCCGGAAGCGCCGAAACAGTGATCCACAAAAAAACCGACAGCGATGTCGGTTTTTTTGTGCGATCCAGCCCCTGGCCCCCTGTAGGAGCGAGCATGCTCGCGAAGAACCCGAGACCGCTGCAGTCAGGTTCCCAGCGTCATCGTTGACGACCATCGCGAGCAGGCTCGCTCCCACAGGTAAGGCGATGGCCCTGTAGGAGCGAGCATGCTCGCGAAAAATTTGAAATCGCCGCAGGGTGTCAGGTCGCCAACGTCATCGTCCATGATCATCGCTGGCAAGCCAGCTCCCACAGGTGCGGCGATATGGCAGCGATCTGCTGCTAGTAACTACTCTCCGGCAAACTCGCAATGATCGACCGATAACTGTTCATCCGTTGCTGGTGCACCCGGCCTTCTTCCAATGCCTTGAGCAGGGCGCAACCCGGTTCGCGGTCGTGCTTGCAGTCGCGGAAGCGGCAGGTGCCGATCAGGTCGTTGAACTCGATGAAGCCGGCTTCGACGTCGGCTCGGCTGACGTGGCCGAGGCCGAATTCGCGGATGCCGGGGGAGTCGATCAGCTCGCCGCCACCGGGGAAGTGGAACAGCCGCGCGGTGGTGGTGGTGTGGGTGCCCTGGCCGGACAGTTCGGACAGCGGGCCGACGCGGGTGTCGACGTCCGGCAGCAGGCTGTTGACCAGCGATGACTTGCCCACACCGGACTGGCCGACGAACACGCTGATGCGTGCGTCCAGCTTCTGTTGCAGTTGTTCCATGCCGTTGCCGTGGTGCGCCGACACTTCCAGCACCGGATAACCCAGGCTGCGGTACACCGCGAGCAGGGCGTTGAGGGCTGGGGCGTTGTGTTCGTCGATCAGGTCGAATTTGTTGAGCAGCAACAATGGCCGAATGCCGGCGTGTTCGGCCGCCACCAGATAGCGGTCGATCAAATTGGCGTGGGGCTCGGGCAGTGGCGCGAAGACGATGACGATCATGTCGACGTTGGCCGCTACCGGCTTGAGCTGGCCACGGCTGTCCGGGCGGCAGAGTTCGGTTTTACGCGGCAGTTGCGCCACGATCACACCGATGCCCTGGTTGCCGGCACGCCACACGACCTGGTCGCCCGTCACCAGCGCCGGCAGGTTGGCGCGCAGGTAGCAGCGGCACACCTGGCCCGCCAACTCGCCATCCAGCGCTTCGACTTCGACCTGCACGCCGAAGTGCGCGATCACCAGGCCGGTCTGTTCCGGACCCAGGTCGCCACCTTCAAGTGCCTCGACAGCCGAGGACTCGCGTTTGGCGGCGCGGGCAGCGCGTTCGCCCTGAATCTTTTCGATGCGCCAGTTTTGACGACGATTGAGTTGGCGTTTGGCCATGGGTGTTCCGTATGAAGAATACAGCGATTAGGTAAAACGGCCGCGAGTTTAGCACGCCCGGCCGCCTGCCTAAGCTAAACTGCGCAGCATTGCCTAGGAGCCGACACATGCAAAACGCGCAAAACCTGATCTGGATCGACCTGGAAATGACCGGTCTGAACCCTGACACCGACGTCATCATCGAAATGGCCACCATCGTCACCGACAGTGAGCTCAACACCCTGGCCGAAGGTCCGGTGATCGCCATCCACCACAGTGACGAAGTCCTCGCCACCATGGACGAGTGGAACACCCGCACCCACGGCAATTCGGGCCTGACCCAGCGCGTTCGCGAGAGCCGCATCAGCATGGCCGAAGCGGAAGCGCAAACCATCGCCTTCCTGGAGCAGTGGGTGCCCAAGGGCAAGTCGCCGATCTGCGGCAACAGCATCTGCCAGGATCGTCGCTTCCTTTATACCCACATGAAAGCCCTGGAAAGCTTCTTCCACTACCGCAACCTCGACGTCTCGACCCTCAAGGAACTGGCCGCGCGCTGGGCGCCGGATGTACGCGACAGTTTCAAGAAGGGCAGCACCCACCTGGCGCTGGACGATATTCGCGAATCGATTGCCGAGTTGCAGCATTACCGCAAGCATTTCATCAAGTTCTGACGGCTTGACCCCATCGCGAGCGGGCTCGCTCCCACACCGGATCTTCAGTGTTCACGAGATCCCTGTGGGAGCGAGCCTGCTCGCGATGGCGGCTCCCGCCGACGATTGCCCTCCGCAAGGACCGCCCCATGCTGTTGATGCTCTACCTGATCGCCATTACCGCCGAAGCCATGACCGGCGCCTTGTCCGCCGGTCGGCGCGGCATGGACTGGTTTGGCGTGGTGCTGATCGCCTGCATCACGGCGTTGGGCGGTGGTTCGGCCAGGGACGTATTGCTCGGCCATTACCCGCTGACGTGGGTCAAACACCCGGAATACCTGGTGCTGACCTCGATTGCGGCGATGGTCACCGTCTTCACGGCACGCTGGATGCGTCACCTGCGTTCGCTGTTTCTGGTGCTCGACGCCGTGGGGTTGGTGGCCTTCACCCTGATCGGCTGCATGACGGCCCTGGAAATGGGCCATGGCATGCTGGTGGCGTCGGTGAGTGGCGTGATCACCGGGGTGTTCGGCGGCATCCTGCGCGACATCTTCTGCAACGACATCCCGCTGATCTTCCGGCGCGAACTCTACGCCAGCGTGTCGTTCGCGGCAGCCTGGTGCTACATGCTCTGCATCCACCTGCAACTTCCCGGCGAACAGGCGATTCTGATCACTTTGTTCGGTGGCTTTCTGTTGCGCCTGTTGGCCATTCGTTTTCATTGGGAAATGCCAAAGTTCGTCTACAACGATGAACAGTGAGCAGGGTCGCAATGTTCGCAAACAGAATGCGCAGGGCGGCGGTATATAGTTAGGGCATGCCGGATGAGGGCATTGAATAACCTGCGGTCTACCACCGTCCTCAGGTTATTGATATGTCCGTTCCATCTGCCGTGCAGGAGCCTGCCGGCTCACATCATCACTTCATGGAAAACTCGATCCCCGATTGGCTGATCAAGGCGCCGATGCACCGGCGGCTGGCCTTGAAGTCGGCCCGACTGGACTTTGCCGAGGACTACCGCTCGGCGTCTGTCGCCCACCATGCTGCATTGAAGGTCGCCGTCAAGCGTGCCTGGCGTTCACAGAACACGGTGGATCGCCTGTTCGACGGGCTCGCGGACGTCCGTACATTCGCCGAACCTTTGCTGCGTGATGCCTTGAAAAGCCAGTTCGGACTTGAGCTGGATGTCCGCAAAACCTTCCTGCGGCTCTATATCCCCAAAGGCCTGCTGGTGGGTTACCGCATCAAGACGCTCTCCTTGCTGGATGCGGCCTTGCTTAACTTCGAAAAAAAGGAAACCGCCAATGGCTACTTTGATAGCGCCTCGTGCTTTATCAGCGAGCCTGATGATTTAAAGCAGTTTGAAGTTCTGCCCATCAATAATCGCCTGAGTATTGAAGCCTTCACCTCGTTGTGTCGACGCCTGGACATCGGTGCTCGTTACCAGCGACAACTTGGAGAGTTGCTGCTGCCCACCGACGCCATGGTCAAGGCCGTGTTGGCGCACAAGGTCATCAACAGCCAGCAGGACCAGTTCAGGGTCGCGGCAATGCTGGCACGCATGAAAGGTGACATCAGCGATGGCGAGCAGGCCCGGCTTCTGGGGCTGCTCGACGGTGCACAAACGCTGAGGGTGGGCGCCAAGGTCGCCCGCGCTCATCAGTTGCAGATCCTGGGCGCTGACTTGACCGGCATCGTGGTTTTTTCTACGGCGTCGGGCAGTGCCGACGGCGTAGAGCCGGTGATCGTCTATATCCCGGATGACCCCGCGCATCCTCTGAAAACCTACACCAGCGCGGCCGATTTCACCCTGGACCTGACACGGAGCTTGCGCAGTGTCGATTACCAGCGCTTTTTTGCCCGTTTTGTCGCCCATGACCAGCGCGGCGCCTTTTTTGCGGCGCTGAACGGGGCGCTGACCACGGTGACCTGGCACCGGCTGGCAGCCGGCGAAACCGGGCCGGCCTGGCAGGAAACACCGGTGTCCGTGCCCAATCTCAGGCTGCAGGTGCAGGTCGTCCGGGATCCGCTCTGGACCTGGCTGTATCAATCGAAGCTGAACAAGGTTCTCAATGATGCACGGGCCATGGCGGTGCCGACGGCGGATGAGGATCGCCAATCACGCTGGGAACATTGGGACAGGCTGGAGAAAGTGGCCACCGTCGTGCTTGAGGTGGCTTCGTTCGTTGCCATGCCGTTCGTGCCGTTCCTGGGGCCGCTCATGTTGGCCTACACCGTCTATCAACTGCTCGATGACACCTTTACCGGCATTCTGGACTGGTCCGAAGGGCAGGTAAGCGAGGCGTGCGAGCACCTGCTGGCGGTGTCCGAAAACCTCGTACAGCTCGGCGCGTTTGCAGTCGGCGGCGCGATCGCTGGCAAATTGCTTGCGTTCAGGCCCGCGCCTTTTGTCGACAGCCTGAAGAAGGTCGATCTCGGCGGCGGCAACAAGCGCCTGTGGAACCCGGACCTCACCCCCTATGAACATCGTTCGGAGTTATCTGGCGAAACACCGCCCGATGAACTCGGACTGCACAGCGAGGGCGGCGCGACGCTGCTGCCTCTGGACGGCAAACACTACGAAGTCGAGGCTGTGGACGGCACCTACCGTATTCGCCACCCCCAACGACCGGACGCCTACAAACCAAGGCTGCAGCATAACGGCGCTGGCGCCTGGGCCCATGAAGTCGAGCGCCCCATGGAGTGGCAGGGCGCCCAGCTGTTTCGTCGTCTGGGGCATTCGGCAGCAGACTTCTCCGACGCCATGGCGGCGCGCATCCTTGCTGTGAGTGGCATCGATGAACCGGTGCTGCGCCATATGCATGTTCACACCCGACGTCCGCCGGCCTTGCTCGAAGACACCCTTCGGCGCTTCAAGCTCGAGCAGCGGATTCAGACGTTTATCGAGCAGTTGCAGAGCGCCGATCCGACGATCAATGCCAAGGCTGACCCTCAGATGCAGGCGCACTTGCTGCGCGCCCAGGGCGTCGAGATTCAAGCGTCCTCGCTGGCGGACGGCGACCTGGTGCCCGGTATCGTTGAGTCAATGGACGACGCGACGCTGAAGAGACTGCTGGGCACCAGCCCCGCCTTCGGTGATGCGCTGCCTACCTGGGAGGAACGCGTCAGGTTGCTGCGGCGCAACCTGGCACGCTGGGCGCAAGAAAGCCGCGTCGAGTTGTTCGACGCGGCCGAAGCCTCGTTTGAGCAGAGTGACGAGCAACACATCCAGCAGCTGCGGCGGATCTTTCCAACGCTGCCGAAAATCGCTGCTGAAGAGATTGTCGGTCATGCGCCTGTCACTGATCAGTTGCAACTGCGGCATCAACCGGGCATTCCCCGATCGATGGCCCACGAGGCGTTGTTTTACCTGCGCGAGATCCGGCTCAGCAGGGCTTATGAAGGGTTGTACCTGGACTCGGTTGCTTGTGCCGATACCGACACCTTGGCGCTGCACAGCCTCGAAACCCTGGCTGGGTGGTCGCCCGAGGTGCGCATCGAGGTGCGCGACGGGCACTTCGAAGGGGCAGTGGTCGACGCCATCGGTCGTCCCGACGCGCCTGTGCACAAAGTGCTGGTCAGACGGCAGGGGCAGTACCAGGCGCACGACGCTTCGGGCGCGGAGCTGCACGGTTTCGACGACCTGTATGGCGCGGTGATGCATGCCTTGCCGGACGCCCAGCGCCAGGCGCTGGTATTGCCAGGTGTGGGGCAGGGCGCGCAGCTCAAGCAGGCGCTCAGGGAGCAGGCCTTGCTGCCGCGTGCGCAGTTGCGGGCGCTGCTGGGGCAACCGACCGTCGAACCGGGCACGCATTCGCCGATGCGCCTGGCTGTCGGGCGTACGGGCTATCTTCGCGGGGGCGGTGATTACGTGCCGCCGTCACCGCGCCCCGTCGAACAGCGCTTGCGTGCGCTGTATCCGACCCTGCCGGAAGAAGAGATCGCCACGCTGCGCCGCGAGCGCTTGGTCGGTGATCCGCTGCTGGCCATCGCGGGCCTGGAAAACCAATACGTCCAGCTGGTTAACCAGCTGGAGCTGTGGGTAGCAGAGGTGCCGACAACTCACCCAGTCACCGGCATCACGCTGTCTGCCGATGAGTTGGCTGTACAACGTCAGCGCAGGGCTGGATTTGCCACGGAAATCCAGGCGAACTGGAGCCGACGCCTGACCGACAACAACCGGTTCGACAGAAACCGCTTCTTCTACAAGCTGGACATTCTCGGCGACCTGCCCGCGCTGTCAGCCGATTTCAGCCACGTGGAGGAGTTCGTGCTGATCAACCACAGCCCCCATCTGCGGGCGGGCACCTTTCTCGAAGGCTTCCCGAACCTGAAATTCCTGACGCTGCGGGGCGTGCGGCTGGACGCCTTTCCAGTTGAAACATTCCGCATGCCTGAGCTGCAGATCCTCAACCTGGACAACTGCAACCTGCGACTGAACGACGCCACTGCCGAGGGGCTCGCGCACATGGAGCGGCTGACAGAGCTGGACCTGGCGAACAACCCGCTGGGTCTTGCGCCTTATCTTGGCTACATGAAAGACCTGGAGACATTGAGTCTGAACAACACCGGGCTGGAGGTGGTTCCGCAAGGCTTGTTCGAGTTGCAACGGCTACGCCTGGCCGATTTGAGTGACAACCGGATTGTTTCGCTGCCAGAGGAGCTGTTCGAGGTGGACGATACGCAGAAGGTTATTTACATTTTTCGTGATAATCCGCTGAGTGAGTCGAGCAGAAAGAATATTGCTGATTATTTGGCTGGTGCGAGTCTGGACAGGCAGATATCGATTCAATTTGATTCGGATGGTGAGGTGATCTGGGAAGATGAAAGTGATGTCGAAACCAGTGATAGCGGACTAAGTGATGCCGAGTCGGACGATGAAGTTGGTTGATTGATCGGAAAGCAGTTGTTGTTATCAAGTTGTTGTTATCAAGTTGTTGTTTCAGTTGGAAATACATGCCTCTATTGAGCTTTTAAAAGCTGTTTGCTATTTCTGGTCGCAGCCCGCAGCACAACTTCGATGCGGGCTTTGTTTTTTTTGAATTTCAACTTTCCAGTAATTGAATTTTTACCGGTTCATTCATGAGGTATTACTGATGGCGGAAACTGATACAGGCGCGGCTCGCGCAAAAGTTCGCATTTCCAAACTGCAGGTCCGCTTTGAAGCACCCGGTGTCGAGTCCAAGAGAATCTACGCCAACGGCAGGATGCAAGTTCGGGTCTGGGTGTTTGTGCTGGCGATCGACGAGGCCGGCAATGAAGTGGAACTGCCGTACGACCCCTGCCTGGTCACCACTCGACTGATTCGCTACCACGACTCCAGGCCTCTGCGCCGCGATGTTTATGCCCATCAACCGATGGCAGGCTGGACGTCCTGCCCTTCACCCAACGAGTTCGCGCATGAAATACCGGGGACCGCTATCGCCCCCTCCATAGGCGGCAGCGGCAGTGGCTCGATGATGGAATTCTGGGTTTCCTCTGCCGAAGAGGGCCAACTGCAAATTGCCGCTGAGATCACCTGCGACGGTCAGGTTTATCGGAGCAATAAAGCCACTAATCCAGACGGTTCAACCATGAACAGCAGCGTCATTGTGGTGGCGGAGCGCAGTCCTGCCTACAGTCACGAAGAATTTACCTGGCGGTCGGAAGAAGTACGGGGCGCCTTTAATGGCCACGCCATGCTTCGTTATCATCTGGGTTTGTACCCCGGTCGCCGGCAAGTCAAGTTGTTGAGCTGGAACACCGCGCAATATGAAGGCACCGGACAATTCCCGCTGAGGTTCTGCTACACCGGCCTGATTCTCTCGCATCCGGCGCCGAGGTCGTTTACCGGAATCATGGCGCCCGTGGGCAGCGAGTCCGTCGAAGTGCTGGGTTTTCAGATGCCGGTCAGTCAGGCAGAAGGTGAAATAGTTGTCTTTATGGGTATACCGCCAGGCTACAAGCACACGGGCGTTGATGTCAGGCTCGATGATTATTTTTTTACAGTGCTCGATGAATATGGCAATACCCATAAATTGTCCCTGGTCATTGATATTGAGGCGACTGCGTTTCGCTTGCGGCGAGGATAAAGATTGGCGTCGCATCCATTTATTTGATTAATGTTTTTAAATCCTGTTTGAAAGGAATTCAAATGGCGGTTGAACAAGATTCCATACATTCCAATGCCTTCAACTTCGACGGCTATCTTGCGGGGGGGGTCGACCCGCGCACCGGGCTTTACACCTGTTCGCTGACGCTGGGCGAACTGAAGTCCGGTTTTCTGCAAGGGCCGTCATTGCCGATCAGGCTTTTTTTCAGCCCGTTGCAAGGCAGTGACAGCGGATATGGCAAGGGCTGGTCGTTGCCCTTGACCCAATACAACGTGGTCGCTCGCCAGCTCACGCTGTCCGCGGGCGAGCGCTACAAAGCCAGGGAGACGGCCTCGCGGCTGGTGTTCGATGAGCTCAAGCTCGAGACCCTCAAGGTTCTGCGCCCGGGCCCAGGGCGCTTTGACGTCGTGCACAAAAGCGGTTTGACCGAAGAGCTGCACCTGTACGCCGGCAGCGACCTGGCGGTGCCGAAGAGGATCGTGTCGGCCAACGGTGCGGCGATCGAGCTCGACTACAGCGCGGTCGATGGCGAGCCGGTGTTGTCTGCAGTTCGCGATGCCACTCGCACGCTGCTGACAATTGTCCGCACCTCTGGTCAGGTGACGCTGACCCTGTATCCCGACAGCGAATGCGCCGCGCCTTTTATCCTCAAGCGCTCCGACGACCGGGTGCGCGCCGTGCAGTTGCCGGACGGCGGCGTCTGGTCGCTGGACAGTGAAGTGATCGGGGGCGTCGAATGCCTGACGCGGGTGAAGTCGCCTCTGGGTGCCCGGGAGCTGATCGTCTATGAAGAAGCCGGCCATCGCCTGCCGCGGGATGCGCCTCGGCGGGCCATCCCGCATGTGCTATCGCACACGGTGTTCCCCGTCTCACAGCCGCCGATCACCACCCAGTACAGTTTTTCGCAAACCAATTTCCTCGGGTTCGATGACGACGACAACCTTGTTCGCTGGTCGCGCGAGGGCGATACGCTTTACCAACTGGCGCAGGACTACCGTTACACCTCCACGCAACTGCTGATGAACGGCAAAAACGTGCATCGTTCGATCAAGCGCACCTACAACAAATACCATCTGCTGGTTTCCCAGGAGACGAAGTGCAATCAGAGCGTGACGACCCGCACCGTGAGCTATCACCTGGAGCCCGGCAAGGGGTTCCAGGCGCAGCCTGCGCAGTTCCGGATGCCCAAGGTGCAGACGCTGCGTTATGAGAATCGCAAGCGCCAGACGTCGCGCGACGAAGTGACCACCACGCTGTTCGATGCCTGGGGCAACCTGCTCAAGCATGTCGCGCCGAACGGGGTGGTCACGCTGTCGGAGTTCTATCCGGCCAGTGGGGCCGAGGGCTGCCCGGCGGATCCGCTCGGGTTCGTGCGTTTCGAAAAGAGCAGGACCGTGCGGGCCGCGCCGGGGTTCGCCCAGGCGGCGACGACGCAGTTGCGCTTTCGCTACAAACAGATCGGCAAGGCGGGAGAGCCCGGTTGCGACATCGTTCTCGAGCAGCAGGCGCTTTATGAACATGCCGACGGGGGCGAGGTCCTGCGTTCGCAGACCGACCTGCACTACGCCGAGCTGATCGCCGGCCCGCAGACTTACCTGGTTTTGCAGAAACAGAGCGTGCGCCAGAACGGCGAGGACAGCGAGACCCGATTCAAGTACCTGATCGACGGCACCACGCTGGAAGTCCAGACCCTCCAGCTCGGGTTTGACCAGACCCGCCGGGAATCGAGCGTGAGGTCTTCAGCGATCAATGGGTTGAAACGTTCGGAGCAGAACGAAGATCAGGGGCGTGTCGATTTCACTTACGACCGGCTCGGACGCGAGCTGAGCAGGACCGTCGCCGCCGGCGACACCTTCGAAAGCGTCAGCCGCTCAAGCTTTTTGCTGGAAAAGCAGGACGGCAGAATCGTCGCGACGAAACTGGACACGGATGCCAACGGCCTGCAGACCAGACGCCTCTACGACGGCCTTGGGCGGATCAGGGAAATCCAGGAGCAGGACCCGGAGCATGCGGACAAGGTCATGTTTCGTACGGTCTATGAAGCGCACTATGACGCCCTCGGCCAACTGACGGGGGAAAAGAAGATCGACTGGTGGCGGGGTGAGCGGCACCCGTTCATCACCCGCCATGTCTACGATCACTGGGGGCAGGTCACGGCCACTCTGCACCCTGATGGCCGCCAGGAACATCGCGAGCAGGACCCCGTCCTGCGCACGGAAACGACCTGGCAGGCGGGCATGGGCAAGACCGTCACGGCCTTCAACGCATTCGGCAAGCCTGACCGCGTCGAATGGCTGGATACCTCTGGCACCCGTCAGGGGCAGCAGCTGTACACCTACGATGGCCTGGGGCGTACCGTCGGCCAGACGGACGCCGCAGGTCATCGGACGACCTTTGCCTACGATGTCTTCGATCGGCTGATTCTCAGCACCTTGCCTGACGGCAGTACGGTTCAGACGGCCTATGCCGCCCATAGCCAGGAAAACCTGCCGATCAGTGTCACGATCGCCGGCAAAATGCTCGGGCAGCAGGTGTTCGACGGGCTGGGTCGGTTGACGCAGAGCACCCTCGGCGGGCGCAGCAGCCAGTGCGGCTATGAACGCGGACGCAGCCTGCCGGCCTGGAAACAACGACCCGATGGCAAGCGCATCGATTACCTCTACGAGCCTGGCCTGGGCGGTGTTGTCACGCAGCGTCAGGCCGAGGGCCTGCTCGCCAGCTACGACTATGACCCGCGCCTGGCGCTGGTGACCCGGTGCGTCGAACAGGGCTGTGAAACCCGGCTCGAGTACGATCGCTACGGGCGACTGACCCAGGAGACCTCAATCGTCGACAAGGCGCACAAAAGCGCTTCCTACCGCTATTCGCTGGGCGGCCGCCCCCTCAGTTGCATCGACGTGTTGGGTGAGGAGCACGAGACCGATTACGACGATGCGGGGCGTCCACGCACCTTCCAGCATCGCGCGTTGAAAACCACGTTTATCTACAACCCTCTGGGGCAACTGGCGTCCGTTGTTTCACGTGCTCTGAAGGGGCCGGGTTCAATGGCCACTCGCCTGGCCTACGATGATTTCGGGCGTGAGGTGTCCCGCACGTTCGAGTTCGGCGAGGGCGTGTCCCAGGTCCTGTCTTCGACGTACACCCCAACGGGGAAACTGGCCCGCAAGACGTTGAAGCAGGACAAGGAAGTCCTGCGCGACGAACATTTCACCTACGACTCCCGTGGCCGCCTGAGTCTTTACGCCTGCGAGGGCACCCAGCGCCCTCGCGATCCCCAGGGCAAGGAAATCGTCCAGCAACAGTTCACCTTCGATGCGCTCGACAACATCCTCACCCTGGAAACCCGGTTTCCCGGCGGCGATAACCTGGCCACCTTCGAATACAGCGCAACGGACGCGACGCAATTGGCCCGTATCCGCAATACCCATGCCGATTACCCGGCGCCCGTGGAATTGCAGTACGACGACAACGGTCACCTGGTCAAGGATGAGCAGGGGCGCCGGATCGATTACGACGCGTTGGGCCGCTTGATCCAGATCACCGGGGCCGACGATCAGGTCATACGCAACTTGCGCTACGACGCCCGCGACCGGCTGGTGGAGCTGACGCAGCCGTCGGGACCTGCGACCCGACGCTTCTATCAGCAGGGCCGGCAGGCCAACGATCTGTGCGGTGACAGCCACCTGACTTCGTTGCGATCGGGCGGCGTTTTGCTGGGGCAGGATCGTCAGGGGAGCGAGGCTGGCGTCGGGCTGCTGGGGGTCGATCAGCAGCAAAGCGTGCTGACCGAGGTCTCGGGTTCGCAGTCTGCCCATTTCGCCTACAGCCCCTATGGCCATCGAGTGGCGCCAGGCGGCTTGTTCAGCTTGCCGGGTTTCAGTGGCGAACAGCTCGATGTGCAGACCGGTCTGTACCTGCTGGGCGATGGCTATCGGGCGTACAGTCCGACGCTGATGCGCTTTCTCAGCCCCGACAGCCTGAGTCCGTTTGGTGCCGGGGGCTTGAACCCTTACGCCTATTGCGCGGGCGACCCGATCAACCGGGTTGATCCGACCGGGCATTTCTGGGAAGCGATCCTGAGCGGCGTCCTGTCGTTCGTCGGCATCGCGGCCAGCGTGCTGACATTGGGGGCCGCCACGCCACTGGCGGTGGTGAGCCTGGCCCTGGGGGTGGCTTCCGGGGTCGTCGGGGCCACCAGTGCCGCGCTGCGGGCCTACGATGTGGAGTCGCAAGCGGCGGATGTACTGGATTGGATCAGCCTGGGGCTGGGCGCGGCCTCGTTCGCCAGTGGCTTGGGCGCTGCGGGCAAGGCTGCGGCCAATGTGGGCAACCGGATCAATAGAGCCTTCGCCAAGGGTTTGAGCCCGACCGACGCGCCGGTGGCGGCAAAGATTGGTTCAAAGTCAGGCCGTGCGGCGGCAACGTCCGGCGCAACGGGAGGTGCGCCTGCCAAGGGCCCCTGGCGAATCAAGCTGGCGCAGCGACGCAACATCGCCGAAAAAATACAGGCCTCCCACCAGGGCGAATACGATCTGTTCAAGAATGCGATTCATAACGAAGGGGTAGACCCCGCCACCGCCGTTCGGCGAATGGGCGATGCCAACCCCAAGCGTCTGCAGAGCAGCTCGAATCACTTCAAGGACCATATGGGTAACCCGGTCTGTGCCTCCGAGATGTGGGAGGCACGTATTGGCGGCGCCCAGCGCGTGACGTACCTGGTGGAATACAAGACCCAGTTGGTGACGGTGCTGCAGGTGGGCGGTCACACCTGAGGTATCAGGCGTGGCGGGCCGAATGCTGCAGCAAGGCCCACTCCACGTGTTCCCTGACCAGCTCTGACGGATAATCCCGTCGCGCCTTCAACGCTTCCAGCACCGGAATCGTTGAAGGCGCATTCCCCAGGCCTACGGCCAGATTACGCAACCAGCGCTCGTACCCCGCCCGCCGCAACGGCGAGCCTTCGGTACTGCTGAGGAAAGTGTCCTCGTCCCACAGAAACAGTTCGGCCAGCTCGGCGTTGTCCAGGTTGTGGCGCGGCTTGAAGTCGCTTTCACCGGAGGGCCGGGCGAAGCGATTCCACGGGCAGACGATCTGACAGTCATCGCAGCCGAATACCCGATTGCCGATCAAGGGCCGCAGCTCTTCCGGGATCGCATTTTTCAGCTCGATGGTCAGGTACGAGATACAGCGCCGGGCATCCAGCACATAAGGGCCGACGAAGGCGTTGGTGGGGCAGATGTCGAGGCAGGCGGTGCACCGGCCGCAATGTTCCGTGGCGTGCGGCGGGTCGACCGGCAACGGCAGGTCGACGAACAATTCGCTGAGAAAGAAGTAACTGCCGGCCTTGCGATTCAAGACCAGGGTGTTTTTGCCGATCCAACCCAGACCGGCCTGTTCGGCAATGGCTTTTTCCAGTACCGGTGCGCTGTCGACGAAGGCGCGATAGCCAAACGGGCCGATCACCGCCTGAATCTTTTCTGCCAGTTGCTGCACACGTTTACGGATCAATTTGTGGTAATCGCGGCCCAAGGCATAACGGGACACGTAGGCTTTTTCCGGTTGGGCCAGACGCTGGGCCATTTCGGTATCCCCTGGCAGGTAGTCCATCCGCAGGGAAACCACCCGGAGTGTGCCGGGTACCAGTTCCTCGGGGTGCGAGCGTTTGCTGCCATGGGCGCCCATGTAGTCCATCTCGCCGTGGTAGCCGGCATCGAGCCAGCGCTGCAGGTGCTGCTCATGCTCGGCGAGGTCCAGGCCGCTGATGCCGACTTGCTGGAAGCCCAGCTCACGGCCCCAGTCCTTGATGGATTGGGCGAGGGCGAGCAGGTCTGTGGTAATGGCGGGCATGAGGCGAGAGAAACCGGAGCTGAGGTGCGTATAATTCTGCCAGACATCGGAGCTCGAAGACGCATGCTGCACACTAAAGATGATTTACCCGACGCGCTGTACAGCGCCGCGCAAGTGCGCGCCGTCGATGCGCGGCTGATCGCGGACGGCACACCGGGCTTCGAGCTGATGCAGCGGGCCGCCCGCGCGACCTGGCGGGCGCTGGTACGGCGCTGGCCAACGGCAAACGAATTGACGGTGGTGGCCGGCCACGGCAACAACGCCGGTGATGGCTATCTGATTGCGGTGCTGGCCCGGCGTGCCGGCTGGGCGGTGCGGGTGCTGGCGGTCGGTGATCCTCAGCGTTTGCAGGGGAATGCCGGGTTGGCCCATGCCGAGGCGCGCCGCGAAGGCGTGGCCATCCAGGCCTGGGTCGAGCAAGCGCCGTTGCGCGGTGTGGTGCTGGACGCGCTGCTCGGCACCGGCCTGACGGGTGAGGTGCGCGAGCCCTATGCGGGTGTGATCGGCACCATCAATGCCAGTGGCTTGCCGGTCGCGGCGGTGGATATTCCCTCCGGCCTGTGTGCCGACACCGGGCGGGTGTTTGGCGTGGCAGTGCGGGCGGACCTGACCGTGACCTTCATCGGTTTGAAACTGGGCTTGTTCACCGGCGACGCGGCGGATGTGGTCGGCGACTGGGTGTTCAATGACCTGCAGGCGTCGCCCGAGGCGTTTGAGGGTATCGACCGCCGTGCGCTGCGCCTGACGGCCGATAACCTGCCGCGTCTGGCGAGCCGCGCGCCGACCGCTCACAAGGGGCAATTCGGCCACGTCCTGCTGATCGGCGGTGATCGCGGGTTTGGCGGGGCGATCCTGCTCAGTGCGCAAAGTGCCCTGCGCAGCGGCGCGGGCATGGTATCGCTGGCCACTCGCAGCGAACATGTACCGGCGGCCCTGGCCAGGCTCCCGGAAGCCATGGTCCTGGGCACTTCGTCGGCGAATCAGTTGATGGGACTGCTGCAAAAGGTTTCCGTGCTGGTGGTTGGCCCCGGCTTGGGGCAGTCTTCCTGGGGCCGCAGCCTGCTGTCGGCAGCGGCTGATGCCGCGTTGCCGCAAGTCTGGGATGCCGACGCATTGAATCTGCTGGCGGACGGGCGCGTGAGTTTGCCTCGGGAATGCGTGATCACCCCGCACCCGGGCGAGGCGGCGCGCCTGCTCGGTATCAGCACCGCCCAGGTGCAGGCCGACCGTCCGGGTGCCGCGCAGGCGTTGAGCAAGAAATACACGGCGGTGGTGATCCTCAAAGGCGCCGGCAGCCTGATTGCCAGCCCCGACGGCCGCCTGGCGGTGTGTCACCAGGGGCATCCGGCCATGGCCACCGCTGGCCTGGGGGATGTACTCGCGGGGTTGGTCGGCGCATTGCTGGCCCAAGGCATGAACGCTTTCGATGGCGCCTGCCTCGCGGTCTGGCTGCATGCCAATGCCGGTGCGCAACAAGGTAAATCGGGCCGTGGGCTGGCGGCCAGTGATCTGATTCCAGCCATTCGTCAGTTGTTGGAGGAGCAAGCACCGTGTCTGAAGTAACCCTGTACCTGGCTGATGAAGAGGCGATGACCGCATTCGGCGCACGCATCGCGAAAACCACCGAAGGGCACGGTCTGATTTTTCTCGAGGGGGATCTGGGCGCCGGCAAGACCACGCTGTCAAGGGGCATCATCCGTGGCCTGGGCCATGTGGGCGCGGTCAAAAGCCCGACCTTTACCCTGGTCGAACCCTACGAAATCGGTGACATCCGCGCCTTCCATTTTGATCTGTATCGACTGGTCGACCCGGAAGAGCTGGAGTACCTGGGCATCCGCGACTACTTCGAAGATGACGCTTTGTGCCTGATCGAATGGCCCCAGAAGGGTGCAGGCTTTTTGCCAAAGCCCGACCTGACCATTACCATTAGCCCGCAAGGCACTGGACGTTCGCTGAACATTTTGTCCCAGGGCTCGCGCGGCGAGGCCTGGTGTGCCGCTTTGGCATTGGAATCCAATTAAATGATGGGGTCAGGTATGCGCTTTCGCGCGATGGTAGCTGCCGTAGGAATGTTGTTTTTGGCGGTGACCGTCAACGCTGTGGCCGACACCAAGGTCAACAGCGTTCGTCTGTGGCGAGCGCCGGACAACACACGGCTGGTGTTCGACCTCAGCGGGCCGGTGCAGCACAGCGTGTTCACCCTGACGGCGCCGGATCGCCTGGTGATCGACATCAATGGCGCCTCCCTCGGCGCGCCACTGAACGTTTCCACCGCCAACACGCCGATCACCGCCATGCGCTCGGCACAGCGCACGCCGACTGACCTGCGGGTGGTCATCGACCTGAAGAAAACCGTCACGCCGAAGAGCTTCACCCTGGCGCCGAACGCCCAGTACGGCAACCGCCTGGTGGTCGACCTGTTCGACAACCCGGCGGATGCTGCACCGATTCCTGCGCCGACCAACGTCGCGACCGTTGCGCCAGTGCCGGTCACCCCGGTCGACCCGCCGGTGAAGCTGCCGCCCGCTCCGGCCGGCAAGCGCGACATCATTGTGGTCATCGACGCCGGTCACGGTGGCGAAGACCCGGGGGCCTCGGGCTCTCGCGGCCAGCGTGAAAAAGACGTGGTGCTGTCCATCGCCCGCGAATTGCAACGTCAGGTCAATGGCATGAAAGGCTTCCGCGCCGAACTGACCCGCACAGGTGACTACTTCATCCCGTTGCGTGGCCGTACCGAGATCGCCCGCAAAAAAGGCGCCGACCTGTTCGTCTCGATCCACGCCGACGCCGCGCCTTCCACCGCCGCATTTGGTGCGTCGGTATTCGCCCTGTCCGACCGTGGCGCCACGTCCGAAACCGCGCGCTGGCTGGCCGACAGTGAAAACCGCTCCGACCTGATCGGCGGCGCCGGCAACGTCAGCCTCGACGACAAGGACCGCATGCTCGCGGGCGTGCTGCTCGACCTGTCGATGACCGCGTCCCTGACCTCCAGCCTGAACGTCGGCCAGAAGGTCCTGAGCAATATCGGTCGCGTCACCCCCCTGCACAAACAACGAGTGGAGCAGGCCGGGTTCATGGTGTTGAAGTCGCCGGACATCCCGTCGATCCTGGTCGAGACCGGCTTCATCTCCAACGCCAACGAAGCCTCGAAGCTCGCCGCGTCCAGCCACCAGCAGGCGCTGGCCCGCTCGATCAGCAGCGGTGTGCGCCAGTTCTTCCAGCAGAACCCGCCGCCCGGGACCTACATCGCCTGGCTGCGTGATTCGGGCAAGATTGCCCAGGGGCCAAGGGATCACCGGGTCAACCCTGGCGAGACTCTGGCAATGATCGCCGTGCGCTATCAGGTATCGCCGGCGACCCTGCGCAGTGCCAACAACCTGAAAAGTGATGAGCTGAAGATCGGTCAGACCCTGACCATCCCCGGCACCGAACTGGCGTCCAAAGAATGAGCCAGGCCGTGACCGACAGCGCTCGCATCGAACTGCTCAGCCCCCGGCTGGCCAACCAGATTGCCGCCGGCGAGGTGGTCGAGCGCCCGGCGTCGGTGATCAAGGAGCTGCTGGAAAACAGCCTCGACTCCGGCGCCAGGCGAATCGACGTCGATGTCGAACTGGGCGGCATCAAGCTGCTGCGGGTGCGCGACGATGGCAGCGGCATCTCGGCCGATGACCTGCCGCTGGCCCTGGCCCGTCACGCCACCAGCAAGATCCGCAACCTGGAAGACCTCGAGCAGGTGATGAGTCTCGGGTTTCGCGGCGAGGCACTGGCTTCGATCAGCTCCGTGGCACGCCTGACCCTGACCTCCCGCACCCGCGATGCCGAACAGGCGTGGCAGGTCGAGACCGAAGGCCGGGACATGGCGCCACGGGTCCAGCCGGCCGCCCACCCGGTGGGCACCTCGGTGGAAGTGCGTGACCTGTTCTTCAATACTCCGGCGCGCCGCAAATTCCTCAAGACCGAAAAAACCGAATTCGACCACCTGCAGGAAGTGATCAAGCGCCTGGCGCTGGCGCGTTTCGACGTGGCGTTTCATTTGCGTCACAATGGCAAGACCATCCTCAGCCTGCACGAAGCCCATGACGACGCGGCCCGCGCCCGGCGGGTGGCGGCGATTTGCGGCCCGGGTTTCCTGGAGCAGGCGCTGCCCATCGAAATCGAGCGCAACGGCCTGCATTTGTGGGGCTGGGTCGGGCTGCCGACGTTCAACCGCAGCCAGGCCGACTTGCAGTATTTCTTCGTCAACGGCCGGGCGGTGCGCGACAAGCTGGTGGCCCACGCAGTGCGCCAGGCGTATCGCGATGTGCTGTTCAACGGTCGGCACCCGACATTCGTGCTGTTTTTCGAGGTCGACCCCACCGGTGTCGACGTCAACGTGCACCCGACCAAGCACGAGGTGCGTTTCCGCGAAGGGCGCATGGTCCACGACTTTCTCTATGGCACCCTGCACCGGGCCCTGGGCGATGTACGTCCGGACGATCACCTGGCGGCGCCGGTGGCCACGGCCATCGTCCGGCCGACCGGCATCGAGGCCGGCGAGTTCGGGCCGCAAGGCGAAATGCGCCTGGCCGCCAATGCCTTGCTCGAGCAGCCGCAGGCCCAGCCGTCATTCAATACCGCCGGCAGCGGGGCAGGCGCCGGTTATCAGTATCAGTACACCCCGCGGCCGCAGTCGGCCGTGCCGGCGGCTGAAGCCCAGGCCGCTTACCGGGAGTTCTTTGCGCCGCTGCCGGAGGCCAACGCCGCCGCCCTTCCGGCCGGGCAGGACGATATTCCGCCGCTGGGTTACGCCTTGGCACAACTCAAGGGCATCTACATCCTTTCCGAGAACGCCCAGGGCCTGGTGCTGGTGGACATGCACGCGGCCCATGAGCGGATCATGTACGAACGCCTCAAGGTCGCCATGGCCAGCGAAGGTTTGAGTGGCCAGCCGTTGTTGGTGCCTGAATCATTGGCACTGAGTCAGCGTGAAGCCGATTGTGCGGAAGAGCACGTGGCCTGGTTCCAGCGCCTGGGCTTCGAATTGCAGCGCCTTGGCCCGGAAACCCTGGCGATCCGGCAGA
Organism: Pseudomonas fluorescens; assembly: GCF_041354075.1. Taxonomy (GTDB): domain Bacteria; phylum Pseudomonadota; class Gammaproteobacteria; order Pseudomonadales; family Pseudomonadaceae; genus Aquipseudomonas; species Aquipseudomonas fluorescens_CE. Next base: position 85,826 of record NZ_JARZGC010000009.1, on the reverse strand, counting down.
TCCCGGCGCTGCTCAAGCAGGCCGAGGCCAATCGACTGGTCAGTGATGTGCTGGCCGACCTGATGGAGTACGGCACCAGCGACCGGATCCAGGCGCACCTGAACGAATTGCTCGGCACCATGGCGTGCCACGGCGCCGTTCGGGCCAACCGGCGCCTGGCCCTGCCGGAAATGAACGGCTTGCTGCGAGACATGGAAAACACCGAGCGCAGCGGTCAATGCAACCATGGCCGACCGACCTGGACCCAACTGGGCCTGGACGATCTGGACAAACTGTTCCTGCGCGGTCGTTGATGAGCCAGCTCCCTCCTGCGATTTTCCTGATGGGCCCGACCGCAGCGGGCAAGACCGACCTGGCCATCGAGCTGACCAAGGTCCTGCCGTGCGAGCTGATCAGTGTCGATTCGGCGTTGGTCTATCGCGGCATGGACATCGGCACCGCCAAGCCCTCGAAAGAGATACTGGCGCAATTCCCGCACCGTCTCATCGACATCCTCGATCCGGCGCAGAGCTACTCGGCTGCGGATTTCCGTCGCGATGCCCTCGAGGCCATGGCTGATATCACGGCACGCGGCAAGATTCCGCTGCTGGTGGGCGGTACGATGCTTTATTACAAGGCATTGCTCGAAGGGCTGGCGGACATGCCGGCGGCCGATCCCGAGGTGCGGGCGCAGATCGAGGAAGAAGCGGCGCGCCTGGGTTGGCAGGCCCTGCACGATCAATTGGCGATTATTGACCCGGAATCGGCGGCGCGTATTCATCCGAACGATCCGCAGCGCCTCAGTCGTGCGCTGGAGGTCTATCGGGTCAGTGGTCAGAGCATGACCGCGCTCAGATTGCAACAAAGTGCGCAAAGTACTGAAGCAGCCGCTTCGGGACGGCAACAATTGCCCTATACTGTCGCGAACTTGGCCATCGCTCCGGCAAATCGCCAGGTGCTGCACGAACGAATTAAACAAAGATTCACTTTGATGTTGGAACAGGGATTCATAGACGAGGTCGTAGCCCTGCGTAAACGAAATGACCTGCACAGCGGGTTGCCGTCGATACGTGCGGTAGGTTACCGACAAGTCTGGGACTACCTGGATGGCAAGCTGACACTGGCCGAGATGCAGGAGCGTGGAATCATCGCCACGCGCCAATTGGCCAAGCGTCAGTTCACCTGGTTGCGCAGTTGGGCGGATTTACACTGGCTCGACAGCCTCGATTGCGACAATCTGCCACGCGCCTTGAAATACCTGGGGACCATCTCCATATTGAGCTGAGTCTTTGCAATTGCCGTCTATCCTTGGGGGTGTGACGGCCACAAGCCAACTGTTTACCTATTTTTTATATTGAATCCTTAAAGGAGTGCGGCACATGTCAAAAGGGCATTCGCTACAAGACCCTTACTTGAATACTTTACGTAAAGAGAAAGTTGGGGTGTCCATCTACCTGGTCAACGGGATCAAACTGCAAGGCACGATCGAGTCTTTCGACCAGTTCGTCATCCTGCTGAAAAACACCGTCAGCCAGATGGTTTACAAGCACGCTATCTCGACAGTGGTACCGGTTCGTCCAATTCGTCTGCCTAGCGCAACCGAATCGGAGTCGGGTGACGCTGAGCCAGGTAACGCCTGATAGGAGTCTCCTTTGTTCTTTGAGCGCCACGGTGGTGGGGAGCGAGCCATTCTCGTTCACTTGGATGGTCAGGACCCTGAGGCGCGCGAAGATCCGCAGGAGTTTCAGGAGTTGGCAACATCGGCTGGCGCCGATACCGTCGCGTTTTTCAACGTGCCGCGTCATCGGCCAACCGCCAAATACCTGATTGGCAGCGGCAAGGTCGAGGAATTACGCGACCTGGTCAAAGCCGAACAGGTCGATCTGGTGATTTTCAATCACACCCTCACACCCAGTCAGGAACGTAACCTCGAGCGTGTTTTCGAGTGTCGCGTGATCGACCGCACGGGTCTGATTCTCGATATCTTTGCCCAGCGCGCCCGCACTCACGAAGGCAAGCTCCAGGTCGAACTGGCCCAGCTTGAGTTCATGAGTACGCGGCTGGTTCGCGGCTGGACCCACCTTGAACGCCAGAAGGGCGGTATCGGTCTGCGGGGTCCGGGTGAAACCCAGCTGGAAACCGACCGGCGCCTGTTGCGGGTGCGTCTGCGACAGATCAAGGGGCGCCTGGAAAAGGTCCGCAGCCAGCGCGAGCAATCGCGTCGAGGGCGCAAACGTGCTGACATTCCGACGGTTTCACTGGTGGGCTATACCAACGCCGGCAAATCGACGCTGTTCAACGCGGTGACCGATTCCGAGGTGTTTGCCGCTGACCAGCTGTTCGCCACCCTCGATCCGACGCTGCGCCGGCTCGAACTCGACGACCTTGGCCCCATCGTGCTGGCCGATACCGTGGGTTTCATTCGCCACCTGCCGCACAAACTGGTCGAGGCATTTCGGGCTACGCTCGAAGAGTCGAGCAACTCCGACCTGCTGCTGCACGTGATCGACGCCCATGAGCCTGAGCGCATGGCGCAGATTGAACAGGTCATGGTGGTGCTGGGCGAGATCGGGGCGCAGGACTTGCCGATCCTCGAGGTATACAACAAACTCGATTTGCTCGAGGGAGTGGAGCCGCAGATCCAGCGCGACGCCGACGGCAAGCCGCAACGGGTCTGGTTGTCGGCCAGGGACGGTACCGGGCTGGAGTTGCTCAAGCAGGCCGTGGCCGAGCTGCTCGGCGATGATTTGTTCGTCGGCACCTTGCGCTTGCCGCAGCGTTTTGCTCGACTGCGTGCGCAGTTTTTCGAAATCGGTGCCGTACAGAAAGAAGAGCATGACGAGGAAGGCATCTGCCTGCTGGCCGTTCGTTTGCCACGAATCGAGTTGAATCGACTGGTGAGCCGCGAGGGAATGCAGCCGATGGAATTCATCGAGCAACACACTTTGCAATAAAAGCCTGAAAAAGCGGTTGTGCCGCAGGGACAGGCATTCTGTAGCATTGGTCGGCGCGCCGTGGGTGCGTCTTTGCTTTATCAGATGGAGAGCGCTATGGCTTGGAATGAGCCGGGTGGCAACTCGAATAATCAGGATCCTTGGGGTGGCAAGCGTCGTAATAACGGCGACCGCAAGGGGCCACCGGATCTCGACGAGGCCTTCCGAAAGCTGCAGGACAGCCTGAACGGGTTATTCGGTGGTGGTAAGAAACGCGGTGATGACGGCGGTGGATCGGGCAAGAGTGGCGGCTTTGGCGGCCTGCTCGGCATCGGTCTGGTCGTGCTGGCGGCTGTCTGGCTGTACAGCGCCGTTTATGTCGTCGACGAGCAGGAACAAGCCGTGGTGCTGCGTTTCGGCAAGTACTACGAAACGGTGGGTCCGGGCCTGAATATCTATTTCCCGCCGATCGACAAGAAGTACATGGAAAACGTCACGCGTGAGCGTGCGTATACCAAGCAGGGCCAGATGCTGACCGAAGACGAAAACATCGTCGAAGTGCCGCTGACCGTGCAGTACAAGATCAGCAACCTGCAGGATTTCGTGCTGAGCGTCGATCAGCCGGAAATCAGCCTGCAGCACGCGACGGACAGCGCCTTGCGCCATGTGGTGGGTTCCACCGCCATGGATCAGGTCCTGACCGAAGGCCGTGAATTGATGGCCAGCGAAATCAAGGAGCGCCTGCAACGCTTCATGGACACCTATCGCACCGGTATCACCGTGACCCAGGTCAACGTACAGAGCGCAGCGGCACCGCGTGAAGTCCAGGAAGCCTTCGATGACGTGATCCGTGCCCGTGAAGACGAGCAGCGTTCGCGCAACCAGGCTGAGACCTATGCCAACGGCGTCGTGCCGGAAGCCCGTGGTCAGGCCCAGCGTATCCTTGAAGACGCCAACGGCTACCGTGACGAAACCGTCTCGCGCGCCAAGGGTGAGGCCGACCGCTTCACCAAGCTGGTCGCCGAGTATCGCAAGGCACCTGAAGTGACCCGTCAGCGCCTGTACCTGGACACCATGCAGGAAGTCTTCAGCAGCACCAGCAAGGTGCTCGTGACCGGCAACAAGAATGGCCAGAGCAACCTGCTCTACCTGCCGCTGGACAAAATGATCGACAGCAGCGGTCGCAGTACAAATGCACCGCTCAACAGTGGCGCGGCTACCAGCAATGAAGCGAATGCGCGTGCGGCAGCTGATCTGCAGCAACAGCAGGCACGTACCAGGGAGAGTCGCTGATGAGCAATAAATCGCTGATCGCCCTTATTGTCGGCGTCGTCGTGGCGATCGCTGCCTGGAACTGCTTCTACATCGTGGCTCAGACCGAGCGTGCGGTGTTGCTGCAGTTCGGACGCGTGGTCCAGGCCGATGTCCAGCCGGGCCTGCATGTGAAAGTGCCTTACGTCAACCAGGTGCGTAAATTCGACGCTCGCCTGATGACGCTGGATGCACCGACGCAGCGCTTCCTGACCCTGGAAAAGAAAGCCGTGATGGTCGATGCCTACGCCAAGTGGCGGGTGAAGGACGCCGAGCGTTTCTATACCGCGACTTCCGGCCTCAAGCAGATCGCCGACGAGCGTCTGTCCCGTCGTCTGGAATCGGGCCTGCGTGACCAGTTCGGCAAGCGCACCCTGCACGAAGTGGTGTCGGGTGAGCGCGATGCGCTGATGGCGGACATCACCTCGTCGCTGAACAAGATGGCGGAAAAGGAGCTGGGTATCGAAGTGGTGGACGTTCGCGTCAAGACCATCGACCTGCCCAAGGAAGTGAACCGCAGCGTGTTCGAGCGTATGAGCACCGAGCGTGAGCGTGAAGCTCGCGAGCACCGCGCCAAGGGTAACGAGCTGGCAGAAGGCATCCGTGCCGACGCCGATCGTCAACGCCGCGTGCTGCTGGCTGAGGCCTATCGTGAATCCGAAGAGATTCGCGGTGACGGCGATGCCCAGGCCGCTGCGATCTACTCGAAGGCCTATGGTCAGGATCAGGAGTTCTACGCGTTCTACCGTAGCCTGCGTGCCTACCGTGAAAGCTTTGCGAACAAATCCGACGTCATGGTCCTCGACCCAAGCAGTGACTTCTTCCACTACCTGGAAAAAGCCAAGCCTTGATACGACGTTGACCTGAATCATCTCCGCCGGGCGGCTAAAACCTTCGGCGGGGTGATCCTTTGGGAAAACGTGTGTATGATGCGGCAGCCGGGAAATTCCCGGCTTTTTTGCGTCTGCACCTTTGGTTGCTGTTCAGGTGCAGAAGCCCGGGCCTTTTGGCTCGACAGGTTTTACGAGGAAAGTGCTTGGCGAAGCCTGTTACGGGCTTTTCGCTTCGTCGCTCATGCGCGTGGTTTGCGCAGGGCCAGGTATTTTCTGCTTCACTCAAGGCTCGCCCCAAGGCTTGCCGCCCGGATCATAGGGGAATGGCGTAATGGCAACGGTAGACCGCTGGCTGCTGCCAGATGGCATCGAAGAAGTACTGCCACCAGAGGCGGCGCGCATAGAAGTCGCGCGTCGCCAGGTGTTGGATCTGTTCCAGAGCTGGGGTTACGAGTTTGTCGTGACTCCCCATATCGAGTACCTGGAATCCCTGCTGACCGGCGCGGGCCAGGACCTGGATCTGCGTACCTTCAAGGTCATCGACCCGCAATCGGGCCGGCAGATGGGTTTCCGGGCGGATATCACGCCGCAGGTGGCGCGCATCGATGCGCACACCCTGCGTCGCGAAGGCCCTAATCGTCTGTGCTACGCCGGCAGCGTGCTGCACGCCCAGCCGCGTGCTCTGTCGTCCTCGCGCAGCCCGATTCAGCTGGGTGCCGAGTTGTACGGCGATGCCAGCCCGAGCAGTGACGTCGAAGTCATCAGCCTGATGCTGGCCATGCTGCAACTGGCCGATGTGCCGGATGTGCACATGGACCTGGGCCACGTCGGTATCTACCGTGGCCTGGCCCGTGCCGCCGGTTTGTCCGGTGAAGTCGAGCAGCAGTTGTTCGATGCGTTGCAACGTAAGGCCATCGACGAGGTCATTACCTTGACCGAAGGCTTGCCGGCGGATCTGTCGGACATGCTGCGCGCTCTGGTGGACCTGTGCGGTGGCCGTGAAGTGCTGGTGGCCGCTCGCGAGCGCCTGGCCAAGGCGCCAGCGCAGGTCGCGGCGGCGCTGGACGACTTGCTGGCGATTGCCGAGCGTCTGTCCAGTCGCTTCCCGGAGTTGCCGCTGTACTTCGACTTGGGCGAGCTGCGTGGCTACCACTACCACACCGGTGTGGTGTTCGCCGTATTCGTGCCGGGGGTTGGCCAGTCCATTGCCCAGGGCGGTCGTTACGACGACATCGGTGCCGACTTCGGTCGTGCCCGTCCGGCCACCGGCTTCTCTACCGATTTGAAAACCCTGGTGACCCTGGGGCGTGCTGAGATCGAGCTACCGTCTGGCGGTATCTGGATGCCTGACAGTACGGATGCGGCACTCTGGCAGCAGGTTTGCCAGTTGCGCAGTGAGGGTCAGCGTGTTGTCCAGGCCTTGCCTGGCCAGCCTTTGGCCGCCGCCCGTGAAGCGGACTGCGACCGGCAATTGATTCAGCAGAACGGGCTTTGGCAAGTATCGCCACTGGCTTCTTGAGTTTTCCTGCCGGCCGCCGCCGGCACCAAGTTTGCGCGAATGAGGACAAGTGTTATGGGTAAGAATGTCGTAGTCCTGGGCACCCAGTGGGGTGATGAGGGCAAAGGCAAGATCGTTGATCTGCTGACCGAACATGCTGCCGCCGTAGTGCGCTACCAGGGTGGCCACAACGCGGGTCACACCCTGGTGATCGATGGCGAAAAAACCGTCTTGCACCTGATCCCGTCGGGCGTGCTGCGCGAAGGTGTGCAGTGCCTGATCGGCAACGGCGTGGTGGTTGCACCCGACGCCCTGCTGCGGGAAATCAACAAGCTGGAAGAGAAAGGCGTACCGGTGCGCGAGCGCCTGCGCATCAGCCCTTCCTGCCCGCTGATCCTGTCCTACCACGTGGCGCTGGACCAGGCCCGTGAAAAAGCCCGTGGCGAGCTGAAGATCGGCACCACCGGTCGTGGTATCGGCCCGGCATACGAAGACAAGGTTGCACGTCGTGGCCTGCGCATCGGCGACCTGTTCCACCGCGAGCGTTTCGCCGCCAAGCTGGGCGAGTTGCTGGACTACCACAACTTCGTACTGGTCAATTACTACAAAGAGCCGGCCATCGACTTCCAGAAGACCCTGGACGAGTGCATGGAATACGCCGAGCTGCTCAAGCCGATGATGCTCGACGTCACTGCCGAGCTGCATAACCTGCGTCGCGCCGGCAAGGACATCATGTTCGAAGGTGCCCAAGGCTCCCTGCTGGACATCGACCACGGTACCTACCCGTACGTCACCAGCTCCAACACCACGGCGGGCGGCATTGCCACCGGTTCTGGCGTTGGCCCGATGTTCATCGACTACATCCTGGGCATCACCAAGGCCTACACCACTCGCGTTGGTTCCGGTCCATTCCCGACCGAGCTGTTCGACGACGTGGGTGCCTTCCTGGCCAAGCGCGGCCATGAATTCGGTGCAACCACCGGGCGTGCCCGTCGTTGCGGCTGGTTCGATGCCGTCATCCTGCGTCGCGCCATCGACGTCAACAGCATCTCGGGCCTGTGCCTGACCAAGCTGGACGTCCTGGACGGCCTTGAAACCATCAACATCTGTGTCGGCTACAAGAACCAGGATGGTGCAGTGATCGACGCACCAACCGACGCCGACAGCTACATCGGCCTGGAGCCGGTGTACGAAGAAATGCCGGGTTGGAAAGAATCCACCCTCGGCGCCAAGACGCTGGAAGAGCTGCCGCAAGCCGCGCGCAACTACATCAAGCGCGTCGAAGAGCTGGTCGGCGCGCCGATCGACATTATTTCGACGGGTCCGGACCGCAACGAAACCATCGTTCTGCGTCATCCGTTCGCCTGATAAGTCGTTGATGTAAAAAGCAAAGGGCCCTCTGTTGGGCCCTTTGTCGTATCTGTCTGTCAGACGGCATGACCTTTGCTGGGATTTCATTAAAAAGCATGGCTTGCATGCGTGCCATCAATTTAATGGCGTCAAAACAGAGGTATCACCTGTGTCGGCCGTTCTCTCCTTGTTACAAAGCCGTCTGTTGCGGCCTGTGTTCGTTACCCTTGGTATCGCCCTTTTGGTGCAGGTGCTGGTGGCGGTTGCCCTGACCCGGAGCACGGTGACGGCGCTGGAAGCTGATTTGGGGGTGCGCCTGGGGGCTGACAGTCAAAAGCTGTCCACCGAGCTCGAGCAGGCGGGGCGAGAAGTCACGTCGAGCCTCGACAGTCTTTCCGCCAGTACGCGTCAGCGCCTGACCGCCGGATTGTCCTCGCGGTTGGAGGAAGAGCAGGCGCAGCTGCGGGCTACGCTGGAAAAGGATCTCAAGGATTCCGCCAGTGATATGGCACAACTGCTGGCCTCGGTGGCACCGCGCGCCATGTGGGACAACGACGTGCCGACCCTGTCCGAATTCGCCCGTCGGGCCCAGCGCAATCCCAACGTGCTGTTCGTGGTCTATGACGACGCGACCGGGCAGCATCTGACACGCTACCTCAACCGCGAAAACCCGATCAACAAGGCGCTTCTGGAAAAAGGCCAGGGCGAACGTGCGCTGGACAAGGTGCTGGACGCGGCGAAGAACGATCCGTCGGTCTACTACGTGGAAGCCTCGATCAACCCCAATGGCGTGGAAATCGGCAAGGTCCTGATGGGTGTCTCCACGGCCTCGGTGGAAACCGACCTGGCGGCCCTGGATAAACGCTTCGAGTCGCTGATCGCCAGCAGCGATCAACTGGTGGGCGACAGCCTGAAGGGCGCGGCGGCCGACAGTGCCACCGCCATGCGCGCACGCCTGGCCTCCGCGCAGTCCACCGCCGCCGACATGAAAGCCAACACCACCGGCACCGTTCAGGAAGCGGCGGCCACTCTGCGTTGGCGCATCGGCGCGGGCCTGGCGCTGGTAGGTTGCGGCGTGTTGCTGCTGCTGGCCGTGGTGTTGGGGCGGCGTGTGGTCAACCGCTTGAAAATGCTGATCATCGCCATGGACGACCTCGCGGCGGGCGAGGGCGACCTGACCAAGCGCGTGCAGATCAACAGCAAGGACGAGATCGGCGACATGGCGTCGGCGGTCAATCGCTTTGTGGACAAGTTGCAGCCCATCGTCCGTGAAGCCGGCGATGTCGCTCAGCGAACCGGTGTCGAGATTGGCGCCATGACCCTGCGCAATGCCGGTGCCGACGCGGCGGCCGGCATGCAGCGTGACGAGGTGGCCGAGAGCCTGCGCGCGCTGTCGCAGATGGCCGATGAGGCGCAGTCTGAAAGCCATGCCATGCAGGCGGCCTTGCAGCAGGTGGTGGACATTCGTTCGGCCACCGATGAAAACACCCGGACGTCGGCGAAGGTCGGCAGCCTGATCGAAGCCTTGGCCGAGCAGGTCGATACAGGCGCGAAGGTCATCGAGCGACTGGCGCAGCAGAGCGAACAGATCGAAGTGGTGTTGACCGTGATTCACGGCATTGCCGAGCAGACCAACCTGTTGGCGCTCAACGCGGCCATCGAGGCGGCGCGGGCGGGTGAAACCGGTCGCGGCTTTGCCGTGGTGGCGGATGAGGTGCGGGCGTTGGCGAGCAAGACCCAGAGCTCCACCGGCGACATCCAGGCGCACATCGTCGCCCTGCAACAAGGCGCACGCGAGGCCGTGGCCGCGATTGGCCAAGCCGGGCGTCAGGCCAGCGAAGGTCTGCTGGTGCTGCGCGACAGCGCGCGTTTGCAGCAGTCGGTGCAGGCGTCGGTCGAGCAAGTGCATGCGGCGATTGGCCTGGCGACCCAGGCAGCGGCTCATCAGGCGCAGGGCGCCCAGGCGGTGCGTGGACGGGTTGAAACCATTCATGCCCAGGCTGAGAAAGCTGCTCAGGCGGTGGTGGAGACGACTGAGAGCGGCAAGGTGCTGGATGGGCTGGCTGCCCAGCTCAAGGCGAGCCTGGGGCAGTTCAGGGCCTGATTTCTGCGAGTGTACACGCGACCCATGTGGGAGCTGGCTTGCCAGCGAAGGCGGCCTTATAGCCGGCCATGTTCTTTTGGGTGTACATATCCATTGTTGCGGTAAAGTCTACTTAAGGTTCCTTACGGCGGGTTACTTGGAAAAGCCCGCGCGGCCCGACGCCAAGTAACCAAGCGCTTCTCGCCCCTGACGTACGGCCTTCCGACGGGGCAGATCAAGGTCAAAAGCCGGATCAAAAGCGAGTGCGATCCCTGTGGGAGCGAGCCTGCTCGCGATAGCGTTCTCAGCGGCTCAAATACATCCGCGTCGTCAGCAAGTAAACCGGCAGTCCCGAGACCAGTATCAACAACGCCGCATAAGGCGCCGCCGCCGCGAACTCCACGTTCGCGGTATGCGCCCACACTTCCGTGGCCAGCGTGTTGAGCCCGGTCGGGCTGAGCAGAAGCGTGGCCGTCAGCTCCTTCATCGCATCCAGGAACACCAGCGCAAACGCCGCCCCCAGTGCCGGAAAAATGATCGGCAAGGTCACTCGGCAAAACGCACTGAAAGACGATGCGCCCAGCGTTCGGGCGGCTTCTTCGAGTTGTGGTGCGGCCTTGTTCAGGGCAGTGCGAATCGGCGCCTGGGCCAGCGGTAGAAACAGCAGCGCGTAGGCAATCAGCAGCAGTGCCGAGGTCTGGTACAGCGCCGGCACATAATGCAGCGCGAAGTACACCAGTGTCAGGGCAATCACCAGCCCAGGCAACGCGTGCAGCAGGTACGGCAGGCGTTCGGCCCAGATGGCCAACTGGCCTTTGTAGCGCACCACCAGCAACCCCACGGGGACGGCCAGCACCAGGCACAAGGCGGCGCCGCCCAGGGACAGTGCCAGGGAAGACAGCAGCGCCTCGCTGATCGCGGCCACCGGAAACGCTGCCGAGGAACCCACCATCAGCCAGTACGCCAGCATTCCCAGGGGAATGCCGCTGCCGATGATTGCCAGGGTCAGGCAGTAAAGCTGTCCCGCGATTGTCCAGGGGCCCAGGCGAACCTGTTCCGCGCGCCGCGCCGCGCCCTGTCCGGTGCGCACGTGACGCCCTTTGCCGCGCACCCGCAGCTCGAGCCACAGCAGCATCAGGCACAGCGCCAGCAGCACCGCCGACAGCATCGCGGCGTTGGCGTTGCTGAATTCCAGCTCGAATTGCTGGTAGATCGCGGTGGTGAAGGTCTGCAGGCCGATGATCGACAGGGCGCCGAACTCCACCAGCATGTGCAGCGCAATCAGGAGCGAGCCGGCCAGCAGTGACGGCCAGAGCAGTGGCAGGGTGACCTTGAAGAACACGCCACAGCGATTCTGGCCAAGGGTGCGCGCAGACTCTTCGAGGGAGGGATCAAGGTTGCGCAGCGTCGCCGCGACCGGCAGGAAAATCAGCGGATACTTCGACAGGGTCATCACCAGGATCGCCCCGCCCAGGCCTTCGAAGTGCGCGCTGAGCGAAACCCAGGTGAAGCTGCTGACAAACGCCGGCACCGCGAACGGCAGGCACAGGATCACGCCCCACAGGCGCCGCCCCGGCAGATTGCTGCGCTCCAGCAGCCAGGCCAGCGACAGCCCGATGACGCCGCAGGCGACCGTCACGCCGACCATCAGTGCCAGCGTGTTGCGCAGCAGGCCGAATACGTAGGGACGCCATAGCAGGTGCAGCGCCTCGGCCCAGCCGGCCTGCCAGGTTTTCAGGCCGACATACGCCAGGGGCAGCAGGCTGAGTACCACCAGCACCAACACCGGCAGCAGCAGCCAGATCGACGGCCGCTTGCGCCGTGGCACATAACCCCCGCGCGTGGCGGGGGCGACTGACGATGCGCTCATCAGTTCAGGCCAACGTCGCGTTCCAGATCCAGGGCTTCTTCAGCATTGCCGAGGTCCGCAGGGGTGACGTTGGGCGCTTGCAGTTCGCTGAACGGCTTGAGACCACGATCCGATTCCATGCCCTTGTGCAGCGGGTACTCGGCAGTGGTCTGGGTGATCACCCGCTGACCTTCTTCACTGGCCATGTAGGCGAGCAATTGCTGGGCTTCCTTGGGGTGCTTGCTGGATTTGAGCACGGCGGCACTGGATACGGTGATCAGTCCACCGACGTCGCCGCCGGTGAAGTAGTGCAGCTTCGAGTCGAGCTGGCCTTTTTCACGCTGCAGTGCGAACCAGTAATAGTTGTTCACCAGCACGGTAGCGACTTCGCCGTTTTCCACGGCCTTGAGTGCAACCATGTTGTTGCTGTAGGTCTTGCCGAAGGCGCGCAGACCGGTCAGCCACTCCTCGGCCGCGTCCATGCCGTGCACCTTGATGATGGCGACGGCCTGTTCCTGGAACGCGCCGCTGGTGGGCACGAAACCGACCTTGCCCTGCCATTTCGGATCGGAAAATTCCATGACCGACTTGGGCAGGTCTTTTTCGTCGATCAATTTCGGGTTGAAAGCCACGACCCGTACCCGGGCGGTGACGCCGATCCAGGTGCCGTTCTGGGCAACGTAGTCCTTGGGCAGGACGGCCAGGGTCGCGGCGTCGGTCTGCGCCAGCAGGCCCTGTTCGCCGAGTTTGTTCAGCGGTGGCGACTCTTCGGTGTAGATGACATCGGCAGGTGAACGATCGCCTTCTTCGACGACCTGGCTGGCGAGCTGGTTGCTGCTGCCCTTGCGCACGTTGACATGGATGCCGGTCTTGGCTTCGAAGGCCTTGGCGACGGCGTCGCCGACTTCCTTGTGCTGGCCGTTGTAGAGGGTCAGGGAGGCGGCGTCGGCAGCCTGGGTGAGGGGAGTGGCGAGTGTCAGGCCGAGCAGGGTGATGGTCAGGCCGCGGCGCAGGGTATTTCGAAACATCATTCGCAGGGTTCCTCACTGTCGCATTGCAAAAACTTGCAACAATGATAAACGATATCTGTTCTCAAATGAGCATTGCGTCTGCGCGCTGTTACCTGTATGAGCGAGCATGCTCGCGATTGAGGCCGCTTCACCGCGGGGTGTCAGGCCGTCAGCGTTATCGTTGACGTCCATCGCGAGCAACCTCGCTCCTACAGTAGGAAATGTTCCAGGCCAGAAACGCAAAAACCCGCTTTCGCGGGTTTCTACAAGAATTGGTGCCCAGAAGAAGACTCGAACTTCCACGACCGTAAGGTCACCAGCACCTGAAGCTGGCGTGTCTACCAATTTCACCATCTGGGCAATCATCTTCAGCGTTGCCGCTGTTGATGTGGCGCACTATACGGAGAGCATTTTGATCTGTAAACCCCTGATTTGGTTTTAATAAATCAAATGCTTAGAATGCAAAAACCCGCTTTCGCGGGTTTTTGTGTGAGCCTTGAAATTGATCTAATCTCAAGCTCGAAATTGGTGCCCAGAAGAAGACTCGAACTTCCACGACCGTAAGGTCACCAGCACCTGAAGCTGGCGTGTCTACCAATT
>NZ_JARZGC010000009.1:0-72280 GCF_041354075.1 Pseudomonas fluorescens | reverse complement strand
TCACCATCTGGGCAGTATCGGCAGCGCTAGTGCGTCGTCGATGGCGCGCACTATACGGAGCGTCTTTTTAACTGTAAACCCCCTGAATTCAAAAAACCTGAAAAATGTTACCAGCGGCATTCAAATCAGCTTTGCGGTGTCGATAAAGGGCTTTGGAAGGGCTGTCGCAGCCCGAAATTTCCCGTTTCATTGCGCCTATGCCAAACTAACCCGCATATAGACAAGGTGAAAACTCTCTAATGGCCGATTGGCAGTCCCTCGATCCCGAGGCCGCTCGTGAAGCGGAAAAATATGAAAACCCTATTCCCAGCCGCGAACTGATCCTTCAGCACCTTGCTGATCGGGGTTCGCCTGCCAACCGCGAGCAGTTGGTCGAAGAGTTCGGTTTGACCACCGAAGACCAGATCGAAGCCCTGCGCCGCCGCCTTCGCGCCATGGAGCGCGATGCCCAGCTCATTTATACCCGTCGCGGCACCTATGCGCCGGTGGACAAGCTCGACCTGATCCTGGGCCGCATCAGCGGTCACCGTGACGGCTTCGGTTTCCTGGTCCCGGACGATGGCAGTGAAGATCTGTTCATGAGCCCGGCGCAAATGCGCCTGGTGTTCGATGGCGATCGCGCGCTGGCCCGTGTGTCCGGCGTGGATCGTCGCGGTCGCCGCGAAGGCATGATCGTCGAAGTCGTGTCGCGCGCTCACGAGACCATCGTCGGTCGTTACTTCGAAGAGGGCGGTATCGGCTTCGTGGTGGCAGACAATCCGAAGATCCAGCAGGAAGTGCTGGTGACCCCGGGTCGCAACGCCAACGCCGATATCGGTCAGTTCGTCGAGGTGAAGATCACCCACTGGCCGACACCGCGCTTCCAGCCGCAAGGCGACATCATCGAGGTCGTGGGCAACTACATGGCCCCGGGCATGGAAATCGACGTTGCCTTGCGCACCTACGATATTCCCCATGTCTGGCCTGATGCGGTACTCAAGGAAGCTGGCAAGCTCAAGCCGGAAGTCGAGGAGAAGGACAAGGAGAAGCGCATCGACCTGCGCCATCTGCCGTTCGTCACCATCGACGGCGAAGATGCCCGTGACTTCGACGACGCGGTCTACTGCGAAGCCCGCCCAGGCAAGCTGCGCCTGTTTTCCGGTGGCTGGAAGCTGTACGTGGCGATTGCCGACGTCTCCAGTTATGTGAAGCTCGGTTCGGCGCTGGACGCCGAAGCCCAGGTGCGCGGCAACTCGGTGTACTTCCCCGAGCGCGTGATCCCGATGCTGCCCGAGCAACTGTCCAACGGCCTGTGCTCGCTGAATCCGCTGGTCGATCGCCTGGCCATGGTTTGCGAGATGACCATCTCCAAATCCGGTGAAATGACCGATTACTGCTTTTACGAAGCGGTCATCCACTCCCATGCACGTCTGACCTACAACAAGGTCAGCGCGATGCTCGAGACGCCGAAAGCCACCGAAGCGCGCAAGTTGCGTGGCGAATACACCGACATCGTCCCGCACCTCAAGCAGCTGTATGCGCTGTACAAGGTGCTGCTCGCGGCTCGTCATGTGCGCGGTGCGATCGATTTCGAAACCCAGGAAACCCGGATCATCTTCGGTTCCGAGCGCAAGATCGCCGAAATCCGCCCAACCGTGCGCAACGATGCGCACAAGCTGATCGAGGAATGCATGCTGGCCGCCAACGTGGCCACCGCCGAATTCCTGAAGAAGCACGAAATTCCTGCGCTTTACCGGGTTCACGACGGCCCGCCGCCGGAGCGACTGGAAAAACTGCGCGCCTTCCTCGGTGAGCTGGGTCTGTCCCTGCACAAAGGCAAGGATGGCCCATCGCCCAAGGATTATCAGGCGCTGCTGGCAAGCATCAAGGATCGTCCGGACTTCCATCTGATCCAGACAGTCATGCTGCGCTCGTTGAGCCAGGCGGTGTACACCTCTGATAACCAGGGTCACTTCGGCCTGAACTACGAGGCCTACACCCACTTTACTTCGCCGATCCGCCGTTACCCGGACCTGCTCACGCACCGGGCGATCCGCAGTGTGATCCACTCGAAGATGGACACCCCGCACGTTCGCCGTGCCGGTGCGATGACCATTCCGAAGGCGCGCATCTATCCGTACGACGAGGCGGCGCTGGAACAGTTGGGCGAGCAGTGCTCGATGAGCGAGCGACGTGCCGACGAAGCGACCCGCGACGTGGTGAACTGGCTCAAGTGCGAGTTCATGAAAGACCGCGTGGGCGAGTCGTTCCCGGGCGTGATCACCGCCGTGACCGGTTTCGGCCTGTTCGTCGAGCTGACCGATATCTATGTCGAGGGCCTGGTCCACGTCACGGCGCTGCCGGGCGATTACTACCACTTCGACCCTGTGCATCACCGTCTCGCCGGTGAGCGCACCGGGCGCAGTTTCCGCCTGGGCGATACCGTCGAAGTGCGGGTGATGCGCGTCGACCTCGACGAGCGCAAGATCGACTTCGAGATGGCCGAAAAGACCATCAACGCGCCGATCGGTCGCAAGAAACGTGGCGCCGATTCCAGCGCGCCGGCGCCATCTTCCGCCAAAACGGCTGAGCCGGCTGCGGCGAAAACCGGTCGTCGTCCCGCCAAGGAAAAGCCTGTCGAAGCCTACCGTTCGAGCGATGCGGCGGCGAAAAACGCCGAAGTGCGCAAAAGTCGGGAGCTGAAGAAGGCGTTGCTGAGCGAGGCGAAAGGCGGGGGCAAGGCGACCGGTAGCAAAACCGGACGTTCCGCGCCTGACAAGGCGCCTGCCGGCAAGCCCAGCAAACACCGTAAAGGCCCGCCGAAAGCGGGCTCCGCTCCAGCCGCCAAAAGCGGCGGGGCGCGTAAACCGAAGGCCAAGTCATGAGTCAGTTGGAAAAAATCTACGGCGTGCATGCCGTAGAAGCCTTGCTGCGTCACCACCCCAAGCGCGTCAAGCAGATCTGGCTGGCAGAAGGCCGCAGTGAGCCGCGGTTGCAGAACCTGATCGCGCTCGCGGGTGAAAACCGTGTGCCGGTCGGCAATGCCGAGCGGCGTGAGCTCGATGCCTGGGTCGAAGGCGTGCACCAGGGCGTGGTGGCCGAAGTGAGCCCGAGCCAGGTCTGGGGTGAGGCGATGCTCGACGAGCTGCTCGATCGCACCGAGGGCGCGCCGCTGCTGCTGGTGCTCGACGGGGTGACTGATCCGCACAACCTTGGCGCTTGCCTGCGTTCGGCCGATGCGGCCGGTGCGCTGGCGGTGATCGTGCCGAAGGACAAGTCAGCCACGCTGACCCCGACGGTGCGCAAGGTTGCCTGCGGTGCGGCGGAAGTGATTCCGTTGGTCGCCGTGACCAACCTGGCGCGCAGCCTGGAAAAGCTCAAGCAGCGCGGCTTGTGGGTTGTCGGCACGGCGGGCGAGGCGGAGCAGAGCCTGTACCAGCAGGACATGACCGGCCCGACCATCCTGATCATGGGCGCGGAAGGCAGCGGCATGCGTCGCCTGACCCGCGACCTGTGCGATTACCTGGTGCACTTGCCGATGAGCGGCAGCGTCAGCAGCCTCAACGTTTCCGTAGCGACCGGCGTCTGCCTGTTCGAAGCGCAACGTCAGCGGAGCGTGAAGGCGGCAGGCAAAAAAGCCTGATCCTACGCGATCCAAATGTGGGAGCGGGCTTGCTCGCGAAAAGTGGTGTGTCAGTCACGAGTCACGTCGACTGGCTGGCATATCGCATTCGCGAGCAAGCCCGCTCCCACAGTTATTTTGTGATGAGGCAATTGTTCAAATATTCACCAATTTCCTTGCACCTCTCCGGTCCCTTCTCTACAATTGCGCCCCTTGCTGTGACGGCAGGCACGCATGTGTCTCCCGCAAGCAAGTCCATAAGTGTCATTCACTCCTTGTCTGACCGCTTCTGAGCGGCAGGCTACAACCCGTAAGGAGCATTCATGCGTCATTACGAAATCATCTTTTTGGTCCACCCGGATCAAAGCGAGCAAGTCGGCGGCATGGTTGAGCGTTACACCAAGCTGATCGAAGAAGACGGCGGCAAAATCCACCGTCTGGAAGATTGGGGCCGTCGTCAACTGGCCTATGCAATCAACAATGTTCACAAGGCTCACTACGTGATGCTGAACGTTGAGTGCACTGGCAAGGCCCTGGCCGAGCTGGAAGACAACTTCCGTTACAACGATGCAGTGATCCGTAACCTGGTCATCCGTCGCGACGAAGCCGTTACCGGCCAGTCCGAGATGCTCAAGGCTGAAGAAAACCGCAGTGAGCGCCGTGAGCGTCGCGACCGTCCTGAGCACTCCGACGCCGAAGGCGTTGACGGTGATGACAGCGACAACAGCGATAACGCTGACGAGTAATCCACGGACCTTTTGAGGAGCCTATTACATGGCACGTTTCTTCCGTCGTCGTAAATTCTGCCGCTTCACCGCTGAAGACGTGAAGGAGATCGATTACAAAGATCTCAACACTCTGAAAGCCTACGTATCCGAGACCGGCAAAATCGTTCCAAGCCGCATCACCGGTACCAAAGCTCGTTATCAGCGTCAGCTGGCCACCGCTATCAAGCGCGCCCGCTTCCTGGCCCTGCTGGCCTACACCGACAGCCACGGCCGCTGAGACCGGGCAGTCGACACGTAGCAAAGGATTGAAAGCATGCGTGCCTTAGCTGAGTTCATCATGCGCGGCCGTATGCAGGCCACTCTTGTAGTGGCTGGATGTGCTGCATTGCCGTTGTTGTATTGGTTGGGTGCTGCCGCCGGATGCCTTGTGCTCCTGCGGCGCGGATTGCAGGACGCCCTGGGCGTTCTGGCTCTGGGACTGCTGCCGGCGTTGATCTGGTGGCTGTATTCCGACGACCCACGGGCACTTCTGGTGCTGCTGGGGTCTTCGAGCCTTGCGCTGGTTTTGCGCGCAAGCGAATCCTGGATCCGCGTGCTGCTGGTCAGCATAGCGATGGGAGTGGTGTTTGCAGGGGTGCTGGGGACGGTTTTCGCTCCCCAGATCGAGATGCTGGCGCAGGCCTTGATCAAGGTCATGCCGTCGCTACTCGGTGATGTCTACCAGAAGTTGTCGGTAGATGAGCAAGCGCATTTTGCGTCCCTGATTGCACCGGTCCTGACCGGCCTGATTGCGGCCTTGTTGCAAATCGTCAGTGTGCTGAGCCTGCTTGTCGGGCGCTACTGGCAGGCGTTGTTGTACAACCCGGGTGGTTTTGGTCGCGAGTTTCGCACCATCCGCTTCCCGCTGGTGCTGGCGATGTTACTGCTGGCGTGCATGCTTCTGGGGCCGAACATCGGTCCGCAGATGGCCATGTTGACGCCGTTGTGCAGTGTACCGCTGGTGTTCGCCGGGCTGGCCCTGATTCACGGGCTGGTGGCGCAAAAGCGACTGGCCAGGTTCTGGCTGGTGGGGTTGTACGTCACGTTGTTGCTGTTCATGCAGCTGATCTATCCGTTGCTGGTGGTCTTGGCCATCGTCGACAGCCTGATTGATTTTCGCGGTCGTCTGGCGCCGAAAGACGCCGATAACGCGAACGGTGAAGGTTAAAAGTTAGAGGATTTCCACATGCAACTGATCCTTCTGGAAAAAATCGCCAACCTGGGCAACCTGGGCGACAAAGTAAACGTTAAGGCCGGCTACGGTCGTAACTACCTGCTGCCTTTCGGCAAAGCTACCGCTGCGACCGCTGCCAACCTGGCTGCGTTCGAAGAGCGTCGCGCTGAGCTGGAAAAAGCAGCAGCAGACCGTAAAGCCTCGGCTGAAAGCCGCGCTGCCCACCTGGCTGAGCTGGAAGTGACCATCACTGCCACTGCCGGTGACGAAGGCAAGCTGTTCGGTTCGATCGGCACCCACGACATCGCTGATGCACTGACCGCCTCCGGCGTTGAAGTGCAGAAGAGCGAAGTTCGTCTGCCGAACGGCACCATCCGCAACGTAGGTGAATTCGACGTGGCCGTGCACCTGCACGCCGAAGTTGAAGCCACCGTACGCGTTGTCGTGGTAGCAGCTTAAGCAGCACTTGTCGGCTGGCACCCTCGGGTGCTTGCCGGTAACATCGGGCACGATCCTGTTTACAGGTCGTGCCCTTTGTCTTTCTGGGAACTCCCGTTTTTCAATTCCTGCTTTCCTAAAAAACCAAGTGACCATGAACGAAATCTCCGCTCCCGAGCAATACGATCTGCAAACCGCCGCGCTGAAAGTGCCGCCGCATTCCATCGAAGCCGAACAGGCTGTGCTCGGTGGTCTGATGCTGGACAACAACGCCTGGGAGCGCGTGCTCGATCAAGTCTCCGACGGCGATTTCTATCGACATGATCACCGCCTGATTTTTCGCGCGATTGCCAAACTGGCCGACCAGAACTCGCCCATCGACGTCGTGACCCTTGCCGAGCAACTGGACAAGGAAGGTCAGACGTCCCAGGTCGGCGGCCTCGGTTACCTGGGCGAGCTGGCGAAGAACACGCCGTCCGTCGCCAACATCAAGGCCTATGCGCAGATCGTCCGCCAGCGCGCGACCTTGCGTCAGTTGATCGGCATCAGCACCGAAATCGCCGACAGCGCCTTCAACCCTGAAGGCCGCACCGCCGAAGAGATCCTCGATGAAGCCGAACGGCAGATCTTCCAGATCGCCGAGGCGCGACCCAAGACCGGCGGTCCGGTGGGCGTCAACGATTTGCTGACCAAGGCGATCGACCGCATCGACACCCTGTTCAACACAGGCGAAGGCATCACCGGACTGTCCACGGGCTACACCGACCTCGACGACAAGACCAGCGGCCTGCAGCCGGCCGACCTGATCATCGTCGCCGGCCGTCCGTCCATGGGTAAAACCACCTTCGCGATGAACCTGGTGGAAAACGCCGTGCTGCGCAGCGAGAAGGCCGTGCTGGTTTACTCGCTGGAGATGCCAGGCGAATCGCTGATCATGCGTATGTTGTCGTCCCTGGGACGTATCGACCAGACCAAGGTTCGTTCGGGTCAACTGGATGACGATGACTGGCCGCGCCTGACCTCGGCGGTCAACCTGCTCAATGATCGCAAGCTGTTCATCGACGATACCGCCGGCATCAGCCCGTCGGAAATGCGCGCCCGCACCCGGCGGCTGGTCCGCGAGCATGGCGATGTCGGCCTGATCATGATCGACTACCTGCAACTGATGCAGATTCCGGGCTCCAGCGGTGACAACCGGACCAACGAGATTTCCGAGATATCCCGATCGCTGAAGGCCCTGGCCAAGGAATTCAACTGCCCGGTGGTGGCCCTGTCCCAGCTCAACCGCTCCCTCGAACAACGACCGAACAAGCGTCCGGTGAACTCCGACTTGCGGGAATCCGGAGCGATCGAGCAGGACGCCGACGTGATCATGTTCGTGTATCGCGACGAGGTGTATCACCCGGAAACCGAGCACAAGGGCATTGCCGAGATCATCATCGGCAAGCAGCGGAACGGTCCGATCGGTTTTGTCCGGCTGGCGTTCATCGGCAAGTACACACGCTTCGAGAATCTGGCGCCGGGTAGCTATAACTTCGACGACGACGAATAACCCGTGGGAGCGGGCTTGCTCGCGAGGGCGCTGTGCCAGACAACATCAATGTCGACTGACGCACCCCCTTCGCGAGCAAGCCCGCTCCCACATGGATGTGCGGAATTTCCGACCACAGCCGTCGGAATTGGTCAAAATTTGTGCTATATTCCGCGCCCGCGAAATTTCACGCCAGCCTAACCGGTCATCGTCATGCAAACAGCCAAGCCGTTATTTGACTATCCCAAGTACTGGGCCGAATGCTTCGGTCCAGCGCCATTCCTGCCGATGAGCAGGGAGGAGATGGATCAGCTTGGCTGGGATTCCTGTGACATCATCATCGTCACCGGCGACGCCTACGTTGACCATCCGTCGTTCGGCATGGCGATCATCGGTCGGCTGCTGGAGGCCCAGGGCTTCCGCGTCGGGATCATTGCCCAGCCGAACTGGCAGTCCAAAGACGACTTCATGAAGCTCGGCGAGCCGAACCTGTTTTTCGGCGTCGCGGCCGGCAACATGGACTCGATGATCAACCGCTACACCGCCGACAAGAAAATTCGCTCCGACGACGCCTACACCGCCGGCGGCCTGGCGGGCAAGCGGCCGGACCGCGCGAGCCTGGTTTATAGCCAGCGCTGCAAGGAAGCCTACAACCATGTGCCGATCGTGCTCGGTGGCATCGAGGCCTCCCTGCGCCGCATCGCCCACTATGACTACTGGCAGGATCGGGTGCGTAACTCGATCCTGATCGACGCCTGCGCCGACATCCTGCTGTACGGCAACGCCGAGCGCGCTATCGTCGAAGTGGCCCAGCGCCTGTCCTATGGCCACAAGATCGAAGACATCACCGACGTTCGCGGCACGGCGTTCATCCGTCGCGACACGCCAAAAGACTGGTACGAAGTCGATTCCACGCGCATCGACCGTCCGGGCAAGATCGACAAGATCATCAACCCGTACGTGAACACCCAGGACACTCAGGCCTGCGCCATCGAACAAGAGAAAGGTCAGGTTGAGGATCCACAGGAAGCCAAGGTCGTGCAGATCCTGGCCAGCCCGAAGATGACCCGCGACAAGACCGTGATTCGTCTGCCGTCGGTGGAAAAGGTGCGTAACGACGCGGTGCTGTATGCCCACGCCAACCGCGTGCTTCACCTGGAAACCAACCCGGGCAACGCCCGTGCGCTGGTGCAGAAGCATGGCGAGGTGGACGTCTGGTTCAACCCGCCACCGATTCCTATGACCACCGAAGAAATGGACTACGTGTTCGGCATGCCCTATGCGCGCATTCCGCACCCGGCGTACGGCAAGGAGAAGATCCCGGCCTACGAGATGATCCGCTTCTCGGTGAACATCATGCGTGGCTGCTTCGGCGGCTGCACCTTCTGCTCGATCACCGAGCACGAAGGGCGGATCATCCAGAACCGCTCCGAAGAATCGATCATTCGCGAGATCGAAGAGATCCGCGACAAGGTGCCGGGTTTCACCGGGGTCATTTCCGACCTTGGCGGGCCGACCGCGAACATGTACCGCATTGCCTGCAAGAGCCCGGAAATCGAATCCGCCTGCCGCAAGCCGTCGTGCGTGTTCCCCGGCATCTGCCCGAACCTGAACACCGACCACTCGTCGCTGATCCAGCTCTACCGCAGTGCCCGTGCCTTGCCGGGCGTGAAGAAGATCCTGATCGCTTCCGGCCTGCGCTACGACCTCGCGGTCGAGTCGCCGGAGTACGTCAAGGAGCTGGTGACCCATCACGTCGGTGGTTACCTGAAGATCGCCCCGGAACACACCGAGGAAGGGCCGCTCAACCAGATGATGAAACCGGGCATCGGCAGCTATGACCGGTTCAAGCGCATGTTCGAGAAGTACTCCAAGGAAGCGGGGAAAGAGCAGTACCTGATTCCTTACTTCATCGCCGCGCACCCGGGCACCACCGACGAAGACATGATGAACCTGGCCCTGTGGCTCAAGGGCAACGGTTTCCGTGCCGACCAGGTGCAGGCGTTCTACCCGTCGCCGATGGCCAGCGCCACCGCGATGTATCACTCGGGCAAGAACCCGCTGCGCAAGGTCACTTACAAGAGCGACGCGGTGACCATCGTCAAGAGTGAGGAGCAGCGCCGCCTGCACAAGGCGTTCTTGCGTTACCACGATCCAAAGGGCTGGCCGATGCTGCGCGAGGCGTTGCTGCGCATGGGCCGTGGCGACCTGATCGGGCCGGCCAAGCACCAGTTGATCCCGCTGCACCAGCCATCGACTGACAGCTACCAGAGCGCCCGTCGCAAGAACTCGACGCCAGCCGGTAGCCATAAGGTGGCGGGGGAGAAGACCACGAAGATCCTCACCCAGCACAACGGTCTGCCACCCCGCGCCAGTGATGGCGGCAACCCGTGGGACAAGCGTGAACAAGCCAAGGCCGCAGCGTTCGCCCGCAATCAGCAGGCGGCCAAGGAGCGCAAGGAAGCGGCCAAGGGCGGCAAGGGTCAGAAGCCGACCCGCAAGCCGGTTGTGCCGCGCTGAGGTCTTGATGAAATGAGCAGAACGCCAGCCTTCGGGTTGGCGTTTTGCGTTGTCGCGGCAGTGATCGGCTATTGAGCTGTTGCTGCCGGCCCCTTCGCGAGCAAGCCCGCTCCCACAGGGACAGCGATATTCTGCAGGAGCGGGCTTGCTCGCGATGAGGCCATTCCTGCCTGCGACATTGCAACGACTCGCCACAAATCCGTGCAACCGATTAGCGATGATTCCCTGCATCGCCCGATTTTGGTGCTGTACTGCCTCCAGTAAAGGGAGAAAGCGCCAGCGCCGTCGGGTGGCATAAGTCTTGCGCGCTTTCCAACAGGCTCAAGGCTCGCAGGAGGCACGCCGTGTCGATTCATGTCGCATTGCACCACGTCACGCATTACCGCTACGAGCGCGCTGTCGAACTCGGCCCGCAGATCGTTCGCCTGCGCCCGGCTGCCCACAGCCGTACGCGGATTTTGTCCTATGCGTTGAAAGTCTCGCCCGAGCAGCACTTCATCAACTGGCAGCAGGACCCGCAGGGCAATTACCTCGCCCGTCTGGTATTCCCCGAGAAAACCAGCGAACTGCGGATCGAGGTCGATCTGCTGGCGGAAATGGCGGTATTCAACCCGTTCGACTTTTTCCTTGAGCCCTACGCCGAAAACATCCCGTTTGCCTACGCTGCCGACGAGCGCAAGGAGCTGGCGCCGTACCTGGAAACGCTGCCCCTGACGCCAAAGCTCAAGGCCTATCTGGACGGCATCGACCGTACGCCGCTGCCCAGCGTGGATTTCCTGGTGGGGCTCAACCAGCGCCTGAGCGAAGACATCGGCTACCTGATTCGCATGGAGCCGGGCGTGCAGACACCCGAGTACACCCTCGAACACGCGAGCGGTTCCTGCCGCGACTCGGCGTGGCTGCTGGTGCAACTGTTGCGCAACCTGGGGCTGGCCGCCCGTTTTGTCTCCGGCTACCTGATTCAACTGAAGGCTGATGTCAAAAGCCTGGACGGTCCGTCGGGCACCGAGGTGGATTTCACCGACCTGCATGCCTGGTGCGAAGTCTACTTGCCCGGTGCCGGCTGGATCGGCCTGGACGCCACCTCCGGGCTGTTTGCCGGCGAAGGACATATTCCGTTGGCGTGCAGCCCCGATCCGGGCTCTGCGGCACCGATCAGCGGCCTGGTGGAACCCTGTGAGTGCGAGTTCAGCCATGAAATGTCCGTGGAGCGGATCTGGGAAGCGCCGCGCGTCACTCAGCCCTACACCGATGAGCAGTGGCTGGCGATCCAGGCGCTGGGCCGGCAGATCGACGCCGATCTGCTCAAAGGCGATGTACGCCTGACCATGGGCGGCGAGCCGACGTTCGTCTCCATCGACGACCCGGACGGTGCCGAGTGGAACACCGCCGCGCTCGGGCCGGACAAGCGACGGTTGTCTGCCGAACTGTTCCAGCGCCTGCGCAAGCGCTATGCGCCCAATGGCCTGGTGCATTTTGGCCAGGGCAAGTGGTACCCGGGCGAGCAGCTGCCGCGCTGGTCGCTGAATGCGTACTGGCGGCGTGACGGGGTGCCGATCTGGCACAACGGCGCGCTGATTGCCGATGAACAGCAGGACTATGGCGCCGATGGCGAGCTGGCGGGGCGCTTCCTGGCGAGCGTGGCGGAACGCCTGAAAATTCCGACACGTTTTGTGTTTCCAGCCTACGAGGACAATTTCTATTACCTGTGGCGCGAGGGCGCATTGCCGCAAAACGTCAGCGCCGAAGATTCGCGCCTGGAGGATCCGCTGGAGCGTGCGCGGTTGCGCAAGGTATTCAGTCAGGGCCTGGACAAGGTGATCGGCCAGGTGCTGCCGCTGGCGCGCACCGCCAAGGGCGATCAGTGGCAGAGTGGGCGCTGGTACCTGCGCGACGAGCATTGCCGGCTGGTGCCGGGAGATTCGCCGCTGGGATATCGCCTGCCGCTCGGCTCGCAGCCCTGGGTGAAGGCGGCGGAGTATCCGTTCATTCATCCACAGGATCCGAATCAGGATTTCCCGCCTCTGCCTGACACCGAGCAACTGCAACGCCAGGGCGGGACGCATGTCGAGCAGGACCGGGCGCCGCAAGTCGATGAATCGGCGCACTGGCTGACGCGCACCGCGCTCTGTGCCGAGGCGCGGGAGGGGCGGTTGTACCTGTTCATGCCACCCCTGGAGCGGGTTGAGGATTACCTGCAATTGGTCGGCGCCATCGAGGCCACGGCGCAGGAGCTGCACTGCCCGGTGTTGCTGGAGGGTTACGAACCGCCGAGCGATCCGCGCCTGGGCAACTTTCGCATCACCCCTGACCCCGGCGTGATCGAGGTCAACGTGCAGCCCTCCGCCACCTGGGACGAACTGGTTGAACGCACCGAGTTTCTCTATGAGCAGGCGCGGCAGACGCGGTTGACCAGTGAGAAATTCATGATCGATGGCCGGCACACAGGCACCGGTGGCGGTAATCATTTCGTACTGGGTGGCGCGACGCCGGCCGACTCACCGTTCCTGCGCCGTCCTGACCTGCTGCGCAGCCTGATCAGCTACTGGCATAACCATCCGTCCCTGTCCTACCTGTTTTCCGGTTTGTTCATCGGCCCGACCTCTCAGGCGCCCCGGGTCGATGAAGCACGCAACGATGCGTTGTACGAGCTGGAAATCGCCTTTGCACAGATGCCGGCACCCGGTGAGGACTGCCCGCCATGGTTGGTTGACCGGCTGCTGCGCAACCTGCTGATCGACGTGACCGGCAATACCCACCGGGCCGAGTTCTGCATCGACAAGCTCTACTCCCCGGATGGTGCGACCGGGCGCCTGGGGCTGCTGGAATTGCGTGCGTTCGAGATGCCGCCCCATGCGCGCATGAG
The DNA here is from genome assembly GCF_041354075.1 of Pseudomonas fluorescens. Classification (GTDB taxonomy): domain Bacteria; phylum Pseudomonadota; class Gammaproteobacteria; order Pseudomonadales; family Pseudomonadaceae; genus Aquipseudomonas; species Aquipseudomonas fluorescens_CE. The sequence goes on along the minus strand of NZ_JARZGC010000009.1, from coordinate 59,383 downwards.
CCTGGTTCAGCAGTTGCTGTTGCGGGCATTGGTCGCGCGGTTCTGGCGCGAGCCTTATGCACCGCCGAAACTGGCACGCTGGGGCACCGAACTGCATGACCGCTTCCTGTTGCCGCATTTCATCGAGCAGGATTTCGCCGACGTCCTCGTCGACCTCAATGCGGCCGGCTATCCCATGCGGGCCGAGTGGTTTGCCGCGCATCTGGAGTTCCGCTTTCCCAAGGTGGGCGACTACGCCGTCAGTGGCATCGAACTGGAACTGCGCCAGGCGCTGGAACCCTGGCACGTGCTGGGCGAGGAGGGCGCCGCTGGCGGCACGGTGCGTTATGTGGATTCGTCGCTGGAACGCCTGCAGGTCAAGCTCAGCGGACTGCCCCCGCAACGCTACCTGCTGACCTGCAACGGCGTGCCGGTGCCCTTGCAGCCCACCGGGCGAGTCGGGGAATTCGTCGCGGGCGTGCGGTTCCGTGCCTGGCAGCCGGCCAATTGCCTGCAACCGACGATTGCGGTGCATGCGCCGCTGGTGTTCGATCTGCTCGATACCTGGATGCAGCGCTCGCTGGGGGGCTGCCAGTATCACGTGGCCCATCCGGGAGGGCGCAACTACGAGACCCTGCCGGTGAACTCCAATGAAGCCGAGAGCCGGCGGATGGCGCGGTTTTTCCGCATTGGGCACCGCCCCGGGAAACTGCCGATACCGACGCTGGACATTGACGATGAGCTGCCGATGACCCTCGATTTACGACGTTTCTAAACCGTATGCGACGCCCGGATGTTGCGTCTATCCGGGCGTCACACGGCTGCGTTAGTCTGACCGTTCCCTGCTGTCTGCCGAGCTTTCCATGCCTGACCTGCTAGACCGCTACCCGCTCACGGCGGGTACCTACCATGAACTGCTCGACGCGAGCGGCGGCGTCCGTGCGCACTGGCGGCGACTGTTCGATCAGTTGCAACGCAGCACGCCCGCGCAACTGGTGCAGCGCCAGGCCTTGCTGACGCGGCAGATCCAGGAAAACGGCGTGACCTACAACGTCTACGCCGACCCCAAGGGCGCGGATCGGCCCTGGGAACTCGACCTGCTGCCGCATGTGATCGCGGCCGATGAGTGGGCGCAATTGTCGGCGGGCATTGCCCAGCGGGCGCGTCTGTTGAACGCCGTGCTGGCCGACCTGTATGGTCCGCAACGCTTGATCAGCGAAGGCCTGCTGCCTGCCGAGCTGGTCTTCGGCCATAACAATTTCCTGTGGCCCTGTCAGGGCATCACGCCACCGGACGGGGCCTTTTTGCACCTGTACGCCGTGGATCTGGCGCGAACGCCGGACGGTCGCTGGTGGGTGACGGCGGACCGCACCCAGGCGCCGTCCGGTGCCGGTTACGCCCTGGAAAATCGCACCATCGTGTCCCGGGCGTTTCCGGAGCTGTACCGCGACTTGAAGGTGCAGCATCTGGCCGGATTCTTCCGCACGCTTCAGGAAACCCTGGCCCGTCAGGCGCCCAGCAGCGACGAGGCACCCTTGGTGGTGTTGCTGACGCCGGGGCGTTTCAACGAAAGCTATTTCGAGCATCTGTATCTGGCGCGGCAGTTGGGTTACCCCCTGGTGGAGGGTGGCGACCTTACCGTGCGCGACGCCACCGTCTACCTGAAAACCTTGAGTGGCCTGCGCCGGGTCCACGCGATCATGCGTCGGCTCGACGACGATTTCTGCGACCCGCTGGAGCTGCGCACCGATTCGGCCCTTGGCGTGCCGGGCCTGCTCGAAGCCGTGCGACAGGGCCGGGTGCTGGTGGCCAACGCGCTGGGCAGCGGTGTGCTGGAGTCGCCGGGGCTGCTGGGCTTTCTGCCCCGCATCAATCAATTCCTGTTTGGCGAAGAACTGATCCTGCCCTCCATCGCCACCTGGTGGTGCGGCGAAGCGCCCGTGCTGGCCCAGGCACTGGAAAAACTCCCGCAGTTGCTGATCAGGCCGGCGTTTCCCTCCCAGAGCTTCGCCCCGGTGCTGGGAAGGGACTTGAACGAAGAGCAGCGTCGGATACTCGCCGAACGCATGCAGGCGCGACCTTACGCCTACGTGGCGCAGGAGCTGGCGCAACTGTCCCAGGCGCCGGTGTGGCAGGCCGAGAATGGGCAGTTGCAGCCCAGGGCCATCGGCATGCGCGTGTATGCGGTGGCCAGCGATACCGGTTATCGGGTGCTGCCCGGTGGCCTGACCCGGGTGGCCGCCGAAGCGGATGCCGAAGTGGTGTCGATGCAACGCGGCGGTGCGAGCAAGGACACCTGGGTGCTGGGAGACCGCCCACCCAGCGGCGAGCAGTGGAAAGCCCAGCGCAGTATCGGCGTGCACGACCTGGTGCGACGCGATCCGTATTTGCCGTCGCGGGTCGTGGAGAACCTGTTCTGGTTCGGTCGTTACTGCGAGCGCTGCGATGACAGCGCCCGGCTGCTGCGGATCATGCTGGCGCGTTACGTCGACGGTGACGACCCGCAAGCTCTGCGCGCGGCGGTCGATCTCGGCGAGCGTCTGATGCTGTTGCCCGAAGAAGGCGCGTTGCCGGAGCGGTTGCTGGCGGCATTGCTCGGCGATGACTGGCCATTCAGCCTGCGCGCCAATCTGCAGCGTTTGCAGTGGGCGGCGTCTCAGGTGCGCGGCAAGCTTTCCCGGGAAAACTGGCAGGCGCTGGTGGAGTTGCAGCGTGAAGCGATGGAGCTGGAAACCGCAGAGCCGGACTTCGGCGAGTTGCTGGATTTTCTCAACCGACTGGTGATGTCGCTGGCGGCGCTATCCGGTTTCGCCCTCGACGACATGACGCGCGACGAAGGCTGGCGCTTCCTGATGATCGGGCGGCGGATTGAGCGCCTGCAGTTTCTCAGTGCCAGCCTGGCGGCGTTCCTGCGTGGCAGTGGGGCTTTCGATCAGGCGGGTCTTGAGTGGTTGCTGGAGCTGGGCAACAGCAGCATCACCTACCGTTCGCGGTATCTGGCGGTGGCGCAGTTGATCCCGGTGCTCGACCTGTTGCTGCTCGACGAGCAGAACCCGCACGCGGTGCTGTTCCAGCTGAAGCTGGTGACCCGCAGCCTCAAACGCCTGAACGACGATTTCGCCGCGCCGCGCGAAGCGGTGCTGCCGCTGTTGGTGGAGCGCCTGGCGCGTTTCGACCTGGGTTGCCTGGAGAATCCGCTGTTCGGCGAAACCAGTGTGCGGGCCGCAGTCGACGGTCTGGCTGACCTGTTGCAAGAGATCGCAGACGCCAGCGGACTGGTGTCGGATCGCCTGGCGCTGCGCCACTTCGCCCACGTCGACGATGTCAGCCAGCGCACGGTGTCCGTCTGATGAGCGCCCGTTACCAGATTTTCCACGACACTCATTATCACTACGACAGCCCGGTGTCCCTCGCCCAGCAGTTGGCGCATCTGTGGCCGCGACCGTGTGCGTGGCAGCGCTGCACCGAGCAGCAACTGCAGATCAGCCCCGAGCCGACTTCGCGCCGGGACGAGCTGGACGTGTTCGGCAATCCGCTCGCGCGCCTGGCGTTCGAGCGGCCCCATGATGAATTGCAGGTCAATGCCCGGCTCACCGTTGAAGTGCTGGCCAGGCCTGTGCTGGATTTCACCCGGTCCCCGGCCTGGGAGGACACCCGCGATGCGCTGGCCTACAGCGGCCAGCCACTGACTGCCGAGCGACTGGATGCGTGTCGATATCGATTCCAGTCGCCCTATGTGCACCTCAAGCGCAATTTCGTCGACTTCTCGCAAAGCTGTTTCCCGGCTGGTCGACCGCTGTTGCTGGGTGTCCAGGCGTTGATGGAGAAGATTTTCGGCGAGTTCACCTTCGATGCCGAAGCCACCCAGGTGGCGACGCCCCTGGTGGAAGTGCTGGAACGCCGGCGCGGGGTGTGCCAGGACTTCGCCCACCTGATGCTCGCGTGCGTACGCTCACGGGGGCTGGCGGCGAGGTACGTCAGCGGCTACCTGTTGACCCAGCCACCGCCGGGGCAACCGCGTCTGATCGGTGCCGATGCTTCTCATGCCTGGGTTTCGGTGTATTGCCCGGTGCTGGGGTGGGTGGATTTTGATCCGACCAACAATGTGCAGCCGGCGCTGGAACACATCACCCTGGCCTGGGGCCGGGACTTTTCCGATGTGTCGCCGTTGCGAGGGGTGATTCTGGGGGGCGGCAATCACGACCCGGAGGTTCGCGTCACCGTGATGCCCTTGGACTGACAGCAGCCCTTTCGCCCTGCGTGGGAGCGAGCCTGCTCGCGATGGACGTGAAGGTGACGCGGGGAATCAGATGCCCGGACGCCTTCACATACTTTGCGAACGTGCTCGCTCCTGCAACGTTCAGAGCGGCTGCAGGCTCAGGCGTCGGGCGCCTGGTCCTTCGGAGTTTCAGCATCACTTTCTGCAGCCGCGTCACCGTCTGTTTCCGGGTTCAGTGCGGCGGCTTCTTCTTCAGCCATCGCTTTCTTGCGCTGAAGTTTTTCCTCTTTCTTCTGCTCCTTGGCCAGGTCTCTCTGACGTTTGGCGAAGGAATAATTAGGTTTGGCCATGGGCGATCCTTTGGGGTCGAAGGTGAGGTGAACGGCGCATATTCTGCCCGGTATCGGCACCGAAGGGTTAGTCGGGCGTTTGCTCGGTCCACTTTGGCGTCATTGTCGGCTGCCAGGCGTTCAGGGCGTCGAGCAGCGTTTGCGGCGATTCGCTGACTTGCAGCATGTCACGGTGTGCTCCGCGAACGAAGCCTTCGCCGACGATGTGATCAAGGAAACCCGTCAATTTGCTGTAGAAACCGTTCACTTCCAGCAACCCCAGGGGTTTGCCGTGGTAACCGAGCTGGCCCCAGGTCCAGACTTCGAACAGTTCTTCCAGGGTGCCCAGGCCGCCGGGCAGGGCGATGAACGCGTCGCTGAGCTCGGCCATCCGGGCCTTGCGCGCGTGCATGCCATCGACCACTTCCAGGCGAGTCAGGCCGCTGTGGCCGATTTCCTTGTCTTTCAGGCTTTGGGGAATGATTCCGATCACTTCACCGCCGGCCGCCAGTGCGGCGTCGGCCACGATCCCCATCAGACCCACGGCGCCACCGCCGTACACCAGGGTCAACTGGCGCTGCGCCAAGGCGCGCCCGAGGGCGACGGCGGCTTCACGATAGGCCGGATGGGAGCCGGTGCTGGCGCCACAAAATACACAAACGGATGCTAATGACATGCCTTGCTCCAGGATCAGGGTGACCACAGGGTAAAGGCAGTGACGCGAGGCTCCAAGGTCTAAACGTCGCGCCGGGACGTTTCACAGGTGCCACTGGCGCCGCAGGCATAGGCGGCGAGCAAGCTGCACAAAAAGCTGTTGATGAACATGACAGGCGTTTCCTGATGAGGGGTAATGGTCTAATGATAGGGCTGCCTCGGACGTCTGACTGGTAGATTGTTTCGATGGGGGTCATAGCGCTAAAGTTGTATACAGTTTATGACCCAGGTCATATGAACTTGCCGGATTTTCAGGCAGTCTTCTGTCCATTCGAAATTGTTGTTAACCATGCCTTGGAGATTCACCATGTTTGCCAAACTTGTTGCGGTATCCCTGTTGACGCTGGCCAGCAGCCAATTGATGGCTGCCGAGTGCAAGACCACCATCGACTCCACCGACCAAATGTCCTTCAGCACCAAGGCCATTGAGATCGATAAAAGCTGCAAGACCTTCACCGTTGAGCTGACCCACTCCGGCAGCTTGCCGAAAAACGTGATGGGCCATAACTGGGTGCTGAGCAAAGAAGCTGACATGCAGCCCATCGCCACCGATGGCCTGGGTGCTGGCATCGACAAGAATTACCTGAAAGACGGCGACGCCCGCGTCATCGCCCACACCAAGATCATCGGCGCCAAGGAAACCGACTCGGTGACCTTCGATGTATCGAAACTGGATGCGGCCGAGAAATACGGCTTCTTCTGCTCGTTCCCGGGCCACATCTCGATGATGAAAGGCACCGTGACCCTGAAGTAATCGATGCCCGGGCCCCCGGGCGTCTAGTTCAAGGCCTCTATTGAAAGGGGGTCTTGCAGGTCGATTGAGATCCCGAACGAGCGGGGTCTCGATCGCTGCTCTTCCTTATCCAGAAAATGTTTCTGACGGGTGTCGGCCGGTTGCGTGCCGTCGCTCTGTGCGCCCGAGGGCCTGCAATTCAGCATCTGCGACGCCTGCGGAGTTTCCTCCGCTTGCCAGGCGTAGCTTGTTGCGCCCTTCAATGAAAAAAAGTCCGGCAGCAGCCTGTCTTGCGATGCGCCTGACTGCGGTTGGGCGAAGGCCAGCGGCTGGCTGACGATCAGCCCCAACACGATCGCGGCTTTGCGAGTAGCAAATAATCGGGATCTCATGAGGGCGGTCCGGCGAGGGGCGATGCCCGAATGTGCATCGCCGCTTGTGCCGCCTCAATGGGCGCCCATTGCTTTCAGAAACGCCCTACGTCGATCTCAGTTTTGCCTGACCTTCGACTGCGTCATCGTTCATCGCGAGCAGGCTCGCTCCCACAGGTTTGGAGTGTTCTGCAGATTTGTGTGGGAGCGAGCCTGCTCTGGGCGGCATTCCGAGATGGCGTCATTTCAGGCGCCCACAATCACGGCGCAAACGGCATCACGCGCTTGTGCCGGGTCTTGCGGTAGGTGTCGCAGATGATCCTGAACGCTTCCTCGCGCACCGGCTCGCCGTGCAGGAAGGCATCGATCTCGGCGTAGGTCACGCCGTGGGAGGCCTCGTCCGGCTTGCCCGGTGCCAGGTCTTCAAGGTCTGCGGTAGGGATTTTTTCCACCAGCGACTCCGGCGCGCCGAAGCTGCGGGCGATGGCCCGAACCTGATTTTTTACCAGGCCGCTCAACGGCGCGAGGTCGCAGGCGCCGTCACCGAACTTTGTGAAGAACCCCATCACGGCCTCGGCGGCGTGGTCGGTGCCGATCACCAAACCCTGGGCCGCGCCGGCGATGGTGTATTGAGCGACCATGCGCATCCGCGCCTTGGTATTGCCCAGAACAAAATCCACCGACACCGCCGCCTTGCCTTCAAACGCCGCGACTTCATTGGCCAGGGATTTGACCGCCGGGCCAATGTTCACGGTGTGACGCTCGTCGGGCGCGATGAAATCCACCGATGCGGTGGCGTCGTGCTCGTCGAATTGGGTTTCGTAAGGCAGGCGCACGGCAATGAACTTGTACTGTTCGTCCCCGGTGCGGGCGCGCAGTTCACGCATGGCGCGCTGGGCCAAGAGGCCAGCCGTCAGGGAATCGACGCCGCCGCTGATGCCGAGCACCAAGGTCTTGAGCCCGGAGTTGACCAGGCAATCCTGAATGAAACCGATGCGCCGGGCGACTTCCGCCTCGAGGGCGGCGTGGTCGGTGAACGGCGGTTGAACATTGAGCTGTTCAGCAATCTCACGCTGTACGGCTTGCATGAATTCACTCCTTGCTTGATGTGCTGGAAAGGGCGGCAGGTACTTTGAACACGTGTCGCAAGTAGGCGACGAAATTCGGGTCCTTGCAGTGCGTCTTGCCCGGCTCGTCGGAGATCTTCGCCACCGGTTGGCCATTGCAGGCAGCCATTTTAAGCACGATGCTCATCGGTTCAACACCCGGGATATCGCACGTCAGGTGGGTGCCGATGCCGAAGCTGACATTGATCCGCCCGCGCAGGGCGCGAAAGATCTCCAGTGACTTGGGCAGTGTCAGGCTGTCGGAGAACGTCAGGGTCTTGCTCATCGGGTCGATGCCGAGCTTCTGATAGTGGGCGATCGCCTTTTCCGCCCAGATCACCGGGTCCCCGGAGTCATGCCGCAGACCGTCGAAGAGCTTGGCGAAGTACAGGTCGAAGTCGCTGAGGAAGGCATCCATGGTGATGCAATCGGTCAGGGCGATACCCAGCAGGCCACGGTATTCGCGGACCCAGCAGTCGAGTGCGGCGCTCTGGCTGTCGATCAGGCGCGGGCCGAGTTGCTGGTGCGCCATGATCCATTCGTGGGCCATGGTGCCCAGTGGCTTCATGTCCAGTTCCCGGGACAGGTGCACGTTGCTGGTGCCGACGAAACGCCCGGGGAAATCGTGCTTGAGCACGTTGACCACTTCCTCCTGCACCCGGTATGAAAAACGTCGGCGGGTGCCGAAGTCGGCGACCTGCAACTCGGACAATTCGTCGCTGCTGGCGTTGGCGTTCAGCCAGTCGAACTTGCGGTAGAGCTGTTCGCGAGCCTGTTCCAGAACCACGTCCCGGTAGCGATAGCGGTTGCGTACTTCGCTGACGATGGACAGCAGCGGCACTTCAAACAGAATCACATGCAGCCACGGCCCACGCAGGCGGATGAACAGCTCGCCGTCTTCGATCCCGGTGTGGACATAGCGCAGGTTGAAGCGGAACAACCCGAGAAAACGCAGGAAATCCGGCTTCATGAAACTGATGCGTTCCATGAACCCCAACTGGTCGGCACTCAGGCTCAACTCGGCCAGGCGTTCGATCTGGAAGCGGATTTCCGCCAGATAAGGGCGCAGGTCTTCACGGTTGCGGCAACGAAACTCCCATTCGACTTCCACGTTCGGGTAGTTGTGCAGCACCGCCTGCATCATCGTCAGTTTGTAGAAATCGGTGTCGAGCAGGTTCTGCACGATGCGATCGGCAAATACGCTCTCGCTCATAACGGGGTTCTCCACTTTGAATAGCGACAGTGGCGCATATCGGTGCTGGGAATTACCAGCATTTTCTCAGGTGGCTGCGATCCTTGTGGGAGCGGGCTTGCTCGCGAAAGCGGTATGTCAGTGGACATCAATGTTGGATGACATATCGCTTTCGCGAGCAAGCCCGCTCCCACAGGGATTGAGCAAGCCTCAAGTTATGGGGCTGTCGATCTGTTCCAGCATCCACTGCACGAAATCCCGCACCTTGGGCACTTCCGCCGAATGTTCCGGATACGCCAGGTAATAGGCGTCGACGCTTGGCATCGCATGCTGCCAGGGAATGACCAGTTTGCCGTCGGCCAATTCCTCTTCCACCAGAAACCGTGGTAACAGCGCCACGCCGCAGCCGACCTGGGCGGCGCGGATGCACATGTAGAAGGTTTCGAAGCGCGGGCCGTGGTAGCTGTGCTCCGTGTGATAGCCCTGGCTGTCGAACCAGTCGTGCCACGCCTGGGGCCGGGAGGCGTTTTGCAGCAGGACCAGGTCGGTGAGTTGGGTGGGGTCGGTCAAGGGTTCGGCCGGCAGACTGGCCGGTGAGCACACCGGCACCAGCTCTTCGCCGAACAGCTTGAGGCATTCGCTGCGCGGGCGTGAGCCCTGGCCGAAATAGAACGCCAGGTCGCTGCGGCCTTGCAACAGGTCATCGGCTTCCTGTTCGCTGCACAGGTCCAGGTGGATCGACGGATGCCGCACACGCCAGCCTTTCAGGCGGGGCACCAGCCAGCGGGCGCCGAAGGTCGGAGGCGCCGAGACGCGCAGGACTTCGGTTTCACCGCCGTAGGAGCGCAGATAATGGGTGGACATTTCGACCTGCGTCAGGATTTTTCGGACTTCCACCAGGTACAGGTCGCCCGCCGGGGTCATTTGCAGGCGGCGACGGACCCGACGGAACAACAAGTGCTGCAACAAATCTTCCAGTTGCGCGACTTGCTTGCTGACCGCGCTCTGGGTCAGGTTCAGCTCTTCGGCGGCCCGTGTGAAGCTCAAATGCCGGGTCACGGCCTCGAAACACTGGAGGGCGGTGATCGACGGCAGGTAGCGTTTATTGAGCATGGCGTGTCCTGTTTCCGGATTCTTTCTGATCAGCAATTCGCAGCATGAATAAACGGAATGATATCTCTCTTAAAGGTCGTTTGTTGGGTAACCTTCGGCGAGCTAAAACTACAGGTCTGATCAGTCGAGAATACCCGGCTGCACGTTTACTGTTTTTTGCTTGAGGAGTGACCCATGGTTGCCGCATTGCTTGATCGTCTTGGTGTAAACCCGGCCCTGTACCAGAACGGCGAAGTGCCGGTGCATTCGCCGATCGATGGCAGCCGGATCGGCGCCGTGAACTGGGAAGGCGCCGCTGAAGTCGAGCAGCACATCAGTCGTGCAGATCATGCGTTCGAACTATGGCGCAAGGTTCCGGCGCCACGTCGTGGTGAGCTGGTGCGCCAATTTGGCGAGGTCCTGCGCGAGTACAAGGCGGACCTGGGCGAGTTGGTGTCCTGGGAAGCCGGCAAGATCACCCAGGAAGGCCTGGGCGAAGTTCAGGAAATGATCGACATCTGCGATTTCGCCGTCGGCCTGTCCCGCCAGCTGTACGGTCTGACCATCGCGTCCGAGCGTCCTGGCCACCACATGCGTGAAACCTGGCACCCGCTGGGCGTCGTCGGCGTGATCAGCGCGTTCAACTTCCCGGTGGCGGTCTGGGCCTGGAACACCACGCTGGCGCTGGTCTGCGGCAACCCGGTGATCTGGAAACCGTCGGAGAAAACCCCGCTGACCGCCCTGGCGTGCCAGGCCTTGTTCGAGCGCGTGCTGAAGAACTTCAGCGATGCGCCGCCACACCTGAGCCAGGTCATCATCGGTGGCCGCGATGCCGGCGAAGCACTGGTCGACGATCCGCGCGTGGCGCTGGTCAGCGCCACCGGCAGCACCCGCATGGGGCGCGAAGTGGCGCCGAAGATCGCTGCACGTTTTGCCCGCAGCATCCTGGAACTGGGCGGCAACAACGCCATGATCCTCGGCCCGAGCGCCGACCTGGACATGGCCGTTCGCGCGATTCTGTTCAGCGCCGTCGGCACCGCCGGCCAGCGCTGCACCACCCTGCGTCGCCTGATCGCCCACGAGTCGGTCAAGGAAGAAATCGTCACCCGCCTGAAAGCGGCCTACGCCAAGGTGCGCATCGGCAACCCACTGGAAGGCAACCTGATCGGTCCGCTGATCGACAAGCAAAGCTTTGACAACATGCAGGACGCCCTGGAGCAGGCGCTGAGCGAAGGTGGCCGGGTCTTCGGCGGCAAGCGCCAGCTCGAGGACCAGTACCCGAATGCTTACTACGTTTCGCCGGCGATCGTGGAAATGCCGGAACAGAGCGATGTGGTCCGCCACGAGACCTTCGCGCCGATCCTGTACGTGATCGGCTACAACGACTTCGACGAAGCCCTGCACCTGAACAACGCCGTGCCACAAGGCCTGTCCTCGTGCATCTTCACCACCGATGTGCGTGAAGCCGAGAAATTCATGTCGGCGGTGGGCAGCGACTGCGGCATTGCCAACGTCAACATCGGCCCGAGCGGCGCGGAAATCGGCGGTGCCTTTGGTGGCGAGAAGGAAACCGGCGGCGGTCGCGAATCCGGCTCCGACGCCTGGCGCGCCTACATGCGCCGTCAGACCAACACCGTGAACTACTCGCTGGAATTGCCGCTGGCGCAGGGCATCACGTTCGACTGATCCCTGGTCGAGCGGATAACCCTGTGGGAGCGGGCTTGCCCGCGATGAGGTAGGGTCAGTCACCATAAATGGCGACTGAATTACCGCCATCGCGAGCAAGCCCGCTCCCACATTTGATCTATGTGTTTGTTGGGTTTCTGTTGGAGTCTGGCAATGCCGTTACGCGAAGAGTGTCTGTGGGAAACGTTGACGCCGCAAAGGCCTGAGCATGCGGCACTCAAGGGCGAGGTCAGGGTCGATGTGTGCGTCATCGGTGCCGGCTTCACCGGGCTGTCGGCTGCGGTGCACCTGCTGGAGCAAGGCAAGACGGTCTGTGTGCTCGAAGCCCATCGAGCAGGCCATGGTGGTTCGGGGCGCAATGTCGGGCTGGTGAACGCCGGCATGTGGATTCCTCCGGACGAGATCGAAGCCGGTTTTGGCGAAGCGGTCGGCAGTCAGCTCAACCGCATGCTGGGCGCGGCGCCGGCGCTGGTGTTCAGCCTGGTCGACAAGTACAACATCGATTGCCAGTTACGCCGTGAAGGCACGCTGCACATGGCGCACAACGCCCGTGGCGAAGCGGATCTGCGCAGTCGCGAACAACAGTGGAAACGTCGCGGTGCCCCGGTCGAGCTGTTGACCGGCCAGGCGTGCGAGCAAGCCACGGGGACAAAAAAGATCGCCGCCGCGCTGCTCGACCGGCGGGCTGGCACGATCAACCCGATGGCCTACACCAGCGGTCTGGCCAAGGCGGCCGAGGGCCTTGGTGGTCAGTTGTTCGATCATTCACCCGTCACGCGCCTGGAACGTCAGGGCCAACGCTGGTCGGTGCAGACGGCGCAGGGTTCGGTGCTGGCCGAGCAGGTGGTGATCGCTTCCAACGCTTATACCGAAGGCGACTGGACGCAGCTGCGGCGCAATTTTTTCCCCGGATATTACTATCAGGTGGCGTCTGTGCCGCTCACCGACGAGGCCGCGCAGCGCATTCTGCCGGGTGGCCAGGGCTCCTGGGACACCCGTCAGGTGCTCAGCAGCATTCGTCGGGACAAGGACGGTCGACTGCTGCTCGGCAGCTTGGGCAATGGCAATCAGAAACCCACCTGGTTTCTCAAGGCCTGGGCGGATCGGGTCCAGCAGCACTACTTCCCCTACCTCAAGCCGGTGGAGTGGGAATGCACCTGGACCGGTCGCATCGCCTTTACTCCCGATCACCTGATGCGCCTGTTCGAACCGGCGCCTGGGCTGGTGGCAGTCACCGGTTACAACGGGCGCGGTGTGACCACGGGCACGGTGGTCGGCAAGGCCTTCGCCGACTACCTGTGTAACGGAAATCCTCAGGCGTTGCCGATTCCTTTCGCGCCCATGCAGCCGGTGGCCGGGGTGGGCTTGCGCAGCTGTCTGTACGAGGCCGGTTTTTCGCTGTATCACGCGGGCCAGTGCCTGCGCATCGTGATCTGAGTGCTGAAATTCCCGACGCTTTTCGGTGTAGCGACTAGCCTGTAATGGTGCGGGTTGTAGCAGTCCCCGCACCAGCAGTGTGCACTTCGGTTACGTGCATTGTTACAGGCGGGTTGCACGCCGTTTGGGGTCGCGGTTGCAATGATGGCGCATGTGGGTTGCGCCTTGAAAAATAAACGGTTTCACCTTCCGCGGTTTAGACGGTTGCACGCCCAATGAAAATGGGGACGAAACGGTCGTAAAAACAATAAAGCAGCGACTTTTTTCAGAATAAAAAACCGATGGCACGGCCCTTGCTCTGAGCATTCAGTGAAGTCGCAGTGCCAAATCAAAAAAAACCTTGGAGCACCACCTCATGTCCCAGACGTTTTACAAGAAAGGCTTTCTGGCCCTCGCAGTGGCTACTGCGTTGGGTGTTTCTGCGTTTGCTCAGGCCGACATCAAGATCGGCGTAGCGGGTCCAATGACGGGCGCCAACGCGGCATTTGGCGAACAATACATGAAGGGTGCACAGGCAGCGGCCGATGCGGTCAACGCAGCAGGCGGCGTGAACGGGGAAAAAATCGTACTGGTCAAGGGCGATGACGCCTGCGAACCGAAACAGGCTGTGACGGTCGCCAAGGACTTGACCAACCAGAAAGTGGCAGGCGTGGTGGGTCACTTCTGTTCCTCGTCGACCATCCCGGCCTCCGAGATCTACGACGAAGCGGGCATCATCGCCATCACCCCGGGCTCCACCAACCCGCAGGTCACCGAGCGCGGCCTGAGCGCCATGTTCCGCATGTGCGGGCGTGACGACCAGCAGGGCATCGTGGCCGGTGACTACATCGTCGACATGCTCAAGGGCAAGAACGTCGTCGTGCTGCACGACAAGGACACCTACGGCCAAGGCCTGGCTGACGCCACCAAGGCACAGCTGGAAAAACGCGGCGTGAAGCCGGTGCTGTACGAAGGCCTGACCCGTGGCGAGAAAGACTTCAGCGCCGTGGTCACCAAGATCCGTGCGGCCAAGGCCGACGTGGTCTATTTCGGCGGCCTGCACCCGGAAGCGGGTCCACTGGTCCGTCAACTGCGTGAGCAAGGTCTCAAGGACGTGAAATTCATGTCCGACGACGGCATCGTGACCGACGAGCTGGTGACCACCGCTGGCGGCCCGCAATACACCAATGGCGTGCTGATGACCTTCGGCGCCGACCCGCGCCTGCTGCCAGACAGCAAGGCCGTGGTAGACGCCTTCCGCAAGGCCGGCACCGAGCCTGAAGGCTACACCCTGTATGCCTACGCGTCGGTTCAGACCCTGGCGGCTGCCTTCAACGGCGCCAAATCCAACGATGGCGAGAAAGCCGCCGCCTGGCTGAAAGCCAACCCGGTCAAAACCGTCATGGGTGAAAAGGCCTGGGACAGCAAGGGCGACCTGAAAGTCTCCGACTACGTGGTTTACGAGTGGGACGCGAACGGCAAATACCATCAGCTGGACAAGCAGAAGTGATATGACCTGCTGAACCGCCCGGCGCCTGGTGCGCCGGGCTTTCAACAGCCATGTCCGTGCAGTACTGGTCTTTTCTCGTAGAGCTGCACACAACCGAATTGCGCCGGCGGCTGAACCCCGGTCCGTCGCAGGCGGCTTCTGTGCAGTCTCTCAAATGCGTGAGATTGCGTTATGGATGGTATTTTCCTGCAGCAACTGGTCAACGGCCTGACCCTCGGGTCGGTCTATGGCCTGATCGCCATCGGCTACACAATGGTCTATGGCATCATTGGCATGATCAACTTCGCCCACGGCGAGGTTTACATGATTTCCGCTTACCTCGCGGCAATCAGTCTGGCACTGCTGGCTTACTTCGGTATTGAATCCTTCCCTCTGCTGATGCTCGGCACACTGGTGTTCACCATTGTCGTCACCGGCGTGTATGGCTGGGTGATCGAACGGATCGCCTACAAACCCCTGCGCAACTCCACCCGACTGGCTCCGCTGATCAGCGCCATCGGGATCTCGCTGATCCTGCAAAACTACGCACAGATTGCCCAGGGCGCGCGCCAGCAGGGTGTTCCGACCTTGCTCACCGGTGCCATGCGCATCGATGTGGGCAGCGGCTTCGTCCAGCTCACCTACACCAAGATCTTCATTCTGGTGGCGGCTTTCGTCGGCATGGGCGTACTCACCTACATCATCAAGTACACCAAGCTTGGCCGCATGTGCCGTGCGACCCAGCAGGACCGCAAGATGGCCTCGATCCTGGGGATCAACACCGACCGGGTGATTTCCTACGTGTTCATCATCGGTGCAGCCATGGCGGCACTGGCGGGTGTGCTGATCACCATGAACTACGGCACGTTCGACTTCTATGCCGGTTTCATCATCGGGATCAAGGCCTTCACCGCAGCAGTGCTGGGCGGCATCGGTTCGCTGCCGGGCGCCATGCTGGGCGGGATCATCCTGGGCATCTCCGAGTCGATGTTCTCGGGGTTGGTCAACTCGGACTACAAAGACGTGTTCAGCTTCTCATTGCTGGTTCTCGTTCTGGTCTTTCGGCCTCAAGGCCTGCTCGGCCGTCCTCTTGTGTCGAAGGTGTAAGCGATGTCTTCAACCACCAAAAAAACCATAGATCTGAAAAAAAGCCTGGTTGATGCGATTCTTTCCGGCCTCATCGCCCTGATCGTCTTCGGACCGATTGTCGGCGTCGTCCTGGACGGCTACGGCTTCAACATGGAGACCACGCGCCTGGCGTGGCTCATTGGCATCGTCATGCTCGGGCGCTTCGCCCTCAGCACCTTTCTGCAGACCCCCCGGGGCCTGAAGATCCTCGAGGGATTCGAGAGCTCCGGTTCAGGCGTGCACGTACTGCCACCGGATTACAAATCGCGCCTGCGCTGGATCATCCCGCTGATGATCGTGATCGCCGTGGTCTTTCCGTTTTTCTCCAACTCCTATCTGCTGGGTGTGGTCATTCTCGGGCTGATCTACGTGCTGCTGGGCCTGGGCCTGAACATCGTGGTCGGCCTCGCCGGCCTGCTCGACCTGGGTTACGTGGCGTTCTACGCCATTGGCGCCTATGGCCTGGCGCTCGGTTACCAGTACCTGGGACTGGGCTTCTGGACGGTGCTGCCGCTCGCGGCCATCGCTGCGGCCATGGCCGGCTGTATCCTGGGTTTCCCGGTATTGCGTCTGCACGGTGACTACCTGGCGATCGTTACCCTGGGCTTCGGCGAAATCATTCGTCTGGTGCTCAACAACTGGCTGTCGCTGACCGGCGGCCCCAACGGCATGCCGGCGCCGCTGCCTACCTTCTTCGGCCTGGAATTCGGCAAGCGGGCCAAGGATGGCGGGGTGCCATTCCACGAGTTTTTCGGCATCGCCTACAACCCTGACGTGAAGTACTACTTCATCTACGCTGTGCTGTTCCTGGTGGTACTGGCCGTGCTGTACATCAAGCATCGGCTGGTCAAGATGCCGGTCGGCCGCGCCTGGGAAGCCCTGCGTGAAGACGAGATCGCCTGCCGCTCCATGGGCCTGAACCATGTGCTGGTCAAGCTTTCGGCGTTCACCATCGGTGCCTCCACTGCCGGTCTGGCCGGGGTGTTCTTCGCCACGTACCAAGGGTTCGTCAACCCGACCTCGTTCACTTTCTTCGAATCGGCGCTGATCCTCGCCATCGTGGTACTGGGCGGCATGGGCTCGACCATCGGCGTCGTCATCGCCGCATTCGTGCTCACCGTGGCCCCGGAACTGCTGCGCGGCTTTGCCGAATACCGTGTGCTGCTGTTTGGCGTCCTGATGGTGGTGATGATGATCTGGCGACCGCGTGGGCTGATCAGGATCAGCCGCACCGGTGTGACCCCGCGTAAAGGAGTGGCGCCATGAAGGACGTCGTACTCAACGTAGAAAAACTGATGATGCACTTCGGTGGCATCAAGGCCCTGAACGATGTCAGCCTGAAGGTGCACCGCAACTCGATCTTCGCCCTGATCGGCCCCAACGGTGCCGGCAAGACCACGGTGTTCAACTGCCTGACCGGTTTCTACAAGGCTTCGGGCGGCAAGATCGAACTCAACGTTCGCGGCGAAAACACCAACGTCATCCAGTTGCTGGGCGAGTCTTTCAAACCGACGGATTTCGTTTCGCCGAAATCCTTCATCAGCCGCCTGTACTACAAGATGTTCGGCGGCACCCACCTGGTGAACCGGGCCGGGCTGGCGCGAACTTTCCAGAACATTCGCCTGTTCAAGGAAATGTCGGTGCTGGAAAACCTGCTGGTGGCCCAGCACATGTGGGTCAACCGCAACATGCTCGCCGGCATCCTCAATACCAAGGGCTACCGCAAGGCCGAAAGCGATGCGCTGGACCACGCCTTCTACTGGCTGGAAGTGGTGGACCTGGTGGACTGCGCCAACCGTCTGGCCGGTGAGCTGTCCTATGGTCAGCAACGCCGTCTGGAAATTGCCCGTGCCATGTGCACACGGCCGCAGATCATCTGCCTGGACGAACCGGCCGCCGGCCTCAACCCTCAGGAAACCGAAGCGCTGAGCGCGATGATCCGGCTGCTGCGCGACGAGCACGATCTGACCGTGGTGCTGATTGAACACGACATGGGCATGGTGATGAGCATTTCCGACCACATCGTGGTGCTGGACCACGGCGTCGTGATCGCCGAGGGCGGCCCCGATGACATCCGCAACGATCCGAAAGTGATTGCCGCCTACCTGGGCGCCGATGAAGAGGAGCTCGTATGACCAAGGCTCCCATCCTCGAACTGAAGAACCTGGACGTGTTCTATGGCCCGATCCAGGCGCTGAAAAAAGTCTCGCTGCACATCGACGAAGGTGAAACCGTCAGCCTGATCGGCTCCAACGGGGCCGGCAAATCGACCCTGCTGATGTCGATCTTCGGCCAGCCACGGGCGGCGGACGGGCAGATCCTCTACCAGGGCGTGGACATCACCCACAAGTCTTCGCACTACATCGCGTCCAACGGTATCGCCCAGTCGCCGGAAGGCCGGCGGGTGTTCCCCGACATGACCGTCGAAGAAAACCTGCTGATGGGCACCATTCCGATCGGTGACAAGCACGCCACCGAAGACATGCAGCGCATGTTCGAGCTGTTTCCGCGCCTCAAGGAACGGCGGACTCAGCGGGCGATGACCATGTCCGGTGGCGAGCAGCAAATGCTCGCCATCGCCCGGGCACTCATGAGCCGTCCGAAGCTGCTGTTGCTCGATGAACCGAGCCTGGGCCTGGCACCCATCGTGGTCAAACAGATCTTCGCCACCCTGCGTGAACTGGCCCAGACCGGCATGACCATCTTCCTGGTCGAGCAGAATGCCAACCATGCGCTGCGGCTGTCCGACCGTGCGTATGTGATGGTCAACGGCGAGATCCGCATGAGCGGTACCGGCAAGGAGTTGCTGGTGAACGAGGATGTGCGCAACGCCTACCTTGGCGGGCATTGAGTCGGCCGTTACACCAAAACCCCGGCGGGCAACTGCCGGGGTTTTTTCATTCCATGGGCCAATTGTGGAAAACAAATTTGCCAAGCTCGGAAAGCGCGACATAAAGCCGCTGTAAACAGTTGTTTCGCCACGCTTTTGACTTGTCCCCGTTTGCTGTGGAGCTGGCTGTGAATAACGTGGGAGTAGCTGGCTGAAAGCCTTTGAAAACGTGGCTTGCAGCGATGCGGTCGTTTTTTGATCAGCAGCTTTTGCCAGTCCGCAAGCCGGTAATGTCAACCTTTTAATTGGCTTCCACAGTCGGCTGACAGCGTTCCCAGCAGCCTGTGGATAACTCTGTGGTTAATCTCTGGAAAGAGTCGGCTGAGGGCCGTCGTTACTGGCTTGGCGCCATCGGTGATGAACCGGTCCGCGCCAGCCACGGGGCCCGGGGTGCACAGTGAACGTTCCAGGGTCAAGCAAAAAACTTTGCATTCTGCCCGCCAGGCCTTGTGCACAGCGGCGTACAGCCTTTTTCACTTGCCCCCGGAAACTGTGGAACCACCGGTGGATAAGGTGCGGGTATGTGGCTGGAGGCCACGGCGGGCAAGGCACCCAGCGACGTGGTTGTTTTTTGTACAGCGCTGCCAGTTGCCGGTGTGAGTCAAGGCGGGCATGCTGCCCACTGAATTTTCATTCCAGGGCTGTCAGTCAGCCCACGCTAGGAGAACACGATGTCCAACACCCTGTTTATTACCGGCGCGACCTCCGGTTTTGGTGAAGCCTGTGCCCGTCGATTCGCCGAGGCGGGTTGGAAACTGGTGCTGACCGGCCGTCGTGAAGAGCGCCTCAATGCCCTGTGCGCCGAATTGTCGAAGCAGACTGAAGTCCATGGCCTGGTGCTCGACGTGCGTGATCGCAAGGCCATGGAGGAGGCGATCGCCAGCCTGCCACCCACCTTTGCCAAGCTGCGCGGGCTGATCAACAACGCCGGCCTGGCCCTGGGCGTGGACCCGGCACCGAAGTGCAATCTCGATGATTGGGACACCATGGTCGACACCAACATCAAGGGCCTGATGTACAGCACTCGTCTGCTGCTGCCGCGCCTGATCGCCCACGGTCGCGGTGCGGGTATCGTCAACCTGGGGTCGGTCGCTGGCAACTACCCGTATCCGGGCAGCCATGTCTATGGCGGGACCAAGGCCTTCGTCCAGCAGTTCTCGCTGAACCTGCGCTGCGACCTGCAAGGCACGGGCGTGCGCGTCAGCAACATCGAGCCTGGCCTGTGCGAAAGCGAGTTCTCGCTGGTGCGTTTCGCCGGCGACCAGGAGCGTTACAACGCGACCTACGCCGGCGCCGAGCCGATCCAGCCGCAGGACATTGCCGAGACGATTTTCTGGGTGCTCAACGCTCCGGCGCACATCAACATCAACAGCCTGGAACTGATGCCGGTGAGCCAGACCTGGGCGGGTTTTGCGATTGATCGCACGCGTGGCGAGGCGTAAGGCCGCGTAACGGCCATCGCGAGCAGGCTCGCACCCACAGGGGCTGTACATACCCTGTGAGAGCGAGCTTACCCGTCACTGCAGATAATCGAGCAGTCCGCGATAGCAGGTCGCCAGGTGATAAGGCGTGGTCGACGGCATGTCGCGGCGGCTGACTTCACCGTTGACCGCCCGGCATTCGTGCCAGCCGCCCGCATGCAGGAAGCGCCGTTGCAGGGTCTGTAACTGCCGCAGTACGTGGGCTTCGCTGTCCGGTCGCAGCGTCAGCGCGCGCAGGTATTCCGCCTGAGCCCAGATACGCTGCGTCGCGTCGCGGGGTTGACCATCCGCCTGCAGAACCAGCGTTGCCTTGACCGCTCCGGTCTTCTGATCGACACCCAGTCGCTCGGTGTAGGTAAAGGCGCGCTTCAAGGATTGGTGCAGCACCGAGTCGCGCAGCAGCGGCGAAGATTGCAACAGGAAATACCACTCGAACTGATGCCCCGGTTCGAACCAGTTATCCACAGCCCCCAGCGGTTTCTCCATCAGCACCCCGTGTTCCGGGTCGATGAAGCGCTGCTGCATGGCTGTGCACAACTCGACGAGGGCGGTTTGCACGGCGGGATCTTCACGCACCGACACCGTGGCGAGGAAGCCTTCCGCGAGATGCATCAGAGGGTTTTGCAGGGGGCCGCTGTCCAGCGACGACCAGTCGCGTTCGAGGCTGGCTTCGTACAGGCCGTCGCCTGTGGCGAAACGTTGGGCAACCACTTGCAGCGCGGCATTGAGCACAGACTCCACCAGCGGTTCGCGCACCTTGTTCCAGTAGTGGGCGCAGGCAAAAACGATGAAGGCGTGAGTGTAGAGATCCTTGCGCTGATCCAGCGGCTTGCCTTGTGGGTCGATGCTGTAGAACCAGCCGCCGTGTTCGGCATCATGGAAATGTTGCTGCAACGAACGGAACAAGGCGGCGGCCCGTGCCTGGGCGCCGGACACCTGGCCGATCAGGCTGGAAAACAGATACAGCTGCCGCGCGCAGGCCATGGCCCGGTAACGTTGCGCTGGCAAAGGCTGGTGCGCGGCGTCCAGGGCCTCGTAGGGCAGCGCCATGTCGGCGTTCCAGCCAGGCCCGAGCCAGAGAGGCACGATCACGTTCTGGAAGTGAGTTTGCACCGTGGCAAACAGGGCGGTCAGTTCAGGCTGGGAAGCGGAGCGGGAAACAGGCGGCATTGGCTGGCGTCGTCACGGCAGGGTTGATTGCGCGACATGTTAGCAGGCCTTAGGGATGTGGTGTCTGTCAGGCCGCCATCGCTGGCAAGCCAGCTCCCACAGGTTCAGCCGAAAATCCTGTGGTGTCTGTCAGGCCGCTATCGCTGGCAAGCCAGCTCCCACAGGTTCACCGCAAACGCTGTGGGAGCTGGCTTGCCAGCGATGAGGCCATCAGCAGCAGCGAAGGATCAACTCGCCAGCAACCACCCACCCGTTACCGCCGACACCGCCCCCGCAACCCGCACCAGCGGCGCCGCCGCTTGCGGCAACACGCGGACCACGCCGTACCCCGCCGCATGGAGCGCCGCTGTAGCGGCGACAAAACCTGCGGCGTACGCCCACGGGCTGGACATGTCCGGCAGCTCCAGGCCATGCGCCACGCCATGGAACAGCGCAAACAGTGCCGTTGCGCCCACCGCCAGGCTCAGTGGTGGACGAACGGCCAGCGCCACTGACAGGCCCAGCGCCAGCACCGAGGCGGCGATTCCGCTTTCCAGTGCCGGCAGTTCCAGCCCTTCGAAACCCAGCAGGCCGCCCAGCAACATGGTGCCGACAAACGTGCATGGCAGGGCCCAGCGTGCGGCACCTTGCTGCTGTGCCGCCCACAGGCCGACGGCGAGCATTGCCAGCAAGTGATCGAGGCCACCGATCGGGTGGCTGATGCCGGCGATCAAGCCGTTGTCGCCATGGCCGGGGTGGGCGAAAGCGATGGCCGGGGCCAGCAGCAGGGCCAGGGCGCCGAGAATGCTTTTGAGTGTCATGGATAAGCTTCCTTGTTGAGTTCGGTGAGGGTGATCAGGCAGCGGTCAGCAGGCCCTGGCGTTCGATGAAGGCAATGATGTCTTCCAGCCCCAGGCCGGTTTTCTGGTTGCTGAAGACAAACGGCTTGCCGTTGCGCATGCGCTGGGTGTCGCTGTCCATCATTTCCAGCGACGCGCCCACCAGCGGCGCGAGGTCGACCTTGTTGATCACCAGCAGGTCGGATTTGCAGATGCCCGGCCCCCCCTTGCGCGGCAGCTTGTCGCCGGCCGAGACGTCGATCACGTAGATCGTCAGGTCGGACAGCTCGGGGCTGAAGGTGGCGGACAGGTTGTCGCCACCGGACTCCACCAGAATCAGGTCCAGCCCCGGGAAGCGCCGGTTCAACTGATCGACGGCTTCGAGGTTGATCGAGGCGTCCTCGCGGATTGCCGTGTGCGGGCAGCCGCCGGTTTCCACGCCGATGATTCGCTCCGGCGCGAGGGCCTGATTGCGCACCAGAAAGTCGGCGTCTTCGCGGGTGTAAATGTCGTTGGTCACGACCGCCAGGTTGTAGCGATCGCGCAGCGCCAGGCACAGGGCCAGTGTCAGCGCGGTCTTGCCGGATCCGACCGGGCCGCCGATGCCGACGCGCAGAGGTTGTGTGTTCATGTGATTCTCCAAAATGACAGGCCCTAGGAACGGAACAGGCGGCTGTACTGGCGCTCGTGGGCCATACAGGACAGGGACAGGCCGAATGCGGCACTGCCCAGGTGTTCGGGGTTGATGCGGCTGGCGTCCTGCTGGGCTTGCTGCAGCAACGGCAACAGTTCGCTGGTCAGGCGCTGCGCGGCTTGCTGGCCCAGTGGCAGGGTTTTCATGAGCACCGCGAGCTGGTTTTCCAGCCAGCTCCAGAGCCAGGCGGCCAACGCGTCCTGTGCGCAGATATGCCAGGCGCGTGCCGCCAGCGCCCAGCCCAAGGCCAGGTGCGGTTCGGGTTGGCGCTCGAGAAAGGCGCGGGCCGGCGCATCCAGTTCCGGCAGGCCGTTTAGCAATTGCTGCAACGAATAACCCATTTGCCGGCTCTCCTGATGCAGCTCGCGGGTTTCCCGGCTGGCGCGATGTTCTTCACAGCGCTGCTGCAGCCCCTCCCAGTCCAGGTCTGCGGCGGCCACGCAATGGGCAAGCAGCAGGGGGGCTTCAAAACGCGCCAGGTTCAGCAGCAGTTGATCGCCGATCCAGCGTCGCGCGCTGGCGTTGTCGTGCACCCGGCCGTTGTCCACCGCCATTTCCAGCCCCTGGGAATAGCTGTAGCCGCCAATCGGCAACTGTGGACTGGCCAGGCGCAGCAGCGCCCAGGCCGGGTTCATGTGCGCACGCCGAATTGATGCAGTTTTGGCGGGTAGTTGAAATCCTCGTCGCCATGCCGCGAATGGTGATGGCCACCCCCGTAGGCGCCGTGTTCGGGCTGGAACGGGGCTTCGACCGGCTCGACCCGCGCACCCAACTGTTCAAGCATGGCCTTGAGCACGTAATCGTCGAGCAGGCGCAGCCAGCCATCGCCCACTTGCAGGGCGACGTGGCGATTGCCCAGGTGATAGGCCGCGCGGGTCAACTCGAACGCATTGGCGCAGGTGACGTGCAGCAGTTGTTCGGGGCGGGCGCAGACCCGGACGATGCGACCGTCCTGCGCTTCAAGGCACTCGCCGTCGTACAGCGGCGGCTGGCCACGCTCCAGAAACAGCCCGACGTCTTCGCCGTCGGCACTGAAACAGCGCAGGCGGCTTTTGCTCCGAGCTTCGAAGCTCAGGTGCAACTCGGCGGCCCAGACGGGTTGAGGATCGATTCTGCGATGAATCACCAGCATCGGAAAGCTTCCAGCAATAGACAGTACCGGGGCTAGAGCAAAGGGCTTGCCAATGACTGAAGGTGTAGGAAATAGCTGTCGGAGACCTAGGAGTGGTTCGGTGCAATGTCAGTTTTGCATCGTTGTGGAGCGCTTGGTTTGCCTGTCGCACTGATTTGTGGCGTAAACCGTCCTGTTTCTCCATCGTTCGTAAAATAGAACGCTAAGGCTGATTTTCACTATCTAGCGGGTAAAACGCGTTGGTTTTAATCTTCTCCCATCAACGCGAAACACACCCACTACTGAAAAATCGAAACCCTTAGGAGCAACAGCCATGACCAACTTCAAATACAACCGCCTGAACAAAGACGACGCTGCCGTGCTGCTGGTCGACCACCAGGCTGGCCTGCTGTCCCTGGTCCGCGACATCGAGCCGGACGCGTTCAAGAACAACGTTCTGGCCCTGGCTGACCTGGCCAAGTTCTTCAACCTGCCAACCATCCTCACCACCAGCTTCGAGCAAGGCCCCAACGGTCCGCTGGTGCCTGAACTGAAAGCGCTGTTCCCGGATGCCCCGTACATCGCCCGCCCTGGCCAGATCAACGCCTGGGACAACGAAGATTTCGTCAAGGCGGTGAAGGCCACCGGCAAGAAACAACTGATCATCGCCGGTGTGGTGACTGAAGTCTGCGTAGCATTCCCGGCCCTGGCGGCGCTGGAAGAAGAGTTCGACGTGTTCGTGGTGACCGACGCCTCCGGCACCTTCAACCAAATGACCCGCGACGCTGCCCATGACCGCATGAGCCAGGCCGGTGCACAACTGATGACCTGGTTCGGCGTGGCCTGCGAGCTGCACCGCGACTGGCGCAACGACATCGAAGGCCTGGCCGCGCTGTGCTCCAACCACATCCCGGACTACCGCAATTTGATGACCAGCTACAACGCCTTCAACACTGCCAAGTAATGCGCCGCCGCCCCGGACACCGACTATCGTTGTCCGGGGCGCACGTTTATACACCGCACATCCATCCAATTCCTGCCGGGCATTGCCCGGCATGCTACGCAGTCGTGCCCACCGCTGCCGCATCCAGATGGAGACCATCATGACCCAAGACTCCAATGACAAGAGCCGCCGCCAGTTCCTGGCCAACAGCACCCTTCTCGGTGCTGCCGGTGCACTCTGGTCCGCCCTGCCATTTGCAGGTTCAGGCTCCGCCTTCGCATCCACCCAGCCAGGCTCGCTGACCGCCGACCTGATCCTGTTCAACGGCAAATTGCACACGGTCGACCGTGAGAAGCCGCTGGCAACGGCGGTCGCCATCAAGGACGGCCGCTTCATTGCCGTGGGTACGGATGGTGAAGCCATGGCCCACAAAAGTTCGGCCACGCAAGTCATCGACCTCAAGGGCCGTACGGTCATTCCGGGGCTCAACGACTCCCACCTGCACCTGATTCGCGGCGGCCTCAACTACAACCTGGAGCTGCGTTGGGAAGGCGTGCCCTCGGTCGCCGACGCCTTGCGCCTGCTCAAGGATCAGGCCGCCCGCACCCCGACGCCGCAGTGGGTGCGCGTGGTGGGTGGCTGGAACGAATTCCAGTTCGCCGAAAAACGCATGCCGACCCTGGAGGAAATCAACCAGGCGGCGCCCGATACCCCGGTGTTCCTGCTGCACCTGTACGACCGCGCGCTGCTCAACCGTGCAGCGCTCAAGGCCGTGGGTTACACCAAGGACACGCCGAACCCGCCCGGTGGCGAAATCCAGCGCAACAAGTTCGGCGAGCCGACCGGCCTGCTGATCGCGCGGCCCAACGCGATGATCCTCTATGCCACCCTGGCCAAGGGGCCGAAGCTGCCGCTGGAGTATCAGGTCAACTCGACCCGCCAGTTCATGCGCGAACTCAACCGCCTCGGCCTGACCAGCGCCATCGATGCCGGCGGCGGCTACCAGAATTACCCGGACGACTATCAGGTCATCCAGGAGCTGGCCGACCGGGGTCAGTTGAGCGTGCGCATCGCCTACAACCTGTTCACCCAGAAGCCCAAGGAAGAGCTCGCCGATTTCAAGAACTGGACCTCGAAGGTCAAGCCCGGCGACGGCAGCGACTTCCTGCGCCACAACGGCGCCGGCGAAATGCTGGTGTTCTCCGCTGCCGACTTCGAAGACTTCCTGGAGCCGCGCCCGGACCTGCCACAGACCATGGAGCAGGAACTGGAGCCGGTGGTGCGCCATCTGGTCGAGCAGCGCTGGCCGTTCCGCCTGCATGCCACCTACGACGAATCGATCTCGCGCATGCTCGACGTGTTCGAGAAGGTCAACCGCGACATGCCGTTCAATGGCCTGCCGTGGTTCTTCGATCACGCCGAAACCATCAGCTCGAAAAACATCGAACGGGTACGCGCGCTGGGTGGCGGGATTGCGATCCAGGATCGCATGGCCTTTCAGGGCGAGTATTTTGTCGATCGTTACGGCGCCAAGGCGGCCGAGAAGACGCCGCCGATCCAGCGCATGCTCGCCGAAGGCATCCCGGTGGGCGCCGGCACGGACGCCACCCGTGTTTCCAGCTACAACCCGTGGACGTCGCTGTACTGGCTGGTCAGTGGCAAGACCGTGGGCGGCATGGCGCTGTACCCGGAAGGCCTGAGCCGCGACACCGCCCTGCAACTGTTCACCCACGGCAGCGCCTGGTTCTCCAGCGAGCAGGGCAAGAAGGGGCAGATCAAGGTCGGCCAGTTGGCGGACCTGGCGGCCTTGTCGCTGGACTTCTTCAGCGTCGACGAAGAGGCGATCAAGGGCATCGAGTCGGTGCTGACGATTGTCGATGGCAAGGTGGTGTACGGCGCAGCCGAATTCGACAAGCTCGGCCCGGCCCAGGTGCCGGTGCTGCCCGAGTGGTCGCCGGTGGCCAAGGTGCCCGGGCACTGGCGCGCCGGTGCGCCATCCCTGGCGGCCGCGGTGCACCAGTGTGTCGGGCCTTGCGGGGTGCATGCGCACAGCCACGAACGGGCGCGGCATTCGAGTGTGCCGGTCAATGACTACCAGGGTTTCTGGGGGGCGTTGGGTTGTTCGTGTTTTGCGTTCTGAGGTGAATGGAGGGAGCCGTGATTGCTCCCTTTTTTGTGCTGTTTGAATGGGCCTCTTCGCGAGCAAGCCCGCTCCCACAGGGATCACGCTGGACCTGTGGGGGCGGGCTTGCTCGCGAAGGGGCCATCACAGCCGCGAGATAGCTCAGGTCTTGGGCACCGCCCCCGCCAACAAATGCCGAATCCGAATCGGCACGCCGTCGGTCTGCAGCTGCCGCACCCGCGCTTCGATCTTGAGCTCGCCACGGGTCACGCGGCCGTGATGACGCAAGTGCTCCAGCCACGATTCCTCGAAGAAAAACTCCACCCAAAGCTGCGGATCGGCGCTGTCGCGCATCAAGCCCCATGACAGCGCGCCGTTGCGCTTGCGCATGGCCTCCAGGTCGCGTGCGGCCTGCTGGAACGCGTCGACCTTGCCCGGCTCGACGTGGTACTCGACCGTGACCATCACCGGCCCGCCGTCCCGATTCAGGTCCTCGCTGAGCAATGGCGTCGGCCAGTGAAGCGACGGTGTCAGCTCTTCGACCTCGGTGCTGGGCAATGCCACCTTCAGCGTCAGCAGCGTGCCGAGGGCCAGGCCACCGGAGGCCAGCAGCAGGCTCAAGGTGATCGAGGCATGGCTGGCCAGGCTGCCCCATAGCAAACTGCCCGCGGCCATGGCGCCGAAAAACACCAGGATGTACACCGACAGCGCCCGGGCCCTGACCCAGGCCGGCACCGAGGTCTGCGCCGCGACTTGCAGGTTGGACAGCACGGCGATCCACGCCGCACCGCTGAGCAGCATCGCCGGGAGCAGGGCGTAGAAGTTGCGCGTCAGCGCCAGCACCAGCAGGAACAACGCATACACCAGGCTGGCCGCCGCCACCAGGCGGTCACGGCTGATTCGCTCGCGCAAGCGCGGCAACAGGGTCGCACCGCCAACTGCGCCAATGCCGATCGCCGCCAGCAACAGGCCGAAGTCGGCGGCGCTGCCGTGCATTTCACCGCGAACGATCAGCGGCAGCAGCGACATGCCGGCGCTGGCGCAGAAGAAAAAGGCCAGGGCGCGGATCAGCACCGCCTGCAACGGCTTCGAGCTGCGGGCAAAGCGCAGCCCGGTGCGGATGGCGCCGACGAAGCGCTCGGCCGGCAGCAAGGGTTCCTGCACCTGACGCTTCCACAGCAACAGGACCACGATCACCCCGGCGAACGACACGGCGTTGAGGGCGAACGTCAGCCACGGCCCGACCAGGCTCACCAGCACCCCGGCCAGCGCCGGGCCGACCGCGCGTGACACGTTGATGCCGACGCTGGAGATGGCCACGGCGTTCGACAGCTCATCCTTGCCCACCAGTTCCGGCGTCAATGCACTCCAGGCCGGCATCATCAGCGCCGTGCCGATCCCCAACGCCAGGGTCAGCACCAGCAACAGCGGGACGTTCATCATGCCGAACAGGGTCAGCAGCGCCAGGGCCAGCGCAACGCCCGACATCCACAACTGCACCAGCAGCAGGTAGCGGCGCTTGTCGACGATGTCCGCCGCCGCGCCGGCGGGCAGGGCGAGGAAGAACATCGGCAGTGAGCCGGCAACCTGGATCAGGGCGACATGCAGCGGGCTGGCCGACAGCGTGGTCATCAGCCAGCCGGCCCCCACTTCATGCATCCAGGTGCCGATGTTGGAGGCGATGGTGGCGATCCACAGCATGCGGAAGGTGGTGTTGCGCAAGGGGCTCCAGGCGCCGGAAGGTGCGGTACTCATATCAGAAGGTGCCTTTGAGTGGGTATTCGATGATCAGGTAGAGGCGGTCGATGTCATCGCCGGCCTGGGCGCTGTTGGCGCGGTGGCTGACATGGGACAGCGACAGGTTCAGACCCTTGGCGCTGCCGGACTGCACGGTGTATTTCAGGTCGATATCGCGCTCCCAGTGCCGGCCACCCTTGCCTTGCTGGGGCGTGTAGCGGTCGTCGTCCGGATCGAAGGGATTGTAGGCACCGCCCTGGGGGGCGTGGGTGCCGTCGATGCCGCTGCCGCTGACGTAACGCGCCATCAGCTTCAGGCCCGGGACACTGAAGGTGGCCATGTCGAGGTCGTAGCGCAGTTGCCAGGAGCGCTCGCCCGGGCCGTTGAAGTCGGCGTACTTGATCGAGTTGGCGAGGTAGATGGAGTCGCCGCCGACGAAATCGAACGGGGTGTCGCCCTCGATTTTCTGATAGGCCAGGGTCACGGCCTGGGCAGCGAAGGCGTATTTGGCCGCCACACTGTAGGCCAGGGTATCGATGGCGCCGGCACTGGCGTTGCCGGTGTCGCGGGTCCGGTAGAGGTTGCCGTCCAGATGCCAGCCACCCTGCCTGGCATTCAGGTTCAGGTAGGCCTGACGCCAGGTGTCCTGCAGTTGCGAGGCGAACAGCGCGCCGCCGAACGGACCGTCGGGTGACCAGGTGGCGCCCGCCAGGCTGATGGCGTGGCCGTCGGTGTTGGCGCCGTAGCCGTCGAAATCTTCATGGCTCGAACTGCTGTCCTGATTGCTGAAGGCAGTAAAGCGCCCCGCCTGCAGGCGCCAGTCGGGCAGGTCGGTGTTTTCCAGCAGCCAGCCGGTCGCGTACTCCGGGCGCAGGCGCTTGTCGGCGGTGTCGAACACCGGGGTTTCGACGGTCATTTCGCCATAGTGCAGTTGGGTGTTGCCCATGCGCAGTTTCAACGCCGCCCCAGCGCTGGAGTAATCGGATTCGGCGCGGCCGTCGCTGTCGCGCGGCAGCAGGCCGGTGCCGGCGTGGCCACGGCCGCCGTCGAGCTTGAGCCCGACAAAGCCATGAGCATCGATGCCCAGGCCGAGCGTGCCGTCGGTAAACCCTGAACGGATGTCGCCGATGAAGCCCTGGGCCCATTCCTGACGGTAGTTCTGACCGCTGGCGGAAGGCGAGCGGAAGTCGCTGTGCAGAAAGTAGTTGCGGCTGAGCAGCGTCCAGCCCGCTTCGTCATCGGCGTGGCTCAGGGGCGGGGTGACGATCGCGACAGTGGCGAGCAGGGCGCGGGATGGCCCACGTATCGATAGGGTCATGGGCGCTCCGGGGTAGATGATCCGGCACTGTAGAGGAGCGTCTGGAATGGGGATTGTACGCGTGTGCTGGATCTGATCCGGGCGCCGCGCCGGGCCCGGGTTCACGCCATGTCGCTGACGCTGAACTCCTCGGCCAGGTGGTCGATCAGCGAGCGCACCGACGGCAGCAATCCGCGCCGTGACGGGAAGATCGCATGAACGATGCCGCAACGCGGGTGCCAGCCTGGCAACAATTCCACCAGTCGGCCCTCCGCCAGGTCCTCGCGCACGGCCACCCGTGGCAGGTGTGCAATCCCTACGCCGGCCACCACGAAGTGGCGCAGGGCAAACAGGTCATCGGTAACCATGCGCGGTGTGTGGGGGATGACAATGCTGTGGCTCATGTCCTCGCCCTGTATCAGTTCCCACTGGTACTCGCGCTGGGCGCTGCCCCAGTGCACGCTCGGCAGTTGGCTGAGCACCTGTGGATCGAAACCCGGCGGCAGTTGCTCGAGGTAGCGCGGGTGGCCGACCAGGCACTGGGTGCTGTTGCCCAGGACCTTCATCACCATGTCGGTGTTTTCCAGGGGCGGAAAGCGCACGCGCAGGGCAACGTCGATGCCCTCATGCAGCAGGTCGACCCGACGGTTGGTGCTCTCGATGAACAGTTCGACCTGGGGATACTTGAGCATGAAACGCGACAGCATCGGCCCGACCCAGAAGTTCAGCAGGGTGGTCGGGCAACTGATGCGGACCAGGCCGCGGGGTTCACTGCGGTTGCGTTCGATGATCTCGGCGGCACCCTCGGCTTCCACGCGCATGGCCAGGCAACGCTGGTAATAGGCCTGGCCGATTTCGGTCAGCGAGCAGTGGCGGCTGGTGCGGTGCAACAGGCGGACACCCAGGCGCTCCTCGAGGTCGGCGATGCGCCGGCTGAGCTTGGATTTGGGCATGTCCAGCGCCCGCCCGGCCGGGGCGAAGCCACCGTGCTCGACTACCTGGGTGAAGTAGTAGAGGGAATTGAGGTCTTCCAATGATCGTTCTCCGAGGGGCAGCGCAGCGGGTTTATTCGGTGCTGCCCAGACCTTGCCAGTGCTTGAGGCCGATGAAGATGAAGCGCAGTTGCTGGGTCATCTTGGCCTGGGGCGTCAGGTGTTCGGGCAGTGCCTGGGCCGGCGGTTCGATGATGTCGGGGAGGGTGGCGAACACGCTTTTGACGATCAGGTCCGCCATGACGTTGAGACCGGCGCCATCCAGGTGATGCAACTTGGGCATCAGCGCCAGGTCGGCGGCCAGGTCGGAGCTGATGTCTTCGCGCAAGCGGCCGATGGCCTGGCGCACCGGTTGCGAGCCGCCGTATTGCTCGCGGGCGAGAAACAGGAACTGCGAGCGATTGGCCGACACCACATCGAGAAAGATCCGCACGGAGGCGTCGATGATGCCGCCCATCACGAATTCGTTATGGCGCACCAGTCGAATGGTTTCGCGAAAGGTCTGACCGACTTCGCTGACCAGCACCAGGCCCAGTTCATCCATGTCGGCGAAATGCCGGTAGAAACCGGTGGGGACTATCCCGGCGGTTTTCGCCACTTCACGCAGGCTCAGGCTGCCGAAACCACGGCCGCACTCCATCAAATGACGGGCGGCGTCCATCAGGGCGTTGCGGGTTTGTTGTTTCTGTTCGGCGCGGGGCAGCATCGCAAGGGGTGTTTTCTGGACAGGACAGCGACGCACTCTAGCAAATCGGCTTTGTCGGCGTCGAACGATGAGGCGGGGAGAGCGGGGTGAATAAAGAAGCAGGCATCTACAAAATCAAAAGCCCAATCCGGGGATTGGGCTTTTTTTCAGGGCCGACATGGCCTTAGCTCAAGCGGCTGTTGCGTTCGATTACACGGTCACCACCACCTTCAGCGAGGGCTTGGCCCAGTGGGGTGCGGTCAGAGCCGTCGGCAGCGAGGGCTTGGCCCAGTGGGGTGCGGTCGGAGCCGTCAGCAGCCAGGGTTTGGCCCAGTGGAGTGCGGTCGGAACCGTCAGCAGCCAGGGTTTGGCCCAGTGGGGTGCGGTCGGAGCCGTCAGCAGCCAGGGTTTGGCCCAGTGGGGTGCGGTCGGAACCGTCAGCAGCCAGGGTTTGGCCCAGTGGGGTGCGGTCGGAACCGTCAGCTGCCAGGGTTTGGCCCAGTGGGGTGCGGTCGGAACCGTCAGCGGCCAGGGTCTGACCTTGTGGGGTACGATCCGAACCGTCCTGAGTGATCAGGCCTTTTTCTTTCAGGCGATCGTTGCCGCCTTCAGCCAGGGTCTGGCCTTGTGGGGTGCGGTCGGAACCATCAGCCGCCACGGTCTGGCCGAACGCCGATTGGCTGGCTTTGACTTGTGGGGTGGCCTGTTCGGCGGCCGGCAGGGCGAAAGCGGTGCTGGCCAGCATTGAGAGGGTAAGGCTAAGCAGTAATTGGCGTTTCATGATCGGGGTGCTCCGTGGCAAGGCAAGAATTTGGGTACGAGTGCAATGCTACTCTTGATAAATCGATATAAAAGTTCATAACCGCAATGGTAATAATCAACGGAATTGATTGTTCCCTGCGAAGGCTCTAAACCGGGCCTTTCCGGCCGGCGTTTTCGCACCGATGTGGGTATTTTCAACTCACATGTGCCGCACAAAAGTGCGGGGGCGGTAACACCGGATGACGAGCGCAGGGTGAGCCGGGCCGATTATTTGAACGTTAAGCCGCATTTCGGTTAAACCTGCGGGCGGTTTTCCAGTCGTACATTTCATGGCAGGCCGATCTGGCCTAACGTTTCACAGGTGCGTCGCAGTCAGGGCGCTCAGTCGTATCAGGAGCCTTGTGCAATGACGCGCACCCCGAAAATTTTCCTCTGGACCTTTGCCAGCCTGGTGGTTCTGCTGGCGATACTGGTGCTGATCATCGCGTTCTTCGATTGGAACCGGATCAAACCGACCCTCAACAGCAAAGTCTCCGAAGAGCTGCATCGACCGTTCGCCATCAATGGCAACCTCGCGGTGATCTGGCGCCGCGAGCTCGACGAGGGCGGATGGCGGGCATGGGTGCCTTGGCCGCACGTGGTGGCCGAGGACCTGAGCCTGGGCAACCCGGACTGGTCGAAACAACCGCAGATGGTCACCCTCAAACGCGTTGAGCTGCGCATTTCGCCATTGGCCCTGCTGGCGCAACGGGTGACGATCCCGCGCATCGACCTCACCGAACCCAACGCTCAGTTGCAGCGGCTGGCCGATGGCCGGGCGAACTGGACGTTTCAGTTCGATCCCAAGGACCCCAATGCCGAACCTTCAAGCTGGGTGGTGGACATCGGTTCGATCGGTTTCGACAAGGGCCATGTCACCCTCGACGACCAGACGCTGAAAACCCAGCTCGACCTGCTGATCGATCCGCTGGGCAAGCCGATTCAGTTCAGCGAGATCGTCGGCGACAAAGCGGCGAAAACCGCGCAGGAGAAGGGCAGCGCGCCCCAGGACTATGCGTTTGCGCTCAAGGTCAAGGGCCAGTATCACGGGCAGAAACTCTCGGGCGAGGGCAAGATCGGTGGCTTGCTGGCCTTGCAGGATGCCAGCCGGCCTTTCCCGCTCCAGGCCCAGGTGGCGATTGCCGACACCCGTGTCGAGCTCGCCGGTACGCTCACCGACCCGCTCAACCTTGGCGCGCTGGACTTGCGCCTGAAACTGGCGGGCGCCAGTCTCGGCAACCTCTATCCGCTGACCGGCGTGACACTGCCGGACACGCCGCCCTACGCCACCGACGGTCACTTGATCGCCAAGCTGCACGAAGCGGGCGGCGCGGTGTTTCGCTATGAAGGGTTCAACGGCAAGATCGGCGACAGCGACATCCATGGCAGCCTGGCCTATGTCGCCAGCCAGCCCCGGCCGAAACTCAGCGGTTCGCTGGTCTCCAACCAACTGCTGTTTGCCGACCTGGCGCCGCTGATCGGCGCCGACTCCAACGCCAAGCAAAAGGCCCGGGGCGGGGAAAGCAAGCAACCGGCGGACAAGGTGTTGCCGGTCGAGGAGTTCAAGACCGAGCGCTGGCGCGACATGGACGCGGATGTCGAATTCACCGGCAAGCGCATCGTCCACAGCGAAAAACTGCCGTTCAACGACCTTTATACCCACCTGGTGCTGAACGACGGCGCGCTCAGCCTCGAGCCGCTGCGCTTTGGCGTCGCCGGCGGCAAGCTGGACGCGCAGATTCGCCTCAACGGGCGCACCGAGCCGCTGGAAGGCAACGCCAGGCTCACCGCCCGCGGCTTCAAGCTCAAGCAACTGTTCCCGACCTTCGAACCGATGAAAACCAGTTTCGGCGAGCTCAACGGCGATGCCGACATCAGCGGTCGCGGCAACTCGGTGGCGACTTTGCTCGGCACAGCCAATGGCAACCTGAAAATGCTGATCAACGACGGCGCCATCAGTCGCGAACTGATGGAGCTGGCCGGGCTCAATGTCGGCAACTACGTGGTCGGCAAGATCTTTGGCGACAAGGAAGTGAAGATCAACTGCGCGGCTGCCGACTTCGGCATCAAGTCGGGCCTGGCGAGTACACGGTTGTTCGTCTTCGACACCGAGAACGCGATCATCTACATCGATGGCACGGCGAACATGACAACCGAACAACTGGACCTGACCGTGACCCCGGAATCCAAGGGCTGGCGCCTGATTTCGCTGCGCTCGCCACTGTATGTGCGCGGCAAGTTCATCAAGCCCGATGCCGGCGTGAAAGCGGTGCCGCTGATGCTGCGCGGCGCGGGGATGGTGGCGTTGGGCGTGATCGCTGCGCCGGCGGCGGGATTGCTGGCGCTGGTCGCGCCCAGTGGTGGAGAGCCCAATCAGTGCGCGCCGTTGCTGCAGCAGATGAAGGCAGGCAAGGCCCCGGTGACGGTCAAACCCACGAAGTAAGTGGTATCGCCATCGCGAGCAAGCCCCCCATCACGTCGCAGTGTGGAAGCGAGCCTGCTCGCGATAGGGCGTGTCAGACGCTACAAATCCTGCAGGATGTCCGCCATGTCATCCGCATGCTCTTCTTCCTGAGCCAGGATGTCTTCGAAAATGCGGCGGGTGGTCGGGTCCTTCTCGCCGACGTACTGAATGATCTCGCGGTAGCTGTCGATGGCGATACGCTCGGCCACCAGGTCTTCGTAGACCATTTCCTTGAGCGTGTTGCCTGCGACGTACTGTGCATGGGAGTTCTTCGACAGCAGGTCAGGATTGAACTCGGGCTCGCCGCCCAATTGCACGATGCGCTCGGCCAGACGGTCGGCGTGTGCGGCCTCCTGGTTGGCGTGTTCGAGGAATTCGTCGGCGGCGGCATGAGCTTTCAGTCCGCTGGCCATGAAGTAGTGGCGCTTGTAACGCAACACGCACACAAGCTCGGTAGCCAGTGATTCGTTGAGCAGGCGCAGTACTTCCTCGCGGTCGGCGCTGTAGCTTTCAGTGACCGCGCCGTTCTCGACGTTCTGGCGGGCACGGGCGCGAAGCGTCGTTACATCAGACAAATGCATGTCATTCATTTCGTTCTCCTGGAGGCTAATCCGATGGGCGTCGCCTTCTATGGGGCAATCGCTACATAGGGTGTGAGTCCGGAGGTGGGGTAAAAGTTTGATGCAATTTGCCCATCGCAAACCCGAGCCAGGACGGGCGCGGAATGCGCGATGTCATAGACTGCTCGTCGAGTTGTCATTTTCTCTGGCGATGCTTGGCGGATGTCTTGCATCCAGCCGGGTGTTACCTCACCGCTCACAAGGATGTCCCCATGTCGCAAGGTTCGGCCACGCGTTATCCGTTGGTGCTGGTTCCGGGA
Organism: Pseudomonas fluorescens; assembly: GCF_041354075.1. Lineage (GTDB taxonomy): Bacteria > Pseudomonadota > Gammaproteobacteria > Pseudomonadales > Pseudomonadaceae > Aquipseudomonas > Aquipseudomonas fluorescens_CE. Next base: position 23,844 of record NZ_JARZGC010000009.1, on the reverse strand, counting down.
ATGCTCGGGTTCATCCGGCTGGTGCTCTACCCCTACTGGTATGGCATTGTCGAAGCGTTGCGCCGTGGCGGGGCGACGGTGATCGCGGTGCAGGTTTCGCCGCTCAACTCCACGGAGGTGCGCGGTGAACAGTTGCTGGCGCGGATCGAGGAGATTCTGCGTGAAACCGGCGCCGAGAAGGTCAACCTGATCGGCCACAGCCAGGGCTCGCTGACGGCCCGCTACGCAGCGGCCAAGCGCCCGGATCGCGTGGCCTCGGTGACCTCGGTGGCCGGTCCCAACCATGGTTCGGAACTGGCCGATCACATCCACACCCATTACCCGGCGGACAGCGCCAAGGGGCGGCTGCTGGCGTTTTTCCTGCGCCTGATCGGTGCGGTGATGGGGCTGCTGGACACCGGTTATCGCGGACCGAAGTTGCCCGTGGATATTCACGCGTCTCACGAATCCCTGACCACGGCGGGGGTGGCGCTGTTCAATCAGCGTTATCCACAGGGCCTGCCCGACACCTGGGGCGGGCACGGGCCGGAAGAGGTCAACGGCGTGCGCTACTACTCGTGGTCAGGCACCCTGCAGCCGGGCAAGACTGACCGTGGACGCAACCTGCTGGACGGCACCAACCGCAGCTGTCGGCTGTTCGCGACCACCTTCGTGCGCGAAGCCGGGCAGTGCGACGGCATGGTCGGGCGCTACAGCTCGCACCTGGGCACCGTGATTGGCGACGATTACCCGCTGGATCATTTCGACATCGTCAACCAGTCGCTGGGGTTGGTGGGCAAGGGAGCGGAGCCGATTCGCCTGTTTGTCGAGCATGCGGGGCGCCTCAAGGCGGCTGGCCTGTAGACCGCGTCGCTCCCAATCGCGAGCAGGCTCGCTCCCACAGGGATCTGAGTGAACACAATATAGGTGAGCACTATTGACCACTGTGGGAGCGGGCTTGCCCGCGATAGCGTCCGCTCAGGCACTGCGGCTTTGACGCCCCAACACCGTCGTCCACCGCTCCGAAACAATCACTCCGCCCAGCGTCAAAGCCCCTCCCACCAGGTGATACATCGCCAACTGTTCACGCAACACCACGGCGGCGATCAGCGCGGTAATCAGGGGCAGAAGATTGAAGAACATCACGGTCCGGCTCGGCCCCAGACGCACCACCGCCTGCATCCACGCCAGTGGTGCAACCATCGAAGCGAGCAGGCAGGCGTACAGGACCAGAGGAATGTTCTGCGGCGTCGGGCCGATCTTCGGCGACGCGGCGAACAGCGGGAACAACACGATCACCGCCACCAGCACTTGCAGGTACAGCAACACCAGGGGCGGCAGGCGCAACTGCCATTTTTTCAGCAGTGTGCTGTAGAGCGCGTAGGCCAGGGTGGCAATCAGCATCAGCCCGTCGCCCAGGTTCAGCCCGTGTTCCATCAATGTCGCGAGGCTGCCGGAGGACACCACGACCAGCACGCCGATGAGCGACAGCATTGCGCCGGCCAGCGCCCCCGCCGTGAGGCGCTGGCCAAGGCTGGCGATGGCCATGGCCAGCGACATCAACGGCATCAGCGAGAGAATGATGCCCATGTTGGTGGCCGTGGTCATGCTGGCGGCGAAGTACGCCAAGCTCTGGTAAACCGCCATCCCCAGCACGCCGAGGATGAAAATCTTGCCCAGGTTGGCAGCAATCGCCGGCCAATGGGCAATGACCGACTTGAACATGAACGGTGTGAACAGCAACCCGGCCAGCAGCCAGCGGTAAAAGCCGATCTCGGCGGGGAAAATCGCCCCAGCCGACATTTTGGTGATCACGGTGTTGCCGGCCCAGATGAAAATGGCCAGCAGGGGGTAAGCGTATTGCATCAGGACAACCAGAACGTTAATGGATGGCCATTATCCACGGTCTGGCGGCAATGCCCACGCCCATGGCCCTGCCTCCGACATGCGCCGGGGTCGCAGGAATGTGTAACAGGCCTTGTCTACACTTCAGGACGAGGCCGTGCCCCTCGGTGCGGCGACAAGGAGAAAACTCCATGAAGATGTTGCGTGTCCCTTTGTTGATGATCGGGCTGCTGCTTTGTTCCCAGGGCTTCGCCGCCACGGCGCAGCAGAACAAGATGACCACCTGCAATGCCGACGCCAGCGCCAAGAGCCTCAAGGGCGACGAGCGCAAGGCCTTCATGAGCACCTGCCTCAAGGCAGCACCGGCGGCCAACGACGCCAAGGCTCTGACCCCGCAGCAGGAGAAAATGAAAACCTGCAATGCCGATGCCGCGACCAAGGCCCTCAAGGGTGATGAGCGCAAGGCGTTCATGAGCAGCTGCCTGAAGAAATAACCGGGTCCGGGATTTTTTGCCGGCCGTCCGGCCCCATCGTCGGAACGCCGCCCGACGATGGGGCCGGCAGGGTCGCCTGAATTTCACTTCCCCACCCGGGACAATCCCTAGTGCTGACACCCGAACGCTGGCAGACTGCCAATCCTTTTACGCCGTTCGTTTGAGGCTGTATGCCAACGTTTTCTCAACGCCAAGTCCTGCTGGTCATCAGTTGGGTCATCATCTTCGGTGGGTTGCTCCTGGTGATCCCGTTGCGCTTGCTGCCCAGCCTGCTGGCCGGGCTGTTGGTGTTCGAGCTGGTCAACATGCTGACCCCGCAATTGCAGCGCCTGATCGAAGGCCGCCGCGCGCGCTGGCTGGCCGTGGCGTTGCTGGGAACCCTGGTGGTGAGTGTGCTGGCGCTGATCTTTGCCGGCGCCATCAGCTTCCTGCTGCACGAGGCGGAAAACCCTGGCGCGTCCCTCGATAAATTCATGCACGTGGTCGACCGCGCGCGCGGGCAGTTGCCGCCGTTCGTCGATGCCTACCTGCCGGCCAGTGCCGCCGAGTTCCGCGTGGCGATCGGCGATTGGCTGAGCAAGCACCTCAGCGACCTGCAACTGGTTGGCAAGGACGCCGCGCACATGTTCGTGACGCTGCTGATCGGCATGGTGCTGGGGGCGATCATCGCCTTGCAGCGTATCCCCGACCTGACCAAGCGCAAACCGCTGGCCGCCGCACTGTTCGATCGTCTGCACCTGCTGGTCCAGGCCTTTCGCAACATCGTGTTCGCGCAGATCAAGATTTCCCTGCTCAACACCTTCTTCACCGGGATTTTCCTGGCGGTGGTGCTGCCGATGTTCGGCATCAAGCTGCCCCTGACCAAGACCCTGATCGTCCTGACCTTCCTGCTCGGCCTGTTGCCGGTGATCGGCAACCTGATCTCCAACACCCTGATCACCATCGTCGGCCTGTCCCTGTCGATCTGGGTCGCGGTGGCGGCGCTGGGTTACCTGATCGTCATCCACAAGCTCGAATACTTCCTCAACGCACGCATCGTCGGCGGACAGATCAGCGCCAAGTCCTGGGAGTTGCTCCTGGCGATGCTGGTGTTCGAGGCCGCTTTCGGCCTGCCGGGGGTGGTGGCAGGGCCGATTTATTACGCGTATTTGAAGAGTGAGTTGAAGCAGGTGGGGATGGTTTGATCCGGCAGTTTTGACTTGCCAGCGATGGACGGGACTCGGTGTTGGATCAGTCCATCGAACCGTAACGCTTCGCCGCCTCAATCGCCAGACCGCTGCCGATGCTGCCAAAGATGTTCCCTTCCACATGCCGTGCATTCGGCAACATGGCCGACACACTGTTGCGCAGCGCCGGAATCCCGCTCGAACCGCCGGTGAAGAACACCGTGTCCACCTGATCGACCCGAACGTTGGCGTCGGTCAGCAGTTGGGTCACGCTGTTGCGCACACGCTCCAGCAGGTTGTCGATGGCCGACTCGAACAGCGCGCGGCTCAGTTCCACGCTCAGGCCCGGCTCGATGCGGTCCAGCGGTACGTGGCGGCTGTCGGCGTGGGTCAGGTGGATCTTGGTTTCTTCCACTTCCATCGCCAGCCAGTGCCCGGCGCGTTGCTCGATCAGCTTGAACAGCCGGTCGATGCCGCCCGTGTCCTCGATGTCGTAGCGCATGCTGCCCAGCGCCAGCTGCGACTTCTGCGAGTACACCGAGTTGATGGTGTGCCAGGTCGCCAGGTTCATGTGGTGGCTGGTGGGCATGTAGGCACCGCTCTTCATCCGACTGCCGTAGCCGAACAGCGGCATCAGGCCTTGCAGGCTCAGTTGCTTGTCGAAGTCGGTCCCGCCGATGTGCACGCCACCGGTGGCGAGGATATCGTCCTGGCGGTTGTCGTGGCCACGGCGCTCCGGCGACAGGCGCACCAGGGAGAAGTCCGATGTACCGCCGCCGATGTCGACGATCAGCACCAGCTCTTCGTTCTCGATGGTCGACTCGTAGTCGAACGCCGCCGCAATCGGTTCGTACTGGAAGGACACGTCCTTGAAACCGATGGCACGGGCGACGTCCACCAGGGTGTTTTCCGCTTCCTGGTCGGCCATTTCATCGTCATCGACAAAAAACACCGGACGCCCGAGTACCACTTCATCGAATTCGCGACCGGCGGTCGTCTCGGCGCGCTTCTTCAACTGGCCGATGAACAGCCCGAGCAGGTCCTTGAAGGGCATCGCCGTGCCCAGCACGCTGGTGTCGTGCTTGATCAGCTTGGAACCCAGAAGGCTCTTGAGCGAGCGCATCAGGCGGCCTTCGTAACCTTCCAGGTACTCGTGAAGTGCCAGTCGGCCGTACACCGGGCGGCGCTCTTCCATGTTGAAGAACACCACCGACGGCAGGGTGATCTTGTCGTCCTCCAGCGCGATCAGCGTTTCCATGCCGGGGCGCAGCCAGCCGACGGTGGAGTTGGACGTGCCGAAGTCGATACCACAGGCACGGGCTGGAGATGCGTTTTTCATGACTTTCAGGTTCCGGTTAAAAAACGGCCGCGCAGTGTATGTCAGAGCGGCGCAGATTCGAAGGCCGACTATCCGCTAAATCTCGGACAATAGCGCCTTGATAAGCAGCCTGGATGCCCCCAACTTGTCTGCATTGACCCTGGCAGCCATCGGACGGTCGCAAGAACCGCCCACCGCTGCCGATAAACTTCTGATGCGCTACCCGGTCACAAACTTGAGATCGGTCAACCCGGCGCCTGCAAATACGCGCAGACTGCCGGTGACGGCGCGATATCGATAACGGATGGTGATCCTTAGATGGACTTCAAAGACTATTACAAGATTCTCGGTGTGGAACCGACCGCGGACGATAAGACGATCAAGGCCGCTTATCGCAAGCTCGCGCGCAAATACCACCCCGACGTCAGCAAGGAAAAAGATGCCGAGGCCAAGTTCAAGGACGCCTCGGAAGCCTATGAAGCGCTGAAAAGCGCGGACAAGCGCGCCGAGTATGACGACTTGCGCAAATACGGCCAGCACGGCCAGCCGTTCCAGGGCCCGCCGGGTTGGCAGGGACGTGGCGGCGCCGGTTTCGGTGGTGGCCAGGGCTCGGGCGACTTTTCGGACTTCTTCAGTTCGATCTTCGGCAACCGTGGGCCTGGTTTTGGCGGTGGACAATCGGGTCGTAGCGCTGGGCGCCGAGGGCAGGACGTGGAAATGGAACTGGCGATTTTCCTTGAGGAAACCCTGTCCAACGAGTCGAAGAAGGTGACCTTCCAGGTGCCGCAGTACAACGCGGCGGGCCAACATGTCAGCAATACCAGCAAGAGCCTGAACGTGAAGATTCCGGCCGGTGTCACCGACGGCGAACGCATCCGCCTCAAGGGGCAGGGCGCGCCGGGCATCGGCGGCGGGGCCAATGGCGACCTGTTCCTGATCATTCGCTTCGCGCCGCACCCCAAGTTCGACGTCGAAGGTGAAAACCTGATCATCACCTTGCCGCTGGCACCGTGGGAACTGGCGCTGGGCACCGAAGTGGCCGTGCCGACCCTGACCGGCAAGATCAACCTCAAGGTGCCCGCCGGCAGCCAGAATGGCCAGCGCATGCGCGCCAAGGGCCACGGCCTGCTGAACAAGGCCGGGCAACGCGGCTACCTGTTCGTGCAACTCAAGGCCGTGATGCCCAAGGCATCCAGCGACGAGGTCAAGGCACTGTGGCAGGAACTGGCGAAAAAAGCCGCGTTCGACCCCAGAGAGAACTTCTGATACCCGAGACGGAGTAGCCCACGATGAGCAGCCCCCTGATCGTTCAACTGGACATGGCAGAATTCTGTGAGGCGACCGATCTGTCGGACGTCTACGTGATCGAAATCGTCGAACACGGCATCCTCGAACCTCAAGGCCGGCAGCCCAAGGACTGGCGTTTCACCGATTACGAGCTGACCCTGGCCAAGCGTGCCGCCAAGCTGCGGCACGACCTGGAACTGGAATGGGAAGGCGTCGCCCTGGCGCTGGACCTCTTGGAAGAGGTCCAGCAACTGCGGGCCGAGAACAAGATGCTCAAGCAGCGCCTGGGGCGGCTGGTCGTCGACTGAGCATTCTGCTGTTCTCGTGTGGGCCGACCCGGGCCCTTCGCGAGCAGGCTAGCGATGAGCGTAACAGCGTGGTGTCCGGGTCTACCCCCTGGGCAACACCACGGTAAACAGTGTCCCGTCCGCCTCGCTGGAGCTGACCTCGATGGTCCCTGCATGGGCGTTGACCACTTCCTTGACGATGAACAGGCCCAGCCCAAGGCTGGTGGTCGGCTGGCCGAGTGCTTCGTCAACGCTGCGCACCAACGGATCGAAGATCGTGCCGATGGCGATTTCAGGAATCGGTGTGCCGTGGTTGTGCACGGTGAGGCGTACCGTGTCGGGTTCGCCGGTCAGCGTCACGGTCACGTCTCGCTTGTTCAAACCGTGCTGCAAGGCATTGCCGATCAGGTTGCGCAGCAGTTGATCGAGGCGCCCGGCGTCCCAGATACCGCGGGTGTCGCCGTGCACGTTCAGCGTCGGGTCACACTCGGGCTGGCCGGCGCAGGCTTCGGCGATGGCCGCCTGTGCCGCATCGGCAAGGTCCATGGGCGCCGGCTCGATGGGCAGGCTCTTGCCCAGGCGACTGCGCACCAGTTCCAGCAAGTCGCTGACCATCACCGCCATGTGCCGAGCACCGCGCTGGATGTGGGTTGCGCATTTCAGCGCCTCGCCTTCGAGGCTGGCCTTGCGCAGCAGCAAGTCGGTGGACATGCTCACGGCTTGCAGCGGCGCGCGCAGATCGTGGCCAAGGATCGCCAGGAAGATGTCCCGCGAGCGGTTGACCCGTTCGGCATAGGCCGCCGTGGATTCGGCCAGTGCCTCGTCGATGGCTTCGTTGAAGCGGATCATGTCCTGGAAGTAGATGATGTCCGGCGATTGCAGGCTCTCGACCCACCGGCGAATGACAACGGCGCGCAAATGGCGGAATTCGCTGGTCATCTGCACCAGGTCGAAGCCTACGGTGTGTCGCAGCTCACCGTGGCTGGCGCCGGCCTGATCCAGGCTCGGGGTTTTTTCCGGGCCCTCGCCCATGGATTTGGCCCGTTGCTCGCTGGCGCTCTGCGCGGTGTCCATGTCCCGCGCGGCGGCCAACAGGATCTCTTTGGAGTGATCACGCAGGGCTGCGCGGTCCATGTTCTCGGCCGCCGGCGTGATCGTGCTTGCGAATTGCTCCCATTCATCGACGATAAGGTCAACCTGTTGCCTTATGAATTGCGAGAGGCGCATGGCCGGGTTCCTGGGTATTTGAAAACGGGATGTTTCGCATAGTAGCGCCTTTACGCAGGAAAAAAACCTCAGGCGCGGCGGCGCGACAATGCGCTTTTATCGAGGCGACACACAGGTGCATTTGCACCATCGCCCGCCCACCCCAAAACAACTATGTACCGCAAATGCAGTTGCCCGAGATGGTGTCCTAGCGCTCCACTTCACAGGAGAGACGCCATGTCTGACCCCACTGCAGCAACCCCGGCCGCTACCGCGAGCATCCACGGCCTGTTCCTCGAAAAAGCCATTCCCGACTGGCTGGTCAACGCTACCCCGGAACGTCGCGCGGCCCTGAAAAACAGCGCCACGCCCACGCCGGACTGGCTCAAGGACACGACCCGCGCACAACGCGACGCGCTGGGCTATCGCGCCACCGCCAGCTTCGCTGCGCAGACCCGACTCGACAAGGCCATGTCAGCTTTCCTGGACGTCGACACGTTTGCCAGACCTCTGCTGGTCAAGGCCTTGAAGGACCGGTTCAGCGTCACACTGGACGTCGACAAGACCCTGATCTGCCTCAGGCAGCCGCTGGAGTGGGGCGTCCTTGGCGTCGATATCGGATCCTTCGAGGTGTTGAGGCTGCCGCTGCTGCAGGCCGCCCTGCATAATTTCGAAGCCTCGGAAACCGAGGACGGGGCGTTTCACGAGTCCTCGGGTTTCCTGGTGGAGAACCCTACGCCGGGCACGTTCAGTTCCGTCAGCATCACCCTGACCGTGACGCAATTTACCGGGCTGTGCCGCTCGCTGGATATCGGCGCGAAATATCAGGTGTACCTCAAGGCATTCTTCAAAACCGCCGACGCGCAAGCGCAAAAGGCGCTCCGCCAACCCTTCATCGAATCCCAGAAAGCCGCGTTACGTGCTGCGGCTGACCTGGCGTTGCTGAAAAAGGACATCACGCCGGCGGACTACACCATGATCGTGTCGGTGATCGACGGCGAAGTGCATCCGTGGATGGGCAAAAAGCAGGTGTGGTTCCGCGACCTGTGCCTGATGAACCTCACCATGACCGGCTGCGTGGTGTTCTACATCTGTGAAAAGTACCGCTACGGTGGCGAAATGATCGTGTATATCCCCAACGATCCGGAGCATCCCCTCAAGCGCTACCTCTATGAGGACCTGACGGCGATGTTCAAGCGCCGTTTCACCGCCCGCGATGCGGCGCAACCCAGGGACGGCAGCCCGACCGAGTATCAACGGTTTTTCAGCCAGTTCGTGGCATACGGCGATCTTGCGCGTTACTTCAACGAGTTCACCCAGAATGCGTCCGGCAGACCGCTGGGGCAGAAGCTCAGCCCCTATGCGTCGATCCTCAACACGCTGTTGCAGGGGATCAATCCCTTTGCAGGCTTCAAGAAATTGCCGCCCACCACGATCAATCAGGAGCCGAATGACGACCCTTTTCTCGCCCCTCGGGTTCAGGTCCGAACCGGCCAGGGGCTGTGGGTCGAGAACATCGATCTGTGGGGTTATCTCTACGAGCAGCATCGCGACAAAGTCCTGGCCGACGCGCGCAGCCACGCAGTGCCCACGGCGGATGTCGATGCCCGGGTCCGTTCCGAGAAGTTCGCCTTTCTGTTGAACATCGGCATGCTGGTCCTGACCACGGTGAGCATGTTCGTCCCGGTGTTGGGCGAGGTCATGATGGTGGCGATCGCCGGCCAGCTGATGTCCGAAACGTTCGAAGCCTCGATTGAATGGAGCGAGGGCGATCGCAAGGCGGCCAAGGCGCACCTGATCGACGTGGCCGAGAACCTGGCGTTTTTCGCCGTGGCGGCCGGTGTCGGCAAAGGCCTGGCCAAGCTGACTGCGGTCAAGGCCGAACCGGTGATCGAGCAACTCGACCCGGTCACGCTGCCCAATGGCGACACCCGCTTGTGGAAGGCCGATTTGAAGGGCTATGAACGCGCCGTTTCCGTGGACCGCGACGTGCCGGCCACTGACCTGGGGCAATTCGAGTTCGACGGTAAGACCCATGTCCGGATCGACAATCGGTTTTATCAAAAAACCTACGACCCGCAACTGAAACGCTGGCGCATCAAGCACCCCAGCGACCCCCAAGCCTACCAGCCACCGCTCGCCCACAACGGCACCGGCGCCTGGCGGCATACCCTGGAGCGGCCGCAGACTTGGGACCGCCTGACGCTGCTACGGCGCATTGGACCGGTGACCGACACTTTCTCCGACCAGCGACTGCTGCAGATCGCCGACGTCAGTGGTGTCAGCGACAGCGCCTTGCGCAAAATGCACCTGGACAACGCGCCGCCGCCACCCGAGCTGACCGATGCTCTGCGTTTGTTCGAAGCTGACCATGGCGTGGCGCAAGTCATCGAACAGATCGAGACCGGTCACGCCATCGATGATCGCTACTTGTTCACCCTGCCCCTGGTCACCGAGTTGCCACGCTGGCCGGTCGGGCGGGTGCTGAAAGTGTTCGAAGGGCCGGAACTGTCGGGGAAATCGCTCAAATACGGTTCCGAGCGGCTGTATCCCGGCGTCAAACTGAAGCCAGCCATCTGCATTACCCGGGCCGATGTCCTGAGCGGCAACCTGCCTGCGCTCATTCTGGCGGGGCTCGAAGAGTCGGAAATCACCCGCCTGCTCGGTGGCGAACCGGCGCGTGTGAAAGCATTACGGCCTAGGGAGTTGCGCAAGCAGATCGCCGATTTCGCCCGAACCCGTCAGCCGGCCCTGTTCGAAAGTCTCTACAAGGGTTTGGGCCCGGTGGACCCCCGGGTCGCCAAGCTGCAACGGCTGTGCCCCGGACTCAGCGAATCGGCGGCAATCAGCGTGCTGGACGACGCCACGGTCGAGGAGCTGACACGGCTTGAGGGCACCGCCCGCTTATCGTTGCGCTTGCTGGAACAGGCCCGCTGGTACGTGCAACAAGGCCGCTTGACAGAAGCCTTTGCCGGCTTGCACATGGAAAACCTGGTGTGGGCGGACAGCAAGCGCCTGGCGCTGCATATCCTGGAAAAATTGCCGGGCTGGAAGGGTGATGTACGCCTGGAAATTCGCGAGGGCGGGATTGAAGGGGAACTGCTCGATGGCATTGGCAACGAAAACAGCGGCAACCGTAAGTTCGTGGTGAAAAAAGGGCCGTTTTACCAGGCATTCAACGAGCGGGGCGAAACCCTCAACAGCCTGCCGCGAACGGGCGATAACTTTTTCGCCTCCATCCTGCATGCCTTGCCCGACGACGCACGTCAGTCGTTGGGAATCCCCAGCGTGGGCCAAAGCGCTGATTTGCGGCGCGCGGTTATCGACTATGCCACCGCGCATCCCACCGAGTCGGCGCAATGGCTGCGCGATAAAACCGCAGCCAGGCCACCCCGGCGTATTGCACAGAAGCAGTGGGGCTACCTATCCAGCGGACGGGGTGCTGATGCGACCGGCGAGCTGACCAGTCGAGTGCAGGATGTTTACCCGGACCTGTCCGATGTCGAGGCCCTCAAGTTTCTCCTCGAACAGTGGGGGCTTGGCCAGTCCAACCAGCAGATTTTCCACCTGCTGAGCAACCGTCTGCGCGAGTGGCAGGCGCTGGAGGCGACCCTTGATCAATGGGTGGGCGGGGACAGCGCGCTGCGCGCCATGCTGGATGGCAAAGGCCCGGCGGCGGATGCGATCAAGTCAGCCTGGAAAAATTCGCCCAAGGCCGGGGGAAACCCGAGGTATGCGCGGCTCGAACTGTCCTGCCACGATTCGTTGCCGCCGCTGTCGGCGGATTTTTCCCATATCAGGGAATTGTCGGTTGGCGGCGTGGGCATGACCAGCGCGACCATCGAAGGGCTGTTGGGCTCTTTTCAGCAGCTCGAAAAACTGTCGATCACCGGCAGTATGCGGTTGCGCACGGTTCCTCGGGCGCTGGACGGCATGGAGCAACTCACCGATCTGAGCCTGGCCTCGAACTTCCCCTACAGTGCGGCGGAAATCGCCAGGCTCGAGAACCTGGTCAGGCTCGAAAAATTGGAACTGCGAGGGGTACTGCAGAGGGCCGAAGACTTTGATGTGAGCCGCCTGAGCAACCTGCGCAGCCTGACCATCACGAATGCCACCGCACAGGCCTGGCCGGCGGGTGTGCTCGAGTTGCCTCACCTGGAGCGTCTGAACATGCGTGGCAGCTTCGTCTACCAGTTGCCCGGCAGATTGTTCGAGGGCGGGCATGATCGGTTATTGTCCGGACTCTCTCTGGACTGGTCCTGGCTCACGCGCGAAACGTTCAAGGTGGCTTATCACTATGTGAGACGCCAGCCTGTGCACTTGATCGACCTGGAAGAAATGGTCGCGGATCACTGCAGAGGAGAGCTGCGGCAGTTTGGCGGGGCTGGCGAGACGTCCAACGCTCCGGGGCCGGGGGGAGAGCGTTCCGGCTTTTTGTTTCAGTCGTTTCTCCAGCGCTGGGAGGGCGCCGAAGCCAGGTTCAACGCCATCGAAGCCTTGGGCGACGAGTACGATGTGTTCTATCGCCGCCTCCATGTGTGGCTATCCAAGTTGTTTGTGCTTGAGGTGGAAAAAAGTTGGGACATTGGGGCTGCCCTGAGAAGTAGCTGGCACAGTGGACTGCTGCGCCGCTACGGCTCAACGGATTACTCGACGCGTCTAAAACTGAACCTGATGTCGATCAACCAACTTCCGGAGCTGGCCGCCCGGGACTTTGAGCACGTAGAGACCCTGATCCTGCGCGGGGGCGCTGCCTCTCTCGAGGAGACCCGTCGTTTTGTCAGCGGTTTCAATCGGGTGCAAAACCTCGACCTGAGTGGCAGCCGCTTCGCCGATGCCGGCACCTCGTCAGTGGGCCTGGATGTCAGCGCCATGAGCGAGCTCAAGGCCTTGAACCTGAACGGGACCAATCTGCAGGTGTGGCCGACGGGCGCCGAGAACCTGGCTGAACTGACTTGGCTGGACCTGGGGGGCACCGCGATTACCACGCTGCCGGAAGCCGCCCTGGCCCGCGACGACCTGGTGATCGGCACCCACCTGAGTGGCGCGCCGTTGACGCCACAGGCCTTGCAGGCGCTGAGTGCCGCGCGGGCCCGGGTCGAACTGAGCAAAGGCTTGCCGCCCGGCGCCCTCGAACGCTTCGACCGTGAGCCGGTGCCTCGGGACTTTCCACCGACCGAGACGGGGGCCTCGATTGCCGGGAATCTGTGGCCGTTGCCCGCGCAAGTGCCGGCCGGCGAAGGCACGGCCTGGCTTGCCCAGCGTTTGAAAGCCGTCCGCTGGATGGTGGACGACGAACCCTTGCATGCCATTGAGAAGCTGCGCAAGGAAGGCCTGGGCAGCGCGCAAATCAGCGAGCGCATCGACGGTTGGCACCGGACCCTGGAAGACTTGACCCGTCGCTTGAACGGTTGGCTGTTTACCCGTGGAACCCGAGGGACGGGCTGGGACGTGTCGGCGCACTCTCGCCGGTTGGCCGCACTGCGCATCATCGAGTGTTGGCAGGAAGGTTTGATTGGCTGGAACGGTGTGGCCGACCATCGCCTTGACTTCAACGGCCTGCAGCTGGGCGATCTGCCTGAACTGGCGCTGGATTTCCCCCATGTGGGCGATTTGAACCTGACCGGTGTGCGTCTGACCGGGCAGGGTTCCAATGGCTTCCTGAACGCATTTCCCAACGTGCACAGCCTGGCGCTGGGTGGCCAGCCGTTGCACGTCTTGCCCCGGGCACTTGAGTCGATGAGCGCGCTGGAACGGCTGGACCTGTCGAGTACCGGTCTGCTGGCACCCGAGAATATCTATTCGGCGCTGGGTTCCCTTGAGCAATTGCGCATGCTCGACCTGAGCTACAACAACCTACAGTCTTTCAGCGTCGAATCACTGCCGCGACTGGAAGAACTGGATTTGCGCAACAACCGGATCACGGACTGGCCCGAAGGCGTGCTGCAGGCCGATCATCTCCGCGTGCTGAACCTCAGCGGCAACCGCATGGCGACGATTCCGGAGGAAGCACTCGACGGGCACCACGACGTGCTGATGGCGCATACGGACGTGTCCGACAATAGCTTTTCGCGTCACCAGCTGGAGCAGATCAGGGACTACGGGCGCAGCGTCACGCCCAACGCATGGTTGGGTTATACACCTGACTTGCTTGATGAGCTGATCGACGATCTGGGCAGCGACGGTGAGGATGAGGTACACCCGGTCTTGCCGGATGAGGTGATCACGCACGTGGAGGCCGGGCCTGAACAGCTCAAGCCTTGGCTGGAAATGCAGGATCCGGGGTTGATGGCCGAGCGCCGAGCGCTGTGGAACCGACTGGCGGCCGAGCCGGATAACGGGGCGTTTTTTCACCTGCTGGCCCTGTTGCAACTCACCCCGGAGTTCCGCCTGGCCCGCGCCGACCTGACACGACGGATGTGGGTGGTGGCCAGTGCGGCGGGTGAGGATAGCGAGCTCAGGGAAATATTGTTCGGCATGTCCAGCACCCACGGGACGTGCGTGGACGGGCGGATTCTGACCTTCAGTGAACTTGAGGTGAAGGTCTTCGAACGCAACGTCTTGCAGGATATTGCGCCGGGTCAGCTGGAGCAGAGAGGCCGCGCGTTGCTGCGCCTGGGCCGACAGCTGTTCCGCCTGAACAAAGTCGAGGACCTGGCCAAGAAGGCGAGGGGATACACCGATCAGGCGGAAGCACGCCTGGAATACAGGATTGGCCTGACCCAGGGCTGGAGCGACGGGCTGGAGTTGCCCGGGCAACCCAGGAACATGCAATACGGCAGGCCTATCAGCGGAACGATCCTCAGCACCGCACGCGCCACCATCGAAGGCCTGGAAAAAACCGAGGCCTTTTATGAAAACCTGATTGGCCGTGATTTCTGGGTGCAATTCCTGCGGGAAAAATACCCTGAAGAGTTCAGCGTGCTTGACCAGAGCGCGGCGGACAAACAAAGCCGTTTCGAGGATGACCATGCTCATGAAACGGTGGGGAGTGACGCCTACAAAGCCGCGGTGGAAACGCTCAACATCGAACTCAGCATCGAGCGCAATCAAAAGCTGATCGAGCTGTCCCGACGAGTCACCGGCGAAGCCGCACCCGCTGTTTCCGCGCAGCCGCAACCCGGCACCTCGCGGAACCTGATGGGGCGGCCTCGGCGCTGATTCGAAGACCGCTGCCGAGCCGGACGTAGCCTCGCAGGCTCGGCAGCTGCGACAGGGAATCGCTCAGAACAGGAAGTAACGCTGTGCCATCGGCAGGGTTTCAGCCGGTTCGCACCACAGCAATTCCCCGTCGGCCTTGACCTGGTAGGTCTGCGGGTCGACGTCGATGTCCGGCAGGTAATCGTTGTGGATCAGGTCGGTTTTCTGCACCTCGCGGCAGCCCTTGACCACGGCGATTGTCTTTTTCAGGCCCAGGGCTTCGGGCAGGCCGGCCGCCTGCGCCGCCTGGCTGATGAAGGTCAGGCTGGTGGCGTGCAGCGAACCGCCGAAACTGGCGAACATCGGTCGGTAGTGCACCGGCTGCGGTGTCGGAATCGAGGCGTTGGCATCGCCCATCAGGCTCGCCGCAATGGCGCCACCCTTGAGGATCAGCGTCGGCTTGACGCCGAAAAACGCCGGGCGCCACAGCACCAGGTCGGCCCATTTGCCCACTTCCACCGAGCCCACCTCATGGCTGATGCCGTGGGTGATCGCCGGATTGATGGTGTATTTGGCGATGTAGCGTTTGGCGCGGAAGTTGTCATTGCCAGCGCCGTCGCCAGGCAGTGGCCCGCGCTGTTTTTTCATTTTGTCGGCGGTCTGCCAGGTGCGCGTGATCACTTCGCCGACCCGGCCCATGGCCTGGCTGTCGGAGCTGATCATCGAGAACGCGCCGAGGTCGTGGAGGATGTCCTCGGCGGCAATCGTCTCGCGGCGGATGCGGCTTTCGGCGAAGGCCACGTCTTCGGCAATGCTCGGGTCCAGGTGGTGGCAGACCATCAGCATGTCCAGGTGCTCATCGATGGTGTTGCGGGTGAACGGGCGGGTCGGGTTGGTCGAGCTGGGCAGCACGTTCGGGAAGCCGCAGGCCTTGATGATGTCCGGTGCATGACCACCGCCCGCGCCTTCGGTGTGATAGGTGTGGATGGTGCGGCCCTTGAAGGCGGCGAGGGTGGTTTCGACGAAACCGGATTCGTTGAGGGTGTCGGTGTGGATGGCGACCTGCACGTCGTACTGATCCGCCACGCTCAGGCAGTTGTCGATGCTCGCGGGGGTGGTGCCCCAGTCTTCGTGCAGCTTGAGGCCGATGGCACCGGCCTTGACCTGTTCGATCAACGGCTCCGGCAGGCTGGCGTTGCCTTTGCCGGTCAGGCCGATGTTCATCGCGAAGGCGTCCGCCGCCTGGAGCATCCGCGCCAGGTGCCACGGCCCGGACGTGCAGGTGGTGGCATTGGTGCCGGTGGCCGGGCCGGTGCCGCCACCGATCATGGTGGTGACACCGCTCATCAGCGCCTCTTCGATCTGCTGCGGGCAGATGAAATGGATATGGGTGTCGATGCCGCCTGCGGTGAGGATCATGCCCTCGCCGGCGATGACTTCGGTGCCGGCGCCGATGGCAATGGTCACGTCCGGTTGCACGTCCGGGTTGCCCGCCTTGCCGATGCCGGCGATGCGCCCGTCCTTGAGACCGACGTCGGCCTTGACGATGCCCCAGTGATCGACGATCAGGGCATTGGTGATCACCGTGTCGACCACCTCGGCGGCGAGCAACTGGCTCTGGCCCTGACCGTCGCGAATGACCTTGCCGCCACCGAACTTCACTTCTTCGCCGTAGGTGGTGAAGTCCTTCTCGACTTCGATCCACAGCTCGGTATCGGCCAGACGGACCTTGTCACCCACGGTGGGGCCGAACATGTCGGCGTAGGCTTGTCTTGAGATTTTCATGGGCATGCCTTGAGATTCAATTGAATTTGAAACCGCTCGCGTAGCTCGCTATCGCCGGCAAGCCGGCGCCTGCAGGGATCACCACAAACCTGTGGGAGCGGGCTTGCCCGCGAAGAGGCCGGTACAGACAGCAAAAAACCTACAGATCACCCATGACCCGCCCGGCAAAGCCGAACACGCGCCGATGCCCGGCCAGGTCGACCAGCTCGACCTCGCGACTCTGCCCCGGTTCGAATCGCACGGCGGTGCCGGCCGGGATGTTCAGGCGCATGCCGCGACTGGCGGCGCGGTCGAACGTGAGGGCGTCGTTGGTTTCGAAAAAATGGTAATGCGAGCCGACCTGGATCGGCCGGTCGCCGCTGTTGGCCACTTTCAGGCTGAGGGTGCGACGGCCGGCATTGAGTTCGATGTCGCCAGGCTGGACCTGCAGTTCACCGGGAATCATCAGTGGGCTCCCTGAAGAATCTTGTAGTAGAGGGCGGTTGGCTTGTAGCGACCGCTGGGGTCGCAGGCGTAGTCGGGAATTTCCCCGACGCGGGTGTAACCCAGGGCCTTGTAGAAATCCTCGGCGGGCGAACCGGCTTCGGTGTCGAGGTAGAGCAGGCCGCGCTTGTGCTGCAGCGCGGCCTGTTCCAGGGCGCTCATCAGCTGCTGGCCCAGGCCACGGCGGCGCGCATGTTCGCGCACCAGCAGTTTCTGCACTTCGGCGCGGTTCAGGCCGTTGGCCTTCTGGCACAGGGTCAGTTGCACACTGGCCTGCACCTGTTCGTCCTTGACCACGACCCACAGCAGCACATTGCCTTTGCCCAACTGCACCTGCACCTCATCGAAATAGGCGCGTGCCTGGGCGGCATCCAGGTCAGCCATGAAACCGACGCTGGCGCCATAACCGACGGCGTCCAGCAGCAGGTCGATCAATCCCTGGCGATAGTGCGCAAAGCTTTCAATATTGACGCGGCGCAGTTGAGCGGCGTTCATCGAGCGTTACTCCTTGCTGGCGGCGGGAGGTTCGGCGCCAGGATTGAGGATCAATTGCATGAAGGTCAGGTCCAGCCAGCGACCGAACTTGGTGCCCACTTGCGGCATTTGCCCGGTGGTCACGAAGCCCGCGCGTTCATGCAGGCGGATGGAAGCGGCGTTGCCGCTTTCGATGGCCGCGACCATCACGTGCTTGTCGCAGGCCCTGGCGCGCTCGATCAATACGTCCATCAGCTGCGGGCCCAGGCCATTGCCTCGCTGGTCGCTGCGCACGTAGACCGAGTGCTCCACGGTGTGGCGGAATCCGTCGAACGGGCGCCAGTCACCAAACGAAGCGTAGCCCAGGACGCTGTTATCGCCGTCGACGATCACCAGAATCGGATAGCCCTGGGATTGCCGGGCGCTGAACCAGGCCTGACGGTTGCCCAGGTCGACTGCCTGCTCGTTCCAGATCGCCGTGGTGTTGAGTACGGCGTCGTTGTAGATGTCGCGGACCGCTGGCAGGTCGGCGTGCACCGCATCGCGGATGGAATAGGTCATGGCGCGGCCTCAGACGATCGGTTGGTGGACGGTGACCAGTTTGGTGCCGTCGGGGAAGGTGGCTTCGACCTGAATCTCCGGAATCATTTCCGGGATGCCTTCCATCACTTGTTCGCGGCTGAGCAGGGTGGTGCCGAAGTGCATCAGTTCGGCGACGGTCTGACCGTCACGGGCGCCTTCGAGCAGCGCGGCGGAAATGTAGGCCATCGCTTCCGGGTAATTGAGTTTCACACCGCGTGCCAAACGTCGCTCGGCCACCAGGCCGGCGGTGAAGATCAGCAGCTTGTCTTTTTCGCGTGGGGTCAGGTCCATTTGGAGTCCATCAGGGCAGATTGAAAAGGTCAGATCACGCTGTGGGAGCGGGCTTGCTCGCGAATGCGGTGTATCAGGCAGCATAAGCGTTGAATGTCAGTGCGCCTTCGCGAGCAAGCCCGCTCCCACAGTCTGGATTGCATTCAGGTGCTCCATATTCGTGGGGAGACTGCTTCGCGGCCAAGCAGGGCCGGGCGTAGCAGTTTCCACAGCTCGATCAACCAGCCCCGCGCCAGCAACGCTTCACTGGCCAGGCAGCGGGCCACCAGCAGCCCCGGCAACTGGGTCAGGTCACCGCGCACATCATGGGGCAAGCGGCGGCAACGCTCCAGCAGGTCTGGGTCGATCTCTCCCGTCACCAGCAATGTTGCGAACACCGGTTGCCCATCCAGGCCGATGGGGGAGTCGAGCAAACCGTCGCCGCCGGTGATGCGCTGACGTTCATGCCAGAGCAGGCGCCCGTCGCGGCGGATGTCCAGCCGCGCCTGAAAATGCCCGAGGTCGAAGCGCTCGCCGCTGGCCGGGCGTCCGAGCGCGACCACATCCCAGTAGAACAACCGGGCGTCGCCTTCCAGGTCGATGGCGGTGCTCAGTTCAGCCTGCGCCGCGCTGAAGATGATGGTTTCCTGAGGCAGCCACTCCAGGGTAGCGCCGGCAGCGACACGCACCTCCAGTTGTTGATAGGCGGGAGCGGCGGCGCGATACCACTTGGCCGCACCGGGATTGGTGATCTGTGCCCAGGCGTCGCGGCCGACGCTGGCGCTGATGTCCAGGCGATCACCGCCGGCAATCCCGCCCGGCGGATGGACGATGATGTGCTGGCACACTTCAGGCCCTTCGGCATACAGATGCTTCTGCACCCGCAGCGGACCTTTGTGCCGACGCTGGATCGGGCGCGTGCTGTCACCGAATCGGGCATAGCCCAGGTCCAGCTCGGCATGCCAGCTGGGGGTGAACAAGGCGCCAGTCGCGGGGAGGGTCATAGTCAGTGCTTGTCGGGGTGGTCCTTGAAGGATTGCAAAGGCTGTGCCGCGAGGGATTGCAGCGCTTCGGCAGAGATGAGGGGCTGGTGCGCACCAAGCAGGGGCTGCTGGTGGTGCGCAGCGCAACAATATGGTGCGTCCGGCTAGATCGTTACCAGCCCGCGCACCCCTTCGGCTTCCATGTGTTCGCCTCGGCCCTGTTGCACGATCTCGCCCCGGGACATCACCAGGTACTGATCGGCCAGTTCGGCGGCGAAATCGTAGAACTGTTCCACCAGCAGGATCGCCATGTCGCCGCGCGCTGCGAGTTTCTTGATCACGGCGCCGATCTCCTTGATCACCGACGGCTGGATGCCTTCGGTGGGTTCGTCGAGGATCAGCAGGCGGGGCCGGCTGGCCAGGGCACGGCCGATGGCCAGCTGTTGCTGTTGGCCGCCGGACAAGTCGCCGCCGCGTCGGTGCTTCATTTGCAGCAGCACGGGGAACAGCTCGTAGATGAACGCCGGGACTTCCTTCGCTTCACGGCCGGGAAATCGCGACAGGCCCATCAGCAGGTTTTCTTCGACGGTCAGCCGGCCAAAGATTTCACGGCCCTGGGGCACGTAGGCGATCCCGGCGTGCACCCGCTGGTGCGGTTTGAGCGTGGTGATCGGCTGGCCCTCCCAGTTGACCGCGCCTTCCTTGGCTGGCAACAGGCCCATCAGGCACTTGAGCAACGTGGTCTTGCCCACGCCGTTGCGTCCGAGCAGGCAGGTGACTTCGCCGACTTTCACGTCGAACGTCAGGCCGCGAAGGATGTGGCTACCGCCGTAGTATTGGTGCAGTTTGTCGACTTGCAGCATTTCAAACTCTCCTCAATTCCCTGTGGGAGCGGGCTTGCTCGCGAAAGCGGTCTGTCAGGTAACAACGATGTTGATCAAAAAATTGCTTTCGCGAGCAAGCCCGCTCCCACCGTCGAATCAGTGTTCGCACACCTCAGCGACCGAGATAAACCTCGATCACCCGCTCATTTTCCTGCACCTGCTCCAGCGAGCCCTCGGCCAGTACGCTGCCCTGGTGCAACACGGTGACGTGGTCGGCGATGGCGCCGACGAAGCCCATGTCGTGTTCCACCACCATCAGCGAATGCTTGCCCGCCAGGCGCTTGAACAGTTCGGCGGTGAATTCGGTCTCGGCGTCGGTCATGCCGGCCACCGGCTCGTCGAGCAGCAGCAGTTGCGGGTCCTGCATCAGCAACATGCCGATTTCCAGGAACTGCTTCTGCCCGTGGGACAGCAAACCGGCCGGTCGATTGACCGACGCGGTCAGGCGAATGGTCTCCAGCACTTCGCCGATGCGGTCCCTCTGCTCGCCGCTCAGGCGCGCCCGCAGGCTGGCCCACACCGATTTATCGGTGTTCTGCGCCAGCTCCAGGTTTTCGAACACGCTCAAGGCTTCGAACACGGTCGGCTTCTGGAACTTGCGGCCGATGCCGGCCTGGGCGATCTGCACCTCGCTCATCTTGGTCAGGTCCAGGGTTTCGCCGAACCAGGCCTTGCCATGGCTGGGCCGGGTCTTGCCGGTGATGACGTCCATCAGTGTGGTCTTGCCCGCGCCGTTGGGGCCGATGATACAGCGCAGCTCGCCAACACCGATGTACAGGGTCAGGTCGTTCAGGGCCTTGAAACCATCGAAGCTGACACTGATGTCCTCCAGGGTCAGGACGGTGCCGTGACGGGTGTTCAGGCCGGGGCCGACGCGCTGGCCGAGGCCGATGGCATCGCGGCTGCTACCGGCATCCTTGTTCGGATGCGGCGGATAAAAGGCCGGCTCGAGCATGAATTCAGCCGTGGCAGTGACTCTCATTGTTCACCTCTCTTTTTCAGCAGGCCGATCACGCCTTTGGGCAGGTACAGGGTCACGACAATGAACAGCGCGCCGAGGAAAAACAGCCAGTATTCCGGGAACGCTACGGTGAACCAGCTCTTCATGCCGTTGACCACGCCGGCGCCGAGCAATGGCCCGATCAGTGTGCCGCGCCCGCCGAGCGCGACCCAGACGGCCGCTTCGATGGAGTTGGTGGGCGACATCTCGCTCGGGTTGATGATGCCGACCTGCGGCACATACAGCGCACCGGCCAAACCACATAGCACCGCACTCAACACCCAGACGAACAGCTTGAACCCCCGGGGATCGTAGCCGCAGAACATCAGGCGGTTTTCCGCGTCGCGCAGGGCGGTCAGGACCCGGCCGAACTTGCTTTGCGCCAGGCGCCAGCCGATGTAAAGACTCGCCACCAGCAACAGCACCGTGGCGAAGAACAGCACCGCGCGCGTCCCCGGTTCGGTGATGCCAAAGCCGAGAATGCTGCGGAAATTGGTGAAGCCGTTGTTGCCGCCAAAGCCGGTCTCGTTGCGGAAGAACAGCAGCATGCCGGCGAAGGTCAGGGCCTGGGTCATGATCGAGAAATACACGCCCTTGATCCGCGAACGGAAGGCGAAAAAACCGAACACCAGGGCCAGCAAACCCGGCGCCAGCACCACCAGGCACATCGCCCAGAGGAAGCTGCTGGTGCCGGTCCAGTACCAGGGCAGCTCGGTCCACGACAGGAACGTCATGAACGCCGGCAAGCCATCGCCTGCCGCCTGGCGCATGAGGTACATGCCCATCGCATACCCGCCCAGGGCGAAGAACAGACCATGGCCGAGGGACAACAGGCCGGCATAACCCCACACCAGGTCCAGCGCCAGGGCGACGATGGCGTAGCACAGGATCTTGCCCACCAGCGTCAGGGTGTAGGCCGAGACGTGCAGCGTGCTGTCTGCCGGCAACAGCGACAGCAACGGCAGTGCCAGCAGCAGGGCGAGGATGAGGGTCCCGATGACTATCGTGACGGTGGGGCCGGCTTTGCGGGTGGCCGTAACCAAGAGAGGTTGATTCATCAGTCGATCACCCGTCCTTTCAGTGCGAAGAGGCCTTGCGGACGTTTCTGGATGAACAGAATGATCAGCGCGAGGATGAGGATCTTGCCGAGCACGGCACCGATCTGCGGTTCGAGAATCTTGTTGGCGATGCCCAGGCCGAACGCCGCCAGGACACTGCCGGCCAACTGCCCGACACCGCCGAGCACCACCACCAGGAACGAGTCGATGATGTAGCTCTGGCCAAGGTCCGGACCGACGTTGCCGATCTGGCTCAGCGCCACGCCGCCGAGGCCGGCGATGCCCGAACCGAGGCCGAAGGCGAGCATGTCGACGCGCCCGGTGGGCACACCGCAGCAGGCGGCCATGTTGCGGTTCTGGGTCACGGCGCGCACGTTGAGGCCCAGGCGTGTCTTGTTCAGCAGCAGCCAGGTCAGCACCACCACGAACAGGGCGAACGCGATGATCACGATGCGGTTGTACGGCAGCACCAGGTTGGGCAGCACCTGAATCCCGCCGGACAGCCACTCGGGGTTGGCCACTTCAACGTTCTGCGCACCGAACAGCAATCGCACCAACTGGATCAGCATGAGGCTGATGCCCCAGGTGGCCAGCAGCGTTTCCAGCGGGCGACCGTAGAGGTGGCGAATCACCGTGCGCTCCAGCGCCATGCCGATGGCGGCGGTGACGATGAAGGCCACCGGCAGGGCGATCAAGGGATAGAACTCGATGGCCTGCGGCGCGAAACGCTGGAACAGCAGTTGCACCACATAGGTCGAGTAGGCGCCGAGCATCAGCATCTCGCCGTGGGCCATATTGATCACGCCGAGCAGGCCAAAGGTGATTGCCAGGCCGAGTGCGGCGAGCAGCAGGATCGAACCGAGGGACATGCCGCTGAACGCCTGGCCGAGCATCTCGCCGATCAGCAGTTTGCGTTTGACTTGCGCCAGGCTGGTTTCGGCAGCGGTGCGCACGGCGGCGTCGGTTTCGACGCCGGGGTCGAGCAGGCTTTCGAGGCGCGTGCGTGCCAGCGGGTCACCGGTTTCGCCGAGCAAACGCACGGCGGCAAGGCGCACGGCCGGATCGGCGTCGACCAATTGCAGGTTGGCCAGCGCCAGGCTCAGCGCGGCGTGCACGCGCTCGTCCTGTTCGCCCGCCAGTTGTTGCTCGAGGAATTTCAACTGCGCCGGCTTGGCGCTTTTCTGCAGTTGCTGCGCGGCGGCCAGGCGGATTTTGCCGTCGGCGGCGAGCAATTGGTGGCTGGCCAGGGCGGTGTCGATCAGACCCCGCAGGCGGTTGTTCAGGCGCAGGGTTTTGGGTTGGCCATCGACGGTCAACTCGCCTTGTTGCAGGGCATTGATCAATTCGATGCGGACCGGATCGGGCTGCGCAGCCCAGGCTTCGAGGAGTTTGGCTTGTTGCACGGGATTGGCAGCAACGAAGTCTTCGGCATCGCCGGCGTGACTGACCATCGGCAGCAACAGGACGATGGCGAGGATCAAACGGTAAAGGGCAGTGGGCATAGGAAGTCGCCTTGACGCGGACTAAATGTGGGAGCGGGCTTGCTCGCGAAGGCGGTGGACCAGTCGCCATCGATGGTGTCTGTTACACCGCCTTCGCGAGC
>NZ_JARZGC010000008.1:247331-258112 GCF_041354075.1 Pseudomonas fluorescens | reverse complement strand
TGGGTCGAAGGCTTCTTCGAAGTGTTCGCCACCACCGCGCTGGCGTTCATCTTCACCAGCATGGGCCTGGTGTCCAAACGCCTGGCGACGACCGCGACGCTGGGGTCGGCCTCGCTGTTCATGCTCGGCGGCGTGCCCGGTACGTTCCACCACATCTATTTCTCCGGCACCACCACGCCGGTGATGGCGGTGGGCGCGACCTTCAGCGCTTTGGAAGTGGTGCCGTTGATTCTGCTGGGTTATGAAGCCTGGGAAAACTGGCGGCTCAAGGAAAGGGCTGAATGGATGGCGCGGATTCGCTGGCCATTGCAGTTCTTCATCGCCACGGCGTTCTGGAACATGCTCGGCGCCGGTGTCTTCGGCTTCCTGATCAACCCGCCGATTTCGCTGTATTACATCCAGGGCCTGAACACCACGCCACTGCACGCCCACGCCGCGCTGTTCGGCGTCTACGGCTCGTTGGCACTGGGTTTCAGCCTGCTGATCCTGCGTTATCTGCGGCCGAACCTGCAGTTCAATGATCGCTTGATGAACACCGGTTTCTGGTGGCTCAACGGCGGACTGGCGCTGATGATCTTCACCAGCCTGCTGCCGGTCGGCATCCTGCAATTCTACGCCAGCGCCAGCCAGGGCTTGTGGTACGCCCGCAGCGAGGCGTTCATGCAACAGGACCTGCTGCAAACCCTGCGCTGGGTGCGCACCTTCGGCGACATCGTGTTCCTGGTCGGCGCGTTTGCGGTGATCTGGCAAATCGCCGGCGGGCTGCTGTTTTCGTCCCGCCATCCGCGCGCGGTCCGCACGACGGAGTTCACCGGACAGCGCTGACGCAGATGCTTGAACACCTGACGCCCGGTGCCCTGCACCGGGCGTTTTGCATTTTCAGGGGGAACAGCACCCAGTGCCAGACCCGGCCAGGGACATGCCCTACAACCATTCGGGAAGCGTCCGACACAATCAATCCCACTGTTTCATTAAGATTCTCGCCCAGCATTCAGTGAGCAGCACATTGGCGCTGGCGGCACCGTCGCAATGACCGGGGGTGCTGCAAGAAGCCATCTACACTGAAAAGCGCGAACCCTACCTCCCCCACTGGCCGAGATCCTATCGACGTGCCCAGCATCTACCAGATCAAACCTGCGTTTCAAAATCTCCTGCGGCCACTGGTTCGACGACTGTTCAGCAACGGCACCACCGCCAACCAGATCACCTTGATCGCCGGCCTCGGCTCGGTGGTGGTGGGCCTGTTCATCGCCAGCCTGGTGCACCACCCCTGGGTATTTGCTCTGGTCCCGCTGTGGATGATCGCGCGCATGGCGCTGAACGCCATCGACGGCATGCTTGCCCGGGAATTCAACCAGCAGTCGCGTCTGGGGGCTTACCTCAACGAGCTCTGCGACATTGTCGCGGACTGTGCGCTGATCCTTCCCTTTGCCCTGTTGCCTGGCGTCAGCCTGTGGCTGGTGCTGCTGGTTACCCTGCTCGCCCTGTTCAGCGAATACACCAGCGTGCTGGGCCCGATGGTCGGCGCTTCGCGGCGCTATGACGGGCCGATGGGCAAGAGTGACCGGGCCTTCGTGCTGGGGGTGATGGCTGCCGCCATCGCGCTGGGCTGGATGAGTGCGCCGTGGATCAACGGCGTGTTCACGATAATTGCGGTGCTGTTGATCTGCACGCTGATCAACCGGGTCCGACAGGGCCTCAAGGAAGTACAACCCGACAACCCTTCAGCATAAGGAAATGGCAATGCGCGAAGCTCTGCACCAGACCTTCACCACCCATGACGGCGTGGAACTGTTCTACCGACACTGGCCCGCCACCCCTGCCCCGGGCGAACCGCGCAAAGCCGTCGTGTTGTTTCACCGCGGCCATGAACACTCAGGGCGCATCGCCCACCTGGTGGATGAACTGGATCTGCCCGGCTTCGACTTCTTCGCCTGGGACGCTCGGGGCCACGGCCTCTCTCCCGGTGCCCGTGGCGACAGCCCGGGGTTTACCAGCAGCGTGCGGGACGTGCAGACCTTCTGCGAGCACCTGGGCACGACGTACCGGATAGAAGAAGAAAATCTCACCATGATTGCCCAGAGTGTCGGCGCCGTCATCGTGGCCACCTGGGCCCATGACTACGCGCCGCGCATACGCTCGCTGGTGCTGGCGTCACCGGCATTCAAGGTCAAGCTCTACGTGCCTTTCGCCCGCCAGGGCCTGGCCTTGATGCGGCGGTTTCGTGGCAACTTTTTCGTCAACAGTTACGTCAAGGCGCGCTTTCTCAGTCATGACCCGCAACGTGTCGCCAGCTACGACAACGACCCGCTGATCACCAAGGCCATTTCGGTGAATGTCCTGCTTGGCCTTTATGAAGCTGCCGAACGGGTGGTGGCCGATGCCCAGGCCATCCAGATCCCCACGCAAGTACTGATCTCCGGTGCCGACTTCGTGGTGCATCGCCAACCCCAGGAGCAGTTCTTCGAGCGCCTGGGCAGCTTGCACAAGGAAAAACATGTCTTGCCGGGGTTTTTCCACGACACCCTGGGCGAAAGGGATCGCGCACCGGCCATCGCCAGCGCGCGCCGCTTCATCCTGGAGAACTTCGAACTGGCGCCGGGGCGTCCCTCCCTGCTGAACGCTGACCGTCTCGGCCTGACCTGCGCCGAATCCGAGCGACTGGTGACACCACTGCCGCGCAACTCCCTGGGCGACCTGTACTGGCGCATGATCCGCGCCAGCATGCGCCTGGGCAGCCGGCTGTCGTCCGGAGTCAAGCTGGGCTTCGACACCGGTTTCGATTCAGGAAGCACTCTGGACTACGTCTACCGCAACACCGCCACCGGCACCTCGGGTGTGGGTCGCCTGATCGATCGCAATTACCTGGACTCCATCGGCTGGCGCGGCATCCGCCAGCGCAAGCTTCACGTCGAGGAGCTATTACGCCTGACCATGGCGCAACTCCGTGAGGAGGGCCGCGAGGTGCGCATCGTCGATATCGCGGCCGGACATGGGCGCTACATTCTCGAAGCCTTGCAGGGCGTCGATCCGCTGCCAGAGTCGATCCTGTTGCGCGACTACAGCGACATCAATGTGCGTGACGGCAGCGCGCTGATCCGCGAAAAGGGCCTTGAGACCATAGCCCGATTTGTCAAGGGCGATGCCTTCGATCGCGACGACCTCGCCGCCCTTGATCCCAGGCCGACCCTGGCGGTGGTGTCCGGCCTCTACGAGTTGTTCACTGACAACCGAATGGTCGCTGCCTCCCTCGCCGGGCTGGCCGACGCCCTCGAGCCCGGCGGCTATCTGGTGTACACCGGCCAACCCTGGCACCCGCAACTGGAACTGATCGCCCGGGCCTTGACCAGCCACCGGGAAGGTCAGGCGTGGGTCATGCGTCGGCGCACCCAGGTGGAAATGGATCAACTGGTGGAGGCTGCGGGATTTCGCAAGGTCGGCATGCGCGTCGATCAATGGGGCATTTTCAGCGTGTCTGTCGCGCGACGGGTGTCGTGATGCTGCGTGACGCAATCACGCTTCGCGAGCCGGGCCTGCTGAAGCCTGCGCTGCTCTGGCTATTGCTCCTGGCCCCAGTGTTCTTCGGCACCTACGGCTTGGCCACCTGGGTCACCACTCAGCGCGACGACGTCGGCAGCCTGGTGTTCGGCTGGGAAAGCCATATGCCGTTCTGGGACTGGAGCATCGTGCCCTACTGGTCCATCGACCTGCTGTACGGCCTGTCACTGTTGCTCCCGGCCAGCCGCCTGGCCCTCAAGCGCCACGCCCTGCGCCTGCTCACCGCTCAACTGGTCGCCGTCAGTTGTTTCCTGATCTGGCCGCTGCGCTTCACCTTCGCTCGACCTGAACTCGAGGGGGTATTCGGCTGGCTGTTCGATGTGCTTGCAGGTTTTGACAAACCGTTCAATCAGGCGCCTTCCCTGCACATTGCATTGCTGGTGGTGTTGTGGAGTTGCTACCAGCGGTATTTGCACGGGCGTTGGCGTGTACTGGTGCATGCCTGGTTCACCCTGATCGGGGTCTCGGTGCTGACCACGTATCAGCACCATTTCATCGACCTGCCCACCGGCGCCCTGCTCGGCTGGCTGTGCGTCTGGCTGTGGCCACTGGAGGGCCCCGGCCCACTGCACGACGCACGCCTGGCAACCCAGAGAAAACGCTGGCGCCTTGCGCTGTATTACCTGCTGGGAGCAGCGATGTTCGCGATCCCGGCCTTCCGCTTTTCGAGCGCTTGGTTGTGGTTACTCTGGCCCGCGCTCGCCTTGCTGCTCGTCGCATTCAATTACGCGGTGCTGGGCGCGGCGGGTTTTCAAAAACGCGCTGACGGACGCCTGTCCCCTGCCGCACGCTGGCTATTCGCTCCTTATCTGGCGGCCGCCTGGCTCAATTCACGCCTGTGGACTCGCAAGCACCCACAGCCCGATCAGGTGATCGATAATGTCTGGCTGGGGCGCTTGCCGACCCGAAAGGAACTCGAGCGCGGTCCCTTCACAGCGATGTTGGACCTGTGTGCCGAGCTGTCGATCGACCCGGGCACAATCGCCTATCGCACGCTGCCGACCCTGGACCTGACGGCGCCCACAGGCCTGCAATGCCGGGAAGCGGCAAGCGCCATCGAAAGCTTTCGCCAACACGGTCCCGTGCTGGTCTGCTGTGCGCTGGGTTATTCGCGCAGCGCGACGGCGCTGGCCGCCTGGCTCGTGCACTGCGGACGGGCCTCCAGTGTCGATGAAGCGATCCAGCTGATTCGGCGCGCACGACCCGGCGTCGTACTGGGCCCGCTCCAGCGCCAGGCGCTGGAGCATTCACTCATCATGGAGCGCCCCTGTGTCCATTGAAATGCAGTTGCAGGTGACGGCCAGCCTGTTGCGGCGTGGCAGTTCGCTGGATCGGTTGTCCACCGGGCTCACCCTGATCGGGGCCTTGCTCGGCCTGAGTCAGTACGTGATGGCAAGCACGGTGGGCTGGGGCCTGGTCTGCGGCAGCATCCTGTTGGTTATTGGCCTGTGGCAGAAATACTGGGCAGTGCGCGTCGCCTTCGATGCCGATCTGTTCCAGCACCTGGCCACTGGCGAGGATGACCTTGATGAACGAATGCAATCGCTGGACAAGGCGCTGACGACGCTGAATCTGCAACCGTCGAACCGCGGGGGCCGCCCCTGGAGTGAGCGCATCACCGGCGCTCTCAAACTGCTACGCCGCCAGGCCCTGCTGGTGGCAGCACAAACGTTGGTGGCGCTTGCATTCATCCTCGCCAGCCCATGGCTGACCTTTGCCGGATAAGGAGACATCATGTTGGAACCCGTGGTTGCCACCGTCATTACCTCAGTTGCCCGCCTCCTCACCGGCGCCCGTAGCCTGTGGCTTGGCTGTGCGCCGGAACCGGTGCAGCGCATTTATTTCGCCAACCACAGCAGTCATGGCGATTTCGTTCTGCTGTGGGCTTCGCTGCCTCCCACCCTGCGTACCATCACCCGACCTGTGGCCGGCTCGGACTACTGGCTCAAAAGCACGGTGCGGCGTTACATCATCAATCGGGTGTTCAACGGTGTACTGGTTGACCGTGAACGCAAGGACGCTGCCGACAATCCCTTGCAACCGATGCTCGATGCCCTGGAAAACGGCGACTCGCTGATCATCTTTCCCGAAGGGACGCGCAACCTCGAAGAGGGATTGCTGCCATTCAAAAGCGGGCTGTACCATTTGGCCAGACAATATCCCCAGGCTCAATTGATTCCGGTTTGGATCGCCAACCTCAATCGAGTCATGCCCAAGGGGCGCGTCCTGCCACTACCGTTGCTGTGCACCATCAGTTTCGGCGCTGCGCTGTCCCTGGATCAGGACGAAAGCAAGGCGCAGTTTCTCGAACGCAGCCGCCATGCGCTGCTGAGCCTGGCCGGGGAGCATGCCTGACATGGACAGACAAACCTTGATGTTGTTCGGCGGGATTGGCGGGCTCCTGCTGCTGGCCTCGCTGATCGGCCTGATTCTCAAGCGCCGCAGCCATGGCGCCCTCAACCCGGTGATCGACAACCTCAACGCACGGATCAACGCCTGGTGGGTCATGGTGCTGGTGATCGGTGTCGCCTTCTGGCTTGGTACAACAGCGGTGATCGTGCTGTTCTATCTCGTGTCCTTCTACGCCCTGCGCGAATTCCTTACCCTCACCCCGACGCGTCGCAGTGACTACCCGGCACTGGTTGCGGCCTTTTACCTGGCGCTGCCGTTGCAGTACCTGCTGATTTACTACGACTGGTACGGGCTGTTTTCGATTTTCATTCCGGTGTACGTGTTTTTGCTGTTGCCGATCCTCGCGTCCCTGGGTGGTGACAGCACGCATTTCCTTGAGCGCGCCTCGAAGGTCCAGTGGGGCCTGATGATTGCGGTGTTCTGCGTGTCTCACGTGCCAGCCCTGCTGACCCTAAACATCCCGGACTATGAGGGGCGAAATCTGCTGCTGATCGCCTATCTGGTGATCGTGGTGCAGATGTCGGATGTGCTGCAGTACGTCTGCGGCAAATTGTTCGGCAAACGCAAGATTGCCCCGAACCTGTCACCGTCCAAGACCGTGGAAGGCTTCGTCGGGGGGATTGTGCTGGCGTCCCTGATCGGTTGTGCAATGTGGTGGATTACACCGTTCACTCCTTGGCAATCGTTGCTCATCGCGCTGCTGATCAACCTGCTGGGATTTGCGGGCGGTATCGTGATGTCGGCCATCAAACGCGATCGAGGGGTCAAGGACTGGGGGCACATGATCGAAGGCCATGGTGGCATGCTCGACCGATTGGACTCGGTATGTTTCGCGGCGCCGATCTTCTTTCACCTGGTTCGCTACGGCTGGACCTGAGTGCGGTGAAAACCCGCTGCAAAAAAAAGACCCCGATCACTCGGGGTCTTTTTCAGTCAGTGGCCTGACTCAGTGCTGCAGGGCCGGCTTTTGTTCCCCGTTGATCGGGATGCGCTTGGCCTTGGCCTCTTCCGGAACGACCCGCAACAGGTCAATGCTCAACAGACCATTGCGCAGGTCTGCGGCCTTGATCTCGATGTGATCGGCCAGACGGAAGGACAGCTTGAAGGCCCGCTGGGCGATGCCTTGATGCAGGAAGGTCACGCCTTCGTTCGCATCACGCTTGCCACCACTGATGGTCAGTACACCCTTCTCGACTTGCAGCTCCAGATCGTCTTCCTGGAAACCGGCCGCCGCCACGACGATACGGTACTGGTCATCACCGTGTTTTTCGACGTTGTAGGGAGGGTAAGTGCTGCCTGGTTCGTTACGCAGGGCGGTTTCGAACAGGTCGTTGAAACGGTCGAAACCTACCGAGGAACGGAACAGTGGAGCCAGGGAAAATGCAGTAGTCATGATTCAAATCTCCTGAAAACAATCAGCAAGTTTTTTTGTCTCCGCGACCCGAATTCGGCATCGCGTAACCCTTAGATAGGGACCGCCAAAAACTTTTCAAGAGGTTTTTTTCAACTTTTTTTCAAGCCGCCTGCGTGACCGGCAAGCCGAGCAAACGCGAGACTTGATCCGGTTCCGTCTCCCGGCGCAGCACGGTAAACAGTTCGGTCGCCTCGGGATAATTGCGCGTCAGCATCGCCAGCCACTGCTTCAGGCGACCCGGCGACTGACGTGGCGTCATTTGCGCCCTGGCCTGCAACCAGAAATCCTGGACCAGCGGCAACAGCTCGGCCCAGGTCATCTCGACCACTTCTTCACCGGCGCGTGCCGCCATGATCTGCCGGCCCAGGTCCGGACGCGACACCAGGCCGCGACCGAGCATGATGTCTTCCACGCCGCTGATTTCCCGGCAACGACGCCAGTCTTCGACACTCCAGATGTCGCCATTGGCGAACACCGGGACCTTGACCACGTCCTGCACGCGCGGGATCCACTCCCAGTGGGCCGGTGGTTTATAGCCATCGGTCTTGGTTCGCGCATGCACCACGATGTGTTCCGCACCACCGTCGGCCAGGGCCGTGGCGCAATCGAGCGATCCGTCGGGGCTGTCGAAACCCAGGCGCATCTTTGCGGTGACCGGAATGTGCGCCGGCACTGCGCGGCGGACATGCTCGACGATCCGGTTCAGCAGCTCGGGTTCCTTGAGCAGCACCGCCCCGCCCCGCGACTTGTTGACGGTCTTGGCCGGACAGCCGAAATTCAGGTCGATGACTTCAGAACCCAATTCGCAGGCCAACGCCGCGTTTTCCGCCAGGCACACGGGATCGGAACCCAACAGTTGCACGCGCAACGGCACGCCTGCGGCGGTACGTGCACCGGTCAGCAGCTCAGGGCCGAACTTGTGAAAATAGGCCGGGGTGAGCAACTGGTCGTTGATCCGGATGAACTCGGTCACGCACCAGTCGATACCACCCACTCGCGTCAGCACGTCACGCAGGATGTTGTCGACCAACCCCTCCATGGGCGCCAGGGCAATTTGCATGAAAAACACACTCGTGGAAAAACGTGCGGCAGTTTACTGGAATCCAACGGGCGCCGCAGGTTCCATTACACGAACACTGCCCCCTGTAGGAGCGAGCATGCTCGCGATGGAGAATCAGACAACGCGGGCTGCCTGACACCCCTCTTTATCGTTCACGACCATCGCGAGCATGCTCGCTCCTACAAGGAAAGGGAAAGATCCAACGCCGGGCCATAGCCCTCGATGAATTCGGCCGGCATGCGCTTGGGCCGACCAGTGGACAGTTCGATGCAGACAAAGGTGGTTTGCGCGCGCAACAACGTGGCGTTGTCGCGCGGGCGCTTGAGTTGGAAGTGTCGGGTCATTTTCAGGCGCTGGTCCCAATCGACGATCCAGGTCGCCAGTTGCAACTGGTCACCCTCGTAGGCCGCCGCCAGGTAATCGATCTCGTGACGCACCACCGCCATCGCCCGGTCCAGGCGCCGGTACTCGACCAGATCAAGGCCCAGGCGCTGAGAGTGGCGCCAGGCGCAGCGTTCGAGCCAACTCACGTACACTGCGTTATTGGCGTGCCCCAGGCCATCGATGTCCTCGGCGCCCACTTCCAGATCGATGATAAATGGCGTTGCCCGATCCCAGCCCATGCCCCACTCCCGGTCAGATTGTTTCGACCGGGGCAGTGTAACGGATGCTCAGGCCGATTGGCGCGATTGCAGGCTGCGGCCGGCCAGCAGTGATAACACGCCATCAATGACACGCGGGTCGGCCAGCACCCGTTGATGACCGCCCTCGGGCAGCTGCAACAATCGGCTGTCAAACCAGGCGTCGTGGATCAACTGGGATTCCTTGACCGAGACCAGGCGGTCGTCTTCGGCGTGAACGATCAGGCCGGGCATGTCGAGCTGATAGTGCGCGACATCCAGTGCCGCCGCGCGCATGCCGACGTCTTTTTCAACCTGACGAATGAACGCCGAGCGGGCTTTGGGCGGCAGTCGCACGTAACGGGCGAAACCACGCAGCACCCCGAGAATTTTCGCCGGTGCGGCAATCGTCACCAGGGTTTCGGTGCGCAGCCCCAACTGGACCGCCAGCATGGCACTGGCGCCGCCCATCGAGTGACCGATCACCGCCCGCAAGGGCGGCAGCTCGGCAGCGGCCTCAAGCATGGCGCGGGCGAACAGCATGACATTCGCTTCGCGTCCGGGGGAACGGCCGTGGCCCGGCCCATCCAGCGCAACGGCGGTGTATCCCGCCTCGACCAGTGCATTGATGAGGCTGGCAAATTGCGTCGGCCGGCCTTCCCAACCGTGCATCAGCAACACGGCGGGGCCCTGCCCCCAGCGCAACGCCGAGAGACCGAAACGCAGCGTGATGCGTTCGGAGCTCGCCAGCAGCGGCAACTCCCAATCACGGGGCGGCAGATCCCGCGGGGTCATGAAGGCCAGGCGCATTTTCGCCGCGACCAGCTTCGGTGCAAACCAGCCCAAGGTGCCATTAACGCCACGAACCCATTTCAACGTGCTCATCGCTCACACTCCCCAGGCCGTGGCCTTCAGGTCATTGCACCGCCGACTTGGCGGCGCGCAGCAATCGATCGGACAACTCACCCGGACCCAGCGCCCGCGCCAGGGCCAGGCCACCGACCATCAGCGCCATATCGGCCAATGCCTTGTCGGTGTCCTCCGGGCTGGCCGCCAACTGCGCGACCATCAACTCCACATGCTCGTTCAAGGCCACGCGAAACGCGTCCGGCAGTCGCCCCAGTTCACCGACCGAAGCCGGGATCGGGCACGCCGAATCAGACGAATCGCGGTGTTTGCGCGACAGGTAGAACGCCGCCACCAGGGCGCGACGCTCTTCACCGGTCAAGTCGGCGTCCATGTCGGCGATCAGTCCACGGCGGTGACCGAGCAGTTGCTTGAACGCTTCCAGCATCATCGCGTCCTTGCTTTCGAAGTGCGCATAGAAGCCGCCCACCGTCAGGCCGGCCGCTCCCATCACTTCGCCCACGCTCGGTTCGGCCGGGCCACGCTGAATCAGCGCGGCACTGGCGGCCTTGAGAATGCGTTCGCGGGTTTGAGCTTTTTTGTCGTTCATCGTTGCCTCCAAATATTACGACTAGAATATTATTCTCATAATAATTTTCTGCAAGCGGTAAGTGTGACCGCCGGTCTGAAGCGAAGCTGGAAAGAAATGAGGGAGTTTGGCCAAACGCCAGACAAACAAAAGGGCCATTCAATAATTGAATGACCCTTATAAAATCCCGCAGAGCGGGTAATCGTGGCGTCCCCTAGGGGACTCGAACCCCTGTTACCGCCGTGAAAGGGCGGTGTCCTAGGCCACTAGACGAAGGGGACG
>NZ_JARZGC010000008.1:0-247231 GCF_041354075.1 Pseudomonas fluorescens | reverse complement strand
TTGGTGGAGCTAAGCGGGATCGAACCGCTGACCTCCTGCATGCCATGCAGGCGCTCTCCCAGCTGAGCTATAGCCCCGGATTTTTCGCCTCTCGGCGGAGCGATCTCTTGCAACATCGCTTCTGTAAAACTGGCGTCCCCTAGGGGACTCGAACCCCTGTTACCGCCGTGAAAGGGCGGTGTCCTAGGCCACTAGACGAAGGGGACGCAAAACCTTCTGACTGATCAGTGCTGAGTACTGATCGCTTCAAGGCCGGTGTGGCCAGACCTTGAAGTGTAAATTGGTGGAGCTAAGCGGGATCGAACCGCTGACCTCCTGCATGCCATGCAGGCGCTCTCCCAGCTGAGCTATAGCCCCTCATCGCTGAGGACGGGGCGAATCTTAATGGCGCTTCGGAAACCTGTCAAACTTATTTTCAACAATTTTCAAAAAATTTTTCCGCCATAACAATCACTTACCGCCCTGCCCCGTAAATCCGGGGTGTTTGCGCTCCTGCAGCCACCCCCTCTGGCAGCCACTGCAGGAACGCACCTGGGATCAGCCGATGTTACCCAGCAGTTTTTCCCACTCCTTGTTTTCCTTCTTCGACACGCCACCGAGCAGATCGATGGCCTGGCGCAGACGGAAACGGGTCAGGTCCGGCCCCAGAATCTCCATGGCATCGAGCACCGACACCGAGCTCGCCTGGCCGGTGATGGCGGCGAACATCAACGGCATGGCATCACGCAACTTCAATTCCAGGGATTCGACCACCGCCTGGATCGTCGCGGTGATGCTGTCCTTCTCCCATTGACGCAGGCTTTCCAGCTTCCACAGGATCAACTGCATCAGCTGACGAACCTGATCGCCCGAGAGTTTCTTCGACTCGAACAGACTGGCCTGCGGATTGACGCCACCGGCAAAGAAGAACCCTGCCAGCGGTGCGACCTGGCTGAAGGTTTCCACCCGGCCCTGTACGTGCGGCGCGATCTTCATCATGTAATCGGCGTTGAACGCCCACTTCTGCACCCGCGCGGCAAATTCCTCCACCGGCAGGTCACGCAGCCACTGGCCGTTGAGCCACGACAGCTTCTCGATGTCGAAAATCGGCCCGCCGAGGGAGACGCGGCTCAGGTCGAAGTGCTCGACCATTTCCTGCAGCGAGAACTTTTCGCGCTCGTCCGGCATCGACCAGCCCATGCGCCCCAGGTAGTTGAGCATGGCTTCCGGCATGAAGCCCATGCGCTCGTAGAAGGTCACCGAAGTCGGGTTCTTGCGCTTGGACAGCTTGCTCTTGTCCGGATTACGCAGCAGCGGCATGTAGCACAGCTGTGGCTGCTCCCAACCGAAGTATTCGTACAGCAGGATCAGTTTCGGTGCCGAAGGCAGCCATTCTTCGCCGCGCAACACATGGGTGATGCCCATCAGGTGGTCGTCGACCACGTTGGCCAGGAAGTACGTCGGCAGGCCGTCGGTCTTCATCAGCACTTGCATGTCCATGCGATCCCACGGGATCTCGACATCGCCACGCAGCATGTCCGGCACCACGCACACACCTTCGCTCGGCACTTTCATGCGGATCACGTGCGGCTCGCCAGCGGCCAGACGCCGGGCGACTTCTTCCTTGGACAGCAGCAAGGCGCGGCCGTCATAACGCGGGGTTTCGCCACGGGCCATCTGCTCGGCGCGCATCTGGTCCAGCTCTTCGGCGGTGCAGAAGCACGGGAACGCGTGCCCCAGGTCCACCAGCTGCTGGCAGTACTTCTGATAGATATCGCCACGCTCGCTTTGCCGGTAAGGACCGTGCGGGCCTCCCACGTCCGGGCCTTCGCTCCAGTCGATACCCAGCCAGCGCAGGGCGTCGAAAATCTGCTGTTCGGACTCGCGGGTCGAACGCAACTGGTCGGTATCCTCGACCCGCAGGATGAACTCACCGCCGTGCTGCTTGGCGAAGCAGTAGTTGAACAAGGCGATGTAAGCGGTACCTACGTGGGGGTCCCCGGTAGGCGATGGCGCAATGCGCGTGCGGACGGTGGTCATGGCAAGTCTCGAAATGAAGATGAAACAAAGGGCGAATGTTAACAGGCGTTGCCCGCCCGGCTCCAGTGAGCAGGGCATTTAAGCCAAGTTTGCGTCTACGGCAGGCGGCGGGGTCGATGAATGACGGATTATCACCCGATGGCATTTACCCACTATTGGCTGTATGCCAAATTCGCCCACTGATAACTTTCCTTACAATTTCTCGACGACAGTTTGCCCCATGCCCGCCCAACTCAAGCGCCGCCTGTTCATTTTCCTGCTGATCGTCCTGTTGATTGCCGGGAGCTTTTTGGCCCACTGGTTCTTCAAGGGGCGGTTTTATGAAAGCACCGACAACGCCTATGTCCAGGGTGAAATCACCCGTGTGTCGAGCCAACTGGGCGCGCGCATCGACCAGGTGTTGGTGCAGGACAACCAGCACGTGGAGAAAGGCCAACTGCTGATCAGGCTCGAGGGCGATGACTTCCAGCTCGCCGTCGACCGCGCCAATGCCACGCTCGCCACCCGCCAGGCCGAACGCCTGCAGGCACAGAGCAAACTGACCCAGCAAGCCAGCCTGATTGCGGCCAGCGACGCACAAGTGGCCTCCAGCCAGGCGAGCCTCGGCCGCTCGCAAATCGACCTGGCCCGCGCACAAGCCCTGCGCAAACCGGGCTATGTGTCCGAGGAACGGGTCACCACCCTGTCGGCCGACAACCACATCGCCCGTTCCCAGGTGAGCAAGGCCCAGGCCGACGCGCAAGGCCAGCGCCAGCAAGTCGACTCGCTGAACGCTGAAATCAAACGCCTCGACGCGATGATCGCCAACGCCAGGACCGACCTGGCCCAGGCCGAATTGAACCTGACCCGCAGCGAAATCCACGCGCCCATCAGTGGCCTGATCGGCCAGCGTGCGGCGCGCAACGGTCAATATGTGCAGGCCGGGGCCTACCTGCTGTCGATCGTGCCCGATCAGGACATCTGGATTCAGGCCAATTTCAAGGAAACCCAGATCGGCCACATGCAGCCTGGCCAGAAAGCCGAGCTGACCTTCGATGCCTACCACGACACACCCATCGAAGCACGGGTCGACAGCCTGTTCGCCGCCTCGGGCGCACAGTTCAGTCTGTTGCCACCGGACAATGCCACCGGCAACTTCACCAAAGTCGTGCAACGGATTCCGGTTAAACTGACCTTCGCCGCCGACAACCCGCTGCGCGGCAAGATACGCCCAGGCATGTCGGTCACCGCGACAGTGAACATCAAAGACAGCCCTGACGATGGCCGGTGATCAACTGATCCGCCCGGTCGGCGAGCCGACCCGGCGCGACTGGATTGCGGTCATGAGCGTGATGCTCGGTGCGTTCATGGCGGTGCTCGACATCCAGATCACCAACTCCTCGCTCAAGGACATCCAAGGCGCGCTGTCGGCGACCCTGGAAGAAGGATCGTGGATTTCCACGTCATACCTGGTGGCGGAAATCATCATGATTCCGCTGACGGCCTGGCTGGTGCAGCTGCTCTCCGCGCGTCGCCTGGCGGTCTGGGTATCGCTGGGGTTTCTGGCGGCATCGCTGCTTTGTTCCATGGCCTGGAGCCTGGAAAGCATGATCGTGTTCCGTGCGCTGCAGGGCTTCACCGGAGGCGCGCTGATCCCGCTGGCGTTCACCCTGACCCTGATCAAGCTGCCGGAGCACCACCGCGCCAAGGGCATGGCCATGTTTGCCATGACGGCCACCTTCGCCCCCTCCATCGGCCCGACCCTGGGCGGCTGGCTCACGGAGAACTGGGGCTGGGAATACATCTTCTACATCAACGTGCCGCCGGGCCTGATCATGATCGCCGGCCTGATGTATGGCCTGGAAAAGAAGGCAGCGCACTGGGAGCTGCTGAAAAGCACCGACTATATGGGGATTGTCACCCTGGGCGTTGGTCTGGGCTGTTTGCAGGTGTTTCTCGAGGAAGGTCATCGCAAGGACTGGCTCGAATCGGACTTGATCGTCACCCTCGGCAGCATTGCCCTGATCAGTCTGATCGCCTTTGTGATCGTGCAGTTCTCCAAGCCCAACCCGCTGATCAACCTCGGCATCCTCGGCAACCGCAACTTCGGCCTGTCGAGCATTTCCAGCATTGGCATGGGTGTCGGGCTGTATGGCTCGATCTATCTGCTGCCGTTGTACCTGGCGCAGATTCAGAACTACAACGCCCTGCAGATCGGCGAAGTGATCATGTGGATGGGCGTGCCCCAGCTGTTCCTGATTCCGCTGGTGCCGAAACTGATGAAAATTGTCTCGCCGAAATGGCTGTGCACCCTGGGTTTCGGGTTGTTCGGGCTGGCGAGCTTTTCCTCCGGGGTGCTGAACCCGGACTTCGCCGGACCGCAGTTCAACCAGATCCAGATCATCCGCGCCCTGGGCCAGCCGCTGATCATGGTGACCATTTCACTGATCGCCACCGCCTACATCCTGCCGCAGGACGCGGGCTCGGCGTCGAGCCTGTTCAACATCCTGCGCAACCTCGGCGGCGCGATCGGCATCGCCCTCCTCGCCACGCTGCTGGATGCGCGGACCAAGACCTATTTTGATTATCTGCGCGAAGCGATCGTGCCGACCAACCCACAGGTGGCCGAGCGCATTGCGTCACTGACGGACCGGTTTGGCAGCGAAACGGCGGCGCTGGGCAAACTCAGCGAGATCGCCCATCAGCAGGCGTCGATCATGGCTTACAACGATGCGTTTCATTTTGTCGGGATTGCGCTGGGGATCAGCATGGTGGCGGTGTTGCTGACCAAGGCGTTGCCGGCGGGGTTGAAGGCTGGGGAAGCGCATTGAGTTTTGTGGTGTCGCTTCTGGCCTCATCGCGAGCAAGCCCGCTCCCACAGTTATTGCGTGTGCCACAAATATTGGGTACGACGCGGTAAGTGTGGGAGCGGGCTTGCTCGCGATGGGGCGAGCCCAGGCACCGCAAAAATTCAAACCTCGATCAACCGCTCCCGCAACTTGCTGATCTCGTCGCGCATCTGCGCCGCCGCTTCGAATTCCAGGTCGCGGGCCAGTTGGTACATTTTCTCTTCCAGCGCCTTGATCCGTTTGGCGATCTCGCCCGGCGAGCGCAATTCGGCTTCGTACTTGGCGCTTTCCTCGGCAGCCTTGGCCATGCCTTTGCGCTTCTTGCTGCGCGAGCCGGGCACGGTAGCGCCTTCCATGATGTCGGCGACGTCCTTGGTCACGCCTTTGGGGACGATGCCATGGGCGAGGTTGAACGCGATCTGCTTGTCGCGCCGGCGCTCGGTTTCGCCAATCGCCCGTTCCATGGAACCGGTGATCCGGTCCGCGTAAAGAATGGCCCGACCATTGAGGTTACGCGCCGCCCGGCCGATGGTCTGGATCAGCGAGCGCTCGGAACGCAGGAAGCCCTCCTTGTCCGCGTCGAGGATCGCCACCAGCGACACCTCAGGCATGTCCAGACCTTCGCGCAGCAGGTTGATCCCCACCAGCACGTCAAAGGTCCCCAGGCGCAGGTCGCGGATGATTTCCACCCGCTCCACGGTGTCGATGTCCGAGTGCAGGTAGCGCACCCGCACACCATGGTCGGCCAGGTAATCGGTCAAGTCTTCGGCCATGCGCTTGGTCAGCGTGGTCACCAGCACCCGCTCATCGACGGCCACGCGCTTGGTGATTTCCGACAGCAGGTCGTCGACCTGGGTCAGCGCCGGACGGATCTCGATCTGCGGGTCCACCAGACCGGTGGGACGCACCACCATGTCGATCACACGACCGGCATGCTCGGCTTCGTAATTGCCCGGCGTTGCCGAGACGAAGATGGTCTGCGGACTCACCCCTTCCCATTCGTCGAAGCGCATGGGCCGGTTGTCCAGCGCCGACGGCAAACGGAAACCGTATTCCACCAGGGTCTCCTTGCGCGAACGGTCGCCCTTGTACATGGCGCCGACCTGCGGAACGCTGACGTGGGATTCATCGATCACCAGCAAGGCGTCGGCAGGCAGGTAGTCGTACAGCGTCGGTGGCGCTGCGCCCGCCGGACGCCCGGACAGGTAGCGCGAATAGTTTTCGATGCCGTTGCAGTAGCCCAGCTCGAGGATCATCTCCAGGTCGAAGCGGGTGCGCTGCTCCAGACGCTGGGCTTCCACCAGTTTGTTGTTGGAGCGCAGGTATTCCAGGCGCTCCTGCAATTCGACCTTGATGCCCTCGATGGCGTCGAGCAGGGTTTCACGCGGTGTGACGTAATGGCTCTTCGGATAGAAGGTGAAGCGCGGCAACTTGCGCAGCACCTCACCGGTCAGCGGGTCGAAGGCCGAGAGGCTCTCTACTTCGTCGTCGAACAACTCGATGCGAATGGCTTCGAAGTCGGATTCCGCCGGATGGATGTCGATCACGTCGCCGCGAACGCGGAAGGTCGCCCGGGCGAAATCCATGTCGTTGCGGGTATATTGCAGGTCGGCGAGGCGGCGCAACAAGGCGCGCTGGTCGAGCTTGTCGCCGCGATCCACGTGCAGCACCATTTTCAGGTAGGTTTCCGGGCTGCCCAGACCGTAGATGCACGACACGGTGGTGACGATGATCGCGTCCTTGCGCTCCAGCAACGCCTTGGTCGCGGACAGGCGCATCTGTTCGATGTGGTCGTTGATCGAGGCGTCTTTCTCGATGAAGGTGTCCGAGGACGGAACATAGGCTTCGGGCTGGTAGTAGTCGTAGTAGGAAACGAAATACTCGACAGCGTTGTTCGGAAAGAACGCCTTGAACTCGCCGTACAACTGCGCGGCCAGGGTCTTGTTCGGTGCCAGTACCAGCGTCGGGCGCTGCACCTGGGCAATGACGTTGGCGATGCTGAACGTCTTGCCCGAACCGGTCACGCCGAGCAGCGTCTGGTGCGCCAGCCCGGCCTCGATGCCCTCGACCATCAGGCGAATGGCTTCCGGCTGGTCGCCGGCGGGCTCGAAACGGGTGACTAGCTGGAATTCAGACATGAAATACCCTCTGGGTCGCGCCCGCCCGGTTCAACCGGACAGCAACGAAAAAGACCGCAAACGACCGAAATCGCCCGAGGAAAAAACTGGATTGCGCTCAATGTGGAGTCGATTGCCCGCTCTTTCAAGGCAAGCGTCCTACATCCCTTACAGACTCTGACGCGGCCAATCGACTAACGGTCGAAAAATAATCGGAAAAACTTACGCTAAATGCCGATTCGGCTGTCGCCATCACTCGCAGATGGCCTCTATACTAGCTCCCCGTTTGTGCACCGCTCTAGTGCATTCGGCTGGAGCGCGACACGTCCCTCCACACTCCATTCAGAGCCGCCGCAAAAATGAGCCTGTTCTCCGCTGTCGAAATGGCACCACGCGATCCAATCCTGGGCCTCAACGAAGCATTCAACGCCGATACCCGTACCAGCAAGGTCAACCTGGGGGTCGGTGTTTACTGCAACGAGGAGGGGCGAATTCCACTCCTGCGCGCCGTTGTCGAAGCCGAGACGATTCGCGTCGCTCAACACGCTTCCCGTGGTTATCTGCCGATCGACGGTATTGCTGCCTATGACCAGGCGGTGCAGAAACTGCTGTTTGGCAATGATTCGCCACTGATCGCCGCTGGCCGCGTGGTCACCACCCAGGCCGTTGGCGGCACCGGCGCGCTGAAAAT
Organism: Pseudomonas fluorescens; assembly: GCF_041354075.1. Taxonomy (GTDB): domain Bacteria; phylum Pseudomonadota; class Gammaproteobacteria; order Pseudomonadales; family Pseudomonadaceae; genus Aquipseudomonas; species Aquipseudomonas fluorescens_CE. The sequence goes on along the minus strand of NZ_JARZGC010000008.1, from coordinate 239,576 downwards.
CGGCGCCGACTTCCTCAAGCAACTGCTGCCGAACGCCGTCGTCGCCATCAGCGACCCGAGCTGGGAAAACCACCGCGCGCTGTTCGAGACCGCCGGTTTCCCGGTGCAGAACTACCGTTATTACGACGCCGCGACCCACGATGTGAACCGCGCCGGCCTGCTGGAAGACCTCAACGCCCTGCCCTCCGGCTCCGTCGTTGTGCTGCACGCCTGCTGCCACAACCCGACCGGCGTCGACCTGAGCCCGGCGGACTGGAAAAACGTTCTCGAAGTGGTCAAGGCCAAGGGCCACGTGCCATTCCTCGACATGGCTTACCAGGGCTTTGGCGACGGCATCGACGAAGACGCCGCAGCGGTGCGCCTGTTCGCTGAGTCGGGGCTGACGTTCTTCGTCTCCAGCTCGTTCTCCAAATCCTTCTCGCTGTACGGCGAGCGCGTGGGCGCCCTGTCGATCGTCAGCGAGTCGAAGGAAGAAAGCGCGCGCGTGCTGTCGCAAGTCAAACGCGTGATCCGCACCAACTACTCCAACCCGCCGACCCACGGCGCCAGCATCGTCGCCGCCGTGCTCAACAGCCCGGAACTGCGCGCCCAATGGGAAGCGGAACTGGCCGAGATGCGCCTGCGCATTCGCGGCATGCGCACACAGATGGTCGACCTGCTCGCCCAGCAGGCGCCGCAGCGCGACTTCAGCTTCGTCGGTCGTCAGCGCGGCATGTTCTCCTACTCGGGCCTCAGCGTTGAACAGGTTCACCGCCTGCGCAACGAATTCGGCATTTATGCCCTGGACACCGGCCGCATCTGCGTGGCCGCGCTGAACCAGAGCAACATCGATGTCGTCACCAAGGCGATCGTTGCGGTGATCTGAGCCCTGCGCTGAAAGAACAACGGGAAGCCTCAGGGCTTCCCGTTTTTATTTGTCGCAAGGCCCGCACCTTCTAGACTCCTCACAACTCCAATGTGGGAATTTCTGCGAGAACCCCTATGAAAAACGATGACCTGCGTGCCGAGCGCGACGACCGAGACGATCTGGATGACTTCATCCCCCGCCCACCCGCCAAACGCGGCAGCAACCTGGTGATGCAAGTCGCCACCGGTGTATTCCTCGGTGGCCTGGCCCTGTGGCTGGTGCAACTGGGCGCCACTGCGCTGTACGCCAAACTGATGACGGGCACCATTACTTTCGGCGGTTAATCCGGCCGGACGGCGTTTCGGTCACCGCCAATCGGCCATAAACCACCGTCCGTCCCGACCCGTCGGTCGCCTTTCCAACCGACGCTTGACTTCTCTTTTTAAATCAGTAACATGCACGCCATTCCGCGATAGCTCAGTTGGTAGAGCAAGTGACTGTTAATCACTGGGTCCCTGGTTCGAGTCCAGGTCGTGGAGCCAGACAAGGTTTCAGAGAAGGCTTGCAACACCTCTGAAACCCACAAAAAACCCGCCTTTTGGCGGGTTTTTTCGTTTCAGGAGATCAACCTTCTGACCGCAAAGGCTCAGGCTTGATCTTGAACCAGAGGGCGTACATCGCCGGCAGGAACACCAGGGTCAGCACGGTGCCGGCAAATGTCCCGCCAATCAGGGTGTAGGCCAGCGTTCCCCAGAACACCGAATGGGTCAGCGGGATGAACGCCAGCATCGCCGCCAGCGCCGTGAGGACCACAGGCCGCGCCCGCTGCACGGTGGCTTCGACTACGGCGTCGAAAGGCGACAGACCCGCTTGCTCGTTGGCGTGAATCTGCCCGATGAGGATCAGCGTGTTGCGCATCAGAATCCCTGACAAGGCAATCAGCCCCACCAGGGCATTGATCCCGAACGGCTGCTGGAACAGCAGCAGAATGGGCACCACACCAATCAGGCCCAATGGCGCGGTGGCGAACACCATCATCATGGCCGACATCGAGCGCACCTGAATGATGATGGTCAGCAACATCAGCGCGATCATGATCGGGAATAGCGGCAGCAATGCCCTGTTCGCCTTGCCCGACTCCTCGATCGAGCCGGCAAGTTCAATGCGGTAGCCTGCCGGCAGCTTCTCGATGATAGGCTGCAACTGCGGCATCAGGGCGTTGGAGACGTCGGGCGGCTGAAGACCTTCCGCCACATCCCCACGCACCGTGATCGTCGGCGTCCGATCACGACGGCGCAAAACGGGCTCCTCCATGCGCACATCCACCGCCCCGACCTGGGACAGCGACACGCGCTGCCCCTGGGCGCCAGTCAGCGTGAAGGCGGCAATTTTCGAAGGATCCAGACGCGTTTCTCCCGCCGAGCGCGCGACCACCTGAACCGACCGGATATCCTCGCGCACTTCGGTGACAGGCACTCCGGTGAGCAGAAATTGCAGCTGTTGCGCGACGTCGGCCGAGGTCAGGCCGAACGCTTGCAGGCGATCCTGATCAAGGGTGAGATGAAGTGCCGGCGCGCGCTCCCCCAGGTCGGTATTGACGGTTCTCATCATCGGACTCGCGGCCATGACCCCACGCACCTGCGTGGCGATATCCCGCAACACGGCCGGGTCGGGCCCCATCACCCGAAAGGCCACCGGATACGGTGAATAAGGCCCAAACACCAACTGTGTGATACGCACCCGGGCTTCCGGCGCCAAGCCATCGGCGACGGCTTGCCGGAGGCGCAGCTTGAGCGCCTCGCGCTCTTGCTGACTCGCGGTCAGGATGACGATTTTTGCGAAGGATGGATCAGGCAGCTCGGGAGCCATCGCCAAATAAAAGCGCGGTGCCCCCTGGCCGATGTAAGCGGTAACGATCCCGGCTTCCGGCTGCTGCGCCAGCCACGCCTCGACCTTGGCCGCCGCTGCATCCGTCTGTTCGATGGAGGTGCCGTAAGGCATCTGCACCTCAACCAGCACCTCAGGCCGGTCGGACGTTGGAAAGAACTGCTTCTTGACCACGCCCATACCCAGAATCGCCACAGCGAACAGGCCAACCACGAGTGTGGCCACCAGGCCTTTGCGGCGGATCACACGGCCCAGCAGGCGCCTGAAACGCTGGTAGTTCGGCGTTCCGTAGATCGCCGCATGCCCGCCATCAGGCACCTTGATCGACGGCAGCAGCTTGACGCCCAGATAAGGGGTAAACACCACGGCCACCACCCAGGAGGTGATCAGCGCGATACCCACGATCCAGAACATGTTCGCGGTGTACTCACCTGCGGTCGACTTGGCAAACCCGTTGGGCATGAAGCCGATCGCCGTCACCAGCGTCCCCGACAGCATCGGCGCGGCCGTGTGGCTCCAGGCGTAGGCGGAGGCTTTGATTCGGTCGTAGCCCTCCTCCATCTTTACCACCATCATTTCAATGGCGATGATTGCATCGTCCACCAGCAGGCCCAGCGCCAGAATCAACGAGCCCAGGGTAATTCGATCGAAATCCTTGCCCGTGGCGGCCATGACGATGAACACCGCCGCCAGGGTCAGTGGCACCGCCGCCGCCACCACAACGCCGACACGCCAGCCCATGCTGAGAAAACACACCAACAGCACCACGCCCAGGGCCGCAAAAAACTTCACCATGAACTCATTGACGGAGGCGCCAATATTCACCGCCTGATCCGTGACCTTGGTCAGGCTCATGCCCAAAGGCATCTGCTGGTTGATCGCTGTCGCCTCGGCCTCCAGCGATTTGCCCAGATCCAGGCCGTTCCAGCCATCGCGCATGACCACGCCAAGCAACAAGGCAGGCTCGCCATTGTTGCGTACGAGGAAGGTTGCAGGGTCCTCATAACCGCGCTTCACCTGCGCCAGATCGGACAGCTTGAGGGTCCGCCCCTGTACGGTCAGCGGGGTATCACGAATCTTCTGCAGGTCATCAAAGGCGCCATCGAGGCGGATGAAAACCTGAGGGCCCTTCGCCTCGACCGAGCCGGCGGGCGTGAGCATGTTCTGCGTGTTCAATGCACTGAAGATATCTCGTGCGGAAACGCCCAGTGTCGCCAGGCGCTCATGGGACAGCTCGACAAAAATGCGCTCGGCCTGTTCACCAATGATGTTGACCTTCTTCACCCCTGCCACGTGCAGCAGGCGTTGACGCAGGCTTTCCGCTTCGCGCACCAGCAGACGTTGCGGCTCACCCTTGGCCTTGAGCGCGTAGAGCGCGAAGGTGACATCGGAATACTCATCATTGACCATCGGGCCGATCACCCCGGACGGCAACCCCTTCTGCTCATCGAGGATCTTCTTGCGCGCCTGGTAGAACTCCTCCTGAACGGCTGAGGGCGGCGTGCTATCGAGCAGATAAACCGTGGTGAACGCCAGACCTGGCCGGGTGAAGGTCTCGGTCCGGTCGTACCAACGCAGTTCCTGCATGCGTTTTTCCAGCTTTTCCACCACCTGATCCTGGATCTCCCGGGCCGTCGACCCAGGCCAGGCAGTGACCACCGTCATTTGCTTGATGGTGAATGCGGGGTCTTCCGCACGCCCCAGCTTGAAGAAGGCGTACAACCCACCCACGGAAATCAGCAGGATCAGAAACAGGGTGATCGAGCGCTCGCGCACGGCCAGCGCCGACAGATTGAAGCGGCTCATCGGCTGACCTCGACGACCGATTGTTGAGTGGCGCCGGCCAGTTCGGTCCTGACCTTCTCGCCCTCACTCAACAGGTGAGCCCCCAGGGCGACGACACGATCGCCCACGTGCAGATCACCCGTCACGCGCACGCTGGCCTCGTTATCCAGGCTGCGCACCTTGATCGGGCGCCACGCCACCTGTTCCGGTTCGCCCGCAACCACCCAGACACCCGGGCCTTTACCCGCGTCGTAGAGGGCGCCCATGGGTACTTGAAATTCCCTGGCATCTGCAACATTCGTGTCGGCGATCACCACTGAGATCGTCGAGCCCAGGGTGGCGTTGGAGAACGCACTCTCCAGCACGTAACGTGCTTCGAATGTTCGGGTCTGCCGGTCCGCCGAATCGGACAACTGACGTAGACGGGCATTGCCGGCACGCTGGTTCTGGCCGTAGAGCTCGACCGTCGCCGCCGAGCCCAGCGCCGGCCGCAGCGTCTCGGGCAACTGGATCACGGCCTCACGCTGCCCTGAATGCGCAACGCGAACCACGATCTGCCCGGCACCCACCACCTGCCCCGGCTCAGCCAGGGTATCCACGACGACGCCATCAGCATCCGCCAGCAACGTCGAGTAACTGGTCGCGTTTCTTGCCACATCAGCCTGAGCCTGGGCAGCGTTCAACTGAGCTTTCGCCGAGTCCGCTGCCGCCTTGATCCCCGAGTAGGCCGAGGCCGATACCGCACCGACAGACACCAGATCACGATAACGACGCTCATCATCGGAAGCCTGGCGGGCCCTGGCCGTGGCGGCCAGCACCGCTTCCTGCTGCGCCCTGGCAGTCAGCGTCAGGTCGTTGGCATCGATGCGCATGAGCGGCTGTCCACGTTTGACACTCTGCCCAGCGTCCACCAGGCGTTCCAGGACTTTTCCAGGCACCCGAAAACCCAGATCGCTCTGCACCCTAGCCTCGACGACCCCGGTGAAGACCCGCGCCGAAGGTGCGGAAGGCTCAACCACGCCGACGCGCACCAAGGGCACTTGCAGGCGGGGATCGGCAGGGGGGGCCTCGTTGCAGGCCGTGAGGCCAAACGGCAGCAAGGCGATGAAAACGAGTGACAAGCGGTGGCGCTGGATCATAAAGACCTCTCTTTAGCGGATGCACCCATGCTTATTCAAGTGACCAAATCTGTCAATAGTCACCATCAGCACGAATGGATATCGCCCACCTGAGTCAGGCGAGGCCGAGAGGATTGCTGTCCGGTTTTTTCAGCGCCCACACAAGGACGGATGCGCAGCGCATCCGTCAAAGGAGGAGGATCAAGGCATCAGGCTGCGCAGAACGAGATTGGAGATGAGCGCGGGGGCTTCTTCGACAACATCGAGGTTGTGCTGGAGTAACAGAGGATTGATGAAGGGCCGAAGAGCGAGATGAATGGCCTCTACCGTTTCGTCCAGTGGCGTTCTGCGCTCAAACTCGCCGAGCTCTCGCCCCTCACGCACAATCTGCGCCACGAAACCCTTGATCCGGGCGTCATAGTCCTCTGAACAAGGCCAGCGCTCCGATGCCGAAAACGCAGCGATGTCATAGAGTTTACGGTCGTTGAAAAACAGGCCGACGCCGGTAGCGATCAAGGTTTTGACCAGACGCCGAAACCGCTCGGTGGGCGAGATGCCGTCCGCATTGATGGCCTGCTCCACGGCCGAAATCATTTCAGCCAGGCAATTGGAGCAGATGGCTTCACCAATCGCCTGTTTGGATTCGAAGAACTTGTAGATGTAGGCCTTGGAAAAACCGATGGCCTTGGCCAGGTCGGAAACGGTGGTCTTGCCGTAACCGTACTGGCTGAAATGCTCGTTGGCCGCCGCGACAATCTGGTCTCGGATGTCGTGATCGGCGGGCCCACGGACGCTGGACGAAGAAACTGATGATGGGTTCATGCGAGCAGCTTACGCATCCGAAAGGTGGTTGACAACTTGTGACCAAATCGTAATATCGTCACAAATCACCGCTTCAGCAGGTATCGCATGCGCCCGCCTCCTCGTTTCGCCGTCTTACTGTGTCTGGGTCTGGTTGCCGGTTGCGCAGTGGGTCCCGACTACTCGGAACCCCGGGTGGAATTGCCCGAGCACTTTTCGGCCCAAACCGCCAAGGCACGACCTTCGGGCGCGGAAAATGCCGATCTCGCCGCTTGGTGGAACGCTTTCAATGACCCGTTACTCAGTCAGTTGATCACTCAAGCCCTGGAGCAAAACCTCGACCTGGCCCAGGCCAGCGCACGGATCAAGCAGGCGCGCGCCGGTTTGGGCGCGGCCAATGCAGCCCTGCTGCCCTCAGCGACCGTCAACGGGCAAGCGGCCCGAGCCCGTCAGTCTCTGGAGACACCCCTGGGCCAAGTGCTGAATTCAGAGCCTTCCTATAACCGCTACGGCAGTGCCTATGAGGCCAATCTGTCTGCCAGTTGGGAGCTCGATGTGTTTGGAGGGCTGCGTCGAAGCAAGGAAGCCGCTCTCGCCGAATATCAGGCCTCGGAAGCCGGGGCGGCTGCCACACGCCTGGCCGTGGTCGCGCAGACAGCCGATCTTTACGTCAGCATCCGTGGCCTCCAGGCACGCCTGGACATTGCCCGACAGCAAGTCGACACGCGACAGCAACTGCTCAACACCATCGAACATCTCCATGCAAAAGGCCTGGCCGCCGAACTGCAACTGAACCAGACCCAAGGCGCCCTGACTCAGGCACAGGCCACCGTTCCGGTCCTTCAGGCTGGCATTGACGCCGCCATGAATGCGCTGGATGTCATGCTGGGCAAACCACCCGGCACCTACAGTGCCCAACTGACCAGGCCGGCGCCCATCCCTGAGGTGCCAGGCCTCTCGGACATGGGTGCGCCGGCCGACCTGCTGCGTCGGCGCCCGGACGTGATCGTCGCCGAGCGCCGACTGGCCGCCTCCAACGCACGGATCGGCGAAGCCATGTCCGAGTACTACCCCAAACTGTCCGTGGGGGCGCTGCTCGGCAGTGCGACCTCGGTCTCCAGCACCAACCTGTTCAGCAACGGTGCCAGCCAGGCATCGGCGGCATTGGGATTACGTTGGAGGCTGTTCGATTTCGGCCGCATCAACGCGCAGATCGATTTGGCCAAAGGCCAGGAAGCCGAAGCCTTGGCCGCTTACCGCCAGTCCGTACTGCGGGCCTGTGAAGAGGTTGAAAGCGCATTTTCGGCGCTGATCAACCGCGAGCAGCAATCGGCACGACTGGCCCAAGGCGAGTCGGCGTATGCAAAAGCCCGGGCGACATCGTTTGTCGCCTACGAGAAAGGTGTGGTCAGCCTGATCGAAGTGCTGGATGCCGATGAGCACCTGTTGGCGGCATCGGATGGCCGAGCTCAGGCTCAAACCGAATCGGCTCGCGCCGCCGTGGCCACGTTCAAGGCATTGGGCGGCGGCTGGCAGCGGGACGACACGAATGTCCGGGTCAGCTCAAGGGCACGGTAGACCCGGGCCGATCATGTACTGGAGGGCGATTGCGGGGTGTCGGGATTGAGCTGCTGACGGCGGAATTGCCCCGGAGGCTGGCCATGGATCTGGCGAAAACGCCGTGAAAAGTACGCTTCATCGGCGAAACCGCACAACCTCGCCACCTCTCCCACGGGCCGCGTGCCATTGAGCAGGTAATTGCGGGCCGCGTGCATGCGGCGTTCCAGCACCAGTTCGGTGAAGGTCTTGCCGATTTCCTTGCGCAACCAGTGGGTCAGGTAGGTCGGTGACAGGTAGGTCGCGGCCGCGACCTTGATCAGGTTGAGGTCCGGATCGGCGATGTTCTTGCGCAGGTACTCGGACATCCGGCTCAACGCATCGCGTCGGCTGACTTCAGCGGCGTTCTCTTCAGCCAGCCGTTTCAGCGGCTCGGCATACAAGGCACACACGCCACCCACCAGTTGCAGCAGCAACCCTTTGAGCATCTCGCGGGTGCCGAACTGGCGGTTCTCGTCCAGAACGCGCATCTGCTCGATCAGGCGGCAGACCTTGCTGAAATCCTCATCGGCAAGAATGAAGTCCAGATGTTCCTGGAAGCGGAAAGGCGACAGCTCGGGCGCCAGCAGAATCGACACTTCCTCCAGATCCATCGGGTCGCACTGCAGATGCGGCAGCAGAAAGGTCTGGGAAAAATTGATCACCATGAAATTGCTGTCGGCCGGGTGCGGGATCACATGCACGCGATGCGGCAGGATGAACGCCAGGGTGTTGCGCGGAAAGGGCCGCTCGACGTTGCCGATGTGCTGGACGGTGTCACCACCCAGGTTGATCTGAATCTGGAAGTATTCATGTCGATGCGGGCTGGTTTCGGCGCGCCGGCCCTTTTTGTCGCGAATGTAAAAGTCCGTCAGCTCGCTGCGTTGTTGCATGACGTAGGTGGGAACACGGCTCGGGGACGACATTTCCTGGGGATCCTCGGTAATGCATGGACAGGTTGTCGTTGTGCGGCGACGAGGCCCATTGTGCGGGTGAATACGGCTGGACTTCAACTCGACATAGGATGACAACGAGACTCCAGGAAAAAATTGTATCCGTGAGTGATATTTCCATTGTCCAAAAACGATTTCTCGCCCCTATAAATTATATTCCTTTTAAAACAGTTAGTTATTGACGATCAAACGTAAAAAATGAGAAATGCCTCGATAGGATTTTTCTTGGACAGATGCATTCAACGCCGTTTTCAGCGGAAAAAACGATCTAAAGCCCCGGTTGATTTCGAAAGGTTGTACGACCACTGTGGCAGTCATCGCAGCCCGACTCCTTCCAAAAACAATCAAAAGGTGCGCACTCATGAATCCGTTTTTCTCTCTCGCCAATCCTCCCCCGCCCTACCCGACTCCAAGGCGTTCCTGAACACCTGACAGCGGCTGTTCGCGCCTCTTTTCCAAGCAGAGATTTCGCTGTCCCCGGCAATGGGGGCAAGGGGTCCGGCTGCGCGCGAACCACTCGATTCACCTGACAATAAAAAGGTCCACTCATGTCCAACTCGCAAACCTCTCCGTCCACCGCCCCACCGCTGAGTGCCGGCATCCGGGACGCCGTGCTGCCTCAGCGACTGCCGACGCGCCGGCGCTGGATCATGCTGTCGCTGCTGCTGATTGCAACGATCATCAACTACATCGACCGGGTGAACATCTCGATTGCCGCGCCCTTCCTGTCCAAGGACCTGGGCCTGGACAAGATCGAGATGGGCCTGATCTTTTCCGCATTTGCCTGGACTTACGCCCTCGCCCTGGTGCCTGCCGGATTCGTGGCCGATCGCTTCGGCTCCCGGTTCACCTACGGCGTCTCGCTGATCAGTTGGTCGACGGTCACCGTCTGCCAGGGTTTTGCCACTGGCTTTGCCTCGCTGTTCGGCCTGCGCCTGGCTGTCGGCGCCATGGAAGCGCCCGCCTTTCCGGCCAACAGCCGGGCGGTGACGGTCTGGTTTCCAGCTCGCGAACGGGGCATGGCCAGCAGCATCTACGTGTGCGGCCAGTACCTGGGCACGGCACTGTTTACCGGTGCGCTACTGTGGCTGGCGACAACCTTCGACTGGCGCCACGTGTTCTACAGCACCGGGGCACTGGGCATCGTGTTCGGGGTGATCTGGTTGTACATGTACCGCGACCCGCTGAACTGCAAGAAAGTCAGCAAGGAAGAATTGAAATACATCGAGTCCGGCGGTGGCCTGGTCAAGTGCAGTCAGGAGCGCACCAAATTCAACTGGCGGCAGATTGCCGAGCTGTTCACCTATCGGCAGATCTGGGCGATTTGCATCGGCAAGTTCGCCAGCACCTCGGCGCTGTATTTTTTCCTCACCTGGTTCCCGACGTACCTGATCGAAGAGCGCCAGCTGACCACGATCAAGGCCGGGATCTTTGCCGTGATGCCGTTTGTGGGCGCAACGGTCGGCATCCTGCTGGCGGGCATCGTGTCCGACCTGTTGATCCGTCGTGGCTATTCCATGTCGTTTGCCCGCAAGTTGCCGCTGGTGGTCGGATCGATGCTGGGCATGTCGATTGTCCTGGTGAACTTCACCGATTCGAACCTGATCTGCATTGCCATCCTGACCATCGCCTTCTTCGCTCAGGGCATCGCCTCGTCGTCATGGGCGGCGGTCTCGGAAGTGGCGCCCAAGGAACTCATCGGCCTGACCGGCGGGGTTACCAGCCTGGCCGCCAACATCGGCGGGATCGTCACCCCGATCGTGATCGGCGCAATCGTCCAGTCGACAGGCTCCTTCGCCTTTGCCTTCTGGTTCATTGGCGGCGTGGCACTGATGGGCACCTTGTCCTATTCGTTCCTGCTCGGTCGCTTGCACCGCATCGAACTCAAGGCTCGTTGAGTACAAAAAAGCGTTTTTCTCCAATACGAGGCGGCTTTCGTCCAACTTCGCCAAACGAAGCCGCCGTAGGCTGATGCTTCCATCAGGACAACGACAAGAAATGACCATGACCGACTACGTGTTCACCCCGGATCTGCCCGTTACCCTGCCGGTTGCCGGCAGTTCCAAGCGCTTCCCCGTAGGCCGGGTATTCTGCGTCGGACGCAACTACCCATGGCCAGACACCCAGGGCCAATCCCGCCAGCCACCGGTGTTTTTCATGAAGCCGGCCAGCAACGTGGTGGAGACCACCGGTGAAGTGGCCTTCCCACCGCTGACCGACGAGTTCGCCCACGAAATCGAGCTGGTCGTGGCCATCGGCGAGGGCGGTGCCAACATTCCGGAAGATCAGGCACTGGCCTACGTCTGGGGCTACGGTGCCGGCCTGGACCTGACGCGTCGCGATGTCCAGCGCTCGGCCAAAAGCAGTGGCTTGCCCTGGGAAGGCGCCAAGGTCTTCGACGGCGCCGCGCCCATCACCGCCATCGTGCCGGTCTCCCGCGCAGGCCACCCGGAAGGCGAGTTGTGGCTGAACGTCAACGGCGTGGAACGCCAGCGCGACAGCCTCGACAGCCAGATCTGGTCGGTCAGCGAAATCATCAGCCGTATCTCCCAGTACGTGGCGCTACGGGCCGGCGACCTGATCATGACCGGCAGCCCGGCAGGCGTCGACGTGTTGCAACCCGGCGACATCATCAACGCCGGGATCGACGGCATCGGCCAGATCGAAATGCGCGTCGGCCAGCGTCCTTGACCCCTCAAAACAACACGCCCCAAGTGAACTGAAAAAAGGAAACAACAACATGTCCAGTCCTTTGAAAGTGGCCCTGGTAACCGGTGCAGGCAGTGGAATCGGTCGCTCCGTGGCCCTCGGCCTGATGGCAGACGGCTTCACGGTGGTATTGGCCGGACGCCGACCGGAACCCTTGCTGGAATTGGCGGAGCTGGCGGCTGTCGACGGTTACGAAGCCCTGGCCGTGCCCACGGACGTGCGCGATCCAGCCAGCGTCGACGCGCTGTTTGCCACCATCACCGTCAAATACGGACGCCTGGACGTCGTGTTCAACAATGCCGGCGTCAATGCCCCGGCCGTACCGCTGGACGAACTGACCTTCGAGCAGTGGCGCAACGTGATCGACACCAACCTCAACGGTGTTTTCCTCTGCGCCCGTGGCGCCTTCGGCCTGATGCGCCGGCAACAGCCGCAAGGTGGACGCATCATCAATAACGGCTCGATCTCGGCCCATACCCCACGCCCCTTCAGCAGCGCCTACACCGCGAGCAAACACGCGGTATTGGGACTGACCAAGTCCCTGGCCCTGGACGGTCGCGAATTCAACATTGCCTGCAGCCAGATCGACATTGGCAACGCCCTGACCGAAATGTCGGTGCGCATGACCAAAGGCGTGCGCCAGGCCAACGGCACCATAGCCGTGGAACCGATGGTCGACGTCAAGCACGTGGCCGATGCCGTGCGCTACATCGCCGCCCTGCCACTGGAGGCGAACGTCCTGAACATGACCGTCATGGCGACTGCCATGCCGTTTGCCGGTCGCGGTTGACCGGCTTTTTTATTCCGCTACGCGAGGTCTACATGAAGCCAGAAGTCTTGCAGCTCAGCCCGATCCTGATTCCTGAAATCAACACCCGGCTCGAAGAGCTGTTTACCGTGCGCCGTTACTTTCAACAGTCCGACAAGCAAGCGTATCTGCAAGAGCACGGCGCGAACATTCGCGGCGTGATCACCGGCGGGCACACCGGCATCACCCAGGCCGTCATGGCGCAATTGCCCAATCTGGAAGTGGTGGCCGTCAACGGCGTGGGCACCGATGCGGTGGACCTGGCCTATGCCCGGGACCGCGGGATTCGCGTGACCGCGACCATCGGTGCATTGACCGAAGACGTCGCCGACCTGGCCATCGGCCTGTTGATTGCCGTGTGCCGTGGCCTGTGCACCAGTGACCGCTACGTACGCTCGGGCCAATGGCCGCACAGTCCGACGCCGTTGGCGCCGCTGCCATTGGCGCGCCAGGTGTCGGGCATGCGCATCGGCATCGTCGGCATGGGCCGGGTCGGTCGCGCCGTGGCGGCGCGCGCCACCGCGTTCGGTTGTCCGATCAGCTACACCGATCTGCAACCGATGAGCGATGTGAACCACACCTTTGTCGCCGATCTGAAGCAACTGGCCAGCCAGAGTGACGCCCTGATTCTCGCCGCTGCCGCCGACAAGGGCGAAGCGATCATCAATGCCGAGGTGCTGCAGGCGCTGGGCAAGGGCGGCTATCTGATCAACGTGGCCCGGGGCAAGCTGGTCAACGAGACCGATCTGGTGGCGGCCCTGGCGGCCGGTGAGATCGCGGGCGCGGCGCTGGATGTGTTTGTCGATGAACCGAACGTCCCCGAGGCGTTGTTCGGCAACGAAAACCTGGTGCTGCAACCGCATCGCGCCAGTGCGACCGTGCAGACCCGCACGCGAATGGGAGAGATGGTGGTGGCGAGCCTGGTGGACAGTTTCGCCGGGAGAGTACCGAAGGGATCGGTGACCGATTGAGCCGTCCATCGAGGGGGCATTGCGCCCCCTCGATGCCCCGGTATCAGGTAAACAGATCGGTGCCCAGCTCAAAGGCCACCCACAACGCGAGGCCGGTAGCGAAGGCCAGCGCGATGTTTTCAAACAGGTTGTTGCGGTATTGCTTGTCCAGCAGTGACTTCTGGTTGGACATGATCAGCAGGCCGAGGGAAATGATCGGCAAACCGATGATGTTCAGTGCGCTCACGCCAATGGTCAGCGTGACGAAGTCCGGCATGCCTGGCAGCGACCAGATCAATGGTGTCACCAGAATGAACAACATGAACCATTTGTGCATCGGGTCATGGTGGAACTCTTTACCGTACTTGTCGCGACGCTTGGGCATGACGTGCTGCAGGGCATCGGTGATCAGCATCGGGAAAGCGGTGGTCTTGCCGGAAATGCTGGCAAACAATGTCGCGAACACACCGATGAAGAACACGTACCAGCCGATCGGGCCAAAGTAGATTTCCAGTGCCTTGCCCAGGTCACCCAGGGTTTTCACTTCGATACCGTTGGGCCGCAGGATTTCCGCGCCGACGATCCAGATCGCCAGGTTGATGATGATCCCGACAAATACTGCGAACAGCAGGTCGTTGCGTTGAATGCGCTTGTGCTGCGGTCCGACCCAGCCCTTTTGGCGCATGACGTAGGGATGCACGAAGTTGGCGATCGAGCCGGCCACCGCACCGATGACCGACACCGCCACCAGCAAGGCACCGTGCACGCCCTCGTCAGGCGGAATGCTGAAACCGATGGTGCCTTTGATGATGCCGGTGACATCGGGACCGGACATCACGGCCAGGGCGATGAACGCCAGGGTCATGATCGCCAGCAGCAGCTTCATCACGCCTTCGATCATCGAGTAGATGTTACGCCCCACCAGCATCCAGACCGCCAGCACCACCGCCACCGAACAGAGCAGCGGCTGGTCGATCTTGAACAGCATCGCCAGCGATTCACCCGCGCCCTTGATCATGTAGGCGTTCATCAAGTGGCCCATCAAAAGGGCATAGACCAGCATGAACCAGGCGAAGAACGGATTGAGCTGGGCATAACCTTGCAGGATGGTCATGCCCTGGTTATTGCACAGCTGGAAGCGCGCGATGATGTTGACGATCAGGTATCTCAGCAGCAGAGAGACCGCCAGCACCCACATCATCGCGTAACCGTAGTTGGCACCGGCAACGGAAGAGGTGATCAGATCCCCCGCGCCCAACCAGGACAGCACGGCGATGATGCCAGGGCCGAGGAGTTTGAATATTCGCAGGAACCGGTTTTGCGCGGGCGCCGCAGCTTGGCCTTCCACGGAGGGAATGCTGGTCATAGAGGGTATCTCCGTTGTTTTTTTTGTGAGAACCCGCGAAGTCGAACACAGTAAGTACGATGTCGTACAACACTTGTTAAAACGAGAGTATTTAAAAATATTTCAATCCCTTAACAACCCTAGGGTCTTACTTCGACCTTGCCCGCTGCCTGCTTCCTTTCTTGATTGCAAAAACAGGCATTGATGTCCAGGAAATACAGTCATAGGATGACTGATCACATCCATAACAATAAAAGGTTCCACTGTGAATAAGTCCCTGCTCCTGGCCGCTGCGGTTGTCGGCGGTCTCAGTCTGCAAGCCAACGCGGCCACCTACGCCTACATCTCCAGCCCCGGCGACGGCTTGATCTCCCAGTACCGCCTCGATCAAAGCAACGGTGCCCTGAGTCTGGTCAATCAGGTCAACGCCGGTGATCAGGTCAACCCGATGGCGATCACCCCGGACGGCAAGGTGCTGTTCGCGGCGCTGCGGGTCAAACCCTTCCAGGTACTGGGTTACAGCATTGACGCCAAGACTGGACAATTGACCCCTTTGTCCAAGGCACCCCTGGCCCAGAGCATGGCTTACCTGTCGACCGACCGGTCCGGACTTTACCTGCTCGGCGCCTCCTATGGTGCCGATGCCGTTACGGTGCAAGCCATCGACAGGGCCTATCAGCCGTCGGACAAGATCATGAGCTACGCCACCGGGCCGCACGCCCATTCGGTGCGCACCGACCCGAGCAACCGTTTCGCCTACACCGGCAATCTGGGTGCCGACCGCGTGCTGCAATATCGCCTGGATGGCAAAACCGGCGCCCTCACCCCCATCGGCAGCGGCTATGTCAGCGTGCCGGCCAACACCGGTCCTCGGCACCTGGCCTTTTCCAAGGACGGCAAATACCTGTATGTGGTCGGTGAGATGAGCGGCACCGTCACCGCATTCTCGATCAATGACAGCACGGGCGCATTGACCGAGATTGCCGTGGCCAACGGGATTCCCGAGCGCTTGAAACTGGCCCACGGCGAAGTGCGCGATGCACGTAACAACGACTTGAAAGACGATCCGACACCCCGTATCTGGGCGGCGGACCTGCGGCTTTCGCCCGATGGCAAACTGCTGTTCATGACCGAGCGCACCAGCAGTTCGGTGTCGGCATTCGCAGTGGATCAGAGCACCGGCGGTTTGCGCTTTCTGCAGAACTATCCGGTCGAAGAGCAGCAACCGCGCAATATCGCGTTTTCACCCAATGGGCGCTGGTTGCTGGTCACGGGAGAGAAAAGTGAAAAGGTCGGCACCTATGCGGTCGGCGGCGACGGCGCCCTGAAGCGTGTCGGCGAAGCGGCGTCGGGTAAAGGCGCGTTATGGATCGAGGTGTTGCAAACGTCGGCGGAGTGATCCTTAGACCAGGTTGCGGCCGGCTCGGGATGGAGGCTGACGCGTTCTGCGGTTGAACGCGTCAGCCTTCTTTCCATCACCAAAGGGCTCGCGCCGGTGTGTTCAGGCATGCTCGCTGTTATTGGCGTGCACCGTTCGTGGTTCGCCATGACCATGATCTTGCACTTCGATCACCGGAATCTCCTTCCCGTCGCAATCATGCAGTTTGCCTTCGCGGAAGTAATCGCCCTCACGTAACGCCGCCAGATCCTGGTAACGCAACACCCGTTCAGTGCCTGCGGCAAACACCGATTGCTGGTCCGAATTACCGACGGTCAGGTGGTTGAAGGTCAGGTTCAGCACGATCGCCATGATCGCCGAGGAACTGATGCCCGAGTGAAAGATCGTGGCGAACCAGCTCGGGAAGTGGTCGTAGAAATTCGGCGCGGCAATGGGAATCATGCCAAAGCCGATGGACGTGGCAACGATGATCAGGTTGACGTTGTTGCGATAGTCGACCTTGGACAACGTGCGAATGCCACTGGCCGCCACCGTGCCGAACAGGACGATGCCGGCCCCTCCCAGAACGGACGTCGGTACAGCGGCGATCACCCGGCCCATGAAGGGCAACAGGCCCAGGATTACCAGGAACAGGCCGCCGGTGGCGACCACGTAGCGACTCTTGATCCCGGTGACGGCCACCAGGCCGACGTTCTGGGCAAAGGCGCTTTGGGTAAAGGAGCCGAAAATCGGCGCCACCATGCTCGACAGCATGTCGGCACGCAGGCCATTGCCCAGACGTCTGGAATCAACCTTGGTGTCGATGATTTCGCCGACGGCCAGGATGTCCGCCGAGGTCTCGACCAGCGTCACCATGACCACGATGCACATCGACAGGATCGCGGCGAAGTGAAAGGTCGGCATGCCGAAATGGAACGGTGTCGGAAAGCCGAACATCGGGCCCTGGGTGACGGACGAGAAGTCAGCCATGCCGAGGAACAGCGCGAGGATCGTTCCGATGACCATCGCCAGCAGGATCGACAAGCGGGAAATGGTTGCGCTGCCGATCTTGCTCAGCAACAACACCAGCACCAGCGTCACCGCCGCCAGACCGATGTTCGCCATGCTGCCAAAATCCGCTGCGTGACTGTTGCCGCCCATGGCCCAGCGCGCGGCCACCGGCATCAGCGTCAAGCCGATGGTGGTGATCACGATGCCCGTGACCAGCGGCGGGAAGAACCGGGTGATTCGCGAGAACACCGGCGTGATCAACAAACCGATCAGTGACGCCGCAATGACCGCCCCCAGGATCGCCTGGAAGCCGCCCTCCCCGCCACTGCTGACAATCGCCACCATGGTCGCGACACCCGAGAACGACACCCCCTGCACCAACGGCAACTGACAACCGAAGAACGGCAGGCCGAGGGTCTGCAGCAAGGTCGCCAGCCCTCCGGCAAACAAGGAGGCAGCAATCAACAAACCAATGTCCGCCGGCGTGAGCCCGGCCGCCTGGCCGATGATCAACGGCACCGCGACGATACCGCCATACATGGTCAGGACATGTTGCAGGCCGTAAGCCATATTCGCGCCGACCCCGAGGTTTTCATCCTCGGGCCGTGGGTGTGAAACATGGGGCGTTTTCATGATTGGGGGGTTCCCTGGTTTTTGTTATGCGCACACTGTATGCAACATAAAGAACAAATGTCCATATAGTTGTATACAACTTGCCAATCAGATCATGGCCGTCTATTCACGCTCCATCCTCCCGTCCCCTCAATAAACCTTGAAATACATCGCTTCGAGGCTGCGCTTTTCGCCCGCTAGTCTTTTTCAGGTACGGCGACAGGCGGTAACGTTGCCTTCTTCCTAATACATATAAAATATGCATAATGAAGTCATTCGAAATTCAGTTCGATAAAAGCAAGAACGCGGCCAATAAGTTGAAGCATCGCGGCATCAGCCTCGCTGAGACGGAGGCCGTGTTTTGTGACGAGCGAGCGTTGACGATGCAGGATGATGACCACGACGAGCAGCGATGGATCACCTTGGGGCTGGACGCCAGGGGTCGCTTGCTGGTGGTGGCTTACACCTATCGCGATCCGAATTTCGTTCGAATCATTTCAGCGCGCTCCGCCACGAAAAACGAGCGTCGCTGCTACCTGGAGGCTTGAGCAATGAAAGATGAATACGATTTCAGCAACGCCGGGCGCGGGGCGGTTGCGCCGGGCAAGGGCAAGACCCGCATCACCATCATGCTGGACGACGGGGTGATCGAGGCGGCTCGCGCGCTCGCGGAAAACGAGGGCTTTGGCTATCAGACGGTGATCAACAACACCCTGCGCCATGCCCTGCTCAGCAAGAAGGACAAACCCACGGAATTGGCACAGCTCAAAAAAGGGATCACCGGCTCAGACCTGAAAACCCTTGAGAAAAAGCTGTTGGACGCCGTCAGCGAAATCCAGCAAATGATGGAAACTGACGTTCGTCCCTGAGCGACTCAGGCAACCGGATACGCCCTAACCGGGCTCGATCAACCGTCCAAGCACCTGCTTCAAGTGCTCGTTGGCGGGCACCTGGATGCCGAACTCGCTCTGCAACAGTGCAATCAGCTCTTCGACCTCCGCGACCTCGCGCCGCTCGCTGTCGCGGCCCATCCGGTGGATCGCGAAGCTGCCATTGTTCAGCGTGCGCCGCCACCCCTCCCCGGTCCGAGCCACCATCAGCCTTTGGGCAAACGGCGAATCGGGAGAGGTCGAAACGTACCAGTTGCCGACGGCGTAATCGATGTCTTCCTGGCGCTGCAGATCGAAGGTGTACATCGGCCGCCATTCATCCTCGACCTTGGCGCGCAGCGTGTAGCCGTCCGCGTGCTGCTCGATGCGATAGGGTTCGTGAGGG
Organism: Pseudomonas fluorescens; assembly: GCF_041354075.1. Lineage (GTDB taxonomy): Bacteria > Pseudomonadota > Gammaproteobacteria > Pseudomonadales > Pseudomonadaceae > Aquipseudomonas > Aquipseudomonas fluorescens_CE. The sequence goes on along the minus strand of NZ_JARZGC010000008.1, from coordinate 220,501 downwards.
GTGGACTGTTCGGCGGATGTATCGAGCAGCAGTGGACCGGTAGGCACCATTCCACCGAAACCGACATCGGTGATGTAGCGCACCTCGTCCAGGGTGACCAGGCTCAGGCGATGAGTGCGCGCTGTCCATGCGCCTTCCGGTTGGCCCATGACCACGCGGCCGGAGATGCCGTGAGCGTTGAACCCCAGTTGCTGAAGCAGGCAAAGAAACAGCTTGTTGAGTTCGTAGCAGTAGCCGCCGCGCCCCTGTTGCAGGACCTTGTGCTCGATGGAGGCCAGGTCGATGAGTACCGGTTCGCCCGACAGGGTGCTGAGGTTTTCGAACGGGAAGGCAGCGGTATGTCGCCGTTGCAGTTGGCGCAGGGTTTCAAGAGTAGGCGGCGGTGCCGTGTCGAAACCCAGGCGTTGCAGGTACAACGCGAGGTTGCTCGGGCGTATCTCACTCATTGCTCATTCCTTATGGGCGGCGATGGCGCCATGTATAAGGGAAAAAGCGCGGCGACCGACAATTGATTTCGCCAATTGCCTCTGCGGCCATCAGCGACGCTTGCGCGAGCTCAGTTGAATCCATGTCGGCGCATGGTCGCTGGCGTGCGGTTCATTGCGCACCCAGGCATCGACACCGGCCGCCTGCAAATAAGGACTCAGCGCCGGATTGAGCAGCAGATGGTCGATACGAAGTCCGGAATTTTTCTGCCAGTGTTGTCGGAAATAGTCCCAGAAGGTGTACAGCCGATCCTCGGGATACAGATGGCGCAAGGCGTCGGTCCAGCCCTGATCCAGCAACTGTTGATAGCACTCGCGACTTTGCGGTTGCAGCAGCGCATCCTTGAGCCAGGACCGAGGGTTGTAGATATCCAGGTCAGTCGGCACGACGTTGTAATCGCCGGCCAGCACCACCGGGTGCTCGCTACGCTGCAGGTCCTTGGCGTAAGCGATCAGCCGCTCGAACCACGCCAGCTTGTAATCGAACTTCGGACCCGGCTGCGGGTTGCCGTTGGGCAGGTACAGGCACCCCACCAGCACTCCATGCACCGCCGCTTCAATGTAGCGACTGTGGGTGTCGCTGTCGTCGCCCGGCAGACCCCGTCGGCTCTCCAGGGGCTGCGCGTCCCGCGCCAGGATCGCCACCCCGTTCCACGACGATTGCCCCTGCCAGATCGCACCGTAACCGGCGGCCTCGATCTCGGCCGCCGGGAACGCGCTGTCCACCGACTTGAGCTCCTGCAAACACGCGATGTCCGGTTTCTCCCGCTCCAGCCAGGCCAGCAAGTTTGGCAGCCGCGCACGCATGCCGTTGACGTTGAACGTTGCGATCCGCAATGGCTTCATGGGCCAGCGCTCCGTACAAGGTTGATGTGCGTATGACAGCTTCACCCTGCGCGGGTTGCGCTGGCGATTGCCGGTAAGGCATCACAGGCACCCCGTGCTCAATTGACCTGTCGAGAACGAACACCTGATGGACATCACCCTGCAAGGTCGCGCGATCAGCCTGCACCCACTGCAATACCACGACGCCGACGCCCTGGTCCGCGCCGCGGCCCGATGGTCGCAAGCGCAATTCGGTGCGCTTCAGCATCATTGACGACGAATGGCCACAGGTCCGGCAGAAGCTCGAACACCGCCTCCAGGAAGGCACCGCCCGCTGACCGGTGATGACCGCCCGTCATCCAGCCGGCACCAACCTCCCGTCCGGTCACACCAACATCACGTACCGACTCTTTTTTGGAGAAGCACCTGATGAACATCAAACTCACTTCATTGTTGCTGGCGAGCCTGTTGGCCACCTCGGGGATTGCATTTGCAGCCAGCGGTGACGGCGCGGATGCCAGCGGCACCAAATCCGGATCCACAGGCGGATCGACCATGGCGCCCAACAACAACCCCGGCGAACCTTCCGGCGGTAACAACGGGGGTGGTGCCGAGGGCAAGGGCAACAATGGCGGCTCGGGCACCTCGGGCGGCAGTTCCGGTGGAACGGGCGGAACCGGGGGCGCCAGCGGCTCGGGCGCGGGAGGTGGCACCGGGTCGTCGGGTGGTGGAACCGGCGGTGCCGGCGGCGGTACAGGCGGCTGATCGCCAACAGTCCCCGCGATGTGCAATCGCGGGGCTCGCCCGTTTCAGCGATCGGAGCGCATCAGTTCCCCGAAAGCGCCTTCAATCGACAATACCGCCGAACGGTTTCGCCCCTGGTGCTTGGCCTGATACAGCGCTGCGTCCGCACGCTCGATGAAGACTTCAGGGCTGTCCAGACGCGTCGGCACGAACGCATGACAGCCCAGGCTGACGGTCACATAACCACTTGGCGCGCCAATGTGGATGATATTGCGGGCCATGACACTGCGACGGATCTGCTCGGCGACCACCAAGGTCCCGTGGATGTCGGTGTCCGGCAGCAGCACCGCGAACTCCTCGCCGCCGTAGCGCACAGCCAGGTCGACGGGGCGATGGCAGCCACTTTTCACCGCACGCGCCACTTCTGCCAGGCAGTGATCCCCCGCCACATGACCGTAGGCATCGTTGTAACGTTTGAAATGGTCGATATCGAGCATGATCAGGCCCAGCGAGCTCGACTGGCGGATGTCACGGCTGAACTCGATCTCCAGCGCCCGCTCGAACAGACGGCGGTTGGCCAACCCGGTCAGGCTGTCATGGGTCGCGATCAGCTTGAGGTCCTCCTTGGCCTTGCGCAGATCCCTCTCGACCCGCTCCCCCACGCGCACCTGGCGCACGAACACCCACCCGAACAGGCCGATACCCAGGATGACCAGGGCCACAATCAGGCTGGACTGGAACGCCGTGTCGTACCAGCCCTTGAGAATCGAATCCCTGGACGAAGCCGCCGTCACCACCAGCGGGTAGGCGTCGAGCTGACGGTAGCCGTGCAGGCGCACGGCACCATCGAGCACCGAACGGATCATCGCGATGCCGGACATAGAGCCCGCCAGGTGCTTGCTGAAAATCTCGCCCTTGGCCAATGACTGGCCGATCTGCGACTCCACGAACGGCCGACGCGCCAGCAAGGTTCCATCGGTCAGCGCCAGTGCAATGGAGCCATCCTCATCGATGCTGAAACTTTTAAAAAACTGATCGAAGTACGACATCTTGATGCCGGCCAGCATCACGCCCTGGAACTGGCCATCCTTGTCGTTTACCCGCTTGGACACCGGAATGATCCACTCGCCGTTGATGCGGCTGCGAATCGCCGGACCGATGTGCGCTACGGACGACACGTTCTGCTGGTGATAAAGGAAATACTCGCGGTCCGCCACGCCTGGGCCACGAGGCAGATCCTCGAATGAAGTCACGATCCATTGGCCATTGCGATCGAACAGGAAGATCCCGTGCAACTGACTCAGCGCCTGCACCCGCCGCGCGAACGTTTTTTGCAGCAGGGCTTTCGGGAACCGATCGACACCGTCCATCTGAAGCCAGTCCGCCAGGCTGGTCAACACCAGATCGGCCTTCATGAACGTGTCTTCGGCCTGCTGTGCCACGGCACGCGTCAGGTTCGAGGACGCGGCTTCGGCCACCGCCAGGTCGTGACGGCGCGATTGCTCCAATTGCAAGTACAGCAAACCGCACAGGCACAGACACACCAGAGCGATAAACAGCACCGCAGCCTTGCGCAGGGGCAGCCTTTTAAGCGCAGTACCACTGGCGTGGCGCGGGTCGTCGTCGGAGATCGGCAAAAAAAAGCTCATCCTGCGGGGGCAAGGCGCGGGCGATAGGCCCGAAACCCTCAAAGGTGGCGAGCTTAGACGAGGTGGCGGTGCGGGGCAATTGTACTTCGGACGGACGTCACGCCGCGTTCGAAGATTCTGCTCATCGACCCACTATTGCCCTGCCAATGCCGCGTGCAGATTCAGCACGGGCACCGGCGAGGGCCGGTTCAACGCCCGCAATACGGGTGCATCGTAGCCGTACACGTCCGGCTTGAACGACACATGACCGTCACTGCCCAGGTCGACCGTCCAGTAAGCCAGCAACACGGGGACTTTCACCGGCAGCCGAATGTTCTCGGTCTTGCCATTGGCCAGCTGTTTCTGGATCCCGTCGCTGTTCCACTTGACCGGGTCGTTGAACAACAACTCCACCAGTTGCAGCGGATTTTCCACACGGATACAGCCGGAACTGGTCGCACGGACGGTCCTGGCAAACAACTCGCGATGCGGCGTGTCGTGAAGGTAAATCGCATAGTCGTTGGGGAAGCGGATCACCACCTGACCCAACGAGCTGTCACGCCCGGCGTCCTGGCGCAGGCTGAGCCCACGTGGATTGGCCCAATCGACGGTGGCCGGGTCCACTTCGTTGCCCTCGCGGTCGATCACGCGCATACGGTTGGCGGCGAGATAACCGGGATTGCTCTGGATCTTCGGCAGGACGTCTTCCTTGAGGATCGTCGGCGGTACGGTCCAGGTCGGGTTGAAGGTGATGTAGGAAATCTGCGCCTGGAAAATCGGCGTGTTGCGCGCCGCCTTGCCGACCTGAACCCGGGATCGCCAGATCGGCTGGCCATCGCGATACATTGCCACTTTATAACCGGCAATATCAACGATCACGAACGTGCCTTGCAGCTTGTACAGCAGCCAGCGTGCCCGTTCCATGTTGACCCGCACCTGATCGATACGTGCTTCAACGGGTACGTTCAACGCCGCCAGGGTATTCGCCCCGACCATGCCGTCCGCGCCCAGATATTGCTCGTCCTGATACTTTTTCACCGCCGCCGTCACGGCGCTGTCGTAACGGGTGCCATGGACCAGATGCGGATCAAGAAAGCCCGCCGCGACCAGCCGTGCGCGCAACTGCGCCACGGCCGGCTCGTCCATGCCAGGCTTGAGCGAATGATCCACCGTCACCTTCGGCCAGCCGCCCTGGTCCCGAACTTCGCGCAACTGGGCCAACGCCATGCGCATCCCTGCGTACACCGCCTCTTGAGGCGGCGCCAGCGCAAACGCCTTGGCCACATCGTGATCGTCCAACGCCGCAAAAAAACGGTTGAGGTCATCTCGAGGGTCGGCGCCCTCAGCATCGAAATTCCAATGAATGTCGAGCCGCGACGGATCGACCTTGCCGCGCCGCAACTGCAGCAGCGCGGTAATGAAGGTGTGAGTGGTCGCCAGGTCAAACGCCGCCCGCTGCTCGGGGGTGGCCGGCAGGGTGTGCAGCGCCATCCGGGAACGGATCAACTCATCGATGTGAAAGTCCGCCGGGTTTAAACCATCGGCCTCGGTCGCGTTGAGACTGGCGATCAGTTGATCGATATCGCTGTCCTGGGTCCAGGCGGCGCGATAGGCGCGGTGGGTGTAGAAATCCATGACCAGGCGGGTCACGTCCACGCGACGATGACGCGCCGACGTCAGCAAGGGTGGAAAGGCTGTTTGGAGAGGTTCAAGCGAGGCCTGGATCGCTTGGGCGACGTTGTCATCCGCTGCCGCCGGCAAAATGGAGTTTGCCGCCATTGGCACCTCGATCGGCGAAGTTTTACCGAGTGCAGTGCCGCTGATCAGAAAGACCATAAAAAATACGCGGCTTATGACGAATAACCTTGTTAAAAGCACCATGGATAATCCTTAATCTCCCGCATTCAACACCTGGCTTTCACCGCACTGCTAGACTCGAACTTAACATGATGAGACATCTCTATGGCGCTACTACGTTTTAGCCTGCTGCTGTCGGGCCTGCTGCTGACTGCAATGTTTGTACCGTCAGCCTACGCCGATTCACTGGCGGCCGCCCTCATCAAAGCGGCCCCGCAAGCTGACGCCAAGGTCATCAACCTCGCCGTCCGCGCCTCGCAATGCAGCATCGCTCAAGGCGCCGCTCCTGTCCAAAGACTTGCCGTGATTGATTATTCCCTGCCTTCGACCCAACAGCGCCTCTGGGTGTTCGATCTAAAGAAGCGCAAATTGCTGTTTCATGAACTGGTCGCCCACGGGCGCAACAGCGGCGAGAACATGGCCGTCAACTTTTCCAACCAGAACGAGAGTTTCGCCACCAGCCTCGGCCTGTATCGAACGCAACAAAGCTACGTCGGGCAGAACGGCTACTCGCTGCGCATGGAAGGCCTCGAACCTGGCTTCAACGACAACGCCTTCGACCGCGCCATCGTGATCCACGGCGCGCCCTACGTCAGCCCGGTGCTGGCGCGAGCCAACGGGCGTATCGGCCGAAGCCTGGGCTGCCCGGCCGTACGCCCGGCCATTGCGCACAAGCTGATTGATTCCATGAAGGGCGGGCAGTTGCTGTTTTCCTACTACCCGGATCAGCGCTGGTTGAAGTCTTCTTCCTATATCAATTGTGGAAGTGGGACGGTGGCGACGGCGGAGAAGGTGACGAGCAAGCGTTGAGATGCAGCCAGAATCGGATACACCTCGCGACAACCCACCGGCTACCGACGTAGCCTGAGGGTGTACCATGTTCAACCAACCCCAATGCCGAGGTAGCCATGACTGGCCTGTCGCTGGACCTTCCGGAAGATCTTTCCAACTCCCTTGCGGACCTTGCCAGAACCAATGGCCAGAGTGCGAGCTACCTGGCGATGGACGTGCTTCGTGATTACATCGAACACGAAAAAACGCTTAACGCGCAGATTGAGCAGGCCGTGAAGGAAGCCGACGAAGACCAATTCGCGAGCGATGCGCAGGTTGCCGCCATGCGTGCTCGGCGCTGGAGCAGGAATGCGAGTTGAGTGGCTGTAAAGAGCGCTCAAGAATCTGGAAGATGAAGCCAATTATATTGCGTTGGAAAATCCAAAGGCCGCAGATGAATTCTCTGATGCGATCTTCGCGAGCGTTGGCCATCTCGCACTATTCCCCGCGATGGGGCGGGAGGGCCGGATCAGAAACACGCGAGAATGGGCAGTGCCGAATTGGTCCTATTTGATACCGTACCGCGTGCTGGGTGAACGCGTGCAAATCCTGGGGGTTCCACACGAGGCAACGACCACGCTCCAAGTGGTGAGCGGAGCAAGGCAGCGAATCACTACCATTTCGCTCGCAACGAGAAAGAGACGCAAGACTGTGCTGAGCTGCGGCTGTCGACAAAACTGATGTGAACACGGTCAGTTCAGGGCTCTGCCCAAGGAACAGAATCCGCTAACGTGGCTGCACAAAGGGCCGCGATGTTAGAATACCGCCATATTCCCTTCGAGCTTCCGACGCTAATGTCATCCGCGAATCCCGATAAAACGCCCGTCTTCAGCCGGCGTTTTTCTGTTGCCCCCATGATGGATTGGGCGTAGTGCTCCCCCAAACCCCCAGACAGCTTGGCCACCGCGTTCCAACTTTTTCACTTTGTAGCAATTTCTAAGCAAGCTGCGATAAACGCCTGACAGGGGCACGGCCGGTACTGTGCCCATAGGCCCTCGGAACCGATCCTTGCCTGGGAAGGGGCGGTATTAGTCACCATCTCAGCTTTCGACTGCTACGCTGAAGCCTTCACGGAGGATTCGCGATGCCAAATTCAGACCTGCTCCCTTCACTGCTGTTCAAGCTCAATGAAAACCAACTCGCCCTAGAAGCAGCCATCATGGAGTTAACGCTTTGGGTTGAGCAGCGCGGTTCAGCCGACGTAGCAGTGAATGTACGCGGCGCTTTGGTTGCGATCGACAGGAATGAAGAATTTATCAAGATGACGCTAGCCGTGTTGATGACGGACGAACCACGACCGTAGGCTGATCGTTTCTGGTAATTCACATTCTTGCACCTGACTCGAAAAGTGGACGACAACAACTGGCGCCTGCAGTATTTCCATACGTAGCTCGCCAGGACGTCCCTTTGCCTGCCTGGCGACGATCAGATACTCAATACGATCAGTAAGGCTGCGTTTCGGCAAAAAAAAACGTGAAAAACCTGCATTTCAAGTAATCAGTCTCGACGCCGTCATCAAAGATAGGCACCATTCGGTGGGGAAAGCGTCAGAGGAATGGAGGTAGAAAAATGGAAGAGTCTTGGGATCAGCACCTTAACCTGGCACGCCCGTCCCCCGCCGTTCTTTACTAAGATATTATTTATATGCCGATCATCAAAAAACTTGTAATTAAAAGCTTCAAATCGATATGGCAAGACACGTTAGACCTTGGACAGATGAATGTTTTCATAGGCACTAATGGCGCTGGTAAAAGCAATCTACTCGAGGCGATTGCTATGCTGTCGTCCTCACTGGAAGGTGGCATCGACTATGAAAAATTGCACAAAAGGGGGGCAAGACTATCATCCTCCGCAATATTTCGAAGCGCATTCAGAAATAAAAACAGAACAAGCGCTTTTAAGTTATCGGCAGATATTGGCGAGCTAAGTTATTCAATAGACATAAATGCCGAAGGTGGCTTTCGATATTTAGCCGAGTCTGTTAAGCACAACAAAAAAGTAATTGGAGGTCGCTCCAATAATGGTGCGACGATTTTCGGACTTTCTTTAAAGTCGAAGATGGAGAATACGAAGGGAATTTTCCCTTATCTGGAAGCTTTCAAAAAAATTAACTCTGACACCGCTACTCACGATATTCTTGCACCTCTAGCATCTCTTGTTGAGTATGCTATTTTTTCTCCAACGACTCCAATATTACGTGGTGTAGAGACAGACTCTAGCGCCAAATCACCTCTAGGCCTATATGGAGGTCGGCTAGCTGACGCTTTGGCAGAGGTTATTAGTGATTTTCACCACACTAAAGACAAGACAGATCTTCTTTCTTTCTTCAAATTGATGAACTGGGTGCAGAGTTTCACAACGACTGACGAAACAGACGTAGAACTACTTTCTGGCCAGATCAACATCGCCGGTCGAAAAATCCGATATCAAGACAAATTCATGAAAACTAACTTTAACAAACTCTATGCTTATGATGTAAGCGAGGGTGCGCTATATGTAATTTTCATGTTGGTACTACTGATCCACAAGAACTCTCCAGACATACTTGCGCTCGACAACATTGACACCGCCTTGAACCCTGGACTTGTTAGAGACCTGATGGGCCAAGTTGCTAAAATTGTAAAGAAAAACCCTACCAAACAAGTTTTCCTTACAACTCACAACCCAAGTACATTAGATGCCCTGGATCTCTTCGATGAAACTCATAGACTATTCGTAGTCGAGCGGGATAAAGATGGACACACCAAAAGTCGTCGTATTGCGCCTCCGGAAGGCATGACGAAGTCAGAGTGGGAAGACAAATATTTCGGCATGAAGCTCTCTGAAATCTGGCTCTCGGGTGCTATTGGCGGCCTGCCTCAAGGATTCTAAATTGAAAAAATATCTTTTGGTCTCGGAAGGCCCCACGGATCACGTGGTTATCAAGGAAGTGGCGAAAAAGATTTCTTCAGAAATAGGCCAAACAATTGAGATTGTCGAGCTCTCCCCTCAACGAGATGCTACGAGCGGTACTTATCCAGCTCATGGCTGGAACGCTATCCAATCTTGGTGTAAAAAATTCAGCAATAAATCTTTAGAGTCTATGTCCCATCTCCCTCCGTCAGCCCAACGTTTCTTGCAACGACAAAACTGGAGGGCGCTCTTAGCATTTGACAATGCAAATGGCCTGTTGATCCAGCTTGATACAGACATCGCCCAAGATCTCAAGGACCTTAACGTCATTCAGCCAGGAGATTGCAGGAAAACGCATTGCAAGAATGCGGTATTAGCTTGGCTGAATGAGTCCGCAGAAGCAGATGGTCTTTATTTAGCGTTAACAGCGCATGCTCTGGAAACATGGATTCTTGCTACCCACGATCCGGCTGACCCCGTCTTCGATGATCTTCCTAAAGATTTCAATTATGAGCATATTGAGGATGTCGAGGACCGATTAATCAGCTTAGGCTACGCGTCCAGACTGAAACGTGGCAGACAACGCCTCAAGAAATCTCCATATATTATCTATGAGACTTATGCGAAAAGGATTACGGCAGATCTAGCCAACATCCGTGCCCGCTGTGAGGCGGCTGATGAGTTCTGTAAGCATTTAGAAGCGTAACCAAAATTGTAAACAACGAACTTTACAATAGCGCCTACAATAGAACACGAATGCACTCTCATTAGTCTATTTCAGCGCTAGCGTAAATACTCCAAGAAATACACCCATAGAAATATAGTTCTCAGCGCTTAACTCTATTGCGTCTATCGCTTGCCAAAAACTCCATCCATCGCACAGCAATTTGTTCATTTTTAGGACATTTCGACATCATACTTACTATACGATGTCGATCTACTCAAAATCAAAACCCTCATAATTCATCATCTACAGGAAACTTTCCACAGTTCATTAAGTTTTGTAGTGTAGCTAGGGCTAAGTAAATCCCTACGCATTCCCCACTCGGGGTCACTCGGCACACTGGCGGCGCGAAGCGTTCCCCTTCCCCACCTCCCGTTAATCTGGTCGAGCACCGCCATGACGCGGGTCGATTCGGACGGTTGAGAGAGGGCGAATAGATCATCAGTGTACTCACCTGGCTGACACAGGTTCATCAGCAATACCTCAGCCTTGCTGTAGTTGAATCCCGGGCGAAATACACGATCTAGCGCATCCACTGCCATCTTGGTTAGCAGACGCACATCGTCCGTTGGATAGGGTAGTTCTACTACCACACCATTTGCGTACTTGGCTTCCTCAGGGTTGAACATGCCGGTGCGAATGCTGACCCTGATTTTTTTGCACAGCGACTGTTGTGCCCTGAGCTTTTCCGAGGCTCGCATCACATAGGTGGCCACCGCTTCTTTGATCGGCGCTAACTCCTTCAGACGCTTGCCAAACATCCGGCTGCAGCAGATCTCCTGCTTCGGCGGATCCGGCTCCTCCAGCGCCAGGCAAGAGGTTCCAGCCAACTCTCGAGCCGTCTTCTCGATCACAACACTGAAGTGCTTACGCAGAGACCAGGCGTCGGCCTTGGCCAGATCCATCGCAGTCTTGATGCCCAATGAGTTCAGGTGCACTTTCATGCGCCTTCCCACGCCCCAGACTTCGCCCACGTCGGTGTTACGGAGCACCCAGTCGCGCTTTACCTGGTCACAGATGTTGACCACACCACCGGTCTGAGCTTGCAAGCGCTTGGCCGTGTGGTTGGCCAACTTGGCCAAAGTCTTTGTAGGGGCGATACCCACACCCACCGGGATACCAGTGCAGCGCAGGACCTGGCTGCGGATCTGTCGGCCGAGAGCGTCCAGACCGGCAATTCCGGACAAATCGGCGAAAGCCTCGTCGATGCTGTACACCTCAACGGCCGGCACCATCGATTCGATCAAGGTCATTACCCGTTCGCTCATGTCACCGTAGAGCGCGTAATTCGACGAGAAAGCAACGATACCGTGCTGCTTCAATTTGTGCTTGATCTGGAAATACGGCTCACCCATTTTCACGAAGGGCTTGGCGTCGTAGCTGCGCGCGATAACGCAGCCGTCGTTGTTCGACAACACCACGATCGGCACCTTGGCCAGGTCAGGGCGAAACACCCTCTCGCAGCTTGCGTAGAAACTGTTGCAGTCGATCAGACCGAACACAGGCGCAGGCTTAGACATGGCTGCGCACCGTGCCGGTAATCACCCCCCAGATCGACAGTTCGTCACTCTCCAAAATATATCGGGCCGGGTATTTCGGGTTTTCCGACAGTAGGACCACCTCTCTGCCGCGAATGCACAGCCGCTTGCAGACTGGATCGTTGTTGAGCAAAGCCACAACGATGTGGCCGTGGACCGGTTCAAGTGAGCGGTCCACTATCGCCAGATCGCCCTCAAAAATGCCGGCACCTTGCATGCTGTCACCGATGATCGACACCAAGTAGACGTGCGGCGCCCGGACATTCAGGACCTCATCCAGCGATATGTGCGCCTCAATGTGGTCAGCCGCCGGCGAAGGAAAACCCGCCGGCACTTGGAACAGGCAGAGCGGTAGCCTCCGGCCACCTTCGTTGATAGGACCTAAAATGGAATAGCTCATGACGCACGACTTCCGACACTGTACGAATATACAGTTAACTTTCAAAAAGCCTTGCGGTCAATTTATGTAGGAATAAATCTGATAGGTGGGTGGGCTATGTGCGGACGACTGTCACAGTACGATGGGATTCACGACTTCGTGGCAGCGCTGAGCATGCCAAACGCGCTGGTAAGTCATGTTAGCGATCAACCGTTCCAACGCTACAACGCCGCGCCCACCACTCAGCTCGCTATTTTCCATCAGGAAGGCGAATACCTGCACGCCGACATGGTGCGTTGGGGATGGCGTCCGCACTGGGCCAAGGACCGCGCCGCACCGATCAACGCTCGGGTCGAGAAAGTCGCCCACGGCCCATTCTTTCGCGCGATCTGGCCGCACCGAGCAATCATCGCGATCAACAACTGGTTTGAATGGGTCGACGAAGGCGGCCCCAAGAAACAGCCCTACCTAATTCGCAGGAGCGACCGAGCGCCAATCCTCTGTGCTGCCATAGGCCAATACCCGAACGCCGATCATGAGCCTGGTGAGCACGATGGCTTTGTGATCATCACCGCCGACAGTGTCGGCGGCATGGTGGATATTCATGACCGGCGACCGGTCACTTTGTCACCAGAGCTTGCCAGAGAGTGGCTGGACCCCGCTACACCCAAGGAGCGTGCCGAGCAGATGGTCCTGCTGCAGGGCGAACCCACGGAGGCTTTCGAATGGTTCAAAGTGGATAAAGCGATCGGCAATGTCCGTAATCAGGGTATACATTTGATCGAACCGGTTGGGGAAATTGGCGTAGGCGGCTAAGACACCCCATTGCTGGGGATGACCTTATTAAGACATCCAATACATGACAAGCAGCACCGCAGAAACCCACCCGATTGTCATGACTATCGAATAGCCTAGAAGCTGCTTATCCATGTCGTGTTGTCACTGATTATAATCGACCAGATTGCGCTTTATGTGCGACTCCAGCAAGGCTGGCGGAAAGCCACCAAGCCGCTTTATTCCGCACATTTCCAGCCGCTCGCCGATTAAAAAAGCCCACCCAATGCCGCCGGCACCCAATTCAAGATCACCAGCTCACCACTGACATCAGCTTTTCCCTGTCGCTGGTTGGTGTTGCAGTAACGGATGTCCAAGGTTTCGAAATGAAAGCCCTCGAACACGCGACGAATGTCCGGATGGTCGTTGATGCTGACCATCACTTTGCCTTTGCACCGGCGCATGAAGTCAGCCATCCGCTCGTAGTTTTCGAATGGAAAGTCCACGCCATAGCCGGCGGTTTGCCAGTAAGGCGGGTCCATGTAGTGAAAGGTATGGGCGCGGTCATAGCGTTCCGCGCACTCAAGCCAGGGGAGGTTTTCGACGTAGGTGCCAGATAACCGTTGCCACGCAGCCGAGAGGTTTTCTTCAATGCGCAGCAGGTTGATGGCCGGGCCAGTGGTCGCGGTACCGAACGTCTGCCCGGTGGCCTTGCCGGCGAAGGCATGGTGCTGCAGGTAGAAGAATCGGGCGGCGCGCTGGATGTCGGTGAGGGTTTCAGGGCGAGTCATTTTCTGCCACTCGAACACCTGGCGTGAGCTGAGCGCCCATTTGAACTGGCGCACGAATTCTTCCAAGTGGTTCTGCACGACGCGGTACAGCGTGACCAGGTCGCCGTTGATGTCGTTGAGGACTTCGACGGGCGCAGCCTGGGGTCGCATGAAGTAAAGCGCGGCGCCGCCGGCAAAGACTTCAACGTAGCATCCGTGTGGCGGAAAAAGCGGAATAAGGCGATCGGCCAGGCGGCGTTTGCCGCCCATCCAAGGGATGATGGGTGTGGACATGAAAGCAAGACCTTTACTGTATGGATAAACAGATGCTAGGCTCGCCGCGCTTCGTGCACGGAGTGGAGAGCCTTGGCTGGACTTGCAGGGACATCTGCAGGGACGGCGACCGGTACGGATGTTGGCGCATTCGTACCGGTCGCTCTTTTTACTTCGGTGTCGAGACGGCTTTGGCGTAGGCCTGACAAGCGGCCAGGGCGATCAGCCCTCGATCGCCGGCATCGGTGATGCCGATAATTCTTTGAGCATGCGCTGGGTCAAGTTCGACTCTTGCGGAGCCATGAACCACGCCGCCGGCGCCGGGGGTGGCTGGCATTGCACAGCCGCTGGCTGAATCGGTGGCGGAGAGTAAGACTGACAAGCGCACATCAGCAGTGGCAAGGCGACCGCGCAGACGATCTTGATCACGTTGGGCATCACTCAACACTCGGTAGTAGGATTGTTCACTGGTTGAAAGGCGCTGCTCGAGCGCCAGTCGTTTGTCTTGTTCGGTGCGCTGTTGCGCGGCCGAGGCGAGAGCCAGTTGATTGAGAGCCTCTGCATGCAAGCGGGCTTGCTGTTCCAGCTGCTGGCCGTAACGCCAGTCCTGAACCTTCCAGGTACTCGCTGCAGATGTAATGGCCAGGACTGCCAGCGTCATGCCAACAGCCAGTAGCCGGTACGGCGCGGGAATCAAGTCGAAGAAACGCATAACACTGCCCTCGCCCGCTCCCACAGTTGCTGTCGATCGGCTAGGCCGTTCAAACCGCCATTGACCTTGCGGGTGATCGCTTCGAACTCATCGCGATCGGCCAGCGTATTCAGCTCGCGCACCCACCAGAACCAGGCCGCCGACTCAGCCGCCCATTGCGGCTGCTCGAGCAGCTCAGGGGTGCGCAACAGGCGCTCGTCACCGAACAACGCCAGACTGCAGCGCAGGTAGTTGTTGTGGCCAGTGATCTGAATCAGGCCACGCCCGCGATAACGCTGGCCATCACCGTCGGCCGCCGGGGTATTGCCCAGCTTCACGGCAAGGTTGCCGGTATCGTATTTGCTCAGATACTGTTCGCCGCCCAGTTCGCGGACGTACTGCAGTTGGCCAGACTCGTGCCCGACCTGTGCCAGGAACGCTGCCTGTCGTTTCGATGTATCGATCTGACGACGGGCCATGGCTGCGTTGAGGGCGGAAACAAAAACGCCCGCTTGGCGGCGGGCGTTGGGCATGATGCGTAACAACTGTTGTTCGGTGAGAGGCATACAAACTCCAGGTGTAAAAAAACCGCTCGCGGCGGTCGGTGGGTGCGCTGTAGCGCTATGCGAGACTGACAACCTTGACCGGCTTCACCTCCTTCTTTTTCTTGCCTTTGGCCTTGGCCTTGCCCTTCTTGCCGCCGTTACATTCGACGGTGGTCGACCAGCCGGCCTGGGTGTAGACCTGCTCGACCGAGTCGGCCAGATACTCGCCATCGAGCCCGACCTTGAAGCCCTGGGCATTGATTGGCCTTTCGGCAAAAATGTCGGTGCGCCCCGGCATCTCAAAGCGCACACCGGCGGTCGAGCGGTTGAACGCCGCCAACCGCGCCTTGGCGGCCGACTCGGCCGCGCTCTTGTTCGGGTGAATGTGCCGATCGGTATGCACCGCTGGCAGCCCGTCAGGCACGTCGTCGTTGTCCAGGGCCACCACCACCAGTTCACCGGTTTTCTTGTCCTGATGCTTGGCGCCGACCGTCTTGTGGGCATTGCGATCGCCCAAACGGAACTGCCAGCGGCTGACGTCGCTGGGCACCAGGGTGATCGCGCCGAACTGCTGGCCGCTTGCGCTTTGCCCGGCTTGGCGCGGCATAACCAGCAACTTGCCATCGGCGACCTTGGCCGTGCAGTCGTACTGATTGGCCAGGCGCGTGATAAAGCTGAAATCCGACTCACTCAACTGGTCGGCCCGCGGGACCTTGGTCGACACCGGGCACACCGGCTGCCAGCCATTGCGCGCGGCGATATCGGCGACGATCTTCGACAGCGGCACGTTTTCCCAACTGCCGCTGCGAATGGTCTTGCCGCTGCCGCGCATGTCGCTGGCCTTGCCACGGATCACGATCGTACTCGGCGGGCCGGACACCTCGACCTCGTCAACCAAATAGCGCCCCAGGCGCGCCAGGCTTTGCCCTTCATAGCCCAGGTAAACCTCGATTCCGGCGCCGCGGCGCGGCAAGGTCACCAGACCGTCGCGGTCATCAATGCGCAATTCGAACTCGTCCGACTCCATCCCGGGCTTGTCCGACGTGCGCAGCAGCAACAGCCGGTCATTGATCAAGGCGGTAATATCAACGCCGTCAGCGACAACGCGAAACTTCGGGTTCATGCGGTTTTCGCCCAATAAAAAACCCGCACCAGGCGGGTCAAGGTCAATCGGTCGTTACGCGTAACGGCAGGCGCCGCCGGCGGCGATCCGGACAGGATCAATTCCACAAGGTCACTTGCTCTTCGATCGGTTCCGGCAGATCCGGCAGCACGATCAGCACCCCGGCGCGAAAGGGTTGGACCTCATCGGCCAGCCCCTGATTGGCCCCCAATACCGCCTCCACGCTGCCGACCAGATGGCCATAGTAGTTATGGCAAATGGTGTCGAGCAGATCCCCGTCAGACGTTCTGCATGTCGTCGCCATAGCGGACAAACTCCAGTGTGAACCCTTGTTTGCGTGGGATACCGCCCTGCATGAGGGCGCTTTGCTCTTCTTCGATGGACGCCAGGCACCAGGTGCCCAGCACCTCGCCATAACCGGTGGTCAAGGTCAGCGGCTGCAACTGGCCACCGATCCGACGCAGCGTATCGAGCTGCTTTAGACCGCCCTTGAAGCCCGGGAAAATCGCGCCCTTGAGGGTGATTTTCTCGTCGCCCATACCGACCCCTTGCTGGGCGGGCCGGCGTGATAAGCGCTCCTGGGATGCCCAGCGGAATGCGGTCGAGCGACGCAGCTCGTTAAAGGCCGCCGTGTCGAGGTTGAAGAAATACGGCGAGGCCTTGGGGTCTTGCGGCTGGATGATCAGCAGGTGCGGAAACGGCTTGACCGCCTCCGGCGCCGGCGTCTGATCCGTGGCAAAGGCCCCGGTCGGCATGATGTTGGCCAGCGCCGGATTGACGTTGCCGGCGACCTTATTGATCGCCGTGGCCGCCCGGCTCGCCTGCTCCTTGAGCACCCCCAGGCGTTCGTCGATTTGCGACACCGCGCGGGTGGCCGTGCCGTACATGGCCACCACCTGGCCGACCTTGGCCTGAGCGGCATTCACCCCGCGCATGACCCGCTGTAACTTGGCGCCCAGCGCCGGCCCGACAAAGGGCACACCCTCCAGCTCCGACGCGGCGCCGGTGATTTCGCCGATCGCGCCATTCACCGGCCCCAGCATGCCGTCCATGCTACGCCGGCCGGTTTCGCCCGCTGAAGCCAGGTACTTGAGCCCCGATTGCAACTGATCCAATGCAGGCATAAGCCCCCCCTATTAAACGTGTGGCGCGTCGTACAGCTTGCGGCTTTCCAGTTGCTGGGCCATCGCCCGCTGATGCTGCTCAAGGTGCGGGCGAATTTGCTCAAAGAGCTGAGCACCGTCTTTGACATCGCCGTTCACCACCAAGCTAAAAGGCGCCTGGATATCCACCTTGGAATCGACCTTGACCCCTTCGGCCTTTTCCGCCGGCGGCTTGGCCAGCAGCGCCGCCGCATCAGCGCCGGGTGGTGGCATCAACATGGCGCGGGCCGCATCACCCGGCTGAGTGCCGGCAGGCTTGGCGAAGGACTGGGCGATACCGCCCATCACCGGCGCGATGTTCTGCCCGGCATTGGTCATCATCAGCGGGCCGGCGGCCGGCATCTGTTTAAGCGCGGGATCGGTGCCAAACATCGACTTTCCGAGAAAACCACCCAGGGCATCGCCGCCCAGGTTGCCGAGAATGCCGCCGACAATGCCGCCGACCACCGTACCAATCACCGGCACCACCGAGCCGATCGCGGCACCGGCTGCCGCACCGGCCAGCGTGCCCGCCAGGCCGCCCGCGGCCTCGCCGTAACCCTGCGCCTTTTCGTCCCGGGTTTCGGCGTTCTGGTAGGTGTCATAGGCCTTAAACCCAGCCTCGGCCACCGCGAACACCGCCGCACCCTTGACCGCCGAGCCCACGCCCAACCCACGACCGCCACCCCTGGCCCCACCTTTGCCTTTCTTGCCATCGCCACCCAGGGCGCCCGCATCCGGACCGCCAGCGCCGCCCAGGGCGCCCATGTTGGTCACGATTACCTTTTGCGGAATGTTCGGATTGCCCAGCAGCGAACCGCGGCCGATGTTCAGCAGCCCCTTGGCAATCTTGAAGCTGCTCATGGCCGCCTGAAACCCGATCACCGCGGCCACGGCCGCACCGATGCCGGACACCACGCGCGGCGATTCATCGGACAATTTGCTCAGGCCCTGGGTAACATAGGTCAAGCCATCCGCCACCGCGTCGGTGACTGGCCGGAACGCATCGCCGATAGCGCGCATGGCCTCATCGGTGCCCTGCGCCATTTCGGCCCACTTCTGCGCCGACGATTGCCGGCGCTCTTCCAGGTTCTTGTCCAAGATCCCGGTGGCACTGGCCGACTCCGATTTAAGCTTGGCGTACAGGTCCTTGTTCTGCATGAACGCCGTCAGCGCGCCCTTCACCTGCATATCGGCGAACAGGTCGCCGGTGCGCAAAGCCTGCTCCAGGGACGCAATCATGGCCTTGGCTTTTTCCGGGTCCTGCTCCTTACTGATCTTCGCCGTGGCTTCCGCCATGGCCGCGGCCTTCTTCGGATCGGTGGCCGCGATGTACTTTTGCGCCAACTCAAAGCTGGATTCCAACGTTGACTTGCCGTTCTGCAGGCCGGTGTTCATCGACGCTTGATAGTCAATGCCGGCATCCTTGTAGGCCTTGACCGTGTCACCCGAGCCGATTTTCTCCATCCAGTTCTTGAGGTTGTTGGCCGCCTCATCGGCGCCGCCGGCGGTCTTCATTTGCACTTGCAGCATGGCGCCCAGTTGCGTCACCGAGTCCATCCCAGTGATGCCCAGCTTGCCCATGCCCGCCAGCAGCTCAGGGAACCAGCGCGCCATATCGGCCGCTTCAAAGCTGCCCGCCTGACCTTGGTAAGCGATGGCCTCCAGGGCTTTTTGCATCTCGGCCGGGTCGGTGATCTTGGCGTTCTGCCCCAGGGCATTGATCATGCGCGCCGTTTCGCCGCCGTCCGAACCCTGGCCGATGGCGAATTTGGCCGCGGTCGGCGCATACGCCAGGGCCTTGTCCAGCTCCATGCCGGCACCCACCAGGGCGTTGACCACCTCGGCCACCTGATTGCGTGCCATGCCCGTCTCACGCGACGTGTCGATGATCCGCCGCGACATGTCGCCCTCTTCGGGCTGGTTGGCAATGTTGGATTTGATCGCGATGTCACGAATGATCGCGCCATAGTCGGCGCTGACCTTGGTCGGGATGGCCATCGCGGCCGTGGCCGCCACCGCCTGGCCGACGCTGCTTTTGAGCTTCTGCCGGCCTTCGTCAATTTGTTGGTGACCCTTGGCTTTCAGCTCAGCCTTGGCCGCGGCTTGGCCCATGGTGTTGTATGCCTTGGCCAGGTTGCGCACTTCCACGCCCTGCTTTTTCAAGCTGCTCAGGTTGCCCTCAAGCTGCTTGAGCAACGCGCCTGCGCCCTTCTCGCCCGCCAAGTGCGCCTTGCGCCATTCATCTTGCAGGCGCACGGTCTCGCCGATGGTCTTTTGCAAGACCCGGGCTTTCTGGCCTTCGGCCTCCAGCTTCTTGATGCGACTGGTGACATCCTTAAACGCGCTGCCCACCGTGGAGCTGACCGCCCCGCCAATGACCAGGCCGAGCGCGAGTTTATTCGCCATGTGCGTGCCCTATACGTCGAGGAAAACAGGCGGCTCAATCCGTGAGCCACCACACCATTTCCGAGAAAGGCATGGCCTTGATCTCGGCCGCCGAGAAACCCGTCTCTTTGGCCAAGCGTCGAGCCAGCACCTTCAGGGTGGTTTCGTTACAGGTCGTCGTCTTCAACCAGGCGAAAATAACCGGCCGACAGGCGGTTGTAGTCTTTGATCTTCAAGGCGGTCAGCTCCGCATCGCTGGCCATGAGCAAGCTGCAAAACAGGCTCTTTTCCAGCTTGTCCAGCTCGCCGCCGCTGGCTGCCTTCGCGGCTTCCATGTCCTTCACGCTGGGCGCGCGCATGGTCAGCTTGTCGACCACCACGCCGCCGATATTGGCCTTGTAGGCCAGCGTTACAGTAACGCCGTCGTCCGTGAGCACCAGCCAGCTCGGCAAGGGCTTGTTGAGGTTGATTTGGGTCATGTGCAAATTTCCTTAAAGGCCCAGGGCCGTGCGCTCAGCGGCCAGTTGGTCGACGCCGTCGATTACCTGGATCATGTTGAGGGGATCGATCTCGTACATCACGCGACCGTCGATTTCGAGCTTGTAGTAAGTGACCGACATGGCGTGCTTGATTTCGGCCTTGTCGCCGGCCTTCCAGTCGCCCATATCGACCTCTTTCACCGCGCCGCGCAGGGTTACGGTGACCGCCTTCACGGCGCCCTTGAGGCCCTTGTAGGCCGCACGGAACACCGCATTGCACGCGGTCTGATCGGCCAGGCCGAAATACTTCAGCGACTCACGGCGCACGCCGTTGGTGGTAAATGCCGCCTCGAGCTTTTCCAGGCCCATGCCCATTTCGATCGGGGCGGACATGCCGCCGCCCTGATAGTCGTCGGTTTTCTTGGTCAGCTTGGGCAGCGTCAGGGTCGGTACTTCGCCGGCAAAACTTACGCCGTCGATGAACGCGGCGCAGTTGGACAATACTTCTGGAATCATGGATTGGCCCCTTAGGCTGTTTCGAGAACTTCGGTCAGCCACTCGTTGGTGACTTCAATGAGGAAATTCGGGTTTTCCGCCGGCGGCACGTCGGTGAAGCGAATGCGCCAGTAAATTTTTCCCTGCTCGATTTGGCTGGCCGTGTTCATTTCGGTGTCCGCGTAGACCTCGAAATTGATCACCGCACCGGCATTCTTCTGGTCACGCATGAACGCCTGCAGGCCCTCGGTGACGTCCTTCACGTAGGTCTTGGTGATCGAGCGATCGACCGCCCACTTGTGCCCGGCCTGGATCGCATCCATCAGGATGTCGCAGGTGCGCACGCGGGTGACAAAAGACCATTTCGCGTCGCTGGACAGCGTGCGGTTACCCCACAGGCGATACCCGCCGTCACGAATGATCGTGGTGATATTGGCGTTATTGAGCAGGTTGGCCCGGCAGGTGTCGTCACCGTCGAGGTATTCGATCGGGCGCGACGTGCCGGTGATGCCGACCAGCTCCTTGTTGGACGGCGACGCCCAATAACCGTAGGTTGCATCGGTCCAGGCAAACATGCCGGCCGCCCAGGCCGAGCCCGGCGCGTCGACCGTAGCACTGGTGGCAGTGTCCCAATACTTCACCCCGGGATCGACCAGGTACAGGCGTTTGCTGCCGAATTCCTCGGCGTAGGCCAACGCCGCCTCGTCGGTGGTGTTAGGGCCGTCGATGATGGCGATCGCGCGCAACTTGGCGGCCAGCGCATCCATGGCCGTCGCGACCGCCTGGGTGGCGGAGTGCTTAGGCGCGATGATGAGTTTGGGCTGGGCGTTGTGTTTGCTCTTGCCATCGAGCAGCGCCTGAAGGCCGGTACGCTGACCCGAGGCCAAAACGCCGCCAATGATCGCCGAGGTCTGTAGCGCCGGGTCCTCCAGCTTGGCCACCCCCACCGCAACAATCACCGCCTTGGCGCGCACGTAGATGGCCTGGGCGGCCTTGGTGATCGCCGAGTCAGCACCGAACGCGGCAATGGCTTCGCGCTCGGACGTGAGCAACACCAGGTCGCCCGCCTTGGCGGTGCCGCCGGCAGGACCGCCCGGGGTGAAGGTGTCGCACAAGCCAATGATCGAGGACGACGGCAGCGAGATGGTGCGCGCGCCGGTGTCGATCAGCGTCGTGGTGACGCCGTGAAAAAAACCGCTCATAAGGGTCAGTCTCCAGAAACGAAAAAGCCCCGCATATGCGAGGCTGTGAGGGGGTGCTTGCGTTACGCGTAACGGCGCAGCGGGGTTAAATGGATTTCCAGGGATTGACCTCAAACGTCAGGCCTTTCCACTGCGCGGTCGGGTCGCTGCTGTAGTCCTCGGCCCAGTCGCTAGGCTCGGGCTTGAAGCCCAACTGAATCACCAGGGCACGCGTGGCCGACCACTGCCACACCCCATAAAAACCGTAGTAACGCCGGCCGCTGATCTTGTGCGTGGCCAGCAACAGCCGGCGCCCGCCTTCACCTGGGCGATCCTCGACACTCTCGTCTCCCCAATAGCGGAAATCGCACTCGGTCAGCGGGCAACTGAACCAGGGATGAAAGCGCATGTTGTTGGCCGGGTTGCGGATGGCCAACCACCAGAGCTGGGAGAACCAGTGATAGGCGCCCAGGCCGAAGGGCGCATTCAGGTGCCACCAGCCACGCTTATCGCCCAGGGCGCCGTCGCGATCGTTCGACCACAGCCAGGCCCATGCCGGAAGCTTGGTCAGCCTCCAGCTACCCGGTGCCTGGGTGAATGGAATCGAAGATCCTTCATATGCCCGGAACGGCAGCGCCACCGGAACCACCAGAAAGCCCAACAGGATCAGAAACACACGCAGCGGCAGGAATAGCGCCCACTGCAAAGCAGCGCGCAGGACATGCAACGTCATAGGTCAACCTCGGATATCAGAAAAGAAAACGCCCCGTCAGCGCGGGGCGTTTATTCGGTTTGCTCGGCGATCCAGTCCGGCGCGATCGGCCGATGCTGGCTGTCGGGGAAGTCTGGCGACTGGGGCCAGTCGCGCAGCGCTTGCATGTACACCAGCAGCGCCTTGAACTGATCGTCGGAAAGCGTGGTGTCGACCGCAATATCCAACTGGTCGCGGTGACGATCGCGCAGCCACATAACCCCCTGTAGCTCGCTATCGCGCCACCCGCGTTCCTGGCCCGCCAAATCGGGAGCCACTTCAATCAACGGATGTTTTGAAATGACACCCTCGTCGACCTTCCAAATACCGTCTTCCTCTTGAATCAAACGAAACCACAGCGCCTCATCGACCGGGATAGCATCGCTGGGAATGCTGTGAACTCCAGCGATAAGGCGATGGAGCAATACCCCATTGTCATCAAATGTTGCGTACTTCATTCACCCCACCCTTATTTGCCAATGGCAAGCCACGAAGCATTGCAGTTGATATTTGCCAGCGCGGTACAGCTGGTGAGCGTTGAGCCGCCAGCGCCCACCGCCCCGATTGGCGAACTGGCCGCCGCCGTTTGAATCTGAAAGGTCAGCGCAGTCACAACAAAAGGAATTGGGAATGTAATAGTGCCCTGTGTATTGGCCGTCAGCGATTTGCTGCCCCACTGAAAGATAAAACCGCCCAGCCAACTGGGAAGAATCAGATAACCATTGGCGGCCGCTAGAAACTGAATCCCCCACCGCAGTTTTTTCGGGGTGATCATCGTGGAATCATCCACACCCGCATCGGTCTGCGCCTGCGTGGAAACCTTGGCGGTGCCCTGATTGTTTTCCGTGGCTTGCGCCGCCAGGGCCGCCAGGGCGGCAATGTCGATGTTTCCCTGATTGATCGGCGCATTCCAGGCCTTGATGCACCACATTACGGCGAGGTTGCGCGGGCGAGCCACGCCAGCGAACCACTCCTGATCACCCGGCAACGCCGCCGTGTTGGTCGTCTGATACGAATGCAGCAGCACGTTGGGATAATCCGCTGCATTCAAAGCATCTTGACCAGCATACGGTTGCAACTGAGCAGGAGTGAGGCCGTTAACGGGGACACGCAGGCCACACACGGCGTTGGTAGGACCCGCATCAGCAGCAACAACCGTACCTTTTTGCCAACTGCCAATCGCACGACCAGCATCGACGCCACGCCCATGATCCCAGCCGCGCAGGAACTCGCCCCGCGATTCCGGCAGCCGGAAGTTACCAGCCCCCTCGCCGCCCGTGTTGAACGCCGTACCCAGGAACGCCGCCAGATCCGGATAGGCGGCAATGCTTTTAACGCTGCCGTCGACCTCCAGAAAGCCGGGCGGCACGCTGTTCACCGGAAACGCCACCATGGTGCCGACCGGCAGCGCCGAGGCCTGGGCAATCATCGATTCGACTTCGGACTTTGTGTAGCTGTTGGTGATGCCCATCCCGGCCAGGGTGTTCGGGTTATCGCCCGACACCACCACGCCGCGGTTGTTGACCTTGACGCGGGTGTATTCGCCGGCCTGCTTGTTCGCCGGCAACACCTCCAGAATGGCCGCATCAACGTAGCTACGCGAGGCCAGCACCACCGCCGGGTCAATCTTGAGCGCGACATTGGCCGAGTTGTTGACGATGAAATTCATCCGCACCACTTGCGTGCGGCCAGAGCCTTGCGCCAGCAGCGGCTTATAGCTCGGCGCGCAGTTGGCCACCGCCACCAGGTCGCCGGCGTCGTCGTACAGACCGATTTCACGAATCCAGTGCCCGCCCTCGTCAGCCGGAATAATCTGCTCAGCGATGATGATCGCCGGATCGGCCTGGTCGACCTTGAGTTGATTCAACGGCCGGCGACGCCATTCGTTGATCAGCTGGGTTTGTTCGGGTTTGGGGATGGGGTCGGTCATGTTGGCATCACCCACACCCATTTGAGTGATCTTCCAGGGAATGCCGAGCGCGTCGGCATTCGCCTGCTTGGCCAGCCCGACATTGGTCAGGATGGCGAAAAACTGCGAGTTCGCATCAATCATGGTAAACGTCCAGGGTGTCTATGGAGTGTTCGCGACCGATCACGGCAAAGCGGCCCGTGACTTCGATGTCACGCATCACCGGCGGATACACGTCGATTTCGTCGCCTTCGTATAGGCAAGCGGCGATATTCAAATGGCCTTGAGTTTCGAGGCTGATCGCCAACCCCGTCAGCTTGCGGGTGACGGGCTTGGCGTCATCGATCAGGCGTTCCAGCTCCTGATACATCTCTTCGGTGATACCGGTGTCGAGCACCCCAACCTTGAGCGCAAAGGTGCCCGGCTCGCCTTCTGGCACCGCCTTGAACCATTCGATGATTTCGATCAGGTAGCCCAGCGGCTCGACCACCCGGCGCAGGGCGCCGATGGTGCCTTTGTGCTTGTGGATGTAATACGACGCCTTGATGGCCGCCCGCTTGGTCGCCTCCGACCACCGATAATCCCAGCGATCGACCGACCAGGCCCACGCCAGGTGCGGCAGCAAATGCACCGGGCAGTTGTCGGCGTTGTACAAGGTGCGCAACGGCACAATGGTGCGCTCGTACAAGGCCGCTTCCAGGGCACGCTCCAGTTGCGTGCTATTGCTCGGCAGCAGGCTACTCATGTTGACCCCGCCAGTACGACGGTGTAACCCTCGCAGTAAGCCGCCTGCGCCTTGGTCGGGGCCAGGTCGACCCAATCGGTCAGCTCAACCCGAGAAACCCCAGGAACGTGTAATTGCGCGTCCACGGCCGAGCGAGCCACCTCGACGCCCAGGCGCTTACGCGGATTGATCCAGGCCGCCAGGCGCCGAATGGCCTCGGCCAGGCTGGCGTCCACCTCGGGGCCGGCGCCGGTCATGTGCAGAACCGCATCAATGCGGTAGTCGATGATTTCCGCGCCCTGGACCGTTACCCGATCACCCACGGGCCTGACGTCCTCGTCATTCAGGGCCGTCTCGACAGTAGCCAGCAGCTCTGGACTGGCCTCGCCCTTGCCCTCGGAACTCAGCACCGTGACAGTGACGTAACACGGCTGGGGGCTTTCCGCCGTGGCGTCGGCAACCAGCGCCGAAGCGTTGCGCGAATGCATGATGTAGCTGTTTCGCGGGCCGGCCGTGGTCAACCCTTCATAAGCCAACTGAATGCGCTCGCGATAGGGGTCGTCCTGCTCCATGACCTTAGCCAGCGGCGGCACCACCGAAAGGTTCTCGGCTTGGACC
Organism: Pseudomonas fluorescens; assembly: GCF_041354075.1. Taxonomy (GTDB): domain Bacteria; phylum Pseudomonadota; class Gammaproteobacteria; order Pseudomonadales; family Pseudomonadaceae; genus Aquipseudomonas; species Aquipseudomonas fluorescens_CE. Next base: position 194,735 of record NZ_JARZGC010000008.1, on the reverse strand, counting down.
ACCAGGCGCGGCAAGTTGACGTTGGCCCCGAGGTGATCGAGGTCACTGCCAATGGCATGGGCCAGCAACAGCGCCTTGGCGGCATCGTTGACCCGAGCCCGGTTACAGACTTTGTTATAGGCCCCTACCTCCAGCAGCTTGACCACCGGATCACTCTCAAGCACCGCGGTCCAGTTGTCGCCCATATAACTGCGAAAGGTGCCTAACCCCTCTTGGTAGGTGTCTTCAAAATCCAACGGCTCCAGCACATCCGGCGCCGGCAACGCCGACAGATCAACGACCGTACTCATACGCTTACCTCCACCACAAAACCGTCGCCGAGGTATTCGCCGGCAATGCTCAAATCGATCTTGCCGCCCAGCACCGCCAGCACACGGACCCGTTCAAGTTTCAAGCGCGGCTCCCAACGCAGTAGCGCGCGAACCGCCTCGGCCTGAACCGAGCTTTTCCAGCCTTCGTTTACCGGCATGTCGACATAGGCGCGCACCTTGCTGCCGTATTCCGGACGGTGCCGGCGACTACCGAGCGGCGTACTCAATACGTCGGCCATGGACTGGCGCAGATGCTCAATGCCGGAAATGGGTTGGCCGGTGTGGCGATCCATTCCGATCATCTACGTCACTCCAGGGGTTCGAACTCTTTATGGGTTTTCAGGTAGCTCAGCGCCTGCTCATCGGACGCCGACACCTCGATACGCCCCTTGGCCACCGCCATCGTGCGATCGGTGTTTGGGATAATCAGCGTGCGCGAGGTGAAGACCTTGTCGCGGAATGTCAGCAGCAAATCGCGGGCCGGCGCGATATCGTCGACCGGCAACTCGGTAGGTTTGGCCATGATTTCTCCAGGCATGAAAAAGCCCGCACAGGGCGGGCCGTTATGGGATCGATTAATGCGTGTGGTGGTTGCTGTTGCCCTTGGCATCAATGACCGCACCGTCCGTGCTGATGTTCCCAACCGAGTGCAACGCACCGCCGACCTCGACACCTTCCGTTACGCGCAATGCGCCTTGAATTTCTACGTCGGCAATCAGCGTGACGTTGGTGGTGGTCACCGTGACCGAGTTATCGGTGGTAACCGATTCGGTCGATCCCACCCTGGTGATCACCTGGCCACTGGGCAAGGTAATGGTGTAGGTCTTGGCCTGCCAGTCATAGACCAACGAGCCGCCATCGTCGAAGCGCCAGGCCTCGACGTGATCACGGTTATCCGGCTGCGCGCCGGCATTGCCGTACAGCCCAGGAACGAAGGTGCCCATGCCTGCCTGACCGCTGGGGTTGAACAACACACCCTGCTCACCAATGCTCGGCGCCCGCCAGTGCCGGGCCTTGCCGGCGGCCAGGCTATGCCAACGCACCCAGGCACTGGTCCATTCACCGTTGGACACCCGCACCATGGCCGTCGCCAGATCCACGCCGACCACCGCGCACGGCATCAGCATGGCGGCAATCATCCGATCATGCTCAGCACTGGGGTAGCTCATAAGTCCTCCGGTTGAATCGGACCATCGCCCGGCTCGACGTCAATGACCAGCGTGCCCGGCGGCTCGTCTGGCCATGGCCATTCCTCGGCACCCAGGTAGAGCTGCTGCGTCCACTCAACCAGCCAGACGGTGTAGCCATCCAGTTCTGGTTTGGTCCAGTCCTGCATGGCCTGGGTGAACTCAGCAGGCTCAACCGGCAAACCCCAGGTCTGCATGCGCAACAGCACGGCCAGCTGCGCCGCCAAGTGCGCGGCCTGTTGACAGTGTTGCGGCTTAATGGGATCAACGATGATCCGCGCTTCGAATCGGCAAACCAACGTGGTCTCACCGGTGCCAACGTCCGGACCTGGCTCAATTTCAGCCATCTCAAGGAAGACTACCGGCAATGCAATCCGGTCCTTGATATTCGGCCACGTCGCCACTGCTTTGATGCCTGGCAGATTGCTCTGCAAATGCTGCTCAATCGCCCGGTAGAGCTGGTCAAGGCTAAAAGGCTCTTCAGACATTGGCCGTCCCCTTGAGGTACTTCTGCAATTCAAAGTTGAACTCTTGCTGCAGGATCTCCAGCAAACGTGCGTGTGCACGATGGGTCCAGGTGTCGAAGTGCGGTCGCGCGTGTTCCAGCGAAACCTTGGCCTTGGCCAGCGGAAAGCGATTGCCGTTTTCCGCGACCCAACCCGAACTGGCCCCACCAGCACCTGACACGGTGCTGTCGGGGTAATCGTCCGCGCTGAAATGCTTGCTCGCGGTACGAATCCAGATGTCAGGTTTGTTGCCGTAGACCTGTTTGAGGAAAGCACCCTGGTAACGCCGCCCGGCCACCGACACACCATTGCTGGACTGTCTCGCGCGACCAATGCGGCTGGACTCAATGGGATTAAGACCGAACCACAACTTACCGCTCGCAGCGCGACCGGAAACCGGGTATGCCCGCAGACGCTGGCGGACTGCCGCAACAGCGATTCGCTCCTGACGACCGACAGCCCGGGCGATATGGGTTCGCAGCCAGCCCAGCGTCTTGTTGATCGCACGACGCTGGGCAGCAGCGGCGGCTTTCGGCACCAGCTTGGCGAAGTCTTCGAACGCCTTGAGATCGGCCGCCGATGACTGGATGGTGAGCGTTCCTCCACCAGCCGATGATTTGAAGTAGCTGCCGACACTCATGCGCGCATCCTCAAGATCAAGGCGACCAGACCGTCACCGCTCGGCTCCAGTTGCAGAAGGTCATATTCCCCGCCACCGTCCAGTTCCGGCAGTTCAATGGTAACGAGCAGGCCCTGCTCCAGACCGCGGGAGTCGCTGACGCGAATCTCGAAACGAGGCTCGCGCAAACCGGTGTTGAGCTTGCCGATCTTCGGTTGCAGCCAGGGCGCCGAGAACATGCCAAGCACCGGCTCCTTGCGACCCTCGATCCGTGCGGTGTCACCCAGGGTCTCGAACACCACCGCATCCACCTCGGCGATCAGATCGCGAAAGCCCATGGTCAGAGCTCCAGCAGGATCTGCGCCAGTGGACGGGTGCACAGGTGCAGCGGGTTGGACTGCGCTTCACCAGCCATGCCCTTGTTGAAGGGCAGCGGTTCGATTTTGCTGTAGTACGGCACGCCCTCGGTGTTGACCGTTTCCATGTAGTCGGCCGGTGCAAACACCGAGATGTACAAGTCCGGTACGCCTTCAGGGATGAGCAGCGCCTTGTCATCATGAACGAAGGTCACGCCGGCGATTTTGCCGCGATAGCGCTCCCACACGATGCCGCCGAAATCGAAGCTTTCACGAGAATCGCCACGCAAGGCTGCTGCCTGCTGGCTATTGAGGTAGGTTTCCTTGACCGACTTGTGGACGATCAGCTTATTCCAGAAGTTTTTGCCGCACAGCGCGCGCGAGCCGGTGCTGGTGACACTGCCCAGCGCGTCCTCCTGAATGTCCAACGCTTCACCGCATTTGACGCGAAGCTCAGTGTCGGCACTGTTGAGCCCCATGGACATTTTTTTGCGATTTACGCCAAAGGTTTTGTAGATATCCAGCAACACCGTGGAGCCGTCCGCGTCCAAGATCTGGCCGTTCAGCGCGCCCATGCGCTGGAACTCGTGGGTGGCATCCAGCTGCCGCCGCGCTTTGGCCAGGCGTTTGTTGACCACATCCTGCACGGCCTGCAACTCAGAACGCGTACCGAACGCACGGATGCCTTGGATCTCGTCGGCCTTGATGGCGAATCGTTGAGGCAGGTGCACGGTGTTGAACGGGATCAAGTTACGTTTGCTGCCGGCGACCACCAGACCGGACGTACCGCGCTCACCGGCCGGCACCAACGCGAGGGTGTCGCCGTCCTTCTCGATCTGCACGGTCAGGGTGGTGATGCCCTCTTCCTGAAACAAGCCAAGGCTGCTGATGCGGCCCGGAAGGTATTCCTGTTCGTTGATGGCGGCGGTCAGCGAAGAGACCGAAAACGCGTCATCGTTAAAAATTTCAATGTCAGCCATGAAGCAATCTCCAGAATGCAAAAAACCCGCATTTGCGGGTTCGGTAATCAGGGGTGTTCGTCTTAACGGACCATCAGGAAGTGAGTCGCCAGCGCTTTTTCGGCGGCAGGGTCCAGCCCGGTCAGATGTGCCTCACTGACCTCAGCCAGGCGCACGACGGCGCGGCCACGACGGACCACATCCGACTCGCCCAGTGGTCCGTAGAGGATCGCTACAGCATTCTCGCTACCGTCTTCGGCAGTCGGGTTGTACGGGGCAAACTCGCCGGTCAGGCTGACCAAGCCGAGTACCTGGCCCGGCTCGAGTGCGGGGCCAGCAGCCACGTTGATGGCTTCGCGGGAAATGTTGCCGGCACCTTCGGACAGAAGGAACTCACCTGCGTGCATCGGCTCTCGTTGAATAGTCATTTTCTGGCTCCTGATTTGCCGGTGTGCGCCGACTGGCGCGCCGACCAGATTGAGGGTTGATCGATTTTCTTGGCTTGCACTTTCGGTGCGGGGTCGTCGTCGAGGGGTAAGCTGTTATCGATTTCGAACCCCCTGCCACTGCCAACAATCTTGTCGAACAGACGGGCCCGCACTGCTGCAGCGTCCAGGCCAGCAGATACAAACTCAGCGCTGAACTCGGGCAGGCGCGCTGCGACACAGAGATCGTTGATGGCTTTTGCCCGAACCAAACCGGCCTCGACGATCGATTCGTTTTCAAGCTGGGTAGAACTCAGCAGCGGCGTGACCAGGTTGCTGATCCCAGCTTCGGCGCAGCGTTGGGTGATCATCAATGCCAGCTTGGTGGCGTCGACCACCGGTGGCGTCTGCGGCGGGTCTGTCGGTTCCAAATCCAAATCCGGATCGGGCTCGGGCGGTTCGTCCAGCTGAGCCAGCAACTCGGCCGGTGCGTGCTGGTAACGCTGCAGTACGGCGCCCTGGCCGAGGCAGGCTTTGACAGTGACGCCGTCGCCGATCTCATCCGCCAGGCCCAAGGCCACCGCCTCGTTGGCGGTGAGCCAGGTTTCAGCGGCAACCAGTCTCCGCAACTCGACCTCATCAATGTCCGGCGCCTTGGCCTTGTAGGCCGCGATAATCGCTTCCATGGTCTGGTCGAGCACATCGGCTACCTTGCGGAAGTCTTCAGCATCCCCGGCCGCATAGGTCCAGGGGTTGTGAATCATCAACATGGCGTTGGAAGCGATCACCACGCGGTGAGCACCGCACACCGCCACACTCGCCGCACTGGCGGCCAATGCATCAATCCGACCGGTGCAGCGTTCGCCCAACCGTGACAGCGCGTTGTGCATGGCCAGGCCATCGAACAGGTCGCCGCCGATGCTGTTAAACGCCGCGATGACCGGTGAGACACCATCGTCCATCGCACGCAGATCCTGCACGAACTGATTGGCCGTGATGCCCCAGGTGCCGATCTCGCCGTAAACGAAGACTTCGATCACGCGCTCGGCAGCTTCGCCGCTGGCGTGCACCGCGTACCAGGTTTTGTCCTTCACCGGCACCTGTTTGCCGGCGCGGTTGTAAATGCGCGGGCGCTTGTTCTTGCTCATGGTTGCTCCTTGGTGTCGTCGTTGAGGACGACCGCATCGAGAGTGCTGTAATTGAGGCCAAGGGTGGTGGCCCGGGCCAAGTCGGCGGCGTTTTCCGCATCGACCGTTTCCGCGTCATAACCAGTGCGCAGGACCATTTCGCTGCGCGAGGCGAAGCCCGCCTGCACTTCCATCCTCCGGGCTTGTACGTCTTGCACTGGCTGGATGTAGGCCCAGCCTTGTGGCACCCAGCGCGTGCGCAGGTATTCCCGGCGGCGCTGGGCGTAGTCGACCAGCACCAGCGCACCCGCCAGCACCGCCATGTCCATCCACGCAGCACGCACCGGGCGGCAGAGCTGGTGCACGTAAACGCTGAACTGCAATTGCTCCAGCCGGCGGCGAAACTCGTTGAGCACCACCCGCAGCGCCCGGTCGTTGACCTCACGCATGTCGCCGGTGAGGATCTCGTAAGGTGTACCCGTCCCGGCAGCAGCGGCCATCAGCTGCTGTCGCATGAAGTCCGGATAGTTGTTACCCGCATCGGGAGGCTTGGAGAACTCAACCTCTTCACCTGGCCCCAGCTCCTGCATGGTGCCGGGCTCCAACGCCACCATCGGCGTGAATCCATCTCGATCAAAGTTCAGCGGTTGGCCGGTGACTGGATCTCGCGGCATGGGCCCGGAGTCAGGAGCCGGACGGCTGATGAAGCCGGCGAAGAGGTTGGCCACTTCCTGGCGGAACAGCACCGCATCATCGTAGTTGTCCAGACTGCGCAGGCGCTTCAGCACCGGCGACAGTCGGGGTACGCCGCGCAGTTGGCCTGGTTCCACCGGTTCGAAAATGTGCAGCACCTGCGTGGCCGGCACCCTGACCAGTTGGTTGTAACCGGCGTTTAGCGACGAGGCATCGCGCGGATGTGACAAGTACATCCAGTACGCCACCCGCTTGCCGCCCGGCGTGAACTCAATGCCGGCGCGAATCACGTTGCCGTTTTTGGTGGACTCATACTTGTCGTGCGGCACGAACTCCGGCGCCAGGATTTGCAGCTGCAGCGGAACAGCCAGCCCTTCGTCCAGGCTGCGCGGGCGCAGCCGCACAAAGCATTCGCCGGAGGTTTCCACCGTGCGGGCCACCAGCGCCTGCTGGCCATTGAAGTCTGTACGCTCATCGGCGTCCGATTCATCGACCCAGTCGTCCCAGAGTTCCTGCAGGAACTTGCGCAGCGCTTCGTCGTCGGTCTTGGGCCTCGGTGTGATGCCGGTTCCGATCAGGTTGCTGACACGCTTGTCGATCACGTTGTACGCATACGGATCGTTGCGCACCGCTGCTCGAGAACGCGAGCGCAGATTGCGCAGCGCCGGTGTGTTGATGCTGTTGATCCCGTTGTCGGGAGCATCCCAGCCAGTGGAACGACGGCCCTCTCCGGCGCCTTCGTAACTGGCCTTGATGTTCGACGGCAATACGAATCCGTTGCGGGTCAGCGTCGGATAGCGAGCCATTACAGTCCTTTGCCTCCGTGGTACAGACGAACCGCCCGTGAGCGCGGCCCGGCGGCACTGCTCAGGGACGTGCGAATTTCTTCGCGAGCCTTGAGCAGTTCATCGACAGTGCGGTACTCCACGGTGCGGTCGGTGTAGCGCACGACTTTTTCACCGCGTGCGATGGCCGCCTCAACCGCGTCGAGGTGCTTCTGGGTAAATGACATATCAGCGTCTCTTCAGGTAACCGCTGGCGGAGCTGCGGCGTTGAGGTGGCAGTGCTGCGGGTCGCGGTTGCACGACAGCAACTGTGTGTTGCGGGGCCGATTGCGGTGCAGCAGCTGGTGTTGCGGGAGCGGTGACGCGCTCGCCCTGGACAGGTTTGATGCCTACGCCCTCGTCGAAAAGGCCCGACTGTGCCAGCGATTGCCGCACGCGCTCCCAGTCGTGTTCCTTGTAACGGTTGAGGCCCAGGTAATGCGCCATGGCCAGGCAGTACACCATCAAGTCGAGTGCTTCGTTGCGCTCGGCCTTGCCTTTGACCCATTCGATGCGCTTGTGACCGCGAATGTAGCGCGCGACCTTGCGCTCCGCGACGCACTGGTCGAAGAAGTCATCCGGCAGGTCGTTGGCGAAGTGCAGTGCACCTGGTCCCGCCTCGAACGTGTACCGGTTGTAGATCCAATCTTTCGCGGTGTCGGTACCGACGAACCACAACTCGGCCCCGTTGCGTTCGGTCTGCCCCTTCCAAGTCACATCGACCATCGACGGGCGTTGAGCAATGACCGGCTTGCCGGGTTTGCTTGCGCCCTTGATGGCGAACACGTTGCGCCAGCGGCGAACGCGGCAGAACTGGTAGACCTCATCGGTGTGGTGACCACCGGAGTCGACGGCGACCGCGAGAATGCCCAAGCCAACACCGCAGGGGTGGCGATATTTGGCCTTGAGCAACTCGTCCAAGGCCGCCCACGTACGTTCGTCTGCAGGGTCACCCGCAACCACCTGGTAGTCGACCACCCACCGTTCCATGCCGACACCCCACCCCATCGCCATGAATTCCAGGCGATTTGCCTGGACGTCGACTGAGCCTGTGATCATCAACACAGCAGCCGACAGTGAGCCGAGGGTGAAGTCTTCGAGCCGTGCCCGCTGCCGCAGTACATCGGCTTTGGTTTGCTCTTGAGCCGCGTCCCACACTTTGGCAAGACGGGTGTTATAGAACACCTGCATCGGTTCAAGATCGCCCTTCGCCTGGGCTTTTTTTGCCTTCTCAAACTGCTTGGCCAGTGACTTCCAGTCCATCCAGCCGAGCGGCGAATAGAGCGCGTTGAGGTGAAAGCCAATCGTTTCGCCATCGCCCTCCGCATGGGCACGCCATTCGCCCTGGGCGAGCATCTCGCCCTTGTGGTACTCCTCGATCAGGACGTCACAGTCTGGGCCAGCGCACTGGTAATGCACGACGCTGTAGTCTTTCGAGTAGTGCAGGCGCTCCCACTCCAGGGTCTGCATGTGGCCGCAGCTCGGGCACGGGACATAGTAGTAACGCTGGTCGCTACCCTCGAACAGATCGTTGATCCGTGATGCTCCCTTGATCGTCGGCGAGCTGGAAAAGTAGAACTTCGCGTTGCGGCCGAAGGTACTGCCTCGGGTTTCCGCCAGCTCGATCGGATCACCCTCTTCACCGATGTCGACCTCCCAACGATCGATCTCGTCGCCGTAGACGTAGCGCGCCGACAGCTCGGCCAGGTTGGCCGCCGAGCCGGCAGTAGTGACGTACAACGACCCGCCCTCGAACTCCTTGGTGTCCATGGTGTTGCGCGAGTCTCGCGATCGGCTGGACGCCACACGCTCACGCAATGCAGGTGTTGCCTTGATCGTCTTGCTGATACGCGAGGAAACACGCTTGGCCAGGCCGAGGCTTGGCAATAGCGTCAGGATGTTGGACGGTGCCATGTGGATAAGGCCGCCGATCCAGTTCAACGCGATCTGCGTTTTCATCAATTGCGAGGCCACCATGGTGACCACGCGCTTGCAGGGATGAGCCGGCGACAGACAACGCATCGGCTCGCGGGCATAAGGCGTGCGCGCGGTGCGGTATTTGCCGGGCTCGGCAGCGCCGGTGTCACGCGGGATCCGCATGTATTCGTCGGCCCACTGATCAATCCAGACATCCGGGTCGGGCCGTAGCCCACGGAAATACGCCTCGCGGTACACCTCTGCACCGTCAGAATATTCCGTGGGCATAGGCTTAACTCGGGGTCAATGCGTGTTCAAGGTCCGCTGAAGACATGCGCTCAGCATCTTCCAGCGAGCGGCGAATCGCCGCCGTTAGGTGCTTTTCGATTTCCCAGGGATCCGTCATGGACGCCAATTCGGGAGCGAGTTGCGGGGGCATGCCGAGAAGTTGATCGCGCAGCATGCGGCCTGCGTTGTAAGCGCCGGTTTGAACCGCCACCCGGGCAACTAGCGAGCCCTTGGCCTTGTGCAACTCGATCTCGGCGAGCTGTGCAAGGTTGTGTTCGCGCAGTGCCCGAGCTTTCTGGAAGTCGGGCAGTTGTCCTGTCGGGATAACTGCAGGCGGTGGCGCAGCTGATGAGGTCGGCTCGACATGACTGGATAGTTGGCTGTAGACATCACGCTGCAGCCGGTCTTGGTGATGGCGATCAGCAATGGCGGCCTTGCTGGGGTCTGCGGTATCGCGAATCAACGCTTCGCTGGCCATTACATCGACCTGCTTTCCGTCAGGTGTCAGTACCAAGCGGTTGTTGTTTTTCAGCCAGGTGATGTAACTGGGTGCCCTGCCGATCCGAGCCGCGAAGGCGCTTTTAGACAGGAAAAGTGGTTCTGTCATAAGCCCTCCTTTTCAACGGCTTTTCAATGGAAACCTTTCAATTTCAATGGATTGAATTTCAGTAAGCTGGCAACCCTGCCGCTAACACTTTCCCGCGGGTTTCCGACCCCGTACCCACCGAGTACCGCCAGGGTCCCCGGCGGTTTTCGGTGCCCCGGATCGGTGCATCATCCCTGCTCGCCCCCGGTTGGCGGGACCTCGCAGACACCCAGCCGCTTAGCGGCCCAGCGTTCGTACAACCCGATGGCTACGTCCGCACCGGCCATCGCCGTGAGACAGCCCAAGGCGCCCGCCGTCCAGATCGACATGCCCGCGGCGATCATCAGCATCATCGCCGACACCCCGCAGACAATGCAGGCCCCCGACCGAAGCGCAAGCCGCCGCAGTAGAGCCCAGCCCCGCGCGCCATCCTTGTCGGCGCGCCACATCTCCCCCGACACCCCGCCGACTAGAGCCAGGAGGACCACTAACCAGATCGGCATCTCTGCCAGCGCTTGCTGCTCGTTCGTCATCACCTACCCCATGAACGCAAAAACCCGGCGCAAGGGCCGGGTTTGGTGTGTGGTGCGTGCCGCTCTCTGCGGTCGCACCTATCGAAGATGGGTACTTTTTACAGGTCGATTCCGGTGGCAGCAAGCCTGTTTTAATGCCAGCCGGTGAATGTCTGGTGAACGCCTAGGCAATGTCGGCGAATATCTTTATTTCGGCTTCCAGCTTCTGCGGCGCTGTCCTGCCTGTCCCACTACCTTAGATCGAAGTGGGTCAGCTACAGGCGCCTAGATTCGGGGCCTGCCCCGCTGTCCTACCTTATTTCCTCTTCTCTCACGTAAAGAGAAAAAGCTAAGAGCACGCGTGCGCGCCATGGGCGCGTATACGTTCCCGCTACGCTCACACATGGGCGGGACGTGCGGGAAGGCTGGACAGTAGGACAGCCCAAGAACAACGTGGCCCGCGCTTGTCCAACTGCATCAAACAGCAGTGGGACAAGGCGAGCCGGTAGGACAGCCACGGACGCAAGCAGGATCAAGCAGCGATCCCCATCAGCAGCCAATAGATGCATAGGTGCGCGTCATGCAGACGTTGGTAGTAGGTGTCGCGCCCGCAGCCGCAATGGGCGTACTTCAGGCGCATGTCGGAGTCTTGGTTACAGTAGTGTTCACGCACGATTTGCTCATGCGCTGGTTCCAGATGCTTGGTCACAATCAGCTCGATATCAAGCGAACCCTCCAATGGCGCACGGAACGCACGTCGGCCTCGAATCAATTGCCCATTACTCTCCATCATCATGGCGACCATGTTCCCACCGGCGAGCCCGCCGGCACTCAGGCCGCAATGCAGATCCTCGGCCCATTTACGCAGCCGCGCATCGATCTCCTTAATCATCGAAACATGGCTCCTCGACCGCCTGCTGTTCCAGGTTCGTTCCCCTGCCCCAGTTCTCCGGCTTCTTGTAAGCCCAAGGTCTGATGCCGCTTTTGCGCAGAGCTGGTTGCCGGACCTTGCGCCAACCCAACCGGTGCATGATCGCCCCGACCCGCATCTGTTCCGGTTTGCCCCAGTGACCGAAGTCCAGTTTCAAAGCCCCCAGCAGAATGTCGGTGCCGGTCGCGGTCTCGCCAATTTGAGACTCCTCGAGCCAAGCCAAAATCGGGCCTTCCCACTCATCCACCACAAAGCGTTCTTCCTGGGCCTCAGCGAACAGCGGTGCCTCCTCCCGGTTGACCCACCAGATATCGCCGGACTGATAGCAAAACATCGCCTCGGCCCACAGCTGGTCGCGGATCTCGCGCAGCTTGTCCAGCTCCACCTTGGTACACGCGACCGGCCAATAACGCCGGTTGCCGGTGGCGTCCTTCAAGTATTCGTCCTGGTTCGTCGTACCCACGAAAACACACTGGCGTGGCACGTCCATCGTTCTGCGGCCATAGCTTTCGCGGTAGGTATCGGTAGAGGCCGAAAAGAACTGCTTCGCCTTGGTGGACTCAGCTTTGTTGAAACTGTCCAGTTCCCCCAGCTCAACGATCCACTTGCCACGAATTGCCTGAAAACCATCCTTATCGCCCAGGGCAAAGGGGGTATCCATAAACCAGTCACCACCCAACACCGACATAGCAGTGGATTTACCAGCGCCCTGCGCGCCTTCGAGGATCATCACCGAGTCAGCCTTGCAGCCCGGTTGCATCACCCGGCCGATCGCCGAGATCATCCAGCGCTTACCGACCTTCGAGCTGTAGTCCGAAGGGGCAACACCCATGATGTCCGTCAACCAGGTACCCAGCCGCGGCACCCGGTCCCAATCCAGGCCATTGAGGTAGTTGCGCACCGGATGGAAGGCGTTGTCATGCGCGACCACACTCACCGCCTCGATCACGCTGCTGGCCTTGACCCGCAAGTTGTATTGCTGGGCAAGCCACTTCATCACCAGCATGTCGTCAATGTCAGCCCAATCACCGACGCCACCGCCGTACGGGGCAGCACGCAACTTGACGATTTTTGAGCTGAAAGCGCTGAATCCAATCACACCGGCCCAGCGCTCATCGTTGCTCAGGATCAGCTCTACGTTTTGCATGTGGGCGATCAACATGCCGTTTTCGGTCCGGGCCAACCAGTCTTTCCAGCCACCCGCTGCAGGAGGCTTGACCACCGCCAGCACCTGCCGACGCACCGCCTCCAAACCTTCGGCACAGTGCAGGTCGTTGAAGTCGGTCCACTTATCTTCTCGTTCAACCGAAAAGATCGGGCCAACGACCTGACCACCCACAACGGTAGCCGCGTTGTTGGCCTTCTCTTCACCTGGATTCCAGGGCTCGCCATTCGGACGCTTGGTTTTCCAGTCATCATCCCGGCAGATGATTAGTGGACGCCCCGGGAACCGCTCGCGCATTACCTTGGAGACCATCATGAGGTTGCCCGCATCAAAGGCAATGGCGACCGTCAACGAGGTCGCCATATGCAGGCTTGCGCCAGTGGCGTAGCCCTCACACACCAGCACTGGCTCGCCTGGCTCAGGGTGCGGACCAATGAGGTGGAAGGCGCCTTCCTTCGCCATCCCATAGGGCCAGTAAGACTTGTCGCGGCCAGTGTCCTCTTGCTTCTCGGGAAATATCACTTGTAACCCGACGATCTGGTCCCGAGCGTTTTGCATGGGCACCAAAACCGCGCCGGAGCGCGGGGCATAACGAACACCGAGGCCTACAATCTGCTTTCGATCCAGGTAAGCGCTGCGACCTTTCTCGGGCATACGCTTGAACAAACCCGCGGCACGGTTAGCCGCTCGACGGGCAGCGTTGGCAGCCTTCTCCGCGGCCTTGCGCTTGGCTTCCTCTTGACGAGCGCGCATGACTTCACGCTCTTCAGGAGTCATCCGGCCGGGCTTTATCTTGATCTTGTGCGTTTCCCCTGTACGCCAATCGCCGAACGCACCGAAGATCAGGGTTTCGCCCTTCTCGGTGTGGTGCTCGTGTAGAACGTACCAGCCGTTTTTCTCTTTGCCCTTATCCAGCACGGTCTTGCATCGAGTCAGCTTGCCGTAAATCAACGGCTGCGCGGGCTCCAGACCGAAGTCTGCAAATTGATTCAGCACGTCATCGAGCATGACGAGCCTCCCGCATCTCATCAATTGACTGACAGTTCACACACTGCGTGCAGCCCTGCTGGGCCAGTCGCCGTGCCTCGGGGATCGGATCGTCACAGCTTTCACAGAACAACAACGAATGCCCAGGCAACGCTGGCTTGAACGCACTGCGAGCAGCAAGCGCCTGATCGATGCGCTCCTGCACAAGATCATTGGCGAAATCAGCAATGTCAGCCACGGCCGTCACCCCGCGTTGTGTGGTTGACGTACTTTGCGCGGTTGAACAAGCCCAGCAGCCCTTGGATACCTCGAAACACCTGCAGGCGGATCGCGGCCAGCTCGTGGTCGCTAACCACACCATCGCCAATGCTCTTGGCCCAGGTATCAGCCAGATCAGCCACCTGCCGAAAATACTCGGCGAGACCGATAGTCAGGGTTTCCGGCATGTCAGTGGTGTACACCTCAGACAGTTCGTGCCAGATCGTATCGCCGACCAAGGCATGCACCGCATCCAGGATGCGCCTGTCCTTAGTCAGTTCGAGGATCTCGCCAAACTCTTGGATATTCACCGAGTGGCTAGGGTGCGTGGGGGACAGCTTGTGCTGCAGCGTGGTGGAGTTTCGGCCGGTGGTGGCGGCGATTGCAGCGGCGCCGCCTGGGTAATCCCGTGCGGCATGGTAAAGCGCCAGATCGAGCGGCAGGACTTCTCGCTGTGCTCGTTCGACGCAACTCAGAGCGATTCGGCTCATGGCATTAATCCTTGAAAGTTGCCAGTGCCGCGCGACATGCAGTGGTGATACATTTGCCGCGTGGCTTGAAAGGGCCCAAACGCCGGCTAGATCTTAGGGATCGATACCGGCACCGTGCCGAGGCGAGCAATCCGTTGCTCACCCCTGGCGCAACAGCTGCCCAATCTGTGGTGGAAAAGGCAGCAACACCAAGGCTTCCGAGCCTTGGGAAAGCGCGATAAAGAGAGGTGGTTTGCATGTGGTGTGCCCACCTACCTTTTATGGCGACCTGACAGCGCTGTGGTGGTGCGTGTCGGGAGGAACTGGGCGACCTTTGGGTCGCCTTTTTTCTAAGCTGCGCGTGCCAGGACAGGCTCCGGAGGAAACACATCATCGAGCGTGCAGGTAGCCCCGAGTCGATTCAGCGCAGCCGTTATGGCGCGACAATCACTCAATCCGGGCATCCGATGACCCGACTCGTAGTTACTCAAACGAGCCTGCGTCCAACCCAGGACCTGCCCCAGATCTCTTTGCTTTATTTGTGCCTCTTTCCTGAGGCGAGCAATTTTATTCATGGAATTGACTCCTCTAGTCAGGGCAGAGAATAAACACATTACGTGATTTGTTCAACACGATAAGTGAGAAAAAAACATTTCATTACGTGATAAAAAATCCCCATGGATACTTTAGGTTCACGCATCAAGCGACTCAGAAAACAGAAACGCATCAGCCAAAAGGCTTTAGCGGAGGTTTGCGGCTGGTCGTCTCAATCTCGAATAGGCAACTATGAGAGCGATCTCAGGGAGCCGAATCTGATGGATCTCGCTCTCTTGGCCCCTGCGTTAGGGGTGACGGTTGCAGAACTCATAAGCGGCACGAACTCAACCCAGCAGGTTTCTGCAGAACCTGAAGATACGTCGACTGCTGCGTCGGACTCTTCAGGTGGGGTGGCGAGGCTGATAGGCCCAGCCAAGGCAGGAGTGGTGCCCGTGGTAGGCACAGCGAAGCTAGGAATGGATGGTTATTTTGAAGCCTTGGATTTCCCGGTGGGTCATGGCGATGGATATCTGCACATTTTCAGTGATGACCCAAATGCTTATGGTTTGAGGGTCATCGGCGACAGCATGCACCCGAGAATCAAAAGCGGTGAGTACGTGCTCATAGAGCCGAATAAGGCCTTTGTGACTGGCGATGAAGTCATGGTGCAGACTTATGATGGTCGCTCAATGATCAAGGAGTACATCTATCTTCGCGACGGGGTGTATAGATTTGACAGTGTTAACCAAGACCACAGCCCCTTGCACCTAGACCAGCATGAAGTGATGAAGGTGCACCTCGTCGGCGGCATACTCAAATCATCACGGTTCACTCACGAAACTCAAAAATAATCACATAACGTGTTGACTTGAGAAACACAAGACGTGATATTTGCCTCACTCTTCCACCACAGAGCGAGGCAAAACCATGCACACCACAGCATCCCTGCACGTCCATCCGGCCGTTGCCGACCTATCCCGTATCTTCGAAGTAAGGCGCCTGGCCCGCATCTACGGCTGCACCTTCATTCCTTCTAAGCCCAAACAACATGCCCGTACCGCACCGACTTCCTTCGATCCAAACGACGGAGGCCGGGCAGCATGAGCAAATTCCTGATCGACAACCGCACACTGACATTGCTCAGCGCCCAGGTGAACCTGAGTGGGACTTTCAATCACACCCTTCGACGCCTGTATCGACGCGATGTGATGGCGTTCCGGCTGAAAGTTGAACGCAGCAAGACCGACAGCACCTTCACCGTTGAGCTGGGCTCAGAGCGCCACACGCTGACCGTGCCCAACACAAAAAAAACTCACCTGAAGCTCGCTGACTTCATTGAGGAGGTCGTCAACGGCCCTTCTGACCTGACAGGCGAACCCCAGCCGAAACCACATGCTGAACGCGAGTACGGCGTTTTCAGTAGCCAGCAGCGGGAACAGGTTTACCGACTGGTTTCCACAGGTGGTTTTATCGACCTGGACCTGGGCTTTGAACTGCCGATCCGGCTCGCTGTGCACCGGACTCGTACACGCTCGGGCATAACCGTAGTCATGAGCATCGGCGTCAAAAGCCCGCGAACCAAGTGCTTCACCGTGTGCGGCACCGACGACGAGATGTACGAGCAAGTTTGCGAATCCATCAACCACCTGGCTGCGCTGGCAACACCCGCCGCGCACGCTGCATAGGAGGGCTGACATGGAGCGCAATCTCGAAAAGACCGCCAAACACTTCGGCCTGACCCGCCCCGCCCTGATCAAGCTCATGCGTGAAAAGGGCCTGCTCACCGACCGCAACCTACCGGCGTTCCCCGTTCGTGACCGTGAGTACCTGCGGGTGAAGGACAGCAACTGGTACCACGACACAATGGGCATGCAGTACAGCCAATCGACACGCGTTCGGCAGGCCGGCATCCCATGGCTAGCGGAGCAACTGGGCCTCGACCTTCCTGCCATCCCGGCAGACAACCGTGACGTGGCCTAGGGAATACGCCCGCCAGATCATCGCCCTACGCACCCGAGAGGAGCGCAACGCCGCGCTCCTTGAGGTGCCGGAGCATCTGCGCGAGCTGACCAAACGCCATTGCCTCAATGCCTGGAATCATCCCCAAAGGAAGAAAAACCATGGACCACAAACTGATTGATCAAGCGCTTAATGAGCTTCTCTCGATCAAGGCGACCAACCGGACTGTTGAACATATCCAAGGCTTCGCTCAACTGGTGTGTAGTGCTGCAGGAATAACCGTTGACTCGCCGACACCATCTTTGGCAAGCCTGCCGGAGCTGCATGCCGCTGTATCGCTTATCGCAACCCAGCTTGACGCTGAATCCCTAAGCCCTACCAGCTCAGTCTCCACATCGATCCGCCTGTCGAACAGAATACCGGTACATGTTTCAGTGTCCATCCATAACCATCAAGGATTCGGTAGCGGTATCACCTGCCTTGCAGGTTATGGCAGTTCCGCGGAGGAAGCACTGCGCTCCCTTAAAAACGACATCAATGACCACTGCAGGACGGGGGCCAAATGAGCCCACACACCGACCAGCAACCGCTGCGGCTGGTGTCAGCACCAGACCCGGCCACCGTCGAGCTGCTGTATCGCACCTTCGGCGACGTGCTTATCCCCCTCGAAAAGCTGCGTGTGCAGTACTTCCGCAACCTCAACGAGCAGTCGTTTGCAGCCGAAATCACCAGCGGCCGCATTCAACTGCCCGTGACCACACTGGACAGCAGCCGCAAGGCACCGAAGTACGCGCACATCCGCCACGTCGCGGCACTGATCGACATCCAGGCCTACAAGGCCGACGAAGTCCACGCGAAGGCCCAGGCCGACGCAACCGAAGAAGCCCAACCGTAACGGCTGCCACCACCAGCCACCCACACCACCAGGAGCACACCACATGACTGCAATTCAAATCTGCGCATTGATCGGCCTGATAGTCGGAGCGGCCCTCATCTACTGGACGGGCTACCGAGGAGGGCTCATTGACGGCCGCGTCGAAGGCATCGAAGAGGGCACGAACGACGAACGCGCCGCCAACGCGAAAACCATTCGTGAGCTGGAGGCATCCCTCCAATTCATCCGCGCCGATCACCAGCACCTCGCAGCGCATGCGAAGCGGCTGAGAGAAAGCCAAGCATTCGGCCCTCAAGAGCGCCAAACGCTTATGCAGATCGCCGAAAAACTGAGGCTGGCCTCTGACACCTTCCGCGCCATGAGTTCGAAGGCACAGGCACAGCAGGCGCTCGACCTGCGCGAGAAAGCACTGGGCATGGCCGCTCTGCTGGATCAGGTCAAAGTGGAGGACGCAGCATGAGCCGTCATAGCCCGATGCTACGCCTCTCGCCTCAAGACGCCGGCGTGCTGTACCAGCAACACGCCAAAGCCACCGCCGAACTGCGCGAAGTGACTCGATTCCGCAAAGAGTTTGACCGGCAGCTGTCACTGCTGATCGGCTACGACGCCCTGCGCAAGTTGCACAAGGACACCCAGAACGCCCTGCTGCTCGCCGACCTGGTCAAGGAGGCAGCATGAACTGGATCCTCACCCAAACCGGCAAACGCTTTGACCTGTTCGAGCCCGACGCCGACATGATCGACCCACGGGACATTGCTCACTCGCTGGCTCACCTGTGCCGCTTCAACGGCCACACCCGCGAGTTCTACAGCGTGGCCCAGCATAGTTGCTTGGTTGCGGATCTGGTGCCAGCCGAACACAAGCTCGCCGCCCTCCTCCACGACGCTACCGAAGCCTACATCGGCGACATGGTGCGGCCGCTCAAGCAATGGATGTGCGCCTACCGGGACGTTGAGGCCTGGATCTGGGACCGCATTTGCACCCGTTTCCGCCTCGATCAGGACCTGCCGGCATCCGTAACCCAAGCCGACCTGATCGCCCTTGCCACCGAACGCCGCGACCTGATGCCACCCGACCCGGCCACCTGGGATTGCCTTCTCGGCATCGAACCCGCGCCCGAACGCATCCGGCCGTGGTCCCCCACCGAAGCCCGGATCTACTACCACCAGCGCCTGATGGACCAACTCGCTATCGAACATCGGAGGAAAGCGGCATGAAGCGTGTACGAAACAACACCCAATTCCAGGCCGCTTTGCTCCGCAACGCTAATAGGGTCGACGCGCCTGTAAAAAACAGTCTCTGCTGCGCAGCAGCAGGCATTACTGCTCCTGTCACCGCCATCGCCGATGTGCTTATACCCCACGAAAAGCTGCGCGAGGCAGCCACACCTGATGCAACGCTAATCGCTCAGACTCGCCCGCCCGCGCAGCCTGTTGAGGGGTATAAGCCCCTTCTGCGTGATCGAGACGCTTCGAAGCAGACAGCCGCCATAGCAGCTCAGATTGAGGAGGAAGAATGAACACACTGTTTTTACTCATGGCCCAATACGACGGCCAAGCAGTGATCCCACTGAACCGTGTGTGCGCCGATTACATGTTTCTGACTGTTGAAAAATTCAAACTCAAATGTTTATCGGGTGAGATAGATATACCTATTGTGCGACTAGGAGCCAACAGCCAAAAAGCGGCTCTTGGCATCCACTTAAAAGACTTAGCAGACTACATAGACAGACAGCGCGAGAAAGCTGCTATCGAGCAAAAAAAACTAATGGGGCGTGCTGCTTGAGCTAAGTGAACGGGGCCATATTGGCCCCGTTCACTTAAGTATGTAACAGACAGAAATCACCCCATACCAAAATCATTTATTTTTGGTCGAGTTGTATTTCTGGCTTCCAATCCACTCTCCAATCCCCCCGGGAACTAGCAGTTCGTATTTAGCTCGGGATCCTCCGGTGTACAGAGCACAGATCTTCCTGTCGTAGCCTAACACATCTCCAGGCTTAATTTCGCTTAACAAGTCTGGAGCAAGCATGACCGAATCAAATTCCGCGTTTTTTACATCCCCTACCATCCCTAGTTGGTAACCGTCAGGTGAAGCATCATCAAGCGACAATAACGAAACCTTAAGCTGATCGATATTGTACCCTCTGAGCAACATTGCCTCGATTTTCTCAAACGCTTTATTATTGGTTTGGGCTTGCGCTAATGACTCCCATGATCGGTGAAAAAACAAAATCCTATGCTTGGGAGGCGTATCGCGATGGAACAAATTTATGCAATCCGTCATAAAACTGACAAACTGTTGCTTCGATCCGTGCAACAAAGCGAAACGCAGACCAGCGTGAGACAGACGTTGAAACCATTCAAACATCCCCCACTCGGAATCAACTAGTATTGTCGACGGCCTGTCAGGCACCTTGCCAACATTATAATAAACCACTTTAGTTCCGTCATTGCTGCCACCTTCAAAAGGCAGCTTTATTTTCGTTGGATGAGCTTCAATCAGAGGATTCAAGATATCCTCCATTTTTTTCCCTGCTCTCACGGACAGCGTAATGTCCCGCTGACGGATATTTTTGGACCGCTTAAACACAGGACCGTTGATACACTGATACTCATCACCCAAGGTTATGACAGCCTGAGGACTCCGATCTAGGATTTTAAGTATTGGACGAGATAGATCATGACTTTCGTCAACAATAACGTGAGTGAAATTTTCGGGTACAACTTCCTCAGTTAACGACAAATACTTAATTAAGTGAAAGCCTCGAACTGGAAATCTCACTTCGTAAACGGGGGGCGACATTGTCGCCTCCCAAATTCTTTCGGCATATTGAACAAGAACTGCCACATCAGCGGGCGTTACATCCTCCTTAATGTAGGGAAGGTGCCACCTGGATATATATTTATCCCCGCTTTGGCAGTACTTCTTAACAGCTAGCCGGCAGATTGCCGTAACCCTAGCGGAAGTTATTATCCCGACAGACCCTATATTCAAGACCCGTGATACTTCAGAGTCGCTCAGATTGAGATAGTCATCCGCCGCCTCTACAAGATGTGGACGTTTGGACACCAATAGTTCCATTGCCAACATCATGAACGTCCTTGCAACAATCTGCCCCTGTTGCAGACGATAGGTTAATTGGTACAACTGAGCCTGAGTTTGTGCAAGTACCAGCGTTGTGCATGGATCCATAAACTTTGCCAACGAAGAAATGAGATGCGTTTTTCCAGTACCGGCGTAACCCTGAATATGAAACGACTCATCCTTCTCCGCCAAAAAGGATCGAACAATAAGATCCTGCGGGGCACTCAATACCAATAGTTTGCCTTTAGGCGTCTCGACTTCCGCTTTAAATGCAGCTACTTTTTTATAATGACGAATTCGATACTCAAAGTCCCAACTACCATCACCCAACAGATATTCATTTGCATCCACTTCGTCTTGGGACAACAATTCCAATCCCGTATCGCGCAACACATTCAGACCGGAACTAAATTTATCCACATCGAATAAACGCTCCACTTCCTGCACCAAGCTTCCGCCGCCCTGCTTTTGCCTAACCCCCCAAGCCACCAGATTAGCCAAGAGCCGTTCAGCTGGAAAAACGATGCTCCTCCCTTGATCAAAACTCGAAACATGTTGAATCATCAGGACAGAAGCAATTTCAGCATCAGTCAAATCTTTCAAAATATCTAACGCATTATTGGACGCGACTAAAACACTTGCTTTTATCTCGCTTAGCGGGACATATAACTTATCTTCAGCACTAGTTGAAAATTTACGCATAACCCTTCCCACTAGAAATCAATAGAAGCAACCAACAAGCCACAGCGCACAAAAAAAACCCGAACCTACTTGAAAAATGTATGTAGCGTACCCGAGGCCACTTCCTCAGTAACTCTTAGTGGCCTACGGGCATCAGTCAGCAGTTTTAGGGCATTAATACGGAACGCCACCAGCGCTTTGGGTGCTTCGAAAAAAACTCGCATCTCAGTTACAATTTCTGCGTACAACATTCGGTTACAATGCTGATCATCTAAATAGATTGGGCCATACCCGCGATTCCTGAAACCTAGTTTTTCCTGAAGATGTGAAAAATAACTTAAAAAAATTTGTCGAGGCATCAGTAAACTCGAAGCAAAGAATCTCGCCTGCCACTCCAAGCTGCTGGGTCCATTAACAGATGTGCTTGGCTTGAGCCGAATATCCTCATGCGAATCATAAACAACCCCTGACTCCATGTATCTGCCGTGGTCCAGAACGGCATGGCCGATACAATGGGCTAATGCCAAACGCTGCACATCTAAACTTCTGCCTGCCGCGTATATAGTCACGACAGCGGCAGAGAAATCGATACTTCCTAACGCTGTCGAAACGTCGCTGGAAAAAATGACTCGCAGGCCCGACTCAACCTCTAGCATCGAACAAACATCTTCTAGACTAACTCGATCCTCACGAAATCGGACGCAACGATATGACGTATTCTCAATAAAATCTGGCTCAAGAAAGGGAACAGGAATGCTTACGGCTTTTTTCTTTTTCTTACGTTGTTTCTCTTTAGACCCAAGCTTCTTCATGACGCCCCCTTGTCCTTGCCTCGATTAACTGCTCTCAGCGACCCATATTAAGCAAAAACAGGAGCCGCTTTGTCTTCGTAGCTAAACATCATTTTTCTTTGATCCTGGCCAGCCATTTCCATCCAGAATAGGGATCACCTCGTCCCCGCAAATGCGTATACCGACGCAACGAGTTCCAATCACGGTGCCCCGAAACACTCGACACCCTTGGAATGTCCCAGTCCATCTCAAACAACCGGCTTACCCCCTCATGCCGCAGGTCATGAAAATGGAGATCCTCGATACCCAACATCGGGCAAGCACGGGTAAAGGAAGCCGACACCGATTTACCGTTAAAGGGGAAAATCTCTCGCTCCAGTTTGGGCATTGAATACAGGATCGCCCATGCCTCATCGGGCAAGTGGCACCAGACGTCGTTACCTAGCTTCTGACCAGGATTCTTCATGTCTCGAACCAGCACCGCCTGCCTGGATTCGTCGAGATCCTCCCAGCGTATCCGCGTAATTTCCTCCTGCCGGCGTGTCGAAAAGAGTGCGAAAGCGATTATTTTCGGCATAGGAATCGAGTTATTACCCCGAGTCTGCATGTCGAAGAAGTGCTTCATCAACTTGTCCAACTCATCAAGGGTAGGCCGGCGATTGCGCTCTTTGCTCTTGGTGACCATTCCAAGCTTACGCAACACCTTCCGAGCGTCAGTCATGGCAAGCGGATCTATCTCATACCCCCAGGCCGGCCTAGCAACTGAAAGGACAGCGCCTAAGTGCGATAGATCATTCCCGACTGTCTGCGCCTGGACGCCTCCCCCCTCCTTACTCATCCGCCACTGAGCAAACTCCACCAGCTTCTGACTGTTAAGTGCATTATCATCGACCTCGCCCAGCCACGTCTCCTTGATCGCCGTCAGGGTTGCCCGCTTAGTCTTCCCCAACGGTCGGATCTTCTCGTACTCGTCCAGGTACTGATCGATCATCTTTTTGATCGTCACACCCTTCCGGTTCGCACGTTCGATAGCACCTGGCGCGGCCAGCTCCGTCTCACGTCGTTTGATCCATGCCTGAGCCACCTGCTTCCGGTCGAAGGTTTGGCTTTCCTGATAAACTGTCTTCCCGTCCCGATTAATCCGTATCTGCGCCGTGTAGGCCGTCGAATTGTCCTTGCGCTTGCGTGATGTGATCGTGCCCATATCCAGTTGCTACATTGCTGATACCGGTTGCTACAATGTAGCAACCGGTGTCCAAAAACAAGGAAAAATGGGTAAAAACTGCTGTATAAAAGATCAGTACCAATGAAATTAGAAAAACTTGAAGACCCCGTAAACATTGGCTCATACCGCTCAGAGCCGTCCCGTCGCTTCAGCGTGGCGCCGATGATGGATTGGACCGACCGCCACTGCCGCTATTTCCTGCGCCTGCTCTCCAGACACGCCCTGCTCTACACCGAGATGGTCACCACCGGGGCGCTGCTCAACGGTGATCACGAGCGATTCCTGCGTCACGATGAAGCCGAGCACCCGCTGGCCCTGCAACTCGGCGGCAGTGTGCCGCTGGACCTGGCTGCCTGCGCGCGCATGGCCCAGGCGCAGGGTTACGATGAGGTGAACCTGAATGTCGGCTGCCCGAGCGACCGGGTGCAGAACAATATGATTGGCGCGGTGTTGATGGGGCATCCGCAATTGGTCGCCGATTGCGTGAAGGCGATGCGCGATGCGGTGTCGATCCCGGTGACGGTGAAGCATCGGATCGGTATCAACGGGCGCGACAGTTACGAGCAGTTGTGTGATTTTGTCGGGACGGTTCGCGATGCCGGGTGCACGAGTTTTACCGTGCATGCGCGGATTGCGATTCTGGAAGGTTTGTCGCCGAAGGAGAACCGGGACATTCCCCCCCTGCGTTATGACGTGGTGGCGCGGCTGAAGGCGGACTTTCCGGAACTGGAGATCATTCTCAACGGCGGAATCAAGACCTTTGAAGATTGCCGGGAGCACTTGCAGACATTCGATGGCGTGATGCTCGGCCGCGAGGCGTATCACAATCCTTACCTGATGGCCGAAGTGGACCAGCAATTGTTCGGCAGCACGGCACCGATGATCAGCCGCGCCGAAGCGCTGGCGCAGTTGCGGCCCTATATTGCGGCGCATATTGACGCCGGCGGTTCGATGCACCACATCACCCGGCACGTACTGGGGCTGGGCAGCGGTTTTCCGGGGGCTCGCAAGTTTCGCCAGTTGCTCTCGGTGGACATTCACAAGACCCAAGAGCCTCTGGCCTTGCTGGATCAGGCGGCGCAATTGCTGGAAGGGCGGTAACGACACCCTCCCCGGTCGCGGCTAACCGTCGCTCGCGTTGAACCTGTGTCCTGATTTGTCATCGTATCTATCGATACCGCGCCCCGCCAATCAAACAGCCGTTCTCAGGTTGTTGCCACCGGGGCCTTCGATACACACATGCGCCCTTGAGTGGCTGTCAGCGCTCGGGTAATGTCATCAGACCCACAGGACAGAGCACGCCCATGACTTCCAAGCTGGAACAACTCAAACAATTCACCACCGTGGTTGCCGACACCGGCGACTTCGAAGCAATCGCTCGCGTTAAACCGGTGGACGCCACCACCAACCCTTCCCTGCTGCTCAAGGCCGCCGCCATTCCTGCCTACGCCGAATTGCTGAATGCCAGCGTCGGCGACTGCAAGGGCGATGTGGGCCTGGCCAGCGACCGCTTTGGCGTCGCCGTGGGCCAGGAAATCCTCAAAGTGATCCCTGGACGCATTTCCACCGAGGTGGATGCACGCTTGTCGTTCGACACCGATGCCATGTTGAAACGTGCGCACCGTCTGATCGAGCTGTACGAAAAAGCCGGCATTGGCCGCGACCGCGTGCTGATCAAGATTGCATCCACCTGGGAAGGTATTCGGGCTGCCGAGATCCTGGAAAAGGAAGGCATCCAGACCAACCTGACCCTGCTGTTCTCGTTTGCCCAGGCGGCGGCGTGTGCCGATGCAGGTGTGTTCCTGATTTCGCCGTTCGTGGGCCGGATCTACGACTGGTACAAGAAGGCCAACGGCAACGACTACACCGGCGCGGACGATCCGGGCGTGCAGTCGGTAACGCGCATTTACAATTACTACAAGGCCAATGACTACAAGACCGTGGTCATGGGTGCCAGCTTCCGTAACCTGAGCCAGATCGAACACCTGGCCGGTTGCGACCGCCTGACCATCAGCCCGGACCTGATCGACAAACTGGCGGCCGACACTGGCAAGCTGGAACGCAAGCTGGCACCGGGCAATGCCGGTGAAGCGCGCCTGAGCCTGAATGAAGCGCAGTTCCGCTGGTTGTCCAACGAGGATGCCATGGCCACCGAAAAACTGGCCGAAGGCATTCGTCAGTTTGCCCGAGACCAGGAAAAACTCGAGGCATTGCTGCAGGCCAAGCTGTGATCTGAGTCGCTGAAATGCAAAAAGGGCGAACCTCGATGGGTTCGCCCTTTTTTGTGGGTCGAGATTAGGGCGGTCTTGTCGGGGCCATCGCGAGCAGGTCGAATCGTCGCACCCACAGTTGATCAATGCGCCTCAGGGAATCAGTGCCGCTCCAGCGCATTCACCAGGTCATGGAACGCTTCGCGGTTGGAGTCGTTCAGCCCCATGAGGATCTTGTGCGCTTCGAGCACCTTGATCCGCACCACTTCTTCGGATTGATCCTGATCGGGCAGGTCATCCAGGCATTCCGGGCACGGCACAGGCTTGTCGACGATGTTGAACACCTGCTCGAAGCCCATGGACTGCAACAGACGGGTGATGTCTTCGTGGGTGGTGACCACGGTCGGCAGCAGGCCGACCTTTTGCCGCGACAGAATCGACAGCTTGGCCAGCAGGCCAAGGGTCGTGCTGTCGATGCTGCGGGTTTCGGTCAGGTCGATCACGATCGCGTTGAAGTTCAACGCGGTGAAGATCCGCTCAATAGTCGCATCCAACGCCGAACACAGGGTCAGGCGAACTTCACCGACGAACTTCAGGACGAACGTGCCGTCCTGCTCGGCGAACTGGATTCTACCGGTACTCATCAAAGATTCCTGCTCAACACCAACAGGGCGATATCATCCGGCATCTCCCCCAGCGTGGCCAATCCAAAAACCTGCCGCAGCCCATCCAGGGTGCCGCCCGCTGCCTTGACCCGCTGGGGCAAGGCCGCTTCTTTCTCTTTGAGTGTCGGTTCCGGCAAAAGGTCCAGAATGCCATCAGACATCAGCGTCAGGCTGAACGTCGATGGTAACTCCAGCACGTGGTCTTGATAGGTGGCCTCATTGAAGAGCCCCACCGGCAGGCCACGTCCTTCCAGATAACGGACACTGTCTGGCGTGTACAACACAGGCAACGGCAAATGACCACCGATGCTATAGGTCAACAAACCTGTCTCCTCGTCGATGACTCCACCGACCATCGTGACGTGCTTACCCAGCTTACAACTGATCAGGCCTCGGTTGATATGACCAAGGACCTCGGAAGGCTTGAATTCCGGCAATGTACCGTTGCGCTTGGATTCGAACAGCAAGCGCGTGGTCATGAACTTCAGCAGCACGGTGACGAATGCCGAAGACGCGCCATGCCCGGAAACGTCCGCCAGGTAGAACGCGACCCGACGCTCGTCGACCCGAAAATAATCGACGAAATCACCCGACAGGTAGAGCGACGGGATGATCTGGTGCGCAAACTTGAACTCGTCAGTGGTCCAGGGGCTGACCGGCAACATGTTCATCTGCACCTGGCGACCGGCGTTCTGGTCCTCCTGGAGCAGGTTCAGGCTCGCTTCGAGTTCGCGGTTGGCCTTTTCCAGCTTCTCGCGGTAGCGCTGGTTTTCCACCAGCAGGCGCGCACGATCCAGGGCCCGGCGCACGGAATGCTCGAGCACGGCCAGATCTTCGAGAGGCTTGATCAGGTAATCCGCTGCGCCCAGGCGCAATGCCTCGACCGCGTCATTCATCACGCCGGCACCGGACACCACGATGACCGGAGTCTGCGGCGACCGCTCGGTGACCTGGCGAATGAGTTCGAGTCCGCCCATCTGTGGCATGCGCAGATCGCAAATGACCAAGTCGGGCTTGTCTTGCTCGAATACCTGAAGACCTAGCTGGCCATTGCTGGCCTGCAGGACGCTGAAACCACTGTCTTCCAAATAGGCGGCGAGGCTCGCGCGCACTACCTCGTCATCATCGATTATCAGCAGCGTGGCACTGGTTTTTGGCATGTGGGCAAACGGCGCCAGAATTAGGTTGGCGTAGCAGGCTGGGGTTGTCCCGGCTCACACTACTGGATTCGCTTTCTAGCCTCTCTGGCGCACTGCTTTCGGGCATTGACCCTACTCGCCGGCACACCAGAGGTGCCCTTCTAAGGCGCAGACGGTACTCCCATCCGCAGAGCGTTTCAAGCTCACGCCGATGGTCGCTTGACGTCTTTACTTGTCAAATCACCGGGAGTTATAAGAACAGACAAAACCGTAACCCAATGGAAGGACGAAGCCCATGAGTCGAACCGATAGGGACTACAGCGAAAAGCGAGATTTCATCCGCATGCGAGTCGATGCCGATATCGCACTGATTCATCAGGGCGACGAGGTTGCAGCCGTCTGCGTCGACCTTTCCAGCAGTGGCATGCAGGTTGAGGCACCGCGTTCGTTTGCGGTCGGCGACCGCCTCAGCGTGCGTATAGAGTCCGATCACGCTGCACTCAGGGGCCTGGAAGCCGATACCGAGGTGGTGTGGGTGAAAGCTCAGGACGGCGGCGCCCAGAAACTCGGCCTTACAATCCTGAAAATGAAATAGACAGGCTCCAGAACGAAAAAAGGCGGCCGATGGGCCGCCTTTCTCATGCTCAGCAGAATCAGAAATCGTCTTCGACCTGGCCGTCCTTCACCTTGAATTCGCGGTTTTGCAGGTATGCATTGCGAATGAAGGTGTACTTGTCGCCGCTGATCAGCTTCTCGCTGGACAACAGACTGGCGCGGGTATCCACGATGTTCAGGGCGAAAATCGAATTACGCACCGGCACGTCGTTGATGTAGCGGTATGGCCCGGTATAGCTGTCGACGAATTTGGCGGGTGCATCGCGCAGGGTGCTCGGACCCAGCAACGGCAACATGACGTAAGGACCGCTGCCGACACCCCAGTAGCCCAGGGTCTGACCAAAATCTTCGTCGCTGCGGTTCAGGCCCATCTTGGTGCCGACATCGAAGAAGCCGAGCAGGCCGAAGGTGGTGTTGAAGATCAGGCGCGCAGTGTCGACACCCGCAGCAGCCGGCTTGGCCTGCAGGATGTTGTTGGCGAGGTTGGTGACATCACCCACGTTGCGGTACATGTTGTGGATGCCATCTTCGAGAAACTGCGGGGTCACCGCCTGGTAGCCCTGAGCGAGGGGCTTGAGGCCGTAGGTATCGACGAAGTCGTTGAACTGGAAGATGGGACGGTTGACGCTTTCCCAAGGGTCGTCTTCCGAAGCCGCCTGAGCGGTGAACGGAACCAGCAGGATGCTGGCGCACATGCAAAGCTGAGCTAGATGATTGCTCCAGCGCATAAAAAACTCCTTGGGGTTTGTACGGGGTGCGGGCCGTCTGGCCCAAGCATCAAGCGGGTTAGTATAAGACGGAAACGCCGCTTTAGGCAGCCTCGTGGGTGATGGACTACGGACGATTCGCCATGACTGCCGGCGATTCACCTCCCTGTCACGCAATTGTCATCGTTGATCCATAGCCTGTTTTGTTATTTCAGGGACGTTGACATGCCGCACGCCGAAGCCTTGCCCCTTGCCGCACCGAACCTGACCGCCGTCCTGTTCGGCCTCAGTGGCTGCCTGGTGGATTTCGGCGCCCGTACACGCCTGCACGGCGTGCAGGCTGCCGAGTATTGCGAGGTGACGCCCGGGGCCCTCGACAGTTTGCTCAGCTTGCAGCGCCAACGAATTCCCTGCGCCTGGCTCGACGAACTCGCCCCCGCCGTCAGCCGGTCGCTGTCCGCCGCCCTGCCCGATTGGATCAAGCCATCGCAACACCCTGCAACAATCAATCCGTGGCCGGCACCGAATGCCTGCTGGCAAGCGTTGATGGCGTTGGATGTCGAGCGTCTGGATGGCTGCGTCCTGGTCAGCGGCGAACCGCGCCTGCTGCAGTCGGGCCTGAACGCCGGGCTGTGGACCATCGGCCTGGCGTCCTGCGGCTCGCTCTGCGGGCTGGCGCCCAGCGAATGGCAGGCCCTTGGCCAAAAGGAACGCGAACACCTGCGAGGCAAGGCCACGGTGCAGCTTTTCAGCCTGGGGGTGCACTCGGTGATCGACCATCTGGGCGAGCTCGAGACCTGCCTGGCAGACATCAGCTTGCGTCGCTGCAAAGGCGAGAAGCCCTGATCGAGATCATGCAGCTTGCCCGCGAGTGGATTAATCTAAAGGTCAGCCATAGACCTTTGGCGCGCCGCTGCGGTCTATGCCAGTGCCTATCGATAAAAGGAAGAACGCCATGCCTGCCCGCGAATTGCAACAACAGCTCAACACTCTGCGCGAGCAACTGGAACAGAATCCCCCACTGACCGAGGTCGAGCGAGAAGACCTGCACGCGCTGATGCAGCAGATCGAACTTGAGCTTGAACTCGAAACCAAAACCCAGGATTCCAGCGTTGCCGATAACGTGAACCTGGCCGTAGAACGCTTCGAAATCGAACACCCTACCCTCGCCGGTACCCTGCGCAACATCGTGCAGGCCTTGGGCAACATGGGTATCTGAAACCGCCGGATACAAAAAGCCCCGCCAATGGTGGGGCTTTTTCATGCCTGCGGGCTCGCTCCCCCAGGATACGGTTATTGGCGAACCAGACGATGGTTCGGTAACCGCACGTCCTCGGTGCTGCGATACGGATTGATATCCAGCCCGCCACGCCGCACATAGCGCGCATACACCGTCAGCTTTTCCGGTTTCAGCAAGCGTTGCAGATCGAGGAAAATCCGCTCCACGCATTGCTCATGGAAGTCCGAGTGCTGACGGAAACTGACGATGTACGTCAGCAGGCTTGCATGATCCAGTGCCGCACCGCGGTACTCGACCACCACGCTCCCCCAGTCGGGCTGGCTGGTGACCGGACAATTGGATTTGAGCAGGTGACTGTGCACGCTTTCCTCGATCACGCGCGAATCATCGCAGCGCAACAACTCCGGACGCGGATGCTCGTAATCGCTGACGCTGATGTCTAGGTCGTCGATGCAGGTGCCGGGCAACGCCACCACACCTTCGGCCTCGACCTCGCGCAAGCTGCGGACCCGCACGCCCACCGATTTGCCAGCCGCGGCGGACAAATCCTTGATCAGCGTCGCTTCCAGACTGGCGGCATCGGCAAAGGGGGTCTGGTTCAAGGAGTTCAGGTACAGCTTGAACGACTTGGATTCAATGATGTTCGGTGAATCCGCAGGAATGCTGAATTCGCCAATCGCCACCACCGGCTTGCCGGAAGGCAACAGCCACGACAATTCGAAGCAGTTCCAGAAGTCCACGCCCTTGTACGGCAGGGTTTCTGCGGTCAGTCCCAGCTCGGCCCATTTCGCGGCGCGCGGGATCGGGAACAACAGGGACGGCGTGTAGGTGGCGATGTATTCACTGGATTTGCCCAGCGGCGAGTGTTCGGCTGCGGGATGCATGGCGGAAACCTGACTGAAGAATCAGCGGATTCTACCAGCCTTTCCCCGCGCCTTAGAGTGCTTACTGACTGACAGTCAGTTTGCCGACCATGCCCGCCTGATAGTGGCCCGGGATATTGCAGGCAAACTCCAGGCTGGTCGCCTGAGTGAAGGTCCAGGTCAGCTCGGCAGTCTTGCCCGGTTCGACCAGCACGCTGTTAGGGTCGTCGTGCTTCATTGCGTGCCCCATACCGGACATCGCACCGTGGTCCATTTCCTTCATGCCGGTAGGCGTCAGCATGCCGCTCTGTTGCATCTTGAGCATTTCCTGCTGATGCCGTGCATGCATCGCCGCGTCGCCGAGGTTGAATTCGTGCAGCAACTGGCCCTTGTTCACCAGCACAAAACGAACGGTCTCACCGGCCTTGATATCGATCGCCCGAGGCGTGAACGTCATGTCGCCCATCACCACCTCGACACTGCGGGTGGCCTTCGCGGCTGGAGCTGGCTTCCCGAAGTCAAAACCGTGCTCCGGTGATGCCCACAACGGCGAGCTCAACGCCAGCAGACAGATCGCCATCGCTTTGCGTAAAAACATGTTCACACTCCAACAAGGTAAGGTTCAGCGTGTGGAAAACTTTAAACTGCCGGGGCTGCCCGCAACCTGACGCACAGATTACAACTTTGTCAGGTTGGCCTGTGCCGACACCGCCCACGGTATAAAGCATCCGTCCCATCTGCCCTGAGTCGCCCCATGAAACTGCTGATCGTCGAAGACCAAGCGAAAGCCGGTCATTATTTGCGCCAAGGCCTGGCCGAAGCCGGGTTCAACACCGAGCTGGTGGCCGACGGCAGCATAGGCCAGCAGTTGGCGCTGAGCGGTGACTACGCGCTGTTGATTCTCGACGTCATGCTGCCTGGCCGCGATGGCTGGCAAATCCTGCAAGCGGTGCGCAGCGCTGGGCTCGATACGCCGGTCCTGTTTCTGACGGCGCGGGATGCCGTCGAGGACAGGGTTCACGGCCTGGAGCTCGGCGCCGACGACTACCTGATCAAACCCTTCGCGTTTTCCGAACTGCTGGCCAGGGTCCGCAGTCTGTTGCGCCGTGGCAGCGTCCAACCCCAGGAAACCAGCCTGCAACTGGCAGACCTGCGCCTGGACCTGATCCGCCGACGTGTCGAACGCAACGGCCAGCGCATCGACCTGACCGCCAAGGAATTCTCCCTGCTGGAAATGCTTCTGCGCCGCCAGGGCGAGGTGTTGCCCAAATCCTTGATTGCCTCCCAGGTCTGGGACATGAATTTCGACAGCGACACCAATGTCATCGAAGTCGCCATCCGTCGTTTGCGCCTGAAGATCGATGACGAGTTCCCGAACAAGTTGATCCACACCGTGCGCGGCATGGGTTATGTCCTTGAAGAGCGCCCCGCCTGATGCGTCGACTGTCCTTGAGCAGCCGCCTGGCGCTGCTGTTCGCCGCCTGCACAGCCGTGGTCTCGCTGGTGGCCGGCGTGCTGTTCAGTCGCGCCAGCGAGGCGCACTTCGTCGAGCTCGACCAGCAACTGCTGGAGGCCAGGCTGGTGGATTTACGCCGGGCGCTGCCTGACCTGCAATCGAGCGCAAGCGAAGTGCGGCTGGCGGAACTGAACCGCCAGGCCGATGTGTCCCTGCGCATTACCGGCAACGACGGCCAGCGCTGGTTCGACAGTTCGACGCGCCTGCCCGACAAGCTGCCGCTAACCCTTGGATTATCCACCATCAGCCACGACGGCACCGACTACCGGGTGCTGAATGCACCACTGGCTGTCGATCAACCAGGCTCCCCGCAAGTGACCCTGTTGCTGGACATCACCCATCACCAGCATTTCCTGCAACGCATGCAGCGCCTGATCTGGCTGACCGTCGGCCTGTCCGCCCTGGCCACCGCCCTGCTCGGCGCCTGGGCGGCGCGCAGCGGGTTGCGGCCATTGCGTCGCATGAGTGCAGTCGCCCGTGGCGTTTCCGCGCAATCGCTCAATGCCCGCCTGCCCGCCGAAGACATGCCGCCAGAACTCGCGGAAATGGCTCACCACTTCAACGCCATGCTCGGACGTCTGGACGACTCTTTTCAGCGGCTTTCGGCCTTCTCTGCCGACATCGCCCATGAACTGCGCACGCCGTTGTCGAATCTGTTGACCCACACCCAGGTCACCCTCACCCGCCCACGCCCCCTCGAAGATTATCGCGAGGCGTTGCACAGCAACCTTGAGGAACTGCAGTGGATGGCGCAACTGGTCAACGACATGCTGTACCTGGCCAAGGCCGACCACGGCTTGCTGGCCCCCAGGCGTGAATCGCTGGCGCTGGCGGAAGAAGTGGACGTGCTACTGGAATTTTTTGCACCACTGGCCGAGGACGCCCGTGTAACGCTGAGCCGTGATGGCAGCGCGCGCATCGACGGCGATCGCAGCATGTTGCGGCGGGCGCTTTCCAATCTGCTGGACAACGCCTTGCGCTTCACCCCGCCCGGAGGTGAGATTCGCGTGCAGATCGTCGAACAGACCCAAGGTTCGAGCCTGACCGTGGAGAACAACGGCGCCGGCATCGACGCAGCCAGGTTGCCGCGTTTGTTCGACCGGTTTTACCGGGCTGACCCGGCTCGACAGGAAGGCAGCAACGAGCATGCGGGATTGGGTTTGGCGATTACCGCGTCGATCGTTCGAGCCCACGGCGGGCGGATTCATTGCGAATCGACTGAGGGGTGGACGCGGTTTGTCATCGAGTTACCAAAGGGGGATTGAGGCCAGCAGGGCCGGCCTCCAAACAAGTCGTCGGTTTACGAGTATCGAAGGGCATGCGCCGGCTCGACCTTCGCCGCCCGCCACGCCGGGTAAACCGTGGCCAGGAAGCTCAGCACGAACCCCGCCGTGCAGATCAGGGCCACGTCGCCGCCCTGCAACTGCGAAGGCAAGTTACTGACGAAATACACATCGGAACTGAAGATGTGCTGGCCGCTCACCCGCTCGACCCAGCCAACCAGCTCGCTGACGTTCAGCGCGGCAATCACGCCAAGGACACCACCGATCAAGGTGCCGACCACCCCGATCACCGTCCCCTGGACCATGAAGATCGCCATGATCTGTCGGGGCGTGGCGCCGATGGTGCGCAGGATCGCGATGTCGGCGCCCTTGTCGTTCACCACCATGATCAGCGTGGCGATGATGTTGAACGCCGCCACGGCGACGATCATCAGCAACAGCAGGCCGATCATGGTTTTTTCCATCTTCATCGCACTGAACAGACTGCCTTGGGTGTGCGTCCAGTCGTCAGCCTTGTAGGCCGTACCCAGGCCGCCAGCGATATCACTGGAAACCTTCGGCGCCGCGTACAAGTCCTTCACCGCCAGGCGCACGCTCTGCACCTGGTTCGGCTGCCAATGCTGCATCTGCGCGGCATCGGCGACGTGGATCAGCGCCATCGAACCATCGAGTTCGGCGCCCACCTTGAACACGCCCACCACGTTCAAGCGCTGCATGCGCGGAGTGATCCCGCCCGGCGCGGTGCTGACTTCCGGCACGATGAGGGTGATCTTGTCACCGACATTCAAGCGGAAACGGCGCGCCGTGATCTCGCCGATCACCACGCCGAACTCACCCGGTTTCAAGGCGTCGAGACGACCCTGGACGATGTGCTGGGCAACGATCGATACCTTGCCTTCCAGCGCCGGGTCCACGCCGCTGACCTGGATCGGCTGCATCGCCCCCTTGTAGGACAGCATGCCTTCCAGCTCGGTGAACGGCACGGCGGCGGTCACCTCGGGGTTCTTCATCGCGGCGGCAGCCACCGGCTGCCAATCGTCGATCGGGTTGACGCCGACGATCGTGGCGTGGGGCACCATGCCGAGGATGCGCGAACTCATCTCGCGCTGGAAACCGTTCATGACCGACAACACCACGATCATCGACAGCACGCCAAGGGCGAGGCCGATCATCGAGGTCATCGAGATGAACGAAACGAAGCGATTGCGGCGCTTGGCGCGGGTATAGCGCGTGCCGATAAAGATCGATAACGGTCTGAACATTCGCAGGGGCACCGTATGAAAACAAAAAGACCCGACGGGTTATGAGCCGTCAGATGGGCGCCAGGCGACCTTCCTGCAATTGCAGGACACGGTCCATCTGGCGCGCCAGGTTCAGGTCGTGGGTCACGACCAGGAACGCCGTACGCAACGACTTGCTCAGTTCGAGCATCAATTCCAGGATGCCTGCAGCCGTGTGGGAATCCAGGTTGCCGGTCGGCTCGTCGAGCATCACCAGGCCGGGCTTGTTCACCAGCGCACGGGCGATGGCCACGCGCTGACGCTCGCCGCCGGACAACTCTGCAGGCTTGTGCTCCAGCCGATGGCCGAGCCCTACCCGCTCCAGCAACGCGGTCGCACGCTGGCGCGCCTCGGGAATTGCGGTCTTGCCGATCAGCAGCGGCATGCAGACGTTTTCCAGCGCGGTGAACTCAGGCAGCAAATGGTGGAACTGATACACGAAGCCCAGTGCACGGTTGCGCAGCAGGCCACGGTTTTTCTCGCTCAGGGCCGAAAGCTCCTCACCGTCGAGCCAGACGCTGCCCTTGGTCGGCGTATCGAGGCCACCGAGCAGGTTGAGCAAGGTACTTTTGCCCGAACCCGACTTGCCGATGATCGCCACGCGCTCCCCCGGATGCAGTTCCAATTGCAAGCCACTGAGAACCTCCACCGATTCAGGGCCTTCCTCGTAGGACTTGCCCAGGTTGCGGCAGCTCAAGATTGCTTTATCACTCATGCCCGACTCACTCATAACGTAGCGCCTCCGCAGGCTGGGTGCGCGCGGCACGCCAGGCTGGATACAGGGTGGCGAGGAAACTCAGGACCAACGCGGCGGCGCAGACCATCAACACATCCTGGCTCTGCACTTGCGACGGCAGGTAATCGATGAAATACACGTCGGCGTTGAGGAATTTGTGGCCGATCAGGCCTTCGAGCGCCGAGATCGCGGCGCTGACGTTCAGCGCGGCGAAGATCCCGAGGACGGCGCCGATCAACGTGCCGACCACGCCGATGACGGTGCCCTGCACCATGAAGGTCGCCATGATCGTGCGCGGCGTGGCGCCGAGGGTGCGCAGAATCGCGATGTCGCTCTTCTTGTCGTTCACCACCATCACCAGCGTGGAAATGATGTTGAACGCGGCGACGGCGACGATCAGCAGCAACAGCAGGCCGATCATGGCTTTTTCCATGCGGATCGCCTGGTACAGGTTGCCGTGGGTACGCGTCCAGTCGCGGGCGTAGTAATGGTCTTCGCCCAGCTGCTGGGCGATGTTCCACGCGGTCCGTGGTGCCTGGAACAGGTCGTCGAACTTCAGGCGCAGGCCTTGCACCTGATCCGGCTTCCAGCGGTGCAGTTTCCCCAGGTCCTGCAGGTTGGTGACGCCCAGGTAACCGTCGATCTCGCCGGCACCGACGTGGAAGATGCCCACCACGGTAAAGCGCTTCATGCGCGGGAACATCCCGGCCGGCGTCACGGTGACCTCCGGCGCGACGAAGGTCAGTTTGTCGCCAATGGCCGCACCGAGCTTGGCGGCCGCCTTGTCGCCGATGACGATGCCAAAGCTGCCGGGCTCGAGGTCGTCGAGCTTGCCCTGCAACATGAACTTGTCAATGATCGAAACCTGCCGCTCCAGTGCCGGGTCGATGGCATTGAGCAGCACCTTGGACACCTTGCCGTTGTTGGTCAGCAGGCCCTGCATCTGGGTAAAGGGCGCCACGGCCGTCACCTGGCGGTTCTGCCGGACCTTGTCGGCCAGGCCCTGCCAGTTGCTGATCGGCTCCCCGGACTCGATGGTCGCGTGGGGCACCATGCCCAGGACGCGGGTGCGCATCTCGTGATCGAAGCCGTTCATGACCGACAGCACCACGATCATCACGATGACGCCGAGGGCGAGACCGATCATGGAAGTCAGGGAAATGAACGACACAAAGTGATTGCGACGCTTTGCACGGGTGTAACGCGTGCCAATGAATACGAAGAGAGGTCTGAACATGTCGGGGCTTGTTCGGAGGGAAAAGGAACGTCCTTGTGGCGGGGGTCGATAACCAGCTTTACACTCAGACCACCGCCGCTACCATGGGTTCGCCATGTCGACATTAGATGAAGAAGATCGCCGCGAATACTACCGTATCGAGGACACGATCGCACTGGAAATTCGGCCCCTGTCCGCTCCCGAAGCCGCAGGCCAGGAAGTGTTGCAGGATGCTTCCCCACTCTTCAACGTGCTCAGCGAACTGCACCTGAGCGAATTCGAGTCGCAACACCTGTTGCGCCAGATCAGCGAGCGCGATCGCAACCTCGCGGCGTTCCTCAAAGTGCAGAACAAACGCATCGATCTGCTCAGCCAGGTGATCGCCCTCACCGTCCTTGGCCAGATCGGCGAACCGCAACCGGTGATCATTTCCGAGGGCGGCATCGACTTCCAGCACCCGACACCGATTGCCACCGGCGCGCACCTGTCGATAAAGCTGGTGCTGATGCCCCAGGCCCTCGGGTTGTTGCTGCGCGCTCGCGTGACTCATTGCGACCCCAAGGGCGATGGCTTCGACGTCGGCACCGAGTTCGAGCGTCCGACCGACGCCCAGCGCCAACTGCTGGCCCGCTACATCTTGCAGAAGCAGGCCCAGGAACGACGTCTGGCCCGCGAACAAGAATCAGGCATTTAACTTAAGGAAGAACCGTGACCCTCATCTACGGCCATCGCGGCGCCAAGGGCGAAGCACCGGAAAACACCCTGACCAGCTTTCAGGAATGCCTCAAGCACGGCGTGCGCCGCTGCGAACTGGACCTGCATCTGTCGATGGACAACGAGCTGATGGTCATTCACGACCCGACGCTCAAGCGCACCACTGACCGGCGCGGCAAGGTGGTCGAGCATACGGCTGCCGAACTGGTGACCTACGACGCGCGCAAGGGCGGCCCGGGCTGGATCAAGCCCTGCCCGATCCCGACGTTGGAAGAGCTGTTCGAGAAATGCGCCTTCGATCACTGGCAACTGGAGGTCAAGAGCGCTTCACGCACCCGCGCCGCGACGACGGTGCTGGCGATTCGCGAGATGGCACAGCGTTTCGACCTGCTCGACAAGGTGACGATCACCTCGAGTTCGCGGGAAGTACTGAAAGCCGCATTGGACCTGGTGCCGGACGTCTCACGCGGGCTGGTGGCCGAGTACGCCTGGCTCGACCCGCTCAAGGTGGCGGCGAGCTACGGCTGTGAGTATCTGGCTTTGAACTGGACGCTGTGTACGCCGGAACGCCTGCAAAAGGCGCAGCGTCAGGGGCTGCATGTGTCGGTGTGGACAGTCAACGAACCTGCGCTGATGCGCAGGCTCGCCGACTTCGGCGTTGACAGCCTGATTACAGACTTTCCCGGTTTGGCCACTGCCACGCTCGGGAATTGCTGAAATCGGTCTCCCCGGCCGGCTCAGGCCACCGGCCGGAGCCGCTCAAAAAAGCCGGTTGAGGCCGTCGTAAGCCGCTACCCGATAGGCTTCGGCCATGGTCGGGTAGTTGAACGTCGTGTTGACGAAGTACTTCAGCGTGTTCAGTTCGCCCGGCTGGTTCATGATCGCCTGACCGATGTGCACGATCTCCGACGCCTGATACCCGAAGCAGTGCACGCCCAGCACTTCCAGGGTTTCGCGATGGAACAGGATCTTCAGCATGCCTTGCGGCTCGCCGGCGATCTGCGCGCGCGCCATGCCCTTGAAGAACGCCTTGCCCACTTCGTACGGAACCTTGGCCTGGGTCAGCTCCTGCTCGTTCTTGCCGATCGAGCTGATCTCCGGAATGGTGTAGATGCCGGTCGGCACGTCATTCACGAAACGCCAGCTGCCGTTCTCGACGATGCTGCCCGAGGCCGAACGACCCTGGTCGTGAGCCGCACTGGCCAGGCTTGGCCAACCGATCACGTCACCGGCACCGTAGATGTTCGGCACGCAGGTGCGGTAGGCCTCGTCGACCTCGATCTGGCCACGGCTGTTGACCTTGATGCCGATGTTTTCCAGCCCCAACTGGTCGGTGTTGCCGGTCCGGCCGTTGCACCAGAGCAAGGCGTCGGCCTTGATCTTCTTGCCGGACTTGAGGTGCAGGATCACGCCGTTGTCCACGCCTTCTACGCGGTCGTAGTCTTCGTTGTGGCGAACGGTGATGTTGTTGTTGCTGAAGTGGTAGCTCAGGGCCTGGGAAATTTCCGAGTCGAGGAAGCTCAACAGCTGACTGCGGTTGTCGACCAATTCCACCAGCACGCCCAGGCCGCTGAAGATCGATGCGTATTCGCAACCGATCACGCCGGCGCCGTAAACGATGAGTTTACGTGGGGTGTGGCCGAGGCTGAGGATGGTGTCGCTATCGTAGATACGCGGGTGATGGAAATCGATGTCCGCCGGGCGATAAGGACGCGATCCGGTGGCGATGATGATGTGCTTGGCCACCAGTTTTTCCACCACGCCGTTGGCGCACACCACTTCGATGGTCTGCTCGTCGGCGAAGCTGCCGGTGCCGAAGAACACGTCGACGCGGTTGCGGGCGTAGTAGCCGGTACGGGAAGCGACCTGCTTGGAAATGACCTTCTCGGCGCTTTTCAGCACGTCAGGGAACGAAAACCAGCGCGGCTCGCCAATCGCCCGGAACATCGGATTGGTGTTGAACTGCATGATCTGCCGGACCGAGTGACGCAGTGCCTTGGACGGGATGGTGCCCAAGTGGGTGCAGTTACCGCCGACCTGCCGACGGCTGTCGACCATGGCCACCTTGCGCCCTGCCTTGGCGGCGTTCATTGCCGCGCCTTCTCCCGCCGGGCCGGAACCCAATACCACCACGTCGTAGTTGTAGACAGCCATGCGTACTCCTCAGAACAGGCCGCGGCGCCCTCGGCACCTGCGGCTAAATCACGCCGATCGGCGGCGTGAAGGAACAATTTGGGGCCAGTGCAGAACCCGGACACAGTCTATAGAAGCGTCACCGCCGCGCACATTAACCCTTGGTCGCGTCGTAGGCTAGTTTTGCCTGCACTACAACGCCAGTCTTCGTTGCGACAAGCACGCTCGTCACTCGGCTTTCTCGCCACTGAGGCGCTCAAAAGCGTGACTGGTACGTGTGACGAAACCGGTATCGGCACGGATCACAAAAAAGGCGCCGATATCGTGTTTTTCCGCGTAGTCCCAGCCACGTTCCGGGCCGAGAATCAGTAACAGCGTCGACAGGCCATCGGCCAACAATGCAGAAGGATTAATGACCGTGACTGACGCAAGGGTATGTGAGACCGGTTTTCCGGTGCGGGCATCGAAGGTGTGGGAATAGCGCCGACCGCGCTGTTCGAAATAGTTACGGTAGTCACCAGACGTCGAGACGCCAAAGCCGTCGACGGCGATGATTCGCTGCGCCACCTGCTCATCGTCCCGTGGCTCCTCCAGAGCGACCTGCCAGGGTGAGCCATCGAGCTTCCTGCCCGAGGCCTTGAGTTCGCCCGTGGCTTCAACGAGGTAGCTGCGGATGCCCATGGCTTCTAGCCTGGCCGCAATACGGTCCACCACGTAACCCGCGGCGATGCTGTTGAAGTCGACTTCGACGGCCGCATCCTTGCACAGCTGATCGCCTTCGATGCGCAAGTGCTGATAACCCACCCGCTGCCGTACGTCTGCCAGCGCCTGGGCGGACGGGACCTTTTCGCCCCGTGACTGGGGACCAAAACCCCAGAGATTGAGCAATGGCTCCACCGTCAGGTCGAAGGAGCCTTCACTTTGTTCCGACAACTGCCGGCCGACGCGCACCAATTCCAGGACCGGCGCGGGCATGTTCTGACAGCGATGGGCAGGCAAATCGTTGAAACGCTCGATGTCTGAATCGCTGCGGTAGGTCGACATCTGTCGATCCACCTGAGCGAGGATTTTTTCGACCTCGGCCTGGACCTCCGCCGGCTTGGGAAGATTGGCCTGGCGCAGGTACTTGATCGAATACGTACTGCCCATGGTCGGGCCGCCGAAGCCCTCCATGGAATCACCGTTACCGCAGCCTGACAGCACGCCAAGCAGTAAAAAGACAATACTCCGCCACCCTTTCAACACTTCCTGCGCTCCCCAAGTCACTGCCTGATACACACCGAGGCCGAGCATTATGCGGCAAGAGCAATCGGTGCACCTTGATCTGACGAGCAACTGAAACGCTTTGACAGCCAGCTAACCTGGCGATCCTGCGGGCTTGTCCGGCCCTGTAATGCGAGGTGGCGAACCCGTGGGAGCGGGTTTGCTCGCGATTGCCACAGTAGGCGCACCGAAAAAACCAAACAGAGCACAAACAAAAACGCCCCGACCGAAGTCAGGGCGTTTCTGATGTGCAGCTAAACGCTTAGCGTGGGAACGCAGGCGGGTTCACACCGGCCATGTCTTCCATCACGCGCACCACCTGGCAGCTGTAACCGAATTCGTTGTCGTACCAGACGTACAGTACAACGCGGTTATCCTGGGTGATGGTCGCTTCCGCATCCACAACGCCTGCGTGGCGCGAGCCAACGAAGTCGGTGGAAACCACTTCCTGGGAGCTGACGTAGTCGATCTGCTTGTGCAGATCCGAGTGCATGGCCATCTGGCGCAGGTACTCGTTGATTTCGTCGCGAGTGGTGGCCTTTTCCAGGTTCAGGTTCAGGATGGCCATCGACACGTTCGGTGTAGGCACACGAATCGCGTTGCCGGTCAGCTTGCCCTTGAGCACTGGCAGTGCCTTGGCGGCGGCAGTGGCAGCACCGGTTTCGGTGATGACCATGTTCAGCGGCGCGGCACGGCCACGACGGCTGCCCTTGTGGAAGTTGTCGATCAGGTTCTGGTCGTTGGTGAACGAGTGAACGGTTTCGACGTGTCCATTGACGATGCCGAACTTGTCATTCACGGCCTTGAGCACCGGCACGATGGCGTTGGTGGTGCAGGAGGCGGCCGAGATGATCTTGTCGTCAGGGGTGATTTCGCCGTGGTTGATGCCGTGCACGATGTTCTTCAGCGCGCCCTTGCCAGGTGCGGTGAGGATCACGCGGGCAGCGCCCGGGCAGGCCAGATGCTGGCCCAGGCCGTCGGCGTCACGCCATACACCGGTGTTGTCGACGATCAGAGCGTTTTCGATGCCGTACTGGGTGTAGTCGACTTCGGTCGGGCTCTTGGCGTAGATCACCTGGATCAGGTTGCCGTTGGCAGTGATGGTGTTGTTGGCTTCATCAATGGTGATGGTGCCATCGAACGGGCCATGAACCGAGTCGCGGCGCAGCAGGCTGGCACGCTTGACCAGGTCGTTCTCGGCGCCCTTGCGGACCACGATGGCGCGCAGGCGCAGGCCGTCGCCACCACCGGTTTTCTCGATCAGGATGCGCGCCAGCAGACGGCCGATACGACCGAAGCCGTACAGGACAACGTCAGTGCCTTTGCGTGCGGAGGCGTTCTGCTGGCCAACCACGTCGGCCAGTTCTTCACGGACGAACTGCTCGGCCGTACGGCCATTGCCTTCGGCCTTGAATTTGGACGCCAGCTTGCCCAGGTCGACCGAAGCGGCGCCCAGTTTGAGCTCGCTCATCGCCTTGATCAGCGGGAATGTTTCGTGGACGGACAGTTCGGTATCGTCGGACTGACGGTGACGAGCAAAGCGGTGCGCTTTGAGAATCGCGATGACTGAACGGTTGATCAGGCTGCGGCCATAGATCGAGCTCACCACGTTGTTATTGCGGTAGAGCTGACCGATAAGCGGAATCATCGCTTCTGCGAGTGCTTCACGGTCGATCCATTCACCAAGACACTGGTCGGGCTTCTGAGTCACGGGAACCTTCCACATGTAGGGGCAGAAAAAAGGGGCTACATTATGCCGCCGAGAAACCCGCGTAGCAATGCGCGCCTGTCGTGCGATCCGTAACAAATTTCCGACAGAAAAAAATCACAGGCGCCGGAGCCCAGTAAAACCGGGCCTTTCAGGAGGGTCAATTTTTTGAAGACATCGCTGTCTTATCCGTAACCCTCCGTAACACTCGCTAGTTTTGCCACTACATAATCGGTGTTCTTCAGCAAAAAACCGGCGTTTTTTGTCTTTACCACTACATTTCGCCAAACTTGCCGGATAGACGCAGTCAGCAACTGACAGGCGGCATCCCGGCCCGCTACAATTACCGACTTTGTCGCAACGCTTGGAGCTCAACCTTCCGTGCCCGTTCTGCGTCTACCGCATCTCCCTGCTGCCGCAGGTAAACAGCATTGGGGCAACCTGCCCGGTGCCGCCCTCAGCCTGGCCATTGCCGAGGCTGCCAGCGCAGCCAAGCGCTTTACCCTGCTGCTGACCGCCGACAGCCAGAGCGCCGAGCGTCTGGAGCAGGAGCTGGGTTTCTTCGCCCCGGATTTGCCCGTACTGCATTTCCCGGACTGGGAAACCCTGCCCTACGACCTGTTCTCGCCGCACCAGGACATCATTTCCCAGCGCATCGCCGCCCTCTACCGGTTGCCGGAGCTGAGTCACGGCGTGCTGGTGGTGCCGATTACCACCGCCCTGCATCGCCTGGCGCCGACAAAATTCCTGCTCGGCAGCAGCCTGGTCCTGGACGTGGGCCAGAAACTCGATGTCGAGCAGATGCGCACCCGGCTCGAAGCCACCGGCTACCGTTATGTCGACACCGTGTACGAACACGGCGAATTCACGGTGCGCGGCTCGTTGCTGGACCTGTTCCCGATGGGCAGCAAGCTGCCTTATCGCATCGACCTGTTTGACGATGAAATCGAAACCCTGCGCACCTTCGACCCGGAAAACCAGCGCTCCATCGACAAGGTCGATTCGGTCAAGCTGCTGCCGGCCAAGGAATTCCCGCTGCAAAAAGAAGCCGTGACCCGTTTCAAGTCACGGTTTCGCGAGCGTTTCGATGTCGATTTCCGGCGCTGCCCGATCTTCCAGGACCTCAGCAGCGGGATCACTCCGGCCGGCATCGAGTACTACCTGCCGCTGTTTTTCGAGGAAACCTCGACCCTGTTCGACTACCTGCCCCAGGACACGCAAGTGTTTTCCCTGCCGGGCATC
This sequence comes from Pseudomonas fluorescens, assembly GCF_041354075.1. Classification (GTDB taxonomy): domain Bacteria; phylum Pseudomonadota; class Gammaproteobacteria; order Pseudomonadales; family Pseudomonadaceae; genus Aquipseudomonas; species Aquipseudomonas fluorescens_CE. Next base: position 150,909 of record NZ_JARZGC010000008.1, on the reverse strand, counting down.
GAACAAGCTGCAGAAAACTTCTGGAACGACGTGCGCAATCGCTATGAGGAACGTCGCGTCGATCCATCGCGTCCTTTGTTGCCGCCGGCCGAATTGTTTCTGCCGGTGGAAGACTGCTTCGCACGCCTGAAAAACTGGCCACGGGTCGTCGCCAGCCAGCAGGACGTCGAAACCGGTGCCGGTCGCGAACGCTTCCCCGCCCGTCCGTTGCCGGACCTGGCGATCGAAGCCAAGGCCACCCAGCCGTTGGCGGCCCTGGCCGGTTTTCTCGATGAGTTCCCCGGTCGCGTGCTGTTTACCGCCGAATCCGCTGGTCGTCGCGAAGTGCTGCTGGAGTTGCTGGAGCGCCTGAAGCTGCGTCCCAAAACCGTCGACAGCTGGCCGGATTTCGTCGCGAGCAAGGAACGCCTGGCGATTACCATTGCGCCGCTCGACGAAGGCCTGGTGCTCGAGGACCCGGCCTTGGCGCTGGTTGCCGAGAGCCCGCTGTTCGGCCAGCGCGTGATGCAGCGCCGGCGTCGGGAAAAACGCGCCGACGCCAACAACGATGCGGTGATCAAGAACCTCACCGAATTGCGCGAAGGTGCGCCGGTGGTGCATATCGATCACGGGGTCGGCCGCTACCTGGGTCTGGCAACCCTGGAGATCGACAACCAGGCTGCTGAATTCCTCGCCCTGGAATACGCCGAGGGCGCCAAGCTTTACGTGCCGGTGGCCAACCTGCACCTGATCGCCCGCTACACCGGCAGCGACGATGCCCTGGCCCCGTTGCACCGCCTCGGCTCCGAGACCTGGCAGAAAGCCAAGCGCAAGGCCGCCGAACAAGTGCGCGATGTGGCGGCGGAACTGCTCGACATCTATGCACGCCGTGCGGCCCGCGAAGGGTATGCCTTCGCCGACCCGAAAGCCGACTACGCCACGTTCAGCGCCGGCTTCCCCTTCGAGGAAACCCCCGACCAGCAGGTCACCATCGAGGCCGTGCGCGAAGACATGCTCGCGCCCAAGCCCATGGATCGTCTGGTCTGCGGCGACGTGGGCTTCGGCAAGACCGAAGTGGCGATGCGCGCGGCCTTCATTGCCGTGCACAGCGGCAAGCAAGTGGCGATCCTGGTGCCGACCACCCTGCTCGCACAGCAACACTACAACAGCTTCCGCGACCGCTTCGCCGACTGGCCGGTGACCGTGGAAGTCATGAGCCGCTTCAAGTCGACCAAGGAAGTGAACGCGGCGGTCGCGGACCTGGCCGAAGGCAAGATCGACATCGTCATCGGCACTCACAAGCTGCTGCAGGACGACGTGAAGATCAAGAACCTGGGCCTGGTGATCATCGACGAAGAGCACCGCTTCGGTGTGCGCCAGAAAGAACAGCTCAAGGCCCTGCGCAGCGAGGTCGACATCCTCACCCTCACCGCCACGCCGATTCCGCGCACGCTGAACATGGCGGTGTCGGGCATGCGCGACCTGTCGATCATCGCAACCCCACCGGCGCGGCGCCTGTCGGTGCGCACCTTCGTCATGGAGCAGAACAAAAGCACGGTCAAGGAAGCCCTGCTGCGTGAGCTGCTGCGTGGCGGTCAGGTCTACTACCTGCACAACGACGTGAAGACCATCGAGAAGTGTGCCGCCGACCTCGCCGAACTGGTGCCGGAAGCGCGGATCGGCATCGGTCACGGGCAGATGCGCGAACGCGAACTCGAACAGGTGATGAGCGACTTCTATCACAAGCGCTTCAACGTGCTGATCGCCTCGACCATCATCGAGACCGGCATCGACGTGCCGAGCGCCAACACCATCATCATCGAGCGGGCCGACAAGTTCGGCCTGGCCCAGTTGCACCAGTTGCGCGGCCGGGTCGGGCGCAGTCACCACCAGGCATACGCCTACCTGCTGACGCCGCCGCGCCAGCAGATCACTCCGGATGCCGAGAAGCGCCTGGAAGCGATCGCCAACACCCAGGACCTCGGCGCAGGCTTTGTGCTCGCCACCAACGACCTGGAAATCCGCGGTGCCGGCGAACTGTTGGGCGACGGCCAAAGCGGGCAGATCCAGGCCGTCGGCTTCACGCTGTACATGGAGATGCTCGAACGCGCGGTGAAGTCGATCCGCAAGGGCGAGCAACCCAACCTCGACCAACCGCTGGGCGGTGGCCCCGAGGTCAATCTGCGCGTGCCGGCGTTGATTCCGGAAGACTACCTGCCGGACGTGCATGCGCGACTGATCCTGTACAAGCGCATTGCTTCGGCCACCGATGAAGACGGCCTCAAGGACCTGCAGGTGGAAATGATCGACCGTTTCGGTCTGCTGCCGGAACCGACCAAGAACCTGATGCGCATCACCGCGCTGAAGTTGCAGGCCGAGGGGCTGGGCATCAAGAAGATCGACGGTGGCCCGCAAGGTGGCCGCATCGAGTTCGCGGCGCAGACGCCGGTCGATCCGCTAACCCTGATCAAGCTGATCCAGGGCCAGCCCAAACGCTATAAATTCGAAGGCGCCACGATGTTCAAATTCATGGTGCCGATGGAGCGCCCGGAAGAGCGCTTTAATACTGTGGAGGCGCTGCTTGTGTGCCTCATTCCGAAAACTGCTTGAAGGACGCCGAATGCGCCTGTTTCGCTCACTGACTTTGCTGCTGACCCTGGCCGCTCCGATGGCGAATGCCGATGACCTGTATCAGGTTGAAATGATTCTGGTGCGGCAGAACGCCGTGCCGGCCATTGTCAGCCGCGCAGCCCCCGAAGACTGGGATGCCGGGGCTCAGCACATCAGCCCCGGCAGCCTGCGCACACCGAGCCTCAATGGCGAGGTGGAAAAGCTCACCGCCAGCAACGAGTACACCGTCCTGCTGCACAAGGCCTGGCAGCAGCCCCTTGGCGAAGAAGCGTCGAAAGTGGCGATCAGCGACGGCAAGGAACAGTTCGGCCAGTTCCCGATCGAAGGCACGTTGAGCATCAAACAGGGGCGCTTCACCGATGTCGGTGCCGACTTCTGGGTCAACCAGTTCGACGCTGACGGCCTGGTCACTGCCAGTGAGCGCCTGAACACCGACAGCCACACCAAAAACGGACAACTGAACTTCCTCGATGCCGGGCACCTGGGCCTGCTGATCAAGATCACCTCGCTGACCGCGCCTGCGCCACGACCCGTTCCCGAAGAAATACCGGACTGATTTATGTCCGCGCCCCTGAGCAAACCGCTGGCACCCTCCTGGGTCAGCCGATTCAAGGAACAGAGCCTGGAGCGCGGCCGGCGATACGCGCTGGAAAACCGTGTGAGGATCATCGAGGCCGGCGACGCCACCATCACCGCCGTCTGCGAAGGTTCTGGCGGTAACGTTTACCGCCAGACCATTCACCTGCGCGAGTCGGCCAAGGCCACATTGCTGATGGTCGATGCCACCTGCACCTGCCCGGTACGCAGTAACTGCAAACATTGCGCGGCCGTCTTGCTCAAGGTGCAGGACACCCTCGCCTACCCCGCCGCCGCGCAAGACGCGGAACTGCTGGAGAAACTCCAGGCCGTCCTGGAAAACCGCAGCGCGAAAGCGCCACCCCAGGTGCTGGTGGACAACGTGCAGCCGATTCCACGCCTGTGGCTGGCCAGCATCGAATTCAGCGCCTTCGAGCCGCGCAATGGACGGATGCAGCGCTACATCCAGCATCGTGCGGCGCTGTCTTTCAGCTATCTGGATGAATACGTCAGCGGGCAGAAAAATGCCGACGTGCTGATCCGCCAGGAAACACAGACCTTACGGATAAAACGCCACCCGGAAGTCGAACAGGCCTACAGGGAGCAACTGCGAATCCTCGGTTTCAAAGTTGCCACCCGCCAGAGCAAAGCGCTGCCGGAGAGCGCTGGCGAGCTCTATGAGATGGTCAACGACAGCGCCTGGCTGACCTTCACCCTCAACGAACTGCCAAAACTGCGCACCCAGGGCTGGGAGCTGCAGATCGACGAAGACTTCGGTTTCGACCTGACCGCCGTGGACGACTGGTACGCGACGGTCGAACAGACACCGGAGCGTGACTGGTTTGACCTGGAACTGGGGATCATCGTCAACGGCGAACGGCTGAGCCTGCTGCCGATCCTGCTGAACCTGATGCGCTCCCACACCGAAATACTCAACCCGGAGCGCCTGGCCCGCCGTCGCGACGACGAGCTGATCCTGGTGAACATTCCCAATCGTCCGAACTCCGAGCATGGCCCGCTGCAAGTCGCCCTGCCGTTCGGTCGCCTGAAACCGGTGCTGGCGACCCTCGGCGAGTTCTACCTGCAGGAACCCGGGGAAACCACCCTGCGCCTGAGCAAGGCCGACGCTACCCGCCTGAACCCGCTGGAGGACCTGCCGCTGCTGTGGGAGGGCGGCGAACAGATCCGCACCTTTGCCCAGCGCCTGCGCGACGTCCGCGACTATAACGCCACCGCCCCCGAAGGCCTGAACGCGACCTTGCGTCCCTACCAGCTGGAAGGCTTGAGCTGGATGCAGTCGCTGCGCCAGCTGGAAGTCGGCGGCATCCTCGCCGATGACATGGGCCTGGGCAAGACCCTGCAAACCCTGGCGCATGTGCTCAGCGAGAAAAACGCCGGACGCCTCGATCGGCCCTGCATGGTGGTGATGCCCACCAGCCTGATCCCGAACTGGCTCGACGAAGCGGCGCACTTCACGCCGCAGCTCAAGGTGCTGGCGCTGTATGGCGCCAGTCGCAAGAAGCATTTCGAGCACCTGGCCGACTACGACCTGATCCTCACCACCTACGCCTTGCTGCCCAAGGATGTCGAGCGCCTGGCCGCGCAGCCCCTGCATGTGCTGGTGCTGGACGAGGCGCAATACATCAAGAACCCGAACAGCAAGGCCGCTCACGCCGCACGCGAGCTGAACGCGCGCCAGCGCCTGTGCCTGAGCGGCACGCCACTGGAAAACCACCTGGGCGAGCTGTGGTCGCTGTTTCACTTCCTGCTGCCCGGCTGGCTCGGCGACGTTAAAAGCTTCAACCGCGACTACCGCGTACCGATCGAAAAACGCACCAGCGAAGTACGCCTCCAGCACCTGAACGGCCGGATCAAGCCGTTCCTGCTGCGCAGGACCAAAGAGCAGGTGGCAACGGAACTGCCGCCCAAGACCGAAATCATTCACTGGGTCGAACTCAACGAAGCCCAGCGCGATGTGTACGAAACCATGCGCCTGGCCATGGACAAGAAGGTGCGCGACGAGATCACCCGCAAAGGTGTCGCACGCAGCCAGATCATCATCCTCGAGGCACTGCTCAAGTTGCGTCAGGTCTGCTGCGACCTGCGGCTGGTCAACGACGCCACCCTGCCCGCACGCGGCAGCACCTCGGGCAAGCTCGACAGCCTGATGGAAATGCTCGAGGAATTGTTCGAGGAAGGCCGACGGATTCTGTTGTTTTCGCAATTCACTTCGATGCTGGCGTTGATCGAGGTCGAGCTTGAGAAACGTGGCATCGATTACGCACTGCTGACGGGACAAACTCGGGATCGCCGCTCACCGGTGAAGGATTTCCAAAGCGGCAAGCGTCAGATCTTTCTGATCAGCCTGAAGGCCGGTGGCGTAGGCTTGAACCTGACCGAAGCGGACACGGTGATCCACTATGACCCCTGGTGGAACCCCGCAACGGAAAACCAGGCCACCGACCGCGCCTATCGCATTGGCCAGGAAAAGCCGGTGTTCGTCTACAAGATGATTGCCCGTGGCACGGTGGAAGAGAAAATCCAGCACCTGCAAAAGGAAAAATCCGATCTGGCAGCGGGCGTACTGGATGGGCGCAAGGCCGGGGACTGGAAGTTGCAGAGCGATGATATTGAAGCGTTGTTTGCGCCGCTGCCGGACAAGCTGGAAAAGCGCTGATCTCCACCATCTGTGAGGCCTGAGAGATGGCTATCGCGAGCAAGCTCGCTCCTGCAGGGATTACAGCAATCCTGTAGGAGCGTGGCTTGCCCGCGAAGAAAACAACCGGGTATTCAACCCTTGAGCACCCGCGCCAAGGTCGACTTCACCTTGCCCATCCCGTCATGCAGCGCCTGTTCGATCTCGGTCATGGTGATCACCGCCGTCGACTTGCCCGCCGCCGGGTTCACCACCAGCGCCAGGCAGGCGTAATCCAGTTCCAGCTCACGGGCCAATGCCGCTTCCGGCATGCCGGTCATGCCGACGATGTCGCAACCGTCGCGCTCCAGCCGGGCAATTTCAGCCACCGTCTCAAGGCGCGGCCCCTGGGTGCAGGCGTAAACGCCGTGGCTGCTGTAACCGACGCCCTCGGCCGCCAAGGCCGCGATCAGTTGCTGGCGCAGCGGCTCGCTGTACGGGTAGCTGAAATCGATGTGCGTGACCTGTTCCAGGTCATCGGCAAAATAGGTGTGCTGGCGCCCGCTGGTGTAGTCGATCAACTGGTGAGGTACGCAGAAATGGCCGGTGCCCATAGCAGCATGTATGCCGCCCACCGCATTGACGGCAAGAATCGCTTCGGCCCCGGCCTGCTTCAGTGCCCAGAGATTGGCGCGGTAGTTGACCTGATGCGGCGGGAACCGATGAGGATGGCCGTGACGGGCAAGAAACAGCACTTCCCTGCCCGCGTACTCGCCGACCTGCACATCGGCCGACGGCGCACCGTAGGGCGTATCCACCGTCAGTGACTGACGAATGCTCAGGCCTTCCAGTTGAGTCAGGCCGGTGCCACCGATGATCGCGTAAACCGTCATAACATAAAGTCCTTATTCAATCAGTTGAGCGTCTTTGAGCGCGCCGATGGCTGCAAGCCAGCGCGGGTCCTGACGGTATTCGGTGCTGGCATGCGACTGGCCGCGCATCCGCGCAATACGCGCGGACGGCTTGACCTTCAGGCGCTGGGCGGCACTCAGGGCGAGCTCGGCGGCAGCGCGGTCGTTGCACACCAGGCCCATGTCACAACCGGCGGTCAATGCCGCCTCGATGCGGCTGGCGGCATCCCCGACCACATGAGCACCGGCCATCGACAAGTCGTCACTGAAGATCACGCCGTCGAACTGCAATTCACCGCGCAGGATGTCCTGCAACCAGCGACGGGAAAAGCCGGCCGGTTGGGCGTCGACCTGTGGATAGATCACATGGGCCGGCATGACGGCGGCCAGTTGCTGGCTCAACCGGGCGAACGGCACCAGATCGTTGGCACGGATATCGTCGAGGCTGCGCTCGTCATTCGGAATTGCCACGTGGGAATCCGCCTCGGCCCAGCCATGGCCGGGGAAGTGCTTGCCGGTAGCGGCCATACCCGCACTGTTCATGCCACGGATAAAGGCGCCCGCCAACTGCGCAGCACGCTCCGGATCACCCTCGAACGAACGGGTGCCGACCACCGCGCTGCGCTGGTAATCCAGGTCCAGTACCGGGGCGAAACTCAGGTCAAGACCCACCGCCAGCACCTCGGTGGCCATGATCCAGCCGCACTGCTCGGCCAGGTACTCGGCATTCGGGTTGTCGGCAATGGCCCGCATGGCCGGCAGCCGGACGAAACCCTGGCGCAGGCGCTGCACCCGGCCACCCTCCTGGTCCACCGCCAGCAGCAGGTCAGGTCGAACGGCGCGGATCGAGGCGCTCAGCTCGCGCACCTGGCGAGGGTGTTCGATGTTACGGGCAAAAATGATCAGGCCGCCCACTTCAGGCTGGCGCAGTAATTGGCGATCTTCGGCCGTCAGCCAGGTACCGGCGACGTCCACCATCAACGAGCCTTGCAGGCCAGCAGTCATAGCGATTCCTTGATAACGGTGAATCCGGCTCGTACGCATTCGCTGCCTGGGGCTGTGCCCGGCAGGTCGGCCATATCAATGGGGAGCGGATTCGCAACGGGTGTGGGCATGGGCGGCTAGCTTAGCGGATGTCAGCTGCCGCGCCCACCCATGAGCGGTCAAACCTTGGCGGCGACCGGTGTCGACTTGCTGCGCGGGCGCAGCTGTGCGCTGGCCATGGCCGCGTCCGTCACGCCGGTTTCGGCGCGCATGCCGGCGGCCAGGAACGGCACCATCAGGCGCATGACCTGCTCGATGGACGTGTTGACACCAAAATCGGTCTCGGCGATGGCACGCAAGGCCTTGATGCCAGACATGCTGAAAGCGGCGGCACCCAGCATGAAGTGCACACGCCAGAACAGCTCGATGGGCGGAATCTGCGGTGCCGCTTCGTTCACCAGCAACATGTAACGGCGGAACACCTTGCCGTACATATCCTCCAGATATCGACGCAAGTGCCCCTGACTCTGACTGAAGGCCAGACCCAGCAAACGCATGAAGATGGAGAGATCGTTGCCGCTGCGCGGTTGTACCACCAGCGCTTGCTCGACCAGGATTTCCAGCAGCTCTTCCAGGGACGGTTTGTTTTCCGGCTTGGCCTGGCGGCGCTCCAGCTCTTTATCGAGGCTCAGGCAGAATGGCCCGAGAAACCGCGAGAAAACCGCCTGGATCAGCGCCTTCTTCGAGCCGAAGTGATAATTCACAGCCGCGAGATTGACACCAGCCTTGCTGGTGATCAAACGCAACGAGGTTTCAGCAAACCCTTTTTCCGCGAACAACTGCTCGGCAGCATCAAGAATGCGTTCAACGGTTTCCGACTGGGCCATGGCTACTCCGCCTGACAAACACTTGTTTGAAACATACGTTTCAGTCCAGGCCTTGTCAAGCCTGCCGGTTCGTTTCGGGAATGGTCAGTCAGCTATTTAATCACACATTTACGCGCGGTTAATCAGCGCGCGGATCGACCGTCTGGCGGCGGTTGAAAAAAGGGGCATTGCCAAGATGCTTTCACTGTATATAATCCCAGTCACTGTATAAAAAGACAGAGCGATCAATATGCTAAAGCTGACGCCACGCCAAGCAGAGATTCTGAGCTTCATCAAACGCTGTCTTGAAGACAACGGCTATCCGCCCACTCGCGCGGAAATCGCCCAGGAACTGGGTTTCAAATCGCCGAACGCGGCTGAAGAACACCTCAAGGCACTGGCTCGCAAGGGTGCTATCGAGATGACGCCCGGTGCTTCCCGCGGCATCCGCATCCCCGGCTTCGAAGCCAAGGCCGACGAATCCACCCTGCCGATCATTGGTCGGGTTGCTGCCGGCGCTCCCATCCTCGCCCAGCAGCATGTCGAGGAATCCTGCAACATCAACCCAGCGTTTTTCCATCCGCGAGCCGATTACCTGCTGCGGGTGCATGGCATGAGCATGAAGGACGTCGGCATCTTTGATGGCGACCTGCTGGCTGTCCACACCACCCGCGAAGCCCGCAATGGCCAGATCGTGGTGGCGCGCATAGGCGACGAAGTCACCGTCAAACGCTTCAAGCGCGACGGCAGCAAAGTCTGGTTGATTGCCGAGAACCCTGAATTCGCCCCTATCGAAGTGAACCTGAAAGATCAGGAACTGGTGATCGAAGGCTTGAGTGTCGGCGTCATTCGCCGCTAAAGGAGGCTTTATGCAGTTCCCACACACCTCACAGCAAGCCCAACTGCCGTTGTTCGAGGCATTCATGGTGCAGCCGATGGCGCCGATTCTGAAAGACGTGGTCGAGTCGCCCTGGGGCACCGAACCGGAAGTCTTCAGCGAGCTGTCTCTGCGTGGTGCGGCCGGGAGCTGCCTGAGCCTTCTGGCACCGATCCTCAGAGACTTGAGCGAGGATCAGGATGCACGCTGGCTGACGTTGATCGCCCCGCCCGCCAGCCTGACGCAGGCGTGGTTGCGGGACGCCGGACTGAATCGTGAACGCATTCTGCTGCTGCAACCGCGTGGCAGCCAAAGTGCACAACAGTTGACATGCGAGGCCTTGCGCCTGGGCCGCAGTCATACCGTCGTCAGTTGGCTCAACCCGCTGAGCACCGCCGCTCGGCAACAGCTGATCAGCGCCGCCCGGACCGGGGACGCACAAAGCCTGAATATTCGACTGGGTTAAACAAGATTGCGCTGAGCGGCGCAGGCTTCTCTAGGACAGAGAAGCCGAAGCTCAGTGGTAGGACGGACGGTATCAGTGAAGGACCCGAGAGCCTTCATCCGTATTGAACTCACCTTCAACAAGACGACCGGCCATCTGAACGCCGACGCTCAGCATCGCCTTGGCGACCTCTACGTGCTGACCTTGCAGGAACGCCTTCGCATCCTCGGAGAAATTCAAAGTAACCAGGGAACCCTCGTCCTCAGCCCTTCGCAGCTCGATTCGGCCGTCTGGTAACTCGACAATTTCTAGAAAGGACGTTGGCATAAAGGTCTGGTCTCCACGAAAGGCAGGCATTATATAGGCATCGGTCAGGCTTCGCTCATGATCTTGACCAAATGCCCCACCTGAGAGAAATTTCTGACAGCAAGCTCCGAACGAGCAAGCCCCAGAAACCGTCTCTCCGCCCCTCACTCCGTCAGCATTCGTTCAAACCTTCGCGAAACCGGATTGCCAGCCCCTTGAGGTTCTGGCGCCAGGTTTCCAGCTCTGTACGGCTGAGCTCGTCAGGCTCTTGCTCTTCATCCAGGTTAACGGCCAGGATCAACGGCTGTGTCACGTCACCCTTGGGCTTGTGGGGAGCACGGGGCGGCTGAAACAGCGCCGCATGCGCCGACAGCAGTTTAGCCAGCCAGGTTTCCGGATTCTGCGCCAGTTCGACCATCTCGGCCATTTCAGGAATGGCGATGGTTTCCAGTACTTCGCGCGTCAACAACAGCTCGGCGCGGGGCGCGCCGGCCTGTGGCAAGCGATAGAAGCCGGCAATCTCGTGGCACAACCCCAGCAGCGCACCGTACAAATGAAACAGTGCCGATTCGCGCCCTGCCTGGATCAACGCCAGGGAATTCATCGCCCGCCCCTCTTCGGCCTTGGCGAGGGCTTCCAGCGACAGGCCGGCGAAATAGATCTTCTGATTGGTACGGGTATAGAGTTCGTGGGCCATGACGGCAGCCTCCACAACGAAATAATTGCTTCACGCAGGTCGGACAGTGTCGGGGATCACACGAGCCTACCGCAAGCTCAAAACAAAAGGCCGCATGAAAACCCGAGGGTTGTCATGCGGCCTTTGTTCAAGCGCCGTTTAAGCTTTCGCCGCCGGACGCTTGTCTTCAACGGTCCATTTACCACCGTCGTAGAAGGCTTTCCAGCCCGTCGGCTTGCCGTCGACTTCGGTCTGCACGTACTGCTCCTTCGTCTTGCGGCTGTAGCGGATCACCGCAGGAAGACCGTCCGGGTCCTTCTTCGGCGCGTCACAGAGGAAGTGGTACTTCGGATCGATCTCATCCTTGTGCGGGATGATCTCGATCACCAGCGGAGCACGGGTCTCGCGGTTTTTCGGGAATTGGCTCGCCGCCAGGAACAGGCCGGAAGCACCGTCGCGCAGGATGTAGGTGTCGTTGACCTTCTCGCATTTGAGCTCAGGCATCTTCACCGGGTCCATTTTCGGCGGTGCCGCATCGCCGCTTTTCAACAGCTTGCGGGTGTTCTTGCACGTCGGGTTGGTACAACCGAAGAACTTGCCGAAACGACCGGTCTTGAGCTGCATCTCGCTGCCGCACTTGTCGCATTCCAGGCTCGGGCCTTCGTAGCCCTTGATGCGGTAGCTACCTTCTTCGATTTCGTAGCCCGCGCAATCCGGGTTGTTACCGCAGATGTGCAACTTGCGCTTCTCGTCGAGCAGATAGGCGTCCATCGCCGTGCTGCAGATCGGGCAGCGGTGCTTGCCACGCAACACCAGCGACTCCGATTCACCTTCGTCGTCCGCAGCGATTTCATCGCCCGGCACCAGGTTGACGGTGGCTTTGCAGCGTTCTTTGGGCGGCAGGCTGTAACCCGAGCAACCGAGGAATACGCCGGTCGAAGCCGTACGGATCTGCATCGGACGACCGCAGGTGGTGCACGGAATATCGGTCATCACCGGCTGGTTGGCGCGCATGCCGTTTTCCGCGCTTTCGGCTACTTCGAGCTTTTTCTTGAAGTCGCCGTAGAACTCGTCCAGCACGTTTTTCCAGTCACGCTCGCCCTGGGCCACGTCATCGAGATTCTCTTCCATGCCGGCGGTAAAGCCGTAGTCCATGAGGTTGGAGAAACTCTCGGACAGACGCTCGGTGACGATGTCGCCCATCTTTTCCGAGTAGAAGCGACGGTTGTGCAACGCCACGTAGCCGCGGTCCTGGATGGTCGAAATGATCGCCGCGTAGGTCGAAGGACGACCGATACCGCGCTTTTCCATTTCCTTGACCAGGCTCGCTTCCGAGTAACGCGCCGGCGGCTTGGTGAAGTGCTGGGTCGGATCAAGCTTGATCAGCTTCATCGCATCGCCCTGGGCCATGTCGGGCAGCACGTCGTCATCACCCGGCTTGGCGATTTGCGGCATGACTCGGGTGTAACCGTCGAACTTGAGGATGCGGCCCTTGGCGCGCAGCTCGAAGTCGCCGGCACCGACGGTCACCGTGGTCGACAGGTATTGCGCCGGCAGCATCTGGCAGGCGAGGAACTGGCGCCAGATCAGCTCGTAGAGACGCTCTGCGTCGCGCTCCATGCCTGACAGCTTGCTTGGCTCGGTATTGGCGTCGGACGGACGAATCGCTTCGTGAGCCTCCTGGGCGCCTTCCTTGCTGCTGTAGACATTCGGGGTTTCTGGCAGGTACTTCTTGCCGAATTCACCTTCGATATAGGTCCGCGCCATGGCCACGGCATCGGCCGACAGGTTGGTGGAGTCGGTACGCATGTAGGTGATGTAGCCAGCTTCGTACAGACGCTGGGCCATCATCATGGTTTTCTTCACACCGAAGCCCAGGCGGTTGCTGGCAGCCTGTTGCAGGGTGGACGTGATGAACGGTGCCGACGGTTTGCTGCTGGTCGGTTTGTCTTCGCGCTTGACGATGCTGTAGCTGGAGGCCTTGAGCTTTTCCAGGGCAGCCATGGCCTGGGCTTCGTTCAGCGGCTTGAAGGCCTCGCCCTTCTCGCGAGCGACGTCGAAACGCACTGTCGCGCCCTTGGTGGTCCCCAGGTCTGCGTGAACTTCCCAGTATTCTTCGGGAATGAACGCGCGGATTTCACGCTCGCGCTCGACCACCAGCTTCACGGCAACCGATTGCACGCGACCGGCGGACAGGCCACGGGCGATCTTGGCCCACAGCAGCGGCGACACCATGTAACCCACGACGCGGTCGAGGAAACGTCGCGCCTGCTGGGCGTTGACGCGGTCGATGTCCAGCTCGCCCGGCTCGGAGAAGGCTTCCTGGATCGCTTTCTTGGTGATCTCGTTGAACACCACGCGCTTGTAGCGGCTGTCATCACCACCGATGGCTTCGCGCAGGTGCCAGGCAATGGCTTCCCCCTCGCGATCCAAGTCGGTTGCGAGATAGATGGTGTCAGCATCCTTGGCGAGCCGGCGAAGCTCCTCGATGACCTTTTCCTTGCCCGGAAGGATCTCGTACTTGGCCTTCCAGCCATGATCGGGATCGACCCCCATGCGCGAAACCAGCTGATTGCGCGCTTTTTCTTTCGGCGTGAGCACCGGACCTTCACCCGCTGCGGCCTTGCCACGCTTGGCGGCTGGCTCTTTGCTGGCGCTAGCCGAACCGCTGGTGGGCAGGTCTCGGATATGGCCGATACTCGACTTCACCACGTATTGGTTGCCCAGATACTTGTTGATGGTCTTGGCCTTAGCCGGGGATTCCACAATGACCAGCGATTTGCCCATGGATCAGAAAATTCCTGAATTCTAGAAGTGAAAGGCGGTTGGCGCCTGACGCGGCACCGCTATATATAGTGGCTGCAAGATGAGGTCAAGCGCAGGGTTTTGCCCGCACTCAGCTCAAACCTTCGAAAAAACGCTCGGTTCGGCCTGCACCAAAGCAAAGCGCGGCACCTGTTCGCCGTCAACCTCGACCGACTCCAGGAACATGCTCAGGGGACGCACCCAAAAGCCGTAATCGCCATACAGGGCTTGGTAGAAGACCACTTCCTCTTCCGTTTCCGAATGCCGCGCAATACTGAATACACGGTATTGCGGACCTTTGTAATGTTGGTAGAGCCCTGGTTGTATCGGCATGTGTTGGCCCTCACTCAAATCTTTTCAAAATAAAAACAAAATAAATTCAGAAAAACAAAAACCGGGGCACTTGGCCCCGGCTTCCATCAACGCAACGCTTAAACGCGTTCGAAGACGGTGGAGATGCCTTGGCCGAGACCAATGCACATGGTTGCTACCCCGAAGGTGCCGCCATTTTGCTTCATCACGTTCAGCAGGGTGCCGGAAATACGTGCACCGGAGCAACCGAACGGGTGACCCAAGGCGATTGCGCCGCCGTGCAGGTTAACCTTCTCGTTCATCTTGTCGAGCACTTTCAGATCTTTCAGCACGGGCAGGGCCTGTGCAGCGAAAGCTTCGTTGAGCTCGAAGAAGTCGATATCGTTAATGCCAAGGCCTGCGCGTTTCAAGGCTTTTTGCGTGGCCGGTACCGGACCATAGCCCATGATCGCCGGGTCCACACCGGCCACGGCCATCGAACGAATCACCGCCATTGGCTGGATGCCCAGGTCCTGTGCACGCTGTGCCGACATCACGATCATGCACGAGGCACCATCGGTGATCTGCGACGAGGTACCGGCTGTCACGGTGCCGCCCTTGGGGTTGAACGCCGGCTTCAATGTCGCCAGACTTTCCAGGGTGGTTTCCGGACGAATGGTTTCGTCATAGTCGAACAGTTTCAGGAAACCGTTCTCGTCATAGCCCTGCATCGGGATGATTTCGTCCTTGAACTTGCCTTCCACGGTCGCCTTGTGCGCGAGCTGGTGGGAACGCACGCCAAAGGCATCCTGTTGTTCGCGGGTGATGCCGTGCATCTTGCCCAGCATCTCCGCGGTCAGGCCCATCATGCCCGAGGCTTTTGCCGCGTACAGCGACATGTGCGGGTTCGGGTCGACACCGTGCATCATGCTCACGTGCCCCATGTGCTCGACGCCACCGACCACGAACACATCACCGTTGCCGGTCATGATCGCCTGGGCGGCGGTGTGCAGTGCGCTCATCGACGAACCACACAGGCGGCTGACGGTCTGGCCGGCCGAGGTGTGCGGGATCTGGGTCATCAGCGACGCCATGCGGGCGATGTTCCAGCCCTGCTCCAGGGTCTGGTTCACACAACCCCAGATCACGTCCTCGACTTCGTTCGGGTCGACCTTGACGTTGCGTTCCAGCAACTTGCTGATCAGGTGTGCCGACATGTCTTCGGCACGGGTGTTGCGGTGCATGCCGCCCTTGGAGCGGCCCATCGGAGTACGACCGAAGTCGACAATCACGACGTCTCTAGGATTCAAGCTCATAAAATTTCACTCTCGCTCTAGTCGTTTGGACGCTTAACCGAAGAACCGCTGGCCGCTTTTGGCCATTTCACGCAGCTTCGCGGTCGGGTGGTACAGCGCGCCCAAATCAGCGTACTGGTCAGCCAGGGCAACGAACTCTGCCACACCGATCGAATCGATGTAACGCAGCGCACCGCCACGGAATGGAGGGAAACCAATGCCGTAGACCAGGCCCATGTCGGCTTCGGCGGCGGTTTCGACGATGCCGTCTTCCAGGCAACGTACGGTTTCCAGGCACAGCGGGATCATCATCCAGTTGATGATGTCTTCGTCAGTGACTTCGCGCTGCTCGTAGACGA
This sequence comes from Pseudomonas fluorescens, assembly GCF_041354075.1. Classification (GTDB taxonomy): domain Bacteria; phylum Pseudomonadota; class Gammaproteobacteria; order Pseudomonadales; family Pseudomonadaceae; genus Aquipseudomonas; species Aquipseudomonas fluorescens_CE. The sequence continues at coordinate 135,273 of NZ_JARZGC010000008.1, read as the reverse complement.
TCGGCTTGAGCACTTCCAGCACCGACGGATCGGCGACCTTCTTCTGCTTGCCCTTCTTGTCGGTCTCGTAGGCGTAGAAACCCTTGCCGTTCTTCTGGCCCAGGCGCTTGGCTTCGTAGAGCACGTCGATGGCCGAACGGCGATCGTCCTTCATGCGGTCCGGGAAGCCTTCGGCCATCACGTCACGACCGTGGTGGCCGGTGTCGATGCCGACCACGTCCATCAGGTAAGCCGGGCCCATCGGCCAGCCGAACTTTTCCATGATCTTGTCGATGCGCACGAAGTCCACACCGGCGCTGACCAGCTTGGCGAAACCGCCGAAGTACGGGAACAGGACGCGGTTGACCAGGAAGCCCGGGCAGTCGTTGACGACGATCGGGTTCTTGCCCATTTTCTTGGCGTAGGCAACGGTGGTGGCAATCGCCTGTTCGCTGGACTTCTCACCACGGATCACTTCCACCAGCGGCATCATGTGCACCGGGTTGAAGAAGTGCATGCCGACGAAGTTTTCCGGACGTTTGAGGGCCTTGGCCAGCAGGCTGATGGAAATGGTCGAGGTGTTGGACGCGAGGATGGTGTCCTCCTTGACCTGGCCTTCCACTTCAGCCAGTACCGCTTGCTTGACCTTGGGGTTCTCGACGACAGCCTCGACCACCAGGTCCACGTGACCAAAGTCACCGTAGGACAGGGTCGGACGAATGCCGTTGAGCACTTCAGCCATTTTCGCGGCGGTCATGCGGCCTTTGTCAACGCGGCTCACCAGCAGCTTGGCGGCTTCGGCCAGGCCCTGCTCGATACCGTGCTCGTTGATGTCCTTCATCAGGATCGGCGTACCTTTGGAGGCCGACTGATAGGCGATGCCACCACCCATGATGCCGGCGCCCAATACGGCAGCCTGCTTCACGTCGCGAGCGATTTCGTCGTAGGCCTTGGCCTTTTTCTTCAGTTCCTGATCGTTGAGGAACAGGCCGATCAGGCTCTGCGCGGCAGAGGTCTTGGCCAGTTTGACGAAACCGGCCGCTTCGACTTCCAGCGCCTTGTCGCGACCGAAGTTGGCCGCTTTCTGGATGGTCTTGATCGCCTCGACCGGCGCCGGGTAGTTAGGGCCCGCCTGGCCGGCCACGAAACCCTTGGCGGTTTCGAAAGCCATCATTTGCTCGATGGCGTTCAGCTTGAGCTTTTCCAGCTTCGGCTGACGCTTGGCCTTGTAGTCGAACTCGCCGGAAATGGCGCGCTTGATCAGTTCCAGTGCAGCATCCTGCAGCTTGTCAGGCGCAACCACCGCATCGACGGCGCCGACTTTCAGCGCGTCTTCGGCACGGTTTTCCTTACCGGCGGCAATCCATTCGATGGCGTTGTCGGCACCGATCAGGCGCGGCAGGCGAACGGTACCGCCAAAGCCCGGGTAGATGCCCAGCTTGACTTCCGGCAGGCCGATCTTGGCACTGGCGGAGATGACGCGGTAGTCCGCTGCCAGGCACATTTCCAGACCGCCACCCAGGGCGATGCCGTTGATCGCGGCGACGGTCGGAACGTTGAGGTCTTCGAAATCGCTGAAGATCCTGTTGGCTTCGAGGTTGCCAGCAACAAGCTCTGCATCCGGCAGCTTGAAGTTGTCGACAAATTCGGTGATGTCGGCGCCGACGATGAACACGTCCTTGCCGCTGCTGACGATCACACCCTTGATCGAAGCATCTGCCTTGATGGTGTCTACGGCCTGACGCAGTTCGTTCAGGGTTAGACGATTGAACTTGTTGACGGACTCACCCTTGAGGTCGAACTTCAGTTCGACGATGCCACTTTCAAGAGCCTTAACCGTGATGGCTTTACCTTCGTAAATCATCAACTGATCTCCACGATATGGAAGCTGAACAGTACACGTCGGAAGCAGGCGAATGGCTTGGCAGGACGTTTTCGTCGATGCTGCGCCAATCCACCCGACACACCCGCCAACGCGATAGTCGGGATTCTGTAGGAGCGCTGTGCAATGCAAACGCTCAATTCATACGCCCGTTTGATTTGGGTACGCCACCTTCACGGAATTTCCGGCAATTGTCAATCGCCCAAAACGCGGGTTGAAACGCGACTTTGCAGTCATTTCTGTAGGACGAAGGCGCGCAACACGCCACTGCATGCCCACACATTCATAGGATCAATAGTTAGAAAAGTCGCCCTAATTTGCCGCAGCCCGTTCTGGACAGGCTACGCTGGGGAAACCAGGAAAATTTTGAACGCACGGCGAATGCCCAGCGTAAGATCAGTCCAAGCGAATTACCGGCCTGCCTGGCCAACCCCGCCCGATGATGTTGTCGGGCTTTTTATTGCCCGTTCCTCGCGGTCGCGAGGAACAGCCGTCAGGCGAGCGCCTTGAGGGTCGTATCAATCTGTTGCAAGACCTCGGCCTCGCCCTTCTCGCCCCAGTACAAGGCGATCATCTGCGGGTCGGCTTCGACCTTGTAGACATTGGCAGGCAATCTTTCGAAATGATTGAGCAGCGCCTGATCTTCGCAGACCTCCTGCCACTGATTGACCCAGACACCCGGCGCTTTCTGCCAGTAGACCCAGGTGGCAGGCTGCTTGCCGCGACGCGGGCGATGGTACTGCGCACAGGGGCTCGGCGGCTCCGGCTGCAGCCAATGCGGCCATTGCTGAGGCGCCAGTTGCATGGCCAATCCGATGCGCCGGGCCTCCATGCGCAGGGCGATACGCCCGCTCTGAACGCGGGACGGTCGCAGCCATGCCAGAGGACTCAATACCACCAACAGGATTGACACCACTATCCAGACCGTCATATGTGTACTCCCGACTTTTGGTGAGCGCATTGAGCTGCTTTGAAACCAATGTGCTTGAAACCAGCCATACTTACCCTTATTGCAGTTTTCAGGAGGAGCACCTTATGCCCTACTTCCACATTCTGGTCGCCGTCGACCTCACCGAAGAGTGCGATCCTGTCATCCACCGCGCTCGCGAATTGTCAGTGAACAGCGGCGCGAAATTGTCCCTTGTGCACATCGTCGAACCCATGGCCATGGCCTTTGGCGGCGATGTGCCCATGGACCTTTCCCAGTTGCAACAGCAACAGTTCGATCAGGCCAAGGAGCGCCTGGACCGGCTGATCCTGAAGTATCCGGAAATATCCAAGGAGTACAGCCACCTGACCTACGGCCAACCGCGCCAGGAAATCCATCATCTGGCCAAGGAGCAGGGTTGCGACCTCATTGTGGTGGGCAGCCATGGGCGACATGGCCTGGCACTGCTGCTCGGCTCCACCGCCAACGACGTTCTGCACGGTGCACCTTGCGATGTGCTGGCAGTGCGGCTGCAAAGCAAAGGCTGAGATATCTGCACATGAAAAGCCCGGCATTCACATCGGTGAAGCCGGGCGCTTTCATTGCAGGATCAATCAGGCATCCAGCTCGGCCCAACGCTCGACCATCACGTCGAGCTCGGCTTGCAACTGTTCAAGGTGGGCGATCACTGCAGCCGTCTCGGCAGGGGGACGCTGGTAGAAACCGGCATCGGCCATCTGTGCTTCAACGGCTGCGATCTGCTGCTCCTTGGCGTCGATCTCAGCGGGCAACATTTCCAGCTCACGCTGCAACTTGTAGCTGAGCTTTTTCTTCGCCGCCGGCGCTTCGGCCACTGCCGGCACCGGTGCCGGCTCGGCCTTGACCACCGCCGAGTTCAGGTCGGCCTTGCCGGACTTGCTCTCGGTCACGCCCAGCAGGCGCGGGGAGCCACCCTGACGCAGCCAGTCCTGGTAACCACCGACGTATTCGCGGACCTTGCCTTCACCTTCGAACACCAGGGTGCTGGTCACCACGTTGTCGAGGAATGCCCGGTCGTGGCTGACCATCAGCACGGTGCCGTTGAAGGTCAGCAGCACCTCTTCCAGCAGCTCGAGGGTTTCCACGTCGAGGTCGTTGGTCGGTTCGTCGAGGACCAGCAGGTTGGCCGGCTTGCTGAACAGTTTTGCCAGCAGCAGACGGGCGCGTTCGCCGCCGGACAGCGCCTTGACCGGCGTGCGGGCACGCTGTGGGCTGAACAGGAAGTCGCCGAGGTAGCTGAGCACGTGACGGCTCTGGCCATCGATCTCGATGAAGTCGCGGCCTTCGGCGACGTTATCGATCACGGTTTTTTCCAGGTCCAACTGGTGGCGCAGCTGGTCGAAGTAGGCCACGTCGATCTTCGTGCCCTCTTCCACCTTGCCGCTGGTGGGCTGCAAGCCGCTGAGCATCAGTTTCAGCAGCGTGGTCTTGCCGGTGCCGTTGGCGCCGAGCAGGCCGATACGGTCGCCGCGCTGCAACACCATGGAAAAATCCTTGATGAGGAATGGCCCGTCCGGATGAGCAAAGCTCACGTTTTCGAGGACCATGACCTGTTTGCCGGATTTTTCCGCGGTCTCCAGCTGGATATTGGCCTTGCCGGTGCGTTCACGACGCTCGCTGCGCTCGACACGCAAGGCCTTGAGGGCGCGCACGCGACCTTCGTTACGGGTGCGGCGGGCCTTGATGCCCTGACGGATCCACACTTCTTCCTGGGCCAGGCGCTTGTCGAACAGCGCGTTGGCCGTGGCTTCGGCGGCCAGCTCGGCTTCCTTGTGCACGAGGAAACTGGCGTAGTCGCCGTTCCAGTCGATCAGGCCACCGCGATCCAGTTCGAGGATGCGCGTGGCGAGGTTTTGCAGGAAGGAACGGTCGTGCGTGATGAACAGCACGGCGCCCTGGAAATCCTTCAGCGCTTCTTCGAGCCAGGCGATTGCACCGATGTCCAGGTGGTTGGTGGGCTCGTCGAGCAGCAGCAGATCGGGCTCGGAGACCAGGGCCTGGGCCAGCAGGACACGACGACGCCAGCCACCGGACAATTCGGCGAGGGTCTTGTCGGCGGGCAATTGCAGGCGGCTCAGGGTGCTGTCGACCAGGGTCTGCAAACGCCAGCCGTCACGGGCTTCGAGGTCGTGCTGGACGTGCATCAGCTTGTCCAGGTCAGCGTCGGTGACGATGTTCTGACTCAAGTGATGGTATTCGGCGAGCAGCGCACCCACACCGTCCAGGCCTTCAGCGACGACGTCGAACACGGTCCGCTCGTCGGCTACCGGCAATTCCTGCGGCAATTCGCCGATCTTGAGACCGGGTGCACGCCAAACGGCGCCGTCATCGGGCTTCTGGTCGCCCTTGACGAGCTTCATCATGCTGGACTTGCCAGTGCCGTTGCGGCCGATGATGCACACCCGCTCTCCACGGGCGATCTGCCAGGACACCTTGTCCAACAACGGCATAGCGCCGAAAGCAAGGGACACATCGCTGAATTTGAGCAGGGTCATGAGCTTCTCCAAAAACCGGGCGCGCATTCTACCTGACTTGGGGCTGCAGAAGGCCGGCAATTTCATCTCTACGCCACTGTGCAACACAAATGTTGCGAACTGATGCCGTGAGGCCCGCAAAGCTTTCGCCCGCTGCTGGCAAAAGGCTAAGCTACAGATTATTCAGTGCGGGCAAGGTCCGTACTTGTCATGATTTTTCTGCCCGGATGTCTCATGCGCAGTCGCCTTTTCAGTTTTTTATCGTGTTTGCTCCTTTCTGCCACTGCCGTTCAAACAGCCCAGGCGGTGGACCTGTCCACCCAACGCCAGTATTACGATGAAGCCAAGCGCGCCCTGGCCAAGGGCGACAGCGGTCCGTACATGCGCTACAGCCAGGCACTGAGCACCTACCCGCTGGAACCCTATCTGGCCTATGACGAACTGACCGCACGCCTGAAAACGGCGAGCAACGCCGAGATCGAGAAATTTCTCGCCGAGCACGGCGACCTGCCCCAGGCCAACTGGATGAAATTGCGCTGGTTGCGCTGGCTGGCCGAGCGCGGCGACTGGGCGACCTTCGTCAAGTACTACGATCCCAAGCTCAATTTCACTGAACTGGATTGCCTGAACGCGCAGTACCAGATCAGCCACAACCTCAAGTCCGAAGGTTACGCCAACGCCAACAAGCTCTGGCTGACCGGAAAATCGCAACCGGCTGCCTGCGACACCCTGTTCGGCATGTGGGCCGCCGACGGTCAGTTGACCGAACAGAAACGCTGGGAACGCACAAAACTCGCCGCCCAGGCCCGCAATTACCCACTGGCCAACAGCCTGGTCAACGGCCTGAGCACTCTGGCCCCACGGGGGCGCCTGCTGGTGGATGTGGCGCAAAAGCCCGAGCTGCTCAACCAGCCGTCGCGCTTCACCCCCGCCGACGAACCGATGTCCGACATCGTCAGCCTCGGCCTGCGCCGCCTGGCCCGCCAGGACCCGGACAAGGCCATGGCACTGCTCGACGGTTATGCCAGCAGCATGCACTTCTCCCGCGATGAAAAGGTCGCGATCGCCCGGGAAATCGGCCTGACCCTTGCGCGCCGCTTCGACAGCCGCGCGCTGGACGTGATGACCAAATACGACCCGGAACTGCGCGACAACACCGTGTCCGAATGGCGCATGCGCTTGCTGTTGCGCCTCGCGCGCTGGGACGACGCCTATCAGTTGACCCGTCGCCTGCCGCAAGACCTGGCGACCACCAACCGCTGGCGCTACTGGCAGGCCCGCAGCCTGGAACTGGCGCAGCCGCAGAATCCGCAAGCGCTGGTGCTGTACAAGAACCTCGCCCGTGAACGGGACTTCTACGGCTTCCTCGCTGCCGATCGCTCGCAGCAGCCCTACTCGCTGGTCAACAAACCGCTGGTGCTCAGCCAGGCACTGATCAACAAGGTTCGTAATACACCGGGCGTACAGCGCGCCCTGGAATTCCATGCGCGCGGGCAGATCGTCGACGGTCGTCGCGAGTGGTACCACGTCAGCCGGCACTTCAACCGGGACGAAATGGTCGCCCAGGCGAAACTGGCCTACGACTTGAAATGGTACTTCCCGGCGATCCGCACCATCAGCCAGGCGCAGTATTGGGACGACCTCGACATTCGCTTCCCGATGGCCCATCGCGACACCCTGGTGCGCGAGGCCAAGGTCCGTGGCCTGCACTCGAGCTGGGTGTTCGCCATTACCCGGCAGGAAAGCGCCTTCATGGACGACGCCCGCTCCAGCGTCGGCGCCAGCGGCCTGATGCAATTGATGCCAGGCACCGCCAAGGAAACCGCACGCAAGTTCAGCATTCCCCTGGCCTCGCCACAACAGGTGCTCGACCCGAACAAGAACATCCAGCTCGGCGCTGCGTACCTGAGCCAGGTGCACAGCCAGTTCAACGGCAACCGCGTGCTCGCCTCCGCCGCCTACAACGCCGGCCCGGGCCGCGTGCGCCAATGGCTGCGCGGCGCCGATCACCTGAGCTTCGACGTATGGGTCGAAAGTATCCCGTTCGACGAAACCCGCCAGTACGTACAGAACGTGTTGTCATACTCGGTGATCTACGGCCAGAAGCTCAACTCACCGCAGCCGCTGGTGGATTGGCATGAGCGGTATTTTGATGATCAGTGAGCCCGTATGAACCGCTGGGAAAAATGCCCGCATCGAGAGATGCGGGCATTTTTCATGGTGCTCAAGCTTTCACGCAGACCGAAGCGCTGCTGCGACATTCTGGCCATGCGGGGTGAGTCGGTATCGCTGAACCTGATTTCGATTGGGTCGGTTACTGGGTCGGTTACTGGGTCGGTAAACAGGTGAGGCCGCACCCCATCAGTGTTCGCGCACCGCTGAATCACGCCACCGCATGCCCGTCATTGAATTGCAACGCTGCCAATCGCGCGTACAGCGCATTGCTGGCAATCAACTCCTGATGCGTACCCACCGCCACCAGTTTGCCCTGGTCCATCACGGCGATCCGGTCGGCGTTCTTGACCGTGGCCAGGCGGTGGGCAATGACCAGGGTGGTGCGGTTTTTCATCAGGCTCGGCAGGGCTTGCTGGATCAGGTGCTCGCTCTGGGCATCGAGGGCGCTGGTGGCTTCGTCGAGCAGCAGGATGGGCGCATCGACCAGCAACGCGCGGGCAATGGCCAGGCGTTGGCGCTGGCCGCCGGACAGGCCGAGACCGGCATCGCCCAGATGCGTCTGGTAACCTTGGGGCATGGCTTCGATGAAGTCATGGGCGTAGGCGATTTTCGCGGCTTCGCGGACCTGTTCCAGCGTCGCTGACGGGTTGCCGTAGCGGAGGTTCTCTTCGATGCTGCCGAAAAACAGTGCCGGCGACTGCGACACCAGGGCAAAACACCGGCGCAGGTCGAGGGGATCGAGCTGGGTCAGCGGCACGCCGTCCAGCAGAATGCGCCCTTCGGCCGGGTCGTAAAAACGCAGCAGCAGGTCATAGACTGTTGACTTGCCCGCGCCGGAAGGCCCCACCAACGCCAGGGTTTCACCGGCCTTGACCGTCAGGCTCAAGCCATCGATGGCATAGCTTTCAGGGCGGGACGGGTAGGAAAAGCGCACGTCCTGCAGCACCAGATTGCCGGCGACCCGTTCCGGCAGGGTCACCAGCCCGCTCGATGGCGGCTGGATGGTGTTTTCCGAGCGCAGCAATTCGGCGATTCGCTCGGCAGCCCCGGCGGCGCGTTGCAGCTCGCCAATCACTTCGCTCAAGGTCCCGAACGCGCTGCCGACGATCAGGCTGTAGAAGACAAACGCCGCCAGTTCACCCGCCGAAATGCGCCCGGCCATCACGTCCATGCCGCCGACCCACAACATCACGCCTACGGCGCCGAGCACCAGCACGATCACCAGGGTAATCAGCCAGGCCCGCTGGAAGATCCGCTTGCGGGCAGTATTGAACGCTTCTTCCACGGTCGCGGCAAAGCGCTGCTCGTCCTGGACCTGGTGGTTGTAGGCCTGCACGGTCTTGATCTGGCCCAGGGTTTCGGACACGTAGCTGCCGATGTCGGCGATGCGGTCCTGGCTCAGGCGCGACAGGCTGCGCACCCGTCGACCAAAGATCAGAATCGGGGCGATCACCAGCGGCAAGGCAATGACGACAATGCTCGTCAGTTTGGGGTTGGTGATGAACAGCAACACGATGCCGCCGATCACCATCAGCAGGTTGCGCAGGAACAGCGACAACGATGAGCCGATCACCGATTGCAGCAACGTCGTGTCGGCGGTCAATCGCGACTGGATCTCGGAACTGCGATTGTTTTCGTAGAATCCCGGATGCAGGTAGACCAGATGGTTGAACACCTGCCGACGAATGTCCGCCACCACCCGTTCGCCGATCCAGGACACCAGGTAGAAACGCGCAAACGTGCCGAGCGCCAGGCCCAACACCAGCAGCATGAACAGGCCGATGGTCTGGTTGAGCAGGTGCGGCGAGCGGGTCATGAAACCCTGGTCCACCAGCAATCGAATGCCCTGCCCCATGGACAAGGTGATGCCCGCCGTGACAATCAGCGCGAGCAAGGCCCCCAGGGACTGCCAGCGATAAGGCAGGAGAAAACGACTGGCCAGGCGAATCGCACGGCGGTGGCGGGCAGACAGCATCAGGATGTTCCCGTTCGTGAATTAAGGGACCGGCTCTACGCTTTAATGGGGGGAACTCTGTAAATCACAATGAGTCAGGTTAATTATGACCGCAATGACCATAGGCTAGGCGCTATTGGTCTAAGGTTCGGGTAGCCACTTGACGGTATTTCTGTTGGACTGTCATTGCCGCCCTGCAAAGACCGCAGGGAGTTGTCACAGCCCGGTCACCTGGCGGTTCTACAGTAAGCGCACAACCTGATGAGGAGACAGGCCATGTCCTTGCAAAACAGCAGCAGCGACAAGATTCAAGTGATCCGCACGCAACCGGACCAGTCTCTGGGTTGCTCGATCATCGACGAAAAAGGCCGCGAAGTACCGATCACCGAAGGCATGATCCAGGACGCCTGCCGCGAACTGGAAAAACGATTGGTCACGCCTGCCAAACAAGACTGATATCGCCACCGTCTTCTGGACCCGGCCTTGATGGCCGGGTTTTTTGTGGGTCCGAACAGGCCGTCGCCGTCTCTAGACGAGCGAAGCGCCCAGCGCCGCCACCATCCTGCGCAGTTCCGGCGCGTCCCCTTCGATCCGCACCTGCAAACCCTCGATTTCCCGACGCGACGGGTAGTGCTTGCGCAACCCGTCGAACGCCGCGCGCTGCTCGCCGACACTGCCCACCAGGCTGCGGCGAAAATCGGCGTCGTCGCGGCGCGGGTCGTACACGCCCCGACACACCATTGCCAGCGCCCAGGCCGGGTCACTGTCGGCACTCAAGGTCACCTGTGACAACCACGGCGGCGGCAGCAAATCGCTCAACTGGACCTGGGCGGGCTGGCCGAGGAAGTCGCAGAACGCCTGATAGATCTGCGCCGTGCCACGCTGTTTGCCATCCAGGCTGTAACCGGCGATGTGGGGCGTGGCCAGCACGCACAGCTCGGCCAGCGCCACGTCGACTTCGGGCTCGGCCTCCCACACGTCCAGCACCGCCTGCAGGTCTTCGCGCTCGAGCAACACCTCACGCAGCGCCGCGTTATCCACCACCGGACCACGGCTGGCGTTGATCAGCCAGGCCCCGGGCTTGAGCTGGTTCAAGCGACGCTGGTCGAACAGATGCCAGGTCGCCCCCTCGCCCTGCCGGGTCAGGGGCGTGTGCAGGCTGATGACGTCGCATTGCTCGATGATCTGTTCAAGACTGACGAAATCGCCGCCTTCAGACGCCTGTCGTGGCGGATCGCACACTCGCACATTCCAGCCCAGACCCCGTAGCACCTTGACCAGCCGGCCACCGACTTCACCGGCACCGACCACACCGTAAGTGCGCTGGGTCAGATCAGCACCTTCGATGTCGGCAAGGGTCAGCAAACTGCCCAGCACGTAGTCGACCACGCCACGGGCATTACAGCCCGGAGCGCTGGACCAGGTAATGCCGGCCTGCTCGAAGTAGTCGAGATCCAGGTGATCGGTGCCAATGGTGCAGGTGCCGACGAACCGCACCTTGCTGCCTTCGAGCAGCGCGCGGTTGACGTTGGTCACCGAGCGCACCAGCAGGACATCGGCCTGTTCGACGGTGGCACGGTCGATGGAGCGTCCGGCTACCCGGCGGATTTCACCAAAACCTTCAAAGAACGCATCGAGCAGCGGGATATTTTCGTCGGCAACAATCAGCATGGCAGGCTCCTTGGGCGGACCGGCAGTGTAGGCGGTTAACGACTGGCACGCATCTGCGGCAGCGAAAGGTCATTACAAATCCATAACACAGGATCTTTTCCTGACCATTGCGTCAAGGCGTAGAATGCGCCGCCTCCCGCCTTGACTGCTTTGGACGTTCTGCCCTTGGATGCCGTGACCGATACGACCGCCCCGCCCCGCACGCTGCCGGTTCGCCAGGAACTCAGAGGCTTGCTGGCGCTTGCCCTGCCGATCATGGTCGCGCAACTGGCCACCACCGCCATGGGTTTCGTCGACGCCGTGATGGCCGGGCGCGTCAGCCCTCGGGACCTGGCCTCGGTGGCCTTGGGCAACTCGATCTGGATTCCGGTCTACCTGTTGATGACGGGCGTTCTGCTGGCAACCACCCCCAAGGTCGCCCAGCGCTTTGGCGCCGCGCAGCATGACCTGATTGCGCCACTGGTGCGCCAGGCCTTGTGGCTGGCCCTGGGTGTCGGGCTGATCGGCAGTGGCCTGCTGCTCAGCGCCGAGCCGATCCTGCACTGGATGAAAGTCGACCCGCAGTTGATCGAACCGAGCATGGGCTACCTGCACGGCATCGCCTTCGGACTGCCGGGCGTTGCCTTCTACTATGTGCTGCGCTGCTACAGCGACGGCATGGGCCGCACCCGGCCAAGCATGGTCATCGGCCTGTGTGGCCTGTTGCTGAACATCCCGCTGAACTACGCGTTGATCTACGGGCATTTCGGCTTGCCGGCCCTGGGCGGCGTCGGTTGCGGCTGGGCCAGCGGAATCGTGATGTGGTTCATGGCGTTGAGCATGGCCGCCTGGACCAGCCGGGCGCCCTTCTATGCCCGCACCCGCCCGCTGGTGCGTTTCGATCCCCCGCAGTGGGCGGTGATCAAGCGCCTGGTGGGCATCGGCCTGCCGATCGGCATCGCCGTCTTCGCCGAATCCAGCATCTTTGCAGTGATCGCCCTGCTGATCGGCAGCCTCGGTCCGACCATTGTCGCCGGGCACCAGATCGCCCTGAACATCAGCTCGCTGCTGTTCATGATTCCCTACTCACTGGGCATGGCGGTGACGGTCAGGGTCGGCCAGGCGCTCGGCGCCGGCAACCCCTGGCAGGCGCGTTCGGCAGCGAAGGTCGGGCTGGGCGCCGCACTGGTGTTCGCGGCGTTCTCGGCCAGCCTGATCCTGTTGCTGCGCGAACCCATCGCATCGATTTACACGCCCGACAAGACCGTGATCCAGATCGCGTCGATGTTGATCGTCTACGCGGCCCTGTACCAGTTTTCGGATGCCATCCAGGTGATCTGCGCCGGCGCGTTGCGCGGTTACCAGGACACTCGGGTCACCATGATCCTGACGCTGTTCGCCTATTGGGGCATCGGCCTGCCCGTGGGTTACGTGCTGGGGTTGACCGACTGGTTCGGTCCGGCCAGCGGTCCGAGCGGGTTATGGGAGGGGTTGATCGCAGGCTTGAGCGGCGCAGCGCTGATGCTGTCGATCCGCCTGGCGCGCAGTGCACGCCAGCGGATCCGCACCAGTCAGGGTGCGGGTCAGGCGAGTTTCTTGCGAATCCAGTAAAGGTAGGTGCCCGCCTCTTCATGCTGCGCGACCAGTTCGTGATCAAGGAATACGCAGAACTTGGGAATGTCGCGGCGGGTCGAGGGGTCGGTGGCGATCACCTTGAGCAGGCCGCCCGGGGCCAGGTCACGGATGTGCTGGTGCAGCATCATCACCGGCTCAGGGCAGTTGAGGCCGGTGGCGTCGAGGGTGCCGTCTACCGGCGTATCAAGCAGTTCACTCATGATTTACTCCTGAAGCGGTCCGGCATTGTCGCGCAATACCGATACATCGTCATCACTCAGCGGGCCTTGGATTTCTTCACATCCAGCCGGCGCAGATGGCAGGTGACTTCTTCGCGGTCGTGATACAGCTGCTTGCAGCCGATCTCGACCCGGATACCGCGTGCCTTGAACCCCTCGGCGATGCGTTCGAGCAGGCGCGTCACTTCGGCATAGCGCTGTTTCATCGGCAACTTGAGGTTGACCACCGCTTCACGGCAATGACCTTCGCCGATCCACTCTTCCAGCATTGCCGCATTGCGCGCGGGCTTCTCGACGATGTCGCAGACCATCCAGTCCACCGGTTGCCGGGGTTTGTAGGTGAAGCCATCGGCCATCAAATGTTGCACCAGGCCCGTGTCCATCAGGCTTTCGGCCATCGGGCCGTTATCGATGGCGGTCACCAGCATGCCGCGGTTGACCAGTTGCCAGGTCCAGCCACCCGGCGCCGCACCGAGGTCGACACCGGTCATGTCGCTGTGCAGGCGCTCGTCCCACTGCTCGCGCGGGATGAAATGGTGCCAGGCTTCTTCCAGCTTCAGGGTCGAGCGGCTCGGCGCCTCGCGGGGAAACTTCAGGCGCGGTATGCCCATCGGCCACATCGCCGAGTTGTTCGACTCGGCCAGGCCGAGGAACACTTCACGGCCGCTTTTGAAGGTCAGCAACAGACGTGGCTTGCTCGGGTCATCCACCAGCTTGCCTGCCGCAAGCAGTGCCTTGCGCAGGTGCACTTCGAATTTCTTGCAGAAGTTGGACAGGGCCTTGCCGTCGTTGGTGTCGACCATTTCCAGCCACAGGCTGCCGCACGGAGCAACGTCCTCCAGATGCGCGAGGATCACGCTGATACGGTCGGTTTCCGGCAGATCGATGAACATCCCCCGGGCCCACTGGCGCGGGAAGATCAGATCGGCGAAACGCAGGCCGCGCATCAGGCGCTCGGCGCCGCCTTCCTCGGTGCAGACAAACTCGGCGTAGGCGCTGGCGGCTTTCGCCTTGGCGTAACCGGCCACGTTGAGCCGAGCGGCGTGCTCGGAAATTTCCGAACAGACTTCACCTTCGAAGCCCGGTCGGCAATGCATGAAAAGGGTGTTCATCTTTACTCCTGGGCAGATGGCGAGACATTCAACCACTGCGCGATGCCCAGGCTTGCGTCGAAGCAAAGCCTGTCATGAAAACCGGCGCATGATAGCCGAGTTCGAGCCCCCGGGCCCGGCGATTCGATGCAGCCCTGCGCAATTTCGCCCGACCACGCCATGGGCCCGCAGGCGATATCCCTTGGTTTAGTGGCATCACACCATCTGACGATTGAGTCAATTGGGTCGAACCATCAGGATGGTCACAGACTCTGAGTATCGTACCCGCCGAGCTGCCAAAAAAAGGCAACCGGTCATTCGCCTTACGCAGCAAACAGGGCTAGGTTTAATGCTCTGCCCCGTCCCTCAGTCCGTAGCCGTGCGGACGCAAAGGAGTGATTGCAATGCCGTCCCTCGATAGCCTGAAAACCCTTAAAACCCTGCAAGTCGACGACAAGACCTACCACTATTTCAGCCTGCCCGACGCCGCCTCGAGCCTCGGTGACCTGGACAGGCTGCCGATGTCGCTGAAAGTCCTGCTGGAAAACCTGCTGCGCTGGGAAGACGAAAAAACCGTCACCAGCGCCGACCTGCGGGCCATTGCCGCCTGGCTCAAGGAACGGCGCTCGGATCGCGAAATCCAGTACCGCCCGGCGCGGGTATTGATGCAGGACTTTACCGGCGTTCCCGCCGTGGTCGACCTGGCCGCCATGCGCGCCGCCATGGCCAAGGCCGGTGGCGACCCGCAGCGGATCAATCCGCTGTCGCCGGTCGACCTGGTGATCGACCACTCGGTGATGGTCGACAAGTTCGCCAGCCCAAGCGCCTTCGAACAGAACGTCGACATCGAGATGCAGCGCAATGGCGAACGTTATGCCTTTCTGCGCTGGGGCCAGAGTGCCTTCGACAACTTCAGCGTGGTGCCGCCGGGCACCGGCATCTGTCACCAGGTCAACCTTGAATACCTCGGCCGCACCGTCTGGACCAAGGACGAGGACGGCCGCACCTACGCCTTCCCCGACACCCTGGTGGGCACCGACTCCCACACCACCATGATCAACGGCCTCGGCGTCCTCGGCTGGGGCGTTGGCGGTATCGAGGCGGAAGCGGCGATGCTCGGGCAACCGGTGTCGATGCTGATTCCGGAAGTGATCGGCTTCAAACTCACCGGCAAGCTCAAGGAAGGCATCACCGCCACCGACCTGGTGCTGACCGTCACGCAGATGCTGCGCAAGAAAGGCGTGGTCGGCAAATTCGTCGAGTTCTATGGCGATGGCCTGGCCGACCTGCCGCTGGCGGACCGCGCGACGATCGCCAACATGGCCCCGGAGTATGGTGCCACCTGCGGCTTCTTCCCGGTGGACGACGTGACGCTGGACTACCTGCGCCTGTCGGGCCGCCCGCTGCAAACCGTGAAACTGGTCGAGGCCTACAGCAAAGCCCAGGGCCTGTGGCGTCTGCCGGGCAAAGAGCCGGTGTTCACCGACAGCCTGGCCCTGGACATGGCCAGCGTCGAAGCGAGCCTCGCCGGGCCGAAACGCCCACAGGACCGGGTCGCCCTGCCCAACGTTGCGCAGGCGTTCAGCGATTTCCTCGGCATCGCCCTCAAACCCACCAGCAAGGAGGAAGGCCGCCTCGAAAGCGAAGGCGGTGGCGGCGTGGCAGTGGGCAATGCCGACATGGCCGGCGAAGCGGATTACCAGTTCGAAGGCCAGACCCACCGGCTGAAAAACGGCGCGGTGGTGATCGCCGCGATCACCTCGTGCACCAACACCTCCAACCCCAGCGTGATGATGGCCGCCGGCCTGGTGGCGAAAAAAGCCGTGGAGAAAGGCCTCAAGCGCAAACCCTGGGTGAAAAGCTCCCTGGCCCCCGGTTCCAAGGTGGTGACCGACTACTATAAGGCGGCCGGCCTGACGCCGTACCTGGATGAGCTCGGTTTCGACCTGGTGGGTTACGGCTGCACCACTTGCATCGGCAACTCCGGGCCGCTGCCCGAGCCGATCGAAAAAGCCATCCAGAGCGCCGACCTGACCGTCGCCTCGGTTCTGTCGGGCAACCGCAACTTCGAAGGCCGGGTGCACCCGCTGGTGAAAACCAACTGGCTGGCCTCCCCGCCACTGGTGGTGGCCTACGCGCTGGCCGGCACGGTGCGCATCGATATCAGCAGTGAACCGCTGGGTGAGGACAAGAACGGCAACCTGGTGTATCTGCGGGACATCTGGCCCAGCACCCAGGAAATCGCCGACGCGGTGAACCAGGTCAACACGGCGATGTTCCACAAGGAATATGCCGAAGTGTTTGCCGGCGACGAACAATGGCAGGCCATCGAAGTGCCCCAGGCGGCGACCTATGTCTGGCAGGACGACTCGACCTACATCCAGCACCCGCCGTTCTTCGACGACATTGGCGGCCCGCCGCCGGCCGTCAGGGATGTCACAGGCGCTCGGGTCCTGGCGCTGCTCGGCGACTCGGTCACCACCGACCACATCTCTCCGGCGGGCAATATCAAGTCCGACAGCCCGGCGGGACGCTACCTGCGGGAAAAAGGCGTGGAACCTCGGGACTTCAACTCCTACGGTTCCCGTCGCGGCAACCATGAAGTGATGATGCGCGGCACCTTCGCCAACATCCGCATTCGCAACGAAATGCTCGGTGGCGAGGAAGGTGGCAACACCCTGTACATCCCGACCGGGGAACGCATGGCGATCTACGACGCGGCCATGCGTTACCAGGCCAGCGGAACACCACTGGTGGTGATTGCCGGCCAGGAATACGGCACTGGTTCCAGCCGCGACTGGGCCGCCAAGGGCACCAACCTGCTGGGGGTCAAGGCGGTGATCGCCGAAAGTTTCGAGCGCATCCACCGCTCCAACCTGGTGGGCATGGGCGTGCTGCCCCTGCAATTCAAGCTCGATCAGAACCGCAAGAGCCTGAACCTGACCGGCAAGGAGACCCTGGACATTCTCGGCCTGAACGACGTCGAACTGACGCCGCGGATGAACCTGACGCTGGTGATCACCCGAGAGAACGGCAGCCGCGAGAAGATCGAAGTGCTGTGCCGAATCGACACCTTGAATGAAGTCGAGTACTTCAAGTCAGGCGGGATTCTGCATTATGTGCTGCGGCAATTGATTGCGTCTTGAGCAACGCCTGACGCCTGCACCGCCTTCGGGCGGTGTTTTTATTTGCAGAGTCCCTATAATCGCCGCGCTTAACTGCCGAACGGTGACCCTCTGTGGGAGCGGGCTTGCTCGCGAAGGCGGATCGTCAGCCGACATCGACATTGACAGGAATACCGCTTTCGCGAGCAAGCCCGCTCCCACAATGTGGACTGCGCCGATTGCATCGCTACCCCCACAAGGACACCCAATGCCCGCCCTGCCCTGGAGCTACCTTCTATTACTTTCCCTGGGTTACGGCCTGGCCCTGACGTATGGCCAGCTCGGCTGGCTGTCGGGGATTTCCTTGGCGTTGCTACTGATCGCCTGGTTCGCCGTACGCCAGCAACAACTGCGTTTGGGCCGCCAACTCGGGCACGCCCTGTTCATCTTCATGGCCCTCGCGCTGGCACTGCACTGGCTTCCCGGCTTCTACAACGGTCGCGGCATCAATCCGCAGCGCCTGACCGATGATGCGGTGCCGTTTTCCATGTACCTGAACCTGGACAAACCGCTGATCGGCTTCTGGCTGCTGCTGGTCTGCCCATGGATCGTGGGCCGGCGCTCGCTGCGCCTGTCCGCGTATGCCACCGCAATGGGCCTGGCCGTGAGCGCCGTGCTGGCGCTGGGCGGCGCCCTGTTGCTGGGCGTGATCGGCTGGGCGCCGAAGTGGCCTGACCAGGCCTGGCTGTGGTTGTTCAACAATCTGTTGCTGGTGACGCTGGTTGAGGAAGCGCTGTTTCGCGGTTACATCCAGGGCGGACTTGTCCGGGCCTTCAAGCACCTGCCGCAGGGCGAATACCTGGCCCTGCTGCTCGCCTCGCTGGTGTTTGGCCTGGCTCACCTGGGTGCGGGCTGGCAATGGGTGTTGCTGTCCACCCTGGCGGCTATCGGTTATGGCCTGGCGTACCGCTTCGGCGGATTGGCGGCGGCCATCGCCACGCACTTCGGTCTGAACCTGCTGCATTTCGGCCTGTTCACCTACCCGATGCTCGCCGGCTGACGCAACGGTCACTTTGCGACGTAGCGCCAAATATTAAAAAATAATTTCAGTTAATCCTCGAGGATGCCGACAACCTGTGAAAGCCTTGCGGACTTAAAATGCCATGCGTAACAACCAGCCCATCACTCAGAGCGAACGGACATTTCCGGCTCAACAACGGTTGATTTCCACAACCGATAACAAGGGCGTCATCACTTACTGCAACGATGCTTTCGTCGACATCAGTGGATATTCCCGTGATGAACTGATCCGTGCTCCCCATAACCTGGTGCGTCACCCCGACGTGCCGGCGGCCGTGTTCGCCCACATGTGGGGCACGCTGAAACAGGGCCTGCCCTGGATGGGCATTGTCAAAAACCGCTGCAAAAGCGGTGACTATTACTGGGTCAACGCCTACGTCACGCCTGTCTACGATGGCAATCAAGTCATCGGTTACGAGTCGGTACGGGTCAAACCCACCGCCGAACAGATCCAGCGCGCCAAGGCGCTCTACCAGCGCATCAACCAGGGCAAGTCGGCGATTCCATCCTCCGATAAATGGTTGCCGGTGCTGCAGGACTGGCTGCCCTTCATCATGATCAGCCAGTTGAGCTTCATGATCGGCGCCTCGCTCAACTCCCAGTGGGGTTTTGCCCTGGCGGCCGGTCTTTCGGTGCCCCTGGGCCTGCTGGGGCTGAGCTGGCAACAGCGCGGCCTCAAGCGTTTGTTGCGCCTGGCCGAGCAGACCACGTCCGATCCGCTGATCGCGCAGATGTACACCGACAGCCGTGGCGCACAGGCGCGCCTGGAGATGTCGATCCTCAGCCAGGAAGCACGCCTGCGGACCTGCCTGACCCGTCTGCAGGACACCGCCGAACACCTGACCGAGCAAGCCCGGCAGTCCGATTCGCTGGCTCACGACAGTTCCACCGGTCTTGAGCGCCAGCGCGTCGAGACCGAGCAGGTGGCCACGGCGGTCAATCAGATGGCCGCCACCACCCAGGAAGTCGCCAGCCACGTACAGCGCACCGCTGACGCCACCCAGGAAGCCAATCGCCTGACCGGTCGCGGGCGCGACATCGCCGGGGAAACCCGCGATGCGATTCAGCGCCTGTCGGAAGTGGTCGGCGAAACCGGCCTGACCGTGACGCAACTGGCCAAGGACAGCGACGAAATCGGCGGCGTGGTCGATGTGATCAAGGGCATCGCCGACCAGACCAACCTGCTGGCGCTGAACGCGGCCATCGAAGCGGCGCGTGCGGGTGAGATGGGGCGCGGGTTTGCGGTGGTCGCAGACGAAGTCCGTCAACTGGCGCAACGCACCAGCGAGTCCACCGGACAGATCCACACCCTGATCGCCAAGCTGCAACAAACCGCCAACTCCGCCGTGCAGACCATGGACGCCGGCCATCGCCAGGCCGAAGAAGGCGTGGCGCGGGTCCTGGAAGCAGACAAGGCGCTGGTCGGGATCAGCGAGGCGGTGGCCAACATCACCGACATGACCACGCAGATCGCCGCCGCGACCGAAGAGCAGAGCTCGGTGGCCGAGGAAATCAGCCGCAACATCAGCAACATCTCTCACCTGGCAGACCAGACCTCGGAACAGGCCCAGAACTCTGCGTTGCTCAGTGAGGAACTGATCAAGACCGCGAACACCCAGTATTCGCTGGTGGAGCGGTTCAACCGCTGAGGGTTGCTGTCAGTGACAAACCCGGACGGTGAAAACCTCCGGGTTTTTTATTGCCATTCTGAAAAGGTGAAGGCCTGAAGGTTGCCATCGCGAGCAGGCTCGCTCCCACAATGTTTCTGTGTTGACCGCAAATCCCCTGTGGGAGCGAGCATGCTCGCGAAGAGGCCCCTGAAAGGCCCGCATGCCTCACTGCAGAAACCCAGCCACCCTCGCCGCCGCAGCCGCCAGATGCTGCTCATGGGTAAACCCGGACGCCTTCAACGGCTTCAGATCATGGTCCCCCGCGACCAGCCAGCACATCTCGATACTCGGTGATAGCGCATACCCCTCGACCGCCTGGGAATTGCCCAGCGCATCGCGCTCGCCCTGGACAATCAGCGTGCGCGTCTTCAAGCCCGACAAGTGCTCGACCCGCGGCATCTCCGGTTTGCCCACGGCATAGAACGGATAGCCGAGGCACACCAGCGCATCGGCGCCCAACTCATCGGCCAGCAGACTGGCCATGCGCCCGCCCATGGACTTGCCGCCAATGGCCAGGCGCCCAGCGACATGGCGTCGCACCACGGCGTACACCTCACGCCAGCACTCCAGAAGCCTGGGCGCCGGGTTCGGCGGACGTTTACCGCCATCGACTCGCCGCTGCGCCATGTAGGGAAACTCGAAGCGCAAGACGTTGACGCCCAGTGCGGCAAGGCGCGCAGCCATGTCGTTCATCCAGTCGCTGTCCATCGGCGCACCGGCGCCATGGGCGAGGATCAGCGTCGGGGGCGGCGTCGAAGCCGTTGAAGAGGCCGCATTCCACAACCATCCCTGTTCACGCAGGCACCGCGCCCATTGATCCCCGTCAATACTGGCCTTGTGCTCTTTGTCCATGCTTGCCTCGCTTTTAGTCTGCCTATAACTCCAGTCGAAGGGTGCGTCTGCCTTGCGCGAACGTCTTTCCTTGGGCTGAACCGTGGATGGGGAACCATGAACACTTCTATCAGTACCGCCTACAACTACAAGGTGGTCCGCCAATTCGCCATTATGACGGTGGTGTGGGGCATCGTCGGCATGGGGCTCGGGGTTTTTCTCGCGGCTCAATTGGTCTGGCCCGAACTCAACTTCAACTTGCCGTGGACCAGTTTCGGGCGTTTGCGCCCACTGCACACCAACGCGGTGATCTTCGCCTTCGGCGGCTGCGCCCTGTTCGCCAGCTCGTTCTACTCGGTGCAGCGCACCTGCCAGACTCAGTTGTTTGCGCCGAAAATCGCCGCCTTCTGCTTCTGGGGCTGGCAACTGGTGATCCTGCTGGCGGCGATCAGCCTGCCGCTGGGTTACACCAGCTCCAAGGAATACGCCGAACTGGAATGGCCGATCGACATCCTGATCACCATCGTCTGGGTTGCCTACGCCATCGTGTTCTTCGGCACGATCATGAAGCGCAACACCAAACACATCTATGTCGGTAACTGGTTCTTCGGCGGGTTCATCCTCACCGTGGCCATTTTGCACATCGTCAACAACCTTGAGTTGCCGGTGAGCTTCACCAAGTCCTACTCGCTGTATGCCGGCGCCACCGACGCCATGGTGCAGTGGTGGTACGGGCACAACGCCGTAGGTTTCTTCCTGACCGCCGGCTTCCTGGGGATGATGTACTACTTCGTGCCGAAACAGGCCGAGCGTCCGGTGTATTCCTATCGCCTGTCGATCGTGCACTTTTGGGCACTGATCACCCTCTACATCTGGGCCGGTCCGCACCACCTGCACTACACCGCGCTGCCGGACTGGGCACAATCACTGGGCATGGTGATGTCGCTGATCCTGCTGGCACCGAGCTGGGGCGGCATGATCAACGGCATGATGACCCTGTCGGGCGCCTGGCATAAGCTGCGCAGCGACCCGATCCTGCGTTTCCTCGTGGTGTCGCTGGCGTTCTACGGCATGTCGACCTTCGAAGGGCCGATGATGGCGATCAAGACGGTCAACGCCCTCTCCCACTACACCGACTGGACCATCGGCCACGTACACGCCGGCGCACTCGGCTGGGTGGCAATGATCTCCATCGGCGCGCTGTACCACATGATCCCGAAAGTCTTCGGTCGCGAGCAGATGTACAGCCTCGGCCTGATCAACGCGCACTTCTGGCTGGCGACCATCGGCACCGTGCTGTACATCGCCTCGATGTGGGTCAACGGCATCGCCCAGGGCCTGATGTGGCGCGCCGTCAACGAAGACGGCACGCTGACTTACTCCTTCGTCGAAACCCTGGTGGCCAGCCACCCAGGCTTCATCGTGCGACTGGTGGGCGGTGCGATCTTCCTCAGCGGCATGTTCCTGATGGCTTACAACACCTGGCGCACTGTGCGGGCCTCGCAGCCTGCTGACGTCGTTGCTGCCGCGCAGATGGCCTGAGGAGTCCACCATGAAACACGAAACGATTGAAAAGAACGTCGGCCTGCTGATGCTGCTGATGGTGTTCGCCGTGAGCATCGGCGGCCTGACCCAGATCGTCCCGCTGTTCTTCCAGGACGTGACCAACAAACCGGTCGAAGGCATGAAGCCCTACACCGCACTGCAACTGGAAGGCCGCGACATCTACATCCGCGAAGGTTGCGTCGGTTGCCACTCGCAGATGATCCGCCCGTTCCGCGCCGAAACCGAACGCTACGGTCACTACTCGGTTGCCGGTGAAAGCGTCTGGGACCACCCGTTCCTGTGGGGCTCCAAACGTACCGGTCCGGACCTGGCCCGGGTCGGCGCCCGCTACTCCGATGACTGGCACCGCGCGCACCTGTACAACCCGCGCAACGTCGTGCCTGAGTCGAAGATGCCCGCCTACCCATGGCTGGTGGCCAATCAGCTCGACAGCAGCCACACCGAAGCGAAGATCAAGGCGATGCGCACCCTTGGCGTGCCGTACACCGACGCCGACGTTGCCGGCGCGACCGAGTCGCTCAAGGGCAAGTCGGAAATGGACGCCCTGGTCGCCTACCTGCAAGTGCTTGGCACTGCCATCAAGAGCAAGAGGTGAGCCATGGACCTGGAAATGAGTACTGGCCTGATCCGCGGCCTGGGCACGGTCGTGGTGTTCGTGGCCTTCGTCGGCCTGACGCTGTGGGTGTTCAACGGCAAGCGCAATCCGGAGTTCGCCGAAGCGCGCCTGCTGCCATTCGCCGATGAGCCACAACCTGATAGCACCCAAGAAACTGTCACAAGGAGTACCCGGTCATGACCACCTTCTGGAGTACGTGGATCTGCGTACTGACCATCGGCAGCCTGATCGGCCTGACCTGGCTGCTGATCGGCACCCGCAGGGGCGAAACCAAGGGCAGCGTCGACCAGACCATGGGCCACAGCTTCGACGGCATCGAGGAGTATGACAACCCGCTGCCGCAGTGGTGGTTCATGCTGTTCGCCGGCACGCTGGTGTTTTCCGTCGGCTACCTGATCCTTTACCCGGGCCTGGGCAACTGGAAGGGCATCCTGCCGGGTTATGAGAACGGCTGGACCGGTGTCAACGAATGGGAAAAGGAGATGAACAAGGCTGACGCCAAGTTTGGGCCGATCTTCGCCAAATTCGCGGCGATGCCCGTGGAAGAAGTGGCCAAGGACCCGCAAGCGCTGAAAATGGGCGGCCGTCTGTTTGCCTCCAATTGCGCGGTGTGCCACGGCTCGGACGCCAAGGGCGCCTTCGGCTTCCCCAACCTGACCGACAGTATCTGGCGCTGGGGCGGCAACGCCGACACCATCAAGGCCACCATCCTGGGCGGACGCATCGCTGCGATGCCGGCCTGGGGTGAAATCCTCGGTGAAGCCGGCGTGAAAAACGTTGCCGCCTACGTGCGCCATGACCTGGCCGGCCTGCCATTGCCGGCTGACGACAGCGCCGACCTGCAAGCCGGACAGCAAGCGTTCAGCACCACCTGCGTAGCCTGTCACGGTGCGAATGGTCAGGGCACTGAAGCCATGGGTGCGCCGAACCTGACGCAACCGGCCGGCTTCATCTACGGCACCAGCCTGGCACAACTGCAACAAACCATTCGCCATGGCCGCCAGGGCCATATGCCGGCGCAGAACGAAATGCTCGGCAACGACAAGGTGCAACTGCTGGCCGCTTACGTGTACAGCTTGTCCCACGGTGTAAATAAAGAGCGTTTGCAGGCTGAAGGCAAAAGCGAATAATTCCTGACCGCTCTACTGCCGCATTTTTCCGAATGCGGCAGTTCCCCGCTCCTTTTGCGACTCATTGTCGCACCCCTCCATTGGTCCTCCTTTCGGTTCCCCGGATTCGGGTCTAAGCTTGCTGCGACACGCGATGGCAAGTGCCGGCTCCAGGTCGACCCGATCCGATGTGTGCGACGATTCCGAGCGATGGAGGCCGCAAAGGCTGGTAGATACCGGCTGTCGCGCTGCCTGTCATCGATCACCTTTTCGTTGCGTTTGAACACACCTCGTTACACCCGACCCGATCCCCACCCCGTTCCCGTGCGCAACGACGTTCTGTCGTGGGGTATTTTTGACCCTACGCGGCGCATGGAAAGGCCGCAGAATCAGCGCTGGAAAGCATTGACCCAGGTCATGGCGCGTTGCAATGACCCTACGCTTTCTACATACTTGCGACCGATTTTTTACTCCTAATAAAACACCCAAACCGTGGAACCTTAGAATGAGCACAGCAATCAGTCCGACTGCTTATAACTATAAGGTAGTCCGCCAGTTCGCCATCATGACGGTGGTCTGGGGGATCCTTGGCATGGGGCTCGGTGTCTTCATCGCCTCACAGCTTGTATGGCCGGAATTGAACTTCGGTCTGCCGTGGACGACTTTTGGACGCTTACGCCCGCTGCACACCAACCTGGTGATTTTCGCCTTTGGTGGTTGTGCATTGTTTGCCACTTCTTACTACGTCGTGCAGCGAACCTGCCAAACGCGACTGATTTCCGACAGCCTCGCTGCCTTCACCTTCTGGGGATGGCAAGCGGTGATCGTCGGCGCGATCATTACCTTGCCGCTGGGTTACACCACCACCAAGGAATACGCGGAACTGGAATGGCCCCTGGCTATTCTGCTGGCCATTGTCTGGGTGACCTACGGTCTGGTGTTCTTCGGCACCATCACCAAGCGCAACACCAAGCACATCTACGTCGGTAACTGGTTCTACGGTGCTTTCATCGTCGTCACCGCGATGCTGCACATCGTCAACCACGCCTCCCTGCCGGTCAGTTTCTTCAAATCCTACTCGGCGTACTCCGGTGCGACCGATGCGATGATCCAGTGGTGGTACGGCCACAACGCTGTGGGCTTCTTCCTGACCACCGGCTTCCTGGGGATGATGTACTACTTCGTGCCAAAACAGGCCGAACGTCCGATCTACTCCTATCGCCTGTCGATCGTGCACTTCTGGGCGCTGATCACCCTCTACATCTGGGCCGGCCCGCACCACCTGCACTACACTGCGCTGCCGGACTGGGCGCAGTCGCTGGGCATGGCGATGTCGATCATCCTGCTGGCGCCAAGCTGGGGCGGCATGATCAACGGCATGATGACCCTGTCGGGCGCCTGGCATAAGCTGCGCACCGACCCGATCCTGCGCTTCCTCGTGGTATCGCTGGCGTTCTACGGCATGTCGACCTTCGAAGGCCCGATGATGGCGATCAAGACCGTCAACTCGCTGTCGCACTACACCGACTGGACCATCGGCCACGTTCACGCCGGCGCTCTGGGCTGGGTAGCGATGATCTCGATCGGCGCCATCTATCACATGATCCCGAAACTGTTCGGCCGCACGCAAATGCACAGCGTTGGCCTGATCAACGCGCACTTCTGGCTCGCCACCATCGGCACCGTGCTGTACATCGCCTCGATGTGGGTCAACGGCATTACCCAAGGCCTGATGTGGCGTGCAATCAACGATGACGGCACCCTCACCTACTCGTTCGTCGAAGCGCTGCAAGCCAGCCACCCTGGTTTCATCGTTCGTGCCCTGGGTGGTGCGTTCTTCGCCAGCGGCATGCTGTTGATGGCCTACAACGTATGGCGCACCGTGCGCGCCTCGAACCCGGCTGAAGCCAAAGCTGCCGAACAGATCGCTGTAGTTGGAGCTCACTGATGAAGCATGAAGCAGTCGAGAAGAATATTGGCCTGCTGGCCTTCTTCATGGTCATCGCCGTCAGCGTCGGCGGCCTGACCCAGATCGTTCCGCTGTTTTTCCAGGACGTCACCAACAAGCCGGTGGAAGGCATGAAGCCGCGCACCGCCCTTGAACTGGAAGGCCGCGACATCTACATCGCCAACGGTTGTGTCGGCTGCCACTCGCAGATGATCCGCCCGTTCCGTGCTGAAACCGAACGTTACGGCCACTACTCGGTCGCCGGTGAAAGCGTGTGGGACCACCCGTTCCTGTGGGGTTCCAAGCGTACCGGTCCGGACCTGGCCCGTGTCGGCGGTCGTTACTCCGATGACTGGCAGCGTGCGCACCTGTACAACCCGCGCAACGTAGTGCCGGAGTCGAAAATGCCGGCCTACCCGTTCCTCGTGGAAAACAAGCTCGACGGCAAAGACACCGCCAAGAAAATGGAAGTCTTGCGCACGCTCGGCGTCCCTTACACCGACGAAGACATCGCCGGTGCTCAGGAAGCCGTGAAGGGCAAAACCGAAATGGACGCGCTGGTGGCCTATCTGCAAGGCCTGGGCACCATCATCAAAAGCAAACGGTGATCTAAATGGATATCGGGATGATTCGTGGCCTGGGCACCGTCGTCGTGATGGTGGCCTTCGTGGGTCTGGCCTTGTGGGTGTTCAGCCCCAAGCGCAAGTCGGAGTTTGAAGACGCGACCTTGCTGCCTTTCGCGGATGATCCCGAAGCCATCAAGCACGTCGAGCAAGCTTCTAGGAGTAACAAAGAATGACTACATTCTGGAGTCTGTACGTCACAGTCCTCAGTCTCGGTACGATCTTTTCCCTGACCTGGCTGCTGCTGTCGACCCGCAAGGGCCAGCGCGCCGAGCAGACCGAAGAGACGGTCGGACACTCTTTCGACGGGATCGAAGAGTACGACAACCCGCTGCCGAAATGGTGGTTCATGCTGTTCGTGGGCACCATCGTTTTCGCCCTGGGCTACCTGGTGCTGTACCCGGGCCTGGGCAACTGGAAAGGCCTGCTGCCGGGTTACAACTACCTGGATAACGAGAAGCAGACCGCGTTCGCCAACGGCCAGACCGGCTGGACCGGCGTTCACGAGTGGGAAAAGGAAATGGCCAAATCGGACGCCAAGTTTGGGCCGATCTTCGCCAAATTCGCTTCCATGCCAATCGAAGAAGTGGCCAAGGATCCGCAAGCCTTGAAGATGGGTGGCCGTCTGTTCGCCTCCAACTGCTCGGTGTGCCACGGTTCCGACGCCAAGGGCGCCTATGGTTTCCCGAACCTGACCGACGCCGACTGGCGCTGGGGCGGCGAGCCGGAAACCATCAAGACCACCATCATGGGCGGTCGTCACGCCGTGATGCCGGCCTGGGCTGAAGTGATCGGTGAGCAAGGCGTGGCGGACGTTGCCGCCTTCGTGCTGACCAACCTCGATGGCCGCAAGCTGCCGGAAGGCGCCAAGGCTGACCCGGAGGCCGGCCAGAAACTGTTCGCCGCCAACTGCGTGGCTTGCCACGGTCCGCAGGGCAAAGGCACACCGGCCATGGGTGCGCCTGACCTGACCCACCCGGGCGCGTTCATCTACGGCTCGAGCTTCGCTCAACTGCAGCAGACCATCCGTTACGGCCGTCAGGGCCAGATGCCTGCCCAGGAACAGCTGCAAGGCAACGACAAGGTTCACCTGCTGGCCGCTTACGTCTACAGCCTGTCTCACGGCGAGAAGGCTCCGGCCGAAGACGCCCAGTAAGGCAAGCCTCGGTGACACCCAAAGGCCCCGTCATATGACGGGGCCTTTTTTGTGCGCTCGAAAACCGGCCGTCACCTGCACCTTGTCGCCTTGTTGCGAGAACGGCAATGAAGTAGTAACGTTTCTACATACAGCCATTAGGAGGGCCCGCGATGATGGCCATCACCACCCTTTCCAGCCGTGAATTCAATCAGGACACAAGTGGTGCCAAAAAAGCCACGCGCCTGGGCCCGGTGATCATCACCGATCGTGGCAGGCCGGCGCATGTCCTGCTAAGCATAGAGGAGTACGAAAAACTCACGGGCATTGACGCCGATATCGTCGAACTGCTGGTCATGCCGGAAGCGGCACCGATCGACTTCGAAACCGAGCGCGCCGTGATCACTCACCGCCCCTTGGACCTGGATTGATGTATCTACTCGACACCAATGTGATCTCTGAACTGCGCAAACCCCAGGCCGACGCCAAGGTCGTCGCCTGGGCCAGAAGTGTCATCGCACCTCGCCTGTTCATATCGGCGATTACCTTGAAGGAACTGGAGACCGGCGTTTTGCGCATGGAACGTCGTGACCCCGTACAAGGGAAGATCCTGCGCACCTGGCTCAAGCGCCACGTCATGCCGGCATTCGATGCCCGAATCCTGCCGGTCGACGCCGCCGTGGCCCTGCGCTGCGCCAGCCTGCACGTACCCGACCGGGCCAACGAAGCCGATGCATTGATTGCCGCCACGGCACTGGTTCACGGCCTGACCCTGGTCACACGCAACGTCGGCGACTTCCAATCCAGCGGCGTTGCCCTGATCAATCCATGGGCCGACTAACTGCCAACACCGGCAAAAGCGAGCATAATTTCACCAGTCAATTGATTCAGGTCATTACACTGTCAGTTCATTTCCACCAACGTGACCAATGGTCGCACCCTTGTGGTAGACCTACAGGGGTATCATTGCGCCACTGCAATACCCCTATTTTGACCGCGGTCGGCACGTACTGACCGAGGCATTTCTCCACTGCCGTGGGATGCAACCGATGAGCAATCAGATTCCGGTACATGACGTTACGCCACCTGCCAAAGGGGACAAAAGCGTCGACCTTTATGCCTCTCGTGAAAAAATCTACAACCGCGCCTTCACCGGCCTGTTTCGCAACCTGCGGATCATCGGTGGCGCGTTCCTGTTCCTCCTGTACTTCGGCACGGTCTGGCTGAACTGGGCCGGTCACCAGGCGGTCTGGTGGAATTTGCCGGAACGCAAGTTCTTCATTTTCGGTGCGACCTTCTGGCCTCAGGATTTCATCCTGTTGTCGGGCATCCTGATCGTCAGCGCCTTTGGCCTGTTCTTCATCACCGTTTACGCCGGTCGCGTCTGGTGCGGTTATTCCTGCCCGCAATTCGTCTGGACCTGGATTTTCATGTGGTGTGAAAAGGTCACCGAGGGCGACCGCAACCAGCGGATCAAGCTCGACAAAATGCCCATGAGCACCAACAAGTTCCTGCGCAAGTTCACCAAGCACGCCCTGTGGATCCTGATCGGCTTCGTCACTGGCATGACGTTCGTGGGTTACTTCTCGCCGATTCGTGAACTGGTCGTGGACTTCTTCACCGGCGAAGCCGATGGCTGGTCCTATTTCTGGGTCGGCTTCTTCACCCTGGCCACCTACGGCAATGCCGGCTGGCTGCGTGAGCAAGTGTGCATTTACATGTGCCCTTACGCGCGCTTCCAGAGCGTGATGTTCGACAAGGACACCCTGATCATCTCCTACGATCCGCGCCGTGGCGAAAGCCGTGGCCCGCGCAAGAAAGGCGCCGATTACAAGGCCCAGGGGCTGGGCGATTGCATCGACTGCACCATGTGCGTCCAGGTGTGCCCGACCGGTATCGATATCCGCGATGGCCTGCAGGTCGAATGCGTGGGCTGTGCGGCCTGCATCGACGCCTGCGACGCCATCATGGACAAGATGGATTACCCACGGGGCCTGATCAGCTACACCACCGAACACAACCTGTCGGGGCAGAAAACCCACAAGCTGCGCCCGCGCCTGATCGGCTATGCCACGGTGCTGCTGGTCATGATCGGCCTGCTCGCCGCTGCGTTCGCCACCCGCTCGCTGGTCGGCTTCGACGTCAGCAAGGACCGTGTCCTCTACCGCGAGAACGCCGAAGGCCGGATCGAAAACGTCTACAGCCTGAAGATCATGAACAAGGACCAGCGCGACCATACCTATGTGCTGGAGGCCAGCGGCCTGCCGGACCTCAAGCTGCAGGGTCGGCGCGAGATCAAGGTGGTCGCGGGTGACATCGTCAGCCAGCCAGTGGAGCTGTCCATGGCGCCGGAAAAACTGCCATCGAGCACCAACGAGGTGAAATTCATCCTCAAGGACGCCGATGACGAGAGCATTCACGTTGAAGCCAAGAGCCGATTCATCGGCCCACAAATTCGTTGAGAGAAGTCATCATGCCTGCAGTAAACGCCGCAAGCCCCTGGTACAAGCACCTTTGGCCGTGGATCATCATCGGCATCCTCGCCTGCTCGGTGACGCTGACCCTGTCCATGGTGACGATTGCGGTCAACAACCCGGACAACCTGGTCAACGACAACTACTACGAGGCCGGCAAAGGCATCAACCGCTCCCTGGACCGTGAACTGCTGGCGCAAACCCTGCAATTGCGCGCCAGCGTGCACCTGGACGATGTGACCGGCGAAGTCGACTTGCGCCTTACCGGTAACAGCCAGCCGAAATCTTTGGAACTGAACCTGATCTCGCCGACCCAGCCGGACAAGGACCGCAAGATCACCCTGACCCGCAGCGAAACCGAACAGGGTCGCTACATCGGCCAGTTGAGCGACAAGGTGGAAGGCCGTCGGTTTGTCGAATTGCTGGGTAGCCAGGACGACCATATCTGGCGCATGTTCGAAGAGGAACTGGTCAGCCATGACAAGGACCTGCTGTTGGGTGACGAGCCGCTGCAAGGCGCGGAAGACCTGAAGAAGTAAACAGCCGCGCTTCGCGCATCGCGGGCAAGCCCGCTCCCACAGTGATCGCGGTCGGACTCCAAGGTCGAGTGCACCACCGCCTCCTGTGGGAGCGGGCTTGCCCGCGAAGAGGCCCGGCCAGACGATAGAGACTCTGCGGTACCAGTGATGACCTCATGACCACCCAACTCCCCTGCTACCACTGCGCCCTGCCCGTCCCGGCCGGCAGCCGCTTCACCGCCGCCGTGCTCGGTGAAACCCGCGAATTCTGCTGCCCGGGCTGTCAGGCCGTGGCCCAGGCCATTGTGGCCGGAGGACTGGAAAGTTATTACCAGCATCGCAGCGAAGCCTCGGCCAACCCCGAAGCCCTGCCGGTGCAACTGGTCGATGAACTGGCGCTGTATGACCGCACCGACGTGCAACAAACCTTTGTACGGCATGACGGAGAACTGGCCGAGACCACGCTGCTGATGGAGGGCATCAGTTGCGCGGCGTGCGGCTGGCTGATCGAGAAACATCTGCGTGGTTTGCCGGCGGTGGCAGAAGCGCGCCTGAACCTGTCCAACCATCGCCTGCACGTGCGCTGGGCCGACGGGCAATTGCCGCTTAGCCAGATGCTCGGCGAACTGCGTCAGATTGGCTACGCCGCCCACCCCTACCAGCCGGATCGCGCCAGCGAACAACTGGCCAGCGAGAACCGCCTGGCCCTGCGCCAACTGGGCGTGGCTGGCCTGCTGTGGTTCCAGGCGATGATGGCGACCATGGCCACCTGGCCGGAATTCAACATCGACCTCAGCCCCGAGCTGCACACCATCCTGCGCTGGGTCGCTCTGTTCCTGACCACGCCCATTGTCTTCTACAGCTGCGCGCCGTTCTTCAAGGGGGCGATGCGCGACCTGCGCACGCGTCACCTGACCATGGACGTCTCGGTGTCGCTGGCGATCGGCTGTGCCTACATCGCCGGGATCTGGACTTCCATCACAGGCGTGGGCGAACTGTATTTCGACACCGTCGGCATGTTTGCCCTGTTCCTGCTGGCCGGGCGCTATCTGGAGCGACGCGCCCGGGAGCGCACCGCCGCCGCCACCGCACAACTGGTCAACCTGCTGCCCGCGTCGTGCCTGCGCCTGGATGCCGACGGGCAGAGCGAGCGCATCCTGCTCAACGAGCTGCGTGTCGGCGATCAGGTGCTGGTGCACCCGGGCGCCGTGCTTCCGGCCGATGGCCGGATCCTCGAGGGCCAGTCGAGCATCGACGAATCCCTGTTGACCGGTGAATACCTGCCGCAACCGCGTACCCCGGGAGACGCGGTCACGGCCGGCACGTTGAACGTGGAAGGCGCGCTGACGGTTGAAGTCCTCGCCCTGGGTCATGACACCCGACTGTCCGCCATTGTCCGCCTGCTGGATCGCGCCCAGTCGGAAAAACCACGACTGGCGGAAATCGCCGACCGCGCCGCGCAGTGGTTCCTGCTGCTGTCGTTGATGGCCTCGGCGATCATCGGCCTGGTCTGGTGGCAACTCGACGCCTCGCGCGCTTTCTGGATCGTCCTGGCGATGGTCGTTGCGACCTGCCCCTGCGCCCTGTCGCTGGCCACTCCCACCGCGCTCACCGCCGCCACCGGCACCCTGCACAAACTCGGCCTGCTGCTGACTCGCGGCCATGTGCTGGAAGGCCTGAATCAGATCGACACGGTGATTTTCGACAAGACCGGTACGCTGACCGAAGGTCGTCTGGCACTGCGCTCCATCCGTACCCTCGCGGCCGCCAGCAGCGACCAGTGCCTGGGCCTCGCCGCCGCCCTGGAAAACCGCTCCGAGCACCCGATTGCCCGCGCCTTCGGTCGTGCGCCCCTGGCCGCCGAGGAAGTCCACAGCACCCCGGGGCTGGGCCTGGAAGGCGTCGTCGCCGGGCAGCGCCTGCGCATCGGCCAACCGGATTTCGTCTGCGAACTCAGTGGCGCCGTCACGCCGCCGATGCCCGAAGAAGCCGGCCAATGGCTGCTGCTGGGCGACGCCCACGGACCGCTGGCATGGTTCGTCCTCGACGACCGCCTGCGTGAAGACGCACCGGCATTGATCAAGGCGTGCAAGGCTCGCGGGTGGCGCACGCTGCTGCTGTCCGGCGACAGCTCGCCGATGGTCGCCAGTGTCGCTGCCGAACTGGGCATCGACGAAGCCCGCGGCGGCTTGCGTCCGGACGACAAATTGCAGGTCCTGCAACAGCTGCACAAGGAAGGCCGCAAGGTGCTGATGCTCGGCGACGGGGTCAACGATGTCCCGGTGCTGGCCGCCGCCGACATCAGCGTGGCCATGGGCTCGGCCACCGACCTGGCGAAAACCAGCGCCGACGCCGTGCTGCTCTCGAACCGACTCGACGCGCTGGTGCAAGCTTTCGGTCTGGCCCGTCGTACCCGCAGGATCATCGTCGAGAACCTGGCCTGGGCCACGCTGTACAATGGCCTCATGTTGCCGTTCGCTGCCGTCGGCTGGATCACGCCCGTGTGGGCGGCGGTCGGCATGTCCATCAGTTCGTTGGTCGTGGTGCTGAATGCCCTGCGCCTGACCCGCCTGCCCGATACGGCGGCCGTCAGCGCCACCCCAGAAACCCGCCCGCTGCCGGCCTGAGCCGCGCGGGCATGGAGCCTTGCCATGCCAGCTCTCTACGTGATGATCCCGGCCGCGCTGCTGATTGTCGCCATCGCGATCTTCATCTTCTTCTGGGCGGTCGACAGCGGTCAGTACGACGACCTCGATGGCCCGGCGCACAGCATCCTGTTCGACGACCAGGACCCGAACCACACCGCCGCCGTCGACGAAGCCAGCGGCCAGTCCGCCAAGCCGGACGACAAGGCGCCGCCGCATGCTTGAGCTGGCACCCCTGCTGGTATCGGCGGTGATTCTTGGCCTGCTGGGCGGTGGTCATTGCCTGGGCATGTGTGGCGGGCTGATGGGGGCATTGACCCTGGCCATACCCAAGGAGCAACGCAGCCGGCGCTTTCGCCTGCTGCTGGCGTATAACCTGGGACGAATCCTCAGCTACGCGACGGCCGGCCTGCTGATCGGTCTGGCGGGATGGGCGGTGGCGAACAGTCCGGCCGCCACGTTCATGCGCGTCC
Source organism: Pseudomonas fluorescens (assembly GCF_041354075.1). GTDB lineage: Bacteria > Pseudomonadota > Gammaproteobacteria > Pseudomonadales > Pseudomonadaceae > Aquipseudomonas > Aquipseudomonas fluorescens_CE. The sequence continues at coordinate 101,456 of NZ_JARZGC010000008.1, read as the reverse complement.
TCGCCGGCTTGTTGCTGATCGCCATGGGCCTGTACCTGGCCGGCTGGTGGAGCGGCCTGACCCGCATCGAAAGCCTCGGTCGCGGCCTGTGGCGGCATATCCAGCCCATCGCGAGCCGATTACTGCCGGTATCAAGCCTGCCCCGCGCCTTGCTGCTGGGCGCGCTCTGGGGCTGGCTGCCGTGCGGGTTGGTCTACAGCACCCTGCTGTGGTCGGCGAGCCAGGGCAATGCACTGGACAGCGCGCTGCTGATGCTCGCCTTCGGTCTTGGCACGTGGCCGGTGCTGTTGGCCACCGGACTGGCGGCGGAACGGGTCACGGCACTGCTGCGCAAGCGCAGCGTGCGCATGACCGGAGGCTTGCTGGTGATCCTGTTCGGCATCTGGACCCTGCCGGGTCCGCACCAGCATTGGCTGATGGGGCACTGATCGGCACCCGCCGATCCCTGCAGGCGCGAGCATGCTCGCGATGGGCGTCAACGATGACGCTGGGCATCTGGCACACCGTGGAGTACCGGGCCGTCCGTGCGTTGATGCAAATCAAGATGCCCCAACGCCGCACCCCATAGACTCGCGACACAGCCAGCCTATCCGGGGAACGCCCGCATGATGCTCGACGACATTCGTTGGGACACCGACCTGATCCGCCGTTACGACCTGGCGGGTCCGCGCTACACCTCCTACCCGACCGCCGTGCAGTTCGACGGCAACGTCGGCACCTTCGACCTGTTCCACGCGCTGCGCGAAAGCCGCAAGGCCCTGCGCCCGTTGTCGCTGTACGTGCACATCCCGTTCTGCGCGAACATCTGCTACTACTGCGCCTGCAACAAGGTCATCACCAAGGATCGCGGGCGGGCCCTGCCCTACCTGCAACGCCTGGAGCAGGAAATCCAGTTGATCGCCTGCCACCTCGACCCGGCGCAGACCGTCGAGCAGTTGCACTTCGGTGGCGGCACGCCGACCTTCCTCAGCCACGACGAATTGCGCCAACTGATGGCCCAACTGCGCAAGAGCTTCAATCTGCTGGACGACGACAGTGGCGACTACGGCATCGAGATCGACCCTCGCGAGGCCGACTGGTCGACCATGGGCCTGCTGCGCGAGCTGGGTTTCAATCGGGTCAGCATCGGCGTGCAGGACCTCGACCCGGCCGTGCAACGGGCGGTCAACCGCCTGCAAAGCCCGGATGAAACCCGCGCCGTGATCGAGGCGGCGCGCACCCTGCAATTCCGCTCGATCAACATCGACCTGATCTACGGCCTGCCCAAGCAGACCCCGGAACATTTCGCCCGCACGGTCGAGGAAGTGATCAGCCTGCAACCGGACCGGTTATCGGTGTTCAACTACGCGCACCTGCCCGAGCGCTTCATGCCGCAGCGGCGAATCAACAGCGACGAGTTGCCGACGCCGGTGCAGAAACTCGAAATGCTCCAGCAGACCATCGAACAACTGACCAACGCTGGCTACCGCTACATCGGCATGGACCACTTCGCCCTGCCCGACGACGAGCTGGCGATTGCCCAGGAAGAGTCGACCCTGCAACGCAATTTCCAGGGCTACACCACCCACGGTCATTGCGACCTGATTGGCCTGGGCGTCTCGGCGATCAGCCAGATCGGCGACCTGTACTGCCAGAACAGCAGCGACCTGAACCAATACCAGGGCAGCCTGGCCTCCGCGCAACTGGCCACCAATCGCGGCCTGCTGTGCACCCTCGACGATCGGGTGCGGCGCGCCGTGATCCAGCAGTTGATTTGCAGTTTCGAGCTGCAGTTCGCCATGATCCAACAGGCGTTCAACCTCGACTTCCGCGCTTACTTCGCCCCGCTGTGGCCGCAATTGCAAGGCATGGCCCAGGACGGGCTGATTGAGCTGAGCGATGAACGCATCAGCGTCCTGCCCGCCGGGCGTTTGCTGGTGCGTTCGGTGTGCATGGTCTTCGACGCCTACCTGGACCAACAGAATCGCCAGCGGTTTTCCCGGGTGATCTAGGACCTCATCGCGCCGGATTATCGCGATGTGACAATTCGGCACACCGCTGGCCTCAACGAGTTCCGTTGAGTTACCCTTACGTCCTATGTGTGATTTCCCACAAGGATTCAAGAAATGTCCGAGCCAGTAAAACTGCGCGCTCACAACCAGGCTCATTGCAAGGATTGCAGCCTGGCCCCCCTCTGTCTGCCACTTTCTCTGAACCTGGAAGACATGGATGCGCTGGACGAAATCGTCAAACGTGGCCGCCCGCTGAAAAAAGGTGAATTCCTGTTCCGCCAGGGCGACAACTTCGATTGCGTTTATGCAGTACGCTCCGGCGCGTTGAAAACGTTCAGCCTGAGCGATGGCGGTGAAGAACAGCTCACCGGTTTCCACCTGCCGAGCGAGCTGGTCGGGCTGTCGGGCATGGACACGGAAAAACACCCGGTGTCGGCGCAAGCGCTGGAAACCACCTCGGTCTGCGAAATTCCGTTCGAACGCCTGGACGAACTGGCGCTGCAATTGCCGCAACTGCGCCGTCAGTTGATGCGCGTGATGAGCCGCGAGATCCGCGACGATCAACAAATGATGCTGCTGCTGTCGAAAAAGACCGCCGACGAACGCATCGCCACTTTCCTCGTCAACCTGTCCGCGCGCTTCCGGGCCCGTGGCTTCTCGGCCAACCAGTTCCGCCTGAGCATGTCGCGCAACGAAATCGGCAACTACCTGGGGCTGGCGGTGGAAACCGTGTCGCGGGTGTTCACGCGCTTCCAGGCCAACGAACTGATCGCCGCCGAAGGCAAGGAAATCCATATCCTTGACCCGATCCAGCTCTGCGCACTCGCCGGCGGCTCGCTCGAAGGCTGATGCAACAAGGCGGCTGAGCCAAACGGTTCAGCCGTCGTTATACTGCGACGTTTGCAGCCTGCCAGGACACCTCGACGATGGTCTTCGACTCCTTCGACATCAAATCCCTGATCCGCCCGGTCATCGACTTCCCGAAACCGGGCGTCATCTTTCGCGACATCACCCCGCTGTTCCAGTCCCCCACCGCGCTGCGCCTGGTGATGGACAGCTTCGCCCATCGTTACGTCGAGGCCGACTTCACCCACATCGGCGCAATGGATGCCCGGGGCTTCCTGATCGGCTCGGTGCTGGCCTACCAGTTGAACAAGCCACTGATCCTGTTCCGCAAGCAAGGCAAACTGCCGGCGGACGTGTTGGCCGAAGGCTACGCGACTGAATACGGCGAAGCCTTCCTGGAAGTGCACGCCGACAGCCTGTGCGAAGGCGATTCGGTGGTGATGTTCGATGACCTGATCGCCACCGGCGGCACCCTGATCGCGGCGGCCAACCTGATTCGGCGCATGGGCGCGCGGGTTCACGAAGCCGCAGCGATCATCGACCTGCCGGAGCTGGGCGGGTCCCGGCGCCTGGAAGATATGGGCATTCCGACGTTTTGCCTGACGCAGTTTGCGTTGACGGATAAGTAAGCAGCGTTCTCACCGGCCTCATCGCTGGCGAGCAATGGGGCCAGCAGCAACACCGCAAAACTAGAGCCCCATCTGCTTGCTGATGATCTCGTTCATCACTTCCCGTGTCCCCCCGCCAATCGAAAGAATCCGGTTATCACGGTATAGCCGCTCCACCAGGCTCTCGCGCATATAGCCCAGGCCGCCAAGGATCTGCACCGCATCGTGGGTGATGCGATCGGCCGTGTCGGTGGCCACGTTCTTGGCCATGGAGATCTCCTTGATCACACTCTGCCCCGCCGCCATTTTCGCCGCCTGTCGATAGGTGAACTCCCGTGAGACTTCCAGGGCCGTGGCCATTTCCGCAAGGCGGTGCTTGATCACCTGGAACTTGCCGATGGGTTTGCCGAACGCTTCGCGCTGACGCGCCCATTTCAGGCTCTCTTCCAGCGCCAGCTCGGCAGTCATGTTGGCCATCAGCGCCAGGGCCAGGCGCTCGTTCTGGAAGTTGCCCATGATGCAGGCAAAGCCCATGTTCTCGGCGCCGATCAGGTTGCCCACGGGCACACGGCAATCGTCGAAGAACAGCTCTGCCGTGTCCGAAGCCCACCAGCCCATCTTCTTCAGCGAGCGCCCCACGGTGAAGCCGGGCGTGCCTTTCTCGATCAACAGCAGGCTGATGCCGGCGAACCCTGGCTCACCCGTGCGCACCGCCACCGTGTAGACGTCAGCGCGCACGCCACTGGTGATGAAGGTCTTGCTGCCGCTGACCCGGTAGACGTCGCCGTCACGCACGGCGCGGGTATGCAGGTGGGCGACGTCGGAGCCGCCGCCGGGCTCGGTCACCGCCAGGGCGCTGATTTTCTCACCGGTCAGCACCGCCGGCACGATCCGGTCACGGACGTCGGGCCGGGCCCATTTGAGAATGGGCGGCAGGCCGATGTCCAGCGACCCCAGACCCGCCACCAGACCACCCGAGCCGCAGCGCATCAACTCCTCGCTGGCGGCAACCTTGGCAAACAGATCGCCTTCATGGCTGCCACCAAAACGTTCCGGGTAACCGATGCCGAGAATCCCCGCCTCCCCGGCCTTGTGATACAGCTCACGGGGGAAGCTTTCGGCTTCTTCCCACTGATCGATGCCTGGAAGAATCTCGCGTTCGACGAAGCGTCTGACGCTGTCACGGACCAACTGGTGGCTGGGGTCGAAGTATTCCTGGAAGGCAGGCATCGGCGAACTCCGCTGGAGGGGTTCAGCGAAGTTAACCGAGCGCTTGCTTGGTTTTCAACAGGATTGTGACGAATCGTGAGGCCGAGGCGCGCCCATCGCGGGCAAGCCCGCTCCCACAGGTTCAGCGGAGTTCACAAAATGGGTGGACACCACCTGCCACTGTAGGAGCGGGCTTGCCCGCGATAGCGTCAGCCCGAACAACACAGAACTACAGAGAAATCGGCTTACGCCCCGCAAACGAATGCGCCAGCGTTCCGCCATCCACCAGCTCCAGCTCGCCCCCGAGCGGCACGCCATGGGCGATGCGCGAAGCGATCAGGCCTTTGCTGGCCAGCAACTGGGCGATGTAGTGCGCGGTGGCTTCACCCTCTACGGTCGGGTTGGTGGCGAGGATGACCTCGGCAAAGGTGCCGGCTTCATCGATTCGCGCCAGCAGTTGCGGAATCCCGATGGCTTCCGGACCGAGCCCGTCCAGCGGCGACAGGTGCCCCTTGAGCACGAAATAGCGACCACGGAAACCGGTCTGCTCCACCGCGTACACGTCCATCGGGCCTTCCACCACGCACAGCAAGGTGTCGTCGCGACGGCTGTCGGCGCATTGCGGGCACAGGTCGTCCTCGGTCAGCGTGCGACACAACCGGCAGTGGCCCACCCCTTCCATGGCCTGGCTCAAGGCCGACGCCAGGCGCGCGCCGCCGCTGCGATCACGTTCGAGCAACTGCAACGCCATGCGCTGGGCGGTTTTCTGACCCACGCCAGGCAAAATTCGCAGGGCATCGATCAGTTGGCGAATCAAAGGGCTGAAGCTCATGAAGAAAAGTCCGACAAAACGACGAGACGCGGTTTATACCCGCGCCTCTGGCCAGCGTCAAATGCTCAGTCCTGGGCGACCCGCACCACCAGTTTGCCGAAGTTGCGCCCTTCCAGCAGACCGATGAACGCCTCGGGCGCATTCTCGAGACCGTCGACCACGTCCTCACGGAATTTCACCTTGCCGTCGCGCACCCACGGCGCCATGGCGCTGACGAATTCCGGCTGGCGGTCACCGTAGTCATCAAAGACGATGAAGCCCTGGATTCGCACCCGCTTGGTCAGCAGCGTGCGCTGCAGCAGCGGCAACCGATCCGGCCCGGTGGGCGCTTCACTGGCGTTGTAGGAGGCGATCAGGCCGCACAGGGGAATACGCGCCTTTGGGTTGAGCAACGGCACGACCGCATCGAACACCTTGCCACCGACATTCTCGTAATAGATGTCGACGCCCTTTGGGCACGCGAGCGCCAGTTCGCTGGCGAAGTCCTCGCGGCGGTGATCGATGCAGGCGTCGAAGCCCAGTTCCTCGACCACGTAGCGGCATTTGTCCGCGCCACCCGCGACGCCCACCACGCGCAGGCCCTTGATCTTCGCCACTTGACCGACCACGGAGCCGACCGCGCCGGACGCCGCAGCGACCACCAGGGTTTCGCCGGGTGCGGGCTGGCCGATGTCCATCAAGCCCATGTAGGCGGTCATGCCCGGCATGCCCAGCACACCCAATGCCATCGACGGGCTCGGCAGCCCGGATGGCACCGGAATGATGTTGCGCCCATCGCTGATGCTGTGGCTCTGCCAGCCGGTGGCACCGACCACCAGATCGCCTTCGTGGAACTTGGGGTTCAACGAACGCTCAACCCGACTGACAGCCCCACCGGTCATCACCTCGTCGATTTCCACCGGTGCGGCGTAGGACGGCGCATCGCTCATGCGTCCACGCATGTAGGGGTCCAGCGACAGAAAAAGGGTCTTGAGCAACACCTGACCATCGGCCAGGTCCGGCAGCGCTTCGCGTTCCAGGCGGAAATTCTCGGGCGTCGGCGCGCCCACCGGACGGGACGCCAGGACGATACGTTGGTTGAGGGTCAATGCTTCTGGCATGTGAGCGTCTCCTTTGATCGATGAGTTTGGCGGTTATACAAGCAGACCGTCATGACGCCGGGGTGTTCGATGTTGTTGTGCCGTAGCGAGTCGACTTCATGTTCATAGAACCGTACATCGTTCGACGGCAGAAACAAAAATGCCAGGCGCGATGCCTGGCATTGTCTGTCAATCATCCGATTGGCCGCAGCCTGTCAGAACGGCATTTTCATGCCCGGCGGCAATTGCATGCCGGCGGTCATGCTGCCCATTTTTTCCTGGCTGTTGGCCTCGATCTTGCGCACGGCGTCGTTGACGGCGGCAGCGACAACCGCTTCCAGCATCTCCTTGTCGTCTTCGCTCAGGCCTTCGACCAGGCTTGGGTCGATGCTCACGCTCTTCACGTCGTGACGACCGGTCATCACCACGGTGACCATATCGCCACCGGCCTTACCGGTGACTTCGGCGTTGGCCAGTTCTTCCTGCATCTTGGCCATTTTTTCCTGCATCTGCTGCGCCTGCTTCATCAGGCCGGCCATGCCACCTTTCATCATGGTAATCACCTCAAAAGTACGTGGATAAAAACGCTGTCCGGCCACCCGACCGAACAGCTTCAGTTATTAGCCCTGACTGACCAGGGCTTCGACAGGTTCAATAGTATCGTTACGGATCACCGCACCGAACTGCGTCATCATCTGCTGGATGAACGGATCACCGTGGATCGACTCCTCGGCCTCGCGCTGACGATCGGCACGACGTCGGGACGCCGCCTGCGCCGGGGTCTCCTGCTCGGGCTTGATCAGCTCCATGTTCAGGGTCAGCGTGCGACCGTGGAACTGGTTCAACGCATCGTTGAGCCGGCGCTGCTGAGTGGCGTTGAACAGCGCGCTATGGGCCGGATCGAGGTGCAGCAACCAGGTGTCGCCTTCGATGGCGATCAGCGTGCAGTTGGCGGCGATGCTGCCGGTCATGCCGGAAATTGGCAGTTTCGGGAACAGTTCCAGCCATTGCAGCGCCAACCCCGTGGCGGGCATCGCCGCCGGTTCTGGCTCGGGTTCGGGCGCCGGCTCGGCCGTGTGTTCACTGGCCAGGTCGTCGAGGTAGCTGTAGGCCGAATCCATGTCCGGCTCGATGTAGTCCTCGTCCAGCGGTGGCTCATCGTCCAGGTCAAAGCCCGGTGTGGCGGCATCCACCTCAGCGGCCGTCGGTTCGGCAATCGCTGCAGCGGGTTGCTCGCTGGCATCCGGGACGACGCTGTCCGGGGTCGACGACAGGACCGGCGGCAATTCGGGTTGTTCGGCGACGGTCTCCAGTACCGGCTCGACCTCAGGCTGCAGGACGACTTCGGGTTCCACCGGGTCGTTCCACGGCAGGTCGACCACTTCCTCGACCGCGACAGGTTCAGGCTCGGCGACCGGCTCAGGCGCAGCTACAGGCGCAACCGGGGCCGGAACCGGTGCCGAGGCCGGGACCGGGACCGCAACCGGCTCAGGTTCCGGGGCAGGAACGACCGGAGGCACCGATGCCGAGGGTACAACTGCCGCAGCCACTGCCGACGCAACCACGGGCGCGGCCGCCACTGACTGGGTGGAATCAACTGTGGCCTGGCTGATCCCCACTGGCTTTAGCGGCTGCCTCGGTGCGTCCTCGGTATCGGCGGGCCGGAACGCCAGCATGCGCAGCAGGACCATTTCAAAGCCGCCACGCGGATCCGGCGCCAGCGGCAGGTCGCGGCGACCGATCAGGCCCATCTGGTAGTAGAACTGCACGTCTTCGGCCGGCAGGGCCTGGGCCAGTGCCAGCACCCGGTCACGGTCGCCGTGGCCGTTGTCGACGCCATCCGGCAGCGCCTGGGCGATGGCGACACGGTGCAGCACGTTGAGAATTTCCGAAAGCACGCCATTCCAGTCCGGGCCCTGTTCGGCCAGGTGCCGCACGCCCTCGAGCAGCGCCTTGGCGTCGCCCTGGATCAGCGCATGCAGCACGTCGTAGACCTGACCATGATCGAGCGTGCCGAGCATCGCCCGCACGTCGGCGGCCATGACCTTGCCTTCACCGAAGGCAATCGCCTGGTCGGTCAGGCTCATGGCGTCGCGCATCGAACCGTCGGCGGCGCGACCGAGCAGCCACAGTGCATCGTCTTCGAAGGGTACGTTCTCGACGCCCAGCACGTGGGTCAGGTGCTCGACCACGCGTTCCGGGGTCATGTTCTTCAGGGAGAACTGCAAGCACCGCGACAAAATAGTTGCAGGAAGTTTCTGCGGGTCGGTGGTGGCCAGGATGAACTTGACGTAGGGCGGCGGCTCTTCGAGGGTTTTCAACAGCGCATTGAAGGAATGGCTGGAGAGCATGTGCACTTCGTCTATCAGGTAGACCTTGAAGCGCCCACGGCTCGGCGCGTACTGCACGTTGTCCAGCAGCTCGCGGGTGTCCTCGACCTTGGTGCGGCTCGCGGCGTCGATCTCGATCAGGTCGACGAAGCGCCCTTCATCGATCTCCCGGCACACCGAACACTCGCCACAGGGGCTGGAAGTGATACCTGTTTCACAGTTCAGGCACTTGGCGATGATCCGCGCAATGGTGGTCTTGCCGACCCCGCGCGTACCGGTGAACAGGTAGGCGTGGTGCAGCCGCTGGCTGTCCAAGGCATTGATCAGAGCCTTGAGCACATGGGTCTGGCCGACCATTTCGCGGAACGAGCGCGGACGCCATTTACGTGCAAGAACCTGATAACTCATCGAAAACCGTCGCAACCAAGGAACAGAAGCGGCTAATGCTAGCGGAGCAAGGCCAAAATTGCATCCGGCATGCTCGTCTAATCTGGCTAAGATGCACACTTTGGGCTTTCATCGGCTCGGGGTTCATCAGTACCGGAGCGTCTATGCGGCTGGCCTTGGGGGCACTGCTGTTCATCAGTCTGAATACCAGCGCCGCCGAGGCGCCGTTGCGCTTCGTGGTGCCCGACAGCTGGGCGATGCCTATGGTGCAACTGGAGCGCGGTCAGCCGACCCAGGGCATCCTGTATGACGCGATGCTCAGCCTCGCCACCCAGGTCGGCCTGCCGGCCGAGTTTCACGTGCTGCCCAGGGCGCGGGTGCAAGGCGCGATGGAGCGTGGTGAGGTCGATGTGCGCTGTTATGCCGCGCAGACCTGGCTGCCCAACCAGTCCGGCGACTATATCTGGAGCATCCCGCTGTGGACCCAACCGGACGTGCTGGTCAGCCGGCAGGAGCCGCCGGGTGTCGTGGTCCCGGAAAACCTGCCCCACCAGACCATCGGCACGGTGCTGGGTTACAGCTACCCGACCCTGCAGCCGTTGTTCGACGGCGGTCACCTGCTGCGCGAAGACGCGCGCAGCCAGGATCAAACCCTTGAAAAGCTGCTGGCCGGGCGCTATCGCTACGCCGTGACCAACCAGTGGACGCTGGACTGGTTCAATCAAAGGCAACGACCGGAGCGGCAACTGCAGAGCATGGCGGTGTTGCAGGAGCAGAGTGTCGGCTGCTTCGTGCGCAACGACCCGGACGTCCCGGTGCAGCGCATTCTGCGCACCCTGCTGAGGATGAAGATGTCCGGGGAGATCGACGACATCATCCGGCTGTATGTCGGCCAGACGGACAACCGGTAGCGTTCATTGGCGGGCCGGCACGTGCCGAATCGGAAACGGCAGAAACCTTGGCATCGCTACTGTCAAGCGCCACTGGAACAAAGCTTAACCCGCACAGTGGATGAGCCCCGTCAAGTACGGGGCTCTTTGTTGTCTGTGATATTTGGCGATTCTGGACGCTGGCAGCAGGTTGACACGGGGATGGCTCTTAACACCGCTGCATCCTGACTAACTTTTGGCTGCCAACCAGATTGCTCAGGATATTCCTACATCAGCGCACTCACAAAACCGTTCAGAGGGTGCGACGTTGGGCGAAGAGTTGGCCAATAAAGGGCGTGACAACTCTGTTGACCCTCAAAAGGACGCCATGCTACACCTGCACTTCACTGACGCTAGGAAGCTAAATGTGTCTTCACTAAAGCCTCTGTACCTCATCCCAACTTTGCTTCTTGCTACTGGTTGTGTCTCTGTCCCTGATGCCACTTCTACGACCGTCACTGGCACGCCTTCCGCGAACGGTAACCATTCTCCTATCTGCATTAAAACCCCCAGCGACCCGTCGTTTCAGCAACACACTTATACGGGGGCGGGTAAGTTAATCGCGGAAAAAGTTCGTTCAGGGGTTGAACAAACTGGCCGCAATGCGTTTCTTATCGACGACAAGGAAAAAGCCCAAATGGCGGGCTGCCAGTTCGTGCTGAATCCGCAGATCATTGAGTACGAGGATAGAGCAACGGGCTGGTCGGGAATGCCAGACCGCATCTCAGTTCGACTTGATCTGTCTCCGATCGCGGATCCAAAGTCGCAAAGATCAATCACCTACACAGCGAAGTCATCTGCGATGGCTAGCGCTTTTTTAGAGTGGGGAAACGCCAATCCAACGTCCCTACTCCAGCAACAGTTTGCTAAAGACGTGGCTGCGTTAGTGTCCGAGCGATAGATCGCAACTGTGGCACTGCCACTGCTCCGGCGGCTTTCTCGGCGTGATTATGCGGCCAACCAACCTGCCAGCGGCACGGCGATGGATACGGCCAAGGCGATGCCAGACATCATAGTCGCCCACAGGAATTTGCTATTTTCTTGCTGAAGCCCCGCCAGTACCGACGCAAGTAACGGGAAGTTAACGCAGCGTTGTTCTTCCCCAGCTATCGGCGTATAGAACGCTACCTTGCTACCGTCCTCATTGGTGTAGCCGTACTTATGTTGCATATGGTAGTGGAGCCTGCCAAACACGATGTCGCTGTCTACGTTCAACTCTTTGGCGATCATCTTGCAATCAACCGGCACGAAGATCTTTGTTCGACGGCCATTCTGAACGTCTTTCTCAAGCGAGTGATTCGCGAACTCCTCGTAGTAACGCTTGTAGATGATATCGAGAACTTTGAGATCAGAAGGTGTTTTCATGTACAGAGTCCATAGGGCGATGAGAGAAGTCTAACCCATTGGCGGTCTCCAGGCGGCGACCCCACAGAGCGGCTAATTGATCTAAGCTTCCTCCATCATTACGAGGGTGCGAGCCATGCCATATAACCAGGAAGCACAGTTGCGACAGCCGACGCTTTGAGCCTGCCCCTCCTCAACCGACACGCTCTAGCCGCAGGGCTGGAGGAAGTAACGAAATGGCTATCTGAACACGGGCAGGGGAATTTCGCCAATAATGCCATCGTGGCACTTGAGACACTGGACAAGAACGCTCAGGCGATTACCGAGGCGATTATGCGGCTACGGCGCTCTTAGAAAAACGGCGTCGCCAGTTGACCTGCGTGACTACTTCACTAGGTGCTGCTCGGCTCTCTCGATCACTGTGGGGGTCCACATCTTCGCTTCGTTCCAGCTTTTGATGTGATCGCCGCACACTGGACAATACAGATCATCCTTGTCTCTCACCGGCAGTTTAATCTTGCGGATTTCAAGGGTAGACCCGCACCTGCTGCACTTGTAGGGCACTGTAATCATCGTGATCCCTGGGATGAGCATTGGTTTTCAGATCAGGTTGGCGATCTTTCTACAAACTGTAGCCCCAGGATGGATACAGGCTCTGGGGCTTACCGGCAGGAATCGCTTACCGTAAACAAAGCGCCTTGACAGCTCACTCGTACAGGGAGATGGTGCCTTTCAGCTGCTCTGCAAACCCGTAGATGTCATCCACGGATGAGATTGCGTGCCGAGTCTCGTTCTTCTCACCGTCGAAGATGCCGATGTACTTTTGGCTACGGTTGAAGTGGAGACGGCAAATTGGTTTGCGATTGTTATCATCGAGTAGAACCCCGAAATAGCTTTGGGTGTCACGATGAACTATCCGCTTGGCATCAACCACCGCCCGCACTATCGCTTTGACGATATGGAATCCTTCTAGCTCATCAAGAGTGGTTTGAACCCTATCCTCATCAGCACCGTCTGCACCCTCGCTATTCGACGCAGGCTGGACGGTAGCCATAGCAAATGAGGGCTCGACGGCGCCGCTCATTGCCGACTTCAAGCGATCATTAATCTGATCGCCTAAGAACTGGATTGCAGCTTTCCGAGTCAAGGAGGTGAACTGCTCCCTTACCTTTTGAGTGATGATCCCGTCGTAAACCCGAGCCGCGAAAAACTTCACAAACTCGTCACTCGGCTGGCTGAACTGTGCAGCCATCTCTTTCTTGATCTGTCCGACGTACTTTAATTCGCCAGCAGCATTGATGATCGAATCAACATCGAAGGCTGACTTGGTGAGTTTCTGAAGCTCCGGTAGGGCATGCTCATCCAAGTCGAGGAGATCCAGCTCCAGAAACGGCTTTTCATCCATTTTATTGGGTGCATCAAGGTCGGTGAAGAACCGATAGACCTGACCATTGGTGAGGATCGAAATACGGGCACTGGTGACGTGGAAGTATCGGAATAGTTGACTGGCGTGGTTGATGTGTAATGACTCACCAATCTTTTTGCACTCGATCAGAATCTGGATTTCGCCATTCTTCATGATGGCGTAGTCGATCTTCTCACCCTTCTTCGTCCCAACATCGCAGACGTACTCTGGTGTCACCTCAGAAGGGTCGAAGACGTCGTAGCCCAGAACCGAGTTGATGAAGGGCATGACGAAGGCGATTTTGGTCGCCTCTTCCGTTTGGATAGCCGGGCCCTGCTGGCGGATTTTTGCGGATAACGCGTTCAGTCGCTCTACGAATTCCATGTCTCGCTCCTCGCTCAGATGCCACATCCTAGTAGCCCGATGCTGTACTGGCAAATGCAGATCACTCATGACCACGCATCAGCAGCCAACATCGACGAAAGCCGGATCGATTGCGATGTCAGTCCAACATGAGGACAGCTTGGAGGAATTACTGGGGAGCGCTAGAATGCTCGGCATAGTGCACCACTTTGGTGTACCTAAACGCTGTCACACTTCGAAATTTTTGACTGACAAATCCTTGTAGATTCAAGGACTTAAAGATAGGAGGCAACCCCACCAGCCACACCCCGGCACACAATGTTCCCGCTGTGGCTGCTGCCTTCCGGCTCTGACCAGGTTCACGGGTAATCGTTGCGGGGGGACCGATGGGGTCACCATAACGACGCCCGCCTGACGGCGAGCCGCGCCATTGTACCTGTCTGCGGCGAAGTTACAACCGTTCGCTGGCATTAAAAAACATGAGTCGCTTCAAGGACATGCAAAAGCGCCCGGTTTACAGGTCCCTGACCACCTCGTCTGCCCTGCCGCCCTCCTGCTGGATCACCAGGTGGATGAAGTGCAGCTTGGCAATCGCCTCCGGCGGTAGCACGAATGGGTAGAAATCCGGCTGGCCCATGCTGCGTGACAGTTCGTTGAGCATGCCCGCCAGTTCGATCCACGCGTTGACGAACGACAGGAACGCTGCACCACCGGGATGCTGCGGGTCGTAGAGGGTGCTGGCGGGAAACGGCTGGTAGTCGAGGTCCATCTCCCGCGCACTCATGCCGAAACCCAGGGCGGTATCCACGGCGTCCATCATGTGCAGGTAGTGCGCCCAGGTTTCGGCCCAGTCTTCCCACGGGTGCATGGTGGCGTAGGCGCTGACGAACCGCTGCTGCCAGTCGGCCGGCGCGCCCTGCTGATAGTGCCGGTCGAGGGCGTCGGCGTAGCTCGCGCGCTCGTCACCGAACACGCGGCGAAACGGCTCCAGCCAGGGGCCGTTGGCGATCAGCCGATCCCAGTAATAGTGGCCCACTTCATGGCGGAAATGCCCGAGCAGCGTGCGATAGGGCTCGTGCATGTTCACCCGGACCTGCTCGCGGTGGGCATCGTCGGCTTCGTTGATGTCGAGGGTGATCAGGCCGTTGGCGTGACCGGTGGTCGGCAGGTTGCCTTCCAGATCGACGCCAATGAAATCGAACGCCAGCCCGCTCTCCTCGTCCAGGGCCTTGGGAATCACCGGCAAGCCCAGGTTGACCAATTGCGCGATCAGCCGCCGCTTGGCGGTCTCGACCTTGAGCCAGCGCTGGTGATTGTCGGCAATGGATAAATCGGGAATGGTGCGGTTCAGACGACAGGCCATGCACAACGCATGATGATCACCGACCGGCACCAGCCAGTTGCAGGCCGCCGCAGAGTCGAGGTTGGCGCAGCGGCGAAAGGCACCCGCGTCTGGGTCGGCGTCCAGGGTCCAGGTATCGGCCTGCGCGCCTGGCTGCAGGGAGGACAAACGGCCACGCTCGGGCTCATAGCCCAGTGCTGCGGAACACGCCAGGCACTGGCTGTTGCGAAAGAACAGCGATTGACCGCAGCGGCACGGCCAGATTTTGCTGTTGCGCGAGCTTTCACCCATGAAGGGCGCCGCGATGCGTGAACTGAGCTGCTCGAAAAAGCGATACATGGCGATCTCTTCCTGGGGTTTGCCAAGACTAGATCATGATGGGCGGTGCATCGTTCCCGCTTTTTCCGTTGTGGCGAAAATCGTCTTCGCGAGCAAGCCCGCTCCCACATGAGAACCCGCCGCCTGGGCCGACTCAGTCAACTGTGGGAGCGGGCTTGCTCGCGAACGCCATCACACGGAAATATCGTGCTCACTCAGGAACGCCACAAACGCCTCTTCATCCAGCACCTTCAGCCCCAGCTCATTGGCCTTGGCCAGCTTCGAACCGGCACCCGGGCCGGCCACCACACAATGGGTCTTGGCCGATACGGAGCCGGCGACCTTGGCGCCCAGGCTTTCGAGTTTTTCCTTGGCCACGTCGCGGCTCATCAATTCCAGCGAACCGGTCAGCACCCAGGTCTGCCCTGCCAGCGGCAAGCCTTCGACGACTTTTTTCTCGCTCAACCAGTGCATGCCAAAATCGCGCAACTGTTGCTCAGCCGCCTGCGCGGCCTGGCGATTCCCGGCCAGCGCAAAAAACTCGCGCACCGCGTTGGCCTGTTTTTCCGGCAAGGCCTGGCGCATGTCCAGCCAATCGGCGTTGAACACCCCCTCCAGCGAACCGAAGCGGTCGGCGAGCTTCTGCGCGCCGCCCGGCCCCACCGACGGGATGTGCAACTTGTCGAGGAAACCACCCAGGGTGGTGCTCGCCGCAAACTCGGCTCCCAGCTCGCCCTGGTCCTGAATCTGCAAGCCATGCTTGAGCAGGTCGGCGATCACCTGGCGGTTGTGATCGTCTTCAAAGAAGCTGTGAATCTCGTGCGCCACTTCCAGCCCAACGTCCGGCAAGTACGTGAGCACCTGCGGCAAGGCCTGTTGCACCCGCGCCAGCGAGCCCAGGGAGCGCGCCAGGACCTTGGCCGTCTCCTCGCCGACATCGGGAATACCGAGGGCGTAGATGAAGCGCGCCAGGCTCGGCCGTTTGCTGTCTTCGATGGCACTGAGCAGCTTCTTGCTCGATAGCTCGGCGAAGCCTTCCAGGTCGACGATGTCTTCGAACTTCAGGGCATACAGATCAGCCGGCGAACTCACCAGACCTTCATCGACCAGTTGCTCCACGCTCTTGTCGCCCAGGCCTTCGATGTCCATCGCACGGCGCGAAACGAAGTGAATGATCGCCTGCTTGAGTTGCGCGCCACAGGCCAGACGCCCGACGCAGCGGTACACCGCGCCTTCGCTGACGGTCTCGCGCCCCTTGCTGCGTTTGACCAGTTGCGTGCGCTCGACGTGGGAGCCGCAGACCGGGCAGTTTTCGGGAATCTGCACGGCGCGTGCGTTTTGCGGACGACGTTCGAGGACCACCTGCACCACTTGCGGAATCACGTCGCCAGCGCGGCGGATGATCACGGTGTCGCCGATCATCAGGCCCAGGCGGGCCACTTCGTCCATGTTGTGCAGCGTCGCATTGGCGACGGTGACGCCGGCAACCTTGACCGGCTTCAAGCGTGCCACGGGGGTCACGGCGCCGGTACGACCGACCTGGAACTCCACGTCGAGCAACTCGGTGAGTTCTTCCATGGCCGGGAATTTGTGGGCGATGGCCCAGCGCGGCTCGCGGGCGCGGAAACCCAGCTCACGCTGCGAGGCAATGCTGTTGACCTTGAACACCACGCCGTCGATTTCATAGGCCAGGCCGTTGCGGCGCTCACCGATGTCGCGGTAATAATCCAGGCACTCGTCGATGCCATGCGCCAGTTTCAGCTCGCGGCTGATCGGCAGGCCCCAGGCTTGCAACTGTTTGAGGTTGCCGATGTGGGTCTCGGCGATGTCGGCAGAAATCTGGCCGATGCCGTAGCAGCAGAACTCCAGCGGGCGATTGGCGGTGATCTTCGAATCCAGCTGCCGCAGGCTGCCCGCCGCCGCGTTGCGCGGGTTGGCGAAGGTCTTGCCACCGGCCTCCAGTTGCGTGGCGTTCAGGCGTTCGAAACCGGCCTTGGACATGAACACTTCGCCGCGCACTTCCAGGGTGGCCGGCCAGCCGCTGCCCTGCAGTTTCAGCGGGATATTGCGCACGGTACGCACGTTGACGCTGATGTCTTCGCCGGTGGTGCCGTCGCCGCGTGTCGCGCCGCGCACCAGCACGCCGTCCTGATAAAGCAGGCTGACCGCCAGGCCATCGAGCTTCGGTTCGCAGCTGTACTCCACCGCTGCGCCACCGCCGAACAAGTCACCAGCCGGCAAGTCGAGGCCTTCGGTCACCCGACGATCAAACTCGCGCATGTCGGTTTCTTCGAAAGCGTTGCCAAGGCTGAGCATCGGCACTTCGTGGCGCACCTGGGTGAACGCCGACAGCGCCGCGCTGCCAACACGCTGGGTCGGCGAGTCGCTGGTGATCAGTTCGGGGTTGGCCGCTTCGAGGGCCTTGAGCTCGTGGAACAGGCGGTCATATTCGGCGTCCGGAATGCTCGGCTCGTCCAGCACGTGGTAGCGGTAGTTGTGCTGATCCAGTTCAGCGCGCAGCTCTAGAATGCGGTTTTTGGCGGCGGTCATGGGTGTTCTCTCATAAAGCAAAAGAGCAGCCGAAGCTGCTCCATATCAATGCGGCGCGGGCAGGAGCATCGATGGCTCCTGCCAATCAGCGCTTCTGGGTCAGTGCGCGACGCTCGAACTCGACGATGCGCTGACGGTAATGCTCGATGGTCTGAGCGGTCAGCACGCTGCGCTGGTCGTCCTTGAGTTCGCCATTGAGTTCCTGGGACAGCTTGCGCGCCGCCGCGACCATCACGTCAAAGGCCTGCTTCGGATGACGCGGGCCCGGCAGGCCGAGGAAGAAGCTCACGGCCGGGGTGCTGAAGTGGTCGATGTCGTCCAGGTCGAAGACGCCCGGCTTGACCGCATTGGCCATGGAGAACAACACCTCGCCATTGCCGGCCATGCTCTCGTGGCGGTGGAAGATGTCCATTTCGCCAAAGCGCAGACCGCTTTCGAGGATGTTCTGCAGCAGCGCAGGCCCCTTGAAGCCGGCCGCGTCGCGGCAGATCACGCTGATCACCAGCACTTCTTCGGCTTGCGGCTGTTCCTTGTCGCCCAGCGCAGGCGAGGATTTGCCGTCATCCGGGAAATCGTCGTCACGGCTGTTGAAGCTCGGGCCGCCATCCAGGTCAAGGCTGAGGTTCATGTCGCCCTGGGAGGGTTCGCCATGACCACGCTTGCCGCGTTTGGAACCTGTTTCACGAGGTTCACGGGCGGGCATGCTGACCGACGGCAAATCGTGCTCGTCCAGTTGCGGTTCTTTATGGGTATCCAGAACGCGGGGCGGCCCCAGCAGCTCGGCGTTGCCGTCGTCATCCGGCAAATTGGACAGACTTCGATCAAGACGGAATTTCAGTTTCCCCTTGCCGCCGCGCATCCGGCGCCAGCCATCAAAAAGAATACCGGCAATGACAATGATGCCGATGACGATCAGCCACTCGCGCAGACCGATTTCCATGTAATCCCGTGCCTCTATAAAAAATGCTGAAAAATAAGGGGTTTACAACTGGTAAACCGCTTTAAAACGTGGCGCCAACTCTATGTTCTGACAGGCGTTTTGCCCACGTATACGAAAAATTGACATTAAACTAGCACGACCAAAGACAACTTTACACCGTCTGTCACCATGGCTTGCGCGATTATGTCGATTTGCCAGCAAGTCGATGCCCTCAGAAAAGCCCTACGGACAAAAAATAGCCTTGCGACCTACGCCGACTCAGGCGTCCACCATCGCCATCGCCTCCTCGACATCCACCGCCACCAGACGCGAACATCCCGGTTCGTGCATCGTCACCCCCATCAACTGATCGGCCATTTCCATGGCGATCTTGTTGTGGGTGATATAGATGAACTGCACCGTCTGCGACATCTCCTTCACCAAGCGTGCGTAGCGTCCAACGTTAGCGTCATCCAGTGGCGCATCCACTTCATCGAGCATGCAGAACGGCGCCGGATTCAACTTGAAGATGGCAAAAACCAGGGCCAATGCGGTCAGGGCTTTTTCGCCACCGGAGAGCAAATGGATGGTGCTGTTCTTCTTTCCAGGCGGGCGCGCCATGATCGTCACCCCTGTATCGAGTAGATCTTCGCCCGTCAGTTCCAAATACGCGCTGCCGCCACCGAAAACTTTTGGAAAAAGTGCCTGTAAACCGCCATTGATCTGATCAAAGGTATCCTTGAAGCGGTTGCGGGTTTCCTTGTCGATCTTGCGGATCACGTTCTCGAGGGTGTCCAGCGCTTCCACCAGATCGTCGTTCTGCGCATCCAGATAACGTTTACGCTCCGATTGTTGCTGGTATTCATCGATGGCCGCGAGGTTGATCGCGCCAAGGCGCTGAATCCGTGCGGCGATGCGCTCGAGTTCTTCCTCGGCGTCCTTCTCGTTGGCCTCGGCCGCGAGGGTGGCGAGCACACCGTGCAGGTCGTAGCCGTCTTCGAGCAACTGGTCTTCCAGGGCCTTGCGACGCACGGTCAGGGCTTGCCACTCCATGCGCTGGGATTCCATCTGGCCACGGATCAGCTGCGATTGCTGCTCGGCCTGGTTACGGCGCTTCTCGGCGTCGCGCAATTCGCGGTCGGCATCTTCCAGGGCGATCTGCGCGGTCTTGAGCTCCTCATCGACGCTCATGCGCTTGTCGAGCAACTCTTCGAGCTTCAAGCGCAGCTCTTCCAGCGGCGCCTCGCCCTCCTCCAGATTGAGGCTCAGTTGTTCGCGCTTTTCGGTCAGGCGTTCGGACTGCATTTCCAGGCGTTCCAGCGCCTGACGCGTCGAGTCGTGCTGCGCCTTGAGCGAGCCCAGGCGCACTGCCAGTTGGTGCGCATGATCCTTGTGCTGCCGTGCTTCCTGACGCACGCGGTCCAGGCGTTCGCGCAGGCTGTCGCGCTGGGCCAGCAGCAGTTCGCGCTGCTCGGTGTCCAGCGCCATGGCATCCAGCGCGTCCTGCAATTGCAGGCGCGCTTCGCCGATGTTCTCGTGTTCCAGCTCGCGCTGCTCGGCCAGTTCGGCCAGCTCTTCGTCGAGCCGCGTGCGACGCAACGTCAGTTGCTCGGCCTTGGCCTTGCCCGCCGACAATTGAGCCTTGAGTTCACCCTGCTGACGCGCTTCGTCCTGCAACAGGCGGCGCAGATGTTCGCGCCCGTTCTCCTGCTGACGCTGTTGCGCGCGCAGGTTCTGCAGTTGCGTTTCGAGGGTTTCGACCGCCGCTTCGCGTTCTTCGCGCTCAAGCCCCAGTTGCTGGATTTCCTGACCACGGGCCAGCACGCCGCTTTCCGCCTCGCTGGCCCGGCGCACGCGCAGGAAATGCCGACCAACCCAGTAACCGTCACGGCTGATCAGGCTTTGCCCGACCGCCAACTGCCCACGCAGCGCCAGGGCCTGCTCAAGGCTGTCGACCGGCTTGACCTGCCCCAGCCATGGCGACAGGTCGATTGACGCCTCGACCTTGTCGAGCAGGCTGCCGGGCACGCGCACGCCATCACTGGCGGGGCTCAACAAGCGCAAATCGCCCTGGCTGAAACCGGCAAGGTCGACGCCCGCGAAATCATCCACCAGCACCGCCTGCAGGTCGGCGCCGAGGACGGTTTCCACCGCCAGCTCCCACCCGGCGTCCACTTTCAGGCCTTCGGCCAGGCGCGGACGATCCGCGAGGTGTTGTTCGCGCAGCCACTGTGCCGTGCCGGTGCCCGGATCCAGCGCAGCCTGCTGCAGGGCCTCGAGCGAAGCCAGTCGGCCATTGAGGCGCTGCAAGTCGCCCTGAGCCTGTTGCTGCGCCGACAAGGTCTGCTGCAATTGCTGACGCAGTTGCTCAAGGCGTTCGACCTGGGCTTCTTCACTGGCCTGCAGATCTTCCAGCGTCGCCTCACTCGCCGCCAGTTGTTCGTTGAGCTCCATGATCGCCGCGTCTTCGGGGTCCGCCGACAGCAAGTCGCGCTCCTCCCCCAGACGCTTCTGCCGGTCGGCCAGGCGCTCCAGGCTGGTTTCCAGCTGCTGGATCCGCGCCTGCTGAACCTCGGACTGGCGGCGCGGTTCGGCGGCCGTCAGGTTGAACGTATCCCACTGCTCCTGCCAGCCGTGCATGGTGGTTTCGGATTCTTCCAGCGCGGCGGCGGCTTCTTCGGCGGCAGCGCTGGTGACTTCCTGCTCCGGGGTAAGCATGTCCAGTTCTTCGCCCAGGGTCAGCAGCAGGGTGCGGTCGTGGCCCAGGTGCGACTCGGTTTCCAGGCGCGCGCGCTCGGCTTCCTTCAAGTCGTCCTGCAATTGGCGCAGGCGTTGCTGGCCGTGCTGGATGCTCTGCTCGACCCGGGCGATGTCACCGCCGACCGAATAGAAGCGCCCCTGTACCAGGTTGAATCGCTCCGACAGGTCATGGTGCCCGTCACGCAGGCGTTCGATGCTCGCGTCGGCGTTTCGCTGCTCGGCCACCAGCGCCTCGAAGGTGACCTCCTGGTTGCCGATGACCACTTCGCGCTGACCGACCTGCTCGTTCAGCGCCTGCCAGCGCAGGGCCGATAACTGGGCCTTGAGCTGACGCTCCTCGCCCTTGTATTCCTGATACTTTTTCGCGGACTCGGCCTGGCGGTGCAGACGTTCGAGCTGACGCTCCAGTTCTTCGCGCAGGTCGGTCAGGCGGGCGAGGTTCTCGTGGGTGCGGCGAATGCGGTTTTCGGTCTCGCGCCGGCGCTCCTTGTACTTGGAGATCCCCGCCGCTTCCTCGATGAAGTTGCGCAGGTCTTCGGGCTTGGCTTCGATCAGCTTGGAAATCATCCCCTGCTCGATGATCGAGTAGCTGCGCGGGCCCAGGCCGGTGCCGAGGAAAATATCGGTGATGTCACGACGGCGGCATTTGGCGCCGTTGAGGAAGTAACTGTTCTGGCTGTCGCGGGTGACCTTGCGGCGAATGGAGATTTCCGCGTAGGCGGCGTATTCGCCGATCAAGGTGCCGTCGGAGTTATCGAACACCAGCTCGATGCTGGCCTGGCTGACCGGCTTGCGACTGGTCGAGCCGTTGAAGATGACGTCGGTCATCGACTCGCCGCGCAGGTTCTTGGCCGAGCTCTCGCCCATCACCCAGCGCACGGCGTCGATGATGTTCGACTTGCCGCAACCATTGGGCCCGACCACCGCCGCCATGTTGCTGGGGAAGTTCACCGTGGTCGGGTCGACGAAGGACTTGAACCCCGCCAGCTTGATGCACTTGAGCCGCACGCTCAGGCGTCCGTCAGGGCGGAAATCACCAGATCGCAACTGCGCTGGCCATAAGCCGTCAGCACTTCGCGGATCTGTGGGAAATCGCGGGCGATCACCGCCGCGAGCAGTTGTTCGAACAACGCCAGGTACTCGCTCATCGAGGCCTTGCGTTGGTCCAGCGCGAGAAAGTACGCACGGCTCATGGCCGGCTGCAGATTCTCGACGGTTTCCTGCAAATACGGGTTGTCGGCGAAGGGATAAGCCGCCCGCATCACGTTGAAACTGTCATCGACGAAGGCGCGGATGTCCTGGCGCTCGTAGCTGCCTTGCAGGCGCTGCTGGATCTGCAGGAACGGCGCCAAATCAGCCTGGACCTGCCAGCCCTTGGCCACGGCATTGCCGAGCAGGATGTACAGCTCGCCCATCAGGGTGCACAGGCTGCGCACTTTGTGGGCAGTAAGTTCGGTGACGTGCGCGCCGCGTCGCGGCAAGATCGCGATCAGGTGACGACGTTCGAGGATCAGCAAGGCTTCGCGGACCGAGCCGCGGCTGACATTGAGGGCCAGCGTGACCTTCTGTTCCTGGATGCGCTCTCCAGGCTTCATTTCGCCACGAATGATGCGCTCGGCGAGGTGGTGAGCGATTTGCTCGGCGAGGCTGTCCGGCGCCTTGAACGTCATGGTTGTCCCTTCAAACTCTTCGATCTGCACAAGCGGCGCAGTGTAGCGCACATGAAGGGTCATGGCGGAGTGCCCGCACAGCGGTTTTTGGCACGAAACCCGCAAAAAAGCAGGCAGGTGCTTCAGGGTCAATACTGAAGGAACGTGCTGTTGATCGACAAAATGTTATTTCCTGACCTTTAAGTCAGAAAATCATTGACCCAAAAGTCAGAACTGATAAATTCGGTTCAAGTCGCTTAACAACAATAATGAATCTGCGAGGCCTTCCGTGATCCAGTTTTTACTCAACCAGGAACTCCGAACCGAGCACGCCCTGGACCCGAACCTGACCGTGCTCAACTACTTGCGCGAGCACGTGGGCAAACCCGGCACCAAGGAGGGCTGCGCCAGCGGAGACTGCGGCGCATGCACCGTGGTGGTCGGCGAGTTGCAGGCGGATGCGGCGGGCCGCGAGCACATTCGCTATCGCAGCCTTAATTCCTGCCTGACCTTCGTTTCGTCGCTGCACGGCAAGCAATTGATCAGCGTCGAAGACCTCAAGCACCAGGGCCAACTGCACAGCGTGCAAAAAGCCATGGTCGAATGCCACGGCTCGCAGTGCGGCTTCTGCACCCCGGGTTTCGTGATGTCGCTGTTTGCCCTGCAAAAGAACAGCGATGCGCCCGATCAGCACAAGGCTCACGAGGCCCTGGCCGGCAACCTGTGCCGCTGCACCGGCTATCGGCCGATCCTGCAGGCCGCCGAGCAGTCCTGCTGCGGCGAGCAACCCGATCAGTTCGATGCCCGGGAAACCGAGACCATCGCACAGCTGAAAGCCATCGCCCCCACTGACATCGGCGAACTCAACAGTGGCGACAAGCGCTGCCTGGTGCCACTCACCGTGGCCGACCTGGCGGACCTCTACGATGCCTATCCGCAGGCCCGCCTGCTGGCCGGCGGCACCGACCTGGCACTGGAAGTCACGCAGTTCCACCGCACCCTGCCGGTGATGATCTACGTGGGCAACGTCGCCGAGATGAAGCGCATCGAACGCTTTGACGATCGCCTGGAAATCGGTGCCGCCACCGCCCTCTCCGACTGTTATGAAGCGCTGAAGGCCGAGTACCCGGACTTTGGCGAATTGCTGCAACGCTTCGCCTCCCTGCAGATCCGCAACCAGGGCACCCTGGGCGGCAACATCGGCAACGCCTCGCCCATCGGCGACTCGCCACCGCTGCTGATCGCCCTCGGCGCGCAGATCGTGCTGTGCAAGGGTGAAACCCGCCGCACCCTCGATCTCGAAGATTACTTCATCGATTACCGGGTCACGGCGCGCCAGGAAAGCGAGTTCATCGAGAAGATCATCGTGCCGCGCGCCAGTGCCGAGCGGTCGTTCCGCGCCTACAAGGTTTCCAAACGCCTGGACGATGACATTTCCGCCGTCTGCGCCGCATTCAACCTGCGTGTGGAAAACGGCGTGATCGGCGACGCACGCGTCGCCTTCGGTGGCATGGCCGCCATCCCCAAACGTGCGGCCCACTGTGAAGCCGTACTGGTGGGCCAGCCGTTCAACAACGCCGTGCTCGAACGTGCCTGCGCCGCGTTGGCCGAGGACTTCACCCCGCTCTCGGATTTCCGCGCCAGCAAGGAATACCGCCTGCTCAGCGCCCAGAACTTGCTGCGCAAATACTTCATCGAACTGCAAACGCCGCACATCGAGACTCGGGTGACCGCTTATGTCTAACCATCACGCCGTAGAAAAGACCCAGGCCGAACTGGCTGAACTGTTCGCCCAGGACCTGAGCACTGGAGTCGGGCGCAGCGTCAGGCACGACAGCGCCGCCAAGCATGTGTCCGGTGAAGCGCAGTACATCGACGACCGTCTGGAATTCCCAAACCAACTGCACGTTTATGCGCGACTGTCGGATCGCGCCCACGCCCGGATCATCAGCATCGACACCGCGCCGTGCTACGCCTTCGAGGGTGTGCGCATCGCCATCACCCACCAGGACGTACCGGGCCTCAAGGACATCGGCCCGCTGCTGCCGGGCGACCCGCTGCTGGCCATCGACACCGTACAATTCGTCGGGCAGCCCGTGGTCGCCGTCGCCGCCAGGGACCTGGAAACCGCACGCAAGGCCGCCATGGCCGCGATCATCGAATATGAAGACCTGGAACCGGTACTCGATGTGGTCGAAGCGCTGCGCAAGCGCCATTTCGTGCTCGACAGCCACACCCACCAGCGCGGCGATTCGGCCGGCGCACTGGCCACCGCCGAGCATCGCATCCAGGGCACGCTGCACATTGGTGGCCAGGAGCACTTTTACCTGGAAACCCAGATCTCCTCGGTGATGCCGACCGAAGACGGCGGCATGATCGTCTACTGCTCCACGCAAAACCCCACCGAAGTGCAGAAACTGGTGGCCGAAGTGCTCGACGTGTCGATGAACAAAATCGTCGTCGACATGCGCCGCATGGGCGGCGGTTTCGGTGGCAAGGAAACCCAGGCCGCAAGCCCGGCCTGCCTGTGCGCGGTCATCGCCCACCTCACCGGCCAGCCGACCAAGATGCGCCTGCCCCGGGTCGAAGACATGCTGATGACCGGCAAGCGCCACCCGTTCTATGTCGAATACGACGTCGGCTTCGACAGCACCGGTCGCCTGCATGGCATCGCCCTGGAACTGGCGGGCAACTGCGGTTGCTCACCGGACCTCTCGGCCTCGATCGTCGACCGGGCGATGTTCCACTCCGACAACTCGTATTACCTGGGCGATGCCACCATCAACGGTCATCGCTGCAAGACCAACACCGCATCGAACACCGCTTACCGTGGTTTCGGCGGCCCCCAGGGCATGGTCGCCATCGAGGAAGTGATGGACGCCATCGCCCGCCACCTGGCCCTCGACCCGCTGGCCGTGCGCAAGGCCAACTATTACGGCAAGACCGAGCGCAACGTCACCCACTACTACCAGACCGTCGAGCACAACATGCTCGAGGAAATGACCGCAGAACTGGAAGAAAGCAGCCAGTACGCCGAGCGCCGCGAAGCGATCCGCCGCTACAACGCCAACAGCCCGATCCTGAAAAAAGGCCTGGCGCTGACTCCAGTGAAATTCGGCATTTCCTTCACCGCCAGCTTCCTCAACCAGGCCGGTGCGCTGGTGCATGTCTACACCGACGGCAGCATCCACCTCAACCACGGCGGCACCGAGATGGGCCAGGGCCTCAACACCAAGGTCGCGCAAGTCGTGGCCGAAGTGTTCCAGGTTGAAATGGACCGCGTGCAGATCACCGCGACCAACACCGACAAGGTGCCAAACACCTCGCCGACCGCCGCGTCCAGCGGGGCCGACCTGAACGGCAAGGCCGCGCAGAACGCCGCCGAAACCATCAAGCAGCGCCTGGTGGAATTCGCCGCGCGCCAATACAAGGTCAGCGAAGAGGACGTGGTTTTCCACAACGGCCACGTGCGGGTGCGCGATCACATCCTGACGTTCGAGGCGCTGATCCAGCAGGCCTATTTCGCCCAGGTCTCGCTGTCGAGCACCGGTTTCTACAAGACCCCGAAAATCTACTACGACCGCAGCCAGGCCCGGGGTCGTCCGTTCTACTACTTCGCCTTCGGTGCGGCGTGCTGTGAAGTGCTGGTCGACACCCTGACCGGTGAATACAAGATGCTGCGTACCGACATCCTGCATGACGTCGGCGCCTCGTTGAACCCGGCCATCGACATCGGCCAGGTCGAGGGCGGGTTCATCCAGGGCATGGGCTGGCTGACCATGGAAGAGCTGGTGTGGAACAACAAGGGCAAGCTGATGACCAACGGCCCGGCCAGCTACAAGATCCCGGCCGTGGCGGACATGCCGCTGGACCTGCGGGTCAAGCTGGTGGAAAACCGCAAGAACCCGGAAGACACGGTGTTCCACTCCAAGGCTGTGGGCGAACCGCCGTTCATGCTCGGCATTGCTGCGTGGTGCGCGATCAAGGATGCCGTGGCCAGCCTCGGCGATTACCGGCACCAACCGAAGATCGACGCCCCGGCCACCCCGGAGCGGGTGTTGTGGGGGTGTGAGCAGATGCGGCAGTTGAAGGCGGTGAAGCCTGTAGATGCTGAAGCCGAGTTGGCTCCGCTCTGAGACCGAGGTGAGGCCTTCGCGAGCAAGCCCGCTGCCACAGGGGAATGCATTCCAAATGTGGGAGCGGGCTTGCTCGCGAAGAGGCCGGTACAAACAACAACGATGTCGAGGTGAACATGTACAACTGGATCGACGCCCTCGCCGACCTGCAAAACCGTGGTGAGCCCTGCGTGCTGGTGACCATCATCGAAGAG
This sequence comes from Pseudomonas fluorescens, assembly GCF_041354075.1. Taxonomy (GTDB): domain Bacteria; phylum Pseudomonadota; class Gammaproteobacteria; order Pseudomonadales; family Pseudomonadaceae; genus Aquipseudomonas; species Aquipseudomonas fluorescens_CE. Next base: position 74,265 of record NZ_JARZGC010000008.1, on the reverse strand, counting down.
CTCGGCTCGACGCCGCGCAATGCCGGCTCGAAAATGGTCATCAGCGCCAGCCAGGCCTTCGACACCATCGGTGGCGGGCACCTGGAATACAAGGCCATGCAGATCGCCCGGGACATGCTCGCCAGCGGCCGCCAGGACACCCATCTGGAGCGTTTCAGCCTGGGCGCCAGCCTCGGCCAGTGCTGCGGCGGCGTCACCGTGCTGCTGTTCGAACCCATGGGCCAGGTCCAGGCGCAGATCGCCGTGTTCGGCGCCGGCCATGTCGGTCGCGCGCTGGTGCCGCTGCTTGCCAGCCTGCCCTGCCGCGTGCGCTGGATCGACTCGCGGGACAGCGAGTTTCCCGAACAGATCCCCCACGGCGTGCGCAAGATCGTCAGCGAAGAACCGGTGGACGAAATCGACGACCTGCCCGCCGGCAGTTACTGCATCGTCATGACCCACAACCATCAACTTGACCTCGAACTGAGCGCCGCGATCCTCAAACGCAACGACTTCACCTACTTCGGCCTGATCGGATCGAAGACCAAGCGGGTGAAGTTCGAACACCGCCTGCGCGACCGGGGTTTCGACAGCAGCGTGCTGCAACGCATGCGCTGCCCGATGGGCATCGGCGAAGTCAAAGGCAAATTGCCGGTGGAAATCGCCGTCTCCATCGCCGGTGAAATCATCGCCACCTACAACGCGAATTTCGGCCAGCAAACCGCTCGCGCCGAACCGATCGCCAAACTGCTGCCCGCCTCGCGCCGCAGCCAAACCGCACACTTGAAAGCTTCGAACTGAGAACCTTATGCCTCTGACTCGCAAAGCCTACCGCGCCGCCATCCTGCACAGCATCGCCGACCCTGCCGACGTCGGGATCGAAGCCTCCTACGCGTATTTCGAGGACGGTTTGCTGGTGGTCGACAACGGCCAGATCAGCGCCCTCGGCCATGCCAGCGACCTGCTGCCGACCCTGCCGACCGACATCGAGATCACCCACTACCAGGACGCGCTGATCACCCCCGGCTTCATCGACACCCATATCCACCTGCCGCAGACCGGCATGGTCGGCGCCTACGGCGAGCAACTGCTGGACTGGCTCAACACCTACACCTTCCCCTGCGAAAGCCAGTTCGCCGACAAGGCCCATGCCGATGAAGTCGCGGACATTTTCATCAAGGAACTGCTGCGCAACGGCACCACCACCGCTCTGGTGTTCGGCAGCGTGCACCCGCAGTCGGTGAACTCGTTCTTCGAGGCCGCGGAAAAACTCGACCTGCGCATGATCGCCGGCAAGGTGATGATGGATCGCAATGCGCCGGACTACCTGACCGACACCGCCGAATCCAGCTACGTCGAGAGCAAGACGCTGATCGAGCGCTGGCACGGCAAGGGTCGTCTGCACTACGCGGTCACCCCGCGCTTCGCCCCGACCAGCACCCCGGAACAACTGACCCTCGCCGGGCAGTTGCTCAGCGAATACCCGGGCCTGTACATGCAGACCCACATCAGCGAGAACCTCAAGGAAGTCGAGTGGGTCAAGGAGCTGTTCCCCGAGCGCAAGGGCTACCTCGACGTCTACGATCACTACCAGTTGCTGGGCGAGCGCTCGGTGTTTGCCCACGGCGTGCACCTGTGCGACGACGAATGCGCGCGCCTGGCGCAAAGCGGGTCGGCGGTTGCCTTCTGCCCGACCTCGAACTTCTTCCTCGGCAGCGGCTTGTTCAACCTGCCGATGGCCGAGAAGCATAAACTGAACGTCGGCCTGGGCACGGATGTCGGCGGCGGCACCAGTTTCTCACTGCTGCAGACCCTGAACGAGGCGTACAAGGTCATGCAGTTGCAAGGTGCGCGCCTGAGCCCGTTCAAGTCGCTATACCTGGCCACCCTCGGCGGCGCGCGCGCCCTGCGCCTGGAAGAGCGGATCGGCAACCTGCAACCGGGCAGTGATGCCGATTTCCTGGTGCTGGACTACAACGCCACGCCGCTGCTGAGTTACCGCTTGAAGCAGGCGAACAACATCGCCGAGACCTTGTTCGTACTGATGACCCTGGGGGATGACCGTACGGTGGCGCAGACCTATGCGGCGGGGAACCTGGTACATCAGCGCTAAGCAATCGCGAGCAGGCTCGCTCCCACAAGGATCACACTATCCCTGTGGGAGCGAGCCTGCTCGCGATGAAGGCAACTCAGCTCACAGCTTGGCCGAACGCCCCGGCTTCTTACTCTGCAGCAAATGCGAGAACACCGCATGCAGATCATCGGACGCGCCTTCCTCGTCGAGGTTGAGCTTGCTGTCGATGTGATTCATGTGGTGCATCATCAGGTCGACCGCCCGCTCGCTGTTGCGCGCTTCGATGGCGTCGATCAGTTGGGTGTGTTCATCGTAGGAACAGTGGGAGCGGTTGCCGCTTTCGTACTGGGCGATGATCAGCGAGGTCTGGGACACCAGGCTGCGCTGGAAACTGATCAGTGGCGCATTCTTCGCGGCCTCGGCCAGTTTCAGGTGGAATTCGCCCGACAGGCGGATGCCCGCACCGCGATCACCACGGGAAAAACTGTCGCGCTCGTCATTGACCATCTGCCGCAACTCGGCGATGTCTTCGGCGCTGGCGTGCTGCACCGCCAGTTCGGTGATCGCGCGCTCGACCAGACGCCGGGCGAAGAACACCTGGCGCGCCTCATCGACACTCGGGCTGGCCACTACCGCACCGCGATTCGGTCGCAGCAGCACGACGCCTTCATGGGCCAGACGCGACAAGGCGCGGCGGATGATGGTACGACTGACCCCGAAAATTTCCCCCAGCGCTTCTTCGCTCAACTTGGTGCCGGGCGCCAGGCGCTGTTCAAGGATGGCCTCGAAGATATGCGCGTAGACGATATCGTCCTGGGTTCCGCTGCGGCCGGCTTTAGCGGCTCGCGGTTGTTTCTTGAGGGGCTGCAACTGTTCGTTCATGGGTACTCGGGTCGGGAGAACGGCGGCGAATTGACTGGAAAACAGGGCGATTGTACACAATGGCCGGTGGCAACACACTGTACGGCTGTTTGTCCCTGCCGCTGTATGGCAATGCCTGTTTGCGTTTGAGTTTAGGCTTGAACGCAGAATCCGCGATTTCTGTGGGAGCGGGCTTGCTCGCGATAGCGGTGTGCCAGCCGATGTCGATGCCGAATGTACAGACGCCTTCGCGGGCAAGCCCGCTCCCACAGGGTTCAGCGGGGATTTCCCCACCGACGCTCATCATCAGGAACACCGCTGTCATGACCGACGCCACACACGCCCCACTGCGCCCACTGGCCGATACTTCGCCTTCGGCCATCGTCGCCGGGTTCATCGCCATGATGACCGGCTACACCAGTTCGCTGGTGCTGATGTTCCAGGCCGGGCAAGCGGCAGGCCTGAGCAGCGGGCAGATTTCTTCGTGGATCTGGGCCATCTCGATCGGCATGGCGGTGTGTTCGATCGGCCTGTCCCTGCGTTATCGCACACCGATCACCATTGCCTGGTCGACCCCCGGCGCGGCGCTGCTGATCACCAGCCTCGGCGGCGTGACCTACGGCGAGGCCATCGGTGCCTACGTGACCTGCGCGGTGCTGGTGACGATCTGCGGGTTGACCGGCAGCTTCGAACGCCTGGTGAAAAAGATCCCGGCGTCGCTGGCCGCCGCGTTGCTGGCGGGCATCCTGTTCAAGATCGGCAGTGAAATCTTTGTCGCCGCCCAGCATCGCACGGGCCTGGTACTGGGCATGTTCTTCACTTACCTGGTGGTCAAGCGCCTGTCGCCGCGCTACGCGGTACTCGCCGCGCTGCTGATCGGCACCGCGCTGTCGGGGTTGATGGGCCTGCTGGATTTCAGCGCCTTTCACCTGGAAGTGGCCACGCCGGTCTGGACCACGCCGCATTTCTCCCTGGCCGCGACCATCAGCATCGGCATCCCGTTGTTCGTGGTGGCGATGACCTCGCAGAACATGCCGGGGATCGCCGTACTGCGCGCCGACGGTTACCACGTACCGGCTTCGCCCCTGATCACCACCACCGGCATCGCCTCGCTGCTGCTGGCGCCCTTCGGTTCCCACGGCATCAACCTGGCGGCCATCAGTGCGGCCATCTGCACCGGCCCGCATGCCCATGAGGATCGCAACAAACGCTACACGGCAGCGGTGTGGTGCGGCGTTTTCTACGGGATCGCCGGTGTGTTCGGCGCGACGCTGGCGGCGCTGTTTGCCGCCCTGCCCAAGGAACTGGTGCTGTCGATTGCCGCACTGGCGCTGTTCGGGTCGATCATCAATGGCCTGAGCATCGCCATGACCGAAGTGAAGGAACGTGAGGCGGCGCTGATCACCTTCATGGTCACGGCGTCGGGGCTGACACTGTTTTCCATCGGCTCGGCGTTCTGGGGGATTGTGGCGGGGGTGGTGACGCTGGTGATCCTGAACTGGCGCAAGGCCTGAGCGTCCAGCCAGACAAAAAAACGGCGACCCATGGGTCGCCGTTTTTCATGACATCAGGCTTTCGGATTGATCGGCTTTTCCGGGTACCAGACGTCGATCAGCGGGCTGACGGTGACTTCGGTCAGTTCGCTGCGGCCCTTGAGCCAGGCTTCCACAGCGGCACGCTGCTCTTCGGACACCGAACCACGCTTCTGCAGGCAAACCAGACCGAAGTCATCGCCGCCGACATAGCCCAGGCCGTTGGCTTCCATGGCTTCTTTGAGGAACGCGTCGAGGAAAGCATCAATGGCTTCATCAGCCAGATCGTCCTTGAAATCCAGGTTCAGTTCGAAACCCAGCTCTTGAAATTCATCGACGCACAGCTTTTTGCGCAGACGCTGGGAACGGTTAGTCGCCATTGGAACAATCCTCATAACATAAGTAATAACGGCCGGCACTTTAGCAGTTTAAGCGGGCGATTGCCCGGATCTCTGGGCATGACCCGTGACCGCCTGTAAAAAAATAGCGAATCAGAGGCTCCGCGCGGGGCACAAGCGGTTGTACCTTGGGGCATAATGCCGACACTTTCATGTCACCGAGGGACTTTATTTTCATGCCCTCACCTTTTTTCCCCTCGCCTGCAGGGTCTTATTTCAGATGATCAAATCTTTGCGTCCATTGTTGCTGGCCAGTCTTCTCCTCCCCCTGGCCCTCCCCGTATCCGCCGCCACCATCAACACCGCGCTGACGCCAAACGTCGAAAAGGCCCTGAAGGCCAGCAAGCTGCCGGACAACGCCCTGTCGCTGGTGATGGTCCCGCTCAACGGGCCGGGCACCCCGACCATTTACAACGCGGATGTCTCGGTCAACCCCGCTTCCACCATGAAGCTGGTGACCACCTACGCGGCCCTGGAAATGCTCGGCCCCAACCACCAGTGGAAAACCGAGTTCTACACTGACGGCACCCTCAGTGGCGGCATCCTCAACGGCAACCTTTACCTCAAGGGGGGCGGCGATCCGAAGCTGAACATGGAAAAGCTCTGGCTGTTGATGCGCGACCTGCGCGCCAACGGCGTGACCCAGGTCACCGGCAACCTGGTGCTGGATCGCGGCTTCTTCGTACAGCCGCAATTGCCCGAGTTCAACGACGACGGCAACGACGAGAACAAACCCTTCCTGGTCAAGCCCGACTCGCTGCTGGTCAACCTCAAGGCCCTGCGCTTCGTCGCCCGCAACGACAACGGGCGGGTGCTGGTGTCGGTGGAGCCACCGATCGCCAGTATCCGCATCGAAAACCAGGTCAAGGCCCTCAATGGCAAGCAATGCACCGGCGGTGTGCGCTACAACCCGGTGACCCAGCCGGATGGCTCCGTCACCGTGACCGTCGGCGGTCAACTGGGCGATGGCTGCAGCTCGCAGACCTACCTGTCGTTGCTGGATCATGCCACCTACACCGCCGGTGCCGTGCGCGCGATCTGGAAGGAGTTGGGCGGCAGCATCCAGGGCAAGGATGTGCTGGCGTCTACGCCCAAGGATGCCAAGGTCGTGGCTCGCGCCTTCTCCCCTGACCTGGCGGAGATCATCCGCGACATCAACAAATACAGTAACAACACCATGGCCCAGCAGCTGTTCCTGAGCCTGGGCCAGAAATTCCGCACCGACGCCGATGGCGACGATGCCAAGGCCGCCCAGCGCGTGGTGCGTCAATGGTTGGCGAAAAAAGGCATCACCGCGCCGCACCTGGTGATGGAGAACGGTTCCGGCCTGTCGCGATCCGAACGTGTCAGCGCCCGGGAAATGGCGGCGATGCTGCAAGCCGCATGGCGCAGCCCGTACGCGGCGGAGTTCATCAGTTCGATGCCGATTGCCGGGACCGACGGCACCATGCGCAAGCGCCTCAAGACCACCGCCATGCGCGGTGAAGCCCACGTCAAGACCGGCACGCTGAACACCGTGCGCGCGATCTCCGGCTACAGCCGTGACGTCAATGGCAATACCTGGGCGGTGGTGGCGATCCTCAACGACAAGGCGCCGTTTGGCGCGTCGTCGGTGCTCGATCAGGTGTTGCTGGACCTGTATCGCCAACCGAAACTGCCTGAGACGGCTTCGGTGCTGTAACCCGATTTTCGATACACCGGAATCAAATGTGGGAGCGGGCTTGCTCGCGATGGCGTTGGATCAGTCGACATATGTATTGACTGATCCACCGCCATCGCGAGCAAGCCCGCTCCCACAGGGTTCTGCGTGCTCCCTTAGTTCATCTCGCCTTCAACCCGATCCCGACCGGCCTGCTTCGCCGCGTAGACGCCCGAGTCGGCACGCAGCAGCAGCGCGTCCGCGCCCTCGCCTGGCCGCCAACTGGCGATGCCGAAACTGGCGGTGACGATGCCGACGTCGTCGATCGGCGTACTGCGCAGCCCTTGCCACAATTCCAGCGCCAGTCGATAGGCGCTCTCGCCGTCGATGTCCGGGCAAAGCACCATGAACTCTTCACCGCCCAGGCGACAGAACACGTCCGTGCGCCGCAGCCGGTGACCGATGCGCTCGCAGACTGCCTGTAACACCCGATCACCGACCGCATGGCCGTGCTGATCATTGATGCGCTTGAAGTGGTCGATGTCGAGCATGATCACCGACAACTCGCCGCCGCCCCGCTCGACCCTGGCCATTTCGGTGGTCAGGCGCTCCTGAAAGTAGCGGCGGTTGTGGATGCCGGTCAGCGAATCGGTGATCGACAGCGCCCGCAACTCTTCTTCCACGCGCTTAAGGTCGGAAATGTCGGAGATGTAACCGTGCCAGAGCACACCGCCACCGGGCAATTCTTCGGGCGTCGCCTCGCCACGCACCCAGCGCAGGCCACGGGTGGGCAGCAGCACGCGGTATTCCTCGCGCCAGGGGCTGAGCGTGTCCGCCGAGGCCCGGATCGAGGAGCGAACCCGCGAAGTGTCCTGGGGATGAATGCGGGTGAAGATCGACTCGGCGTCGAGCAGCAGCACCTCGGGCTCGAGTTCGTAGATCTCGCGGATGCCATCACTGGCATAGATCACACTGAAACGACCGTCGAACTCCATCTTGAACTGGTAGATCCCGCCGGGCAGATGGGCGCTGAGCTTCTTCAGCAACAGGTCCCGCGCCGCCAGTGCCTCATGCACGCGCTTGCGCTCGGTGACGTCGATGCAGATTGCCAGGTGCCCGACCCACAGGCCTTGCTCGTCGAGCACCGGTGTCGCCAGCATGTTCACCGTCAGGTGGCTGCCGTCGCTGCGCACCAGCGTCCACTCCCGCGACTCGTGCCTACCCTCTTCGCCGCCTTCCACCAGCATCGCTTGGCACGTCGGGATCGGCTTGCCGTAACGGGCGCTCAACTGCACCGAACGCGCTTCCAGCTCCCGGGGCAGCAGCAGGTTTTCCAGGGTCATATGCCCGACTACATTGTGGCTGGCGTAGTCGAGCATCTGCTCGGCCCCGGCATTGAAGTTGCTGATCACACCCCGCAGGTCGGTGGCGATGATCGCGACCTGAGTCGCGGCGTTCAGGATGCCCCGCAACTGGCCGTGGGTGCCACGCAGTTCCTGCTCCCGGGCACGCAGTTCCTCGGTGCGTTGCTCGACCATTGTCAAGGCGCGCTGGCGCTGGCTGACCAGTACATAGAGCAGCGCACTGAGCAACAGGCTCAGCAGGCCGCCGAGGATCACCAGGCTGCTCACCGAAGAATGGTTGGCCTTCAGGAATGCCTCGCTGGGCTGGATATCGACCTGATAATCATGGTCGGCCAACTGCAGCTCGCGGGTCGCGGTCAACTCGCTGTCGGCAGGCCCGCTGGGGGATTCGTAGAGCACTTCGTGCTGGTCATCGGTGGACAGGTCGAGGATGCGCACCGACAGGTAATCGCGACTGGGTTCCGGCAGGTCATCCGCCAGCAACTGGCGCATGCTGATCACCGCCATCACATAACCGAACGGCTTGCTGGCGGGACTGCTGTTGCGCAGGATCACCGGCGCCACCAGCAGTACGCCCCGCGCATAAGCCGGCTCGATACCGACCAGGTGCATCGGTTGCGAGACGGCCATTTGCCCATGTGCATCGGCCCGGTCGAGGGTGGCGCGCCGCAGGGGCTGGGCCAGCAAATCGTAACCCAGTGGCACGGGGAGTTTGCTTTGGGTCTCGCTGTAGAGCACCGGCACGTACTCATCACGCTCGGCCGCCAGTTGCAGCTGGCCATCGGCGTTGAGCTCGCGAACGGTGAATTGCGGCAGGCCCTCGGCCCGCACCTGGCGCTCGAACTCGGCACGATCGGCACCCTTCACCCTCAAGGCGAAGGAGTACGCCTGGGTCCGGCGCAGCAGAGGTTTGGTGTAGCCGTTGAATTCGTCGCGCTGGATCGAATCGGAGTTGATGAAAAACCGGCGCAGCCCGTCCAGGCGCTGTTCCTGATCTTCAAAGCGTTCGGTGATGCGGCTGTAACGTTCACTGGCCAGCAGTTGAAAACGCTGGTGCAGTTGTTGGTCGAACAGATTCAGGGTCGACCAGGCGAGCATACCGGTGAGAACCCCGCCGACGACCAATACCAGCAACGCGACCAGCCAGGCCGAAGCGTCTTCACTGATAAAGCCCAGAATCCTGGGGCGCACGAAGTACAACGACATAAAGGCCACTCAAAACGCCAGGTGCTGAAAACGCGCATTGGCCATGTATTGAGTTATAGCTATTAGCCATCAATTTGACCACCCCCTGCCGTCAGACAGTTGGGCCATCCGTAACGGCCACACATCTTGAACGTTCGATGTCCACTGTAGGAGCTGGCTTGCCAGCGAAAAAACCGAGAGCGCTGCGGTGTGTCAGGTTACCAGCGTTATCGTTAAGGATCTTTCGCGAGCAAGCTCGCTCCTACAGGGGGAGAGGTGATTAACGTGCCATGATTTTCCAGGCGCGGTGGATCTTGGCATTACGGGCAAAATCCGGATCGATGGTCTGGGCCGTGATCTCCTCGACCGCGTAACGCTCGGCGAGGTTGGGCTCCAGTTCGAACTTGCGGAAGTTGTTGGAGAAATACAGCACGCCTCCCGGTGCCAGTCGGGCCATGGCCAGGTCGATCAACTGCACCTGGTCGCGCTGCACGTCGAACACCCCTTCCATACGCTTGGAGTTGGAGAACGTCGGCGGGTCGATGAAAATCAGGTCGTACTCGTCACGACTGGCTTCGAGCCAGGCCATGACATCGCCCTGCTCCAGGCGGTTCTTGTCGGAGAAACCGTTCAACGACAGGTTGCGCCGCGCCCAGTCGAGGTAGGTTTTCGACAGGTCGACACTGGTGGTGCTGCGCGCGCCGCCCTTGGCCGCATGGACACTGGCGGTCGCGGTGTAGCAGAACAGATTGAGGAAACGCTTGCCGGCGGCCTCTTTCTGAATGCGCATGCGCATTGGCCGGTGGTCGAGGAACAGCCCGGTATCGAGGTAGTCGGTGAGGTTGACCAACAGCTTGATCCCGCCTTCGTTGACCTCGACGAACTTGCCCTGGGCGGCCTGACGTTCGTACTGCTTGGTGCCGCTCTGGCGCTCGCGACGCTTGACCACCACGCGGCTCTTGTCGATGTTCAGGGCCTGCGGAATCGCCGCCAGTGCGTCGAACATGCGCGCCGAAGCTTTTTCCGGGTCGATGGATTTTGGCGCAGCGTATTCCTGAACGTGGACCCAATCCTGATACAGGTCGATGGCCATCGAATATTCCGGCATGTCGGCATCGTAGACGCGGTAGCAGTCGATGCCTTCTCGCTTGACCCACTTGCCCAGCGCCTTGAGATTTTTCTGCAGGCGGTTGGCGAACATCTGCCCGCCTTCGCTCAAGCGCGGTTGCTCGATCACCACCGGTGCCGGTTTGATCGGGTTGCCGTTCTTGTTGTACTGGCGCTCCTGCGGCACGTCCGGGGTTTGATCGTAGGCGGCCTGCTCGCGCTCGACCTGGCGCTGCTCCGGGGTGCGACGCTCGCCAGTGACGAACTGGTCCGGGGTGACCTTGATCAGCAACAGCTTGCACGGCAATGCACCGTTCCAGAACGAATACTGCTTGTGGCTGCGGATCCCCATGCGCTTGCCCAGGTCCGGGGCGCCGGTGAACACCGCCGCTTCCCAGTTCAGGCAGGCCTGGCGCAGGCGCTCGCCGAGGTTCTGGTAGAGATAGAGCAGACTCGCCTCGTCCCCCAGACGCTCGCCGTACGGCGGGTTGCAGATGACCAGGCCTTTCTGGTTCTGGTCGGGACGCGGTTCGAAGGTGCCGACTTCGCCCTGGTATATCTTGATCCAATCGCTCAGGCCGGCACGCTCGACGTTGTTGCGGCCCGGCTGAATCAGGCGCGGGTCGGCTTCATAGCCGCGAATCCACAGCGGTGGCTTGGCCAGCCCGGCAGCGGCGCGCTCAATGGCTTCTTCATGGAGCTTTTTCCACAGCGCCGGAACGTGACCGAGCCAGGCGGTGAAACCCCATTGCTCGCGGCGCAGGTTCGGTGCCATGTCGGCGGCGATCATCGCGGCTTCGACGAGGAAGGTACCGACGCCGCACATCGGGTCGGCCAGCGCGCCGCCTTCGGCCGCAATGCGTGGCCAGCCGGAGCGGATCAGTACGGCTGCCGCGAGGTTTTCCTTGAGCGGCGCCGCGCCTTGCTGCAGGCGATAACCGCGCTGGTGCAGGCTGTGGCCCGAGAGATCGAGGGAGAGGATCGCTTCGCCACGGTCCAGGCGCAGGTGAATGCGCAGGTCCGGGTTGAGCTTGTCGATGGATGGCCGATCGCCTTGCGGCGTACGCAGTTTGTCGACAATGGCGTCCTTGACCTTCAAGGCGCCGAAGTGGGTGTTGTCGATACCCGAGCCGTGGCCGCTGAACTCGACGGCCAGGGTGCCGTCGCTGAGCATGTGATCCTGCCAGTCGATATCGAGCACGCCGTGGTACAGGTCCTCGGCGTTTTTCATCGGGAAACGCTTGAGCACCAGCAGCACCCGGTTCGCCAGTCGCGACCACAGGCACAGACGGTAGGCGGTTTCCATGGACGCCATGCCGCGCACGGCAGAGGTGTGTTCGCGCGCGTCTTCAAGGCCAAGCCCGACGGCTTCCTCGATGAGCAGGCCTTCAAGGCCTTTGGGGCAAGTGAGGAAGAGTTCGAAACGATCGGACATGGTAATTCCAGAGCCTTTGGCTAGTGGACCGACAACGCATTGCCGGCCCGGTTTTCAATCAGGCGCTTTTCTGAAAGAGCGCCCGCGTGGCACGAAGGTGTGCCGTCCCATCCGTGCTGCTCGGGTCAGATGAGCTTAGATGCAAGGACAGATAAAAAAGTTGATGCAACAAAATGTCATAACGCGACCCTTCGTCGCATAGCACCCGATTTAACGAGAGCCGCTCTCACCAGAAGATTAACCTCATCATCTCGTGGAGGGCTGATCATACAGGGGTTTGCGCAAGAAACAGGCAACAAACATCGAGTTACTTATGGCCTTAGCAGCTTTATGGTTACGTTCTTATGACAAAACGATCATTCCCTCGATGTGACGCATTGGTTAGAACTCAACACAGGTTGACGCCGCGATTGACGTCAACACCTTGGCTCGCCACGCCGGCAGCGAGCCCCAACGGCAGACTTTCTGCCAGACCTCAATCGAGGTCAACGCGATAAAAACAGTCAACAAGTGAGGGCAACACCCTATGAGAAGACTTAAGCGTGATCCGTTGGAAAGAGCATTTTTGCGCGGATATCAATATGGCGTTGGTGGCAAATCCCGTGAGCTTTGCCCATTTACTCTACCGTCGGTACGCCAAGCCTGGATCAACGGCTGGCGAGAAGGACGCGGCGACAACTGGGACGGTATGACCGGCACTGCGGGAATCCACAGACTCAACGAACTTCACGCCGTCGGCTAACACAAGGTACACACTCCGACACGACAACCTGATTACGTTTCGACTTACCACGCACGCCCCATCCGGGCGGCGGGCTTCGGCCCAAGGGCTCCTTCGAGGAGCCCTTTTTTATGCCTGACATGTTGACCTGTAGTAGCGAGCAGGCTCGCTCCTACAGGTTCAGGTTCAGGTTCAGGTTCGGATCAGCGCAGGGCGGCGATCGCGTCAACGGACTCGCGGATCAGCGCCGGTCCCTTGTAGATGAAACCGGAATAAAGCTGCACCAGGCTCGCCCCGGCGGCGATTTTCTCGGCCGCGTGCTTGCCTTCGGTAATGCCGCCCACCGCGATGATCGGCAAACGGCCGGCCAGTTCTGCCGCCAGCACCTTGACGGTGTGGGTACTCTTGTCCCGAACCGGCGCGCCGGACAACCCGCCCGCCTCATCGCCGTGTTCCATACCTTCAACGCCGACTCGGCTCAGCGTCGTGTTGGTGGCGATCACCGCGTCCATCCCGGTTTCGATCAGCGCCTGGGCCACCTGCGCGGTTTCCTCGTCCGACATGTCCGGGGCGATCTTGATCGCCAGCGGCACGTGTTTGCCGTGACGCAGTGCCAGCTCCGCCCGGCGCGCGGCCAGGTCGCTGAGCAGTTGCTTGAGCGAATCACCGAATTGCAGGCTGCGCAGGCCCGGGGTGTTCGGCGAGCTGACGTTGACCGTCACATAGCTGGCGTGGGCGTAGACCTTGTCCAGGCAGATCAGGTAATCGTCGACGGCGCGCTCCACCGGGGTGTCGAAGTTCTTGCCGATGTTGATGCCGAGCGCGCCCTTGTACTTCGCCGCTGCCACCCGGGACAGCAGGTGATCGACGCCGAGGTTGTTGAACCCCATGCGGTTGATGATCGCCTCGGCTTCCGGCAGACGGAAGATCCGTGGTTTCGGGTTGCCTGGCTGCGGACGCGGGGTGATGGTGCCGATTTCGACAAAACCAAAACCCAGTTGGGAAAAACCGTCGATGGCCGCGCCATTCTTGTCCAGGCCCGCCGCCAGACCGACCGGATTGGGGAAATCCAGGCCCATGACACTCACCGGCAGGCTGGCCGGCGTCTTGCACAGCAAGCTGTTGAGGCCCAAACGTCCGCCCGCGCCGATCAGGTCGAGGGACAGATCGTGGGAGGTTTCCGGGGAAAGTTTGAACAGCAGCTGACGGGCCAGGGTGTACATGGGCTGATTCGGACTCTGGGCGATTAAAAGTGTCGGCGATTATAGCCGGGCTGCCTGACTCAAGGAACCATAGTCTCCCGGGGCAGGACATAGACGTTATCGGTGCGCTTGGCGCAGCCGAAGACGAAGGGAAAATAGAAGATCATCACCATCAGCGCGACACACCCGGCGACGATGTGGGGCTGATAGCCTTCACCGACCTCCGCACTGTCGAGCAGGGAGGCGACTGCGCCCAGCACCAGTGTGATCGAATGCCCCGCCGAGAGGCTGAAGGTGCCGAAGCCCAGCGCCGTATCAGCGAGGTCGCTGCGAGTCGGTCGCTGAAGCCCCGCACGCACTTGCAACACTTCATGCTGCAAGGCTTGCGGATCGGAGAACACCGAATCGCGCCCCGGATCCGGGGACAACAATTGGCAACTCCTGCAAAAGATGGAAATCATGTCATCGAGCACCATGCCGGCGCCATTGAGCATGCCTCCTACAAGGTCCGCGCCAACGCTGTAACCCAATCCTTGCGCCGCACGGGCCGCACCGCTCAATGGCAGCACCTGGCCCAATTCAGCCAGCAGGAACTGCGCCACACCGTTGCCTACCGTCGTGGCCCCGGTGTTGGCGGCGTTGGGCGCCCCGGCATTGCTCTGCAAGGACAGAAACAGAGTGGGCACACTTCTGGCCAGCGTGTAGATCGATCCACCGATCATGGCCGGGAGCACGCGCTGCGAGGCGCCCGTGAGGTGCCCGGCAATCAACGACCCCAGCATGATGGCCGACATGCTCACACGGGCCAGGCGTGACGCTGCATTGGCGGTGCCGTTCACCTCATTTCGAACGGCGCCGCCGATGAGCAACCCCAGGTCGACGAGGGTCAACGCCACCGCCACCCATGCACGCCCGGCCGACGTCGAGTCGCCCTCGCGCAAGGCTTGCTCGACGTAATAGCTCACGGCCTGGCGCACGACGGTCGCCAGCGCCACGACCAACCCGGTACGCCCCGCGATGTTCAGCAGGTTCAACCCGGGGCCTCTGGCCGACTCCAGCCATCCCTTGCCCGCCTCCAGCAGCGTCTGCACCCGGCTGTCACGGGATTGTTCGCGATCGAGGGCATTCAACTCACTGATGCGCGCGAACAGCGACGGGTCGAGCGGCACCTCAGGCAAGCGTCCCTCGGCAATGAAGGCATCGACTTGGCTGACGCCCTCCAGATCAGTGGCGCCCAACGTTGTGTGGCACGCCTCGATCTGCACGCGCACCTCCAGGTTCACCCGCTCCAGACCGGCGACGATGCCCCGGGTTGTGCCCATGACGCTCACGCAGAAGTCAGGCGATACCGCAATCGCCGAAGGCCCTGGCGATACCGCCGCAGTGGCAGGTGTTGGCGCACCAGGGATCTGTGGGTTGTGATTCACGGATATTCCATTGATCAAAGTTCACCTTCCTCTTCCAATTGGCATTTTGATGGTTGAGTGGTTTTCACCACTCGATCTTTTCCCAGGCGTCGTCGTCCATCACCTTGAACACCTCGCGCGCGAAGCTCATGACAAACAGGTTGTTATTGAAGGCGATGGCGTTCACGCCCTTGATTTCCTGGTAGAGCGTCGACGATTCCAGCCCCTCTTCTTTCAAGTGCTCCATGAGCTGGAGCGCCACCGTGCTCAAAGCCTGCGCGGTGGGATAGCGCCCGGTGGCCGCGTCTGTGCCCGGCAGCGTCCTGAGGTATTCGTACTGCGCCTTCTGGCCCTTGCCCTCCAGCGCCAACAGTTCCTGATGCAGCGCTTCGATACCGGTATCGATCCCGGGGGATTGGCCTGTCGCCCTCAACACACGCGACTCAAGAGGTTCCACCCTGGATACCGGCTCGGTCCGCTGGGCAGTCATCAGGGTTTCAATCTTCATCGCGCACCTGCCCGACTTGCGTATAGAGCGCGTGCAAGCGACTGATCGAGGCGTCATCCAGCTGCCGAGCCGACTCCGGCAGATTCGCCAACTGCGCCAACAGCAGTGGCTGCAACCGTTCACAGGTCGCACCGATATCGAATTCGAGCAATTGGCCGGCCAAACGAAACACGTAACGCTCCTCGGGCTGATAGTCGATGACCAGTGCACCGGGCCAGACGTCCTGAATTCGCTGACGCAAGGCCGGATGCCGGGATTGGCAACGCACCGGCAGCAAGACTTGCAACGGCGCCTCGACATCGGCCTGCTCCGCCAGCCAACGTTCGAGCATTTCGTCCAGCCACTCGACTCGCGTGAGCGCATCACCCAACAGTTGCCGGGCGGCCTGCGCCAGCTCCTCGCGCAACTGCATGCCGAGCGTCTGCGATTCGAGCAAGCCGCGCGTCAGGTCCTCCACAGCTTGCACCATGCCGCTGGCGTAGCCCTCCTGATACGCCTGTGCGCGGATCGCCTCGGCCTCTGAGCGAGCCTGCTTGACGCAATCGTGCGCCCTTCGCCGGGCCTGTTGCTGCAAGGCGCTGCGCAGGCGCGCGGCGCGAAGATCTTCGCCTGCCAGCCGCGCATCGCTCGAGGCGGGCAGGTCATTCAGGGTTCGGATGGAGTCGAGCATGCTGCACCGCCAGAAAGAAAAGCGTGGGATCGGCCGTTGCGACCGGCCACTGTGCGTGCAGGTCGACAACGTCGGGAGAGAATTGCAGGGGCAGCCGTTCGAACAGCGGTGCTGGCACACACTCGGCCAAGCCCGCCAATGAGTTCAAACCCACGGCCTGCACTTGATGCATCAGCACGCCTGTCGGGTCGAGCGGCGGGCTGCTGCGACCCGCCGGCCGGCAACCGGCAAACAGGCGCAAAGGCCTCGGCAATTGCTGCAAGAGCCCGCCCTGCGCCAACCGTGGGAACAGCCGCCAGACGCCCAGCAGCCTGGCGATGTACGGCAAGTGTCGCCATTGCCCGACCCACTGCCGGGCCACGGCAGTCAGAGGCATCGGCAGCCATGGGTCCGACGGCCCCAGCCCCTCGAGCAGGATCTGGTTGAGTGCGCGCCGTGCCTCGGGGCTGTCGAACCCGACCGGCACATCCAGACGCTGCGGGTGCAGATAATCCAGCGGTTCGGTGAGGATCCGTCGCAGACGCTCAGCGCACAACATCGCGGCGTCCTCCCTTGAACAATCGGTAGCCCAGCACGGCGCTGCCGGCCAACAGCACGAGCATGGGCACCAGCAGCCAGGCCCAGGGTGAACTACCCGGCGTCGCCATTCCGGATGGCGAAACATGCTGCGTGGGTGAACGCACCGACAGGACCACTGAAATATTGTCGTAGTCGAGGTCGGCAAAGGTGTTTTTCAGAAACCGCTTGATGTCCCCGATCAACAACTGCGGCTCGATGCCTCGCTCGTGCACCGCCACGGCGGCCAGGTGAATGGGCGCTGCCTTGCGCCCGCCTTCGCCGGCGTCCAGGTCATAACTGACGTGCACCCGCGCCGAGACCACGCCTTCAAGCACGCCAATGGATTGTTCCAGACGCTGCTCGAGTGCCGAATACAGCCGGGCCTTCTCGGCCCTGGGGGAAGCGACCAGCGCATCGGCGGGAAACATCTCGGCGACTTGCAGCCGTGGCCTGGACGGCAACGAATAGAGGTTGAGCAGATCGACCGCAGCGGCAAAATCCACCGCGTCGATCTTCACCGCATAACCGGCTTTGCCGGCGTCGACCTTGGTCGCCGCAATGTTGTTGCGCTGCAACACCGCCAGCACTTCGTTGGCCTGCTGCTGGTCCAGCCCTTGCAGCAGGTTCGGCTGGCGACAGCCCACCAGCGCCAGACACAGCACCATGGGCAACAGACCGGCCCTCATGAGGCGCGCAACAAGGTTTCAACGGTGCTCACACCCTTGCGCACCAGCACATTGAGCAAATTGATATCGACGTTGTACTGCCCCATCTGCTCCTGCAGTCGCGAAAGCATTTCAGGATCGGTGAGATCAGGGCGCTGCGTCAGTCGCTCGATCGCCGCCACGTCTTGCGCGCTGTCGACTGCCGAACCGGCGAACGCCTCGATGAGCCGACGCTCGAGGGATACCACCGGGCCTTGCTGCGTGCTGCGCAAGTCAGTAGAAGTTGCGGCCCCGAGGAGTGAAGGGGAAATACTCTGGATAACCATGCCATGCTCCATGCAAAGGGCCCTCGCCAGGCAGCGAGGGCCGGTCAGG
The DNA here is from genome assembly GCF_041354075.1 of Pseudomonas fluorescens. Lineage (GTDB taxonomy): Bacteria > Pseudomonadota > Gammaproteobacteria > Pseudomonadales > Pseudomonadaceae > Aquipseudomonas > Aquipseudomonas fluorescens_CE. The sequence continues at coordinate 56,586 of NZ_JARZGC010000008.1, read as the reverse complement.
TTTGATCACTCAGCGAGCCGCCTGGATGATCGCCATGTCGATGTCCTTGAAGCCCTTGATCGTGCTGGTCTGGGCATTGCGAAACACGGTGTAGGACGAGAACGCCGTCTGGTAGGCGGCGAGTTTTTCCGGGTTGGAGGCGTTGCCGTGGAGATCCTTCAGCGCCTGTTGCAATGCCGTGTTGAGCTCACCCGCGCCTTTTTCGAACGCTGCCGCGTGCTGCCCTAGAAAATCATTGTGAAACTTGGCCCCGCTGATGCCTACAGACATGTGTCACCTCCAGATGTGCTTGGGGAAATGCCAGGACGACGACGTCGTCTTGATGTAGCCCTGAGGGCCGGTTTGAAATGACTTGCCCTTGAGCAGGTCATCTGTGAGCTCGACAGCGAAGCGCACGTAGCGGTCGCCCCACTGTCGATGAAACTCGCCGACGTACTGGCGCGCCGTCGCCAGCTCGGCATCGCGCATGTCCCCGCCCAGGGCGAAGGTCACACTGGCGTCGCCGGCGACCCGGTCGAACGTCAGAGCCAGGCGCCGCAAGCCTTGCTCGGCGAGGTCGGCCAGCACCTTGTCGTCCTGTAGTTGCAAGGCCACATCCAGGGCATAGGGCGCGGCCTCGAGCAGCCTGTCGAGCAGTCGCGCCTGGCGCTGCGGCGTGAGCAGATTGCGCTGCGCGCTGAGCAGCAGCCGTGGCCGGGCGGGGTCCTTGAAATCGAGGGCATGCCAGGCCAGTTGCGGTTCGTGTTCGACCAGCAGGTTTTCCAGGCGCCGACGTTCCTGATCGATCACCAGCACGTTGGCCATGGCGGCATTGCGCATCAGCACTTGCCGACTCCAGCCGGCGTCCCGTTCGGACGCCACGAAGACATACACCCTACGGTCTCGCCCGAGCACGACCTCGATATCGCCACTGGCGCCGCCGATCAAACTGCGAATCTGGTGTTGCGGGGCCGGATCGGGCAGCGGCCAGAGGCCGGTCGAGGCCACCAGCAAGGTCAGTAGCAGTCCACCACCCACCCACTTCGCGGCGACGGGCAACGGCCAGCGACCCGTGACCTCTGGCGTCGGCAGCGGCTCTTGACTGTCCGGCACACCGTGCACCCAGGCCTGCCCCGCTTCCCGCACAACCAGCGACAGGCCGCCGATCTGCACGGGCTCCAGGAAGGGGCAATGCCGGGTTTGCGTGGGCTCGCCGAGCGGGTGCAGGGTGACACCGCCCTGCTCGCTGTCACCAAGTACCACTTCAAAGTTGCACCCGCCCTGCTCCAGAGGCACGAAGATCGCATCCTCGGGCACGCTCACGGCGTGCGCGTCCAACAACTCCAGAGGCGCGACGATGAACAGGGTGCGCGCCTCGGTGAGCGGGAACTCGCAGCCCCGCAGCGCGCCGTTGAGCAGGCGCAGGATGCAGGGCCGTGAAGACAGGGTTGGAATATCCGTCACCGTTCAGGCTCCGGCCAATGAATGAGCGCTCATGCTAGAAGCTGCGCCGGCGAGGTTCCTGATCGAAATATCGCGCGGCTGCACGAGGCTCATCAGATTCGTGCTGACGAGCGGGACTAACCCAACATCACCGCCGCATGCCCGAGCGCATTCCGTTGCATGGCCTGCGCCTGATCCTCCGCTTGGACGATGCGCGCCCGCAGCATCTTCGCCCGTACGCAATTCGGATCGTGATGCAGGCACCTGTCGATGCTCTGGGCGGCCTGCTCATGGCGCTGCCAGAACCAGTGATGCCACGCCTGGAAGAAGTGCACCTGCGCCTGGTCGGCGTCGAGCATGCAACGTCGAAACAACACCTGCGCCGCTTCCTCGCAACCGCGCAGGCTGGTCAGCAAGGCCAGACGCGCGATGGCTGGCGTGCTGCCGGGGTCCAGCGACAAGGCCCTGGCGACCGCCGAATGCGCCAGATCGATGGCGTCCTGCAAGTCGCACAGCCCGAGCATCGCCTGACCCAGCCAGACATCCACCAGGCCACACCAGGCCGGCGCATAACGCTCGTCCAGTTGCAGGCCATGGCGAAATTGCACCAAGGCATCACGCAGGCTCTGTGCGGTGTGCCGCTGCAAACTGCACAATCCGTTGAGGTAAGCCACCAGGGCCGGGTAGGAAGAACAGGTGGTGGCGCACGGACGCAAACCCGGCAGGCGTTGCGCAACCAGGCGGGTCAGCTCGCGCAGGGCCTCCGCGAGGTCGTCGCCGCGCACCACCTGGGCATGCAGCAGCGCATGATCGATGCCGCGTATCAACTCGACCGACCATTGCTGTTCGACCTCCTGCGCAACATGACGTCCGGTCAGGTAAAAGTCCGGCATCAGGCCCTCGACCAGGCACCGGGCGTCGATGGGTGGGGCGTAGGCCGCCATCAACCCCGACGGCACGACATGCAACGCCTCGCCGAATGCCGTGGTCAACTGGCGAATCATGGCGTCCTGCCAATCCAGTGCCTGGGACTCGCTGACCCCGCGAAACGGCAGGATGGCCAGCGACGAGACCTGCGTGGAAGCCTGTTCGTCAAGACCCAACGCCATCACCGGGCAGGTGAATCGGTAACCCTGGCCGTACACCGTCGCGATAAAGTCCTTGTTGTCCCTGAGCAACTTGCGCAAGGCGTAGATGCAGCGGGTCAACGACTCTTCGCCCGCATCGATCGCGGGCCATACACAGTCCAGCAGATGATCCTTGGTGATCACCTTGCCCGCCGATGCCAGCAGCAGGCGCAAGACACTCAATTCCTTCGGGGGAACGTGGACTCCGTGTCCATCTCGCATCAGCGTTCCATCGCTTTGCAGTAACCAGTGGTCAAAAACGAACGACTGCACCGGCCCTTTATCAGTTGCACTGTCCATAATTTGAAACTTCTCTATAGGAAGGTACTGAACGCAATCGAGCCCGTCGCAAGACGGGCTCAAAATGACAAGCTGCGTGACTATAGGAAGTTGGGTAAGAGGATTCCGCAGGGCAACCTCACTGCTCAGCGATGAAAAAGCGATTTGTGCCGTAGGACAAAAGCCGCCAAGGCTGCTCAGAAATGCAGCATCGCCTTGAGCATGTCCGTGTACTGGTTCAGGTGCGAAGAAAGAACCTTGTTGAAGTTGTCGTGATAGGCATTGGCATTGGAATATTTCTGCGTGAACGATTGCAACCGGTTCTTCAGGCGCTCTTCCTGGGCATTGAAGCCGGTCTGCCAGGACTGGAAGCGGGCGGTATCCCATTCGACACTGGAGCCTTTGGACGGCAATTGGCCGATCATGATGGTCAAGGGGCTGAGGTCCATCACCACGCTGTAGCTGCCGTTGGCGTTTCTCTTCAGGCTGTCGTCCGGCAAACCCAACGCCTTCAGCCACTTGCTGGCCTCATCCCGGGTGGCAGCGCCCATGCCCGGAGCCGGAAACAGCACCGCGGCAGGTTGCGGGTGGGAGTAGCGCTTTACCAGTGCCTGCAGCGCGGACCGTAACTCACCGACGCTCAGCTTGACCTGCTTGCCGTCCTTCACCCCCTTGATCCAACCCTCCATCCTGGCGGTGATGTCCTTGTTGAACGCGTCGAAGAACCCGGTGAAGACTTCGATGATGTGCTGATAACCCGCCAGGTAGCTGTTCTTGATCAGGCCGATCAGTTCCTGGAGCTTGTCGAAGAAGTCGCTCGTCCCGTTGCGCGGCTGCGTGAGATCGCTGGCGATGCCTTCGGGCGGTGCGGGACTTCGCTGTATCTGCGCCAGGAGGTTCTGCTGAGCGGCAATCAGGCTTTGTTGCTGCTGCGCAGGCAGGGATTGCTGAACCTGCGCCATCACCGCGCCGGACTGACGTACTTGCTGCGCCCACATCTGCGCGCGAACGCGCTTGCTCTGGAGCTGCCCGCCAAACTCGGCCCTGAGGGCGTCCGAGCCGGTGCCTGCCAGCAACTGCTCAGCGAGTTTCTGGGCGGGTGGCTGAACCTTGAGCAGGTTGTCCAGCTGGCGCTCGACCCCCTTGTTCGAGCGGTCCAGCAACTGCACGAGTGGCTGGGCAGCCTGAGGCATTCGCGGCAATTCACCCGGCGTGGGGATGACGGCGGCTGGAGGGGCATCGGCAGCCTGATGACTGGCAGGGGGTGTGAAATCGACAATTCTCATGAGGTTGTCCCGATCAGGCCGTTTTGCCGATAACTTCAATCCGCGACTGGAACAGCTGCATCACGATCTCCATGAGCTTTTGCAACAGCGCCGCGTCTGACGAGTCCTTCTGCCCGACTTCATCGCCCAGGCTTTTCTGCGTGTTCTGCGCACTTTGCTGCAGGACCTCCTTTTCCCGCGCGGCGTGTTCACCGATGCGCACCATGCTGGTCACCACTTGGCTGAGGCTCATCGACATCGCGTTGAGCGCCCGACCGATCTCCAGTCGCTTCTCGATGCCCTTGCCGCTCGTATGACTCAGCCAGTCAGAGGTGCGGCCGACGTTCTGCGCCTTGATGATTTCAGCGTTGAACCAGGCTTGTTCGCGGGCGTTCAGCGTCGAGCCCTGGGGTTTGAAATCGACGGTTTTCATTCGCGCAAAATCATCGAACACCGTGATTGTGTAGGGCGTATCCGGGGTCCAGTCCTCGCGAACGCGCGCCTGCTGCAAGTCCCGCTCGACGATGCCGGCGTCGACTGCATTGCGCTGGTGCAGATTGATGTCGGCTTGCTTGAGCCCTTGGCCCTGGAACGTCTTGAGCAGCGCGAACCCGGCGATGGCACCGGAGACCACAGCGGCGGTGATGGCACTGAACATCGCCGCCTTGCCCGACTCGACGATGGCCGCGCCCTGGGACTTGGCGGCATCGGCGGCCATCACGCTGAAATGCCCGCGCAATTGTGCGTTGGCGACCCGCGCGACGTTCAACGCGATGATCGCCGCGACCAGCACGTTCGCGTGCTTTTCCCAGGCGCCGGGATCGAACACCAGATCGTTGCGCACCTCCTCGCCCACCGCCAGCGTGGCCGCGAGCAGGTCCTGCTGATCGGCCCCGGTGGGTTGATAGCCGTTGATGCCACGCTCAAGCTCGGTCGCCGCCATGCCAGGAACAGGCGGCCAGGGCAGTACCTGATCCTGCCCCACCACGCCCTTGAGGGACGAGTCGCCGGGCGAACGCCAGACTTTTTCGGCAACGGCCGTGCTTCGCGGCGGCATGACGACACCCGACGCAGACACTCCATTTGTACTCATGAGAAACTCCTTGGGTCGGTGAATTCAAACCTGCCGGGCCATCTGCACGCTCACGGCATGGCTGCGTTGCAGGTCGGCAAAAACATGATCGATCTGCCGGCTGCGATCCTGCATCGCCTGGCCGTAGTCTTCGACGATGCGTGTCAGGTAACGGGTCAGCTCGTCGTTGACCGCCATGCGCACCCGGACATCGGCCAGATGCCTGGCCGCCTGGGCCTGGTGCACACCGCTCTGTGTGCCCAATACACCCTGCGCCGCAACGCCGCCGAATTCGGTAACCGCCTGGGCGACTTCGACCCGGGCGGCGTAACGGGCCAGCGCCACGGGGTCCGCGCCACGGCTGACGAAATGGCGCAGTTGACTGAGCGTGTGGGTCAGGGTGTTGCCCAGCGACGATGCCAACTGCCGCGCGGCCTGGACCGCCGCCGGTGCAGCCTGGGCCACCACCGAGCCGATTTTCGAAGCCACGGCACTGAGCAACGGCCCGATCACCTTGACCCCGACCATGGCCGTGAGCACGATGGCGGCCAGTGTGGCGGCGATGCCGGCGATCATCCCGGCGATTTGCCCGATGTCCCTGGCAGTCTTCTCATCGACCCCAAACGCCACCAGCGCCTTGGTGTACAGATCGGTAAACAGCTTCACGGCTTCCTGCATGACCGTGGTCAGCGGTTTCATCACCTCGGCCATGAACGATGCGCCGGTGAGTTCCCGGGTCACCTCGTCCGCAATCATGATGGCGGCCCCGATCACCCCGACCGCAATCAACACCGGGTTGACCGTCAGGACGCCCGCAACAATCGTGGCGATGGATACCAGGGCACCCACGACCTTGCCAACGCAGCCCATGGTTTTCTGCAACGCTTCGGCCTTGCGCACGTCCTCCAGGTACTTCTGCGATTCAAGCTGCATTTTTTCCTGCAATCTGGCCTGCAGTTGCAGCAACAGCTCCTGATTGAGCGCTTCCTTGTTCTCTGCGGAATCGCCCAGCAGTTCGATCATCTTCAAGCGATTCAGCAGCGCCAGCGCACTGGCGCTCAAGGCCTTTTCATCGGTTTGCCCGGGTGACGCAACCGAGGCGCCTGCCGCCACCAAGTGGCCGGTCAGGAGCAGCAGGTTTTTCGCGGCAGCATTGGCGGTGTCGATCAGCTTCAAGTGGGCGTCGGTGGCGGTTTTCACAGCCTGGGTCGCGGTCGTCAGCTCGCCGTTCAGGCGCTCAAGCCGCGCCCGTTCGTTCGCATGTTCCGGTGATTCGGCGGCCAGGCTGGCGAGGCGGATTTCACTGGCATCCCGTTGGCCCTGAAGGCTCTGCAGGCGCTCACGCCGTTGTTCCAGTGCCTGCTGACTGCCGGCCACCGCGCCCTCGGCGGACTCCAGCGTCGCCACCGCCTGGGTGTATTGCGTGGCGAGTTTTTCCTGGCCTTGCTGGCGGGCGCTCGCCAGGCTCTGGGCCATCGCCAGCCGGCTTTTCAGCTTGTTGGTGTCGACCTCGTCGATCAACTCGCTGATCATCGCCATCAGCAACGTGAACAGATCGCCCTGCTCGGCTTTGCCAGGGTCGCGCGCCATGGGGGGGGGCAACTGCGGCCGTCCCGGGGCCGGCGCGGACTGACCCGGTTCGGCGTGGTAATTCACCGACAGGATGGCGCCCAGTGCCTCCTGGCCCGCCTTGCGATAATCCACCCGGGCGGCGATGGCCTCGCTTGTGAACGTGGTGTAACGGCCAGGCCCATCCAGGGCAGGCGGATTCGATATGCGGCTGATGTCACTCATGTTCAGTCCTCCGAACAATCCTTTTCGAGGGGGCCCAAGCTGTCCAGATACACTTGGGCCTGTTGGCGCAGCTCTTCCTGGGTCGCCTGATCGAGTACGTACTCGAAACACAACCTGGCCTTGGCGCTCCTGCCCAGGGCAAGCTGACACTGGCCGGTGTACAACATCGGTCGGTAGTCGTTGCGGCCCTGGGCGAAGGCAATGGCGTACAGGTCGATCGCTTTCTGGTGGTTGCGCTTGAGTTGATGCACCGCCGCCAACCCCATCCAGTAATGGCTGTTGTAAAAATCGTAGATGCACAGGAAGTGAAAGAACTTCTCGGCATCGTCCAGCCGCCCCTGCTCATAGAACTTGAACGCGAAGGCGTAGAGGTCGTCCATGTGCTCGTCGCTCAAGCCCTGAAGCTGTTTCAACGACGCACCGCCCAGGACGGCGTCGACTATCCCCAGGGCGAGCTGCTCATCTTGTTGGTTGTCACCATTCATCGGTCACACTCCTGAAAAAGCGCCAGCGTCGCCGGCCCCTGCATTGAGCCAAAGCACCGGCAGGGGCGCTGCCAAATTGCGCTCAAAAACACCGGCCCACAGAGGACCTCCATCACGCCTGTTCGACCTGTTCCAGCCAGATCAACAGGCGCAGGACTTCCTCGACTTCCTGCACCTGCAGAAAGCTGTAGCGCTGGTGGGTCTTGAAGATGCGGCGAGCCAGGGCCGGGTCGTTGATCACCGGCACACCGACTTCCCGGGCGTAAGCCCGCACAGCCAGGGCGCGCTGGTTGGTTTCCATCAGGGAGATGAAGGGCAGCACGGTGATGTCCGGGCGGAAATACACACCGATAGCGATATGGGTGGGGTTGGCGATGATCATCCGCGAGCTGCGCACATCGGACCTGACCTGCTCCGACAGCAGCTCCAGATGCAGATCACGGCGACGCCCCTTGAGCTGCGGGTCGCCGTCCAGTTCCTTGTGTTCGCGCTTGACCGCATGCTTGTCCATCATCTGCTCGCGCATGAACAGCCAGTACTCGCTCAGCGCGTCGAGCACCACGATCAACAGCGCACAGAGCAGAAACGCCAACACCAGCACCCGCAGCAAGTGGCCCCAGATTGCGAACAGATCCGGGGCCTGGGCAAACAGCTGGGCAAACAGCAACTGGCGCTGGGTGATCCAGACCAGCCACAACGCCAGGGCAAAGCTGCCCAAGTACAACAGCGCCTTCACCGTGTCCTTGAGCGTGCGCAGGCTGAAGAGTTTTTTCAGGCCATTGATCGGGTTCAAGGCACCGAAATTCAGCTTCAAGGCTTCGCTGGCCAGGGCGAAGCCGCTTTGCAGCAACGCCGGCACGGCGCTGGTCAGGACGCACACCACCAGCAGCGGCAGCAGCGCCTTGAGCCCCACGAGCACCAGCATCGCCGAGTACTGTTGCAGGTCGGCGTCGAAATCCCTGGCGATGATGCGGCGATAGACCTCCATGATGTCCAGCAACGAGCTGTTGAACACCATGTAGGCAATACCGCACAGCATCAGGCAGGTCACGACCAGATCCCTGGCCTTGAACGTCTGGCCCTTGCGCGAGGCATCGCGCAGGCGTTTGGGCGTGGGCTTCTCAGTCTTCGAGGCGCTGGACGACATCACCCGTCTCCCCGTCGGCGGACAGATAATGCGCCAGCTCCCGGGAGACGGCGCCCATGCGCAGGACTTCATCGGGTATGTGGGCACCGAAGTACAGCATCAGCACCATCACTGCCGCCAGGCTCTTGACCGTCAGCGACACCGAAAACGCGTTCATCTGCGGCGCGTACCGCGACAATAAGCCCAGCAGCGCCTCGCTGATCAACAGCGTCGCCACCACCGGCGCGCTGATCACCAGCATCTTGCCCACCAGTGCATCGAGGAGGCCGAACAACGCCTGCACATCGACCTTGCAGACATCGACCGGGGCGCACAGCCGATAGCTGTGGCCGACGGTTTCAAGCATCAGCCGCATGCCGCCACCTTCGAGGTAGACCACGGCGGCAAACAGTTGCAGGAAGGTCGCCAGCTCCGAGCTGTCGACGCCGTTGGCCGGGTCCACGGTGCTGCTGAGCAGCGCCCCGCGCTGATTGTCGATCAGGTTGCCCATGGCGTGCAGGACCCAGAACGGCCAGCACAACAGCACGCCGAGCATCACGCCAATGCCCGCTTCGCGCAGCAGCCAGCCGAAGAACGCCAGGCTGTCGAGGGTCGGCAGTGGCACGCCGACACTGGCCCAGAACCCCGCCGCCACCAGCAGGATCACCGCCTGACGCGGTGCCCCGGTCAGCACGCCGGCGTTGAGGAACGGCAGCATGAAAAAAATCGGCGCGAGCCGCGCGAACCCCAGCAGCGCGACGGCGAACCAGGCATACAGGTCGAAAAACAGGCTCACCGACATGTGGCTAGGCCAACGCCAGGCGCATGACTTCACGACTGAAATCGAGCAGGGTTTCACCGTACCAACCCGAGAGCAGAAACAGGCACGCCGCCACCGCCAACAATTTGAAGCCGAATGGCAGTGTCTGCTCCTGCAGCTGGGTCACGGTCTGGATCAGCCCCACGACCAGGCCGACCACCGTGGCGACAATGATCGGCCAGGCGACCATCAGCAGGATCAGGTACAGGGTCTTGTTGCCGGCATACACCAGGTCGTTCATCGGCGCCCCTAGGCCAGCAGCGTCAGGTATTGCCTGACCAGCCCGGTCGACAGCAGCGCCCAGCCGTCCAGCGCGACAAACAACACCAGCTTGATCGGCACCGAAATGATCACCGGGCTCATCATCATCATGCCCAGCGCCAGCAGGATGCTGGAGATCACCAGGTCGACGATCACAAAGGGCAGGTACAGGTAAAAACCGATCTTGAAGGCGCTTTTGATTTCACTCAGCGCGTAGGCCGGCAACAGGGCGAACAACGAAGGCGCGAGTGCTTCCTCGTCGACTGCACCGGTCTCGTCATCACCCTGCGCCGCCTGCGCTCGCTCGAAGAACAGGGCCAGTTCCGGATCAGTGTACTTGCGCAGATAGTCCTTGTAGCCACCCAGCCCGTTCTCGGCGAAGTTCACCACCGACTCGATGTCGGTGAACGCCACCGCCTCTTCCTTGTAATAGGCATACCCCTGTTTCATCACCGGGGTCATGACGAAGATCGCCAGCATCAGGGCAATGGCATTGAGGGTCATGTTCGAAGGCACCTGTTGCAAGCCCAGGGCGTTGCGCACGATGACGAACACGATGGAGAACTTGATGTAGCACGTACCGGCGGCCACCAGGAACGGCAGCAACGAGGCGAACGCCAGCAGCGCGATCAGCGAGACATCATTCATCGCGGCGGTTCCGGGCGATCAGCTCCAGCACCTCGACGCCCAACTGCCCGTCCAGTTGCACCAGTTCGCCACGGGCCACGGGCATGCCATTGGCGCGCACCTCGATCTGCCGCTCGGCGTCGCTCGGCAAGGGAATGAGGTGGCCCTCCATGATCTGCGCCAGCGTGCCCAGGGCGATGTCCTGGCTGGCCAGGAGAAACTCCAGGCGCACCGGCACACTCGCCAGTTCGACGGGCGTGGCGAGGCGTTCATCGTCGAGCGTTGATTGCATGTGTAACCCTCCTTGGGTGAACGTGAAAATGCCGATGCATCGATTGGCCAGCCGACAGTGATCGGTCCGATGGGTGATGCGCAGAACGTCGCCCGGCCCCAGTCGCGCCCGGCTGCCGTGGCTCAGTTGGCAGCAACCGAGCAGCAGTTCCAGGCGCAGCGGCAGATCCTGCAACCAGGGTGCCTCTTGCGGGTTGATGGCGCGTACCGTCGGCAACTGCGTCACCCATATCCGGCCCAGTGCGGTGTCGAGCCATGGCAGGTCTTCGCTGGGCAATGCCGGCACGTCGATCAGCTCGACGTCGAGCAGCTCGCGGTAAGGCAATACCGCCTCCGGCAGCAGCAACGGCTGGGGCACGGCCCGGAACAAGCAGGCGATGCTGGAGGCCGGGCATTCCCGGGGCAGCCACTCGCGCAGTGAAGGCCATGCGTGATGCAGCCAGTCGAAGGCGTTGATCAACCCGCGCCACTCGCCCCCGCTGCCAACGGCGCAAAATCCCAGGTAGCCAGGCTGCCCGGTTGGCCTGCCGAGGCCCGCTGGGTGCCCGGCATGGCGCCAGCGTTGAACCCATTGCGCCCTGGCGTGTGTCACCGCCTCTACCCGGCGCAGCGTCAATGGGCTCATGCGCCTGACTCCTGCGGTTCTTCATCCGGGGAATTCCGGGAGCCCTGGCGTTGCTGCTGGTCACGCGGGTCGGCCAGCCGCCAACCGGGCTCTCGCAGTTGTTCGAAGGGTGTCTTGAGCTGGTCGAACACCAGCGGGTTGCTCGAGCTGAGCAGCAGCGGTCGAGCGTGTTCGTCGGTCTCTCGACTGATCGTCACCTGCCCGCTGACCGCGCCTTTGTTGAAGGGCACCTGCAACAGGCCGGGGCCTGGACCGGGGGCTGTTGCGACCCTGGCGTCGATGAAGGATCGGGGGATTGGCACCGGGGGCAGCGGGACAGGGAGTGGTGGGGTTGCGATGGCGGGTCGGGGGCCGTGAGGGTTCATGGATGGGAGCGGCGAGGGTTCCGTCGGGATTGCCGAGTCTTCGGCAGACATGCGCAGTGTGGCCGGGAAATCATCAGGTGCCCGTACTGCCGCCATCGCGAGCAGGCTCGCTCCCACAGTGGAATGCGTTTCGCTGTGAGAGTGGGTCTGGCCCACGATCGATGATACCTCTGCTTGGGAGCTGGCTTGCCAGCGATGGCGCCCGTCCACCCCCTGCAATTCCCCAACATTGGCATGCAAATCCCTGTGGGAGCGAGCCTGCTCGCGATGACGCCCGTCCAACCCCCGCAAATCTCCCTCATTGGAATACAACCCCCTGTGGGAGTGAGCCTGCTCGCGATGACGCCCGTCCAACCCCTGCAAATCCCCGACATTGAAATGCAAATCCCTGTGGGAGCGGGCTTGCTCGCGAAGAGGTCCCTCCAGCCCCCCCAATTCCCCAGCCGATCGAGCCCTCACGCTCAACGCCGCCAACAAATCCAGCACACCTTGCGGCAATTCCTCCACCTGCACGGGTAACCGCAGGTCGTGCAGCTCATCGGTAGACGCTGCATTCTCGGACACTACGCCTTGAGCCGGCCCGGCTGAAACCGTGGTCATGTCTTTCATCGCCGCACGCCACTCATCTCTTGCGTCTCCCGTTCTTCACGGCGGAGAGCCTCCAGCCGTTGTGCCCGCAACCGCTGCTGCAGCAAGCGCACGCAGCTGTCGTGCTTGCGCCGCGCCTCGCCCAACTGCTCGCGTTGCAGGGTCAACGCCTGCTCAAGTTGCCTGCACTGCCCGGCCACGTGGTCACGCTCCAGGTGCAGCAGGTCAAGCTGCCGGCGCAGCAGCGCCTGGTGACGCAGCAGCGCCAGCAGTTGCCCGTAATCGAGGGTGACGTCGCTGGCCTGATGACTGGCCAACAGGCTGCGCAGTGCTGCCTCCTGTTCATCGAAAGCGTTGAGTTCGTGCAGCAACGGCTGCAACTGCCGTTGTGTCTGCTGCAGCGCTCGCTCGGCACGTTGCCGACGCGACTGCTGGAGCGACAGCAGACGTCGCAGCTCAAGCAAGCAGTTCATTGAGACTCCGCTGGCTGTCGTCAGGCGCGCACCGCTGCGCCGTCGGCTGACGCAGCCAGTGCATCAGGGCGTCGCGGCGCTGCAACGCCTGATCGCTGGCGGCATCGGCGCCCGGGGTGTATTCGCCCAGGTCGAGGAACACCTGCAACTGCTCCAGACGGGCCAGGGTGTCCCGGGCCACAGCCGCCGACGCCTGCACCTGGGCACTGCTGACTTGAGTGGCAACCCGGCTGACGCTGCGCAAGACATCGATGGCCGGGTAATGCCCTTTGGCGGCCAGGCTACGGCTGAGGCTGACATGTCCATCGAGAATCGAGCGGATCTCTTCGGCGATCGGGTCCGGTTCGTCGTCACTCTCCAGCAACACCGTGTACCAGGCGGTGATGCTGCCCGTGGCGGTCACGCCTGGCCGCTCCAGCAGGCGCGGCAATGCGTCGAACACCGATGCCGGGTAACCGCGACGGGCCGGCGCCTCGCCAGCGGCCAGGGCCAGGTCGCGGCGCGCCCGGGCGTAGCGGGTCAACGAGTCCATCAACAACACCACACGCCGGCCCTGATCGCGAAAGTACTCGGCAATGGTCGTGGCCAGCAGCGCCGAATTGCAGCGATCCACCGAGGAAAAATCCGAGGTGGCAAACACCACCACGCAGCTCGAGCGTCGGGGCGACTGGCGCAGGTGTTCGATGAACTCGGTCACCTCGCGCCCGCGCTCGCCTATCAGGCCGACGACAAACACATCGGCATCGCTGTGGCCGATCAGCATGTTGATCAACGTGGTCTTGCCCGACCCGGCCGCCGCGAACACGCCGATGCGCTGACCGACCCCGCAGGTCAGCAAGCCATCGATGGCCCGAATGCCGGTGTCCAGCGCCTGCACCACCGGTCGCCGCTGGTGGTACGCCGGTGGATCGGCGTCCACCGCACAGTCGCGTGGCGCACCGTCTGCCGACGGCGCCAGTCGCTCCACCACGTGCCCCAGGGGATCGACCACGCTGCCGAGCAAGGCCTCGCTGCAACGCAGGTGCAAGGTCGAGCCCGTCGGCACGATCATCGAGGCCCTGGACAACCCCCGGCCATCGCCGAGCAGGCTGAGCAGCACCGCGCCGGGCGTGAAACCGATCACCTGCGCCCGCGCCGCCACCTGCGACGAACGCCAGTGCCGGCGCACCTCGCAGATTTCGCCGATCACCACGTCGTCCAGCGCCGCTTCGAGCAAGGCGCCGCTCAAGCGCAGCGGATGCGCGGCCCGCCGCTCCAGCCGCAGGTTGATCGGTGCTCGCCAGGTGTCATCAGGCACAAAGTCGTTCATGGGTCGTGTGGGCTCAGAGGGTCTTGAGGACGTTGACCGAAACGGTCTCGGATATTTCGCCGAACGACATCACGTCCAGCTCGCGGAACCGCCCTTCGATCAGCTTCTTGACGTAACGCCGCACATCGACCGAACACAGCAGCACCATGTCCTTGTGCGCGATGTGCAGGCTGTCCAGGCCGACGCTCAGGCGATCCATGAGCTCCTGCGCATCCGCCGGTTCCAGGTTGATGAAACTGCCGCCCGAGGTCTGGCGGATACCTTGGCGCACCACCTCTTCGAATTCCGGCGACAGCAACAGCACGCGCAGGTCATTGCCCTGGGCGAACTTGTTGCTGATGTAGCGCGCCATCGTCCCGCGCACGTGCTCGACCAGGGCCAGCACGTCCTTTTCCCGCGAGGCCCAATAGGCCATCGACTCGAGGACCAGCTTCAGGTTGCGCACGGAGATGCGTTCGCCGACCAGGCGTTGCAGCACCTCGGCGATCTTTTGCACGGTGACGTGGCGATAGACTTCCTTGAGCAGGTCGGGATAACGACTCTCCATCTCGTCGAGCAGGTGCTTGGTCTCCTGCACACCAAAAAACTCCTGGATGTTGCGGGCCAGCAACGTCACCAGGCAGCGATAACATTCCTCGTCGGCCGCTCGCAGCTGATAGCCCAATTGTTGCACCTGCGCCCGGTCAACGGCGCCGACCCACACGCCGCCCTGGCGATTGCTGTCCTGGCCGCGCACCAGCGAAAAGCCCAAGGGCTCCAGGTCCGGCGAGTAGTCGAGCAGGCGCCAGTGGTCGAAATGGATGTCGAACTGCTCGGCCCGCACTTCATTGATCAGCACCGCCACCTGGTGCGCCGGCAAGCCATCGTTGCCACGCAGTTGCGGCTCGGGGATGCGCACGCCGTAATCGAGGAAAAACTGGCTGCGAAATCGTGCGGGCCAACGGGCCCGGGTCAACACGTCCAGGTGCGCGGTGGGCACCAGCAGCATGAGGGCCACGGTTTCAGTGGCGAGGGTGTCGATGTTCTCAAGCAACCCCGTGCCGGCGTGCAGCGCCTCCGGTTCGCTGGCGCCGCCATGTGGCTCGCCCTGCCCGCCGACCGGGCGCAGACGGAAAAACACCAGCAGCGCCAGCAACGCAGCGATGGGCACAAAGGTCAGCAGCGGGAAACCCGGCAGCAGGCCGACACCCAACGCCAGCAACGCAGTCACTCCGACGACGAACGGATTGCCCAGGGTCTGCGCGAGCATGTTGCGCCCCAGGTTGCTGTCGTCACCGTTGACACGGGTGACGATGAAGCCGGCACCAATGGCGATCAACAGCGCCGGAATCTGTGCCACCAGGCCGTCGCCTATGGTCAGCAACGTGTAGGTCGACAGGGCGCTGGAGGTGTCCATCCCCAGTTGCCCGACCCCGATGGCCATGCCACCGATGAAGTTGACGAAGATGATGACGATGCCGGCGATCGCGTCGCCCTTGATGAATTTCATGGCGCCGTCGAAGGAACCGTACAACTGGCTTTCGCGCTCCAGCACGTTGCGCTTGTCCCTGGCTTCCTCGGCGCTGATGGCGCCCGCCTTGAGGTCGCCGTCGATGCTCATCTGCTTGCCCGGCATGCCATCGAGCGAGAACCGTGCCGCGACTTCGGCGACCCGCTCCGAGCCTTTGGTGATGACGATGAACTGGACAATGGTGACGATGGAAAAAATCACGAACCCCACCACCAGGCTTTCGCCGATCACGAACGCGCCGAACGAGGCGATGATCTCGCCGGCGTCGGCCTGGCTGAGGATCAGGCGGCTGGTACTGATCGACAGCGCCAGGCGAAACAGCGTGGTCAACAGCAGCAACGCCGGGAACGTCGAAAAGGAGAGGATGCGTTCGATATAGAACGAACCCATGAACACCAGCAGCGAAATGACGATGTTCAGGCCGATGAGAAAATCCACCAGCGCGGTCGGCAAGGGAATGATCAGCATGGCGATGATCATCACCATGAGGGTCAGGATCAGCAGCTCCGGGCGGGCGCCAACGCTGCGCAGAAACCCGTTGAGCAGGCCGCTCATGTGTCACCCCCAGCGGGTCGGCGCCGACCTTCATGGCCGAAGGCGATGTCGGCCAGCCGGGTGAATTGCTGCGCCAGGCGTTGCGGTGCCTCTGCATCGGCGAACAGCGATAACGGCAATTGCAGGCTGAACCGCCGCACGGTGTTCAGCAGCGTCGAGCGCTCAGGGTGCGGGCTCGACCGCAGGCTGTCGCCAAGCACGCCGAACAGCCACTCGTCGAGTTCATCCGGACAGGTCAACAGGCCCAGCAGAAACACCAGCCAGTCGGTTTCTTCCGGGTTGTGCCGCCGGATCAGCGAATCGCCGAGCAGGCCGCCGATGAACTGCGCCTCGGCTGAACGCAGGCGCTTGAGCTCATTGAGCCGGGCCAGCATTTGGCCAAACTCCAGGCGAGAACAACTCGGGTCCTGGGCGCCGATATCGGTGAGCAGCGCCGCCTCGATGAACGCCAGCACCTGCAGGCGCCGCGCCGGACCATAGAGCGCGATCCAGTGCTGATAGCTGTCGAGCGGCCCGTCCTCGGATTCGAGAAAATCCCGATAGGTTTCACGCAACAGCGCGGCCCGCACGACCAGGCCCGCGCCGAACAGGCGGGCCTTGAGCGCGGCATTGATCCCGGCATTCAGGCGCTTGGCAGACGCCTGGTCGACCACGGCCTGCAACAGGGCCTCCAGCCGTTGGCGACTGGTCTCGTCCAGCGTCTTGCGGCGCAACAGCTCACGCAGCACCCACGCCAGGTCGCTGTCATCGGCAAACAACTTGCGCGCAGTCGTCAACAAAGAGGCGACGCTGGCGTCGGCCAGCGGCGCCAGCCTGAGCAGCTGCCGGACCTTGGGCAGCGGGTCGTCGTCAAGCACGCGTTCGAGATTGTCCGGCAGGCTGTCGGGCTTCAACTCGAACTGCCGCCGGGCCCGAAACTGGGTGAGCGCGGCAGACATTTCATCGCTGATCTGCACCAGACGCTGGACCCAGGCACTGGCAGTGGTGTCAGGGTCCGCCTCGACCGGCGCCTGGGGCGATGGATGCTCGGCGGCCTTCTCGGCGTTGAGCCGCGCCTGGGCGGCCCGGCCACCACTGGGAAGCATCGGCGTGATCATGCTTGCGGTGCCCGCAGGTAGCTGCGTCGCACCCGCTCGTGCTGTTGCGGGGTGAGCAGGCGTGAGGCCGGTTCGACGACTTCGGGTTCCAGCGCATCGCGGATTTCCCTGGGCTGAATCAGGAACACGCGCACGGTGTTGGCCGAGCGGCTCTGGCGGTAGCTGAACAGGCGACCGATCCAGGGGATCGAACCGAGCACCGGTATCCGGCCGATCTGTTCACTGTGATCGTCGCGGGTGAAGCCGCCCACCAGCAGGCTCTTGCCTGGCGGGACCCGCGCCACCGTGCTGATCCGGGTGCGACCGACCGTGGGCAACGCGCTCGGTTGCTCGCCGCGGTCGGGGTTTTCGAGCTGGCTGCCGTCCTCGATGGTGAGCGACATTTCGATCTCGTCGGTCTGGGCGAAACGCGGCAGCACGTTCACCAGCGTGCCGTAGGTCACGTGTTGCAGATCGACACTGCGCTCGCCCACCAGCGGCGCATAAAAGGTGCGATTGTTGTCGAAAATCGCCGGCACGTTTTCCTGCGTAAGGATCATCGGCCGCGAGACCACGTTCGCCCGGTCGGTGCGTTCCAGCGCCAGGATCCGCGCCACGAACGACGCGCCGTTGAGGGTGGTGGTCGAGCCGGTGTTGAGCGATACGCCGAGTTTGCCACCCACCTTCGAGGCCCCTTGCCAGTTGATGCCCAACTGATTGAGCTCGTCCTTGTGCAGGTCGATGATCCACAGCGACAACTCGACGTGACGCTTGGGCGTGTCCAGGGCACTGACCAGGTTCTCGATGAAACGCACCTGCTCCGGCAGGCCCTTGACCAGCAGGCTGTTGGTATCGGGGTAGGCCACGACCCGGATATTGCCGGCGGCCATGTCCCGGGCGAGGATGCGCGGGGCCGACGGGTCCCGCTCCGACAGCGTGGTCGCCAGGCCGAGCAGCGGAAACTCCGGCATCGCCGCCTGACGCTCAGGCTGGGCCTGGGCCACGGTAGACTCGACGCCATTTTGCTCGCCACGCAGCAAGTCTTCGATCACGGTCGCCAGGCCCGGGATGGTGATCTTGTCGTCACGCAAGTCGTACTGGCGGTTGCCGACAAAGGTGTTGCGCACCTGGATCACGCCGATCTGCTGCTTGCCCAGCATCAGTTCCGAGCGTTGGTTGTCCATCATCCCGGCCGCCTGGATCACCAGATCGACGTACATCGGCGGCCCGGACACATGGAAGGTGCGCAAGCCGTCGTGGCGCAGCGGATAGCGCCGATCGTACAAACCGGAACGTTCGAGGAACGCCTTCAGGTTCGCCACGGTCAGGGTCTGCAGCGACATCATCGAGCTCTTGAATTCGCCGGCGTCGTACAGGTAGATCGCTTGGCCGTCGCTGTACCAGATCAGGCCCATCTGCGCGCTGACTCGCTCGAACACCTGCTGCGGCGCGCGCAGGTCGAAGGTGCCGGAGATGCGCTTGGCCGCCGCGCTCTTGCTGACGATGACCGGCTTGCCCAACGGGCCGGACAGCGCACTGAAAAAGCTGCGCACGCTCTGCTCCCGCGCTTCGAAACTGGCTTCGCTGGCCTGGGCTTGCCAGGGCGCGAGCAGCCAGACAATCGACAGGCAGACGGACAGCAGCTTGAAGATTCGGCGGTTCATCGGCTCACTTTCCCGGCAGGTAGGTGATGTCGCACAGACTGCTGGGCGTGAACCCCACCAGTTGGCGAATTTCCCTGGAGAAATGCGAAGACGAGGCAAAACCCAGCTCCAGCGCGACATCGGTCAGCGAACCGCCGTGCAGGCTCATGTTCAGCAGTGCCCGGGCCGTGCGCCAGCCGCGCAGCTCGGGCTTGGCGGCCTTGCCCAGCGCCTGGTGGCACAGACGCCGGAAGTGCGACACCGAAACGCCGTAGCGCTGCGCCAGGTCGGCGAGCTTTTCGCTGCGGGTGCCCTCCTCCAGAAGGAATCGCACCAGCCCGTAACTCTCGGTGTGCCGCAAGACGTCGGCGAACGCCTGGAAGGCCGGACTGCCGCCCAGGGCCTGGGCGAGGTACCAGCGCTCAAGGGCGCGGTCCGAACGAACGGTGTCCAGGCTCACCGGCAGGGTCGCCCACGAAGCCGGATGACGCCGTTGGCCGATCAACGCATCGCTCAGGTCGATGAACACCTGCAATTTCACCAGCCGCGCCGGCGACAACGGCAACACCTGCACTTCGCCACAGTGCAGTTGCACTGCCTCGTCGGCCGCGACCAACCCTTCCCAGCCGGCGGGCAAGCGAGTGCAAGGAGGGGTCCCCAGGCGCAGGTTCGAGCTGCCGACACGCAGGTGCATCACGCGCTCGGCACAGCGACCGCCGGGCGATGATGTGAGGTTAAGGGGTTCGGGGGGCATGCCCATCTGCGGTTCGGCCTGACGATGAAGGTAGGGCAGGATGAAAGACCGGGCCCGGGAAGTCCTGATGAAAACCTGATGGACGCCGGGCTGGCATATGCCTTGCACCCACACCGCTATCAGCACTCATGGCAACGGCGCGATGAGTGTCAGGACAACGGCGTCGTCACCCGACCTTGTGCATGCGAGGACGCGGGGCGACGCTTTTTTTTGCAAGGTGAAGACGCGATGAACGAACCATCAGCCGGCCCATTGGCCTGGGTCAACGGCAGCGATGCCCCGGAAAAGACCGAAATCAACCTCGGCTTCATGGCCCTGAGCGACTGTGCCTCGGTGGTGGTCGCCGCCACCCAGGGTTTCGCCCAGCCTTACGGGCTGACCTTGAACCTCAAGCGCCAGTCATCCTGGGCCAATCTGCGGGACAAACTGGTCAGTGGCGAACTGGACGCCGCCCACAGCCTCTATGGCCTGATTTACGCGGTGCATCTGGGCATCGGCGGTGTGGCCGCCACCGATATGGCGGTGCTCATGGGGCTGAACCAGAACGGCCAGAGCATCAACCTGTCCCATGGGTTGCTGGCGCTGGGCGTGACCGGTCCTGAAGCACTGGACCGCCACGTGCACCAAACTCGACCAAAACTCACCTTTGCCCAGACTTTCCCCACTGGCACCCACGCCATGTGGCTGTATTACTGGCTGGCGAGCCAGGGCATCCATCCGTTGCACGATGTCGACAGCGTGGTGGTGCCGCCGCCTCAAATGGTCGCGCACCTGCAAGCGGGACGGATCGACGGTTTCTGCGTCGGTGAGCCCTGGTCCGCCAGCGCGGTGAAGCAGAACCTCGGCTTCACCCTGGCCACCACCCAGACCATCTGGCCGGACCACCCGGAAAAAGTCCTGGGCTGCACCCGCGCCTTCGTCGAGCAGTACCCCAACACCGCCCGCGCACTGGTGATGGCGATCCTGCAAGCCAGTCGCTTCATCGAGCAAAGCAGCGAAAACCGCCGCAGTACCGCGCAACTGTTGAGCGCCCCGCAGTACCTCGACGCGCCGCTGGACTGCATCGAACCGCGATTGCTAGGTGATTACGTCGACGGCCTCGGCAATCGCTGGCAGGACCCGCACGCGCTGCGCCTGCACGGCAATGGCGAAGTGAACCTGCCGTACCTGTCAGACGGCATGTGGTTCATGACCCAGTTCCGTCGCTGGGGCTTGCTGCGTGACGATCCGGACTACCTCGCGGTGGCCCGGCAGGTCCAGCAACTAGACTTGTACCGGGAGGCCGCCGGCGCCGTCGGCATCGCAGCGTCGAGCCGGGAGATGCGCAGCAGCCAGCTGATCGACGGCAAGACCTGGGACGGCTCGGACCCCGCCGGTTACGCCCGGGGCTTCAAGCTGCACGCCATGAGCGACAGCTCGCCCCTACTCGCCAGCCGCTGACAGGAGACTGCGAACATGTTGCGTATCCTGCTGATCAATGACACCGCGAAGAAAGTCGGCCGGCTGAAGGCAGCCCTGACCGAAGCCGGATTTGAGGTGATCGACGAATCCGGCCTGACCATCGACCTGCCCGCGCGCGTCGAAACGGTGCGCCCGGACGTGATCCTGATCGATACCGAGTCACCGAGCCGCGACGTGATGGAGCAAGTGGTGCTGGTCAGCCGCGATCAGCCCCGGCCGATCGTGATGTTCACCGACGAGCACGACCCCGATGTGATGCGCCAGGCGATCAAGTCCGGGGTCAGCGCCTACATCGTCGAAGGGATTCACGCCCAACGCCTGCAGCCGATTCTGGACGTGGCCATGGCCCGCTTCGAAAGCGACCAGGCCCTGCGCGCCCAGCTGCATGCCCGCGACCTGCAACTGGCCGAGCGCAAACGCATCGAGCTGGCCAAGGGGCTGCTGATGAAGATGAAGGACTGCAACGAGGAAGAGGCCTACACCCTCATGCGCCGCCAGGCGATGAGCCGGCAGCAGAAGCTGATCCAGGTGGCGGAGCAGATCATTGCGATGAGTGAGTTGCTCGGCTGAGGTTTTTTGTTGCCTGTTCTGGCTCTATCGCGAGCAAGCTCACTCCTGCAGAGATCGCGGTCCCCTGGAGGAGCGGGCTTGCCCGCGATGGGAGCAACTCGGTTTCGAAGTGTTGGCACAAATCTCGCTAAGCATTCACCACAGGTAACCAACGGCGGTTGCCCCACCTACGACAAAGACGTCGCTCACCCGATTGGCCCATGGCAAATCAGGTGGCGGCGTTTTTTTGTTTTGGCCCCACAGCCCGGGGCCGGTGGTGCGGCCGTTGCGGCCTCCCACCTGCAAGCTCATGACTCCTTCTCGAGACGACTCACAGCTGAGGTGCGCGATGAATTCAAGCTTCTGGAAATCCGGCCATACCCCGACCCTGTTCGCGGCCTTTCTCTATTTCGACCTGAGCTTCATGGTCTGGTACCTGCTGGGCCCGTTGGCGGTGCAAATTGCCGGCGACCTGCACCTGACCACGCAACAACGGGGCATGGTCGTCGCCACGCCGATCCTGGCCGGCGCTGTCTTGCGCTTCGCCATGGGCATGCTCGCCGATCGTCTGTCACCCAAGACCGCCGGGCTGATTGGCCAGGTGATCGTCATCTGCGCACTGTTCGGGGCCTGGAAACTGGGCATCCACAGTTATGAACAGGCACTGATCCTCGGCCTGTTCCTCGGCATGGCGGGCGCTTCCTTCGCTGTGGCCCTGCCGCTGGCCTCGCAATGGTATCCGCCGCAGCACCAGGGCAAGGCCATGGGCATCGCCGGCGCCGGCAACTCGGGCACCGTACTGGCGGCGTTGATCGCCCCGGTGCTGGCGGCTGCGTTCGGCTGGAGCAACGTGTTCGGTTTCGCCGTGATCCCGCTGGTGCTGACCCTGATCGTCTTTGCCTGCCTGGCGAAAAACGCGCCTGAACGGCCCAAGGCCAAGTCGATGGCCGACTACTTCAAGGCCCTGGGCGATCGTGACAGCTGGTGGCTCATGTTCTTCTACTGCGTGACCTTCGGCGGCTTCATCGGCCTGGCCAGCGCCCTGCCCGGCTACTTCAACGACCAATATGGCCTGAGCCCGGTCACCGCCGGCTACTACACGGCGGCCTGCGTGTTCGGTGGCAGCCTGATGCGCCCGTTGGGCGGTGCCCTGGCCGACCGTTTCGGCGGCATTCGCACCTTGCTGGGCATGTACACCGTGGCGGCGGTCTGCATTGCGGCAGTGGGTTTCAACTTGCCCAGTTCCTATGCGGCCCTGGCCCTGTTCGTCTGCACCATGCTCGGTCTGGGCGCGGGTAACGGCGCGGTGTTCCAACTGGTGCCTCAGCGCTTCCGCCGCGAAATCGGTGTGATGACCGGGTTGATCGGCATGGCCGGCGGCATTGGCGGCTTCGCCCTCGCGGCCGGGATGGGCGCGATCAAGCAGAGCACCGGCAGTTATCAACTGGCCTTGTGGTTGTTCGCCAGCCTCGGCGTCCTGGCGTGGTTCGGCCTGCATGCCGTCAAGCGTCGCTGGAGAACCACCTGGGGTTCGGCCGCTGTCACCGCCGCTCGGGTCTGAGGCCTGAATGAGCCTGCAACTGAGTTTCGCCGAAGCCAGCGCCATCGGCCCCCGCGAGGAGAACCAGGACGCCCTGCGCCTGGTCACCCCGGCACCGGCGCTGGCGGCGAGCAAGGGTTACCTGTTCGCCATCGCCGACGGCGTCAGCCAGTGCGCCGATGGCGGGTTGGCTGCCCGCTCGACCTTGCAGGCATTGGCCCTGGATTATTACGCCACCCCGGAAACCTGGGGCGTCGCCCAGGCGCTGGACCGCCTGTTGCTGGCGCAGAATCGCTGGTTGCAGGCCAACGGCGGCGGGCAACCGCTGCTGACCACGGTCAGTGCCCTGGTCATGCGTGGCCGGCGTTTTACCCTGGCCCACGTCGGCGACTGCCGGGTGTACCGCTGGCACGCCAATCAATTGCAACGGATCAGCGAAGACCACGTCTGGGACCAGCCGGGGATGCAGCATGTGCTGAAACGCGCCCTGGGTCTCGACCAGCATCTGGTGCTGGATTTCCTCGACGGCGAACTGCGCCTCGACGAGAGTTTCGTGCTGCTCAGCGACGGCATCTGGGCCGTGCTGGGCGACACCGCCATCGCCGCCATCCTGCGCGATCAACCGGACCTGCAGAGCGCCGCGCATACCCTGGTGCATGCGGCGCATCTGGCCGGCAGCCAGGACAACGCCAGCGCCCTGCTGGTGCGGGTCGATGCCCTCGGCGAAACCAGCATCGGCGATGCGCTGATTCATTTGCAGCAATGGTCCTTGCCGCCGGCGTTGAAACCCGGCCAGGTCTTCGAGGGTTGGCAGGTCGAGGGGATCGTCGGGCAGAGCCAGCAGTCACGGCTCTATCGGGTTCGCGATGCCCAGCAACAGCCCTGGTTGTTGAAAACCCTGCCGGTCGCCCTCCACGACGATCACCTGGCCGGGCAGGCGCTGCTGTCCGAAGAATGGTTTCTGAAACGGGTCGCCGGGCGACATTTCCCCGAAGTGCACGCCAGCAGTCAACGCCAGCATTTGTATTACGTGATGCGCGAATACGCCGGCATGACCCTGGCGCAACGGGCAGAAAGCAATGCAACAATGGCACTGGCGCAATGGCTGGACCTGGCGGAGCGCCTGCTGCGCGCGGTGGGCATGCTGCATCGTCGGCAGATCCTGCACCGCGACATCAAACCGGAGAACCTGCTGCTGGGGGACGATGGCGAACTGCGCCTGCTGGACTTCGGCCTCGCCTACTGCCCGGGCCTGTCCGAAGACCAGCCTTCGGCCTTGCCCGGAACGCCCAGCTACATCGCACCGGAGGCCTTTCGCGGTGATCCACCCACGCCGCAACAGGACTTGTACGCGGTGGGCGTGACCTTGTATTTCCTCCTGACCGGGCACTACCCCTACGGCGAAATCGAAGCCTTCCAGCGCCCTCGGTTTGGCGTGCCGGTCAGTGCCAGTCGCTACCGCCCGGACTTGCCGGAATGGGTCGCCCACAGCCTGGAACGCGCGGTGGCGGCGGACCCCAGCCAGCGCTTCGAGACGGCGGAGGAATGGCTGCTGGTGCTGGAACAGGGGGAACGGCGCAGCCTCAGCGTAAGGCCCCGCCCGCTGTTGGAGCGCGAGCCGTTGAAGGTGTGGCGGACGTTGGCGTTGTTGTCGTTGGCAGGGAATCTGGTGTTATTGGTTTTTTTGTTTCACGGGTAGGTGGGGTTGGGCTGGGTGAATATCCGTTTTTTGGGTGATGGCGGATTATGGTTCCGCTCTTACAGCGGGTCACTTTCGAAAAGCCTGCGCGGCCCCAAAGTGACCCGCCGTAAGGGCGGAACCTTAAGTAGCCGTTACCCCAGCAATGGATATTCACCCAATCCATAAACCGCGATAACAGCCGACCAGCCCATCACCTCTCGCTCCATTACCGGGCAACGCGCTTCGATTCGGTGCACCGCCCACCCCCTGCCCAGACGAAATCCCCAATAAAATCAACGCAGGAACAACTTGGCACAACCACTGCATTACCTCTTCCATCAAACACAAAGCCCAGCCTTCAACGATGAAGGGTGCGCTTCCCGAGAGAACGGGATCCGGACAAAGGCGTCCTCGCTAGATTACTGGCGGGACGCCTTTTTTGTTTGCGTGCGATTGGTCGAACACGCTGGAGAAGCTGATGAAAAAACTCAAACTGGTGATGATCGGCAACGGCATGGCTGGCGTTCGTACCCTCGAAGAGTTGCTCAAGCTGAGTGACGAGCTGTACGACATCACTGTTTTTGGCGCCGAGCCCCACGCCAACTACAACCGCATCCTGCTGTCGCCGGTGCTGGCCGGTGAGCAGACCTTCGAAGACATCGTGCTCAACGACCTGAGCTGGTATCAGGACCACGGCATCAAGCTGCTGCTCAACCGTAAAGTGGTGAAGATCGACCGGATCAAGCGCCGGGTCATCGCCGAAGACGGCAGCGAAGCCGAATACGATCGTCTGCTGATCGCCACCGGCTCGACCCCTTTCATTCTGCCGATTCCCGGCAACACCCTGCACGGCGTGATCGGCTATCGCGACATCGCCGATACGCGGCTGATGATCGACACCGCCAGGACCCATCGCCACGCCGTGGTGATCGGCGGCGGCCTGCTCGGCCTGGAAGCGGCGAACGGCCTGATGCTGCGTGGCATGCACGTCACCGTGGTGCACAACGGCGAATGGCTGCTGGAGCGGCAACTGGATAACGTCAGCGGCCGTATGCTGCAAACGGCGCTGGAAGCACGTGGCCTGCATTTTCGTCTTCGCGAGCAGACCAAAGCATTGCACGATGCCGGCAATGGTCGCGTCGGTTCGGTGGAATTCAGCAACGGCGACGTCATTCCCGCCGACCTGGTGGTCATGGCCGCCGGCATCCGTCCGGCGACCGAACTCGCGGAGACATCCGGCCTGCCCTGCCATCGCGGGATTCTGGTCAACGACACGATGCAAACCTATGACCCACGGGTCTATGCCATCGGCGAGTGCGCCAGTCATCGTGGAACGGCCTATGGCCTGGTTGCGCCACTGTTCGAGCAGGCCAAGGTCTGCGCCAACCACCTGGCCCGACTGGGCTTTGCCACCTACAAGGGCTCGGTAACCTCGACCAAACTGAAAGTGACCGGCATCGACCTGTTTTCCGCCGGCGACTTCATGGGCGGCGAAGACACCGAGACCATCACCCTCAGCGACCCGATCAGCGGCATCTACAAGAAGCTGGTGATCAAGGACGACGTACTGGTCGGCGCGTGCCTGTACGGCGACACCGTGGATGGCGGCGAGTATTTCCAGCAGATCCGCGAGAACCTCGACATTGCCGCGATTCGTGATCGCCTGATGTTCGGTCGCCTGCAACCCAACGACGACGTACAGCACGACCTGCGGGAAGCCAGCTGATGAACCGCCAGACCACCGCGTCCACCTGCTGCTACTGCGGCGTCGGCTGTGGCGTGCTGATCGAACACGACGGCGAGCGCATTCTCGGCGTCAGTGGCGATCCGGCACACCCGGCCAACCTCGGCAAACTGTGCAGCAAGGGCTCGACCCTGCACCTGACTGGCGACCTCGCGGCCCGCGCGTTGTACCCGGAACTGCGCCTGGGCAAAGGCCTGGCGCGCAGCCGCACCGATTGGGACAGCGCCCTGGATCACGCCGCCAGCGTGTTCGCCAGCACCCTCGCCGAACACGGCCCGGACAGCGTCGCGTTCTACATTTCCGGGCAGTTGCTGACTGAGGATTACTACAGTTTCAACAAACTGGCGCGGGCGCTGGTCGGCACCAACAACATCGACAGCAATTCGCGGTTGTGCATGTCATCGGCGGTGGTCGGCTACAAGCGCAGCCTGGGCGCCGATGCGCCGCCGTGCAGTTATGAAGACCTGGAAACCAGCGATTGCGTGATGATCGTCGGCAGTAACATGGCCTACGCCCACCCGGTGCTGTTTCGTCGGCTGGAAGAAGCCAAATCCCGCCGGCCAGAGATGAAAGTCATCGTCATCGACCCTCGTCGCACGGACACCTGCGACCTGGCCGACCTGCACCTGGCGATTCTGCCGGGCACCGATGTCGCCCTGTTCCATGGGATTCTTTACCTGCTGCTGTGGGAAGGCTGGATCGACCGTGATTTCATCGAGGCCCACACAGAAGGGCTGGACGAACTCAAGGCGCTGGTGCGCGACTACACACCACCGATGGTGTCGCAACTGTGCGGGATCAGCGTCGAGCAACTGCAGCAATGCGCCCAATGGGTCGGCAACTCGCCCGGCTTCCTGTCGCTGTGGTGCATGGGCCTGAACCAATCCACTTCGGGCAGTGCGAAAAACAGCGCACTGATCAATCTGCACCTGGCCACTGGCCAAATCGGCCGTCCGGGCGCGGGACCTTTCTCGCTCACCGGTCAGCCGAATGCCATGGGCGGCCGCGAAACTGGCAGCCTGTCCAACCTGCTGCCCGGCCACCGCGAAGTCGCCAATGCCGAACATCGCGCCGAAGTGGCGGCCTACTGGGGGGTCGATCAACTGCCCGAGAGCACGGGGTTGCCGGCCATCGAGCTGTTTGAGCAGGTGCGCAACGGCACCATCAAGGCGTTGTGGATCGCCTGCACCAACCCCGCGCAATCCATGCCGGACCAGGGTGTCGTGCGCGCCGCGCTGGAGGCGTGCCCGTTCGTGGTGTTGCAGGAAGCATTCCGTACCACCGAAACCGCCAGATTCGCCGACCTGTTGCTGCCCGCCGCCAGTTGGGGCGAAAAGGAAGGCACGGTGACCAACTCCGAACGGCGGATTTCCCACGTTCGCCGGGCCATCGTCGCACCGGGTGAAGCACGTCCGGACTGGGCGATCACCGTTGATTTCGCACAGCGCCTGGAAAAACACCTGCGCCCCGGACAGACGAGCCTGTTTGCCTTTGACACCCCGTCGCAGCTGTTCGACGAATACAAACACCTGACCCGTGGCCGTGACCTTGATCTGTCGGGCATCAGCCATGCATTGATCGATCGCCTCGGTCCGCAGCAATGGCCGTTTCCCGCCGGCGCGAGCGAAGGCACACCACGGCTCTATGTTGACGGGGTATTCCCCACCGCCAGTGGTCGGGCAAGGTTCATCGCCGACCCGTATTGCGCCGCGAAGGAGCAACGCGACATCCAGTTCCCGCTGACCCTGATCACCGGCCGTCTGCGCGATCAATGGCACGGCATGAGCCGCACCGGCACCGCCGCGCAACTGTTCGGGCATGTCAGCGAAGCCGTACTGAGCCTGCACCCGGACGATCTGCAGCGCCATGGACTGCAACCGGGCGAACTGGTCAGCCTGAAAAGCCGTCGCGGCGCCGTGATCGTTGCCGTTGGGGGCGACGACAGCGTGCGCCCTGGGCAGGCATTTCTGCCCATGCACTTTGGTGACCGCTTTCTCAAGGGCGGGGTCAACGGCATCACCCAACCGGCGTTCGACCCGCTGTCCAAACAACCGGAACTCAAACATACCGGCGTCAGGCTCGACCCCGTGAACCTGCCGTGGACCTTTTTCGCCCTGGTCGAAGGCAATGTGCAACAGCATTTCGAGACCCTGCGACCACTGTGTGAGGCGTTTTCCTACGTTAGCCTCAGCCTGACCGGGCGCGAGCGCCCTGCCCTGCTGATCCGCGCTGCCAACGCCTTGGCGCCCGATGCGCAAGTGCTGCGCGACATCGACCGCTGCCTGGGGCTCGACGACGGCCCCGTGCTGGCCTACGACGATCCTCGGCGTGCCATCGGCAAACGGGTACGCATCGACAACGGCCGGATCACGGCGATTCGCCTGGCCGGCGAAACCCTCGCCCAACACTGGCTGCAAGACTTGTGGCTGCAAGGTCGTGTCGACGACCCCCTGCGACGCTGGCTGCTCGCACCGCTGAGCGCGCCACCCGGCAACGCCAGCGCACCGTCCGCCGGCAGCAAAACCCTGTGCAACTGCAAGAACGTCAGCCAGGGCGCGGTCTGTGCCGGCATCCGTCGCGGCCTGGACTTGCAAGGTTTGAAGCAGGAATTGGGTTGCGGCACGCAATGCGGTTCCTGTGTTCCGGAAATCAAGCGATTGCTGGCGGCCTCTGTGCAGCCGGTCGCCGTTACCTCGTGAGGAAAATACGATGAGCGCAAAAGTCTGGCTGGTGGGTGCGGGTCCTGGCGATCCGGAATTGTTGACCCTCAAGGCCGTTCGCGCCTTGAACGAAGCGGACGTGGTGATGATCGACGACCTGGTGAACGATGCCGTTCTCGAGCATTGCCCTCGCGCCCGGATCATCGCCGTGGGCAAACGCGGCGGGTGTCGCTCCACACCCCAGGCGTTCATCCATCGGTTGATGCTGCGCTACGCCCGCCAAGGCAAATGCGTGGTGCGGCTCAAGGGTGGCGATCCGTGCATTTTTGGTCGGGGCGGTGAAGAGGCGCAGTGGCTGCGCGAACGCGGTGTGAAGGTTGAGCTGGTCAACGGCATCACGGCCGGGCTGGCGGGTGCAACACAGTGCGATATCCCGTTGACGCTGAGGGGCGTCGCCCGAGGTGTGACGCTGGTGACGGCGCACACTCAAGATGGCAGCAGCCTGAACTGGAAGGCCCTGGCCCAAGGCGGGACGACCCTGGTGGTCTACATGGGCGTGGCGAAACTGAGTGAGATACGTGAGCAATTACTGATGGGCGGCATGGCCGCAGACACGCCCGTGGCCATGATCGAAAACGCATCCCTGCCCCACCAGCGCGAATGCCGCAGCGACCTGAGCGCCATGGAAGAAGACGCCTGCGCCTTCCAACTGAAAAGCCCCGCGATCCTGGTCATCGGCACCGTAGCCGCAAGCACCGCCGCCTATGCTCGCGAAGAACCCGAGAACGCCGTGGGGTGTCAGGCTGCCAGCGTCATCGTTGACGACCATCGCGAGCGTACTCGCTCCTACAGTTGAACGCGTTCCCTTGTAGGAGCGAGCATGCTCGCGAAGAACTCGAGAACGCCGTGGGGTGTCAGGCTGCCAGCGTCATCGTTGACGACCATCGCGAGCGTACTCGCTCCTACAGTTGACCTCGGGCTGCCGCCAACCCACCAAATCGCAGGCAAAGAAAAGCCCGGCCTGAGCCGGGCTTTTCTCGGAGCTGCGAGCTAATTACTTAGCTTGAGCTTCAACCTGCGCTTCTACGCGACGGTTAACAGCGCGACCAGCTTCAGTGGCGTTGTCAGCAACTGGGCGGGATTCGCCGTAGCCAACGGACTGAACGCGGGACGACTCAACACCGTACTGGTTGGTCAGAACTTGCTTAACGGCGTTTGCACGACGCTCGGACAGTTTCTGGTTGTAAGCGTCAGGACCGACGGAGTCAGTGTGACCTTCAACAGTAGTGGTGGTGGATGGGTACTGCTTCATGAAGTCAGCCAGGTTCTTGATGTCGCCGTAGCTGTTGGTTTTAACAACAGATTTGTCGAAATCGAACTTGACGTCCAGCTCTACGCGGACGACTTCAGCAACGGCTGGGCAGCCATCAGCGTCAACAGTTACGTTGGCTGGGGTGTCAGGGCACTTGTCAACGTTGTCGCAAACGCCATCGTTGTCGCTGTCGGAGCAGACTTCAGCAGGTGCTGGAACTGGAGCAGCAGCAGGCTTGGAGCCGCCACCGAAGTTCACACCGATACCGACGCTAGGAGCCCACTCGGTGTCGCCCTTGTCGATGTTGTACTGAGCTTCAACGCCAGCACGGGCGTAGAAGTTGTCGGTGAAGTACAGCTTGGCACCGCCGCCAACGTTGGCGAAGGTGGAGCCGTCACGACCGCCGCGATCGTTCTGGCCGATGCTCTGGTCGGAGAAGCCAGCGGAGACGTACGGACGAACCATATCGCCTGGGTTGTTGAAGTGGTACAGAGCGTCCAGGGCGGTGTTCGAGCCCTTGATGTTCTTGCCAGAATCGCTACGTACGTTGTGGACTTCGTCGTAGCCCAGACGCAGTTCAACGTCGTCGGTCAGGAAGTAACCAACCGAGCCACCGAACAGGTTGCCGTCGTTTTTGAAGTCACGCTGGCTGTCGTAGTACTCTTTCTTCGCGAAACCTTCGATTTCAACTGCGCCTTGGCCCTGTGCCAGTGCGCCGACCGAAGTGGCCGCAATCAAAGAACCAATGGCCAAGCCCAAGGTGTTTTTCAGTTTCATCCGTTAAATCCCCATCTGGTGATTGTGAATCAGTCCCGCAAACCGGGGGACAACTCGGCGGCAATTCTATCAGAACTTGCCTACACGTAAGAGATAATTTGCGCCGAACTAAGTTTCAGCAATGCCTGCAAATTTCTCACGCAATTTATCTAGAGCACGTTTGTAACGCATTTTTGTTGCACTCAAGCCCATATGCATGATGTCTGCGATCTCCTGAAACTCCAGCTCTGCGACAAATCGTAGCACCAGAATTTCCCGGTCAATCGGGTTCACATGCACCAACCAGCGATCAAGTCCACCCTTTTCCTCGGGTTTTGGCGCCTTTTCTTCAGACGCTTCCTCGAGGGGGTCCAGACTCAAAGCATCCATCAAGCGACGCTTTCGCCGTTCCTTTCGATACTGCGTGATGCATTCGTTGTACGTGATGCTGTATAGCCACGTCTTGAACTTCGATTTCCCTTCGAAATTCTTCAACCCATACAGCACCTTCAACATCACTTCCTGACAGACATCGTCCGCGTCGCGATCGTTCCCAAGATATCGTGCACAGACGTTAAATAATGTTCGCTGGTAACGCCGCATCAATTCTTCGTAGGCGCGCGTTACGTGAAACAGCTCGGTATGCGAGCGCGCGACCAACTCCTCATCAGAGAGCTCGCGGGGGTCGTAGCGCGTGGAGAGCGGTTGAGCGTTATTCAAAACAAGTCAGGCCGACAGTCAGGTCAATGTCCGCCGCAACCCTTCCGGGCATTTTTGCGGCGGCATACATTAGCAGGGTTTGCCGGGTTAGCGGCTACTCACATGCTGCTCCAGGAGAATCCGATTGGAGAGTGAGACTAGCTCACCCTCATCGGTCAGCAATGTGGTTTTAACCGTGCCGATCTCTTCGATCTGCCCTTCGACCTCGCCAACACGCACTTGTTGCCCAACCTGATACAACTCACGCACATAGATTCCCGCAAGAATCTGACCGGCAATTTCCCGGCTTCCCAAGCCCATGGCCAGCGCGACAGCCAGACCAACGGTAATCAAAACGATCACGATCACATGGTTGAGCAGGTCAGTCTTGACCTCCAACTGGCTGATCGCCACCGAAATACTGATGATGATGACCAGGCCCTGGGCAATTCGCCCCAGCCCGGCGGCGTAGTCCAGCCCGACGCCTTCGGCCGCACCGCGCACCAGGCCATTGGCCAATTGCGCGAGCAATACGCCCACCAGCAGCACCAGCGCGGCGCCGAAAACTTTCGGCAGATACAGCGCCAGCATGTCCAGCGTAGCTGAAACCCGCTCAAGTCCAAGGGATTCTGCGGCAGAAACCAGGAAAATCAGCAGAACGAACCAATAGACGATTTTACCGATCAGCGTCGAGATCGGCACCTGCAGGCCGGCCCGGGACATCAATTTTGTCAGACCAGTGCCGCCCATCAGGCGATCGAGGCCCAGCTTGGCGAGCAACTTGGACAGCAAAGTGTCCAGAAGTTTCGCCACGACGAAACCCAGCAGCAGCACGACCAGTGCGCCGAACAGGTTCGGAATGAAGTTGGCGACCTTGGTCCATAACGCAGTCATTGCGGTGACGAGGCTCTGTGTCCAGAGATCAAGTTCCATATTCAATCAGCCTTATCAGCAGTGCGAGCGGTAGGTTTACGAAGACGGGAGACCGGCGAGACATGGGCCGATCCATTGTTCAAGGCAATCATCAGCGCGGGCAACCAGCGCCCCAGCAGGCTGAACAGATCGCCGGCACCCACCTGGCGATTGGCGGTTTTGAGGACGCGGCCAAGGCACGCATCGTCGTCACGGGTGGACGGTGAAGCGTTCAGCATGTCGCGCAAAGACTGTTCAAACGGATCGTGCATATGCACCTCTCGTGATGTCTGTGAAAGACGCGGCCAGATTTGCATGGGTCACATGGCGCATTGTCAGACCCAGCGCAAACGTCGGAACAGCCACCATTGGCCGAGTGCCACCAACGCCATCAACAGACAGGCAATCATGAAACCGTAGGGGCTCTCCGAAAATGGAATGCCGCCTACGTTGATCCCCAACAGGCCAGTCAAAAAACTCATCGGCAAAAAGATCCCGGTGATGATGCCGAAGCGGTACATCGTGCGGTTCATGCGCACGCTCAAACGCCGGTCTTCGGCCTCCAGCACCAGCCCCACCCGCTCTCGCGTCAATTCCAGCTCTTCGAGATAACGGGTCAGGCTGTTGTTCAACTCGTTCCAGTAATCCCCATCGTCCTCGACGAACCAAGGCAGTTTTATCCGGCTCAACTGTCCAAAAATCTCCCGTTGCGGCGCCAGGAAACGTTTGAGCCCGGCCGCCCTGCGACGGATCTGCAAAATGGCGCCGTGCTCCGGGGTATACCGTTCGTCGGCATCCAGCTTTTCTTCTTCCTCATCGACGACTTCCGAGAGGCAACTGACCAGATCCTGCACCTTATGGGTCAGGTACTGAGCCATATAAAGGATGAGTTCGGAGGCGGTTCTCGGCCCCTTGCCTTCTGCCAGTTGTGCCAGCAACTCATCGGTGGCCCGCAACGGACGCAAGCGCAGGGAAATCACCCGCTGCGCCGAAGCGAAGATCCGCACCGAGACCATGTCTTCCGGTTCGGCCCCGGGATTGAGGTTGACCCCACGCAAAAATAGCAGCAGTTCGCTGTCAGTCAGCTGTAAAAGACGCGGACGGGTGTTTTCTTCCAGCAACAGGTCACAGGCAAACTCGCTCAGGCCGCTGGATTTGCGCAGCCAGGTCTGTGTCTGCGGGTGGCTGCGGTCCCAGTGCAGCCACAGGCTTTCATGCGCCTGCAACTGCAAGTCATCGAGTTCAGTCCGGGCTATCGAACGCGCACCGCCTTTGCCATCCAGCACCAGGGCATGCACCAGCCCCCACTGCGCGTTGTCTTCCTCGAACATCCGCACTCCTTCGGTCAGGTCTTATTCAGGCATCTGCAGCGGGCTTGGCGAAACGATCACGCCGTTGTTGTCCGCGTAGATGTAGTGGCCTGGATGGAAGGTCACCCCGGCAAAGGTCACCGCGACGTTGAGGTCGCCGAGGCCGCGCTTCTCGGTTTTCATCGGGTGACTGGCCAGGGCCTGGACGCCCAGGTCGGTTTGCGCGATGACATCGACGTCGCGGATGCATCCGTAGATCACCAGGCCTTCCCAGCCGTTCTTTGCCGCTTTCTCGGCGATCATGTCGCCCAGCAGCGCCCGGCGCAGGGAACCACCGCCATCGACCACCAGCACCTTGCCGTTGCCCTTGAGGTCGGCTTGCTCCTTGACCAGCGAGTTGTCTTCGAAGCACTTGATGGTGACGATTTCACCACCAAAGGAATCGCGGCCACCGAAATTGCTGAACATCGGCTCCAGCACCTGAACCAGCTCCGGATAGGCGTCGCACAGGTCAGGCGTAAGGTAATGGTTCATCGAGAAACTCCTGTGAAGAGGAAGACAATCGAGGATGTCGCAAAGTGACCGGAAAAGCGCAATGCGTCATAGCTTAGCCGCAAGCCCGCCCGAGCGAAATGCCCTTGATAGAGCATTGGGCTCAGACCGCTGCGGCCAGATCCAGCTTGTCGCCCAGCAACGTCCTGTGCGGGTCGTTCAACCAGCGCACCACCAACGGCCACACTTCGGCCTGCGCGACTTTGCTGATGAGCATTTCCACGTGACCGAAATCGTCGCCAAAACCCTGCTCACGGCCCAGGTTGATGAACTGTTTGTGCTCGCCGCCCAGTTGATCGAACAGCTTGCGACAGGCCCACGCCGGGTCCTGGTGATCGCCCGCCGCGGCCACGGCCAGCACCGGCAACTGGACGTTGGCCAGCCCAGCCCACCAGTCCTTGTCACGATCGCCGAAGCGTCCGAACAGGCCGTACCAGCGCATGCTTTCAAGGGCCAGGCCGATCGGCTCGTCCTCCGGGCCGCGCTTGAGCCGTGAACCGGAGAGGTGGGCAAAACGCTTGAGAATCAGGCGCCCGCCCCATTCCACCGGCGGAATCTTCAATGGCCAGTACGTGCGGCTGACTTGTGTGCCGAAAAACGCGGCAGAAGCCACCACCGGTTCGCCGATGTATTCGCCCCCCAGCGCTGCCGCGAGGGTGATACCGCCCAGGGAATGGCCGATCCAGTGGGGAATCTGGCCACTCTGTTCACGCACGAACGCGCCGATGGCCGGCAGGTCGTAACGCGCATAGTCGGCAACACGGTTCTTGCGATAGTCCTGGTTGCGCTGGGACAGGCCGTGGCCTCGCATCTCCGCGATCCACACATCGAACCCCAGGCGCGCCAGGTGAGCCCCCAGCCCCACGCCCTTGGGCGAGAACCAGAAACGACGGTTGGAAAAACTGCCGTGCAACAGAATGACCGGCACACCGCGCACCGCCGGTTCATCGGCCATGCCCAGGCGCGTCACGGCCAGTTCGACCGTGCCGTCGGGGCTGTTGCCCGGTTTCAATCGATAGACATCTTCGCTCAGATCACCACGCCGCTCGGCGCTGATCAGGGCGACAGGAAACAGGTTGCTGCTGCTTTGCATAATGCTCTTGCACAAAAAAGGGCGGCATCCGATGGAGCCCGCCCTGCTTGAATGGTGGTCGCTTGACCTGTAGGAGCGAGTATGCTCCTACAGGGGGGCTATGATCAGGCCGAAGCTTGACCTTCCGCCAGGAAGAACCAGGTTTCCAGCACGGAATCGGGGTTCAGCGACACGCTTTCGATGCCCTGCTCCATCAGCCACTTGGCCAGGTCCGGGTGGTCCGAAGGGCCCTGACCGCAAATGCCGATGTACTTGCCAGCCTTGTTGCACGCGGCAATGGCGTTGGCCAACAGCTTCTTGACCGCCGGATTTCGTTCGTCGAACAGGTGCGCGATGATCCCGGAGTCACGGTCCAGGCCCAGGGTCAGCTGGGTCAGGTCGTTGGAGCCGATGGAGAAACCGTCGAAGAACTCGAGGAACTCTTCGGCCAGGATCGCGTTGGATGGCAACTCGCACATCATGATGATGCGCAGGCCGTTCTCGCCACGGGCCAGGCCGTTTTCGGCCAGCAGATCCACCACCTGGCTCGCTTCGCCCAGGGTCCGGACGAAAGGCACCATGATTTCAACGTTGGTCAGGCCCATCTCGTTGCGCACACGCTTGAGGGCGCGGCATTCGAGCTCGAAGCAGTCACGGAACGATTCGCTGATGTAACGCGAAGCGCCACGGAAGCCCAGCATCGGGTTTTCTTCTTCCGGCTCGTAGAGCTTGCCGCCGATCAGGTTGGCGTATTCGTTGGACTTGAAGTCCGACAGACGCACGATGACCTTTTTCGGGTAGAACGCGGCGGCCAGGGTGCTGATGCCTTCGACCAGTTTTTCGACGTAGAAGCCGACTGGATCGTCGTAACCGGCGATGCGCTTGTCGACGCTGTCCTTGATGTCCTGTGGCAGGCCGTCGTAGTTCAACAGCGCCTTGGGGTGCACGCCGATCATGCGGTTGATGATGAACTCGAGGCGTGCCAGGCCCACACCGGCGTTCGGCAGTTGCGCGAAATCGAAGGCGCGGTCCGGGTTGCCGACGTTCATCATGATCTTGAACGGCAGGTCCGGCATGGCGTCGACGGAGTTTTTCTTGATGTCGAAGCCCAGCTCGCCTTCGAAGATATAACCGGTGTCGCCTTCGGCGCAGGACACGGTCACGCCCTGGCCTTCCTTCAGCAGTTCGGTGGCGTTGCCGCAACCGACCACGGCCGGAATCCCCAGCTCACGGGCGATGATCGCCGCGTGGCAGGTACGACCGCCACGGTTGGTGACGATGGCGCTGGCGCGCTTCATGACCGGTTCCCAATCCGGGTCGGTCATGTCGGAGACCAGCACGTCGCCGACCTGGACCTTGTCCATCTCGGAAACGTCCTTGATGATGCGGACCTTGCCGGCGCCGATGCGCTGGCCGATGGCGCGACCTTCCACCAGCACGGTGCCGGTTTCCTTCAACAGGTAACGTTCCATGACGTTGGCCTGGGTGCGGCTCTTAACGGTTTCCGGACGGGCCTGCACGATGTACAGCTTGCCGTCGTCACCGTCCTTGGCCCACTCGATGTCCATCGGGCACTGGTAGTGCTTCTCGATGATCATGGCCTGCTTGGCCAGCTCGCTGACTTCGGCGTCGGTCAGGCAGAAACGCGCACGATCGGCCTTGTCGACATCGACGGTCTTGACCGAACGACCGGCCTTGGCCTCGTCGCCGTAGATCATCTTGATGGCCTTGCTGCCCAGGTTACGGCGCAGGATCGCCGGACGACCGGCCTCCAGCGTGCCTTTGTGGACATAGAATTCATCCGGGTTCACCGCGCCCTGCACGACGGTTTCACCCAGGCCGTAGGCGCCGGTGATGAACACCACGTCACGGAAACCCGATTCGGTATCGAGGGTGAACATCACGCCGGCGGTGCCGGTCTCGGAGCGGACCATGCGCTGCACGCCGGCCGACAGGGCGACCAGCTTGTGGTCGAAGCCCTGGTGCACGCGGTAGGAAATGGCACGGTCGTTGAACAGGGAGGCAAACACCTCCTTGGCGGCGCGGATGACGTTATCGACACCACGGATGTTCAGGAAGGTTTCCTGCTGGCCGGCGAAGGAAGCGTCCGGCAAGTCTTCGGCGGTGGCGGAAGAGCGCACGGCCACGGCCACGTCGGGGTTACCGGCCGACAGCGCGGCGAATGCGGTACGGATTTCGGTGTTCAGCTTTTCCGGGAACTCGGCGTCCATGATCCACTGGCGGATCTGCGCGCCGGTCTTGGCCAGGGCGTTCACGTCGTCGACGTCCAGCGCATCGAGGGCGTCGTGAATCTGCTGGTTCAGGCCGCTCAGTTCGAGGAAATCACGATAAGCCTGGGCGGTTGTGGCGAAGCCACCGGGAACCGATACACCGGCGCCTGCGAGGTTACTGATCATCTCGCCCAGGGATGCGTTCTTGCCCCCCACATGCTCAACATCGTGTTTGCCGAGCTTATCGAGGGAAACTACGTACTCTACCAAGGTGATCTCTCCACTGACTGTGTTGGAAAAGCTCAGAAGCCGGCGACTCCAGGGGAGCATTTGCCGGCTATATGGCCTGGACCTGGAAAATAAGTGAGAATGCGGGCCATCGGCGGCCGGCAAAATCGCGCCTATCATATCCAAGAATGCTCATTAGCTTAAGGCCCAAGGTGCAAATGAAACGATCTGCTTTCTTTATCTCCGATGGCACCGGCATTACCGCCGAAACCCTGGGTCAAAGCCTCCTGGCGCAGTTCGAAAACATTACCTTCAGCAAATTCACGCGACCGTACATCGACAACGTCGATAAAGCGCGAGCCATGGTACAACAAATCAACAAGGCCGCCGAAACCGACGGCTTCCGGCCGATCATCTTCGACACCATCGTCAATCAGGACATCCGTGAGATCCTCGCAACGTCCAATGGTTTCATGATCGACATTTTCTCGACCTTCCTGGCGCCACTCGAACAGGAACTGACCGAGCATTCTTCCTACACCGTCGGCAAGTCCCACTCCATCGGCACCAACTCCAACTACATGGAGCGCATCGAGGCGGTGAACTTCGCTCTGGACAACGACGACGGCGCCCGCACGCACTACTACGATAAGGCCGACCTGATCCTGGTCGGCGTGTCGCGCTGCGGCAAGACACCCACCTGCCTGTACATGGCCATGCAATTCGGCATCCGCGCGGCCAACTACCCGCTGACCGAAGACGACATGGAGCGCCTGACCCTGCCCAACGCCCTGCGCGCGCACCAGCACAAGCTGTTCGGCCTGACCATCGACCCCGATCGCCTCACCGCGATCCGCAACGAACGCAAGCCCAACAGCCGCTACTCCAGCTACGCGCAATGTGAGTTCGAAGTGCGCGAGGTGGAGAATCTGTTCCGTCGCGAGAACATTCCCAACATCAACTCCACGCATTTCTCGGTGGAAGAGATTTCCGCGAAGATCCTTGTGGAAAAAGGCGTGGAGCGGCGGTTCAAGTAGTCATGTGGCGTCTGATCTGACGCCTTCGCGAGCAAGCCCGCTCCCACAGGGTTCTGTTGTGAATGCAATACCTGAGTGCACCACAAACCCTGTGGGAGCGGGCTTGCTCCGGGCGGCGTTCCGACGAAGAACGATAACGCGGTCCCTCAGATAACAAACAAATCCACAAACCGATTCACCGGCATCACCTCAAGCCGCGCCTGATCCTTGCACAACGCAAAAATCTCCTCGCTGCGTTGCCGGGTGAATCGTGTCAGCAGGTTCGTCCTGAATTTTTCCTCCAGCAATGGAATGCCCTCGGCCCGCCGCCGGCGGTGGCCAATCGGGTATTCCACGAGCACGTTTTCGGTGCTGGAGCCGTCCTTGAAGAACACCTGCACCGCGTTGGCGATGGAGCGCTTGTCGGCTTCCAGGTATTCACGGCTGAAACGCGGCTCTTCGACGATGACCATTTTCTCGCGCAGCACATCGATGATCGGGTGCGCCCTGTGGAAATCGTCTTCGTACTGCTCGGCCACCAGATCGCCGAAGGCCAGGGGCACGGCGGTCATGTACTGAATGCAGTGGTCACGATCCGCCGCGTTGGCCAGCGGTCCGACCTTGGAGATGATGCGAATCGCCGATTCGTGGGTAGTGATGACGATACGGTCGATCTCGTGCAGACGATTGCGTACCTGAGGGTGCAAGGTCACGGCGGCTTCGCAGGCCGTCTGCGCATGGAACTCGGCGGGGAAGCTGATCTTGAACAGCACGTTTTCCATCACGTAGCTGCCGTAGGGACGGGAAAAGCTGAATGCCCGCTGGTCTTCGGGCTTGAGCGCCAGGTCGTTGTTGGTGTGGCTGAACAGCACGTCGTAGAAACCCCACTGCCTGGCCGTCAACACACCGGGAATGCCCATTTCGCCGCGCAGGGCGATGTCGGCCAGGCGTACACCGCGACTGGACGCGTCCCCCGCCGCCCAGGATTTTCGCGAGCCGGCGTTGGGCGCATGACGATAAGTGCGCAGCGCCTGCCCGTCGGCGAAGGCATGGGACAACGCGGAGAGCAATTGCTCGCGATTGGCGCCCATCAACTTCGCGGTGACGGCGGTCGAGGCGACTTTCACCAGGATGACGTGATCGAGGCCGACGCGATTGAAAGAGTTTTCCAGGGCAATCACGCCCTGTATCTCGTGGGCCATGATCATGGCATCGAGCACCGCACGAACGGTCAACGGGGCCTCGCCCTGAGCCAGGCGCTTTTGTGACAGGTGGTCGGCTACGGCGAGAATGCCGCCGAGATTGTCGGACGGATGCCCCCACTCGGCCGCGAGCCAGGTGTCGTTGTAGTCGAGCCAGCGCACGATGCAGCCGATGTCCCACGCAGCCTTGACCGGGTCCAGCCGGAACGAGGTGCCCGGCACGCGAGCGCCGTGCGGCACGACCGTGCCTTCGACAACGGGGCCCAGGTGCTTGGTGCATTCGGGAAAACGCAGCGCCAGCAGGCCACAGCCCAGGGTGTCCATCAGGCAGTTGCGGGCGGTGTCCAGCGCTTCCGCAGACTGGATTGAGAAATTGAGGACGTAATCGGCAATGTCCTGCAGGACCTGGTCATAGTCTGGGCGATTGTTCAGGTCAACGTTGGCGCTCATGTTCGATTCACTCGTGAAGTGGTTCGTTGATGGGACCTCGGTTCAGGGCTGTCTCGGTTTGTCGCGTTGTTATTGTGAAAACGGTCAACCCCTGTGGGAGCGGGCTTGCTCGCGAAAGCGGTTTGACAGGCGATATTGAGTCGACTGATACACCGCTTTCGCGAGCAAGCCCGCTCCCACAGGGGATCAGTGGCCGGTTAGAACGAATCTCCCGGCACCCGCACGAAACCTTCCATCAGCACCCGCGCACTGCGGCTCATGATGGCTTTCTTCACGGTCCATTCGCCATTGACCTGGCTCGCCTCGGCGCCGACGCGCAAGGTGCCGGACGGATGGCCGAAACGCACCGCGTTACGCTCGATACCGCCCGCCGCAAGGTTGACCAGGGTGCCGGAGATGGCGGCTGCCGTGCCGATCGCCACGGCGGCGGTGCCCATCATCGCGTGGTGCAGCTTGCCCATGGACAGCGCCCGCACCAGCAGGTCGACATCAGCGGCGGCAACCGCTTTACCGCTGGACGCGACGTAGTCCGCCGGCCTGGCAACGAAGGCTACTTTCGGCGTGTGCTGGCGCTTGGCGGCTTCGTCGACATTGTCGATCAGCCCCATGCGCACAGCGCCGTAGGCGCGGATGGTCTCGAACATCTGCAGCGCTTTCGAGTCGCCGTTGATCGCGCCCTGCAGCTCGGTGCCGGTGTAGCCGATGTCGGCGGCGTTGACGAAAATCGTCGGGATGCCGGCATTGATCAGCGTTGCCTTGAAGGTGCCGACACCCGGCACTTCCAGGTCATCGACCAGGTTGCCGGTGGGGAACATCGAACCGCCACCGCCCTCCTCTTCCGCCGCCGGGTCGAGAAACTCGACCTGCACTTCCGCCGCAGGGAAAGTCACGCCGTCGAGTTCGAAATCGCCGGTTTCCTGCACCTCACCGTTGGTGATCGGGACATGGGCAATGATGGTCTTGCCGATGTTGGCCTGCCACACGCGCACCACCGCCACGCCGTTGTGCGGAATGCGGCTGGCGTCCACCAGACCGTTGCTGATCGCGAACGAACCGACGGCCGCCGACAGGTTGCCGCAGTTGCCACTCCAGTCGACGAACGGCTTGTCGATGGACACCTGGCCGAACAGGTAATCGACATCGTGATCAGCCTTGATGCTTTTCGACAGGATCACGGTCTTGCTGGTGCTGGACGTCGCGCCGCCCATGCCGTCGATTTGCTTGTCGTAGGGGTCGGGGCTGCCGATCACCCGCAGCAGCAACGCATCGCGGGCGGGGCCGGGAACCTGTGCTGCTTCGGGCAGGTCCTTCAGGCTGAAGAATACGCCCTTGCTGGTGCCGCCGCGCATGTAGGTGGCCGGGATCTTGATTTGAGGTGCGTGAGCCATGGTGTTTCTTACTCCTGACCTTTAAACAGGCAAGGGACTTGAAATCCCTTGCCTGAACAACTGGTGTTAGACGGCAACCGCCGATTCTTCGAGGAAATCCTGGGCGAAGCGCTGCAACACGCCGCCGGCCTCGTAGATCGACACTTCCTCGGCGGTGTCCAGACGGCAAGTCACCGGCACCTCGACGCGCTCGCCGTTCCTGCGATGGATCACCAGCGTCAAATCGGCACGGGGGGTGCGCTCGCCGATCACGTCATAGGTTTCGGTGCCGTCGATGGCCAGGGTGTGGCGATTGGTGCCAGGTTTGAACTCCAGCGGCAACACGCCCATGCCCACCAGGTTGGTGCGGTGGATACGCTCGAAACCCTCGGCGGCAATCGCTTCCACACCGGCCAGGCGCACGCCTTTGGCCGCCCAGTCGCGGGACGAGCCCTGGCCATAGTCGGCGCCGGCAATGATGATCAGCGGCTGCTTGCGGTCCATGTAGGTCTCGATGGCTTCCCACATGCGCATGACCTGGCCTTCCGGCTCGACCCGGGCCAGCGAGCCCTGCTTGACCTTGCCGTTTTCGGTGACCATTTCATTGAACAGTTTCGGGTTGGCAAACGTCGCCCGTTGCGCCGTCAAATGGTCGCCCCTGTGAGTCGCGTAGGAGTTGAAGTCCTCTTCCGGCAGGCCCATTTTCGCCAGGTATTCGCCGGCGGCGCTGTCCATCATGATGGCGTTGGACGGCGACAGGTGATCGGTGGTGATGTTGTCCGGAAGCACTGCGAGCGGTCGCATGCCCTTGAGCGGACGCGCCCCGGCCAGTGCGCCTTCCCAGTAAGGAGGGCGACGGATGTAGGTGCTCATTTCGCGCCAGTCGTACAGCGGCGTGACTTTCGGGCCGGTGTCTTCGGAAATGGCGAACATCGGGATGTAGACCTGGCGGAACTGCTCAGGCTTGACCGAGGCCTTGACCACCGCGTCGATTTCTTCGTCGCTCGGCCAGATGTCCTTCAGGCGGATTTGCCGGCCATCGACCACGCCCAGCACGTCTTTTTCGATGTCGAAACGGATGGTCCCGGCGATGGCATAAGCGACCACCAGCGGCGGCGAAGCGAGGAATGCCTGTTTGGCGTACGGGTGAATCCGTCCGTCGAAGTTGCGGTTGCCGGACAGCACGGCGGTGGCGTACAGGTCGCGGTCGATGATTTCCTGCTGGATCACCGGGTCCAATGCCCCGGACATGCCGTTGCAGGTGGTGCAGGCGAACGCCACCACGCCGAAGCCCAGTTGTTCCAGTTCGTCGGTCAGGCCCGCTTCGTCCAGGTACAGCGCCACGGTTTTCGAACCCGGCGCCAGGGACGACTTGACCCAGGGTTTGCGGGTCAGGCCGAGCTGGTTGGCGTTGCGCGCCAGCAGGCCGGCGGCGATCACGTTGCGCGGGTTGCTGGTGTTGGTGCAACTGGTGATGGCGGCGATGATCACCGCGCCATCCGG
Organism: Pseudomonas fluorescens; assembly: GCF_041354075.1. Lineage (GTDB taxonomy): Bacteria > Pseudomonadota > Gammaproteobacteria > Pseudomonadales > Pseudomonadaceae > Aquipseudomonas > Aquipseudomonas fluorescens_CE. Next base: position 12,874 of record NZ_JARZGC010000008.1, on the reverse strand, counting down.
CATCTGGCCTGGCACGTCTTGCCATTGGCCGGAAATGCCTCTGGCCGCCAGATCCGCCACCGCGACCCGCGCGTGCGGGTTGCTCGGGCCGGCCATGTTGCGCACCACCGAGGACAGGTCGAAGGTCAGACCGCGCTCGTATTGCGCGCCCTTGAGGCTGTCGGCCCACAGGCCGGTGGTTTTGGCGTAGTTTTCCACCAACTGCACCTGCTCGTCTTCGCGGCCGGTGAGTTTGAGGTAGTCGATGGTCTGCTGGTCGATGTAGAACATCGCGGCGGTGGCGCCGTACTCCGGCGCCATGTTGGAAATGGTCGCCCGGTCGCCCAGGGTCAACCGGGACGCGCCCTCGCCGAAGAATTCCAGCCAGGCGCCCACCACCTTTTGCTTGCGCAGGAACTCGGTCAGCGCCAGCACCATGTCGGTGGCGGTGATGCCCGGTTGCAGCTTGCCGGTCAGTTCGACGCCGACGCTTTCCGGCAGGCGCATCCACGACGCGCGGCCGAGCATCACGCTTTCCGCTTCCAGGCCACCGACGCCGATGGCGATCACGCCCAGCGCATCGACGTGCGGGGTGTGGCTGTCGGTGCCGACGCAGGTGTCGGGGAACGCGACGCCTTCACGCACCTGGATCACCGGGGACATTTTCTCCAGGTTGATCTGGTGCATGATGCCGTTGCCGGGCGGGATCACATCGACGTTCTTGAAGGCTTTCTTGGTCCAGTTGATGAAGTGGAAACGGTCTTCGTTGCGACGGTCTTCGATGGCGCGGTTCTTCTCGAACGCCTCGGGGTCGAAACCGCCACGCTCGACGGCCAGGGAGTGGTCGACGATCAGTTGCGTCGGCACCACCGGATTCACCTGCGCCGGATCACCGCCCTGCTGGGCGATGGCGTCACGCAGGCCGGCGAGGTCCACCAGCGCGGTCTGCCCGAGAATGTCGTGGCACACCACACGCGCCGGGAACCACGGGAAGTCGAGGTCTCGCTTGCGCTCGATGAATTGCTTGAGGGATTCGGTGAGCGTGGCCGGGTCACAGCGACGCACCAGGTTTTCCGCCAGCACCCGGGAGGTGTACGGCAAGGTGTCGTAGGCGCCGGGCGCAATGGCCTCGACCGCCGCGCGGACATCGAAGTAATCCAGGGAACTGCCGGGCAGCGGTTTACGAAATTCTGTGTTCATCGTCAGGACTCGGTCACGGTAAATACAAAAGGCGGGGCGTTGCGCCGATCCTGAAAACTTGCACCGTCCACTGTGGGAGCGGGCTTGCTCGCGAATGCGATCTGACATCCAACATTGATGTCGACTGATACACCGCTTTCGCGAGCAAGCCCGCTCCCACATTGGTTACCGGTTCATTCAGCAATCAGCGCATTAGCCCCCACCATTCAGCGTTGTTCGATTGGCACGAACTTGCGCTGTTCGACGCCGGTGTATTCGGCGCTCGGGCGGATGATGCGGTTGTTGGCGCGTTGTTCGTACACGTGGGCCGCCCAGCCGGTCAGGCGCGAGCAGACAAAGATCGGCGTGAACAACTTGGTTGGAATGCCCATGAAGTGGTACGCCGAGGCATGGTAGAAGTCGGCGTTGGGAAACAGTTTTTTCTGTTCCCACATGGTCTTGTCGATGGCCTCGGAGACCGGGAACAGCACGGTGTCGCCCACTTCGTCAGCGAGTTTTTTCGACCACCCCTTGATCACTTCGTTACGCGGATCGTTGTCCTTGTAGATCGCGTGGCCGAAACCCATGATCTTGTCCTTGCGCTCCAGCATGCCGAGGGTGCCCTTGATCGCCTCTTCCGGCGACGAGAAACGCTCGATCATTTCCATCGCCGCTTCGTTGGCGCCACCGTGCAACGGGCCGCGCAGCGAACCGATCGCCGCCGTGATGCAGGAGAACAGGTCGGACAAGGTCGAGGCGCAGACCCGGGCGGTGAAGGTCGAGGCGTTGAATTCGTGCTCGGCATACAAAATCAGCGAAACGTTCATCACCTTGACGTGCAACTCGCTCGGCTTCTTGCCGTGCAGCAGGTGCAGGAAGTGGCCGCCGATGGACGGCTCGTCGCTGACGCACTCGATGCGCTGGCCTTCGTGGCTGAAGCGATACCAGTAGGTCATGATCGCCGGGAACGCGGCCAGCAGGCGGTCGGTCTTGTCCTGCTGCTCGGAAAAATCAGTCTCCGGTTCCAGGTTACCCAGGAACGAGCAACCGGTGCGCATCACGTCCATCGGGTGGGCATCGGCAGGGATGCGTTCGAGCACTTCCTTCAAGGCTTGCGGCAGGTCGCGCAGTTTGCCCAGCTTGGCGATGTAAGCCGCCAGTTGCGCCTTGGTCGGCAACTCGCCGTACAGCAGCAGGTAAGCCACTTCTTCGAACTGCGCGTCAGCCGCCAGTTCGCGGACATCGTAGCCGCGATAGGTCAGGCCAGCACCGGATTGACCCACGGTGGACAGTGCGGTTTGCCCGGCCACCTGGCCACGGAGCCCGGCGCCACTGAGTACTTTTGCTTCGGCCATTGTTGTCTCCAGTTTTCTTGAATTTGTCAGAGAGGTTCAGGTTGTCCACCTTCCCTGCAGGAGCGAGCATGCTCGCGAAGGTGGACGCCACACCGCAGGGCATCAGGCAGCCGCGTTATCGTTGAAGTCCATCGCGAGCATGCTCGCTCCTACAGGTCCTAGGTCCCAGGTCACGAATACACGGTCTTCATTACTTCTTCGCAGCAAACAACGCGTCGAGCTTCTGCTCGAAGGTGTGGTAGTCGATGCGATCGTAAAGCTCCATGCGGGTCTGCATGGTGTCGATCACGTTCTGTTGCGTACCGTCGCGGCGGATGGCGGTGTAGACGTTTTCCGCCGCCTTGTTCATCGCTCGGAACGCCGACAGCGGGTACAGCACCAGCGACACGTCGGCCCCTGCGAGCTGCTCGGTGGTGTACAGCGGCGTCGCGCCGAATTCGGTGATGTTGGCCAGGATCGGCGCTTTCACCCGGTTGGCGAACAGCTTGTACATTTCAAGTTCGGTGATGGCTTCGGGGAACACCATGTCGGCGCCGGCCTCGATGCAGGCGGCGGCGCGGTCCAGGGCGGATTCCAGGCCTTCCACCGCCAGGGCGTCAGTGCGGGCCATGATCACGAAGCTGTCATCGGTGCGCGCATCGACGGCCGCCTTGATGCGGTCGACCATTTCCTGCTGCGAAACGATTTCCTTGTTGGGACGATGGCCACAACGCTTGGCGCCGACCTGGTCCTCGATGTGGATCGCCGCCGCGCCGAACTTGATCATCGACTTGACGGTACGCGCCACGTTGAACGCCGAGGAACCGAAACCGGTGTCCACGTCCACCAGCAGCGGCAGATCGCAGACATCGGTGATGCGACGTACGTCGGTCAGCACGTCATCCAGGCCGGTGATGCCCAGGTCCGGCACGCCGAGGGAGCCGGCAGCGACCCCGCCGCCGGACAGGTAGATCGCCTTGAAACCGGCACGTTTGGCCAGCAGCGCATGGTTGGCATTGATGGCGCCGACCACTTGCAATGGATGCTCGCTGGCGACCGCATCGCGGAAACGCTGGCCTGGAGTGCTCTTGCTGGAACTCATGACTCACCTCGTTTGGCTGTCGGATTGGCGCCGTCCTGGTAATGACGGGCGATATTGCGTTTGGAGGCGCCGATGTGGCGGCGCATCAACAACTCGGCCAGTTCACCGTCACGGTCGGCGATGGCATCGAGAATCCGGTGGTGCTCGGCAAAGGCCTGGTGCGGGCGGTTCGGCGTGGTGGAAAACTGGATGCGGTACATGCGCACCAATTGATAGAGCTCACCGCAGAGCATTTGCGTGAGGGTGCGGTTACCGCTGCCCTGGATGATCCGGTAATGGAAGTCGAAATCGCCTTCCTGCTGGTAGTAGCCGACCCCCGCCTGAAACGCCGCGTCGCGCTCATGGGTTTCGAGGACCTGGCGCAGCTCGTCGATTTCTTCGACGGTCATGCGTTCGGCCGCCAGACGGCAGGCCATGCCTTCGAGGGATTCGCGGATTTCGTAGAGTTCGACCAGTTCGGCGTGGCTCAGGGAAACCACCCGCGCACCGACGTGCGGCACACGGACCAGCAGGCGCTGGCCTTCCAGGCGATGGATCGCTTCACGCAACGGGCCACGGCTGATGCCATAGGTGCGCGCCAGCTCCGGCTCGGAAATCTTGCTGCCCGGGGCGATTTCACCCTTGACGATGGCCGCCTGGATGCGCCGGAAGACATTCTCGGAAAGTGTTTCCGAATCGTCCTGAGCGATGACCGGGGGATCGAGTTGATCCAGCATATTGTCGACACCTTGAAAGCTGATAACGCAAAAACTAGCGAATCAAGGCCTGACAGTCAAAGCATAAATGCACATTGTCGACAATCGTCTAATAACCGCCTGCACCATAACCAAGCAGCCCTACTGTTTATAGCCAGCTCCCCGCGCTGGCGCCACAGGAGCACCGTGCTAGAATGCCGCCCGCAATTGCTGGTGACATCTGCACTGATTGTCATAAACAGCTGATAGGCATACGAAGGAGCTTGCGCAGCGATGCCAGGGCCTTGAATCGAAACACGGACCGCTGTGCACCAGGATTTATGAGACTCAAGCCCTTCCCGACCTTCCTTTATCTGCTCTGCCTGCCCGGTGTCGCCGCGGCGGGGGAAAAGACTGTCTACGGCCTCAACGAATACGCTTCGCTGGACGGCATCAACCTGGAAGTGGCGGCCAAGCTCGACACCGGGGCGAAGACCGCCTCTCTCAGCGCCCGCGACATCAAGCGTTTCAAACGCAACGGCGAGTCCTGGGTGCGCTTTTATCTGGCGATCGACGCCGCGCATTCGCACCCCATCGAGCGTCCGCTGGCCCGCGTCAGCAAGATCAAGCGCCGTGCCGGCGACTACGATCCTGAAGAAGGCAAGAAGTACACCGCTCGTCCGGTGATCGAGCTCGATATCTGCATGGGTTCGGCTTTACGCAGCATAGAAGTGAACTTGACCGACCGAAGTGCATTCCAATACCCGCTCCTGATTGGCTCCGAAGCCCTGAAACGCTTTGATGCGCTGGTCGACCCCAGTCTTAAATACGCTGCTGGCAAACCCGCCTGCGCCACCGACGTACATACCGCAGAGTAATTCCAATGCGCGCTCTTACCCTCCATCTGAAAATGCTCATCGCCATCCTGGTGGTATTGGGCATTTCGGTCACGGCCTACCAGATCTTCGTACTCGGCATTCCCGTGACCGAGGACGCCACCGACGACCTGTGGAACATCGACGCCAAGGTCGAGTTCGTCGCCAGCGCCAAGGACCCGGTCAAGATCCAGATGTTCGTGCCGCCATTGAGCCGCGATTACGTCAGCCTCAATGAAAGCTTCATTTCCAACAATTACGGCGTCGCCGTGAACCGTGTCGACGGCAACCGCAAGGTGACGTGGTCGGCACGCCGGGCCAAGGGCAACCAGACCCTTTATTACCGCCTGGTGCTGACCAAACGCTACAGCGCGGAAAAAACCAAGATCAAAGGCCCGACCTTTCGCGACAGCATCGTGGTGGAAGGCCCGGAAAAGATCGCCGCCGAAGCCTTGCTCGCGCCGATCCGCCAGCACTCGGCGGACGTCGAGACCTTCATTGGCGAAGCGATCAAGCGCGTCAACAACGTCAATGACGACAACGTGAAACTGTTGCTGGCGGGCGATCCGTCCAGCGGGCACAAGGCCAAAATCGTCGAACTGGTGCTGTCCATCGCCCACGTGCCGGTGGAAAAGGTCCACACCATCCGCCTGGTGGCCGACCAACCGCAAACACCGGAACTGTGGCTGCGCAGTTTCAACGGCACCGACTGGCTGTACTTCAACCCGGAAACCGGCGAACAGGGCCTGCCCACCGACCGCCTGCTGTGGTGGACCGGTGATGAAAACCTGATCACCGTCGATGGTGGCAAGAAAGCCAACGTGACGTTCAGCCTCAACAACAGCGAAATGAACGCCATTCGCCTGGCCAAGCTGACCGACGAGAACACCGACGCCAATTTCCTCGAGTACTCGTTGTACGGCCTGCCGCTGCAGACCCAGCAGACCTTCATGATCATGGTGATGATCCCGATCGGCGTGCTGGTGATCCTGATCCTGCGCAACCTGGTCGGCCTGCAGACCCTGGGCACCTTTACTCCCGTACTGATTGCCTTGGCGTTCCGCGAAACCCAACTGGGCTTCGGCATCGTGCTGTTCACCGTGATTACCGCGCTGGGGCTGTCGCTGCGTTCCTATCTCGAACATCTGAAGCTGCAAATGCTGCCCAGGTTGTCGGTGGTGTTGACCTTCGTGGTGGTGCTGATCGCGGCGATCAGCCTGTTCAGCCATAAACTGGGTCTGGAACGCGGATTGTCCGTGGCGCTGTTCCCGATGGTGATCCTGACCATGACCATCGAGCGCCTGTCGATCACCTGGGAAGAACGCGGCTCCGGGCATGCCATGAAAGTGGCCATCGGCACCCTGTTCGCCGCGTCCCTGGCGCACCTGATCATGAGCGTGCCGGAGCTGGTGTACTTCGTGTTCACCTTCCCGGCCATCCTGCTGATCCTGGTGGGCTTCATGCTGGCCATGGGTCGCTATCGCGGTTACCGCCTGACCGAGCTGGTGCGTTTCAAGGCCTTCCTGAAGAAGGCTGACGCCTGATGTTCGGTCTGTGGAAAACCTGGAAAGCCCTGGAAGCCCGGGGCATCATGGGGATCAATCGGCGTAACGCGGACTATGTGCTCAAGTACAACAAGCGCAGCCTGTATCCGATCGTCGACGACAAGATCATCACCAAGGAACGTGCGATTGCCGCCGGCATTCATGTGCCGGAGCTGTACGGCATCATTTCCACCGAGAAGGAAATCGACAACCTCGACACCATCATCGGCGGCCGCAACGACTTCGTGATCAAACCGGCCCAGGGCGCGGGCGGTGACGGGATCATTGTGATCGCCGACCGTTTCGAGGGCCGTTACCGCACGGTGTCCGGCAAGATCATCAGCCATGAAGAGATCGAACACCACGTTTCCAGCATCCTCACCGGCCTCTATTCATTGGGCGGACACCGGGATCGGGCGCTGATTGAATACCGGGTGACCCCCGACCAGATCTTCAAGAGCATCAGCTACGAAGGCGTGCCGGACATCCGCATCATCGTGCTGATGGGCTACCCCGTGATGGCGATGCTGCGCCTGCCGACGCGCCAGTCCGGCGGCAAGGCCAACCTGCACCAGGGCGCCATCGGCGTCGGGGTCGACCTCGCCACGGGCCTGACCCTGCGCGGCACCTGGCTGAACAACATCATCACCAAGCACCCGGACACCACCAATGCGGTGGACGGCGTGCAACTGCCCTATTGGGACGGCTTCATGAAACTCGCGGCCGGCTGCTACGAGCTGTGCGGGCTGGGTTACATCGGTGTCGACATGGTGCTGGACCAGGAAAAAGGCCCCTTGATCCTCGAACTCAACGCCCGGCCAGGGCTGAACATCCAGATTGCCAACGACTGCGGGCTGACGTTGCGCACCCATGCAGTGGAAGCGCGCCTGGAAGAGCTGAAGGCCCGGGGCGTGGTGGAAACCGTTGAAGAGCGGATGGCGTTCGTGCAGGAAATGTTCGGGCATATTCCGCCGGTTGAGGGTTGATCCGGGACTCAATTGACACCATCGCGAGCAGGCTCGCTCCCACAGATTTTGCGGTGTTGCGCAGATTGCGTTCACACCATGATTACGGTGGGAGCGAGCCTGCTCGCGATGACAATCGAACAGGCACTACCCCATCATCCCGGCCCCCAACCTGCCAGTCCCCGACATCCCCTCTAGGAGCAATCCCGCCAGAGGACTACAATCGCCACCCCGCCTTGATGGCCGACCTTCCCCGCCCATGCTGACCTGTTCCGTACACCCGCTGCCCTATTGCGCCGACCCCGCCCGGTACTTCGCCGCGATCCGCCATGCGCCCGGTGCCGTCCTGCTCGACAGCGGCCGCCCCAGCGCCGAGCGCGGCCGCTTTGACCTGCTCAGCGCCTGGCCGCTGGAAACGCTGACGGTGGCCCCCGAGGAAAGTGGTAACGATTTCCTGCAACGCCTGCGCGAAAACCTGACGCGACTCGGTGAAGCTGCAGTGCCCTTCGAACTGCCCTTTGCCGGCGGTCTGATCGGCTACCTGAGTTACGACTTCGGTCGGCACCTGGAACACCTGCCCAGCCGGGCGCAAGATGACCTGCAATTGCCGGATGCGCGTTTCGGGCTCTACAACTGGGCCTTGATCAGCGACCACCAACGGATGACCAGTCAGCTGGTCTTCCACCCTTCGCTGGTGGACAGCGAGCGTCAGCGCCTGGTCGTTCTGTTCAGCCAGCCGTCGGCGGACCCGATCAAGCCCTTCACGCTCAAGGCGCCGATGCGTGCCGACCTCAGCGCCGAGGATTACCGTCAGGCACTGCAACGCATCCAGCAGTACATCCAGGCCGGTGACTGCTACCAGGTCAATTTCGCCCAGCGCTTCCGCGCCGACTGCGCGGGTGAACCGTGGGCCGCCTACTGCGCGCTGCGGGCGGCCTGCCCGACGCCCTTCTCCGGTTTCCAGAGCCTGCCCGACGGCGGCGCGGTACTGAGCCTGTCGCCGGAACGCTTCGTCAGGGTCAGCGAGCGCCAGGTTGAAACCCGGCCGATCAAAGGCACGCGCCCTCGCGGCCTGAGCGCCGAACAGGATGCCGCGAACGCCGCCGAACTGCTGGCCAGCCCGAAGGATCGCGCGGAAAACCTGATGATCGTCGATTTGCTGCGCAATGACCTCGGCCGTACTTGCCGCACGGGCTCAGTGCGAGTGCCGGAGCTGTTCAGCCTGGAAAGCTATCCGAACGTGCATCACCTGGTGAGCAGCGTGACCGGGGAACTGGCGGACGGCCGCGATGCCCTGGACCTGATCGCCGGCAGCTTCCCTGGCGGCTCGATCACCGGCGCGCCGAAAATCCGGGCCATGCAGATCATCGATGAACTGGAGCCAACCCGGCGCGGCTTGTACTGCGGCTCACTGCTGTACCTGGACGTGCGCGGCGAGATGGACAGCTCCATCGCCATCCGCAGCCTGCTGGTCAAGGACGGACAGGTGTGTTGCTGGGGCGGCGGCGGGATCGTCGCGGATTCGCAGTGGCAAGCCGAGTATCAGGAGTCGATCACCAAGGTGAAGGTGTTGCTGGAAACGTTGCAGGATCTTTGACTTTGAACCTGTAGGAGCGAGCACGCTCGCGATGGTCGTCAACAATGACGCGGGATATCTGATACCCCACGGTGTAGCGGCTACCATCGCGAGCATGCTCGCTTTACAGGGACAGGGTGCGGTTGGACGCCTTGATGAATTCCTGCTTGAGGTCTTCGAAGCTATGCACCGCCGGGAACTGCGGGAACTCGCGAATCACATTGTCTGGCGCGTGGAACAGGATCCCTGCGTCCGCCTCGCCCAGCATCGTGGTGTCGTTGTAGGAATCGCCAGCGGCGATTACCCGGTAGTACAGGCTCTTGAACGCCAGCACCGACTGACGCTTCGGATCTTTCTGACGCAACTGATAGCTCGTGACCCGCCCGGTCTCGTCGGTGATCAAGCGGTGGCACAGCAACGTCGGGAACCCCAACTGGCGCATCAGCGGCTGCGAGAATTCGTAGAAGGTGTCCGACAGGATCACCACCTGGAAGCGCTCGCGCAGCCAGTCGACGAACTCGATGGCGCCATCCAGCGGCTTGAGCGTGGCGATCACTTCCTGGATATCGGTCAGTTTCAGGCCATGCTCGTCGAGAATCCGCAGGCGCTGCTTCATCAACACGTCGTAGTCGGGAATGTCCCGAGTGGTGGCCCTGAGGGATTCGATCCCGGTTTTTTCGGCGAAGGCGATCCAGATTTCCGGGACCAGCACACCTTCAAGATCCAGACAGGCAATTTCCACAAGACACCCCGTTGTAGTGATTATCGAGTCGAGCGAACAGAAAAGACCGCCGAACTCTAGCCGCTCGAACCGACCTGCGCAACGCAGAGGGCGCGCCAGCCGTGGCCGGTTTTTGTTACCATCAGCCCCATATAGAGCGCCCAGCGCCACCGACCTGTAGGAAGCCGCCCTGATGAGCCCAACGTTCGACGTCGTGGAACTCGCCACGACTTATGCCAATAAATCCGCCCAGGACATCCTGAAGCTGGCGTTCGCCGAGTTCGGCGACGAGCTGTGGATATCCTTCAGCGGCGCCGAAGACGTGGTGCTGGTGGACATGGCCTGGAAGCTGAACAGGAACGTCAAGGTCTTCAGCCTCGACACTGGCCGCTTGCACCCCGAGACCTACCGTTTCATCGACCAGGTGCGTGAGCACTACAAGATCGACATCGAACTGGTGTCGCCGGACTACACGAAACTTGAACCTTTCGTGAAGGAAAAGGGCCTTTTTAGCTTCTACAAGGATGGCCACGGCGAATGCTGCGGCATCCGCAAGATCGAGCCACTGCGTCGCAAGCTGTCCGGCGTGAAGGCCTGGGCCACCGGCCAGCGTCGGGATCAGAGCCCGGGCACCCGCAGCGCCGTCGCGGTAATGGAAATCGACACCGCGTTCTCCACCCCGGAGCGCACCCTGTACAAATTCAACCCGCTGGCACAAATGACCAGCGAAGAGATCTGGGGCTATATCCGCATGCTCGAACTGCCCTACAACAGCCTGCATGAGCGCGGCTTCATCAGCATCGGCTGCGAACCCTGCACCCGCCCGGTTCTGCCAAACCAGCACGAGCGCGAAGGTCGCTGGTGGTGGGAAGAAGCCACGCAGAAGGAATGCGGGCTGCATGCGGGGAACATCATCAGCAAGACCAAGGCCTGACCGCCCCCGCCCCCCTTGTAGGAGCGGACTCGTCCCGGGCGGCGTTCCGACGATGGACGTCAACGATAACGCGGGGAGCCTGAGTACCCGCGTTACCTCCATCGCGGCACCCAGCGCACTCAAACCGCGCTGAACCGCGCTCCCAGCCCCTGCTGCGCGAACTGGTCGATCACGAAATCCACGAACGCCCGGGTCTTGCCCGGCAGCAACTTGTGTTCGGCGTAGTAGATGGAAATGTTGCCATCGTCGACATACCAGTCCGGCAACACCCGCTGCAGCGTCCCCGCTTCCAGATAACCGACGGCAAACGGCATGCTCACCAGGGCGATACCCAGGCCCTGCGCGGCCGTGGCGCAAGCTGCTTCGGAATCACTCAAGGTCATCCGCACTTCCAGCGTCAAGGGACTGTGTTGCTGAGTGCGGCTGGTCAATTGCCACGACCTGACGCGTCCCGTTTGCGGCGAACGAATCAGGATGCCGTCGTGGTGCCTGAGGTCATCCGGCGTGGCAATCGCCCCATGACTGGCCAGATAGTCCGCTGACGCCACCAGAACGCGATGCGCGGGCGTCAGCTTGCGCGCCACCACCCCTTGCGGCAGCTCGAAACCACCGCCAATCGCCGCATCGAACCCCTGGGCAATCAGGTCGACCTGGCGGTTATCGAAATGCCAGTCCGGGTTGATCGCAGGAAACTGCCGCAGGAACTCGCCCAGCAGCGGCACGATGTACAAACGCCCGAACACCGTGCCCATGCTGACTTTCAGGGTGCCCGCCGGCCGCCCTTCGGCACTCGCAAGGTTGGCCACTGCATTCTGGATAGTGAGCAGGCTGGAACTGACTTCGCCGAGAAACAGCTGACCGGCCTCGGTCAACGTCAGGCTGCGGGTGCTGCGCTGGAACAGACGCACACCGAGCCGTGCCTCGAGTTTGGCCACGCTCTTGCCGACCGCTGCCGGCGTCAGGCTCAACCGCCGCGCCGCCTCGGCAAAACTGCCGACCTCGGCACTGCGCACGAAGCATTCGATACTGCTGAAAGTTTCCATAGGCGCCACTATAAACTTATGGTTTACACAGACTATCGCAATTACCGGCTACTCAGCCTGTAATACGCAATCGATACTAGGCTCCATCAACCGAGACATTTCGCCTCGGGACTTTGGAGATCGATATGACTACCCAGAACCTCAGCGGCAAAGTGGCCTTGATCCAGGGCGGTTCGCGCGGCATCGGCGCTGCCATCGTCAAGCGGCTGGCCGCTGAAGGCGCGGCCGTGGCCTTCACCTACGTCAGCTCTGCGGCCAAAGCCGAAGCACTGCAAAACAGCATCACCGACAATGGCGGCAAGGCGCTGGCGATCAAGGCTGACAGCGCCGACGCCGAAGCGATTCGCAACGCCGTCAGTCGCACGGTTGAAGCCTTCGGCCGCCTGGACATTCTGGTCAACAACGCAGGCGTGCTGGCCATCGCCCCGCTGGAAGACTTCAAACTCGAAGATTTCGATCAGACCCTGGCAGTCAACGTGCGCAGCGTCTTCATCGCCACTCAGGCCGCTGCGCAACACATGACCGAAGGCGGTCGAGTGATCAACATCGGCAGCACCAACGCCGACCGCATGCCCTTCGGCGGTGGCGGCCCGTACGCCATGAGCAAAGCGGCGCTCGTGGGTCTGACCAAAGGTTTGTCCCGCGATCTCGGCCCGCGCGGCATCACCATCAACAACGTGCAGCCGGGCCCGGTCGACACCGACATGAACCCGGCCAGCGGTGAGTTCGCCGACAGCCTGATTCCCCTGATGGCGGTAGGCCGTTACGGCACGGCAGATGAAATCGCCAGCTTCGTCGCCTACCTGGCAGGCCCGGAAGCCGGCTACATCACCGGGGCGAGCCTGACCATCGACGGTGGTTTCGGCGCCTGATCAAAGCAGTCCAAAATGTGGGAGCGGGCTTGCTCGCGAAGGCGGTGGTTCAGACAACAATTATTGTGTCTGGCAC
>NZ_JARZGC010000007.1:0-310559 GCF_041354075.1 Pseudomonas fluorescens | reverse complement strand
GCGTTACTCGCTGCTGTCAACACCTCTTTTTCACCGCTTTCGACCGAGAAGATCGAACCGTCCATCAAGCGACAACTTGCTGCTTGACCGACTCCTTCCAGGCTTCGATGACCTGAAGCATGTCGCTATCGAAAACCGCGTAACTCGTTGTTTAACAAGGAGTTTTCCGTTTCGACTGCGCCGGAAGTGGGGCGAATTATAGACGTCCAGAATCTGCCGTCAACATGTTTTTTTATATTTCTATCAATAAGTTGCAGAGAGCCCGAAATTGAACCCTCTTCTATATAGAAGAGCCGCTATCACCCCCCTTTATATAGAGAGAACGGCGTCAAAGAACCCCGGTGGCCTTGAAGGCCGCTATCGCATCAGGCTGCAACCCCAACACCCGCTGCAGTACCTCAAGCGTATGTTCACCCAGCACAGGGGGCGCATGGCGATACTCCACGGGCGTTTCGGACAGGCGAATCGGGCTCGCCACCTGCGGCACCTTCCCAGCCAGGGCATGGGGCAACTCTATTGCCAGTCCGCGCGCCTGCACCTGGGGATCGGCAAACACCTGCGCCAGGTCGTTGATCGGCCCGCACGGCACACCCGCCTGCTCCAACTGGGCCACCCATTCAGACGTGGTCTTGAACACCGTAGCCTGACGAATCAACGGAATCAGCAATGCCCGATTCGCCACTCGCTGGGTATTCGTGGCAAAACGCGGGTCATCGGCCCATTGCGGCTGCCCGGCCACTTCCGCAAATTTTCGGAATTGCCCGTCATTGCCCACGGTCAGGATGAAGTCGCCATCCGCCGTAGGAAAGTCCTGATAGGGCACGATATTCGGGTGCGCATTGCCCAGACGCTTGGGCGCATTGCCCGTCGTGAGGTAATTCATGGCCTGGTTCGCCAGACAAGCCACTTGAACATCCAGCAATGCCATATCGATGTGCTGACCGCCACCGCCCTGATCCCGATGCGCGAGCGCCGCGAGAATCGCCACGGTCGAGTAGAGACCGGTCAGGATGTCCGTGAGCGCCACGCCAACTTTCACCGGCCCTGCCCCTTCCGCACCTTCAGGCTGCCCTGTAAGGCTCATCAGGCCACCCAGACCCTGGATCATGAAGTCGTAACCGGCGCGCCTGGCATAAGGACCGGTCTGACCAAACCCGGTGATCGAGCAATAGATCAGCTTCGGGTTGATTGCCTTGAGCGACGCATAATCCAACCCATAAGCCGCCAGCCCACCCACCTTGAAGTTCTCGATGAGGATGTCAGACCTGGACGCCAGCTCACGCACCAGTTGCTGCCCTTCCGGACGCGTGAAGTCGATGGTCACCGATTGCTTGTTGCGATTGGCCGACAGGTAATAGGCGGCCTCGCTGGTGTTCTCGCCGTAGGCATCCTTGAGGAAAGGCGGCCCCCAAGCGCGCGTATCGTCACCGCTGCCCGGGCGCTCGACCTTGATCACTTCGGCGCCAAGGTCCGCCAATATCTGCCCGGACCAGGGCCCGGCCAGCACTCGTGATAAATCCAGTACCCGCAGATGCGAAAGCGCGCCCATGGCGTTCTCCTGTCAGTAGAACGCCTGAAGGCCGGTTTGCGCGCGACCGAGGATCAGCGCATGGACGTCGTGCGTGCCTTCATAGGTATTCACCACTTCCAGGTTGACCAGGTGACGCGCCACACCGAATTCGTCGGAGATGCCGTTGCCACCCAACATGTCACGCGCCATGCGAGCAATGTCCAGGGACTTGCCGCAAGAGTTGCGCTTCATCATCGAAGTGATTTCCACCGCCGCCGTGCCTTCATCCTTCATGCGCCCCAGACGCAGACAGCCCTGGAGTGCCAGAGTGATTTCGGTTTGCATATCGGCCAGCTTCTTCTGGATCAGCTGAGTGGCAGCCAATGGGCGACCGAACTGCTGACGATCCAGCGTGTATTGGCGAGCGGTATGCCAGCAGAACTCGGCCGCCCCCAGCGCCCCCCACGAGATGCCGTAGCGTGCGGAGTTGAGACACGTGAAGGGGCCTTTCAAGCCACGGACATCAGGGAAGATGTTCTCTTCTGGCACGAACACGTTGTCCATGACGATTTCGCCGGTGATGGAAGCACGCAGCCCCACCTTGCCGTGAATCGCCGGAGCACTCAGACCCTTCCAGCCTTTCTCCAGGACGAAGCCACGGATGTCGCCGGCATCGTCCTTGGCCCAGACCACAAACACGTCGGCGATCGGGCTATTGGTGATCCACATCTTGCTGCCCGTCAGGCTGTAGCCGCCCTCCACTTTGCGCGCACGGGTAATCATCGCACCCGGGTCGGAGCCATGGTTAGGCTCGGTCAGACCGAAACAGCCGATCCATTCGCCCGTCGCCAGCTTTGGCAGGTACTTCTGCTTCTGGGCTTCAGTGCCGAACTCGTTGATCGGCACCATCACCAACGAAGACTGCACGCTCATCATCGAGCGGTAACCCGAGTCGACGCGTTCGACTTCGCGGGCGATCAGACCGTAGCTGACGTAATTCAGGCCGCTACCACCATATTGCTCGGGAATGGTGGCGCCGAGCAGGCCCACTTCGCCCATCTCGCGAAAGATCGCCGGATCGGTCTTTTCATGGCGGAAAGCTTCGAGAACACGCGGCGCGAGTTTTTGCTGAGCGAATTGCTCGGCAGTGTCGCGAATCATGCGCTCTTCTTCGGTGAGCTGTTGATCCAGCAGCAGGGGATCAATCCAGTTGAAGCTGACTTTACCGCCCATGAGTAGGTCCTCTCGAATCAGGTCAAATAACGTGGCAATGATCCTAGGCCGGCTTCGGCACTGTCGCAAACGAGGATTTCGCATACTGTTGTGCTAATTTCTCACTCCGTGAGATCGAGAAACGCTAATTTTGCGGTGAATTAGTGAGGTAGAGGTACATGCGCAGGAAAATCCCCAGCACAGCGGCGCTGATCAGCTTCGAAGCCGCTGCGCGCCACGAGAGCTTTACCAAGGCGGCGCAGGAGCTTTCACTCACTCAGGGCGCCATTTGCCGGCAAATCGCCAGCCTTGAGGAGTTCCTCGGCGTGGAACTGTTCCGACGCTCCCGGCGCGGGGTGAAACTGACGGAGGCCGGACTTTCCTACAGCCGCAGGGTGGCTACCCAACTGGACGCGGTCGAGCGCGACACGCTGTCGGTGATGGGCCAGCAAGGCACCAACGTGATCGAACTGGCAGTCGTACCGACGTTCGGCACCCAGTGGCTGCTGCCCCGACTCAAGGACTTCCAGCAAAAGCATCCCGAAGTGACCGTCAACCTCACTAACCGAACCCGCCCCTTCCTGTTCGCGGATACCGAATTCGATGCGGCGATCTACTTCGGCGATGCGGACTGGTCGGGTACCGAATCCCACAGATTGATGGGTGAAAACCCCATGCCGGTGTGCAGCCCCCACCTGATGGGCCGGAAGGCCAGCCTGACCCTTGCCGAAATCGCCGAACTGCCACTGCTGCAGCAGACCACTCGGCCCTATGCCTGGCGCCAATGGTTCAACTCGCAAAACCTGAACGTCCCGCGCGACATGACAGGTCCCCGCTACGAGCTATTCTCCATGCTGGCCCAGGCCGCCATGCATGACATGGGGATTGCCTTGATCCCGCCGTTTCTGATTCAGCGCGAACTAGCGGAGAAACGCCTGGTAATCGCCAACACGCAATCCCTGACGAGTATCAAGGCGTATTACCTCATGATTCCTGATCGAAAGGTCGAATCGGCGTCCCTGAAGGCATTTCGCGACTGGCTGGTGAGCCAGGCACAGAGCTACAGCCTCGAAGAATAAAGGCATTCAGAGTAAATTGACTTCGTAGTCAGAAAAATAAAAGCCCTACAGATATAATTATTTGTCGCATATGCGCAGACTGTATCGGAATCAGTACAAACGTCCCACAAGCGCCATAATACGTGGCTTTGAGCCGCCATTGGCCACCCATGCCCGCTCATTCACCCGGTCAATGAGAAATTTTCTGAAATTCGGCCAGAATCCATACGAGGCAAGGCTCATAAGGGATTGACCCGCCCTGTTGCGACATTCGGTCACAGGGTGACTTGTAGTTAATTTTCCGTCACCCGTCATAATCCCTTGATGGGCACATGGTTCGCCTGCAAAATGCCGCGCCCCGCCTTGAATGGGCGGGATCGTGCTGATCGGCCGCCCCAGACGCACCATCCGAAGTGCCTGGGTTAATTCAATAAGATCACGCAGGAGATTTGACGTGCACATTGGTGTTCCTCTCGAGACCCAGACGGGTGAAACACGGGTTGCTGCAACCCCGGAAACCATCAAGAAGCTGATCAGCCAGGGCCACAAGGTCACGGTTCAAAGCGGCGCCGGCGTAAAAGCCAGCGTTATCGACAGTGCCTATGAAGCCGCCGGCGCAACCATTGGCAGCGCCAGCGATGCCTTGGGTGCCGAGCTGATTCTCAAGGTGGTCGCCCCCAACGACAGCGAACTCGCCCTGATCAAACGCGGCACGGTTGTGGTGGGCATGCTCAATCCGTTCAGCAATGAAACCATCGCCAGGCTGGCGGAATGCGGCATTACCGCGTTCGCTCTGGAGGCCGCACCACGGACCTCACGCGCTCAGAGCCTGGACGTGCTGTCCTCCCAGGCCAACATCGCGGGCTATAAGGCCGTGCTTCTGGCCGCTCACCATTACCCACGCTTCATGCCGATGCTGATGACGGCCGCAGGCACCGTGAAAGCGGCGCGCGTGCTGATCCTCGGCGCCGGCGTCGCGGGCCTGCAGGCCATCGCGACGGCGAAACGCCTGGGCGCGGTGATCGAAGCCTCTGATGTGCGCCCTGCCGTCAAGGAACAGATCGAATCCCTCGGCGCCAAATTCGTCGACGTGCCCTACGAAACCGATGAAGAGCGTGAATGCGCCGTCGGTGTCGGCGGCTATGCGCGTCCGATGCCGGCGAGCTGGATGCAGCGCCAGGCCCTGGCCGTGCACGAGCGCGCCAAACAGGCTGACATCGTCATCACCACCGCGCTGATTCCGGGCCGCAAGGCGCCGACGCTGTTGAGCGCGGAAACTGTGGCGCAAATGAAGCCCGGCTCCGTGGTCATCGACCTCGCCGCCGCCCAGGGTGGCAATTGCCCGCTGACCGTGGCCGATCAGGTGGTGGTCGCGCATGGCGTGACCATTTGCGGCCCGACCAACCTGGCCGGTGAAGTCGCGGCAGACGCTTCGGCCCTGTACGCCCGCAACCTGCTGGACTTCCTCAAACTGGTCTTCAACAAGGAAGGTCAGTTCGAGATCAACCTCGAAGACGACATCGTCGCCGCGTGCCTGATGTGCCGCGACGGCCAAGTCATCCGCAAAAACGCCTAAGCAGGGATTCAGACGATGGAAGAGCTTATCTCCCCCGGTATCTACAACCTGATCATCTTCGTGCTGGCGATCTATGTCGGTTATCACGTGGTCTGGAACGTTACGCCTGCACTGCACACGCCCTTGATGGCGGTGACCAACGCAATTTCGGCGATCGTGATCGTTGGCGCCATGCTCGCTGCGGCACTGACCGTGACGCCACTGGGCAAAACAATGGGCACCCTGGCAGTGGCCCTGGCAGCGGTGAACGTATTCGGTGGCTTCCTGGTCACCCGCAGAATGCTTGAGATGTTCAAGAAAAAAGCCCCGAAAGCCACAAAAGAAGAGGCGCCGAAGTAATGAGCATGAACCTGGTAACGACGCTCTACCTGATCGCGTCCATCTGCTTCATCCAGGCCCTGAAGGGCCTGTCGCACCCGACCACGTCGCGGCGCGGCAACCTGTTCGGCATGCTCGGCATGGCCTTGGCGATCCTCACCACCGTAGGCCTCATCTATAAGCTCGGTGCTGAGCTCGCCACCGCAGGCATCGGCTATGTCATCGTCGGCCTGCTGATCGGCGGCACCGCTGGCTCGATCATGGCCAAGCGCGTTGAAATGACCAAGATGCCTGAACTGGTCGCCTTCATGCACAGCATGATCGGCCTGGCGGCGGTGTTCATTGCCATCGCTGCGGTCGTTGAGCCGCAATCGCTGGGCATCGTCAAACAGTTGGGCGATTCGATTCCGGCCGGTAACCGCCTGGAGCTGTTCCTCGGCGCGGCCATCGGCGCAATCACCTTCTCCGGTTCGGTGATCGCCTTCGGCAAACTCTCGGGCAAGTACAAGTTCCGTCTGTTCCAGGGTGCACCCGTACAGTTCGGCGGCCAGCACAAGTTGAACCTGGTGCTGGGCCTGGCCACGCTGGCACTGGGCATCACCTTCATGCTGACCGGCAACCTCGCGGCCTTCGTGCTGATGCTGATCCTGGCCTTCGTCATGGGTGTGCTGATCATCATCCCGATTGGCGGCGCCGACATGCCGGTAGTGGTGTCGATGCTCAACAGCTACTCCGGCTGGGCGGCAGCGGGTATCGGCTTCTCGCTGAACAACTCGATGCTGATCATCGCCGGCTCGCTGGTGGGCTCCAGCGGTGCGATCCTCTCGTACATCATGTGCAAGGCGATGAACCGCTCCTTCTTCAATGTGCTGCTCGGCGGCTTCGGCAACACAGCCGACGCAGGCCCTGCCGGCGCCAAGGAAGAGCGCCCGGTCAAATCCGGTTCGGCCGACGATGCGACCTTCCTGCTGACCAACGCCGACACCGTGATCATCGTTCCAGGTTACGGCCTGGCGGTGGCCCGAGCACAACACGCCCTCAAAGAGCTGACCGAGAAGCTGACCCATCACGGCGTCACCGTGAAGTACGCGATCCACCCGGTTGCCGGCCGCATGCCCGGCCACATGAACGTGTTGCTGGCCGAGGCCGAAGTGCCTTACGACCAGGTGTTCGAGATGGAGGACATCAACTCCGAGTTTGGTCAGGCCGACGTGGTGCTGGTGCTCGGCGCCAACGACGTGGTCAACCCGGCGGCGAAGAACGATCCGAAATCGCCGATTGCCGGCATGCCGATTCTCGAAGCGTTCAAGGCCAAGACGATCATCGTCAACAAGCGCTCGATGGCCAGCGGCTATGCCGGCCTGGACAATGAACTGTTCTACCTGGACAAGACCATGATGGTGTTTGGCGACGCCAAGAAAGTCATCGAGGACATGGTCAAAGCTGTGGACTAAAACTTGCTCCAGCGCAATACCCAAAACCTCAGCCTTTAGTAGGCTGGGGTTTTTTATTACCGGTCAAAACCCGACAAAAGGCTCTAAATCGTGGTTCTGCATTCGACCATGGTAGCGCGAGGAATTTTTTCCAAATCACTAGACTGCACACCTTGCTTTCGTTGCCCGAGATAACAATCCATGTACCGTGAACGTATTCGCTTGCCTTCGTTGTTGGAAAAGGTGATGAGCGCAGAGGACGCTGCCGCTCTGATTGAGGACGGCATGACCGTCGGCATGAGTGGCTTCACTCGCGCCGGCGAAGCCAAGGCCGTGCCTCACGCACTGGCCGAGCGCGCCAAGGTCTCCCCCCTGAAGATCTCCCTGATGACCGGCGCGAGCCTGGGCAACGACCTCGACAAACAGCTCACCGAAGCCGGCGTCCTTTCGCGACGCATGCCGTTCCAGGTCGATAGCACGCTGCGCAAGGCGATCAACGCTGGCGAAGTGATGTTCATCGATCAACACCTGTCGGAAACCGTCGAGCAACTGCGCAACCAGCAGTTGAAGCTACCGGACATCGCCGTGATCGAGGCGGTGGCGATCACCGAGCAGGGCCATATCGTGCCGACCACTTCCGTGGGTAACTCGGCCAGCTTCGCCATTTTCGCCAAACAGGTGATCGTCGAGATCAACCTGGCGCACAACCCGAACCTCGAAGGTTTGCACGACATCTATATCCCGACCTACCGCCCGACTCGCACGCCGATTCCGCTGGTGAAGGTGGATGATCGCATTGGCAGCACCGCCATTCCGATTCCCCCGGAGAAGATCGTCGCCATCGTCATCACCAACCAGCCGGATTCGCCTTCGACGGTCACCCCGCCAGACGCCGACACCCAGGCCATTGCCGACCACCTGATCGGCTTCCTGAAGCAGGAGGTGGCCGCCGGACGCATGAGCAACAAGCTCGGTCCCTTGCAGGCCGGTATTGGCAACATCGCCAACGCGGTGATGTGCGGTCTGATTGACTCGCCGTTCGAAGACCTGACGATGTACTCCGAAGTGCTGCAGGACTCCACTTTCGACCTGATCGACGCCGGCAAGCTGAGTTTTGCTTCAGGCAGTTCGATCACCCTGTCGAGTCGTCGCAACAGCGACGTGTTTGGCAATCTGGAGCGCTACAAGGACAAACTGGTGCTGCGTCCGCAGGAAATCTCCAACCACCCGGAAGTGGTGCGCCGGCTCGGCATCATCGGCATCAACACCGCGCTGGAGTTCGACCTGTACGGCAACGTCAACTCCACCCACGTCTGCGGCACGCGAATGATGAACGGCATTGGCGGTTCCGGTGATTTCGCGCGCAACGCCCACCTGGCGATCTTCGTGACCAAATCCATTGCCAAGGGGGGCGCGATCTCCAGCGTGGTGCCGATGGTCAGTCATGTCGATCACACCGAACACGACGTCGACATCCTGGTGACGGAGATCGGCCTGGCGGACTTGCGAGGCCTGGCGCCCCGGGAACGGGCTCGCGCGGTGATCGACAACTGTGTGCACCCGGATTACCGCCAGGCACTTGACGACTACTTCACCGCGGCTTGCGCGCTGGGCGGACACACCCCACACATCCTGCGCGATGCCCTGAGCTGGCACGTCAACCTGGAAGCCACCGGGCGCATGCTCGCCCAGTAACGGGTACAGATAGCAGCTGACGCAAACACCGTTTCGTCAGCTGCACCTCAACCCACAGTAATATGTTTAAAACTGTACTGCTGTACCGGTCATTTCCTACCAATTTATCCCGCCTCAATCATCCAAATCGACTAAATTGCACCAATAGAGTGCAGACAGGTACAGTTGCCTCAATTTAGACCAGTACACCCCCTTCAAACAGTTAACTGGTCCCTCACAATACAGGTGAACTGTATCTAGAGAGACTGGCCAAACGAGAGGATCATTGGCATCAGTTAAACCACTACCTAATCCCGCCACAAGCGGAAGGATGTCTACCATGGAACGTACACTCAGTTCCGAGCTGTTCTTCGAAGATACTGCTGCAAAAACCCAGGCTTCCATGCCTCTTCGCGTTCTCGCCAACCTGATGTTGTGGCAGCGCCGCATCGCCAGCCGCCATCAACTGGCTCGCCTGGATTCGCGTCTGCTGGCCGATGCCGGGATCAGCGAAGCACAACGCTACGAAGAACTGGCCAAGCCGTTCTGGCGCTAAATCAGCGTCGCTGGCTCTGATCCGCAGGATCACCC
Organism: Pseudomonas fluorescens; assembly: GCF_041354075.1. Lineage (GTDB taxonomy): Bacteria > Pseudomonadota > Gammaproteobacteria > Pseudomonadales > Pseudomonadaceae > Aquipseudomonas > Aquipseudomonas fluorescens_CE. Next base: position 301,187 of record NZ_JARZGC010000007.1, on the reverse strand, counting down.
GCCAGCACCCGAATTGAACAAACAAGGCCCGTCGTGGGAAACCACGACGGGCCTTGTCGTTTCCGGCCTTTGAAACGAGAAATTGAGGCTGGAATTCGCAACAGGTACAGTTTTAGATTTTCTACATACTTGCCATTACAGTTGAACGAAGCAGAGGGTACTGTGCGAACTGCCACTGCCAGGCCTAATATCAATCCAGAACGTGGCGATGATTGCGTGACAGGCGTCTGACTCAACAGATACTGCGCCACCTCTCAATCAGTACACCCATAGGAGTTACACCATGTCCCGTCTCCGCCTGCTCAGTGCTGCAGCCCTGCTTGCCGTGGCTGCCAATTCCCACGCCACCAGCTTCATCGTGACCACCGACGCTGTCGTCGGGGCGCTCAAGGCCACATCCGATGCCACATCCGATGTCACCTCGTCTTTTCGCGATGACAAGATCGTCCGCGCGGCTCGTGACGATGCCGCCAGTTTCGTTGCCAGCGAAGGCGCCATCCGGGGCGTGAAGCTGGAAAGCGCGCTCGACCACATTCGCCACCAGGCACCTGACCTGAACGCGACCGACGCGCAACTGGCCCAGGCGATCCTGACGATCTGAATCGCCACCGAACAGGGACACTCACGACCTGTCCCAGCATCTCGGCGCTGGCTCTAGGCCGGGCGTTACGCTAGCCTTGGGACTCATTTTCAACTGTCGAGTCCCATGAGCTTTCCTAAATACCTGCTGTTCACACCGGTTTTCATCGCCTGTTGGGCGGGTTCCGTCCAGGCCTTTGACCTGACCACCCAAGGTGTCGTCGCTTCGGGTTACGCCACAAGCATGGTGACCTCCGCCCCCTTCGACCGTAAGCTCCTGGCTGCCCGGGATGACGCTGCGTCATTCATTGCCAGCGACGGCCAACTGCGCGGAGCACAACTGGAGTCCGCCCTGAATTATCTGCACCGGACCCAGCCAAAACTTCATGCAAGCGACCTTGAACTGGCACAGGCTATTCTCGTCCAATAGTTATCCTTGTTCCTCCGGAGTCGTTCCATGCGTAACCCGCTGATAATCGCCACCCTTGGCCTGCTGTTGTTGGCCGACGTGACCCAGGCACACACCCTGGTGGGCACCAGTAACATGCTGCTCAACGCCACCCGCCGTTCCCTTGATTTCACTTCCGATACCACCACGTCCATTCGCGATTCGAAAATCGTTCGTGAAGCCCATGACGATGCAGCGAGCTTCGTTGCCAGCGAAGGTGAAATCCGCGGCGCGCACCTGGAAGCGGCCATCAATGTATTGCGCACCCGCGTACCGGAAGCCCGGGACGCCAGTGACCAGGCACTGGCCGAAGCCATCCTCGCACTGTGAGGCGGTTCGGGACCTGGCTGCTCGCCGGGCTCGTGTTGCTGCTTGGCAATACGGCCCAGGCCGGCCTGCAATTACGCCTCAAGACCGAGGGCCTGAGCCCGGCCCAACAGCAGGCCAGCCAGGCACTGCTCGATGAAGCGATGCAGGCATTGCCGCCGCGTTTCATCGAACAACTCGACCGACGCATCGATGTGGGCTGGACCGATGACATGCCGGGCAACGCCTACGGCCAGGCATCGCTGGTGTCCGAGCTGGACCTCAATCGCAATCTGCTCGCCAGCCTCACCGATGGCAGCGCCGCCAGCAAGAAAACCTACCGTCCCCACGGCACCGTGCGCCGCGAGATGCTGGCCACGGTGCTGCACGAACTCACCCACATTTATGACCGCGCGCGGCTATGGCCCGCCGCCGAACGCACGCTGATCCAGCGCTGCACCCGACGCAGCAACAGCTCCGGGCTGGTCGGCATCCCGGATGAATGCCGTGGTCAATCCGCCCGACGCTTTACCCTCAGCGATGACCCGCGCCTGCTCGACCTCGCTGGCTGGCCGCAATACGTGGGCCGTCGCGGCGAACGCGAGCAGCACAATCGCCAGGTCGCCCGCAGCCCGGACATCTACGAGACGAGCAGCCCGAAAGAGTTCGTTGCGGTCAACATGGAGTATTTCCTGCTCGATCCGAGCTACGCCTGTCGCCGCCCTTCGCTGTACCGCTACTACAAAGAGCATTTCGGCTGGGCGCCGGCCGCCAAGAACACCTGCAGCCAATCCTTCGCCTTCCTCAATGCCGGCAATGACTTCGCCAAGCAGCCCCTGGGTCAGGTCGACCCCGAGCGGGTATACGCCGTCGACTACCTGCTGGCCGAAGCCAACCAGAACTGGGTCAGCCGTTGGGGCCACAGCATGCTGCGCCTGGTGATCTGCGCCCCAGGCCGCCCCCGTGGCCCGGATTGTCGACTGGACCTGGACCAGCACCTGGTGTTGTCCTACCGCGCCTTCGTCGGTGACGTGCAGCTGTCGAGCTGGGACGGCCTGGTTGGAAAATACCCGTCGCGCCTGTTCGTCCTGCCCCTGGCCCAGGTGATCGACGAATACACCAAGACCGAACTGCGCAGCCTCGCCTCCGTGCCGCTGAACCTGTCGCGCGACGAAATCGAAGGCGTGGTGGAACACGCGGCGGAAATGCACTGGAGCTACGACGGCAATTACTTCTTCCTGTCCAACAACTGCGCGGTGGAAGGCCTGAAGCTGCTGCGCAGCGGCAGCAACAACGCCAAACTGGTCGGGCTCGACAACATCATGCCCAACGGCTTGCTGGAAGTGCTCAAGGGTCGCGGGCTGGCGGACACCAGCGTGCTGGACGATCCCCGCGAAGCCCTGCGCCTGGGCTACCGATTCGACTCCTTCCGCGACCGCTATCAGGCCATGTTCGAGGTGCTGAAAAAGCACCTGCCGATCAAACAGGACAAGGTCGAGGACTGGCTGTCCCTCAAGGCAGAAGAGCGCCGTCCGTGGATCGAACAGGCCGACCTGCGCACCAGCGCGGCCCTGCTGCTGCTGGAACAGGCCGCCTTCCGCCAGCAGTTGGTGCTGGCTCAGGACGAGGTGAAACAACGCTACCTCGGCGCTCGGGAACTGAAAAACGGCGGCATGGACAAGGCCAACGCGACTTTGCAGGAGATTCTCGCCAACAGCGGCTTCCTCAGCCGTCCGGCCGAGCTGCTGGGCACCGGCGGCTATGGCTTGCCACAACCCAATGAATGGGAGCGCCTGGAGTCGGAAAGCAGCCTGCGGCAGAAGCAGCTGCAACTGCTGACCGGTGATCTGGACAAGGAAGTCAGGGCCCTGCTCGAACCCGGGCGCGCGGCCGAAATGGCCGCCAACGAAGCCAACTTGAAGCAGGTGGGCGAGCATTTGCGCAAATTGCACAAAGCAGCAGGCGGCTTGGAACTGCCATGAAAAAAGGCTTCAGAACAGCGTCCTGAAGCCTTCGTGCCAAGCGGCGGTCCGCCTTAGCCGAGGCGAGCGTTGCGCACACCCTCGGCCAGTGCAGCACAATGACTCAATACGCCATCGACCGCCTGCTCCGGGGTCGAGGCGTTGGCGATGTGATCGATCAGTGCCGAACCCACCACCACACCGTCGGCCAGCCGCGCGATGGACGCTGCCTGCTCCGGTGTCCGGATGCCGAAGCCGATGCTGATCGGCAGATCGGTGTGGCGACGCAGGCGCGCGACCGCTTCTTCGACATGCTCCAGCGTCGCCGCGCCAGCACCGGTCACCCCGGCAACGGACACGTAGTAGACGAAGCCGGAGCTGCCGTTCAACACGGTCGGCAGGCGCGCATCGTCAGTGGTCGGCGTGGTCAGACGGATGAAGTCCAGGCCGGCGGCCTGAGCCGGGTCGCACAATTCGCCGTTATGCTCGGGCGGCAGGTCGACCACGATCAGGCCATCCACGCCAGCCTCTTTGGCGTCGGCGATGAAACGCGCTACGCCATACATGTGGATCGGGTTGAAGTAGCCCATCAGCACCAGCGGCGTTTCGCTGTTGCCCTGGCGGAATTCGCGAACCATTTGCAGGGTTTTCACCAGGTTCTGCTTGGCGCCCAGTGCACGGATATTCGCCAACTGGATCGCCGGGCCGTCGGCCATCGGATCGGTGAACGGCATGCCCAGCTCGATCACGTCGGCGCCTGCCGCCGGCAAGCCCTTGAGGATCGCCAGCGAGGTGTCATAGCTCGGGTCACCCGCGGTGACGAAGGTCACCAGGGCGGCGCGGTTCTGTTGCTTGAGTTCGGCAAAACACGTTTGCAGGCGGCTCATCAGTGTTTCTCCTGCTGGGATTGCGCTTGTTGAGACTGTTCCATGTGGTGCATCACGGTTTGCATGTCTTTGTCGCCACGGCCGGACAGGTTCACCACCATCAGGTGATCCTTGGGCAGGGTCGGTGCGCGCTTGAACACTTCAGCCAGGGCATGGGCGCTTTCCAGTGCAGGAATGATCCCTTCCAGGCGGCAGCATTTATGAAACGCGTCGAGGGCTTCGTCGTCGGTCACCGAGGTGTACTGAACGCGGCCAATGTCGTGCAACCAGGCGTGTTCAGGACCGATGCCCGGATAGTCGAGCCCGGCGGAAATCGAGTGGGCATCGATGATCTGGCCGTCGTCGTCCTGCAGCAGGAAAGTGCGATTGCCGTGCAGCACACCCGGTACACCGCCGTTCAGGCTGGCCGCGTGCTTGCCGGTTTCGATGCCGTGACCGGCCGCTTCGACCCCGATGATCTCGACGCTCTTGTCATCGAGAAACGGATGGAACAGGCCCATGGCGTTGGAACCGCCGCCGATGCATGCCACCAGGCTGTCAGGCAGACGGCCTTCCTGGGCTTGCAGCTGGTCGCGGGTTTCCTTGCCGATGACGGCCTGGAAGTCACGAACCATCGCCGGGTAAGGGTGCGGACCGGCGACCGTGCCGATCAGGTAGAAGGTGCTGTCGACGTTGGTCACCCAATCACGCAGGGCTTCGTTCATCGCATCTTTCAGGGTGCCGGTGCCGGCCACCACCGGGATCACGGTCGCGCCCAGCAGTTTCATGCGGAACACGTTGGCCTGTTGGCGTTCGATGTCGGTGGTGCCCATGTAGATCACGCACTCAAGGCCGAATCGCGCGGCCACGGTGGCGGTCGCGACGCCGTGCATGCCGGCGCCGGTCTCGGCGATGATGCGTTTCTTGCCCATGCGTCGCGCCAGCAGGATCTGCCCGATGCAGTTGTTGATCTTGTGCGCGCCGGTGTGGTTCAGCTCTTCACGCTTGAGATAGATCTTGGCACCACCGCAAGCCTCGGTCAGGCGTTCAGCGAAATACAGCGGGCTCGGGCGTCCGACGTAATCGCGCTGAAAGTAGGCCAATTCCTTGTTGAACGCCGGATCCTCCTTGGCCGCTTCGTATTCGCGGGCCAGGTCGAGGATCAACGGCATCAGGGTTTCGGCGACGTAACGGCCGCCGAACGCGCCAAACAGGCCGTTGGTGTCGGGGCCGTTGCGCAGATTAGTCTGGGTCATGGGTCGCTCCGGTGGAATGCGTGGGGTGGTGCTTTTGCAGAAAGTGGCTTCACTCTACCCCTGACGCCCGCCGCTGAAAACCGATAAGATCGCCGTAACCTGTCAGGAAAACTCACATATTCCATGAGCCACGATCTTCCCCCGCTCAACGCCCTGCGTGCCTTTGAAGCCACTGCCCGCCTGAACAGCGTCAGTCAGGCCGCCGAACAGCTGCACGTGACCCATGGTGCGGTCAGCCGGCAGTTGAAAGTCCTTGAGGAGCACCTTGGCGTGAGCCTGTTCGTCAAGGATGGACGCGGCATTAAACTCACAGATGCCGGTGTGCGGCTGCGGGACGCCAGCGGCGAAGCCTTCGAGCGCTTGCGCACGGTCTGTGCCGAACTGACCCAAAGCACCGCCGATGCGCCGTTTGTGCTCGGCTGCTCGGGAAGCCTTCTGGCACGCTGGTTCATTCCACGCCTGGGACGGTTGAATGCCGACCTGCCGGACTTGCGCCTGCACTTGTCTGCCGGGGAAGGAGATCTGGACCCTCGTCGCCCGGGACTGGACGCCTTGCTGGTATTCGCCGAGCCGCCCTGGCCCGCCGACATGCAGGTCTATGAGCTCGCCAGCGAATGCATCGGTCCGGTCATCAGCCCACGGTTTGACGGCTATGAACGCCTCGACACGGCGCCTGCCAATGCCTTGTTGAGCGAACCGTTGCTGCACACCACCTCGCGACCGCAAGCCTGGCCCATCTGGGCACAACAAAACGGCCTCGACGCAAACGCGCTGAAGTACGGGCAGGGTTTCGAGCATTTGTATTACTTGCTGGAGGCCGCCGTGGCCGGGCTTGGCGTGGCGATTGCGCCGCAGCCATTGGTGATCGAGGACTTGAAGGCAGGGCGCCTGGTTGCGCCGTGGGGTTTCAGTCAAACCCCGGCGCAACTGGCGCTGTGGCTACCCAAGCGCGCCGCGGACGGGCGCGCGAGGCAACTGGCGCAGTGGCTGAAAAATGAGCTGCGCCAGACGGATCAGTCGCGCTTGCACAGCAGGTAAGCCGCCAGCAGGCCCAATGCCCCGACCGCCACACCGGCAGTGGTCCAAGGGTGTTCCTGGGCGTAATCCCGGGTGGCGATCCCGGTTTCGCGGGTTTTCACTTTCACTTCTTCATAAGCGTCGCTGAGCAGGTGACGCGAATGCTTCAGCGCACTCTCGGCATTGGCTTTCAAAGACTTGAGCGTTTTACGCGACTCGTCCGAGGCGTCGTCCTTGAGGCTTTCCAAAGACTTCAGCAGACTCTCGATCTCGGCTTCCATGCTCTGCAACGAGGCTTTACGTAAAGAGGTGTTGGCCATGGTGGCTCTCCTGCATTGGTGATGAGTGGCGTGTGTTGGTTGGGACTTCGGTGGTTTGAAAAAGTGCAGTAAATCTGAACTTCTGCGCGGCAATGGCCGCCAGAAGTAATACGAAAATCACTGCTAGGCTGTATTTCACACCCAAGGAGAACGCCCATGACAGACCATCACACCTACAAGAAAGTCGAGCTTGTCGGCTCATCCACCAGCAGCATCGAGGATGCCATCAACAATGCGCTGGCCGAGGCCAATAAAAGCATCAAGCACCTGGAATGGTTTGAAGTGACCGAGACTCGAGGTCACATCAAGGACGGCAAGGCCGCACACTTTCAAGTGACGCTCAAAGTAGGATTCCGGATTGCCAGCAGCTGAGTTCTGGCGAGTCTTCTGAACTTGCGCGCTGGCCGAGTGCCATAGGGAATGGCAAAGAGCTACACCTGTGCATCCGGCCGCTGGCCGGATGTTCCCTTTGATCCGACCAGGGAGAGCGACCGATGAAGAAGTTTATGTTGGCAGTTGGATTGTTGAGCCTTGCAGGCGCCGCATTGGCCGATGGCAAGCCATGTGAAGAGCTGAAAGCGGAAATCGCCGCCAAGATCGACGCCAAGGGCGCGTCGAATTACTCACTGGAGATTGTCGATAAAGGCACTGCCGCCGACGGAAAAGTGGTCGGCACCTGTGAGAGCGGCACCAAGGAAATCGTCTACAAGCGCGGTTGATTGCTTCAAAGCCGCACCTCCTGTGGGAGCGAGCTTGCTCCGCGCGGCGTTCCGACGATACCATCGAATCAGCCAATGCATTCGTTGGCTGACACAATGTCATCGGCGAAACGCCGCCCGGAGCAAGCTCGCTCCTGCAGGGATTTATCCCTTGATGACCTGCGCCAGCAGCTCGTAGGAATGCAGCCGATCGGCGTGCTCATACAGATCGCAGGTGAAAATAAGTTCATCGGCCTGGGTCTGTTCGATCAGGACTTCCAGTTTGGCGCGGATTTTCTGCGGACTGCCGACCATCGCCAGCCCTAGGAAATCACCGACCGCCTCTTTCTCATGGGGCAGCCACAGTCCGTCCATGGTCTTGACCGGTGGACGCTGCACCAGACTCTGCCCACGCATCAACGCGAGAATGCGCTGATAGACCGACGTCGCCAGGTACTCGGCTTGCTCATCCGTGTCAGCGGCTACCAGCGGAACACCCAACATCACGTAAGGTTTATCCAGAACCGCTGAAGGCTTGAAGTGGTTGCGATAGACGCGAATCGCCTCATGCATGAAACGCGGTGCGAAATGGGACGCGAAGGCGTAGGGCAAACCACGCTCGCCCGCCAATTGTGCGCTGAACAGGCTCGAACCCAGCAACCACACCGGGACCTGGGTGCCTGTGCCCGGCATCGCGATGATGCGTTGGTCCGGGGTGCGCGGGCCGAGATAGCGCACCAGCTCGGCGACGTCCTGCGGAAAATCGTCAGCGCTGCCCGAGCGCTCGCGGCGCAGGGCGCGGGCGGTCATCTGATCGGAGCCGGGGGCACGACCCAGGCCAAGATCGATGCGACCCGGGTAGAGGCTCTCAAGGGTACCGAACTGTTCAGCGATCACCAGTGGCGCGTGATTGGGCAGCATCACGCCGCCGGAACCCACGCGAATGGTCGATGTGCCACCGGCCAGATACCCCAGCAACACCGAAGTCGCCGAGCTGGCGATACCGTCCATGTTGTGGTGCTCGGCGACCCAGAAACGGGTGTAGCCGAATTTTTCCACATGCTGCGCCAGGTCCAGGGAGTTGCGCAGCGACTGAGCCGCGCTGCCGTTCTCGCGCACGGGCACCAGATCCAGGGTTGAAAACTTGATGTCGGACAGTCGTTTCATAAGGCCTGCTTCTCCAAAGGGGCGCAGGTTTTTGACGAACGGAAACCTGCCGAATTCATAAGCGTGTTTCATGCAATGAGGGCATATACCCGAGTTTCAAGAGTGACGAAGAAATTTCCTACTCAAACGCTGGGAATTAATATCCGGTGAACTTTGCCTCACCGTCTATCCTCAGAACCTTGGCAAGCAATACCACCACGGCGCGACACCTCGCGCCGCACGCTGAGGAGGCAGACATGGCTATTACCAAGAAAGCATCGGCCCATTGGGAAGGTGATCTGAAAACCGGCATCGGCTCGATTTCCACGGAAACCGGCGTGCTCAGGGAAGCGCCCTACGGCTTCAAGGCCCGTTTCGAAGGTGGCAAAGGAACCAACCCCGAGGAGCTGATTGGTGCGGCCCACGCCGGCTGCTTCTCCATGGCCTTTTCCATGATTCTCGGCGGTGCCGGCCTCAAGGCTGACAGCATCGATACCAACGCCGAGGTCGTGCTGGACGAGGTGGACGGCGGTTTCGCCATCACCGCCGTGAAGTTGACCCTGAAGGCGAAAATCCCGGGGGCCACCCAGGCGCAGTTCGAGGAATTGAGTAACAAGGCCAAGGAAGGTTGCCCGGTGTCCAAAGTGCTGAATGCCAAGATCAGCCTGGACGCTACGCTGGTCAGCTAGTCTGTATTGACGCGACCCGCGATCGCAGCCTTCGACAGGCTGCGATTTTTTTGCGCGGAAACAAAACCTGGCTGGCGCAATGATGGTCCAATAAATGACAGCAACGTGCTGCTTCAAAGGAGCTTCATCGATGAAACGTTTTGCCCTGGCGTTTATCTGTACCGCACTGGCGACTTCAGCACTGGCGGCGCCCAAGGATTGCGAAGAGCTGAAGAAAGAAATCGAAGTGAAGATCCAGGCGAATGCCGTGCCTTCCTACACCCTGGAGATCGTGTCGAAGGAAGAGGCCGATAAACATGACGTCGCCATGGTCGTCGGCACTTGCGAAAACGGCAGCAAGGCCATCATCTATCAGAAGAACGATCTCTGACACCGCTCAGATGATGCAATTGACTTCCCGATCCTCAGCCACGATCTCGCGCTTGGCGTTATACAGGCGCGCGCTGGGGGTGAACGCCAGCGAGCGGCCTTCGAGCACATAACGCTGGCCCGCTTCGAAGTGGTCGAACCGGATGGTCAGGTAGCACAAGCGCTCGACCGGGCCGGTCATCAGGCTGCCGCCGCCGCCAAACACCTCGAAATCAAACCGCACCCGCAACTCGTGACTGCCGGGGCTGACCTGAAAAAAACGCCCGTCGCGCAGGCGCTGGTTGTCCAGCCGCTCGGCCATCAGCAACTTGCCCCCAGGTGTGGGCGTTGCGAAGTCGATCCAGGCCATCTGTGGATCGACCGCCGGTAACGGGCTCTGACAACCGGCGAAGACGCCAGCCGCGAGCAACAGCAAAAACCTGCGCATGATCAATGTCCCGAGATTTGGACAATCAGCATAGCGCCGATCAGGTGCGTTGGCAGCCCGCTGGGGTACCCTGGCCAATCACTTTTCGCTGCTGATCATAGAGTTTGGCCCACGGCCGAAAGCCAATATTCCCGGCCTGCAGCTGATATTTCTCACCGGCATTAAAACCGCTGAACTTCACGTTCAACTGGCAATCGCGCCACAGGGGCTCGGCGTCCGGGCCGATGTTGCCGGGTTCCACGGCGAATTGATAACGCACCGTCAGCTCATGACTGCCCGGCTGAACCTCGAAATAGCGTTTGTCAGTGGACGCCTTGTCGTCGACCTCCAACGCTTGCAGCGCCGTGTCCTGCTGCGGTGAATCGAGATCGATCCACGCTTGAGAGGGGTCGTGGTGAGGTAGGCCGAATCCTGCACAACCTGTCAGCATCAACAGGCCTCCCGTCAGCATCATCTTGCGCATAGCGGAGCTCCAGTCAGGCGGGATAGTCTTGCGGGCAGACTTTCCAGGGATGATTTTATTGTGATCAGGCCGTTTCAAAGCCATGGGTTACTTGATCGCGTTTTGCGCGTTTTGTTTCCGGGTGCCTTGTTTTTATTGCTCAGTGGCTGCGCCGGCGTCAGCTACTACGGCCAATTGGCCAACGGTCAGTTGCAGCTGCTGCGGGCTCGGGAGCCGGTATCCGAGGTGATCGCCGATCCTTCACGCGACGCCAAACTGCGTGCGCATCTGGCCCAGTCGCAAAAGGCCCGAACCTTCGCCAGCCAGCAACTGCACCTGCCGGACAACCAGAGCTACCGCCTGTACGCCGACATTGGCCGCCCCTTCGTCGTCTGGAACGTCTTTGCCACGCCGGAATTTTCCCTGTCACCCCAGAACCATTGTTTCCCCATCGCCGGCTGCGTGGCCTATCGCGGTTACTACACCCAGGGTGCGGCGCGGGGTCAGGCGGCGTTGCTGCGAGAGCAAGGTATGGACGTGTCGATCGGCGGCGTCGAGGCCTATTCGACGCTCGGTTGGTTCAACGATCCGATTATCAGTTCGATGATGGGTTGGGGCGATGAACGGCTGGCGACGTTGATCTTCCATGAGCTGGCGCACCAGCGTGTGTATGTGAAGGATGACACTGAGTTCAACGAGTCCTTCGCAACGTTTGTCGAGCAGGAAGGCACCCGGCAATGGCGTGTCTGGCGCGGCCTGGCGCCGGACAACGGCAACCCGGCGCAGCAGCGGGACCAGTTTATCCAGCTGGTGCTGTATACCCGCTCGCGACTTGAACAGCTCTATGCCACGCCGCTGTCGACCGAGCAGATGCGCCAGCGCAAGGCGCAGGAATTCGAACGGCTACGCAGCCAGTACCGCGCGCTGCGAGACAGCCAGTGGGCTGGGGATAAACGCTATGACGCGTGGATAAACGCGCCGATGAACAACGCCCGGCTGTTGCCGTTTGGTTTGTACGACCAATGGGTGCCGGCGTTTGCGGCGCTGTTCAAGCAGGAACGAGGAGACTGGCCGGCGTTTTATGCGGCGGTGGAAAAACTCGGCGCGTTGCCGGCTCCTGAGCGAAAGGCGGCTTTGAAAGGGTTGGCAGGGCCCGGCGATGGCGCGGGCTGATCCGCGCCTCTTCGCGGGCAAGCCCGCCCCCGGTGCTTGACTACTGCGTGGAGCAGGCTGGCCCGCGAAGGCGAGTTGCCTAGCGCCGCAAAAACGCCTGGTGCAACTCGTCCAGCGTTTCGAAATGATAGGCCGGCGCTTCCGCGCTCAGCTCCTCGCGGCTGCCAAACCCATAGCCCACCGCAGCCGCATCCAAGCCGTTGCTGCGCGCGCCAATCAGGTCATGCTTGCGGTCGCCGATCATCAGGGTATTGGCCGGGTCCAGCCCTTCTTCGGCCATCAGGTGGGCAATGAGCTCGACCTTGTTGGTTCGCGTGCCGTCCAGTTCGCTGCCATAGATCACCTTGAAGTGCCTGGCGAAATCGAAATGCCGGGCGATTTCCCGGGCAAAGATCCACGGTTTGGAGGTCGCGATGTACAACTGCCGCCCCTGCCCGCCCAGGGTTTCCAGCAGCGGCGTGACACCCTCGAACACGCGATTCTCGTAAAGGCCGGTGACCTTGAAGCGCTCGCGATAGAAATTCACCGCCTCCCAGGCCTTCGGCTCGTCGAAGTCGTAGAACTGCATGAACGCCTGCAGCAACGGCGGGCCGATGAAATGCTCGAGCTTGCTCAGGTCAGGCTCGTCGATGCCCAGTTTGCCGAGGGCGAACTGGATAGAGCGGGTGATGCCTTCGCGAGGATCGGTCAGGGTGCCATCGAGGTCGAACAGAACGGTCTGGTAATGCATGTCGAATCCTGAATAAGAGTGTCGCGATCAGATCTGGTCGTAGCCTTCGGCCAGGTGCAGGTCCTTGAGCTTCACGTAGTTCGCCGCACTGTAGGTAAAGAATGCCCGTTCCTTCTCCGTCAACGGCCGGACCTGTTTGACCGGACTGCCCACGTACAGGAACCCGCTGTCCAGGCGCTTGCCTGGGGGTACGAGACTGCCGGCGCCGATGATCACGTCGTCGGCGACCACCGCACCGTCCATGACAATGCTGCCCATGCCGATCAACACGCGGCTGCCCACGGTGCAGCCATGCAGCATCACTTTGTGGGCGATGGTCACATCGTCGCCGATCAGCAACGGAAAACCATCGGGGTTGAACGGACCGGCGTGGGTAATGTGCAACACGCAGCCATCCTGCACGCTGGTGCGCGCGCCGATGCGGATGCGGTGCATGTCGCCACGAATCACCGTCAGCGGCCAGACAGAGCTGTCGTCGCCGATTTCGACATCGCCGATCACCACTGCCGAGCGGTCGACAAAAGCGCCTTTGCCGAGCAACGGCGTGTGGTTCTGGTACTTGCGAAGATTCACGATAGGGTTTCTCTCTGTTGCCGATAGCTGCGGTGAACGCCGATTGTAATTAAGATGGCTGCATGTTTCTTCCAGCCAAGGTGCCAACCGTGAGCGTGAACAACCCTCTTTTGCAGTCCTACGACCTGCCGCCGTTCTCGGCGATCCGTGCCGAACACGTGCAACCGGCCATCGAACAGATTCTGGCAGACAACCGCGCCGCGATTATCGAGATTCTGAAAACCCAGGGCAAACAACCGACCTGGGCCGGCCTGGTGCTGGCGATGGACGAACTCAACGATCGCCTGGGCGCCGCCTGGAGCCCGGTCAGCCACCTGAACGCCGTGTGCAACAGCGCCGAGCTGCGCGAAGCCTATGAATCCTGCCTGCCGGCACTGAGCGCCTACTCCACCGAACTGGGGCAGAACCGCGAATTGTTCGAAGCCTTCCAGGCCCTGGCCAACAGCCCGGAAGCCGCTGGTTTCGACGTGGCACAAAAAACCATCCTGGAACATTCCCTGCGTGACTTCCGCCTGTCGGGTATCGACCTGCCGCAAGCCGAGCAAAAGCGTTATGCCGAAGTTCAAAGCAAGCTCTCGGAACTGGGCAGCCGTTTCTCCAACCAGTTGCTGGACGCAACCCAGGCCTGGACCAAACACGTCACCGACGAAGCCGCGCTCGCCGGCCTGACCGACTCGGCCAAGGCGCAAATGGCGGCAGCGGCCCAGGCCAAAGGGCTGGACGGCTTCCTGATCACCCTGGAATTCCCCAGCTACTACGCGGTCATGACCTACGCCAACGACCGGGCCCTGCGCGAAGAAGTCTACGCCGCCTACTGCACCCGTGCGTCGGACCAGGGCCCGAATGCTGGCCAGAATGACAACGGCCCGGTCATGGAAGAAATCCTCGACCTGCGTCAGGAGCTGGCAAAACTCCTGGGTTTCACCAGTTTCTCCGAACTGAGCCTGGCCACCAAGATGGCCGAATCCAGCGATCAGGTCCTGAGTTTCCTGCGCGACCTGGCCAAGCGCAGCAAGCCGTTCGCGGCGCAGGATCTGCAACAGCTCAAGGCCTACGCTGCCGAACAGGGCTGCCCGGATCTGCAAAGCTGGGACAGCGGTTTCTACGGCGAGAAGCTACGTGAGCAACGCTACAGCGTCGCCCAGGAAGCGCTGCGCGCCTACTTCCCGATCGACAAGGTGCTCAGCGGCCTGTTCGCCATCGTCCAGCGTCTGTACGGCATCGAGATCGCCGAGCAGACCGGTTTCGACACCTGGCACCCGGATGTTCGCCTGTTTGAAATCAAGGAGAACGGCCAGCACGTCGGCCGCTTCTTCTTCGACCTCTACGCCCGCGCCAACAAGCGCGGCGGTGCGTGGATGGACGGCGCCCGCGACCGTCGCCGCACTGCCGGGGGCCTGCTGCAAAGCCCGGTGGCCAACCTGGTGTGCAACTTCACTCCGGCCGACAGCGGTAAACCGGCGCTGCTGACCCATGATGAGGTCACCACCCTGTTCCACGAATTCGGCCACGGCTTGCATCACCTGCTGACCCGCGTCGAACACGCGGGCGTGTCCGGCATCAACGGCGTGGCGTGGGATGCGGTCGAACTGCCAAGCCAGTTCATGGAAAACTGGTGTTGGGAGCCGGAAGGCCTGGCGCTGATTTCCGGTCATTACGAAACGGGCGAACCACTGCCGCAGGACCTGCTGGGCAAGATGCTCGCGGCGAAGAATTTCCAGTCCGGCCTGATGATGGTTCGCCAGCTCGAATTTTCGCTGTTCGACTTCGAACTGCACGCCACCCACGGCGACGGCCGCAGCGTGCTGCAAGTGCTCGAAGGCGTGCGTGACGAAGTGTCGGTCATGCGCCCGCCGGCCTACAACCGCTTCCCCAACAGCTTTGCGCATATCTTTGCCGGCGGTTACGCGGCGGGTTACTACAGCTACAAGTGGGCCGAAGTACTGTCCGCCGATGCATTCTCGAAATTCGAAGAGGACGGCGTGCTCAACGCCGAGACCGGTCGCGCGTTCCGTGAAGCGATCCTGGCACGCGGTGGCTCCCAGGAGCCGATGGTGCTGTTCGTCGACTTCCGTGGCCGTGCGCCGTCGATTGACGCACTCTTGCGCCACAGCGGCCTGAGTGAGGACGCAGCAGCATGAGCGAGGCGCCTGTGAAAACGAAAAAACGCTTCATCGCCGGGGCGGTCTGCCCGGCGTGCAGCGAGCCGGACAAACTGATGATGTGGAGTGAAGACAGCACCCCGCATCGGGAGTGCGTGGCCTGCGGTTATACCGACACCCTGAATGAACAAGGGCTGTCGGTGCCCAAGGAGCTGGGTACGCGGGTCAACGTCTCGGCGCTGAAGGCGCCGGACGCCAAGGTTCAGGCCGTGCAGTTCTTCCCCAACCCGAAGCTGAAGAAAAAACCTGACGAACAGCACTGACCCGAGTTTTCGCCTCCCACTGTGCAATGCCGTGGGAGGCGCTGCTTATTCGACGTGGGCAGACTTGAACCAGTTCTTCATCGAACACGCGGCAAACGGGCTCGTGCTGCAATCGCCATTGGCCAGTGCCGTACGCAATTTATCCGCATCAGCCTGCATCATGTAGCGGATGTCATCCTTGAAGTGACTGTTCTCCCCAAAGCCTCCCTGAGTCATCTCGCCCAAGGCTTCCTCTTTGCTCCAGCCCTGCACGACGACCCGGTACATGGCCGCCATCAGGCCGGTGCGGTCCGACCCATGCTTGCAATGCATCAACACCGGCCCCTTGGCTTCAGCCGCCTGGATGGCGCGCAGGACCTTGATCACTTGCGCATCGTCCACATGATTGGGGCGGTAAGGCAGCTGGATCTGCTCGATACCAGGTGTGACAAGCCAGTTTGAATCGGGCTCCGGCAGGAAGTTGATCACCGTCGCAATCCGCAGCTTTTCCAGCAACGCAACGGCGCCGGCGCCGGCGTCGGGCAGCGCGCTGCGGTAGAGCGTTGGGGACATCTGGAAGAGGTTGTATTGAACCTCGACCGGCTGAGCCCAATCCGCTGGTCGGGATGCAGGAGAATCGTCTGCGTGGACGGATGTCAAGTTGAACAAGGCGACCAGCGACAGGCACAGCGCTGGAGTGAGGCGTAAGGACATGCTCGGCGACCGTACAAAGACAAGGAAGGGTGACGACGCCAGATTGAGGCAGGTGGGGTCAAAAGACCGTGAGCCTTCTGTCAAAGGATCGTGAACAGCGCGGGAGCAGGGAAGCATAAGGCCTGCCCTGGTTTAAATCAGGCCCGCATCAACTTGATGCGGGCCTGATGTGAACATATTACGGGCTGACGATCGCGGAATAAGCAGCCGCCAGCGCCAACAACTTCTGCTTGTCGTCATTATCGATATCGCCGTCACCGTCGACATCGCTCTTCAGGGTCTTGATGGTGAAGGTACGGCCACCATCATCCGAGATCGCCGTCGCGTACACAGAGTCGACCAGCGCCTCCGAGACCTTTTCCGTGGCCGGGTCCCAGATGGATTCCTTGCGTGCAAGCTGCATGGCAACCTGGGCTTCGAGTGGGTTGACGCGAGTGGGCGCCAACAACTGTAGAAAGATACCGCGCTGATTCAAGAACGACATAATAAAAATCCTTTTAATGAGTGGAAAACACGACACTTCGTGCGAAGCGGATATTACTGATCAAGTTAATTAACTCGCTATTCGCTTTATGTTTCCCGGAATTGCAACTTGCAGTTGTACGCAACTAAGTGAGTTTCCAGAAAGTCAGATTTCTGCCGAGTCGCCCAACGGCACTGGTCGACGCGCATCGCCTTGGGTACTGTATACACATACAGCCTTGAGAAGCGACTGATGAACACGCCCTTGCCACCTCGCGGTCGCGGCACCGCCACCAATCCGCATAACCGTTTCGCACCGAACCGTTCGGTGGCACAGGACGATGGCTGGTACCAGGAAGTTCCGGTGACCCAAGGCACCGAAGTGCGTATCGAGACGGCAAAAACCATCATCACCCGCAACAACTCGCCCGACCTGCCCTTCGATCGCTCGATCAATCCCTATCGTGGCTGCGAACACGGCTGCATTTACTGCTACGCGCGCCCCAGCCACGCCTACTGGGACCTTTCGCCGGGGCTGGATTTCGAAACCCGGCTGATCGCCAAGACCAACGCCGCCGACGCGCTGGAACAGCAACTGAACAAACGCGGCTATCGATGCGCACCGATCAACCTGGGTTCCAATACCGATCCGTACCAGCCGATCGAGCGCGAACACCGGATCACCCGGCAAACCCTGGAAGTGCTGCTGCGTTATCGCCACCCGCTGACGATCATCACCAAGGGCTCGCTGATCCTGCGTGACCTCGACCTGCTGGCCGAACTCGCAGAACAAAGGCTGGTGGCCGTGATGATCAGCCTCACCACCCTGGACGATGAACTCAAACGTATCCTCGAACCCCGCGCCGCCGCACCCAAAGCCCGCCTGCGGGCGATTCGCGTCATGCGCGAGGCCGGAATTCCGGTGGGCGTGCTGTGTTCACCGATGATTCCGATGATCAACGATTGCGAGCTCGAAAGCCTGCTGACCGAAGCGCATGCCGCAGGGGCGCAAAGCGCGGCGTACATGATGCTGCGCCTGCCGCTGGAGGTGGCGCCGTTGTTCGAGGAATGGCTGGCGGCCCACTATCCGCAGCGAGCGACCCATGTCCTGAGCCTGATCCGCCAAAGCCGTGGCGGTGAGCTCTACGACAGCCGGTTTGGCAGCCGGATGCGCGGCGAAGGCCCGTTTGCCGACCTGCTGGCGCAACGCTTTGCCAAAACCATCAAGCGCCTGGGGCTCAACCGCCGCGAGGGCTTCAACCTGGATTGCGATGCCTTTTGTCCGCCGGGTCGCCAGATGACGCTTATTTGAGGACAATTGACCTATGGTTGATCTGTGCGAACCTGTGACGGATCAGGCCGGTCACGTTTTACGTGCCCTGTAACATACGGTCCAGAGCGCTTGATTCAGTTTGAGTTAAGTTTCGCCGGCTACCTTGTTCATCGAGTGACTGACGGGTCAAGATTTCACGCCCGGACGTTTTTTAAACAGCCACTGGCTTCACACCGGACAAAACGGGAAGATTCCCTGAATCCGCCAATGAGGAAGACTTCATGAGTGACAAGGATAAACAGCCGTTGGCTGCGTCGGCTTCAGCCCCACAAGAGGCGGAAACCGCCGATGCAGCGCTGCAACATATCGTTGACGGTTTTTTGCATTTTCATCACGAGGTTTTTCCACAGCAGGAAGAACTGTTCAAGAAACTCGCCACCGCGCAAAAGCCACGGGCGATGTTCATCACCTGCGCCGACTCGCGCATCGTTCCCGAGCTGATCACCCATAGCTCGCCGGGCGATCTGTTCGTCACCCGTAACGTCGGCAACGTTGTTCCGCCTTACGGGCAAATGAATGGCGGCGTTTCCACCGCCATCGAATACGCGGTGCTGGCGCTGGGCGTGCAACACATCATCATCTGCGGCCACTCCGATTGCGGTGCCATGCGCGCGGTGCTCAACCCCGGCAGCCTGGAAAAGATGCCCACGGTCAAAGCCTGGCTGCAGCATGCCGAGGTCGCCAAGACCATGGTCCATGACAACTGCAACTGCGCCAACGAAAGCGAGACGATGCACGTCCTCACCGAGGAAAATGTCATCGCTCAACTGCAACACTTGCGTACCCACCCCTCGGTAGCCTCGCGCATGGCGAACGGTCAGCTGTTCATCCATGGCTGGGTCTACGACATCGAAACCAGCAAGATCAAGGCTTACGACGCGGACCAGAGCAGTTTCCTGCCGCTCGACGGCAGCGGACCGATTCCGGTGGCGACGCCCAAAGCGCGCTTCTAACCCCTCCTAAAAATCTGTGTGGCTTGACGCCGGCCGCTGTTTCAGCGGTCCGGCCCCGTCACGCCTGAAGAAAACTTCGGGAGAACCACCATGCGTGCTGCGCAACTCAAAGCTGTTCTGCCACGGGAGCTGTTGGCGTCCGTGGTTGTGTTCCTTGTCGCCCTGCCTTTGTGCATGGGCATCGCCATCGCCTCGGGGCTGCCGCCGGCCAAGGGCCTGATCACCGGCATCATCGGCGGGCTGATCGTGGGTTGGCTCGCCGGCTCGCCCCTGCAAGTGAGTGGTCCGGCTGCGGGCCTGGCGGTTCTGGTGTTCGAACTGGTCCGCCAGCACGGTATCGCCATGCTCGGACCCATCCTGTTGCTGGCGGGGTTTCTGCAACTGGTTGCCGGACGCCTGAAGCTGGGCTGCTGGTTCCGGGTCACGGCGCCCGCCGTGGTGTACGGCATGCTCGCCGGGATTGGCGTATTGATCGTGCTATCACAGGTGCATGTGATGATCGACGCGGCGCCGAAGGCTTCCGGGCTGGATAACCTGGCGGCGTTCCCCGGTGCGGTGATGCAGGCACTGCCGTCCCTGGGCTGGCAGGCCGGGCTGCTGGGCCTGGGCACGATCGCGGTGATGTGGCTGTGGGAGAAATTTCGCCCGAACGCTCTGCGCTTCGTTCCCGGCGCCCTGCTGGGTGTGGGGTTGGCCACTGCTGCCAGCCTGTTACTCGCCCTGCAGGTCAAGCGAGTGGAAGTGCCCGCGAACCTGGCGGAGGCCATCGACTGGCTGAAACCGGCGGATTTGCTCAACCTCGCCGACCCGACCCTGCTGATCGCGGCCCTCGCCGTTGCTTTCATCGCCAGCGCCGAGACCCTGCTGTCAGCGGCTGCGGTGGACCGCATGCACAGCGGCCAGCGCTCGGACTTCGACCGGGAACTCTCCGCGCAGGGGATCGGCAATATGCTCTGCGGCCTGCTCGGCGCGCTGCCGATGACCGGGGTGATCGTACGCAGTTCGGCCAACGTCCAGGCCGGCGCGACCACGCGCTTTTCGACGATCTTCCACGGTTTGTGGCTGCTGGCGTTCGTGTTGCTGCTGTCGAGCCTGCTGCAAAGCATTCCGGTAGCGAGCCTGGCGGGCGTGCTGGTGTACACCGGCTTCAAACTGGTGGACCTCAAGGTTTTCCGTGGCCTGGGCCGTTATGGCCGGATGCCGATGTTCACCTACGCCGCCACCGCACTGGCGATCATCTTCACCGACTTGTTGACCGGTGTGCTGATCGGTTTTGGCCTGACCCTGGTGAAACTGGCGCTGAAGGCTTCGCGGTTGAAGATCAGCCTGATCGACCTGCCCGGTGAAGGTGAAATGGAACTGCGCCTGATCGGCGCGGCGACCTTCCTCAAGGTGCCCGCGCTGACGCAGGTACTGGGGAGCATTCCGGCGGGCTCGACCGTGCATGTGCCGCTCAATAACCTGAGCTACATTGATCACGCGTGCCTGGAACTGCTTGAGGAATGGGGGCGAGCCAACGCGGCCAAGGGGTCGAGGTTGTTGATCGAGTCGCGAGGGTTGAAGCGCAGGCTTGAAGGACGGTTGAGAACCAACACCGGCATCGGTTCCGCCGCCTAGAAAGCACTGTGGGAGCGAGTCTGCTTGCGAAGGCGGACAGTCATTCAACATTGATGTTGGCCGACACACCGCCTTCGCGAGCAGGCTCGCTCCCACAGGTTCGTGGAGGGCATTACGCCACAGTTTGATCCAGCTCCAGCCCCACGCCCAGGCGACGGGACATGCACGGCCAGCGCTTCCAGGCAGCCCCCGTGTCCGGGCTGCTGAGTTTTTCACGGTAGGCTTCCACCGACTCCAGCGCGAAGCTGTCGTCGTCGAGCATGCTGTCCACCGCGTGATGCACCACTTCGTCCAGCTGGTTGGCGAAGGCCTCACCGATCAATTGATGGGCAATAAGGTTGGCGACAGTCATGTCCAGGGGGATCAGTGGCTGGCCAAAATGCTTGATGTACAGGTCGTTGACCTCCTCGACAAACCGGTGCGCCAGGTAGGCTTCGTCCAGCAGGCTGTCCAGGCCGACGTGCCCCGCCATGATCTGCGGCGGCTGGAGGAAGTACTGTTCGGCGATTTTCAGCACCGGCTTGATCTGGGACTCGATACCCGCTTCCCTGGCGACTTCATTGGCCGCATCCAGCAGATCGGGGACCTCGTCGATGTAGGCGGCAACAAAACGCGTCAAAACGCCGTGGGCGTCGGCCTCCGGCAGTTGGATCGTGGGGTGCAGTTTCGGCAATTTGCTTTCCAGCTGACGGGTCAGCAGGCCGGTTGCAGCTTCGTGTTGTTGGGCTTTTTGGATCTGCTCGCGTAATGCGGCGGTGTTCATGAAAACTCCAGGAAACAAAGGCAATGAAATAGGAAGACATAACTTAGCTGGCTCACGAAAACGCTTAAGACGCATTTGTCATAATTGTTTAACCGTTGAGACGGCAAAGTTATAACCATTTGCCACCACTCGTCCGCATCCTTCTCCATTCGGGACCTTGAACGCAAGTCCTGGCTGTTTCAGATGATTTACGCCCTCACATTGCGAGGTGTCAGTCGCTGTCTATACTCGGGTTTGAATGGAGTTAGCTGATGACGCCCGACTGCCCACGCAGCAAGGCCCGGCGATTCAAGTTCGTAGTCTGATGCAGCCGCTCCCTTGCCGCAGGTGAAAGCCGGCGGGATAACAAGAACGATAAGGGGAACCCGCAATGATGCGACATCCACATGTCTGGATGGGCCTCCTGTTGTGGTCGATTTTCAGCCCGGCACACGCTGCCTGGACTGTGAATATGGCGCCGGGAGCGACTGAAATCAGTCACGCTGTGTTCGACCTGCACATGACCATCTTCTGGATCTGTGTAGTGATCGGCGTCATCGTCTTCGGCGCCATGTTCTGGTCGATGATCCTCCACCGTCGCTCGACCGGGCAGGTGGCCGCAAAATTCCATGAAAGCACCACCGTCGAAATCCTCTGGACCATCGTGCCTTTCCTGATTCTGGTGGCGATGGCCATTCCCGCGACGGCCACCCTGATCAAGATGTACGACGCCAGCGAGCCGGACATTGATATCCAGGTCACCGGTTATCAGTGGAAATGGCACTACAAATACCTGGGCCAGGACGTCGAGTTCTTCAGCAACCTGGCCACGCCCGCCGATCAGATCCACAACAAGCAAACCAAGGGCGAGCATTACCTGCTGGAAGTCGACAAGCCGCTGGTGTTGCCGATTGGCGCCAAGGTGCGCTTCCTCGTGACGTCCGCCGACGTCATCCACTCCTGGTGGGTGCCCGCCTTCGCCGTCAAGCGCGATGCCATCCCGGGCTTCGTCAACGAAGCCTGGACCCGCATCGACAAGCCGGGCATCTACCGTGGGCAGTGCGCCGAACTGTGCGGCAAGGACCATGGCTTCATGCCGATCGTGGTCGAGGTCAAGGAAAAGGCCGATTACGAAAAATGGCTGGGCGAGCGCAAGGCCGAAGCGGCGCAACTCAAGGAGCTGACCAGCAAGGAATGGACACTCGACGAGCTCAAGGAACGTGGCGACAAGGTTTACCACAGCACCTGCGTGGCTTGTCACCAGGCGGAAGGCCAGGGCCTGCCGCCCATGTTCCCGGCACTCAAGGGTTCGAAAATCGCTACCGGGCCGAAAGATGCGCACCTGAGCATCGTCTACCACGGCAAGCCTGGCACCGCGATGGCGGCGTTCGGCAAGCAGTTGTCGGAAGTCGATATCGCGGCGGTCGTGACCTACGAACGTAACGCCTGGGGCAACAACAAGGGCGACATGGTCACTCCCAAGGAAGTGCTGGAGCTGAAACAGGCGGAAAGCAAATGACCCGGTCCATTGCGCACGTTAGCAACCGGTCGGGGCAACACGCCCCGGCCTGCCCAGCCCCACTCTCGGCCTTTGCAGGAGACAAGCCATGAGCGCCGTCATCGATGACCATGGTCATGCCGACCACGCCCACGGCCCCGCCAAAGGCCTGATGCGCTGGGTACTGACCACCAACCACAAGGACATCGGCACCCTGTACCTGTGGTTCGCCTTTTCCATGTTCCTGCTCGGCGGATCGTTCGCCATGGTGATCCGCGCCGAACTGTTCCAGCCGGGGCTGCAGATCGTCCAGCCGGAATTCTTCAACCAGATGACCACCATGCACGGCCTGGTGATGGTCTTCGGTGCGGTGATGCCGGCCTTTGTGGGCCTCGCCAACTGGATGGTGCCGCTGATGATCGGCGCGCCGGACATGGCCCTGCCACGGATGAACAACTTCAGTTTCTGGCTGTTGCCGGCGGCGTTCCTGCTGTTGGTCTCGACGCTGTTCATGCCCGGTGGCGGGCCGAACTTCGGCTGGACGTTCTACGCCCCGCTGTCGACGACCTACGCTCCGGAAAGCGTGACGTTCTTCATCTTCGCCATCCACCTGATGGGCATCAGCTCGATCATGGGCGCGATCAACGTGATCGCTACCATCCTCAACCTGCGCGCCCCCGGCATGACCCTGATGAAAATGCCGCTGTTCGTCTGGACCTGGCTGATCACCGCGTTCCTGCTGATCGCGGTGATGCCGGTACTGGCCGGGTGCGTGACGATGATGCTGATGGACATCCACTTCGGCACCAGCTTCTTCAGTGCCGCCGGTGGCGGTGATCCGGTGCTGTTCCAGCATGTGTTCTGGTTCTTCGGGCATCCCGAGGTGTACATCATGATCCTGCCGGCCTTCGGCGCCGTCAGCTCGATCATCCCAACCTTCTCGCGCAAGCCGCTGTTCGGCTACACCTCGATGGTCTATGCGACGGCGAGCATCGCGTTCCTGTCGTTCATCGTCTGGGCGCACCACATGTTCGTGGTCGGCATTCCGCTGGTGGGCGAACTGTTCTTCATGTATGCCACGTTGCTGATCGCCGTGCCGACCGGCGTGAAGGTGTTCAACTGGGCCAGCACCATGTGGCAGGGCTCGCTGACCTTTGAGACGCCGATGCTGTTCGCGGTGGCGTTCGTGATCCTGTTCTCCATCGGCGGCTTCTCCGGGCTGATGCTGGCGATCGCACCCGCCGACTTCCAGTACCAGGACACCTACTTCGTGGTCGCGCACTTCCACTATGTGCTGGTGCCGGGGGCGATCTTCGGGATCTTCGCTTCCGCCTATTACTGGCTTCCGAAGTGGACCGGTCACATGTACGACGAAACCCTCGGCAAGCTGCACTTCTGGCTCTCGTTCATCGGCATGAACATGGCGTTCTTCCCGATGCACTTCGTGGGCCTCGCCGGCATGCCGCGGCGGATTCCGGACTACAACCTGCAATTCGCCGATTTCAACATGGTGTCATCGATCGGCGCGTTCCTGTTCGGCACGACTCAGCTGTTCTTCCTGTTCATCGTGATCAAGACCATTCGCGGCGGCCCGCCAGCACCGGCCAAACCCTGGGATGGAGCCGAAGGCCTGGAATGGAACATCCCGTCACCGGCGCCGTATCACACCTTCACCACGCCGCCGGAAGTGAAATGAGCACCGAATTCCCTGTAGGAGCGAGCATGCTCGCTCCTACAGAGGTTGGTGTAGAGAGGAGATGTCATGGCTGACTCGATCTCGATGAAAAAACTGGTCACGCGACTGTTGCTGGTGGTGGTGGCGATGTTTGTCTTCGGGTTTGCCCTGGTGCCGATCTACGACGTGATGTGCAGGGTCTTCGGCATCAACGGCAAGACCGCCGGGCAGTATGAGGGGGAGCAGATCGTCGACGCCTCACGGCAGGTGCGCGTGCAGTTTCTGTCGACCAACTCCGCAGACATGCCCTGGGATTTCTTTCCCACCAAGGATGAGCTGACGACCAACCCCGGGGCGGTGAACGAGATGGTGTTTATCGCGCACAACCCCACCGACCGCCCGATGAGCGCCCAGGCCGTGCCAAGCATCGCCCCCAGCGCCGCGGCGGCGTACTTCCACAAGACCGAATGTTTCTGCTTTACCCAGCAAGTGCTGCAGCCCGGTCAACGGATCGAGATGCCGGTACGTTTCATCGTTGACCGTGACATGCCCAAGGATGTGAAGCACCTGACGCTGTCCTACACGCTGTTCGATATCACCGCCCGACATCCACCGGTGGCCGTAAATACTGGCGGTTGAGCGTGCCCGATAAGGAGAACAATAAATGGCAACTCATGAGCACTATTACGTACCGGCCCAGAGCAAATGGCCGATCATTGCCACGGTGGGCATGTTCGTCACCGTGTATGGGCTGGCGACCTGGTTCAACGACCTGAAAGCTGCGCGACCGGAATCCCATGGCCCACTGGTGTTTTTCGTGGGCAGCCTGTTGCTGGCCTACATGCTGTTCGGCTGGTTCGGTACGGTGATCAAGGAAGGTCGTGCCGGGCTGTACAGCGCGCAGATGGATCGCTCGTTCCGCTGGGGCATGAGCTGGTTCATTTTCTCCGAAGTGATGTTCTTCATCGCGTTCTTCGGCGCGCTGTTCTACGTACGCCATGTGTCCGGCCCCGCCCTGGGCGGTGAAGGCACCAAGGGCCTTGCCCATATGCTGTGGCCCGGCTTCGAGTTCACCTGGCCACTGTTGAACAACCCGGATTCCAAACTCTTCCCGCCGCCCAAGGACGTCATCAGCCCCTGGGGCCTGCCGCTGCTCAACACGGTGCTGCTGGTCAGCTCCAGCGTCACCGTGACCATCGCCCACCACGCCTTGAAAAAAGGCCATCGCGGCGCACTGAAACTGTGGCTGGCGATCACCGTGCTGCTGGGCTGTGCGTTCCTTGGCTTCCAGGCGGAAGAATACCTGCACGCCTACCACGAACTGGGCCTGACCCTGGGCTCGGGCATCTACGGGGCGACCTTCTTCATGCTCACCGGTTTCCACGGCGCCCACGTGACGATCGGCACGCTCATCCTGTTCGTGATGCTGATGCGGATCATGCGCGGGCATTTCGACAACGACCATCAGTTCGGTTTCGAGGCCGCCAGTTGGTACTGGCACTTCGTGGACGTGGTGTGGATCGGCTTGTTCGTTTTCGTCTACGTGCTGTGAACCGCCTCACCAGGACACGTGCGACACCAGCTGGCCGCTGAAAAAACCCCAGGCGATCAAGCCGACGGTGATGGCGGCCAGGGCCACACGAACACTCAAGGCGATGACGAGGCGGTTCGAGCTGCTGTCGTCCTTGACCAGAAAAAACAGGCCGCTGAACAGGCTGACAACCGTGGCAATCAGCATCAGGACGATAGCTGCCTTGAGCATGGGGAATCTCCGGGGGGAAGGCGATGCAGTTGAGTATAGCTATCGCGACCAGCGAACTTCTGGCGGCGCCATGAAACGCTTCCGGCCGGGTGTCGTGCCGACATTGGTGGTTGCACTCTTGCTGCCGCTGCTGGTGTCGCTGGGTTTCTGGCAACTGGGCCGGGGCGCGGAAAAAACGGCGCTGCTCAACACTTACGCTGAGCGGCGGGCCGCCGAGCCGATGTCCAGCACCGAGCTGCAGCACACTCAAGACCCGGCCTTTCGCCGCGTGCGCCTGCATGGCCAGTTCGATGCCGCGCACAGCCTGCTGCTGGATAACCGCCAGCGCGATGGCAAGGTCGGCGTGGAGTTGCTGCAACCGTTTCAGGATCAGACCACCGGACTGTGGTTGTTGGTCAATCGCGGCTGGCTGCCCTGGCCCGACCGGCGCACGCCGCCACAATTCACCACGCCGTCCCAGGTGCTGAGTCTCGATGCCTGGGTCTACGTTCCGCCCGGCGCGACCTTTCAGTTACAGGCCGATCCGAGCGCCACAACCTGGCCCGAACTGGTGACCGTCGTCGACCCGGCGAAGCTGTGGACCACGCTGGATCGTGAAGGCTTCGCCTACGAATTACGCAAAGAAAGCGGCCCTGCCTCGTACCGGGCCGATTGGCCGGTAGTCGCCCTGGGCCCGGAAAAGCACATCGCTTACGCCGTGCAATGGTTCGCCATGGCGATCGCCCTGCTCGGCCTCTTCATTTACCTCGGCTGGCACAACGCAAAGGAGAAACACCATGGGAGCGGCCATGAATCCACCCAGCATGTCTGAGGCGAAAACCCCGGTAAACCGGCGCAAGGGGCGCGTGCAGTTGCTGCTGATCCTGCTTGGGGTGATCGGCCCGATGATCCTTGCCACCGGCATGTACAAATTGCAGTTCTGGGTGCCCGAGGGTCGCAGCTACCACGGCGAATTGATTGGCAACGGCCAGACGCGTGCCGACCTCGGCGTACAGGCGCAGGAGGACCGCTGGCAGATCCTGGTGACGGCACCGAAGGCGTGCTCCGTGGACTGCCAGCAACTGGTGTACCTGGCGCGGCAGGTGCAGATCGGTCTCGGTCGCGATGCTTCGCGTGCCAGCCATGCATTGGCCGCCGCGCAACCGTTGGCCAGCGACTACGACGCCAAGCTCACCCGCGAATACCCGCAACTGCAACGCTACCCCATGGACCTGACCACCTTCAGCAAGACCACCGGTGACCAGGCCGTGCCGCAGCTGTGGATCATCGACCCCCACGGCAATCTGGTGCTGCGCTACGACCCGGCGGTGAAGGGCAAGGACCTGCTCAATGACCTGCGGCACCTGCTGAAACTGTCGAACATCGGATAAAGGGCATCGTCATGGCCAAACCTGGATTTCGCCTCGCGCTGTTTGCCACCCTGCTGGCGTTGATCGTCGTGCTGCTCGGCGCTTACACCCGGCTGACGCACGCCGGTCTCGGCTGCCCGGACTGGCCCGGCTGCTACGGCTTCATCAGCGTGCCGAAAAGCGAGGCTCAGCTGGCCCATGCCGAGCTGCATTTTCCCGACTCGCCCGTCGAAGCGCACAAGGGCTGGAACGAGATGATCCACCGCTACTTCGCCGGCACGCTGGGCTTGCTGATCTCGGTACTGGCCGGGCGAGCCTGGGTGCATCGACGTCACCCGGGACAACCGGTGAAGCTGCCGCTGTTTCTGCTGGCGGTGGTCATCGCCCAGGCGGCCTTCGGGATGTGGACAGTGACACTCAAGCTGTGGCCGCAAGTGGTCACCGGGCATTTGCTCGGAGGATTCGCGACATTGAGCCTGTTGCTCCTGCTGACCTTGCGCCTGTCCGGTGTGCTGCCGGCGCTGACCGTGCCCCGGCGCCTGCAGTATTGGGCGACCGCCGGGTTATTGCTGGTGATCCTGCAAATCGCCCTCGGGGGTTGGGTCAGTTCCAACTATGCCGCCGTGGCGTGCATCGACTTCCCGACCTGCCACGGTCAATGGCTGCCGCCGGCGGACTTCGCCAATGGCTTTCACCTGACCCAGCACATCGGCCCCAATTACCTCGGCGGGCAACTGGACAGCGAGGCCCGCACGGCGATTCACCTGACTCACCGCATCGGCGCCTTGCTGGTCACCCTGGTATTGCTGGGCCTGGCGTGGCAATTGAAAGCCGTCGGCATGACGCGACTGGCCGCGCTGGTACTGATCGCGCTGGGCGCACAAATCACCCTCGGCATCAGTAACGTGCTGTTTCACCTGCCGTTGCCGGTGGCCGTCGCCCACAACGCCGGCGGCGCAGCGTTGTTGCTGACCCTGGTGCTGGTCAACTATCACGCACGAACCAGCCTGGTTCGGGTCAAGCAGCCGTCGCTCGGGCGCTGGCGGTTCAGCCCGCGCAAACAGTCGGTCGGGCCCATCACAATAAAAGGAGAGATGCCATGGCGACTCTGACCGGTACACGGCACAGCCAGGCGATCTGGCGTGATTATCTGGAGCTGACCAAGCCTAAAGTGGTGGTGCTGATGCTCATCACATCGCTGGTCGGCATGTTTCTCGCGACCCGCGCCGGGGTGCCATGGACGGTGCTGGTGTTCGGCAACCTGGGGATCGCGCTGTGCGCCGGCGGGGCGGCGGCGGTCAACCATGTGGTGGACCGGCGGATCGACGCGGTGATGGCCCGCACCCACAAACGCCCCCTGGCCGAAGGCCGGGTTTCACCGACCGCGGCGCTGACCTTCGCACTGGTGCTGGCGCTGCTGGGCCAGGCGCTGCTACTGGCCTTTACCAACCCGCTCACCGCCTGGCTGACCCTCGCCTCCCTGCTCGGCTACGCCGTGATCTACACCGGCTTTCTCAAGCGCGCGACACCGCAGAACATCGTCATCGGCGGCCTGGCCGGTGCCGCCCCGCCGCTGCTGGGGTGGACCGCCGCCACTGGCCACGTTAGTGCCGAGCCGCTGCTGCTGGTGCTGATCATCTTCGCCTGGACCCCGCCACATTTCTGGGCGCTGGCCATTCACCGCAAGGAAGAATACGCCAAGGCCGACATCCCGATGCTGCCGGTCACCCACGGCGAGCACTACACCAAGATTCATATCCTGCTCTACACCTTCGCGTTGCTGGCGGTCAGCCTGATGCCCTACGTGATCCACATGAGCGGTCTGCTTTACCTGATTTGTGCGCTGGGCCTGGGCGCGAGGTTTCTGCAATGGGCCGTCGTGCTGTACCGTGGCACTCGACCGCACGCGGCGATCAATACCTTCAAGTACTCTATCTACTACTTGTTCCTGCTGTTCATCGCGTTGCTCGTGGACCACTACCTACTGTTGAACCTATGACTCGAACTCAGAAAACCGTCTTCATCCTCGTCGCCCTGATCGCGCTGGTGCTGGGCCTGACCATCAACAAAGTGCTGTCCGGCAAGGGCCAGGGTGACCCCACCGCATTGATCGACGCCGGGATCATTCTGTTGCCGCAGAGCCGTACGCTGCCAAACGTGACGATGACCGACCAGGACGGTCAACCGGTGGCGGTCAACGAGCTCGAAGGCAAGTGGTCGCTGCTGTTCCTGGGTTACACCTTCTGCCCGGACATCTGCCCGACCACCCTCGCCCAATTGCGCCAGATCAAGAGCGAACTGCCGAAAGAGGCTGTGGATAACCTGCAGATCATCCTGGTGAGCGTCGATCCGAACCGCGACACGCCCAAGCAACTCAAACAGTACCTGGGCTACTTCGACCCACAGTTCCGGGGCCTGACCCCGGCCTCGGTGGACGACATTCAGAAACTGGCCAATGCCGTGAGCATCCCGTTCATTCCGGCCGACACCAGCAAGCCCAACTACACGGTGGATCACAGCGGCAATCTGGCGGTGATCGGACCGGATGGCAAACAACGCGGGTTCATCCGCGCACCGTTGAACAACGTGAAGCTAGTGGCGCAGTTGCCGGTGATGCTCAAGCGCGATTAAGAAAA
Organism: Pseudomonas fluorescens; assembly: GCF_041354075.1. Taxonomy (GTDB): domain Bacteria; phylum Pseudomonadota; class Gammaproteobacteria; order Pseudomonadales; family Pseudomonadaceae; genus Aquipseudomonas; species Aquipseudomonas fluorescens_CE. The sequence goes on along the minus strand of NZ_JARZGC010000007.1, from coordinate 271,042 downwards.
CCGTTGCCTTTGTAGGAGCGAGCATGCTCCGGGCGGCGTTCCGACGATGGTGGTCAAGATAAGGCGGGCAGCCTGAATGCCCGCGTCGTCTGGGCTTCCATCGCGAGCATGCTCGCTCCTACAGGGGGGGGTGTTTCAGGCATGAAAAAGGGGCGCATTCGATGCGCCCCTTTTTCAATACGGCTTCAGATCAGAACGCCGGCACTACCGCGCCTTTGTACTTCTCGATGATGAACGCCTTCACTTCCGGGCTGTGCAGGGCGGCGACCAGTTTCTTCATGTCTTCGCTGTCCTTGTCGTCCGGACGGGCCACCAGGATGTTGACGTAAGGCGAGTCGCTGCCTTCGATGACCAGCGCGTCTTTCGACGGATCGAGCTTGGCTTCCAGCGCGTAGTTGGTGTTGATCAGCGCGAGGTCGACCTGGGTCAGCACGCGAGGGATGGTCGCGGCTTCCAGTTCGCGGAATTTCAGGTCTCGGGTGTTCTCGGTGATGTCCTTGACCGTCGAGAGGATGTTGTTCGAATCCTTCAGCTTGATCAGGCCCGCCTTGGCCAGCAGCAACAGTGCACGGCCGCCGTTGGTGGCGTCGTTCGGAATCACCACGTTGGCGCCGCCCGGCAGCTCCTCCAGCTTCTTGTACTTGCTGGAGTAGGCGCCCAAGGGTTCCAGGTGCACGCCGGCGACCGACACCAGGTCCGTGCCCTTGGCCTTGTTGAACTCATCAAGGTACGGCTGGTGCTGGAAGAAGTTGGCGTCCAGGCGCTTCTCGGCCACTTGCACGTTCGGCTGAATGTAGTCGGTGAAGACCTTGACCTTCAGGTCCACACCTTCCTTGGCCAGCACTGGCTTCACGAATTCGAGGATTTCTGCGTGCGGCACCGGAGTGGCCGCCACGGTCAGGGTGTCGGCGTGGGCGGAAAAGGCTGCAACGGCAGCGAACGCGACGAGTAATTTTTTCATTCAGCTCATTCCTTTTCAGTACCCGCTCACTTGCGGGAAAAATGCACGACCAGCTTGTCACCAACCGTTTGCAACACTTGAACCAGTACCAGCAGCAACACCACGGTGACCACCATCACGTCGGTCTGGAAACGCTGGTAACCGAAACGGATCGCCAGGTCGCCGAGCCCACCTGCGCCCACCACACCGGCCATGGCCGTGTAGGACACCAGCGTAATCGCTGTCACCGTAATCGCAGCGAAGATGCCCGGACGGGCTTCCGGCAGCAGCGCATTGGTGATGATCTGGCGGGTCGTCGCGCCCATGGACTGGGTCGCTTCGATGATGCCGCGATCCACTTCGCGCAGGGCAGTTTCCACCAGCCGCGCAAAAAACGGGGTGGCACCCACCACCAACGGTGGAATCGCCCCGGCCACGCCCAGCGAGGTGCCGGTGACCAGCACGGTGAACGGAATCATCACGATCAGCAGAATGATGAAAGGCAGCGAACGCAGGATGTTCACCATCAACGACAGCATCGCGTAGATGCCCTTGGCCTCGAGCAATTGGCGCGGGCTGCAGAGGAACAGCAACACGCCCAACGGCAGCCCCAGGAGCACGGTGAACAGCAGCGAACCGCCGAGCATCAGCAGGGTATCGCCAGTGGCCAGCCAGATTTCGAACCAGTCGATGTTAACGAAGAAACTTGTCAGGGCTTCCATCAGCGCAGCACCTCCATGTGGACGTCAGCGGCGGTGAAACGGGCAAACGCCGCCTCCATGTCGCCACCGGTGACCGCCAGGGTCAATTGCCCGTAGGGGATGTCTTTGATGCGGTCGATACGACCGGCCAGGATGCTGTAGTCCACGCCTGTTTCGCGGGCGACTGTGCCCAGCAACGGCGCGTAGGTGGCGTCGCCCTGGAAGGTCAGGCGCACGATGCGGCCCGGCACATGAGCGAAATCATCGCGTTGCTCGCTTTCGTCGATCTGTTCGCTTTCCTGGACGAAGCGCTTGGTGGTCGGGTGCTTGGGATGCAGGAACACCTCGGCCACGGAGCCTTGCTCGACGATCACACCCGCATCCATCACCGCCACCTGATCGCAGACCCGACGGATCACATCCATCTCGTGGGTAATCAGGACGATGGTCAGCTTCAGCTCACGGTTGATCTCGGCCAGCAACTGCAGGACCGACGCCGTGGTTTGCGGGTCCAGGGCGCTGGTCGCCTCATCGCACAGCAGAATTTTCGGCTTGGTCGCCAGAGCGCGGGCAATGCCGACGCGCTGCTTCTGGCCGCCGGACAACTGCGCCGGGTACTTTTTCGCATGGTCGGACAACCCCACCCGCGCCAGCAATTCGGCGACACGCTGATCGATCTCGCCACGCGACAGCTCGCCAGCCAGGGTCAACGGCAGCGCGACGTTATCGGCCACGGTCTTGGAGGCCAGCAGGTTGAAGTGCTGGAAAATCATCCCGACCTGTTGGCGAAAGCGGCGCAAGCCATTGGCGTCGAGCGCCGTGACTTCCTCGCCGTCGACGATGATCTTGCCGCCGGAGGACTCCTCCAGGCGATTGATCAGACGCAGCAGGGTACTTTTTCCCGCACCGGAATGACCGATCAGGCCGAAGACCTGACCGTTCTCAATCGTCAGACTGGTCGGGTGCAGGGCGGGGATATCCTTACCGGCGACGCGGTAGGTTTTATGGACGTTTTGAAACTCGATCACGTAGCGAACCTTGTGGGGCGCGTTGGAAAAAGATCAGCGTTTAGCCGGGCGCGCATTTTAGCCTGTCCGTATAGAGGTTATTAGCATTTATTCGGCAATCAACCTTCGATTTGGCAATAACGCGACCGAAAGTCATAAAAAAGGAACGGTTGGAAGCCCCCGTCAGTCACTCATTAGGCAACTCGACGATCGCCAGGTGCCGTGCCTGGACGCATTTTCCCACGTCCGACGAGGAGTTTACGACTGATGAGTATCAAGAAGCCTGGCGCCACGAAGAGCGCATTGGCCGGGACCGACACCCTGGACCGAGGCAACACCAATACCAAGCTCGACAGCCTGGAAACCTTCCGTTCCGACGCCACCGATCAGGCCCTGCGCACCAACCAGGGCGTCAAGGTGTCGGACAACCAGAACACGCTGAAAGTCGGCGCCCGCGGGCCGTCGTTGCTGGAAGACTTCATCATGCGTGAGAAAATCACGCACTTTGACCATGAGCGCATCCCGGAGCGCATTGTCCACGCCCGCGGAACCGGCGCCCACGGTTTTTTCCAGTCTTACGAAAACCATTCGGTGTTGACCAAGGCAGGTTTCCTGCAGGACCCAGGCAAGAAAACCCCGGTCTTCGTACGATTCTCCACGGTGCAAGGCCCGCGCGGGTCGGGCGACACCGTGCGCGACGTACGTGGTTTCGCCGTGAAGTTCTTCACCGACGAAGGCAACTTCGACCTGGTGGGCAACAACATGCCGGTGTTCTTCATCCAGGACGCGATCAAGTTCCCCGATTTCGTCCATGCGGTGAAACCCGAGCCGCACAACGAAATACCCACCGGCGGCTCGGCCCATGACACCTTCTGGGATTTCGTGTCGCTGGTGCCGGAGTCGGCGCACATGGTGATCTGGGCCATGTCCGACCGGGCGATCCCGAAAAGCCTGCGCAGCATGCAGGGTTTTGGCGTGCACACCTTCCGGCTGATCAATGCCGAGGGCAAATCCAGGTTCGTCAAATTTCATTGGCGCCCGACGGCGGGGACCTGCTCGCTGGTGTGGGATGAAGCGCAGAAACTCGCCGGCAAGGACACCGACTACCATCGCCGCGATCTCTGGGAAGCCATCGAAATGGGCGACTACCCGGAATGGGAGCTGGGCGTACAAGTGATCGAGGAAGAAAACGAACACGCCTTCGATTTCGACATTCTCGACCCGACCAAGATCATTCCCGAGGAAATCGTCCCGATCACGCCGCTGGGCAAGATGGTGCTCAACCGCAACCCGGACAACTTCTTCGCCGAGGTCGAGCAGGTTGCATTCTGTCCGGGACACATCGTGCCCGGGATCGACTTCTCCAACGACCCGTTGCTGCAGGGCCGGTTGTTTTCCTACACCGATACGCAAATCAGCCGACTCGGTGGGCCGAACTTCCACGAAATCCCGATCAACCGTCCGGTGGCACCCTTCCACAACGGCCAGCGTGACGCACTGCACCGCACCACCATCGATAAGGGGCGCGCGTCCTACGAGCCGAACTCCATCGACGGCGGCTGGCCGAAGGAAACTCCGCCTGCTGCCCAGGACGGTGGGTTCGAGTCCTACCCCGAGCGCATCGACGCCGCCAAGATCCGTCAGCGCAGCGAGTCGTTCGGCGATCATTTCTCCCAGGCGCGGTTGTTCTTCAACAGCATGAGCCCGCACGAACAAGAGCACATCATTGCCGCCTACAGCTTCGAGCTGGGCAAGGTCGAGCGCGAGTACATCCGGGCGCGGGAAGTGAACGAGATCCTCGCCAACATCGACCTCGGGCTGGCCGGGCGTGTCGCGCAGAATCTAGGGTTGCCGGCACCGAAAGCCGGGACGGTGGAGGTACCGAAAACGTCGCTGGAGCGCTCGCCGGCGCTGAGCCAGGCCAACCTGTTGCCGGGCGATATCAAGACCCGCAAGGTGGCGATCCTGGCGGCCAACGGGGTGGATGGCGCGGCCATCGATGCGATGAAAAAAGCCCTCAAGGCCGAAGGCGCGCATGCCAAACTCCTCGGCCCCACCTCGGCTCCCGTGAAGACGGCGGATGGCAAGATGCTGCCGGTGGATGCATCGATGGAAGGCATGCCGTCCATTGCGTTCGACGCGGTGTTCGTACCGGGCGGTGCGGCTTCGATCAAGGCATTGAGCGGCGATGGCGTCGCCCTGCATTACCTGCTCGAAGCCTATAAACACCTGAAAGCGATTGCCCTGCACGGCGAGGCGAAACAGTTGCTGGATGTGTTGAAGCTGGAGGTGGATGAGGGGTTGATCGTAGGGACGGATGCCAAGCTGCACAAGGCGTTCTTCGACGCCATCGGGCAGCATCGGGTGTGGGCACGGGAGCCGAAGGCCAAGGCGGTTCCGGCTTGAGGTCTTTGTAGGCAGGAAGTCAGCTATCGCTGGCAAGCCAGCTCCCACAGGGGCGATGCAATCAACTGTGGGAGCTGGCTTGCCAGCGATGCTTTCAGGGCTTACGCGGACTCAGCACGATCTGCGCCGGCACCGTGCGCACAATCTGCTTGCGCAGCTCCAGTTCAAACCCCGAATCCAGTTTCTTCACCCGCTTGGTCAGCAAGGTCGCCAGCCATGGGTAGTCATCCGTGCGCGGCACCTGGATGCTCACATCGCATTGGTAGTTCACGGTATCGGCAGCGATGGCGTCCAGTTGTCGCCGAAGTTTGCCCATATCGGTGAGATTCAATGCAACGGTCGTGCTTTCAGCCGCCGGATCGATCACCTTCGCCGCCGGGCGTGCCTCGGCCGCCAGCAGCGCCGCCTCGGCCCTGTCGAGTTCAGCCTTGCGCGCATTGACAATGGCGTTGTTGACCCCGCCCGTCAGCGCCGGAGCCTTGGGCATCAGCACCCGTGCACGGCTCAGGGCGGTGGCGGCGGCATTCACGTCGCCCTTCTGCAGCACGATCTGGCTGCGGCGCAGGTAGGCTTCGGCCAATTGCCGCTGGTACTGCTCAAGGGACTGATCGTTGGGGGATTCGGCCTGCAAGGCTGCCAGCTGGCCTTCGGCAGTGGCCAGTTCGCTGCTGGCGAGGCTTTGCTCAAGCTGTGCGATGGCCGAAGCCCGCGCATCAGTGGCCTCGGGGGCCGCCGGCGGCGTGCTTTGGCAGGCGCCCAGTAGCAGCGAAAACGCGACAAGGAGCAGATAACGGGAGGCGAACGGCTTCATTCCTGCGACTCTCTATTTGCGCAAAAAACGAGCAAGTCTACACCCCTCGACGGGGCAGGACAAAACTCAGCAGAAACAGTGCGGCGGCCGTTACCACGATCGACGGGCCTGCCGGGGTGTCCTTGAACCAGGACAACGCCAGCCCGCCACACACCGCGAGCATGCCCAGCAGGCTTGCACCCAGCGCCATCTGCTCCGGCGACCGGGCGTGACGTTGTGCCGCAGCGGCAGGGATGATCAGCAGTGACGTAATCAGCAACACACCGACGATTTTCATCGCTACGGCGATCACGACGGCGATCAGCAGCATCAGGGTCATGCGCAGCGCCGGCACCGGCAAGCCTTCCACCCGCGCCAGTTCTTCATGCACCGTGATCGCCAGCAAGGGCCGCCACAATGTCACCAGCAACACCAGCACCGCCGCGCTACCGCCGAGAATCCACGCCAGATCGGTGGGACTGATCGCCAGCAGGTCGCCGAACAGATACGCCATCAGGTCGATCCGCACTTCGTGCATGAAGCTTAGTACGACCAGGCCGAGCGAGAGCGTGCTCGGTGCAAGAATTCCCAGCAGGGTGTCCGACGCCAATGGCTGGCGCTGTTGCAGGGTCACCAGCAGCACCGCCAACAGCAGGCAGCCGACGGTCACCGCCACCGTCGGGCTGACATCCAGCAGAAAGCCCAGTGCCACGCCGAGCAATGCCGCGTGCGACAGCGTGTCGCCGAAATACGCCATGCGCCGCCAGACCACAAAGGACCCCAACGGCCCCGCCACCAGCGCCAAAGCCAGACCTGCAAGCAGGGCATAAAGCAGAAAATCAGCCATGCTTGCAGCTATCTCCGTGAACGTGGGGTTGGGCGGCAGAGGACGCGGTGACCACCGAGCCATGCAAGTCGTGAGCGTGGTCGTGATGGTGGTGATAAATCGCCAGGCTCGGAGCGTTCTTGCCGAACAGTTCGACGAACGCCGGGTCGCCGCTGACCTGCTCGGGGTGGCCCGAACAGCAGACGTGCCGGTTGAGGCAGACCACCTGGTCGGTGGTGCTCATGACCAGGTGCAGGTCATGGGAGACCATCAGCACGCCGCAGCCGTGGCGGTCGCGCAGTCGGGTAATCAGGCTGTACAGCTCGGCCTGACCTGCGACGTCGACCCCCTGCACCGGCTCGTCGAGCACCAACAGTTCAGGTTCGCGCAACAGGGCCCGGGCCAGCAGCACCCGCTGCATTTCGCCGCCGGACACACTTTGTACCGGGCTGTCGATCACCTGCTCGGCACCCACTTCCCTGAGTGCCGCCAGCGCACGGGCGCGATCCACCCCCGGCACCAGGCGCAGGAAACGCAGCACCGACAGTGGAAGCGTCGGATCAACGTGAAGTTTTTGCGGCATGTAGCCGATGCGCAGTTTCGGCTTGCGCCAGACGCTGCCACTGTCGGGCTTCAACAAGCCGAGCACCGCCCGCACCAGCGTGGTCTTGCCGGCACCGTTGGGGCCGATCAGGGTGACGATCTGCCCCGGCTCGACACTCAGTGCGATGTTATCCAGCACCGCCTGGCCGGCAAACGTGACGGCAACCTGCTCGAGGCGGATCAGCGCGTTGCTCATCACGCCCCCTGGCAACCCGAGCAGAGGCCGACCACTTCCACGGTCTGACCTTCGACGACAAACCCGACCTCCCTGGCGCTGCCGACAATCGCGTCGCTGATGGATTTCTGTTCGAGCTCGATGGCGGCATGGCATTCGCGGCAGATGAGGAACTGCCCCTGGTGCGCGTGTTCGGGGTGATTGCAACCGACGAAGGCGTTGAGCGAGGAAATGCGGTGCACCAGGCCGTTTTCCAGCAGGAAGTCCAGCGCACGGTACACGGTTGGCGGCGCGGCACGGCGCCCGTCCTGGTCACTCAGCACCGCCAGGATGTCGTAGGCGCCCAGTGGCTTGTGGCTTTGCCACACCAGTTCCAGCACCCGACGGCGCAGCGCAGTCAGGCGCAAGCCTTGCCGCGCACACAGGGCATCGGCCTCCGACAGGGCGCTGTGAACGCAATGTGAGTGGTCGTGGGGACGGCTGGCAATCGGTGTAATAGGCATGAGCGGAGACGAGTTTAGTGAGAGACGTTATTATGTTACCCGTTCTTTCATCTTCGAGTGGTCATCGTGTCCCGACTTTTTTCCATCTTTGTCGCTTTCGTCGCAAGTTTTCTGTTCATCGGTGCTGCCCAGGCCGAAGTCAAAGTGCTCACCAGTATCAAGCCGCTGCAGCTGATTGCCGCTGCGGTACAGGACGGCGTGGCGATCCCCGAAGTGCTGCTGCCGCCCGGTGCTTCACCGCACAATTACGCACTGCGCCCATCCGACGTACGGAAGGTGCAGTCGGTGGATCTGGTCTACTGGATCGGTCCGGACATGGAAGGTTTCCTGCCTCGCGTGTTGAAGGGTCGTACGTTGCCGAGCGTCGCCGTGCAAGATCTGCCGGGTCTGAAGTTGCGTCATTTCGCCGAGGACAGCCACTCCCACGCTGAAGAAGCCGACGAACATGACCACGATCACCGCCCGGGCAGCCTGGATGCCCATCTGTGGTTATCGCCAGTGAATGCCCGGGTGATTGCGACGAAAATGGCCGCTGACCTGAGCGCCGCCGATCCGGACAATGCGCCGCGCTACCAGAGCAACCTGAAAGCCTTCGATGAACGTCTGGATGCACTGGACCTGCGCCTGAAGGACCGTCTGGCAGGCGTCGCCGGCAAGCCGTACTTTGTCTTTCATGAAGCATTCGATTACTTCGAGGACGCTTACGGCCTGAAGCACACCGGCGTCTTCAGTGTCGCCGCTGAAGTGCAACCCGGTGCCCAGCACGTCGCCGCCATGCGCACCCGCTTGCAGGAAGTCGGCAAGACCTGCGTGTTCAGCGAGCCACCGTTGCGCCCGCGCCTGGCCGAAACCCTGGTGGCCGGGCTCCCGGTGAAGCTCGCGGAACTGGATGCGCTGGGCGGCTACACCCCGGCCACAGCCCAGGGTTACGAGCAGGTGCTGGAGAAGTTGGGGAATGATCTGGCGGGGTGCCTGGAGTCGCTTTGATCAAAAATTGAGGTGACCTTATCGCGAGCAGGCTCGCTCCAACAGGGGATTTCATTCGCACTGAAGATCCAATGTGGGAGCGAGCCTGCTCGCGATGCTTTTAGAGGGCAAAAGGCAGTGGCGTACTGACCTTCTGCCGCTGCGCCAGGCGCAACTGGAACTCCATCGGGTCGTGAATCAGCACGTCCTGCCCGGCGAAGGATTCCGCCGCAATCAGGCGCGATAACCAGAACCGCACACATGCGACGCGCAGCATGGTCGGCCATAGCTCGGCTTCGGCGGCAGTGAATGGCCGCAGCGCTGCATAGGCGCCCAGCAACGCCCGCGCCCGTGGCCCGTCAAGCAGCCCGTCGTCATCCGAACACCAGTCGTTCAGGGCAATGGCCACGTCATAGAGCATCGGCCCCGAGCAGGCGTTGTAGAAGTCGATCAACCCGGTCAGGTGCGTGCCTTCGAACATCGCGTTGTCACGAAACAGGTCGGCGTGGATGTTTGCCCGAGGCAACGCCAGAATTTTCGCTTTCTGCTGCGTGATCTCGTCCAGCGCCCGTCGCAGCAGATCGCTCTGCTCGGCATCGAGATGCGACAGCAGTTGCGTGCCCTCCTCCAGCATCCAGTCCAGGCCACGATCGGTTTTGCGCTTGATCATGTTCGCCTGGGTCGCCAGATGCAGATGACCGAGCAACTCGCCGACCTGGGCGCAATGCTGGGCGTTGGCCTGCTTGATGTGCTTGCCGGCCAGGCGCGGTTGCAGCAGCGCAGGCTTGCCGGCCAGTTCGCGCAAGGCGACGCCGTCGGTGGTGCGCAACGCGTAAGGCACCGGCAGGTTGGCCTCATGCAGCACATCCAGCAGCTCGATGAAGAACGGCATCTCCTGCACCGGCCCCCGCTCGACCAGGGTCAGGACGAATTCGCCCTGTTCCAGGCTGATGAAGAAGTTGGTGTTTTCGCTACCGGCGGCAATCCCCTGGAAATCGAGCAGGCGGCCGAGCCCGTAAGGGGCGAGAAAGGTTTCCAGCTCGGGCCGAGCCAGCGGGGTGAACACAGACATGTTTTAACTGCCAGTACGGGCGCCGCCAGGGAGCGGGCGCCAATTGAAATTAAGAAATTACTTCCATTCGAAAATCTTCCACGCCGGAATCAGCATATCCGGCTGATCCGAGCGGATGAAGTTACCGTCCGATCCATCGGCGCGCACCAGAAAGTACGGCTTGCCTCCCCTCGGCGTCACCTGGATGGCGTACAGGAAACCATTCTGGCGGTATTCCTTGATCGTGTTATCGCCTTCGGTACGGATGGTCACATCCGGTTCCGGCGATGGCGCATCATCCGCGGCCATCACGGCCAGCGGTGCAATTGCAAACAAGCCAGCCAGCAACAGGCGATTTAGTGTACGCATGATAACCTTGTCCCTTTGTCGTCAACGGTCCCGCTATTCTAGCGCCGGACCCGCCGAAAAGGTTGATCCTGCTCATGAGCCAAGCCCCCCTCGTCCTGGTCGACGGTTCTTCATATCTGTACCGGGCCTTTCACGCGCTGCCCCCGCTGACCACCTCCAAAGGCCTGCCGACCGGAGCGGTCAAAGGCGTGTTGAACATGCTCAAGAGTCTGCGCAAGCAGTACCCGGACAGCCCCTTCGCGGTGGTGTTCGACGCCAAGGGCGGGACATTTCGCGATGAAATGTACGCCGAGTACAAGGCCAACCGTCCGAGCATGCCCGATGACATGCGCGTTCAGATCCAGCCGCTGCACGACAGCGTCAAGGCGCTGGGCTTTCCGCTGCTGTGCGTCGACGGTGTCGAAGCCGACGACGTGATCGGCACCCTGGCCCGCAGCAGCGCCGCCGCCGACCGCCCGGTGGTGATCTCCACTGGCGACAAGGACATGGCGCAACTGGTCGACGGCCACATTACGCTGGTCAACACCATGACCGGTAGCGCGCTGGACGTCGAGGGCGTGAAGGAGAAATTCGGTGTCGCTCCCGAGCAGATCATCGACTATCTGGCGCTGATGGGCGATTCGTCCGACAACATCCCAGGTGTTCCCGGCATCGGGCCGAAGACCGCGTCCGGCCTGCTGGTGGGTGTGAACGGTGGCCTGAACGAGCTCTATGCGCAGCTGGACATCGTCCCGACCCTGCCGATCCGTGGCGCGAAAACGCTGCCGGCCAAGCTCGAAGAGCACAAGGAGATGGCATTCCTCTCCTACCAGCTGGCCACCATCAAGATCGACGTCCCGCTGGACATCGGCCTCGACGACCTGCAAATGGGCGAGCCGGATCACGACGCCCTCGCCGAGCTCTACACCTTGCTGGAGTTCAAGAGCTGGTTCGACGAGAACCAGCGCGACGCCAAACGTTCCGGGCAGACCGTGTCCGCGCCCGTGGTGGAGGAAGCCGCTGGCGAAACCGAGCACCAATACACCACGATCCTGACCCAGGCCGATTTCGACCTGTGGCTCAACAAGCTCAACGACGCCAGCCTGTTTGCCTTCGATACCGAAACCACAGGCCTCGACGCGCAACAGGCGCAACTGGTCGGCCTCTCGTTCGCGGTCAAGGCCAACGAGGCCGCCTACATCCCGTTGACCCACTCCTACATGGGCGTGCCGGACCAACTGGACCGCGACACCGTGCTGCGCGCACTGAAACCGATTCTGGAAGACCCGAACAAGCTCAAGGTCGGCCAGCACGCCAAGTACGACATGAACATCCTGGCCAATTGCGCCATCGGCGGTGACCAGAACTGCGGCATCAATGTGCAGGGCATCGCCTTCGACACCATGCTCGAGTCCTACGTGCTGGACTCCACCGCGACCCGTCACGACATGGATAGCCTGGCGCTGAAGTACCTGAACCACACCACCATCGGCTTCCAGGACATCGCCGGCAAGGGCGCCAAGCAGTTGACCTTCGACCAGATTGCCCTGGAAGTGGCCGGGCCTTACGCCGCCGAAGACGCTGACGTCACGCTGCGCCTGCATCAGACCCTGCAGGAAAAGCTCAACGCCATTCCAAGCCTGGGCAAGGTGCTGAGCGAGATCGAAATGCCGCTGGTGCCGGTGCTCGCCCGGATCGAACGCCAGGGCGCGCTGGTCGATGCCAACCTGCTGGGGATCCAGAGCGTCGAACTGGGCGAGAAAATGGTTGCGCTGGAGCGTGAAGCCTTCGCCATTGCCGGCGAGGAATTCAACCTCGGCTCGCCGAAGCAGTTGGGCGTGATCCTCTACGAAAAACTCGGCCTGCCGGTCCTCAGCAAAACCGCCAAGGGCCAGGCTTCAACCGCCGAAGCGGTACTGGCGGAACTCGCCGAGCAGGATTACCCGCTGCCCAAGGTGCTGATGCAGTACCGCTCGATGAGCAAACTGAAAAGCACCTACACCGATCGCCTGCCGGAACAGATCAACCCGCGCACCGGGCGGATCCACACCTCCTATCATCAGGCCGTGGCGGCGACCGGGCGTTTGTCGTCCAGTGATCCGAACCTGCAGAACATTCCGATCCGCACCGCCGAAGGCCGGCGGATTCGCCAGGCGTTCGTGGCCCCCAAGGGCTACAAGCTGCTGGCGGCGGACTACTCGCAAATCGAACTGCGGATCATGGCGCACCTGGCCAAGGACGAAGGTTTGCTGCACGCCTTCCGCAACGACCTGGACGTGCACAAGGCCACCGCTGCCGAGGTATTCGGCGTTGAACTGGCGCAGGTGACCACCGATCAGCGTCGCAGCGCCAAGGCGATCAACTTTGGCCTGATCTACGGCATGAGCGCGTTTGGCCTGGCCAAGCAGATTGGCGTCGACCGCAAGCAATCCCAGGCGTACATCGACCGTTATTTCACCCGCTACCCAGGTGTCCTGGCGTACATGGAGCGCACCCGCGCCCAGGCGGCCGAACAGGGTTTCGTCGAAACCATCTTCGGCCGGCGCCTGTACCTGCCGGACATCAATGCGAAAAACCCGGCCCTGCGCAAAGGTGCCGAACGCACGGCCATCAACGCCCCGATGCAAGGCACCGCGGCGGACATCATCAAGAAAGCCATGGTGGCTGTGGATAACTGGCTGACGAGCTCGGGCCTGGACGCCAAGGTGATCCTGCAAGTGCACGACGAACTGGTGCTGGAGGTGCGCGAGGACCTGGTGGATCAAGTGCGCGAGGAGATTCGCCAGCACATGAGCCAGGCCGCGACGCTGGACGTGCCGCTTCTGGTGGAAGTGGGTGTAGGCAATAACTGGGATGAGGCGCACTGATCCGATCAGCGGCCGCCTGTAGGAGCGAGACTGCTCGCTCCTACATGGATGCTTTTGTTGCGGCATAGTGTCGCGGCGCAGAGGCTTATTTCGGAAAATGAGCGGGTTTATTTCAAATGGTTTCTGAACACCCGGAACTAAACCTGTGAACCACGACTCAGAGTAACTGAATGGCTGGTGAAGCCGTTCATTGCTCCTATGTTGTGTTAAGTGTTGGCAGATATTCGGACCCCGCCCTAGCGGTCCGGAACTTGAACCCCGGAACTTCCCCCTCCCCATAAGAAGTCCGGGGTTTTTTTTGCCTGCGATTTACTGCTCGGCCGGTTCTGCGCCCTTGTCCGCCAGTTCCAGCCAGCCCGCCAGTACAGTGTAGGCGTCTTCCAGGCCCATGCGCTTGGGCGCCGAAAACAACTGGATGGTGATCGCATCGCCCCAGCCTTTGCGAATGTCCGACTGGACCTTGAGCAAGACGTTTTTTGCCGCGCCGTAGGTCAACTTGTCCGCTTTGGTCAGCAGAATGTGCATCGGCATGCCACTGGCCACGGCCCAATCGAGCATCAGCAGGTCGAAATCGGTCATTGGATGACGGATATCCATCATCAGAATCAACCCTTTCAAACTCTCGCGACCGCCCAGATAAGCTTCCAGGTGACGCTGCCAGTGCTGCTTGAGCGGGATAGGCACTTTCGCGTAACCGTAGCCCGGCAGGTCGACCAGACGACGATCATCGTCTAGCTTGAAAAAGTTGAGGAGTTGCGTGCGCCCCGGCGTCTTGGAGGTCCGCGCCAGGCTGGCATGCGTCAGGGTGTTCAACGCGCTGGATTTACCGGCATTGGAACGCCCGGCGAAGGCCACTTCGAAGCCTTCGTCGTCGGGACATTGGTCGACTTTGGCAGCGCTGAGCATGAAGGTGGACTGTTGGCACAGGCCGAGGATGGGATTCTTGAGTTGCATGGGATTTCCGATGTGGGCGGCGCCGGGAATGGACGCGGCAAGCGGTGTCGTTTCCGTTTCAGTAGCGCCAGTATATAATGCCGCAGATTTTGTGTGCGCTTTGTCCCAGCGTAGGATGAAGTTCACGAGAGCGATTGACCTTGATTGCGCATTAGAACGCAGAACGCTCTCAACCCTGAAAAGGTCGTTTTATGACGAAATGGCTGCTAGCTGCCGGTGTCCTGATACCGCTTTACAGCGCTCAGGCTACACAGGATCCGGAAGCTGTGTACAACCGTGTTTGTGGTGCCTGTCATTCCGGCCAACTTCCCATGGCGCCCCGAAAAGGCGATCGGGAGGCTTGGACGCCGAGGTTGGCGAAAGGTATGGAGACGCTGGTGCAACACGTGACCCAGGGTTTCAAGGCGATGCCGCCGCGTGGTTTGTGCATGGACTGCAGTGCCGAGGATTACCGAACCGTCATCCAGTGGATGAGCGAGTGATCCCGGTCCATAACTCTTAACCCTTAGCCGTAGTTGGATTAGCTGATGAACAAATTGATCGTGAGTCTGCTGTTGACCGTGGGGATCTCCGGCATAGCCCATGCTGCAGGTGATGCGACAGCGGGTCAGGCGAAAGCCGCCGTGTGTGGCGCCTGTCATGGCCCGGATGGCAACAGCATGGCGCCTAACTTTCCGAAACTGGCAGGTCAGGGCGAACGTTATCTGAACAAGCAGCTGCACGACATCAAGTCCGGCAAACGCACGGTACTGGAAATGACCGGGCTGCTGACCAACCTGAGCGATCAGGACCTGGCCGATATCTCCGCCTACTTCGCCAGCCAGAAAGGCAGTGTTGGCGCCGCCGATCCGAAGATCGTGGCTCGCGGTGAAGCACTGTTCCGTGGTGGTGACCTGGCCAAGGGCCTGCCAGCCTGCACCGGCTGCCACGCCCCCAACGGCGCGGGCAACGCGGCAGCCGGCTTCCCGCACCTGGGCGGCCAGCACGCTCAGTACGTGGCCAAGCAGCTGACCGATTTCCGCAAGGAAGAAGGCGGCCGCAACAACGACGGCGATGCCAAACCCATGCAAAGCATCGCCAAGCGCATGAGCGATGAAGACATCGCCGCAGTGTCCAGCTACATTCAAGGGCTGCACTGAGAGCAGTGTATCGAGCGGCGTGCAGGCGATAGACCTCCTGTCACGTTAACGCTCCATTAATCTGTCTCGGCAAGTATAAAAAGGGTGGCTCAGGCCGCCCTTTTTTGTGGCCGCTGCCGTTACACTACAGAACTCAAGCCCGCCATGGCCTGTCTGAAAACAGGTCGCGCGAGGCGACCCCATTTGTCCAGGAGTAAAGCATGCGTAATCTGATCATCAGCGCCGCATTCGTCGCTGCCAGCCTGTTCGGCATGACTGCACAAGCCGCCGAAACACCTACCGCCCCCTACGTCGAACTGGCCAACCCGGTGGCGGTTGCGGTGCCTGGCAAAATCGAAGTGGTGGAGCTGTTCTGGTACGGCTGCCCGCATTGCTACGCCTTTGAACCGGTGATCAATCCCTGGGCCGAGAAGCTGCCTTCGGACGTCAATTTCGTGCGCATCCCGGCCATGTTCGGCGGCCCATGGGATGCACACGGCCAGATGTTCCTGACGCTGGAAGCCATGGGCGTCGAGCACAAGGTCCACGCGGCGGTGTTCAATGCGATCCAGAAAGAGCACAAGAAGCTCGTCGACAAGAACGAAATGGCCGACTTCCTGGCCACCCAGGGCGTCGACAAGGACAAGTTCCTGGCAACCTTCGACTCCTTCGCCATCAAGGGCAAGATCGTCCAGGCCCGTGAACTGGCCAAGAAATATGAAATCACTGGCGTTCCAACCATGATCGTCAACGGCAAGTATCGTTTCGACATCGGCTCTGCCGGCGGTGCCGAGAACGCACTGAAGCTGGCCGACCAGCTTGTGGACAAAGAGCGAGCGGCGAACAAGGCTGCCTCCAACTAAGCCCGGCAACCGCCATGCGCCGCTGGGGAACTGAACGTGTCGTTGGCCTGCATGATCCGCGGGTCAACGATCACCACCTGGAATCGACGGGTCTGCCCGCAGACAGCCGTCTGCGCCTGCTCAGCTTCAACATCCAGGTGGGCATCAGCACCGAGCGCTATCGGCATTACCTGACCCGAGGCTGGCAACACCTGTTGCCGCACACCGGGCGTGCCGACAACCTGCAGAAAATCGGCAACCTGCTCGGCGACTTCGACCTGGTCGCCCTGCAGGAGGCCGATGGCGGCAGCCTCAGAACCGGCTACGTCAACCAGGTGGAACACCTGGCCCAGCTCGGCGCCTTCCCCTACTGGTATCAGCAGCTCAATCGCAACCTGGGGCGTTTCGCCCAGCACAGCAATGGCGTGCTCAGCCGTCTGCGTCCGTGGGCCATCGAAGACCACCCGCTGCCCGGCCCCAAGGGTCGCGGCGCTATCCTGGTGCGCTTCGGCGAAGGCCCGGAAGCCCTGGTGGTGGTGATGATGCACCTGGCGCTCGGCGCTCGCACCCGCAGCCTGCAACTGGCCTACATCCGCGAGTTGATCGGCGACTACAAGCATCAGGTGCTGATGGGCGACATGAATACCCACGCCAGTGACCTGCTGCAAAATTCGCCGTTGCGCGACCTCGGCCTGCTGGCGCCGCAACTGCAAGCGACCTTTCCCAGTTGGCGCCCACAGCGCTGCCTGGACCATATTCTGCTGAGCCCGAGCCTGACGCTTGAAAAAGTCGAAGTGCTGGCTCAACCCATTTCCGATCACCTGCCGGTCGCGGTAGAGATTCGTCTGCCGGGTTCGCTCACGGCCGATGCATTGCCCGCGTTGAGTCCTGCCCTTCGCGGAACCGATGAATGAGCGACGAAACACAGCGCTGGAAAGAGAAATACCTCAAAAGCATCGAACAACAGGAAAAGCTCGAGCGTCGCTGGGACGCCCGCCTCGACCTGTTGCGGCGGGGGCTGGTGCGCAGCACCCTCGCAGCCGAGGGCACCGACCGCGCCGTTGACCAGTGCATGAAGGAAATGCGCGACGTCATCCGCAGCGATGAAATGGATGCGGGCCTGGCCGCGCTGCTGCCTCGACTGGAAAAAGCCGTGCTCGACTCCGAGCAGCGTCGCGAGACCCGCGTCAACCAGACCAGTGTCGCGCTGAACGCACTCGTGACACAGTTGCAAACCTTGCCGTTGCCACGGGAAGTCAGCCGACCGCTGAAGAGCTTCGCCAAACACCTGGACACACGCGTCAGCCAGGCACGCGAGATCCCGCTGCTGCTCAGCGAACTGAGCGGGCTGCAGGGCAAGGCCTTGAGCCAGCTGGAGCATCCGGCGGAGCCCGGCCGGCCAAGCTTGTTGCAGCGCCTGTTCGGTCACAGGGAGGGCGAAGACGCCCCTCAACAGACAGCACCGGCAGCACCGGACCCCCCCGTGCACACCGCGCAACCTGACGAGGGCATCGAAGAGGCGGCAGAAATGCCCCCTGCTACGCGTTCGCAGGCGCCTGTCGAACCCGCACAGGCGGTTGAACAGCCTCCCGTAGCACCGTCGCACGAACAACCTGAAGAGACGGTCGCGCAGGTGCTCGAAGCAGCGCCGGCAATGCCGACACCCGAGCCTGCCGTGGCCTATGTCCCCCCGGTTCATGCGCCGGAGCCTGCCGCGCCCACGGCCGAAGCGGTTGAGACTGAAGAACCCGATCCCCAGCCAGCTCAACCATCGGCTGTCGCGCCGGCTGCCCCGATGCCTCTGCAGGAGAACCCGGACGAACTGACCCCCGAGGTGTTTCTCGACCGGCTGCCCCTGCCCCCGGCCATGGCCCAGGCCTTGGCGGCTATCGATCCGGAACAAGCCGAGCAGGATATTCTCTACGCGCTGCCTGATTCGCCGGAACCGTCCTACAGTTCCGTCGCCAAGCACATCGAAGACACCCTGCTGGGCCTGCTGGATGACCTGTCCCTGCCGGAACGTCACCGCCCGCAAGCCGAAGCCATGCGCGATCGCCTGCAAAACGGGTTGAACTGGTACGAGCTGCTGCCGATCCTCGACGATCTGGCCACGCTGATGCTGGCGATCAACGACAGCGGCCAGCACGAATTCGAAGTCTATCTGCAGCAGCTCAATGAGCGCTTGGGATCATTCCAGAGCAACCTCAAGGCCGCCAGTGATGGCCACGCCGACAACCTGTCTGCGGCACGCGAAATGGACACGCAGATCCGTGAACAGGTCGACGGCCTGCAAACCAGCGTGCAGGACGCGGCGGATCTCGAAGATCTCAAGCACGTGCTGGAGAACCATCTCGAAGGTCTGCTGGGGACCATGGACCAGCACCGCCAGCAGCGCGACGAACGCGAGCAGGAAGTGGCGGCGCGCCTCAAAGGCCTGGCCGAACGCGTGGCGCATATGGAGCAGGAGGCTCTGGGCTACCGCGAGCACCTTGAAGAGCAGCGCCAGAAAGCCCTGATCGACCCGCTGACCACCCTGCCCAACCGGGCTGCCTGGAGCGAACGGCTGGAGTACGAAATCAGCCAGTGGCAGCAACATGGCAACACCTTGTTGCTGGCCATTCTCGACCTCGATCACTTCAAGCGCATCAACGACAACTATGGTCACCTGGCAGGCGACAAAGTCCTGAAAATCATCGCCAGCGTGCTGCGCAAACGCCTGCGGGGCACGGATTTCATCGCCAGGTTCGGGGGTGAGGAGTTCGTGCTGCTGATGCCAGGCACGGTGCCCGCCGTCGGGGCAAAACTGTTGGAAAAGTTGCGCTCATCGATCGAAGCCTGCCCGTTTCACTTCAAGGGTGAGCCGGTCACCATCACTGTTTCCATGGGCATGACCGCTTTCAGACCCGGCGAGCACAGCGATCTGGTGCTTAAAAGAGCCGATCAGGCGCTCTACCGAGCCAAACACGCAGGCCGCAACCGGATCGAGCTGGGCTGACAGGCCATTTGTCCCATTTTGTTGAAATCGGCTCGGTCGGCGGCCACGGCGCAGGACAGTACGTTACACTGTTGCATTACCGTCTTGCGCGTTGCCTTTTGCCATGAAATTTTTCGCTCTCATCCTGTCGTTGGTCCTGCTGGCCGGATGCACCAGTGGCCCCCGGTTCGACACCAGCCACCCTTCCGTCAATCACGACAGCCGCATTCAGTTCGTGGTGGTGCATTACACCTCCGCGTCCCTTGAACGTTCGCTGCAACTGCTGACCCACGGCGAAGTCAGCAGCCATTACCTGATCGGCGACGACAAGGACGCCACCGTCTACAAGCTGATGGACGAGAGCCTGCGGGCATGGCACGCGGGTGAAAGCGAGTGGCAGGGCCGGACGTGGCTCAACTCCAGCTCCATCGGCATCGAGATCGTCAATCCCGGATTCAAGGAGATGCCCGATGGCCAGCGCTTCTGGTATCCCTACAGCGAAGCTCAGGTGCAGTCATTGATCGTCCTGCTCAAGGACATCAGTCAACGGTACGCCATCAACCCGCGCAGCATCATTGGCCACAGCGACATCGCGCCCTTGCGCAAACTCGACCCCGGACCGCTGTTCCCCTGGAAACGCCTGGCGGCCGAAGGTCTGGGGATCTGGCCGAACGAGCAGGCCGTGGCGCGCCAGCAAGCGCAATTCAACGCACAATTGCCGAGCATCAGTTGGTTTCAGGCTCAGTTGGCGCGCCTGGGTTATGCCACGCCGCAAACCGGCGAACTGGATGTCGCGACCCGTCATGTGATCGCTGCCTTCCAGATGCATTTCCGTCCGTCACGCTTTGACGGCCTGCCCGACGCGCAAACCGCCGCGCTACTTCAGGTGTTGAATCAGACAAAATAATGACGCCCGCCCGACGGTCAACGCGCTTTCTCAAACAGCAGCTATAACTCATTGGTAATCCTTCGGATCTACCATCATGCCTGCTGCTCGAGAGACGCTTCGTAGCTGGTTTTATCGCCCCTGGTTGTTGGCGATGCTGGCGGCTGTCCTGAGCACCTTGCTGCTGTTGACGGGCAGCATGTTCGTCGCCCTGAATCAGATCGAGCAGAACGAAAGCCTTGAAATGAATGCGCAGGGTGAGCGCTTCCTGGCGCGCCTGGAGCAGTTGTTCGGGCAACTGCGCGAAAGCCTCGATGATCTCGAAGCCCAGCCGCTGCGCATGTGCAGCGATGAAATGATCGCCACCCTGCAACAGGTCACGTTCAACTACCGCTTCGTCTACGAAGCCGCGTTCATGGACGGTTCGCGGATCTGTTCCAACCGCCCGCGTCAGGAAGGCTTGTCGATGGTACGGCCACCGGACATCAAGGACCCGGCCTACAGCTACTGGCTGAACACCTCCACCGAACCCGATGAAAACCGCGCCGCGCTGATGCTCGGACGTGGCAATTTTCGCGTCGCCACCTCTCGCGGCCACCTGACCGACATGGTCGACCTGTCGCCGGGCAGCAGCCTTCTGGTGGTGTTGGATCACGGCAAGCGAGCCATTCCGGTGCTGGGCACGGCGCAGGCCTGGCCGCCCGCCGAAGCCTGGCCACCGGACAGCCGCGACGCCTTGCAGGTGACCCAGACCCGGCTGATCTATCGCATGCCGACCGACAACCCCGAATACCAGTGGGTGCTGATATCGCCGCGCACCGGTCGGCATGTGCCCACCGCGTGGTGGTGGCTGGGGCCGGCCAGTGTCATCGCCGGGCTGTTCGTGGGCTTCATGGTGTTTCTGCTGGTGCGCCAGCGCCAGTCGCTGGATGCCGAATTGGCCGGTGCGATACGACGCGGGGAGCTGCAGGTGTTGTATCAACCGATCTTCAACCTCGACAACCGTCATTGCGTCGGGGCCGAAGCCTTGCTGCGCTGGCGCCGGCCAGACGGCACCCTGACCAGCCCCGACCTGTTCATTCCGATGGCGGAAAACACCGGACAGATCCGCCAGATGACCGATTTCGTCCTGCAACGCCTGCTCGAGCAACTGGGTCATTTGCTGCGGGCCAATCCGCAGCTGTACATCTCGGTCAACCTGGCGGCCTGTGATGTGATGGTGCCGCGCATCGGCCAAGTGATGGCGCGACTGTTGACCCTGCATCGTGTGGCCGCCAGGCAGATCGCCTTTGAAGTCACCGAGCGCGGCCTGATCGACGTGGAGATCGCCCGTGGAAACCTCCAGGCGCTACGCGATGTCGGGCACCAGGTGCTGATCGACGACTTTGGCACCGGCTATTGCAGCCTTGCGTACCTGCAGACCCTGCCGGTGGACTGTCTGAAAATCGACAAGGCGTTCATCGATGCGCTGGGGCATGACGCCGCCAGCAGCGGCGTGGCACCGCACATCATCCACATGGCCCAGGCCCTGCAGCTCAAGGTGATTGCCGAAGGCATCGAGCATGAAGCCCAGGCCGCATTCCTGAGCAGTGAAGGGGTCAAGTTCGGCCAGGGCTGGTTGTTCGCCCATGCCCTGAGCGCCGTGCAGTTCATCGAGCTGATTACCCGAGGTCGGCGCCTGGCCGCCCGGCGCATCGATGACGAAGCCTGAAGCGGATCAGACGGTCAGCGCCATGTAGAACTGGGTGCCCTGCCCCGGACGCGAGTAAACCCCCATCCTTCCACCGTGCAACTGCACGATTTCCTTGCACAGCGCCAGGCCCAATCCCGCGCCGCCCTTCTTGCGCCCGACCTGCACGAACGGCTCGAAGATCCGCCCCTGCTGGCCATAGGCAATGCCCTCACCATTGTCTTCGACGCTGATGATCACGCGCTCGGCATGCCGTCGCGCCTGCAGGCGGATCTGGCCGTCGGTGCCGGTATGGCGCAGGGCGTTGTCGATCAGGTTGTCCAGTACGCGCTCCAACTGCGGCTGGTCGGCCTGCAACCAGGGTAACGGCCCCTGCAGTTCCACCAACAGGTCGATGCCCTTCTTCTGCGCCGCCTCGGCAAACCGCAAGCGGGCCTGCTCCAGCAAGTCCTCGATGGAACACGGCGCCAACGTGAGTTTCTGCAAGCCGTTCTGATAGCGGGAGAAATTCAACAGATCGTTGATCAACTGCATCAGACGCTGCATTTCCTCGTTTACCGTGTCCAGCAGGTCCGCTTCCCGCGAGTCCGCAGGAAAATGCGCCCGCTCGCGGAACAGCCCGAAGGCCATGTGCATGCCGGTGACCGGTGTGCGCAGCTCATGGGAGGCGCGCAAGACGAATTCGCTGCGCACCCGCTCGAAGGCGCGCTGCTCGGTGACATCATGCAGCACCATCACGGCGCCCAGGATATGCCCCTGGGTATGACTGACCGGCGTCAGGCTGTACGTCAGCAAGCGCGACTCGCCATCGACCTCGATACTCAAATCCTCCGGCACCCGCTCCAGCGTGCCGCCGCGCAACACCAGTTGCAGCTGCTGATCCAGTTCCGGTCGGCCGAGCGCCACGCCGAGCCCTTTACCCAGGGACTCGCGGTCCCAGCCCAACTGACGCTGTGCCACCGGGTTGAGGTGTTCGAGGTGGCCGTCGCGATCGATCATCAGCAGGCCGTCATCGATGCTGTCGAGCACCGCTTGCAAACGCTGCTGGCCGGCGAGCAATTCGTCGACGTTGGTCGCCTGATGCTCACGCAGCGCTTCGGCCATGAGACCGAAGCGCCTGGTCAGCTGATTGATCTCGGCAGCGGAGGACACCGGCAACATCACCTCGAAGTTGCCTTGGCCAATATTGTCGGCGGCCTTGGCCAGGGCTTCGATGGGCGCACCAAAACGTCGGGCGATCGCCTGTGCCGTGACGAAGCCGATGATCAGCACCGCCAGCCCCACCAGGCCGATCAGCCCGGCAATCAGCAGCGCCCGTTCCCGGGCCTGGCGCTGCATGTCATTGATGTTTTCCAGCGCGTGCTTGTGCTCGGTGATCAGCCCGTTGCGCAACACGTTGAATTTTTCCGTGAGGTCTTCATTGCCACTCAGCACATGGGACGGTTCACTCGAGCGCCCCAGAGCCTGGAGAAATTCCACGTAATCGTTCTTGGCCTGCAGGAAACCAGACGGGTGCCCGTCGCCTTGATCATGGGCGATACCCTCCTCCAGCAGTTGGAAATAACGCTGTTTGGACGCTTCGAAGGCCACCGGATCGGGCTTGTCGCCCATCAGCAGGATCAACTGGTCGCCCAGGGTCTGGCGCAATTTCAGCCCCAGGTCCAAGGTAACGAAGTTGTCGCGTACCAGCGCTTCCTGGGTGCCGGCCATCTGCATCACGCTGACCATCCCGAGCAACAGCCCCAACAGCGCGACGGTGATCAGTGCGGAGATACTCAGAAACAGCCGAGTACGCAACTTCATCGCCAGTTTCATGGCCCCGTACTCACAGGTTGTACTGCTTGCGTTTGCGATACAGCGTCGAGGCATCGATACCCAGCGTCTTGGCAGCCTGGTCCAAGGTGCCGGCGGTGGCGAGCACGGCACCGATGTGCGCTTTCTCCAGCTCATCGAGGCTCAGCGCAGCGCCGATGCGCGGCGCGTTGTTGACCGGGGTCTCGGCCATGCCCAGGTGACTGATCTCGACCCGCTCCTGCGGGCAGATAATGCTCGCCCGCTCCACCACGTTACGCAGTTCCCGGATGTTCCCCGGCCAGCGATAACCCAGCATCGCTTCACGGGCCTCGTCACTGAAGCCTCGCGCCGGGCGCGCGTATTCCTTGACGAAGCGCGCCAGAAAACGATCTGCCAGGTTCAGAATGTCTTCACGGCGCTCACGCAGAGGTGGCAGGTGCAAGGTGATGACGTTCAGGCGATACAGCAAGTCCTCACGGAAACGTCCGTCACGCACCATGTCCTCGAGGTTGAGGTTGGTGGCCGCCAGAATGCGCACGTCGGCGCGGCGGGTGACCGGATCACCGACACGCTCATATTCCTTGTCCTGGATAAAACGCAGCAACTTTGGCTGCAACGTCAGGGGAAAATCGCCGATCTCATCGAGAAACAGCGTGCCGCCGTCGGCCTGGTTGACGCGCCCCAGGGTGCTCTCACTGGCACCGGTGAAGGCGCCCCGGCTGTGGCCGAACAGTTCGCTTTCCATCAACTCGGCCGTCAACGACGGGCAGTTGATGGTGACGCAGGCTTTCTTCGCCCGTTTGCTCCACCCGTGAATGGCCTGGGACAGTTCACCCTTACCGGTGCCGGACTCGCCAAGAATCAGGATGTTGGCATCGGTGCTGGCCACCTGGCGGGCCGTCTCGAGTACCACTTTCATCGCCGGGCTGTGGGAATCCAGGCCGTCCTTGGGCTTTCTGACTTCACCCTCCAGCGCCTCGAGGCGCGCCGACAGTTGCCGCACCTCCAGTTGCTTGGCGGTGGCAAGGCGCAACTGATCTGGGCTGCATGGCTTGACCAGGTAGTCCGCAGCGCCCGCCTGGATCGCATCGACCGCCGTATCCACGGCCGAGTGCGCAGTGACGATCACCACCCGCATCCACGGGGCCTGAATGCGCATTTGTGCCAGCACATCGAGACCGTTGTCCTCACCGAGGCGCAGGTCGAGGAAACACAGGTCGAACACCTGGCGTTGCAGTAACGCGTCAGCCTGCGCCGCGCTATTGGCAGTGGCGACGCTGTAGCCCTCGTCTTCGAGGCAATAACGGAACGTTCGCAGGATGGCGGACTCGTCGTCCACCAGCAGAATACGGCCCTGATGGTCGGTGGCAGATTCCATTTTCCTACGCTCCTAAAAGAATGATCTTGGTTAGTCCCAGAAAAATCGGGCAAGTTGCATGGTTGATTCTGGCCGATTTCGCCTACAACGGAGTAACTATCTACTCACGCGACGGCTAATCGCCTGATTTTCTTGTTATTTTTTTTGAACTACAAAAATTCAGGCTGATCTGCCTGGAATTCAGACAGCAACGCCCTCTGCTCAATTCAAAAAAAACAAGAAAGCTCCTACGAAATTATCGTGCATTTCGCACGACCCTCAATAGGCCATCGTGCAGGATGCGTCCGACCGATAATTTTTATCATTTATAAACTATTGATTTATAAAGGTTTTTTTGTTCAAAAAAACTGGCATGCCGACTGCAATGGTGTTGGTATCCGGGGCAATCCGAACGCCCCCCAATAACAATCACCACCGTGTGGGAGGAGCTTCAGGATGAATCGCCAACGTGCCGCCCAATTGCGTATCTCGCCACTGCATATCCAGCAGGGCCTGTTCGCCGTACTGGCGCTGCTGATCACCTTGATTGGCGGTCAGCAATATCAGCGCTGGATGCAGAGCCAGCAGCCAGAGGCGCCGCGCGTGTCGTTTCAATATCCGGTTCAGACTCACTTCAGCGCCGTGCACAGCACCGCTGCGGACAGCGCTCCCATGCGAATGATGGACGTCGACCAGGCTCAGCCTGTGGATGAGATGCCACCTCAGGACCGCTGGGTATTTTGACCCCTGGCGCATTCCTGCGCCGGGACTTGCAGCACCGTACTACCTCTAATAGAAGCGTAAGGAGAATCACCATGTTGAGCTGGGCAATCACATTCCTGATCATCGCCATCATCGCCGCAGTACTGGGCTTCGGTGGTATCGCGGGCACCGCCACGGGTATCGCCAAGATTCTCTTTGTCGTGTTCCTGGTGATGTTCATTGCTTCGTTCTTCTTTGGCCGCCGCGGCCGGGGCTGACGATGAACGTTTCGTTGAAAACGCTGGCAGCCGCCCTGCTTCTGGGCGGCAGCGCCTTCGCCATGGCAGCCAACGACGGTCAGACGCGGGTCAATGAGTTGCTCACCGCAGACCCGCAGTTCCGCGAGACCTGGCAAGACGTAGTGAAGAAGGAAGAGCGCCTGCCGGAATGGGTGATGAACCTGTCTGGCAACGCCGAGCAAATGAATGCGGTGCAAGAGGATGGCGATCAATACCTGGTCGGTCCGCTCTGCGAATCCAGCAGCACTTGCCAGAGCAATCGCCTGATCGTCGCCGTCAGTTTCGACAAGAAGGACGCCTACGCCATGCTGGTTCAGGTGCCTGCAGGACTGCCGGCCGACAAGTCGCCGACGCGACATGCCGATTACCGCTTCCTCGGCAAGCCGGACCAGGGCATGCAGGACCTGTTGATGGAGCAACTGAAGAAAGATCCGAACTGGTACTGAATTTGTCACATGAAAGAAGCAGCATTGCTTCTCTCTGCTGCGCCGCCTGAGGAAGGCGGCCGCATGACCAAGGGGCCGGGACGTTCTGCCTGTTTCAGGGGCGGAGTGACCTACGGGTACAGGGAGTACCTGCGCAAGGGCCGGGTCAGGAAAAAGCTGCGACGCAGGTTCGTCGTCCACCAAGGAACGACGAGCTTGCGGAGAGCTTCAAAGCGTTTCGCGCTGTCAGCAACGTCAACCCTTCAATCGAACTACCTCACCCTCTTCACTCAAATCCTCGCCCCGATTCGAGTAATACCGCGTCTGCGTTGTGACCGTACATCGAGAAAAACACGCCTCGTTTCGCGGCGTTTTGTCGCGACTCGCTGTCGGACAATTCCTCAAAAAACCCTTCGTTAAGCTGATCAAAAAACAACCAACCTCATCGGAGATGGCCGGTTCACGGCACTTCCATAACCGAAATGTCACTTCCGAACCATTTGCGACGTCGCTTTTGGCACATAAACCTCATGCCGATTCGGTATGGGGTAGTCGTTTACGGCATTAGACGCCGCATCCCCGCATCGGAATAGTTGCGCCTTTTTTCAGCTGCCAGAGAGCCATAAAAACGCTCCGGGGCACCTTATACGGGGGCGGATGCACACGACTTTTTCGCCACGAGCGGTCCAGTTTGCGCATTCGGCCCGAGTCAAACTGAAGTAAGGGTAAAGATATGAAGAAGGCAAAGCTCAGCCTCGCCTGGCAGATCCTCATCGGTCTGGTGTTGGGGATTGCAATCGGTGCGCTGCTCAACCACTTCAGTGCCGAGAAGGCCTGGTGGATCAGCAACGTCCTGCAACCGGCAGGCGATATCTTTATCCGTCTGATCAAGATGATCGTGATCCCGATCGTGATTTCCTCGCTGATCGTCGGCATCGCCGGCGTGGGTGATGCGAAGAAACTCGGCAGCATCGGCCTCAAGACCATCATCTACTTCGAGATCGTCACGACCATCGCCATCGTGGTCGGCCTGCTGCTGGCCAACCTGTTCCACCCGGGCGCCGGCATCGACATGAGTACCCTGGGCACGGTGGACATCTCCAAGTACCAGGCGACCGCCGCCGAAGTGCAGCATGAACACGCGTTCATCGAAACCATCCTCAACCTGATTCCGTCCAACATCTTCGCGGCCATGGCTCGCGGGGAAATGCTGCCGATCATCTTTTTCTCGGTGCTCTTCGGTCTCGGCCTGTCGAGCCTCAAGCCGGAACTGCGCGACCCGCTGGTGACCATGTTCCAGGGCGTTTCGGAAAGCATGTTCAAGGTCACCCACATGATCATGAACTACGCCCCGATCGGCGTTTTCGCACTGATCGCGGTCACCGTGGCCAACTTCGGCTTCGCGTCGCTGCTGCCACTGGCGAAGCTGGTGATCCTGGTTTACGTCGCCATCGCCTTCTTCGCCTTCGTGGTGCTGGGCTTGATCGCTCGCCTGTTCGGCTTCTCGGTGGTCAAGCTGATGCGCATCTTCAAGGATGAGCTGGTGCTGGCCTACTCCACCGCCTCCTCCGAAACCGTGCTGCCGCGCGTGATCGAGAAGATGGAAGCCTACGGTGCGCCGAAAGCCATCTGCAGCTTCGTGGTGCCGACCGGTTACTCGTTCAACCTCGACGGCTCGACCCTGTACCAGAGCATTGCGGCCATCTTCATCGCCCAGCTCTACGGCATCGACCTGTCGATCAGCCAGCAACTGCTGCTGGTGCTGACCCTGATGGTCACCTCCAAAGGCATCGCCGGGGTTCCGGGCGTGTCCTTCGTGGTGCTGCTGGCCACACTGGGCAGCGTCGGCATCCCGCTCGAAGGCCTGGCGTTCATCGCCGGTGTCGACCGCATCATGGACATGGCGCGCACCGCCCTGAACGTGATCGGCAACGCCCTGGCCGTGCTGGTCATCGCGCGCTGGGAAGGCATGTACGACGACGCCAAGGGTCAGCGCTACTGGAACTCGCTGCCGCACTGGCGCAGCAAGGAAAAATTGCCGGTTGGCGAGGTTTCCAGCAACTGACAGGAATGGCCATTTGTGGGAGCGAGCCTGCTCGCGATGGCGGTGTATCAGACGACAGACATGTTGAATGGGCCGCCCTCATCGCGAGCAGACTCGCTCCCACCCGTGTCAATGCCGACCCTACCGACAAACCCCGGACAATTCCGGGGTTTGTCGTTTCTGGCCACCCCGCTATCATTCGCGCATCTTTGGGGGGATTTGACTGATGCTTAATGGCCTGTGGCTTGGCTTCTTCATCGTGGCGGCCGTGTCGGCGCTGGCGCAGTGGCTGATCGGGGGCAACGCCGGGATCTTTGCGGCGATGGTGGAGAGCATTTTCGCCATGGCCAAGCTGTCGGTCGAAGTCATGGTGCTGCTGTTCGGCACCCTCACCCTCTGGCTGGGCTTCCTGCGGATCGCCGAGAAAGCCGGGATCGTCGACTGGCTGGCCAACGCACTGGGCCCGCTGTTTCTGCGCCTGATGCCGGAAGTGCCGCCCGGCCACCCGGCCATTGGCCTGATCACCCTGAACTTCGCCGCCAACGGCCTGGGCCTGGACAACGCCGCCACGCCGATTGGCCTCAAGGCCATGAAGGCGCTGCAGGAGCTCAACCCCAGCCCCACCATCGCCAGCAACGCGCAGATCCTGTTCCTGGTGCTCAACGCCTCCTCCCTGACCCTGCTGCCGGTCACCATCTTCATGTACCGCGCGCAGCAAGGCGCGCCGGACCCGACGCTGGTGTTCCTGCCGATCCTGCTGGCGACCAGTTGCTCGACCATCGTCGGCTTCCTGGCCGTGGCCTTCATGCAACGCCTGCGGGTTTGGGACCCGGTGGTGCTGGCCTATCTGGTTCCCGGCGCACTGATCCTGGGTGGCTTCATGGCGTTGCTGGGCACGATGTCGGCCGCCGCGCTGGCGGGCCTGTCGTCGATCCTTGGCAACCTCACGCTGTTTGGCCTGATCATGCTGTTCCTGATCATCGGCGCGCTGCGCAAGGTCAAGGTCTACGAAGCGTTCGTCGAGGGCGCGAAAGAAGGCTTCGATGTGGCGAAGAACCTGCTGCCGTACCTGGTGGCGATGCTCTGCGCGATTGGCGTGCTGCGTGCTTCCGGGGCCCTGGACTTCGGCCTCGACGGCATCCGCCACCTGGTGGAATGGGCCGGTTGGGACACGCGCTTCGTCGACGCGCTGCCGACGGCGATGGTCAAACCGTTCTCCGGCAGCGCCGCCCGGGCAATGCTGATCGAAACCATGAAGACCTCAGGTGTGGACAGCTTCCCGGCGCTGGTCGCCGCGACGATTCAGGGCAGCACCGAGACGACTTTCTACGTACTGGCGGTGTACTTCGGCGCGGTGGGGATCCAGCGTGCGCGGCATGCGGTGGGGTGTGCGCTATTGGCGGAGCTGGCCGGGGTGCTCGGCGCCATCGGGGTTTGCTACTGGTTCTTCGGCTGAAACATCCACCCTGTAGGAGCGAGCATGCTCGCTCCTACAGGGTGGGGTTCATGGCTTGGCGGGCGCCATCTTCTGCCCTTGCTCCACCGCCCAGCTCACCACCTGCCTGGTCAACTGATCGCCCGCCTGACCAAACCCGCTGACCACCGACGGCACCTTCACGTCGTTCAGCGCCTGGCGCACTTCGAAGCGGCGGCTGGCGAGGATGCGCTGGTCAAAGCCGCGCACCAGCACCGCATCCAGGCGCATCACCACGCTGGCCATCGTACCCTGATACTCGGTCTGGAACGCTTGCAGCGTACCGCCCAGTTCCAGGTCAGCCTGGAAATTGCTGTCGTCGGTGCTCAACAACGTCACCCGGCCGTCATGCTGAAAGCCATCGAGCAGCCGGTTGCGCAGCAGCTCCGGCGCCGGGTCGCTCCAGCGGGAAGCCTTGTAGCTGCTGATCAGATCGCCTTGAGGGATGACCGCGATGTTGCGACTGTTCAACGCTTCGCTGGCTTGCGGCTTGACCAGACGCAGCGACCAGGGTTGCGCAGTGCCGTAGCTGGCGATCGCGCTACTCTGGGACGAAGGCAAGCGATACACATCCGCCGGTTCGGCCTTGGGCAGGATCGAGCAGGCGCTGGTCAACGCCAGGGCGCCGAGGAGGGCAATGTGGCTCAGCTTCATGGCGTGAATTCCTTGTTCTTGTCAGTGCCCAGCAGGTAACCGCTGGGGTTGGCTTCCAGGCGCTGGGAGATGGCGCGCAGCGACGTCAGGGTGTCACGCAATTCCCGCACCGCAGGCGCCAGGCCATTGAGGCCCTGCATGCCGTTGTTGAGCGAATCCTGGTTGCTGCTGAGCAGCTTGTTGATGGTCGCGCTGCTCTGTTCCAGCGATTTCATGGCCTGCTCGGCGCTGCCGAACATCTGTTTGCCCTGATCGTTGAGCAAGCCGTTGGCGTTGCGCATCAGCGTCGATGTCTGTTCGAGCATGACGCTCGCCTGCTTGCCGACCGACGCCAGTTGCTGCATCGCCTGACGGATGTCGCCGCGTTGGTCGGCGATGGCACCGGTGGTTTGTTCCAGATGCTCCAGGGTCTTGCCGATGCGCTCGACGTTTTCAGTGGAGAGCAGGCGGTTGGCGTTGTGCATCAACATGTTCACGCCGGTCATCAGGTCGTTGCTGTCGTTGAGCAGGCGCGCGATGGGCGAGGGCGAAGCGACGATGGTCGGCAGTTCGCCGTCCTGGCCCTTGAGCGCCGGGCTCTGTGGCGTGCCGCCGCTGAGCTGGATGATCGATGTCCCGGTGACCCCAGTCAGCGCCAGCTTGGCCTGGGTGTCTTCCTTGATCGGGGTGTCACCGGCCAGGCGAATCCGCGCCAGCACGCGGCGCGGGTCCTTGGGGTCCAGGCGCAGGTTCACCACGTCGCCGACCTTGATGCCGCTGTACTGCACCGAACTGCCCTTGGACAGGCCGCTGACCGCCTCGTTGAAGACCACTTCATAGTCCTTGAACTCGGTGTCGACACTGGATTTGGCCAGCCACAGACCGAAGAGCAGGGCGCCTGCGACGACGATCACCGTGAACAGGCCGATCAATACATGATGGGCTCGGGTTTCCATGTCAGACCTCTTTCAACTGTTGAGCAGCGGTCAACGCTGCGCGGCCGCGGGGGCCGTGGAAATATTCGTGAATCCACGCGTCGTCGGTTTCCGAGACGACATCGATGGCGCCCGCCACCAGCACCTTCTTCTGCGCCAGCACCGCCACCCGGTCGGTGATGGTGTAGAGGGTGTCGAGGTCGTGGGTGATCAGCAGCACACTCAGGCCCAGCGCATCGCGCAGGGTCAGGATCAACTGGTCGAACGCTGCCGCGCCAATCGGGTCGAGACCCGCAGTCGGTTCGTCGAGAAACAGGATGTCCGGGTCCAGCGCCAAGGCCCGGGCCAGTGCTGCGCGCTTGATCATGCCGCCGGACAGCGACGCGGGGTATTTGTCCGCAGCCGACAGCGGCAGTCCCGCGAGTGCAAGCTTCACCGCCGCCAGATGCTCGGCATCGTCGCGGCTGAGGCCGGCGTGTTCGATGAGGGGCAGGGCGACGTTTTCGGTGACGGTCAGCGAAGAAAACAGCGCGCCTTTCTGAAACAGCACGCCAAACCGCCGCTCGACCAGCGAGCGTTCGTGCTCGGACAAGGCCGGCAGGTTCTTGCCAAACACCTTGACCATGCCATCGCTGGGCTGGCGCAAGCCGACAATGCTGCGCAGCAGCACCGATTTGCCGCTGCCGGAGCCCCCGACCACGGCGAGGATCTCGCCCTTGTACAAATCCAGGTCGAGGTTCTCGTGCACGCTCTGGCGACCAAAGCGATTGCACAGCCCACGGACTTCGATCACCGCCTCGGAGGGCGCTCGGGGTAGACGACTCACCAGCCCATCTCCATGAAAAACAGCGCGGCCACGGCGTCGAGCACGATCACCACGAATATCGACTGCACCACGCTGGATGTCGTGTGCGCGCCGACCGACTCGGCGCTGCCGCTGACCTTGAAGCCTTCCAGGCAGCCGATGGCGGCGATCAGGAAGGCGAAGATCGGCGCTTTGACGATCCCCACCAGAAAATGCTGAACACCGATGTCCGAATGCAGCAGCGACAGGAACATCGCCGGGGAAATATCCAGCGATACCGCGCACACCACGCCACCGCCAACGATGCCCGAGAGCATCGCCAGGAACGTCAGCATCGGCAGCGAAACCAGTAGCGCCAGTACTCGCGGCACCACGAGCAGCTCCATGGGGTCCAGGCCGAGGGTGCGGATGGCGTCGATTTCTTCGTTGGCCTTCATCGAGCCGATCTGCGCGGTGAAGGCGCTGGCCGTGCGACCGGCCATCAGGATCGCGGTCAGCAGCACGGCGAATTCGCGCAGGAAGGAGAACGCCACCAGGTCCACGGTGAACACCGTCGCGCCAAAGTTGGCCAGCACCGTGGCACCCAGGAATGCCACCACCGCGCCCACCAGGAATGTCAACAAGGCGACGATCGGCGCCGCATCGAGGCCGGTCTGTTCGATGTGGGCCACCATGGGCGTGATTCGCCAGCGCCAGGGACGAACCAGCCCACGCACCAGGGTTTCGAGAATCAGGCCGACGAAGCCCAGCAACTGCAGGGTGTCCTGCCAGACCGTATCCACCGCCCGGCCGATGCGGGTCAGCAGTTGAATGCCGACACTGATCTCCGGCTCCTTGATCGGCACGCAGAAGTCGGTCATCGAGCGGTACACCGTCTGCAACAACGCCCGGTCGGCCGATGTCAGGGTGCAATCGGGGTGTTCGGCGGAGCGGCCAAGACGCTCCGAGCCGAGCATTTCCACCAACAGCGAGGCGCCGGCAGTGTCGAGTGCGCCGAGGTTGTTGAGGTCGATGTGGGTGCTGTTGTCGTACTGGCCGCGCAGCTTTTCGCACCGATCCTTGAGGACGGCGTAATGGGCGAGCGTCCAGTCCCCCGTCACGCGAAGTTGCGCGGGGGTGTGCGAGGTGTCCAGGAGGGCACTGCCCGGTGTCGTGCTGCTGGTCATAAGCTCCGTGCTTGTTCGGCTGTTACGCAGCCCTACGTAATAGCACGAACCCGGTTACTTTTCTTTGGTCGGTGTGCTGTCTGTGATCTTGAAACGCAGCACGCCAATCAACTGTCCGTCCTCGGTCAGCACGCGAACCTGCCAGTTGCCGGCCGGGTTGCCGGGGAAATTCTGCTTGTGGGTCCAGGCGCGGTAGCCTTCCTTGCGCCCGCCGTGGATGTCCAGGGCGATACGGTCGACTTCCTTGCCGTTGAATTGCCAGACGTGATAAATCCGCTCGTCCAGGCCACGCGGCGCGTTGATCGCGGTGTAGGCATAGAGCCCGGCGCCGCGAATCTGCTCGGCACTGACTTCATCGAGGCTGTCGCCAGGCGTGCGGTCCTGCATCTGCGTGCTGATCGCCACGTCGGTCATCCACAGGGTGGCCGGCGGCACCCAGGAGCGCAGCACCCAGCCTACGCCGCCAATGCCTACGGTGATGCACAGGATCGCCAGCGCATTACGCACCGTACGGATCGGAAAGATCGACGCCAGGCTCGGGAACGACAGGATGACGGCCGTGCCCAGGGCCAGCTTGAAGCTCTGGGACGTGGTCAGGTGCAGAATGACGGGCAGTGCGGTCAGCAGCGCCGCGAACAGCGTCAGCGTGTGCAGCGCCAGGAACGCCCAGCGCCGGGGCGCCAGCCATTTGTAGTACAGCGGGTCGATGATGGAAATCAGCGCGGCGAGGCCCAGCAGCCCGGTGAAAAACAGCTGCCCGCTATTCCAGGTGGTGGTGATGAAAAAGAACGGCAGGACGAAGAACAGGCTTTCCTGGTGAATCATCTGCGTCGCGTAACGCAGCAAAGGCTGGGGGATTTCGCGCTTGAAGACGCGGGTGAACAGCTGGGTGAGGCTGTTTTCCAGCATCAGCCAGATCCAGCTGAGCACCATGATCACGGTGATCCAGGTCGCCAGCCCTTGTTGACGGTCCACCAGCATGAAACTGGCGACCCCGGAGATGAAACCGCCGAGCGCAATGACCCCTGGATAGCGCTTCATCAGTTCGAGGAGGCGCTGGATGAACAAGGTCAGGGTCGGCATTCGAGGATTCACAGGCGGCATGGGAAAAGACCTCGACAGGGTACCGCTCGCGGGCCTGCATGGCGAGCAGAGCACGCCGCACACCCTGTAGGAGCGAGCATGCTCGCGATAGTGGTCCGGACAACGCGGGGTGTCAGGCTGCCAACGTCATCGTTGACGACCATCGCGAGCATGCTCGCTCCT
This sequence comes from Pseudomonas fluorescens, assembly GCF_041354075.1. GTDB lineage: Bacteria > Pseudomonadota > Gammaproteobacteria > Pseudomonadales > Pseudomonadaceae > Aquipseudomonas > Aquipseudomonas fluorescens_CE. The sequence goes on along the minus strand of NZ_JARZGC010000007.1, from coordinate 236,495 downwards.
ACAGGGTTTCCGGTGTGGGCGAGGGCGAATTCAGCGTTTGCGGTAGATGCGCCAGCCCAGAATCCCGAACACCAACACCGCAAGCACAGCGGCAATCGCCACGATCAACTGGTCATCGCTGAGCAGCGGTTTTTCAACCCGCACGTAACCGGGCTGCATCAGCAACTCCCGCATGGCCTTGTTCGCCTGCGCCACCGTCACGCCCTGCAACTCTTTGGCGGGGTCGGCGAAGCGGCCGTCCTCGTAGTCGCCCAGCGCACTCCAGTAATAGTCGGCCAGCGCGCTGTTGCCTTGCACGGCCCAGGCCTGGCGGGCGATGGCGGCCTGCTTGAGGCGGTTGAAGGTGTCCGCATCCAGGCCATCCCTGAGCAGTTCGGACTTCAACGCATCCAGCGCCTGCGCGGCCTCGGCCACATCGTCGCGCTCGAGGTCGGCGTTGAGGCTCATGAAACCCACACCGCCAAACACCTCGCGTTCGGCGGAAGGGCCGTAGGACAGACTGTGCGCCAGGCGCAACTGGCGATACAGCGCCCAGTCGAGGTAATCCTTGAGCAAGTCGAAGGTGGCGTCGTTCACATCGTCCAGCACCGGTTCCGGCACCAGCCAGTGCAGTTTGGCCGAGTCCCCCACCAGCGCGCGACTCAAGGTACGCTCATGCGCCGCACTGGCGAGGATGACCGGCAGGGGCGGGTGTTCACTGGGATCAACCGGCTTCAGCGCGCCCCAGGCCCGCTCCAGGTACGCCGGCAGCAGGCGTTCCAGATCGCCCACCATGATCAGCGTCATGTTGTTCGGCGCGTACCAGGCCTGGCGTACGGCCTCCAGTTGCTCGCGGGTCAGGTGATCGACTTCGGCTCGCTCGGGGCATTTGAGGCCCAGTTCCACGGCCAGTTGATTGCTCGCCGTGTGGCCCAGGTCCTGCCGGTCCAGCCAGCGCTGCAGGTGCGTGTAATGGCCGCCGTCCTCGCGTTCGACGACTTTCTTGGCGGCGCTGATCGCGTTGTCGTCGATGCGCGTCTGGGTCAGCAGGGCCAGCAGCAGATCGAGGACCTTGCGCTGGTTTTTCGCCGGGGCCTCGATAACGAACGTAGTGTCGGCGTTGCTGGTGTAGGCATTCCATTCACCGCCCAGCGCCTGCATACGTTCTTCCAGCCCACCTTCGCCGGTGGCGTCGATGCCGCTGAACAGCAGGTGTTCGAGCAGGTGCGGCAACTCTTTGTCGGCACAGCTGAAATCATCGAGACCGACGCCGACCACCAGCCGGATCGCCACGTGACCGCGCTCGTTGCCCGGTTTGAGCAGCAATTGCAGACCGTTGCGCAGCGTATAGCCTTCGACCTGGAAGCGGTCCAGGGCAAACGAAGGGAGTGAGCCCAGCAACAGGCAGGCGAACAGCAGGCAACGCATAAAGAGCTTCCAGGCAAATCAGTCGGAGATCCGTTTCGTCAGTCAGCCCCCAATCGCGAGCAGGCTCGCTCCCACAGGGTATTGTGGACACCGCAGAACCCATGTGGGAGCGAGCCTGCTCGCGATAGGGCCATCAGGCCGAACCCAAGTTACTGACTGACCACGGTGCCAGACGTTCAAGGCGAATGTGTGATATCCGCCAGATCGTCCACCACGAGCGCACCGGTTTCGGAGGTTTCCAGCACCACATAGGCACTGCCGCAGAACAGCGAGTTCAGGCGCTTCATGTCGGCAATCATTTCCAGGTGCAGCGAACTGGTCTCGATACTTTGCACGATCTTGCGTTGCAACCGGCTGACATGGGCATGGGCCAGGCGGCGTTCCTGTGCGCGGAAACGACGTTTTTCGCGCAGCAACTGACGGGCGCTTTCCTTGTCGGCGCTGAGAAACACCGACAAGCCCAGGCGCAGGTTGACGATGAGCTGGCTGTGCAGCCCTGCCAACTCTTCCAGACCGACCTCGGAAAACGAGCGGCGCTGCGCGGTTTTCTGCTGTTGCACCTTGCGCAGCATGCGTTCGATCAGGTCGCTGGCCAGTTTGAGGTTGATCGCCAGTTCGATGATTTCCGCCCAGCGCCGACTGTCCTGGTCGCTGAGATCCTCCCGGGGCATCTGCGCCAGATAGAGCTTGATCGCGCTGTACAGCGCCTCGACGTCATCGCTCAAGCGGCGCATTTCCTGGGTCACGGCGGTTTGCTTGCCCTGCAGCACGTCGAGCATCGCCTCGAGCATGTGGTCGATCAGGTCCCCCATGCGCAGGGTTTCCCGGGAGGCATTGGCCAGCGCGAGGCTGGGCGTGACCAGCGCGGTCGGATCGAGGTGACGGGGCTTGGCCATGCCGTTGGTTTGCGGCCGCTCCGGCAGGACCCAGGCGCAAAACCTGGCCATCGGTCCGACCGTGGGCAGCAGGATCAGGCAGCGCGCCGTGTTGTAGAGCAGGTGAAAGCCGATGACCATTTCCTGTGGGCTGTAATCCAGGCTGTCGATCCAGTGCACCAGCGGATCGAGCACCGGAATGATCAGCAGCAGGCCGATCAGCTTGTACAGCAGGCTGCCCAACGCCACCTGGCGCCCGGCGGGGTTCTGCATGCTGGTGCTCATGAACGCCAGCACACCGCTGCCGATGTTGGCGCCGATGACCAGGCCGAGCGCCACCGGCAGGCTGATGACTTTGGCCCCGGCCAGGGTCGCGGTCAGCAGGACGGCGGCGAGGCTGGAGTAGGAAATCATGGCGAACAGCGCGCCCATCAGGGCATCGAGCAGGATGTCGCCGGTCAGCGAGGCGAAGATCACCTTCACCCCCTTGGCGTGGGTGATCGGGTCAGCGGCCTCGACGATCAGTTGCAGCGCCAGGATGATCAGCCCCAGGCCCAGCGCGACGCGGCCCATCTGGCCAACGCGCGTCTGCTTGCGTGACAGGAAGAAAATCACCCCGACAAAGATCAGCAGCGGCGACAGCCAGGACAGGTCGAAGGTCAGCACCCGCGCCATCAGCGCCGTCCCCACATCGGCGCCGAGCATGGTCACCAGTGCCGGCGTCAGTGCCATCAGCCCCTGGCCGACGAACGAGGTGACGAGCATCGCCGTGGCGTTGCTGCTCTGGACCATGGCGGTGACCGCGATCCCGGAGAGGAAGGCCAGCCAGCGCCTGGACATGTTGCGGCCAATCACGTGGCGCAGATTGGAACCATAAACCCGCAGAATGCCGGTTCGGACGATGTGCGTGCCCCAGATCAGCAGGGCCACGGCTGAGAGCAAATTGAGCAGGGTGAGCATACAGGCCCCCTGTGGTGGTAGCGCCCCAAAGGAGCAAGTGGACGGTGCCGCGCGACGTTCTACGTCTTGTAGTTAAGCTGTAGTTGGCTAACGGTCTATGCGCCAGCATCGCATAGCTTAATCAGCGATTGAAACAAAACTGTCATGAAACGACATGCCCACTGTAGGAGCGAGCATGCTCGCGATGGACTCGAGAACGCCAAGGGGTGTCAGGCACCCCGCGTTATCGTTGACGACCATCGCGAGCATGCTCGCTCCTACAAGGGTTTGCAGACGGCTTACTGGCCTGGAATGTCCTTGCGCAGTTTCACCGGGTCCTGCTGCTTTTTCTTTTTCGCCGTTGCGGTGCGCATCTTGATGTTGAAGGCTTCCACCGCCAGCGAGAACGCCATGGCGAAGTAGACGTAGCCTTTTGGCACGTGGACGTCGAAGGACTCGGCAATCAGCACGGTGCCGACCACCAGCAGGAACGACAGCGCGAGCATTTTCAACGATGGGTGCTTGTCGATGAAATCGCTGATGGTGCCCGCCGCCAGCATCATCACCAGCACAGCAACAATGATCGCCGCCACCATGACCGGAACATGGGACACCATGCCGACGGCCGTAATCACCGAATCCAGCGAGAACACGATGTCGATGATCGCGATCTGGATGATGGTGTAGAGGAAATTCCCGCCCTTGCCACTCGGCTCGTCGCTGGTTTCGTCTTCGCCTTCCAGCGCGTGGTACATCTCTTGCGAGCTCTTCCACAGCAGGAACAGGCCACCGAAGAACAGGATCAGGTCACGCCCGGAAATGCCCTGGCCGAACACTTCGAACAGGTCGGCGGTGAGGCGCATGACCCAGGTGATCGACAGCAGCAACAGGATTCGCGTGACCATGGCCAGCGCCAGGCCGAAGATCCGGGTGCGCGCCTGCATGTGCTTGGGCATGCGGCTGACCAGGATCGAGATCATGATGATGTTATCGATACCCAGGACGATTTCCAGGGCGGTCAGGGTAAAGAAGGCAACCCAGATTTCAGGGTTGGTCAGCCATTCCATGTGTATTCCTTTGAGGATGTGTTAAACCGCAACGGGCCCGGGTTTCATGCAACAAAACCTGGACCCGTTGCGGTGAGTCTTGGGCTTATAGAGTGCTGAACAGCGGAAAGATCCCCATCAGCAATGCGGCTACCAGTATGCACATGCACACCAGCACTGCCCACTTCAGGGTGAAGCGCTGGTGGTCACCGAAGTCGATCCCGGCCAGGGCCACCAACAGGTAGGTCGATGGTACCAGCGGGCTCAGCAAGTGGACGGGTTGACCGACGATCGAGGCACGTGCCATTTCCACCGCCGTGATGCCGTAGTGGCTGGCGGCTTCGGCCAGCACCGGCAACACGCCGTAGTAGAAAGCGTCGTTCGACATGAAAAACGTGAACGGCATGCTCACCAGCGCGGTAATCACGGCCAGGTACGGGCCGAGGAAGTCCGGGATGACCGCCAGCAGGCTCTTGGACATCGCATCGACCATGCCGGTGCCCGTCAGGATACCGGTGAAGATGCCGGCTGCGAAGATCAGGCCGACGACCGCCAGCACACTGCCGGCGTGAGCCGCGACGCGGTCTTTCTGCTGTTGCAGGCAAGGGTAGTTGACGATCATCGCAATGCTGAACGCCACCATGAACAACACCGGCAGCGGCAACAGGCCGGCGATCAGGGTGCACATCAGCGCCAGGGTCAACGCACCGTTGAACCAGATCAGTTTCGGACGACGGGCATCCGGGAACTGCGAAACGCTGATTTCGCTGTGATCGATCTCGTCGCCCACCAGGTGCAGTTCACCCAGGCGCGCACGCTCACGTTTGCCATAGAAGTAGGCAATGGCCAGGATCGCCACGACGCCGGCAGCCATCGCCGGAATCATCGGCACGAAGATCGCCGACGGGTCCACATGCAGTGCACTGGCCGCCCGGGCGGTCGGACCACCCCAGGGGGTCATGTTCATCACGCCGCCGGCGAGGATGATCAGGCCTGCCATGATCCGCGGGCTCATGCCGATGCGGCTGTACAGCGGCAGCATGGCGGCCACGCAGATCATGTAGGTGGTCGCGCCGTCACCGTCGAGGGAGACGACGAGCGCCAGGACGGCGGTGCCGACCGACACTTTCAGCGGGTCACCCTTGACCATCTTGAGGATCTTGCGCACGGCCGGGTCGAACAGGCCGGAGTCGATCATCAGGGCGAAATACAGAATGGCGAACATCAGCATCACGCCGGTCGGCGCGAGCTTGGTGATGCCTTCGAGCATCATCGGGCCGATTTTCGGGCCGAAACCGCCAAACAGGGCGAAGATGATCGGGATGATGATCAGGGCGATCAGCGCGGACAGGCGCTTGGTCATGATCAGGAACATGAACGTGATGACCATGGCGAAGCCAAGGAAAGTCAGCATGGGAATACTCCAGGCGTAGCGCGACTAGGGAATGGGCGAACCGGGTGGGGTCAGCGCAGAACGGGAAGCACGAGACGTACGGGCGGAGTGATGGCGAAGCGGCGGGTAGTAAAGGACATCAGGGTCACCATTGTTGTTGTTTAATGGGCTGTGCGAGCGATAAAACACTGGCAGTGGCCGACCGGTCTGTTGCCGGTAGTGGGGCGATCCTAATCGGGGAAGCTTTCAGCCAGCTTTCGCCCGGTAAAGCTTTGACCGGATGTGCAACCGGTCATCGGAACGGGGCAGTGAAGTACAACCGTGTTGACCCCTTCGCGAGCAAGCCCGCTCCCACACTGTTTTGTGTGCGCCACAGATCAAATGTGGGAGCGGGCTTGCTCGCGAAGGCGTCCGCCCAATACACCCCAGGAGGAAACAGCATGACCAGCACTCACACCGGCGGCTGCCATTGCGGGACCCTGCGGTACCAATTCAGCGGTCCACTGAAAGACATCGCCCACTGCCACTGCTCGATCTGCCGACGGGTCAGCGGTGGCATCGTCACCACCTGGATCACCGTGCCTGCATCGACGTTCGCCTGGGTCAAGGGCACCCCGGCGCAGTACGACTCATCCTCGAGTTGTGTGCGTTATTTCTGCGCAAACTGCGGGGCGCAACTCGCGCTGGTGACCCGGCTCAGCCCCCACAGCATCGACCTGACCATCGCCACCCTCGACCACCCGGAATCGGCACCGGCCGAACGGCATATCTGGACCGAGAGCCGCCTGCCTTGGCTTCATCTGGACGAGCACTTGCCGGGTGAAGTCGAAGAGACCCTGTGATCAAAAAACAGACAGGTCCAATGGACGGATCGCGCCCATCCAGATCGCATGCTCGGTGTGGTCGAGCAGATCGTCACCGGTGTCCGGGTGCAGAAATACCACCAGCCCGTTGCGGTTGAGCGCCAGCCAAGGCAACACCTCGCCCAGCAGTTCCGGGCCGAACGCCAACTGGCAGCTCCAGTCCGGATGCGGTCCGACCAGGCGCTCATGCACGCGGCCCATTTTCAGCGGGAAGTCACGGGCCGCTTGCTCACACAGCGCTCGCGCCTGATCGACGCTGGCTGCGTCGAAATACACATGGGCGTGATAGCCCTTGATCTGCTGCATCTCGATCCCTCCAAAACCCGTTCGAACCCCGGGCGCTGCCCACGGGTCACACGCCATATACGTGGAAAAGTGTGGAGATCAGCCATGAAAAATGCCCAAACCCCAGCCGTAAAGGTGGTGCTGTATGGTGCCATGAGTAGCCTGGGCAGTGCGCTGATGGCTGAGATGCTGCGCCGCCAACATGAAGTCATTGCGATTCTTGACGAGCTCACGGCCTTGGCGCCGCGCCCCGGCCTGCGCGCCAAGACCGGTGATCTGTTCGACGCCGAACGCGTGAAGCAGAGCGTGGCGGGAAGCTCTGCGGTCATCTGCCTGCTGGATGCACCGGGGCTGCCTTTCAACAGCGAGCACGTGGAAAGAACCATCGTGCCAGGCCCGGTGGAGCAGGTGCTGGCGGTCGATGCCTTGATCGACGGCCTGCAGGCGGCAGGCATCACGCGGCTGTTTGTAGTGGGTGACTTCGAGATGCTGGACGACCCGGAAGGTGAAGATGACTTGCAACGCCACGCCGCCGAAGAAATCCGCGAGGCCCTGCAAAGCAGCCCGTTGCAGTGGACACTGGTCAATTCCCCACGGGCCGTGGCCGGGCTGACCATCGAGCACTTCAGCCAGGTCAGCAGCAGCCTGGAACCCGGGCTGGCAGAACCACTGGAGCGCTTGAGCCGCGTGGCGACAGGGATCGTCGACGAATTGCGGCTGAATCTGCATCTGGGGGAGCATGTGAGTTTCGTCGGGGCCGACGCTACACCGCAATAGACGGCAGCGTCAGGCCATTGATCGATTGCGCGCTGCTGGCCTGCTCGGCCATCAGCCAGTCGACGAACTGCTGGATCAACGCACCGCGTCGTTTGCGCGGCGGCAGGACCACGTAATAGCCCTGGCGTGAGATCACCGTCTGGGTGATCGGCCGGCACAGCAAACCTTGCGCCAGCAAGTTATCCACAAGGTGACGCCAGCCGATCGCCACGCCCTGGCCACCAATGGCCGCCTGGATCAGCAGGGTGTAATTGTCGAAGCGCAACTGCCCCGGTGCCGGCGTCGCGCTGATGCCCAGCTCGCGAAACACGCCGCTCCAATCGAACCACTTGCTGCTGTTTTCGCCGCGCAGGTGCAGCAGCGGGAATTCCAGCAGCGACTGCACCGGCAAGGGCAGGGCGCGGTCCTTCAACAGCTGGGGGCTGCACACCGGAAACACTTCTTCGCTGAACAGCCAATGGCTCTCGCCTTGTTTGAAGCGGCCATCACCAAACAGGATCGCCACATCGATGTCGGTGCGCAGCATGTTGAGGCTGCGCTCACTCGTGACCAGGCTGACATCGACCTGGGGATTGGCTTCATGGAACCGGTGCAGACGGGGCATCAGCCAGTAAGCGGCGAAGGCGAAATCGGTCGCGACCTGCAGCACTTCATGTTGGCTTTGCGTGCTGATCGCGCTCAATCCTGCCTCGATATTCTGCAAACCGAGCTGAACCTGTTCGAAAAGTATCGTTCCGGCCTCGGTCAACTCGATGCCGCGATAGATGCGGTCGAACAGGCGTGTAGCGAGCTGGTCCTCCAGCCTTTTGATCTGCTGACTGATCGCCGGCTGCGTGGTGCCGAGCTCCACGGCGGCGGCGGTGAAGCTGCGCTGGCGAGCCGCTGCTTCAAAGGCCCGAAGCAGGTCCAGGGACAAATCACCCAAGGCGTCATACATAAGCTGTGCTTATCCTAGTCATTGTCTGGTATGGGCTTTACCACAATCTTCATGGAATCCATCCTCGATCGCAGCACTCTCGCATAAATATTCACTATGGAATGCCGCGATCACATGAAGCGCAAGAACATTCTTTTCATCATGGCCGATCAAATGGCCGCGCCAATGTTGCCGTTCTACGGCCCTTCGCCCATCAAACTGCCGAATCTGAGCCGCCTCGCCGCCGAAGGCGTGGTGTTCGATGCCGCCTATTGCAACAGCCCGCTGTGCGCGCCATCGCGTTTTACCCTGGTCAGCGGTCAGTTGCCGAGCAAGATCGGCGCTTATGACAATGCCGCCGACTTTCCCGCCGATGTACCGACCTACGCCCATTACCTGCGGCGCCTGGGCTATCGCACCGCGTTGTCGGGCAAGATGCACTTCTGCGGCCCGGACCAGTTGCACGGCTACGAGGAACGCCTGACCAGCGACATTTACCCCGCCGACTACGGCTGGGCAGTCAATTGGGACGAACCGGACGTGCGCCCGACCTGGTACCACAACATGTCGTCGGTGCTGCAGGCCGGGCCGTGCGTGCGCACCAACCAGCTGGACTTCGATGAAGAGGTGGTGTTCAAGGCGCAGCAATACCTGTTCGATCACGTTCGCGAAGACGGCGACCAGCCGTTCTGCCTGACCGTGTCGATGACTCACCCACACGACCCGTACACCATTCCCAAGGCGTTCTGGAACCTCTACGACGATGCGGACATCCCGCTACCGGAAACGCCGGCGCAGACCGATCTCGACCCGCATTCCCAGCGTCTGCTCAAGGTCTACGACCTGTGGGACAAGCCACTGCCTGTGGATAAGATTCGAGACGCTCGCCGTGCCTATTTCGGCGCGTGCAGCTACATCGACAGCAACGTCGGCAAACTCCTGCAAACGCTTGAGGAAACCGGGCTGATCGATGACACCATCATCGTGTTCTCCGGCGACCACGGAGACATGCTTGGCGAGCGCGGACTCTGGTACAAGATGCACTGGTTCGAAATGGCCGCCCGCGTGCCGATGCTGATCAGTGCACCCGGGCAGTTCGACGCAGGCCGCGTGAGCGCGGCGGTATCGACCGCCGACCTGCTGCCCACCTTCGTCGAACTGGCTGGCGGCTCGCTGGAGCCGGGCCTGCCGCTGGACGGCCGTTCGCTGGTGCCGCACCTGCAAGGGCAGGGCGGTCACGACGAGGTCTTCGGCGAATACATGGCCGAAGGCACGGTCAGTCCGTTGATGATGATTCGCCGTGGGGCCTACAAATTTATCTACAGCGAACAGGACCCTTGCCTACTCTTCGACGTACACAACGACCCGCGTGAACGGGAAGAGCTCAGCCAGTCGCCGCAACATCGCGCGCTGTTCGAGGAGTTTCTCGCCGAAGCCCGGGCCAAATGGGATATACCGGCGATCCACCAGCAGGTGCTCGCGAGCCAGCGGCGCCGGCGGTTCGTCGCCGAGTCGCTGACCATCGGCAAGCTGAAGAGCTGGGATCACCAGCCGCTGGTGGACGCCAGTCAGCAGTACATGCGCAACCACATCGACCTCGACGACCTGGAGCGCAAAGCACGTTATCCACAACCCTGCCAAAACCAATAATGTTAAGGGGAAGTCCATGCAAAAGTTACCCACAGTACTGACGATCGGGCTGCTGGCTCTGGGCAGCGCGTCGGCGTATGCCGACCAGAGCTGCGAGACCGTGAAGATGGCCGACCCTGGCTGGAGCGACATCGCCGCGACCAACGCCATCACCGGGTTTCTGCTGGACGGCATGGGCTACAAGGCCAAGGTCGACACCCTTGCGGTGCCGATTACCTTCGGCGGGTTGAAGGACGGCCAGGTCGACGTGTTCCTGGGTAACTGGATGCCGGCTCAGCAGGGTTTCTACGACAAGTTCGTGGCCACCGGCGATGTGACGCAACTGGCGAAAAACCTCGACGGCACCGAGTTCACCCTCGCTGTCCCGGACTACGTCTGGGACGCTGGTGTGCATAACTTCGCCGACCTGAACAAATTCGCCGACAAGTTCGACAAGAAGATCTACGGCATCGGCTCCGGCGCGCCGGCGAACATTTCGTTGCAGGACATGATCAAGAAGAACGACTTCGACATGGGCCAGTGGAAACTCGTGGAGTCCAGCGAGCAGGCCATGCTGGCGGAAGTGTCGCGGGCGGTTAAGAAGCAGAAATTCGTGACCTTCCTCGGCTGGACCCCGCACCCGATGAACGTGCAGCTGAAAATGCACTACCTCAAGGGTGGCGAGAAATACTTCGGTGACACCGGCACCGTGCACACCTTGACCCGCAAGGGTTACGCCGAGGCCTGCCCGAATGTCGGCAAGCTGCTGACCAACCTGATGTTCACCCAGGACATGGAAAACAGCATCATGGCCGACGTGGTGAACAAGAAACTCAGCAATGCCGATGCGGCCAAGGCCTGGATCAAGGCCAACCCGGCGGTGCTGGACAAATGGCTCGATGGCGTGAAGACCGTGGATGGCAAAGATGCGTTGGCGGCGGTGAAAGCCAAGCTCTGACCCACCATTCCTGTGGGAGCGAGCCTGCTCGCGATGGCGGTGGGTCAGTGAAATAATTCTGACTGAAACGGTGCCATCGCGAGCAGGCTCGCTCCCACAGGTGCTTCTGCTGATACCCTTGCGCAAAACCCCCAACCGAGAGGACCCATGGCCTTTCCAAGCCGCCATTCACTCTTTCCCTTCCTCACCTGGTTGCCCCGGCAAACCCGCGCCAGCGTCGGTCGTGACCTGATCGTCGGCCTCAGCGGCGCCATTCTTGCGCTGCCGCAATCCATTGCCTACGCGCTGATCGCCGGCCTCCCACCGGAGTACGGCCTGTATGCCGCCATCATCCCGGTGTTGATCGCCTGCCTCTGGGGTTCGTCCTGGCACCTGATCTGCGGCCCGACGGCGGCCATTTCGATTGTCCTGTACGCCAGCGTCAGCCCCCTGGCGGTACCGGCGTCCAAGGACTACATCACGCTCATCCTGCTGCTGACGTTGCTGGCCGGGATTTTCCAGTGGTTGCTGGGCTTGCTGCGATTCGGCGCCCTGGTGAACTTCGTTTCCCACTCGGTGGTACTGGGGTTCACCCTGGGTGCGGCCGTGGTCATCGCCATCGGCCAGATGCCCAATCTGCTGGGGCTGGACGTGCCGAACCAGGCCACGGCGCTGGACAGTTTCATGATGCTGTTCCAGCACCTGGGCGAAGTCGATCGACCCTCGCTGGTGCTGGGCCTGGCCACCGTCGTGGTCGGCGTCATCCTGAAAATGCTGCTGCCACGCTGGCCGACCTTGTTGATCACCTTGGTTCTGGCTGGTCTGGTGGTGTGGCTGTGGCCTTCGATGTTCGGCCACGTTGGCCTGGTCAGCGCCTTCGTCGGCCGGCTGCCGCCTTTGAGCCCCTTGCCAATGGACCTGGACATGATCCTGCGGCTGTTGCCCAGCGCCGTGGCGGTGGGGATGCTCGGGCTGGTGACGAGCCTGTCGATTGCCCGTTCCCTGTCAGCGCGCTCGCAGCAGTTGCTCGACGCCAACCAGGAAGTCCGGGCCCAGGGCTTGTCGAACATCGTCGGGGCGTTCTTTTCCGGATCGCTGTCCGCCGGTTCCTTCACTCGCTCGGGGCTGAGCTTCGACGCTGGCGCCTGCTCGCCACTGGCGGGAATCTTCTCGGCGCTGTGGGTGGCGCTGTTTGCGATCTTCGGTGCGAACCTGATCGCGCACATTCCGATCCCGGCCATGGCCGGCAGCATTCTGTTGATCGCCTGGGGCCTGGTGGACCACCGAGGCATCCGCGCGTTGCTGCGGGTCAGCCGCGCCGAATTCGTGGTCATGGCGCTGACCTGCGTCGCCACGCTGTTGCTGGAGCTGCAGACGGCGATCTACGCCGGGGTGCTGGCCTCGCTGTTCTTCTACCTCAAACGCACCTCGCAGCCACGGGTGCAGCATTGGCGCGATGGCGACGAAGACATTCTGCGGGTCGGCGGCTCGATCTTCTTCGGCGCCAGCCATTACCTGCAAGTGCGGCTGCAACGGATGCACGGCGCGCGTGTGGTGATCGAGGCGCAGCAGATCAACTTCATCGACTATTCAGGGGTGGAGATGCTGCATCAGGAAGCGCGACGGCTGTTGCGCCAGCAGCGCAGCCTGACCTTGCGCGGCGCGCGGCCACCGGTAGTGGAGGAGCTGAGGAAGCTGGAAGGCGCGGAAAAATGCCCGATCCGGTTTGAGGATTGAACACCGCCACTCCTGTAGGAGCGAGCATGCTCGCGATGGTCGTCAACGATAACGCTGGGTGCCTGACACCCCGTGGCGTTCTCGAGACCATCGCGAGCATGCTCGCTCCTACAGGGTCCGGTTATGCGGCCAACTGCCGCCTCAGCTCCGCCAGCACCGGCACCGTGTCCGGGCGCACGCCGCGCCACAGGAAGAAGGCTTCCGCCGCTTGTTCGGCAAGCATTCCCAGGCCATCCATCGACACCGCCGCTCCCTGCTGCGTCGCCCAGCGACAGAACGCGGTCGGCTCCTTGGCGTACATCATGTCGTAGCAAAGGGTCTTGCCCGGCTCGACCAGGCTGCCGGCGATCGGTGGGACTTCACCTGAAAGGCTGGCCGAGGTCGCATTGATGATCAGGTCCACCGGTTCACACAGCCAGTCGAAACCACTGGCCGACACCGGGCCCAGGTCGGCGAACAACTCCGCGAGCCGTTCGGCTTTTTCCACGGTGCGGTTGGCGATGATCACCGAGGCAGGCTGTTCGGCCAGCAGCGGCTCAAGCGCGCCGCGCACCGCACCACCGGCACCGAGCAGCAGGATGCGTTTGCCCTTGAGGCTGAAACCGGCGTTGACCGTCAGGTCCCGCACCAGCCCGGCGCCGTCGGTGTTGTCGCCCAGCAGCGTACCGTCGGCGAGCTTGCTCAAGGTGTTCACCGCACCGGCGCGCTGGGCACGGGCGGTCAGGTTGTCCGCCAGACGAAAGGCCTCCTCCTTGAACGGCACCGTGACATTCGCCCCGCGACCCTCCACGAAAAACGCCCGGGCGAATTCGGAAAAATCATCCAGCGGCGCCAGCGAAGTGCTGTAGTCCAATTGTTGCGCAGTCTGCCCGGCGAACAGGCGGTGGATCAGCGGGGATTTGCTGTGGCCAATCGGGTTACCGAATACGACGTAACGGTCCATCAGAACTCCTCGTTCAGGCTTCGGCCAACCAATCGCGATCCTGCAGGAAATACTCGGTCAGACGCGCTTCTTCGCTGCCGGGCTCGGCTTTCCAGTCATAACCCCAGCGAACCTGCGGCGGCAGCGACATGAGGATCGACTCGGTACGGCCACCCGATTGCAGGCCGAACAGGGTGCCGCGGTCGTAGACCAGGTTGAACTCGACGTAGCGTCCGCGACGGAATTCCTGAAACTCGCGCTGTTTGGCGGTGAACGCATCATTCTTGCGGCGCTGCACGATTGGCAGGTAAGCGTCGATGTAGGCGTCGCCGATGGCGCGGATGAAGGCGAAGCAGGTGTCGAAATCCCACTCGTTCAGGTCGTCGAAAAACAGCCCGCCGATGCCCCGTGGTTCGTGGCGATGCTTGATGTGGAAATAGCTGTCGCACCAGGCTTTGTAGCGTGAATAGACATCCGGACCGAACGGCGCGCACGCCTGTTCGGCCACGCGGTGCCAATGCACGCAGTCTTCTTCATTGCCATAGTACGGGGTCAGGTCGAAGCCGCCGCCAAACCACCAGACCGCCTCCTCACCTTCCTTTTCAGCGATGAAAAAGCGCACGTTGGCGTGGGAAGTCGGCACCTGCGGGTTGTGCGGGTGAATCACCAGCGAGACGCCCAGCGCCTCGAAGCCGCGTCCGGCCAGTTCAGGCCGATGGGCGCTGGCGGACGGCGGCAGGCCGCTGCCGAAGACGTGGGAGAAATTGACGCCGCCCTTCTCGATGACAGTGCCATTCTCGATCACCCGGGTCCGACCGCCACCGCCGGCCGCCCGGGTCCAGGCGTCCTCAACGAACCGCGTGCCGCCGTCTTCGGCTTCCAGGGCAGCGCAGATGCGGTCTTGCAGATCGAGCAGATAGGCTTTTACGGCCTCGGTGCGGGTCGTCATGTCTTCACCTTGAATCAGGGCAAAACTACGCGGCGCTCCATCGGAGCAGGGGGCCGGCGCAAATGGGCGCGTAGCATAACATCGCCGGCGCCCGCGTCGCAGTTGACGAAGATCAAGCTTAGGAGTCCGATAGGGGGCTTGGCAGTTCAACCCGGTTACCAGACCCAAGGAGCATTCCGATGGCAAAGCGTGTGCAGTTCCGCACCCATGGCGGGCCCGAAGTACTTGAGTATGTGGATTACCAACCGGCCGAGCCCGGCCCGCTGCAAGTGCGCGTCACCAACAAGGCCATCGGCCTGAACTTCATCGATACCTACTACCGCAGTGGCCTCTATCCCCCGCCAGCCTTGCCGTCGGGCGTGGGTTCCGAAGGGGCGGGCGTGGTCGAGGCGGTGGGCAGCGACGTGACCCGTTTCAAGGTCGGTGATCGCGTGGCCTACGGCAGCGGTCCACTAGGGGCCTACAGCGATGTGCATGTGCTGCCGGAAGCCAACCTGGTGCACCTGCCGGAAGCGATCAGCTTCGAGCAGGCGGCCGGTGTCATGCTCAAGGGCCTGACGGTGCAGTACCTGCTGCGCCAGACCTACGAACTCAAGGGTGGCGAAACCATTCTGTTTCACGCAGCCGCCGGCGGTGTCGGTTCCCTGGCCTGCCAATGGGCCAGGGCCTTGGGCGTGAAGCTGATCGGCACGGTCAGCTCGCCGGAGAAAGCCGCGCTGGCCAAGGCCAACGGTGCCTGGGCAACCATCGATTACAGCCATGAAAACGTCGCCCAGCGCGTACTGGAATTGACCGACGGCAAAAAGGTCCCGGTGGTGTACGACGGCGTGGGTAAGGACACCTGGCTGACCTCGCTGGACAGCACGGCGCCTCGCGGCCTGGTGGTCAGCTTCGGCAATGCCTCGGGTGCCGTGGACGGCGTGAACCTGGGGATTCTGTCGGCCAAGGGCTCGCTGTACGTCACCCGGCCGACCCTGGCGACCTACGCCAACAACGCCGAAAACCTGCAGCGCATGGCCGATGAGCTGTTCGAGATGATCATCAGCGGCAAGCTGAAGGTGGACATCAGCCAGAGGTATCCGCTGGCTGAGGCGGCGAAGGCTCAGGCCGAGTTGTCGGCGCGGCGGACTACCGGGTCGACTGTTTTACTGCCGTAGGATTTTCATCGCCTGTTCTGGCCTCTTCGCGGGCAAGCCCGCTCCCACAGGTTTTGTGAACACCGCAAAACACGGTGGGAGCGGGCTGGCTCCGGGTGGCGTTCCGACGATGGGAGAGCCCCGGTCTCAACCGGGGCGCACCACGTTCCCGGTCGCCAGATCCCGAATCACACTCGGGTTCTTGCGCCCGCCCAGGTTGCCGCCCAGCACCCCGTCTATCTGCCCGCGGAAATACTGTTCCACGCGCAACCGGGTGCGAGCGGCCGGCTTGCCTTGCGGGTTGGCCGAAGTTGACACCAATGGCCCGACCAGCGAACACAAATCCCGCACCAGCGGATGATCGCTGACCCGCAGCGCGACCGTGTCGTGCACCCCGGTGATCCACTCGGGCAGCAGGTTCTGATGGGGTACCAGCCAGGTGTTCGGCCCCGGCCAGGTGCTGGCCATGCGATCCATCCACAGCTCGGGGAAGTCTTCGAAGAGAAAATCGAACTGGCGAATGTTGTCCGCAACCAGGATCAGGCCCTTGTCCACCGCACGGCCCTTGATCAGCAGCAGGCGTTCCACCGCTTCTTCGTCCCACGGGTCGCAACCCAGACCCCAGACCGCTTCGGTTGGGTAGGCGATGACCGCACCTGCGCGTACGGCTTGCGCGGCTTGTTGCACCCGCCAACTGTTGACCATGAAAAACTCTCCGGAAAAAGGCTCTGCGCAGTTTACCGATCTTCCTTGTAAAACCTAGCTCACCCGCGCAAACCAGCGTCCGCTTTCGCAGATGGCGCGGCCGTCCATTTCCAGTTCGGTCAACGCCGCCAGCACGTTGGGCAGCGCCCAACCGCTGCTGTGCGCCAACGCTTCACTGGTGTGGGGCGCTGCATGCAACAGCGCCAGCAGCGGGTGAGTGGCTGACGGCGCCTCGGTGGACAGCGGCAGCCGTTGCCAACCGCGCAAGGCTTCAAGGATATGCTCGATGGTTTCCACCAGCATCGCACCGTCGCGGATCAACTGGTGACAACCCTTGGCGCCCGGGTGATGGATCGATCCCGGAATCGCGTAGACCTCCCGGCCTTGCTCCGCCGCGAGCCTGGCGGTGATCAGCGAACCACTGGCGATGCTCGCTTCGACCACCAGCACACCCAGGGACAGACCGCTGATGATCCGGTTACGTCGGGGAAAGTTGCTCGGGCTGGGTCCGGCCTCCAACGGGAACTCGGAAACCACGGCGCTGCCCGTCGCTACCATGGCGTCCGCGAGCCGGCGATTGCGCTGTGGATAAAAATTTTCGAGGCCGGTGCCCAGGACACCGATGGTTTGCCCGCCCACGTCCAGAGCGGCTTGATGCGCGGCAGCATCGATCCCCAGCGCCAGGCCACTGGTGATGACAAAACCGGCGCCCGCCAGGCTGCGGGAAAAGGCGGCCGCAGTGTCCATACCCGGGCGTGAGGCACGACGGCTGCCGACCATCGCCAGTTGCGGTTTTTCCAGGATGCCCGGATCCCCCGCTACAAACAGCAACGGCGGTGCGTCGCTGATTTCCGCCAGCAGAGCGGGGTAGTCAGGCTGGTCCCACATGCGTAAATGCTGGCCCGGACGCTCCAGCCAGGCCAATGCGCGGCTGGCGCCATCGCGCACTTCACTGCAGCGCCGGGCCTCTGCGCAAGCCGCTGGCAGGCCCAGCGAGCGCCAGGCACTGGCCGGTGCGCCGATGGCTTTGGAGGCCGAACCGAAGGCTTCGAGCAACTTTCTGAAACGCGCAGGCCCCAGTTCCGGCAAACGGTGCAGACGCAAGCGGGCTTCCAGTTCCGCAGGGGAAACCGGTGTAACGGCAGACAGCGACATGGATCATCCTTGATCGTTATAAGCCCCGAACAAACGGGAACAAGCTGTGGATAACTCTGTTGGTAAGTTGTGAAGCAGGCTAAGGATTGCGCACCTTGTCCATCACCGCCAATGAGCGCGAGGCGTTGAGCACCAGCCCATAGCTGAGTTTGTCGTAGGTGCGGAAAACCATGAGCAATCCGGCCCGTTCATCGGGAATTTTCAACGGCTGACCGGTGATCCGGTCACGCACGGTTTCGCCGGTCTTCATCACCACCAGCACGTTGCCTTCGGCCAGGCCGTCGCGCTGGCCCTTGTTCAGCGTGACCACATCCAGCGCGCCGATCTGCGTGACCCCACGGGGTACATCGATGATCAGGCCATTGATGTCGGTGGCCGGTGCGCTGGGCATGAAGGTCGAATTGATCGCTCGCTCCTCGCTGCTGAACAGGCGATCGCCCAGACGCACCTCCTGGGTGGTGCGTTGCAGGGCGAGGGTGGCGACATCGCCTTCGGTGGCGACCACCTCCCCACCGCCGATGTCGTCGGCGTTGATGCCCAGGAACTCCTTGCTGTCGGGGTCGGTGTACACCTTGCCCTGGCGGAAGATGCCGTAGACCGGATGGTTCAGGTCGAAATGACCTCGGGCGAAGATGCGATCCCCGGTACCGCTGAGCACCCGCTCGGCATCGCCGGCGACGATGTAGGGCGCCTGGTCGAAATCCTCGGCCTTGTCGACGATGCGGTTGCTCAACAGGAAGCTGTTGATGGCCTGCAACGGAATGCTCGGGATCGCGTCGGCCACCGGCGAGCTGCGCACCCGTGGCGACAGCTTGATGGTGCCTCGGGAAGCCCCGCGATTGAGGGTCAGGCGCGGCTGGCCGTCGACGTAGACCAGCGACAGCACGTCGCCCGGGTAGATCAGGTTGGGGTTCTGGATCTGTGGATTGACTTGCCAGAGCTCAGGCCACTTCCAGGGCTCACGCAGGTATTTGCCGGAAATGTCCCAGAGTGTGTCGCCCGTGACGACGGTGTATTGCTGTGGAAAACCTTCCCTGAGCTGCACTTGCCCGTGCGCGAAACCGGCCGAGGCCAGAAGGAGCAGGGCGAGTAGTGATTTCCTCATGCGGTGAATCCCTTTATTATGTGCGTTCACGTGAAACGCCAGAGCCTTCGTGGCCCGCTCCCGGCTCACTATTGAGTGAGACCTTCTCATTATTTGGAAAAGGGAGCTACGTTTTACAACGGTAGCCGGCATCTTCAGACCCGCCAGGCCATCGACCCGACTTTACCTCACACGTGCATCAGTTGAGCTTATGGCCATTCTAGACATCCTCGAATTCCCCGACTCGCGCCTGCGGACTATCGCCAAACCCGTGGCCGTAGTGGACGACGAAGTGCGTCAGTTGGTCGATGACATGTTTGAAACAATGTATGAAGCGCCGGGCATCGGCCTTGCCGCGACCCAGGTCAACGTGCACAAACGTATCGTCGTGATGGACCTCTCCGAAGACCGCAGCGAGCCACGGGTGTTCATCAACCCCGAGTTCGAGTCCCTGACCGACGAGATGGAGCAATACCAGGAAGGCTGCCTCTCGGTGCCGGGCTTCTACGAAAACGTCGACCGCCCGCAGAAGGTCAGGATCAAGGCCCTGGACCGCGACGGCCAGCCTTACGAACTGATCGCCGAAGGTCTGCTCGCGGTGTGCATCCAGCATGAATGCGACCACCTCAACGGCAAATTGTTCGTCGACTATCTGTCCAGCCTCAAGCGTGACCGGATCAAGAAGAAACTGGAAAAGATCCATCGCCAGAACGCTTGATGCCCTCCTTTCAAAGGCTTGCTGCGGCAAGCCTTTTTCTTTTGCGACTGCTTTGTAAATGAGAGCTTCCCATGACTGAGCCACTGCGCATCGTCTTTGCCGGCACCCCTGAATTCGCCGCCGAACACCTCAAGGCCCTGCTCGACAGCCCTTACGAGATCGTCGCGGTCTACACCCAGCCAGACCGTCCGGCGGGTCGCGGGCAAAAACTGATGCCCAGCCCGGTCAAGCAGTTGGCACAGGAACACGGGATCCCGGTGCTGCAACCGCCGACGCTGCGCAACGAAGCGGCCCAGGCCGAACTGGCGGCGCTGAAACCCGACCTGCTGGTGGTGGTCGCCTACGGGCTGATCCTGCCGCAAGTGGTGCTGGACATTCCGCGCCTGGGTTGCATCAACAGCCACGCGTCGTTGCTGCCACGCTGGCGAGGGGCAGCGCCGATCCAGCGCGCCGTCGAAGCCGGCGACAGCGAGAGCGGCGTGACCGTGATGCGCATGGAACTGGGTCTCGACACGGGGCCGATGCTGCTCAAGGTCAGCACACCCATCAGCGCCGAAGACACCGGCGGCAGCCTGCACGATCGTCTGGCGCAAATCGGCCCACCGGCGGTGATCCAGGCCATCGCCGGCCTCGCTGCCGGCACGCTGGAAGGCGAAGTGCAGGACGACCAGCTCGCCACCTACGCGCACAAATTGAACAAGGACGAGGCACGCATCGACTGGAACCGTCCGGCCATCGAGCTGGAGCGTCTGGTGCGCGCCTTCAACCCCTGGCCCATCACCCACAGCACGCTCAACGGCGAAGCGCTGAAGGTGCTGGCCGCCAGCCTCGCGCCAGGCAAGGGTCAACCGGGGGAAATCCTCGACGCCAGCAAGGACGGGCTGATCATCGCCTGTGGTGAGCAGGCGCTGTGTCTGACCCGCCTGCAACTGCCCGGTGGCAAGGCGCTGAACTTCAGCGATCTGTTCAACAGCCGTCGTGAGAAATTCGCCATCGGCACCCGACTCGGCCAAGCGGCGGACGCTCAATGAACCCACGTCTGGCCGCCGCCAAGGCATTGGCTGCCGTGCTTAGCGGAAAAGCCTCACTCAACAGTTCGCTGCCCACGCAACTGGACAAGGTCGAGGATCGTGATCGCGGCTTCACCCAGGACCTGGCGTTCGGCACCGCGCGCTGGCAGCCGCGCCTGTCGGCGCTGGCGGCCAGGCTGCTGCAGAAGCCGTTCAAGGCCGCCGACGCCGACGTCGAGGCGTTGCTGTTGGTCGGTCTTTACCAGTTGCTCTACACCCGCGTCCCCGCCCACGCGGCCATCAGTGAAACCGTCGGCTGCGCCGACAAACTGAAGAAACCCTGGGCCAAGGGTCTGCTCAATGCCGTGCTGCGCAACGCTCAGCGTGAAAGCGAAACGATTTTCGCCGAACTGGAGCGCGACCCCGTGGTGCGCACCGCCCACCCGCGCTGGCTGCAAAAGTCCCTGAAAGCCTTCTGGCCCGAGCACTGGGAAGCGATCTGCGCGGCGAACAACGCCCATCCGCCGATGATCCTGCGGGTCAACCGTCGCCATCACACGCGCGAAGCCTACCTGAGGTTGCTGACTGACGCCGGCATCGCCGCCACGGCGTGCACCTACAGCCGCGACGGCATCATCCTCGACGCCGCCGCCGACGTGCGCAGCCTGCCGGGCTTCGCCGAAGGCTGGATCAGCGTGCAGGACGAAGCGGCGCAACTGGCCGCCGACCTGCTTGACCTCGCGCCCGGCCAGCGCGTGCTCGACGCCTGCTGCGCACCGGGCGGCAAGACTTGTCACATCCTGGAAGCCGAACCTGCGCTGGCGGGCGTGGTGGCGGTGGACCTGGAAGCCAAGCGCCTAGTGCGGGTGCGGGAAAACCTCGACCGTCTAGGCCTGAGCGCCGAACTGATCGCCGCCGATGGCCGCGACACCCGGGCCTGGTGGGACGGCAAGCCGTTCCAGCGCATCCTGCTCGACGCACCGTGCTCGGCCACCGGCGTGATCCGCCGTCACCCGGACATCAAGCTGACCCGCCAGGCAGCCGACATTGCTGCGCTGGCGCTGCTGCAGGGCGAGCTGCTCGACGCCCTGTGGATAACTCTGGAAGTCGGCGGCATCCTGCTCTACGCCACCTGTTCGACACTGCCAACCGAGAACACCGAGGTGATCGAGGCGTTCCTCGCCCGCACGCCGGGCGCCCGCGAACTGGACCTCGCCACCGCCGCCGGCCTCAGGCAACCTCACGGTCGCCAGTTGCTGGCCCAGGAAGGTGGCCACGACGGGTTCTACTACGCCAAGCTGATCAAGATCGCCGCCACACGCGGTTAACCGGTTTAAGGGAGTGACTGGATGAAAATCATCATCCTCGGCGCAGGGCAGGTCGGCGGTTCGCTGGCGGAACACTTGGCCAGCGAGGCCAACGACATCACCGTAGTCGACACCGACGGCGAACGCCTGCGCGACCTCGGCGACCGGCTGGACATCCGCACCATCCAGGGCCGTGGTTCGCTGCCGACGGTGCTGCGCCAGGCCGGTGCCGACGACGCCGACATGCTGGTGGCAGTGACCAACAGTGACGAGACCAACATGGTCGCGTGCCAGGTCGCGCACACCCTGTTCCACACCCCGACCAAGATCGCCCGGGTCCGCGAGGCGTCCTACCTCACCCGCGCCGAGCTGTTCGACAACGAAGCGATTCCGGTGGATGTGCTGATCAGCCCGGAGCAGGTGGTCACCAACTACATCAAGCGCCTGATCCAGTATCCCGGCGCGCTGCAGGTGATCGACTTCGCCGAAGGCAAGGCGCAGCTGGTGGCGGTCAAGGCCTACTACGGCGGGCCGCTGGTGGGCCAGCAACTGCGTCAATTGCGCGAACACATGCCGAATGTCGAAACCCGCGTCGCGGCGATTTTCCGCCGCGATCGGCCAATCCTGCCGCAAGGCGACACGGTGATCGAAGCGGACGACGAGGTCTTCTTCATCGCCGCCAAGGCCAACATTCGCGCGGTCATGAGCGAAATGCGCCGCCTCGACGAGAGCTACAAGCGCATCGTCATCGCCGGTGGCGGGCAGATCGGCGAGCGGCTGGCCGAAGCCATCGAAAGCCGTTATCAGGTGAAGATCATCGAGATGAGCCCGGCGCGTTGCCGTCACCTCTCGGACACCCTCGACAGCACCGTGGTGTTGCAGGGCAGCGCTTCGGACCGCGACCTGCTGCTGGAAGAGAACATCGCCGACGCCGAACTCTTCCTCGCCCTGACCAACGATGACGAAGCCAACATCATGTCGTCGCTGCTGGCCAAGCGGCTGGGGGCGAAGAAGGTCATGACCATCATCAACAACCCGGCCTACGTCGACCTGATCCAGGGCGGCGACATCGACATCGCCATCAGCCCGCAACTGGCCACCATCGGCACCTTGCTCGCCCACGTGCGGCGCGGCGATATCGTCAGTGTGCACTCATTGCGACGCGGCGCGGCGGAGGCGATCGAGGCGATTGCCCATGGCGATGCCAAGTCAAGCAAGGTGATCGGCAAGGCCATCGAGAACATCGGTTTGCCGCCGGGAACGACGATTGGTGCGATCATCCGCGATGAAGAAGTGATCATTGCCCACGACGATACGGTGATCGCGGCGGGGGATCATGTGATTCTGTTCCTTGTGGATAAAAAACATATCCGCGACGTAGAGAAGCTGTTCCATGTGGGGTTGAGCTTTTTCTGATCCGGGTTTTTGCTGCTGACTGGACTGGTCCGCTGACTGTAGGAGCGAGCATGCTCGCTCCTACAAAGTAGAAGGGAATACCAATGCTCGAATCACTGGAAAAAATGCTCGCCAAGGGTGTGGACAACGCCCTGCTGCGCTTCGGCCTGGGGAAGGGTTATCTGGATCTGGGTGAACACGCCAAGGCGGCCGAGCACTTTGCCCGCTGCGTGGAGCTGGACCCCAAGTATTCGGCGGCGTGGAAACTGTTGGGCAAGGCGCAGCTGGGATTGGCGGATTATCCGGCAGCGCGCCAGGCCTGGGAGCAGGGCCTGGAGGCCGCGCGCGCGCACGGCGACAAGCAGGCGGAGAAAGAAATGACGGTGTTCCTGAAAAAGCTCGAGCGTCAGGCCGCTGATCAGAGGTAACGCAGGTCGATGCCTTCGGCATCCACTTGCACCACTTCCATCTTTACCCTCGGTGCCCCTGAGGGCAAATCCTGTACCTGCCCGTAGACCACCGCGCCCTTGGGCAGCGTCGACAACGCCGGGTGCTTGACGTAGACGCCCAGGGCGGACAGGTTGCGTGTCTGGCCCAGGCATTCGCCAAAGCTTTCATGGCTGATCTTGATGCGAAACGACTTGCGGTGTTCGGACATCTACTGCGCCCTTTCCTCAACAGCTGTGGATAAACTTCTCGACAAATTTATCCACAGATCATGCCAATTGATCAGTACCAGCGCTCTTCACCCGGCGGGCGCTTCTTGAAGCGTTTCATGCTCCACATGTACTGGCTCGGATACGCCGCGACGTAGCGCTCGACCACCTTGCTCATGGCCGCGCAGGATTCTCCGGTATCGGTGCTGTACATGGCCTCCGGCGCCGCTTCGAGGATCACCTTGTAACCGGAACCATCGGGCAGGCGCAGCGCATGCAGGAATACGCCGACCGCTTTGCCGCCGGCCAGCATGTTCGGCACGAACTTGCTGGTCAGCGCTTGCGTGGCGAAGAAGGGCACGAAGATCCCGGCGGATTCGGCCGGTTCCGGGTCCGCAGGAATGCCCACTGCACCACCTTTGCGCACTTCCTTGATGACGCTGAGGATGCCTTCCTTGGTGGAGGCGGCGACCTTGTTGCCCAGTTGCACCCGCTGTTTGCGCAGCAGC
Organism: Pseudomonas fluorescens; assembly: GCF_041354075.1. Lineage (GTDB taxonomy): Bacteria > Pseudomonadota > Gammaproteobacteria > Pseudomonadales > Pseudomonadaceae > Aquipseudomonas > Aquipseudomonas fluorescens_CE. The sequence continues at coordinate 212,145 of NZ_JARZGC010000007.1, read as the reverse complement.
TCATCCACCGCCTTCAGCTTTGGCGGACGGTAGAAGATGATCGGCTTGCACTGGCTGCAATAGAAGTGATTGAGCACCTCCCAGTTGCCCAGGTGACTGGTGATGCCGACGACGCCCTTGCCGGAGGCGAGGGCGTCCTTGAGTACGTCGAGCCCCTCGACTTCACGCACCAGGTCGATGGAGCGCTGCGCCGGCCAGATCCAGGCGCAGGCGCTTTCGGTCAGCGACTTGCCGATGTCTTTCAGGCTTTGGCCGACCAGGCGCTCGCGCTCGGCGGGGTCCATGCCGGGAAAGCATTTCGCCAGGTTGATCCGCACCACGTCACGGGAACGGTTCGGGGTTTTCCACATCACCCAGCCGATGGCCGAGCCCACGGCCTGTACGGCCCGCCACGGAAGCAGGGCAAACAGCCGCAGAGCGCCTACCAGCAAGGCGCCTTTAAACTTATCCACAGGTCACTCCTGATCTTGTGCTGTGCGCGAGGCGGCCATTCTAACCGGCGTTGGCCAAGGTCGCGTAGCGATCGCAATCGCGGGTATGGTCCATGACCATGCCCGACGCCTGCATCAATGCGTAGCAGATGGTCGGCCCAACGAAGGTGAAGCCGGCCTTTTTCAGGCCCTTGCTCATCTGCATCGCCTCGGGCGTGATGGCCGGCACTTCGCTGCGGTCCTTGAAATGGTTGATCTTCGGCACATTGTCGACGAAAGACCAGAGCAGCCCGACGGGGTCCTCCAGCGCCAGCCAGGCCTGGGCGTTGCGCCGGGCGGCATTGAGCTTGAGGCGATTGCGGATGATGCCCGGGTCGAGCATCAGCTCATCGATCTCTGCGTCACTCATCTGCGCCACGCGCTGTACGTCGAAGCCGAACAGCACCCGGCGATAATGCTCGCGTTTGCGCAGTACGGTGATCCACGACAGGCCGGCCTGGAACCCTTCGAGCAAAAGCAACTCGAACAAACCCTGCGCATCGCGCAGCGGCGTACCCCACTCCTGATCGTGATAAGCCATGTACAGCGGATCTTCGGAACACCAAAAGCAGCGTGGCATAAGGCTCCAGGGGGCGTGCGCAGTCGTGAATCGGGTATACTCCCGCTCTTTAAATCGCAGCCCAAGAAACAGGTGAATTTCGTGAGCCAGCCTACGCCAGCCGTGCGTACCTTCCAAGACTTGATCCTCGCGCTCCAGCAATACTGGGCCGAGCAAGGTTGCGTGGTACTTCAGCCCTACGATATGGAAGTAGGCGCCGGGACTTTCCACACCGCCACGTTTCTGCGCGCCATCGGCCCGGAAACCTGGAACGCCGCTTATGTGCAGCCCAGTCGTCGTCCGACTGACGGCCGCTACGGCGAAAACCCGAACCGCCTGCAGCACTACTACCAGTTCCAGGTGGTCCTGAAGCCCAACCCGGACAATTTCCAGGAGCTGTATCTGGGTTCCCTCAAGCACGTCGGCCTGGACCCGCTGGTCCACGACATCCGCTTCGTCGAAGACAACTGGGAATCGCCAACCCTGGGCGCCTGGGGCCTGGGCTGGGAAGTCTGGCTCAACGGCATGGAAGTGACGCAGTTCACCTACTTCCAGCAAGCCGGCGGCATCGAATGCTACCCGGTCACCGGCGAGATTACCTACGGCCTGGAGCGCCTGGCCATGTACCTGCAGGGCGTGGACTCGGTCTACGACCTGGTCTGGGCTGACGGCCCGTTTGGCAAGGTGACCTACGGCGACGTGTTCCACCAGAACGAAGTGGAACAGTCCACCTACAACTTCGAACATGCCAACGTCGAGAAGCTGTTCGAGCTGTTCGATTTCTACGAAAGCGAAGCCAAGCGCCTGATCGAACTCGACCAGCCACTGCCGTTGCCGAGCTACGAAATGGTGTTGAAGGCTTCTCATACCTTCAACCTGCTGGACGCGCGCCGGGCGATCTCGGTGACCGCGCGTCAGCAATACATCCTGCGCGTACGCACCCTGGCGCGTTCCGTTGCGCAAGCCTACCTGCTGGCGCGTGCCAAGCTGGGCTTCCCGATGGCGACCCCGGACCTGCGTGACGAAGTACTGGCCAAGCTGGAGGCTGCACAATGAGTGCTCAAGATTTCCTGGTTGAACTGGGCACCGAAGAACTGCCACCCAAGGCCCTGAACACCCTGGCCGAAGCGTTCCTGGCCGGTATCGACAAGGGCCTGCAAAGCGCTGGCCTGAACTACGAGACCAAGACCGTCTACGCCGCGCCACGTCGCCTGGCGGTGCTGATCACTTCGCTGGCCACCCAGCAACCGGATCGCAGCATCAACCTCGACGGCCCGCCTCGCCAGGCCGCGTTCGATGCCGATGGCAACCCGACCCAGGCCGCCCTGGGCTTTGCCAAGAAGTGCGGGGTCGAGCTGAGCGAAATCGACCAGAGCGGGCCGAAACTGCGCTACAGCCAGAACATCGCCGGCAAGCCGACCGCCAGCCTGTTGCCGACCATCGTCGAAGACTCGCTGAACGACCTGCCGATCCCGAAGCGCATGCGCTGGGGCGCGCGCAAGGAAGAGTTCGTGCGTCCGACCCAATGGCTGGTGATGCTGCTCGGTGACCAGGTCATCGACTGCACCCTCCTGGCCCAGAAGGCCGGTCGCGATTCTCGTGGCCACCGCTTCCACCACCCGGAAAAAGTGCGCATCGGTTCGCCGTCCAGCTACCTGGCCGACCTGCGTGCCGCCTACGTGCTGGCCGACGCCAACGAGCGCCGCGAGATCATCAGCAAGCGCACCGAAGAGCTGGCCACCCGTCAGGAAGGCACCGCCATCGTGCCACCGGCGCTGCTCGACGAAGTGACCGCACTGGTGGAATGGCCGGTGCCGCTGGTGTGTTCGTTCGAGGAACGCTTCCTCGACGTGCCGCAGGAAGCGCTGATCACCACCATGCAGGACAACCAGAAGTACTTCTGCCTGCTGGACGCCGACGGCAAGCTGCTGCCACGTTTCATTACCGTGGCCAACATCGAAAGCAAGGACCCGCAACAGATCATCGCCGGTAACGAGAAAGTGGTTCGCCCACGCCTGACCGATGCCGAGTTCTTCTTCAAGCAGGACAAGAAGCAGAAACTCGAAGACTTCAACCAGCGCCTGCAGAACGTGGTGTTCCAGGAAAAACTCGGCAGCGTCTATGACAAGGCCGAGCGCGTTTCCAAACTCGCCGCCTACATTGCGGCGCGCATTGGCGGCAATGCATCCTGGGCGGCGCGCGCCGGCCTGCTGTCCAAGTGCGACCTGGCGACCGAGATGGTCGGCGAGTTCCCGGAAATGCAGGGCGTTGCCGGTTACTACTACGCCGTCAACGATGGCGAGCCGCAAGACGTCGCCCTGGCACTGAACGAGCAATACATGCCGCGCGGTGCCGGCGCTGAATTGCCGACGACCCTGACCGGTGCGGCCGTGGCCATCGCCGACAAGCTCGACACCCTCGTCGGTATCTTCGGTATCGGCATGCTGCCCACCGGCAGCAAGGACCCCTACGCGTTGCGCCGTGCCGCGCTGGGCGTGCTGCGCATCCTGATCGAGAAACAGCTGGATCTGGACCTGAACGACGCGGTGGCATTCGCCGTCAATGCGTTTGGTGCCAAGGTCAAGGTTGCCGGCCTGAACGACGCGGTGCTGGAGTTCATCTTCGACCGCCTGCGTGCGCGCTACGAAGACGAAGGCGTCGACGTGGCCACCTACCTGTCGGTTCGCGCTCTGAAGCCGGGCTCGGCGCTGGACTTCGACCAGCGTGTGCAAGCGGTTCAGGCCTTCCGCCGATTGCCGGAAGCGGCAGCCCTGGCGGCGGTGAACAAGCGTGTGTCGAACCTGCTGAGCAAGGTGGAAGGCTCGGTTCCGAGCGTCGTGGAAGCCAAGTACTTCGACAACGCCAACGAGTTCTCGCTGTATTCGGCGATCCAGCAGGCGGACCAGGCGGTTCAGCCGATGGCCGCTGCCCGTCAGTACAGCGAATCGCTGGCACGCCTGGCCGCGTTGCGCGAACCGGTGGATGCGTTCTTCGAAGCCGTGATGGTCAACGCGGATGACGCCAATGTGCGCGCCAACCGTTATGCGTTGCTGTCGCGTCTGCGCGGGCTGTTCCTCGGCGTCGCCGACATCTCGCTGCTGGGTTGAGGGGTTGCTGTTGAAATTGCTGATTCTCGATCGGGACGGGGTGATCAACTACGACTCCGACGCTTACATCAAGTCGGTGGCAGAGTGGATTCCACTGCCCGGCTCGATCGAAGCCATCGCGCAGTTGAGCAAGGCCGGCTGGACGGTAGCGGTCGCTACCAACCAGTCGGGCATCGCTCGCGGCTATTACGACCTCGCCACCCTCGACGCCATGCACGAGCGCTTGCGCGCGCTGGTGGCGGAGCAGGGCGGTGAGGTCGGGCTGATCGTCTACTGCCCGCACGGGCCGGACGAAGGCTGCGAATGCCGCAAGCCGAAACCGGGGATGTTGAAAACCATCGCCGCCCATTACGACGTCCCGCTGGCGAACCTGTGGTTCGTCGGCGACAGTCTCGGTGACCTGGAAGCCGCCAAAGCCGTCGATTCTCAGCCCGTTCTGGTGAAGACCGGAAAAGGCGAGAAGACGTCAGCCAAGGCACTGCCGGTGGGCACCCTGATTTTTGACGACCTTGCGGCGGTTGCCGCGCAACTTATCCACAATTAGAGTGCTTTCGAGTTCCTGACCAGGGATTGTTCGGGAGTGCGCTTTATATAGACGGGCAAAGCCCGCACGGTAAACGTCGCCATGTCGATACTGCAGGCCATCAGAATTTTCCTCTTTTACCTGCTGCTGGGCACCAGCTCCTTGCTCTGGTGCAGCCTGAGCTTTTTTATCGCGCCGTTCCTGCCATTCAGGGCGCGCTATCGTTTCATCAACGTGTACTGGTGCCGTTGCGCCTTGTGGTTGAGCAAGGTGTTTCTGGGCATCCGTTACGAAGTCAAAGGCGCCGAAAACGTGCCCGAGCAGCCCTGCGTGATTCAGTCGAATCATCAGAGCACCTGGGAAACGTTCTTCATCTCGGCCTACTTCGAGCCGTTGAGCCAAGTGCTCAAGCGCTCGCTGCTGTACGTGCCCTTTTTCGGCTGGGCCATGGCCATGCTGCGACCGATCGCCATCGATCGCGACAACCCGAAAGCGGCGCTCAAGCAAGTGGCCAAGCGAGGCGACGAACTGCTCAAGGATGGCGTCTGGGTGCTGATCTTCCCTGAAGGTACACGCGTCCCCTACGGCTCGATCGGCAAGTTCTCCCGTGGCGGCACCGCACTGGCGGTCAACGCCGGGCTTCCCGTACTGCCCATTGCGCACAACGCCGGCAAATTCTGGCCGAAAACCGGCTGGGCCAAGAAGCAGGGCGTGATCACCGTCCTCATCGGCAAGCCAATGTTCGCGGAGGGCAGCGGTCCCCGTGCGATTGCCGAGCTCAATGATCGGGTTCAGGGCTGGAACGAGCAGATGCAGCGGGACATTGGCGCGCTTCCACCGCTGCCGCAAGCGCCGGGCACCGACAATGAAATGGTTAGCTGATGATTTGTGGATAAGCTGTGTACTGTTTCTCGGATATCTTCGCTGAAACGTCTTTAAACCACTGATTTATATATATATTTCTACGAGTCATAAAATTCGGAAAAACGTGCATAACTTTTTTCTGACGCTTCGGAACACCGGCCTACCAAGCGCCGGTTTTTTGCCATAAAAAAGGCCAGCGCAATGCGCTGGCCTTTTTTGTTTTGCGGGTTGCCCAGGATCAGAAATCCAGGTTGGACACCGCCAAGGCATTGCTCTCGATGAAGTCACGACGAGGTTCGACCGCATCACCCATCAGGGTGTTGAAGATCTGATCCGCGCCAATGGCGTCTTCGATGGTCACCTTGAGCATCCGGCGTACGCTTGGGTCCATGGTGGTTTCCCACAGCTGATCCGGGTTCATTTCGCCCAGACCTTTGTATCGCTGAATGGTGTGACGCTTGGTGCTTTCAGTCATCAGCCATTCAAGGGCTTCCTTGAACTCGGTGACGGCTTTCTTGCGCTCGCCGCGCTGGACGTAGGCACCTTCGTCGAGCAGGGTGCTCAACTGTGCCCCCAGCGAAACGACGGTCTTGTAGTCGTTGCTGCCGAAGAAGTCGCGGTTGAAGGTGACGTAGCTCGACAGTCCGTGGGAAGTCAGTTCGACTTCCGGCAGCCACACGCCACGCTCGCGGTCTTCACGCAGGCTGGCCTTGTAGACCAGGCCCGATTTCTCGACGGTGCGCAGTCGAGTTTCATACTGGGTCAGCCATTCCTGCATCGCGGCGTGGTCGCCGAGTTTTTCCAGGCTGACGGCCGGCAGGTAGATGAAGTGCTCGGTCAGCTCCTGCGGGTACAGGCGCGACAGACGCTTGAGGGTCTTCATGACCATGCGGAAGTCGTTCACCAGACGTTCCAGCGCTTCACCGGAGATGCCCGGGGCGTCTTCGTTCAGGTGCAGGCTCGCATCTTCCAGGGCCGACTGCGTCATGTACTCTTCCATGGCGTCGTCGTCTTTGATGTATTGCTCTTGCTTGCCTTTCTTGACCTTGTACAGCGGCGGCTGGGCGATATAAATGTAGCCACGCTCGATCAACTCCGGCAACTGACGGAAGAAGAAGGTCAGCAGCAGGGTACGGATGTGCGAACCGTCGACGTCAGCATCGGTCATGATGATGATGTTGTGATAACGCAACTTGTCGATGTTGTACTCTTCGCGACCAATGCCGCAGCCCAGCGCAGTGATCAAGGTGCCCACTTCCTGGGAAGAGATCATCTTGTCGAAACGCGCCTTCTCCACGTTCAGGATCTTGCCCTTGAGGGGCAGGATGGCCTGGGTCCGACGGTTACGACCCTGCTTGGCGGAACCGCCAGCGGAGTCACCTTCCACCAGGTAGAGTTCGGAAAGGGCAGGGTCCTTTTCCTGGCAGTCAGCCAGCTTGCCCGGCAGGCCAGCGATGTCCAGCGCGCCTTTGCGGCGAGTCATCTCGCGCGCTTTACGGGCGGCTTCACGGGCACGCGCCGCGTCGATCATCTTGCCGACGACCAGTTTGGCTTCGTTCGGGTTTTCCAACAGGAAGTCGGAGAAGTACTTGCCCATTTCCTGCTCGACCGCCGTCTTCACTTCGGAAGAGACCAGCTTGTCTTTGGTCTGGGAGCTGAACTTCGGATCAGGCACCTTCACCGAGATGATCGCGGTCAGGCCTTCACGGGCGTCATCACCGGTGGTGGCGACCTTGTGCTTCTTGGCCAGGCCTTCCTGCTCGATGTAGTTGTTCAGGTTACGCGTCAGCGCCGAACGGAAGCCCACCAGGTGAGTACCGCCATCGCGCTGTGGAATGTTGTTGGTGAAGCACAACAGGTTCTCGTTGAAGCTGTCGTTCCACTGCAGGGCGATTTCGACGCCGATGCCGTCTTCACGCTGGATGTTGAAGTGGAACACCTGGTTGACCGCGGTCTTGTTGGTGTTCAGGTACTCAACGAACGCACGCAAGCCGCCTTCATATTTGAACAGCTCTTCCTTGCCGGAGCGCTCGTCCTTGAGGACGATACCGACACCGGAGTTGAGGAAGGACAGTTCACGAATGCGCTTGGCCAGGATGTCCCAGCTGAAGTGAATGTTCTTGAAGGTTTCGCTGGAAGCCTTGAAGTGGATCTGGGTGCCCGTGGTGTCGCTGTCGCCAACGATGGCCATCGGTGCCTGCGGCACACCGTGAACGTAGGTCTGTTCCCAGATCTTGCCGCTACGGCGAACGGTCAGGACCAGTTCTTCGGACAAGGCGTTCACGACCGACACACCTACGCCGTGCAGACCGCCGGATACCTTGTAGGAGTTGTCGTCGAACTTACCGCCGGCGTGCAGCACGGTCATGATGACCTCAGCTGCGGAAACGCCTTCTTCCTTGTGCACGTCTACCGGGATGCCACGACCGTTGTCGCGAACGGTGATGGATTCGTCCGGGTGAATGATGATGCTGATGTCGTCACAGTGGCCGGCCAAAGCTTCGTCGATCGAGTTATCGACCACCTCGAACACCATGTGGTGAAGACCGCTGCCATCGTCAGTGTCACCAATGTACATACCGGGACGTTTGCGCACGGCATCCAGGCCTTTCAGCACTTTAATGCTCGATGAGTCGTACGTATTTTCTTCGCTCAATGCCTTCACTCCCGATGGTCGTGGGTCTGGGTGATACGGCCCTGTTCCACGTGGAACAGAGCGACCGGCGTTTCCGTCTGCCAGCCGTCCCTCAATAATTCGTGATCTACACAGGTGATGAACACCTGGCAGCGTAAGTCTTCCAACAAGCGGCAAAGCGCGCGACGGTGCTGCTCGTCCAGCTCGGACGGCAAGTCATCCACCAGATAAATACACTGCCCGCGCCGGGCCTGGCTGACCAGATGCCCCTGGGCAATCCGCAATGCACAGACCACCAGCTTCTGCTGACCGCGGGACAATATGTCCGCTGCGTTGTTCGCACCCAATCGGAGGCGCAAATCAGCACGCTGTGGTCCGGCCTGGGTGTGACCCATTTGCTGATCCCTCTGCAGGGAACCGGAGAGCACGGCACTCAACTCGCGATCCTTGTCCCAGCCTCGGTAGTAGCTGAGCGTCAAACCCTCGAGCTCAACCAATTCGCTCAAGGTCTGTTCAAAGACTGGTTTCAAGGCTTTGATATAGGCGCGGCGGTATTCATCGATTTCAGCGCTGGCCTGGCACAGTTCCCTGTCCCAAACCGCTTGCGAAACGGCGTCAAGTGTACCATGTCGCAGCCAAGAGTTTCTCTGGCGCAGGGCCTTCTGCAAGCGTTGCCAGGTCGACATGAATCGCGGTTCCACGTGGAACACACCCCAGTCGAGAAACTGTCGGCGAATTTTCGGCGCGCCTTCCAGCAAGCGGAAGCTGTCCGGGTTGATCAGTTGCAAAGGCAGGATCTCTGCCAGCTGAGCAGCGCTGCGGGCGTTCTGCCCGTCGATGCGGATCTGGAATTCGCCTTGGCGATCTCGGGAAATGCCCAAAGCGCTCTGCCCACCCTCGGCCAATTCAACCTGGCCAAACACCGTGCACGCCAGTTGCTCATACTGGATGACGGGCAACAGACGGGTGCTGCGAAACGAGCGGGCAAGCCCCAGCAGGTGAATGGCTTCCAGAACACTGGTTTTGCCGCTGCCGTTAGCGCCGTAAAGAATGTTGATGCGGGGGGAGGGGGAGAAGGTCACCGGGTGCAGATTGCGCACCGCGGTGACCGAGACGCGACTTAAGGACATCTAGTTTCTGCTGATTACAGACGCATCGGCATGACGACGTAGGCCGAGTCATCATTGTCGGACTCTTGCACCAGCGCACTGCTGTTGGAGTCGGACAGGATCAGGCGGACCTGCTCGGTGGTCATCACGCCCAATACATCGAGCAAGTAGCTAACGTTGAAACCGATCTCCAGGTTACCGCCGTTGTACTCAACGCCAACCTCTTCTTCCGCTTCCTCCTGCTCCGGGTTGTTGGCCTGGATTTTCAGCTGACCATTGGCCAGTTGCAGACGGATGCCACGATATTTTTCGTTGGACAGAATCGCAGTACGGCTGAACGCTTCGCGCAATGCCTGGCGGTCACCCAGCACCACTTTATCGCCGCCCTTGGGCAGTACACGCTCGTAATCCGGGAACTTGCCGTCGACCAGCTTCGAGGTAAAGGTGAACTCGCTGGTGGTGGCGCGAATATGGTGCTGGCCCAGGACGATGCTGACATTGCCATCCGGTTCGGTGAGCAGGCGCGCCAGTTCAAGGATGCCTTTGCGCGGTACGATCACCTGGTGACGCTCCTGCTCACCGATATCGGCCTGCATCGAGCACATCGCCAGTCGGTGTCCGTCGGTGGCCACGGCGCGGATGACACCGGTGGCCACCTCGAGCAACATGCCATTGAGGTAGTAGCGCACATCCTGCTGAGCCATGGCAAAGCTGGTGCGTTCGATCAAGCGACGCAGCTTGCTCTGCTCCAGGCTGGTGGTCAGCGAGCCCGGGCCTTCTTCCACTGTCGGGAAATCGTTGGCAGGCAACGTCGACAGGGTGAAGCGGCTACGGCCAGCCTTGACTACCAACTTCTGCTCGTCGACCTTGATGTCGATCAGGGCTTCGTTCGGCAGGCTTTTGCAGATGTCCATCAGCTTGCGCGCCGGCACGGTGATGGAACCTGGATCAGCAGGCTCTTCAAGTTCGACACGACCGACCAGCTCGACTTCCAGATCGGTACCGGTCAGCGACAGTTGCTGGCCTTCGACAACCAGCAGCACGTTGGAGAGCACCGGCAAGGTCTGGCGGCGCTCGACGACGCCTGCGACCAGTTGCAGGGGTTTCAACAGGGCTTCGCGTTGAATGGTGAAATGCATGGTCTAGTCCCTTGCCTTAATAAGCTGCGCTGGAGTTCATCAAGTGGTCAGTGTACGCAGCAGGTTCTTGTAGTCCTCGCGGATGTCCGCGTCGGATTCCTTGAGCTCGTTGATCTTGCGACAGGCGTGCAAAACCGTGGTGTGGTCGCGGCCGCCAAACACATCGCCAATTTCCGGCAGGCTGTGGTTAGTCAACTCCTTGGACAACGCCATGGCAACCTGACGCGGACGTGCGACCGAGCGTGAACGACGCTTGGACAGCAGGTCGGAAATCTTGATCTTGTAATACTCAGCGACAGTGCGCTGAATGTTATCCACAGAGACCAGCTTGTCTTGCAGCGCCAGCAGGTCCTTCAGGGATTCGCGAATCAGCTCGATGGTGATATCTCGCCCCATGAAGTGCGAGTGAGCGATGACGCGTTTGAGCGCACCTTCCAGCTCGCGGACGTTGGAGCGAATCCGCTGGGCAATGAAAAACGCCGCATCGTGAGGCAGATCGACTTTGGCCTGGTCGGCTTTTTTCATCAGGATCGCGACGCGGGTTTCCAGCTCCGGTGGCTCGACGGCCACTGTCAGGCCCCAGCCGAAGCGCGATTTCAGGCGTTCTTCCAGACCTTCGATTTCCTTGGGGTAGCGGTCACTGGTGAGAATGACCTGCTGACCGCCTTCGAGCAGCGCGTTGAAGGTGTGGAAGAACTCTTCCTGGGAGCGTTCCTTGCGGGCGAAGAATTGAATGTCATCGATCAGCAATGCATCCACCGAACGGTAGAAGCGCTTGAACTCGTTGATGGCGTTCAGTTGCAGCGCCTTGACCATGTCGGCCACGAAACGCTCGGAATGCAGGTAAACGACCTTGGCATTCGGGTTCTTCTTCAGCAGGTGATTACCCACCGCGTGCATCAAGTGGGTCTTACCCAGGCCGACACCGCCATAAAGGAAGAGCGGGTTGTAGCCATGCTTGGGGTTGTCGGCCACCTGCCAGGCGGCTGCCCGCGCCAGTTGGTTGGACTTGCCCTCGACGAAGTTCTCGAAGGTGAACGTGCGGTTCAGGTAGCTGGTGTGCTTGAGCGCACCTTCAACCTGCACGGTTCTCTGTTCGGAACGTACCGGAGCCTGTTGCGAACTTGCGCCGGCCATCGGGTCGAAGCTGTCCCGCGAGGGTTCTTCATCGACGTGCGCCACATTCTGGGTGGACGGCTTTGGCGTAGCTGCCGGAGCAGACACCGGGGCCGGAGCACTGGCCGGCGCTTGCGCGGCCTGCGCCTGGGACGCGGCGGCGGCCAGCGGTGCATTCGGTGCCGCACGAGGGGCCGAACTGCGTTTGCTGCCTATTAACAAGGAAAGCGCAGGCGCCAGGCCATTGCCATGCTCATCCAGCAGTTCGAGGACACGACCCAGGTACTTTTCATTGACCCAGTCGAGAACAAAGCGATTGGGCGCATAGACGCGCAACTCGTCGCCTTCGGCTTCGACCTGTAGTGGACGGATCCAAGTGTTGAATTGTTGGGCAGGCAGCTCATCGCGCAAAAGCTCCACGCACTGCTGCCAAAGTTCCACTGACACGGACATCCCCTAAGTTGAAAGCCGGTGAGGCAAAAACAAGCGGCCATTGTAGCGAGCAGACGCGGACTTATCCACACGAAGGTTGTTCGCGTGGCACGAAGAATCAACGTTTTATACGCAAAAAAGACGACCAGCGGTCTGTGCATAAGCTCTGTGGATAACCGACCTTGAGATCATTGCACAACCCGAGGGAAAACTCGGTGGATAAACCATCTGTGGATAAGTGACCCTTTCGCGCACAGCTTATCCGACCCTGCAGCACAGGCTGAACACGGTTTTCCACGGTAGTTGTCATTCTCTGTACATCACGTTTCATAAGGCCTGCTGATGGTTATCCACAGATAACGGCTGCCTAAGCTTCTATAAGCTTTACAGAAAAGCTTTAAATACTTTCCTTTCTTATTTTTATATTTGCCCGGCGCTGACGGCGAGCGGTGATCGCTGGAGATCTATTTATAAGGAAACGCTGGTTGGAAATTGACCTAGAGGCTTGCTTTCTCTAGAATCCCCGGTCTCTTAAAACGGGGGCCATTCCGGCCCGTTGTGGACGAACCAGGTAACACGACATGAAACGTACTTTCCAACCAAGCACTATCAAACGCGCTCGTACCCACGGTTTCCGTGCTCGCATGGCTACCAAGAACGGTCGTGCCGTCCTGTCGCGTCGTCGCGCCAAAGGTCGTGCGCGTCTGGCAGTTTGATAATCCGGCACTGCAGGTGAGTCAGGACTTCAGTCGGGAAAAGCGTCTGCTTACACCCCGGCATTTCAAGGCAGTCTTTGACTCCCCTACCGGCAAGGTTCCGGGGAAAAATCTCCTGCTCCTTGCGCGCAACAACGATCTTGATCACCCCCGTCTAGGGCTGGTTATCGGGAAAAAGAGCGTAAAGCTCTCTGTTGAGCGCAATCGCCTCAAACGTCTGATGCGCGAATCGTTCCGTCTGAACCAGGACGCCCTGGTCGGTTGGGACATCGTTATCGTCGCGCGCAAAGGTTTGGGTGATGTAGAAAACCCCGAATTGATTCAGCATTTCGGCAAGCTCTGGAAGCGTCTGGCGCGCAGCAAGCCAGTACCAGCAGTCAACACCGAAACTGTAGGGGTAGACAGTCCCGATGCGTAAACTGGCACTCGTTCCGATCCAGTTTTATCGCTACGCCATTAGTCCTCTGATGGCCAGTCACTGTCGTTTCTACCCCAGTTGTTCCTGCTACGCGTTGGAAGCCATCGAAAATCATGGCCTTCTGCGCGGTGGCTGGCTGACCTTTCGTCGTTTAGGTCGCTGTCACCCGTGGAGTCCCGGTGGTTATGACCCGGTTCCACCTATCCCTACCTCCCGTTCTTCTTCGATGGCCGAGTAATCATGGATATCAAACGCACGATCCTGATCGTCGCCCTGGCAATCGTGTCCTACGTTCTGGTTCTTAAATGGAACCAGGATTATGGCCAGGCTGCCCTGCCGACTCAGAATGTTGCATCCAGCACGACCGCACCGGGCCTCCCGGATACGGCCACTGGCAATAATGCTACTGTCAGTGACGACATTCCCCGCGCCGCAAGCGATACCACGGCACCCGCTGAAACACCGGTGGCTGTCAGCAAGGATCTCATCCAGATCAAAACGGATGTGCTCAACCTGGCTATCGATCCACAGGGTGGTGATGTTGCCCAGTTGACGCTGCCGCTGTATCCGCGTCGCCAAGACCATCCGGACATCCCGTTCCAGTTGTTCGATAACGGCAACGAGCGGACTTATCTGGCCCAAAGTGGCCTGATCGGCACCAACGGTCCGGATGCAAACCCGGCCGGTCGTCCGGTTTACTCGTCGGAGAAGAAGGTTTATCAACTGGCTGACGGTCAGGACCAATTGGTCGTGGACCTGAAGTTCAGCAAGGACGGCGTCAACTACATCAAGCGTTTCACCCTGAAACGTGGCCTGTACGACGTGACTGTCACCTATCTGATCGACAACGAAAGCGCCCAGCCATGGTCGGGTGCAATGTTCGCGCAATTGAAGCGTGACGCCAGCTCCGATCCTTCTTCCAGCACTGCCACCGGGACCGCGACTTACCTGGGCGCCGCCCTGTGGACAAGTTCCGAGCCGTACAAGAAAGTGTCGATGAAGGACATGGACAAGGCTCAGTTGAAGGAAACCGTCAGCGGTGGTTGGGTTGCCTGGCTGCAACACTACTTCGTGACCGCGTGGATTCCGGCGAAGGGCGAAAACAACGTCGTCCAGACCCGCAAGGACAGCAAGGGCAACTACATCATCGGTTACACCGGTCCTTCGCTGACCGTTGCTCCGGGTGCCAAGGCTGAAACCAGTGCCATCCTCTACGCCGGTCCGAAAAGTCAGGCGGTGCTCAAAGAGTTATCCCCAGGCCTGGAACTGACCGTCGACTACGGCATTCTGTGGTTCATTGCTCAGCCGATCTTCTGGTTGCTGCAACACATCCACGCGATTGTGGGTAACTGGGGCTGGTCGATCATCTTCCTGACCATGCTGATCAAAGGGATCTTCTTCCCGCTGTCGGCCGCCAGCTACAAATCCATGGCCCGCATGCGTGCCGTTGCGCCGAAACTGGCTGCCCTGAAAGAGCAGCACGGCGATGACCGGCAGAAAATGTCGCAAGCCATGATGGAGCTGTACAAGAAAGAGAAGATCAATCCGCTGGGTGGTTGCTTGCCAATCCTCGTGCAGATGCCGGTATTCCTTTCGCTGTACTGGGTTCTGCTGGAAAGCGTTGAAATGCGCCAGGCGCCGTTCATGCTGTGGATTACCGACCTGTCGATCAAGGATCCGTTCTTCATCCTGCCGATCATCATGGGCGCGACCATGTTCATCCAGCAGCAGTTGAACCCGACGCCTCCGGATCCGATGCAGGCCAAGGTCATGAAAATGATGCCAATCATCTTCACGTTCTTCTTCCTGTGGTTCCCGGCGGGTCTGGTACTGTACTGGGTAGTGAACAACTGCCTGTCGATCGCCCAACAGTGGTATATCACTCGTAAAATCGAAGCGGCTACCAAAGCGGCTGCCTGATTTACACTGTGGATAACCACTCAAAACGCCCCCTAGTGGGGCGTTTTGCTTTTCGTCACTTTTGTCTGGATACCGGTTTATGAGCGTTCCTCGTGAAACCATTGCCGCCGTTGCCACTGCTCAAGGGCGTGGTGGTGTTGGCATCGTGCGTCTTTCCGGGCCTTTGGCCAGCGTGGCGGCCAAGGCTTTCAGCGGTCGCGAACTCAAGCCGCGTTTTGCTCACTACGGACCGTTCCTGGGCGAAAACGACGAGGTCCTGGATCAGGGCATCGCCCTGTATTTCCCGGGGCCGAACTCGTTTACCGGCGAAGATGTGCTGGAGTTGCAGGGGCACGGCGGACCGGTCGTTCTGGATATGTTGCTGCAGCGCAGCCTGCACCTGGGTTGTCGACTGGCGCGGCCGGGCGAATTCAGCGAGCGGGCGTTCCTCAACGACAAGCTCGACCTGGCTCAGGCCGAAGCCATCGCCGACCTGATCGAGGCCAGCTCCGCACAGGCTGCCCGCAACGCGCTGCGTTCGCTGCAGGGGGCTTTTTCGGCGCGTGTGCATCACCTCACCGAACAACTGATCAGCCTGCGCATCTACGTCGAGGCGGCGATCGATTTCCCGGAAGAGGAAATCGATTTTCTGGCCGATGGCCATGTGTTGAGCATGCTCGACAAGGTCCGCGACGAGTTATCCACAGTCCTGCGCGAAGCCGGGCAGGGCGCCTTGCTCCGCGATGGCATGACCGTGGTGATCGCCGGCCGACCCAACGCCGGTAAATCCAGCTTGCTCAATGCGCTGGCCGGCCGGGAGGCGGCCATCGTGACCGAGATTGCCGGTACCACCCGGGACGTCCTGCGTGAACATATCCACATTGATGGCATGCCCCTGCACGTGGTCGACACCGCCGGTCTGCGCGATACCGATGATCATGTGGAAAAGATTGGCGTAGAGCGCGCCTTGAAAGCCATTGGCGAAGCCGATCGCGTGCTGCTGGTGGTGGACGCCACCGCACCCGAAGCGCTGGACCCTTTCGCGTTGTGGCCGGAGTTCCTCGAAACCCGCCCGGATCCGGCGAAAGTCACGCTGATCCGCAACAAGGCCGACTTGACGGGGGAAACGATCGCTCTGGATGTCAGTGAAGATGGCCACGTCACAATCAGCCTCAGTGCCAAGTCTGCCGGGATGGGCCTGGAGTTGCTGCGTGAACACCTGAAGGCCTGCATGGGTTACGAGCAGACGGCGGAAAGCAGCTTCAGTGCTCGCCGGCGTCACCTCGAGGCCCTGCGTCACGCCAGTGATGCGCTCGAGCACGGTCGATCCCAACTGACGTTGGCGGGGGCGGGGGAATTGCTGGCCGAGGACCTGCGTGTCGCTCAGCAATCGCTGGGCGAAATCACCGGCGCTTTCAGCTCCGATGATCTGCTCGGGAGAATCTTTTCCAGTTTCTGCATCGGTAAATGATGACGAGCGCTGTGGACAACTTATCCACAGCGCTCTTTCGTTTTACCAGTTGTAGGAAACCGTGCCCAGAAGAGTACGGTCTTCACCCCAGTAGCAACGGCCAGCATCGTTACAGCCTGATACGTATTCCTTGTCGAACAGGTTCTTGGCATTCAGGTCGACGCTCCAGTTTCGATCGATCTGGTAACCGATCGCCGCATCCACCAACGTCACATCGCCGGCATCGAGCTTTCCGTACAGGGATGGCGCGGTATACGCGAAGGCACTGTCGAAGTGGCGCACACCACCGCCCACATACAGTCCTTTCAGGCTGCTTTCGAGAAAGCGATATTTGGCCCAGACCGACGCCTGGTTACGCGGGACGCCGGTCATCTGGTGATCCTTCACCAGCGAGGTGGCGGCGTCCTTGGTGATCCGTGCATCCGTGTAGGTGTAGGCCGCCGTGACATTCAGGTTCGGCGTCAGGTTGCTGTTGAGTTCGAGTTCCACCCCTTTGGAACGGCTTTCACCCACTTGGCGATAGGTCGAGGTGGTGGCATCAAAATAGGTGTCGTCTTTCTTGCGCAGGTCATACACCGAGGCGGTGAACGCGGTGTCCCAACCGACCGGCTCATACTTGAGGCCCACTTCATACTGGCTGCTGGTGATCGGGTCCAGCGGCCGTCCCGAGTTGGAAATCTGCTGTACCGGGACAAACGCCGTGGAGTAGCTGACATAAGGCGTAAGGCCATTGTCGAACTGGTACATCACGCCGCCCTGGTAGGTGAACTTCTTGTCTTCGGAACCGATGTTGCCCGCGCTGGCCACCTTGTCGCGAAAATCGCTGTCGACCCAGTCCTGGCGCCCGCCCAGGAGGAACAACCAGTGGTCGTACTTGCTCTGGATCTGTGCATAAACACCTTTCATCTTCTGTTCCAGCAACGTGTTCTGCACCGCGATCGGGGTTGTCGGATCTCGCAGGTAAACCGGGTTGTAGATATCGATAGGACCGACCAGCCCTGCGTTCCAGTCCTGGTTGAATGAGGTGCGATCAAAACTGCCCCCAAACAGCACCGTGTTCTGCAACTCGCCCAACTGGAATTTGCCTTCCAGCTGGTTATCCAGCGAATACACCATCGCCTTGTTGAAGCGATCGTAAGCGGTCACGTTCAGGCGGGTGCCAAAACCGCCGTTGTTCAGGTTGCCTGGCCAGGTTTCATGACGGGTGATGCGTGACTGCATGTAGCGCGAGTTCTGCCGGAACTGCCAGTCATCGTTGAAGCTATGGCTGAATTCGTAACCGGCGCTCCAGGTTTCCCGTTCGAAAGTGTTCCAGTCCGGGTCGCCCAGCATCGTGTCCTTGGACAGCTTGCCGTTGGGGTTCTTCAACAGGGTGCCGGCCGCCGGCAGGCCGAGCTCCATGTTGGTGTGGTCCTTCTGGTAGTTGGCCAGCAGGGTCAGCGTGTTGAACTCATCGAAGTTCAACGTCAGCGAAGGGGCGATGTAGATCCGGTCGTCCGGCACATGTTCAGTCTGAGTGTCCGAGTTGCGGCCCAGCATCACCACACGGCCCAGCACGTTTCCGTTGTCGGTCAAGGGGCCCGAGACATCGACGCCCAGCTGACGTCGATTGTTCGAACCATAGCTCAGTTGCACTTCTCCCTGGGGGGCAGCGGTCGGGCGCTTGCTGACCAGGTTGACCAGCCCGCCTGGCGCGTTTTCGCCGTAAAGCAGGGAAGAGGGACCGCGGAATACCTCAACCCGCTCCAGACCATAGGGTTCCGTGGTGGTGTCGTAACGGTTGCCTTGAACGCGCAGGCCATCGCGCAACAGGCCATAACCATAATCCGTCGCGTTGAAACCACGAATGAAGAACAGGTCGCCGGCCAGGCTGTCGCCGGCCGCGAAAGGTGGAGCGAAGATGCCGGGTACGTAACCCAGGACTTCGGTGAGGGTTTGGGATTTCTGATCTTTCATGCGCTGGGCGGTGACCACCGAGATCGAACGCGGCGTTTCCGACAGCGGCGTGCTGGTCTTGGTGCCAATGCGGCTGTTGTTCGCCTTGTAACCGGTGTCGGCGGCGTAATCCAGGTTCATCTCGTTTGGCTGCTGGCCGTTGATGTTGGTGGTGCCCAGCACCAACGGTCCGGCGTCGGGTACCGATTGCAGGATGTAACTGCCGGGCGCTTGCGGAACCGCCTGCAATCCGGAGCCCTGCAACAGTATCGAAAAGCCCTGTTCTACCGAGTAGTTGCCCGACAGCCCCTGGGTACGCAGGTTGGCGGTCTGCTGCGGGGAGAACGACAGGATGACGTTGGCCACCGAAGCAAATTGACTCAGGGCTTTGTCCAGGGCCCCGGCGGCTATGGCGTAACGCTGCGTTGCGTCGGCGGCCATGACATGGGGAGCCGCGACCATGACGCCAGTGACGGCGCTCGTTGCCAGCAAACTGCAGGCCATGCAATGGGAAGTGAAACGCTTATGGAAATGTCGCATGAGTAGGAAAGCCCTGAAGGTGGCGAATGCCGCGTGAAACCGCGATTACCTGTAGGGCCGTTACAGGGGAAAAAAAGATAACCCCCTGCAACGAATTTTTTCTGCCGGCACGATCCGGCTCAGCCAACCGGCTTGATCGACACCCAGTAGCGCGTGAAATATCGGACGCTGACGGGCAATGAAGCTTGAAGGTTGGCCAGCACGGCATCCGTTGAATCCAGGCGAAAGGTGCCGGATACGCGAAGCCGCGCCGCACGTTCATCGCAATGCAAAATCCCGGGGCGGTAGCGGCCCAGCTCGCTGATGACCTCCCCGAGTCGAGCGTCGAGGACAATCAATTGGCCGTTGATCCAGGCTGTTTCCGTCGAGCGATAGGGGTGAACGGCACCGACGCCATAACTGTCGAAGTCCGCGCCTTCGCCCGCCACCAAAAGGCGCCCATGGTCCGGTTGCTCGCCCGGCAGGACGCTGACCCGATCTTCGAGCACGCCGATGCGCGAGGCCCCCGACAGTTGTCGCACCGAGAAGCGCGTGCCCAGGGCCTGGATCCGGCCTTCACGGGTCTCGACGAAAAAGGGTCGCGGGTCACCGGGCTTGCCCGTACGCACGAGGATTTCCCCCTCGCGCAATCGAATCAATCGCTGCCCGGCATCGAACAGCACATCGATGGCGGTACCGGTATTGAGGTGAATCTGACTGCCGTCGGCGAGTTCGATTTTGCGGCGTTGGCCAACTTGGGTCCGGTAATCGGCCCAGACGTTGCCCAGAGAGGTGTGTTGCTGAACATTCCAGCCAACATAACCGGTGCCGGCCACCAGCAGGAGCAGTTTCAGTACCTGGCGGCGCTGTTGCGTCGAGGACAACGCGCGTCTGGACAGGTCCCGGGGCACGCCGCCGAGATGACGCTGGACCTGCTCCACCTGGTTCCAGGCCGCCAGATGCGCAGGGCTGCTCTCGACCCAATGCTGCCAGGCCTGTCGCTGAGCGGCCGTTGGCGGTTCGGCCTGGAATTGCACATACCAGGTGGCAGCGGCCTCGAACACTTTGCGATCCGGCGCGGCGGACATCAGCGCGTCGCCATGATCAGCGAGCACTCGGTCAAGGCGCGGATCATGTGCTTTTTCACGGTCGTCAGGGACACCTTCAACTGTTCGGCGATCTGTTGATAAGTCAGCCCTTCGATTTGCGACAACATAAAGATTCTCTGGGCGCGGGCGCCGAGATTTGCCAAAGCCTTATCCACAGCGACCAGGGTTTCGATGATCAACGCCTTGTCTTCCTCGCTGATCGCGGTGGCTTCGGGTCGTGCCGCCAGGGTTTCCAGGTACGCCGACTCGATGGCGCGTCGACGATAGCGGTCGATCACCAACCCTCTTGCCACCGTTGCCAGGTAATCCCGGGGTTCACGGATCTGGCTGGCGTCACGGGAACCCAGAATGCGCACGAACGTATCGTGCGCAATATCGGCCGCATCGCAGGCGTCACTCAGTTTCCCCTTCAACCATGCATGCAGCCACGAATGGTGCTGCACGTAAATTCGCTCGACTGCTGCGGTGTGGGATGGCATCGACATAGAAAGGGGGAGGGAATGGCTTAATGATAATAGCTATTATTAGCTTTTGTTACGGCTCCTCACAATCCCTCTCTTTATCCTCTGTACATCGATTTCCTTCATCCAGGCACGTGCGGATGCGTAGTCGTGCGGGAAATTTCATCCCATACCACTGTTTTCTGTGGATTAAGCCCTGTGAATAACCGTGTCTGAGCACGGTTGATAACAGGGCCTCAAACCTGAACATAACCGTATCTGTGGATAACCAACACTTTAATCCACAGGCTTACACCGCTTATCCAAGGGGCTCCTTGCCACATGAGCACAGGGTTTTGAATCTCTGTACACATTGAATATAAAGGCTTTCAGCGATTTATCCACAGAAAGGAGGGGCACTAGAAATAAACATAAAAACAAAGATTTAATAAATTTCTCTCTTTTTAATTTCTATAACCTCGACTTCTCCACAGCTGGTTAAATTTTGTGCAAAGGGTTCTTTAGAGAAGGCGAAGTCCCTATACTTGTCGACCAGGTCCGAAAACCTGAGCCCAAACTATTCCTGAATTACCTACTTAAGCAGGCACGAGGTGCGTGGTGGATTTCCCTTCCCGTTTTGAAGTGATCGTCATCGGCGGCGGTCATGCCGGTACCGAGGCAGCACTGGCCTCAGCACGCATGGGGGCAAAAACCCTGCTGCTGACGCATAACGTGGAAACCCTCGGTGCCATGAGCTGCAACCCTGCCATCGGCGGGATCGGCAAGAGCCACCTGGTCAAGGAGATCGACGCCCTCGGCGGTGCGATGGCCCTGGCCACTGATAAAGGCGGTATCCAGTTCCGCGTATTGAACAGCCGTAAAGGCCCCGCCGTGCGCGCAACCCGCGCCCAGGCTGACCGCGTTCTCTACAAGGCCGCTGTCCGCGAGATTCTGGAAAACCAGCCGAACCTGTGGATATTTCAACAGGCCGCCGATGATCTGCTCGTCGAGC
Organism: Pseudomonas fluorescens; assembly: GCF_041354075.1. Classification (GTDB taxonomy): domain Bacteria; phylum Pseudomonadota; class Gammaproteobacteria; order Pseudomonadales; family Pseudomonadaceae; genus Aquipseudomonas; species Aquipseudomonas fluorescens_CE. Next base: position 190,672 of record NZ_JARZGC010000007.1, on the reverse strand, counting down.
AGGAGCAGGTCCGGGGTGTCGTCACCCAGATGGGACTGCGGTTCTTCGCCGACTCGGTGGTGTTGACTACCGGTACTTTCCTCGGTGGACTTATCCACATAGGGATGCAGAATTTTTCCGGCGGTCGCGCCGGCGATCCGCCGTCGATCGCACTCGCGCACCGCCTGCGCGAGCTTCCATTGCGTGTGGGTCGGCTGAAAACCGGTACGCCACCGCGTATCGACGCACGATCCGTGGATTTCTCGGTCATGACCGAACAAGCCGGCGACACGCCGATCCCGGTCATGTCGTTCATGGGCTCCAAGGAACTGCATCCACGGCAGATCAGTTGCTGGATCACCCACACCAACGCCCGTACCCACGAAATCATTGCGGCCAACCTCGATCGGTCGCCCATGTATTCCGGGGTGATCGAAGGTATCGGCCCACGTTACTGCCCGTCGATCGAAGACAAGATCCACCGCTTTGCCGACAAGGAAAGCCATCAGGTCTTCATCGAACCCGAAGGCCTGACGACCAACGAGCTTTACCCGAACGGCATATCGACCTCGCTGCCCTTCGACGTGCAATTGCAGATCGTCCAGTCGATCCGCGGCATGGAAAACGCGCACATCGTTCGTCCCGGCTACGCCATTGAATATGACTACTTCGATCCGCGGGACCTGAAATACAGCCTGGAAACCAAAGTCATCGGCGGTCTGTTTTTTGCCGGGCAGATCAACGGCACCACCGGTTACGAAGAAGCCGGGGCCCAGGGTCTGCTGGCTGGAGCGAACGCCGCGCTGCGCGCCCAAGGCAAAGAGGCCTGGTGCCCACGCCGCGATGAAGCCTACATCGGCGTACTGGTCGACGACCTGATTACCCTGGGGACGCAAGAGCCCTACCGGATGTTCACGTCCCGTGCCGAATATCGCCTGATCCTGCGCGAAGACAACGCCGACCTGCGCCTGACCGAAAAAGGTCGCGAGCTGGGCCTGGTCGATGATGTGCGCTGGGCGGCTTTCTGCAAAAAGCGTGAAAGCATCGAGCTGGAAGAGCAGCGGCTGAAAAGCACCTGGGTTCGCCCGGGCACCGAACAAGGCGATGCCATTGCCGAAAAATTCGGCACCCCGCTGACCCACGAATACAATTTGCTGAACCTCTTGAGCCGTCCGGAAATCGACTACGCTGGGCTGATCGAAGTGACGGGCGGCGGAGCAGAAGATCCACAAGTCGCCGAACAGGTCGAGATCAAGACCAAGTACGCTGGCTACATCGACCGTCAGCAGGATGAAATCGCCCGTCTGCGCGCCAGTGAAGACACGAAATTGCCTGTGGATATCGACTACACCGCCATTTCCGGTCTATCCAAGGAAATCCAGAGCAAGCTCGGCGCGACCCGCCCGGAAACCCTGGGCCAGGCGTCGCGTATCCCGGGCGTAACCCCGGCGGCCATTTCGCTGTTGATGATTCATTTGAAAAAACGCGGCGCGGGCCGTCAGTTGGAGCAAAGCGCTTGAGTTCGTTGGTCACTTCGCAACACGCAGAAGAGTTATCCACAGGTGCTCGCCAGCTTGGTGTCACGCTGACCGACGCCCAGCACGCGCAATTGCTGGGTTACCTGGCCCTGTTGATCAAATGGAACAAGGCCTACAACCTGACTGCCGTGCGTGATCCGGACGAAATGGTGTCGCGTCATCTGCTCGATAGCTTGAGCGTGATGTCGTTCATCGAGAACGGCCGCTGGCTCGACGTTGGCAGTGGCGGCGGCATGCCCGGCATTCCACTGGCCATCCTGTTTCCGCAGTCGCAGGTGACCTGCCTGGACAGCAACGGCAAGAAAACCCGCTTCCTGACCCAGGTCAAACTCGAACTCCAGCTGGACAACCTGCAAGTTATCCACAGTCGCGTCGAAGCCTTCCAGCCTGCCCAACCCTTCAACGGGATCATTTCCCGGGCGTTCAGCAGCATGGAAAACTTCACCAACTGGACACGTCACCTCGGCGATACCGATACACGCTGGCTGGCAATGAAGGGCGTTCATCCGGCCGATGAGCTGGTAGCATTGCCGGCAGACTTCCACCTCGATAGCGAACACGCCCTGGCCGTACCCGGTTGCCAAGGCCAACGCCATCTGCTGATACTGCGCCGCACGGCATGATTGGGAACACAAGCAAGAATGGCTAAGGTATTCGCGATAGCGAACCAGAAAGGTGGTGTGGGTAAAACCACCACCTGCATCAACCTCGCAGCTTCCCTGGTCGCCACCAAGCGACGGGTGCTGTTGATCGATCTCGATCCACAGGGCAACGCCACCATGGGTAGCGGTGTGGATAAACACGGCCTGGAAAACTCGGTCTACGACTTGCTGATCGGCGAATGCGATCTGACCCAGGCCATGCATTTCTCGGAACATGGCGGTTACCAGCTGTTGCCGGCCAACCGCGATCTGACCGCAGCGGAAGTGGTCCTGCTGGAAATGCAGATGAAGGAAAGCCGCCTGCGCAGTGCACTGGCGCCGGTACGGGAAAATTACGACTACATTTTGATCGACTGCCCGCCGTCGCTGTCGATGCTGACTTTGAACGCTCTGGTCGCCGCTGACGGGGTGATCATCCCCATGCAGTGCGAGTACTTTGCGCTTGAAGGCTTGAGCGACCTTGTGGATAACATCAAGCGTATCGCCGAGTTGCTCAACCCTGACCTGAAAGTCGAAGGCCTCTTGCGGACCATGTACGACCCGCGCCTGAGCCTGATGAACGATGTGTCGGCTCAGTTGAAGGAACATTTCGGCGACCAGCTGTACGACACGGTCATTCCGCGCAACATCCGCCTGGCGGAAGCACCCAGCTATGGCATGCCGGCGCTGGCTTACGACAAGACTTCGCGGGGCGCCATTGCCTATCTGGCGCTGGCGGGCGAGATGGTTCGCCGTCAACGCAAAAATCCACGCACCGCCACTGCCCAGGCAATTTAAGGAAACCCCATGGCCGTCAAGAAACGAGGTCTCGGACGTGGACTGGATGCACTGCTCAGTGGTCCGACTGTCAGCTCGCTGGAAGAGCAAGCGGTCACGGCTGATGAACGTGAGCTGCAGCATCTGCCGCTGGACCTGATCCAGCGCGGCAAATACCAGCCACGTCGGGACATGGATCCGCAGGCGCTGGAAGAACTGGCGCAGTCGATCAAGACCCAGGGTGTGATGCAGCCGATCGTGGTTCGCCCCATCGGCAGCGGACGCTTTGAAATCATCGCCGGCGAACGCCGCTGGCGCGCCAGCCAGCAGGCTGGCCAGGAAACCATTCCGGCCATGGTGCGCGATGTACCGGATGAAACCGCCATCGCCATGGCGCTGATCGAGAACATCCAGCGCGAAGACCTCAATCCGATCGAAGAAGCGGTCGCCCTGCAGCGTTTGCAGCAGGAATTCCAGCTGACCCAGCAACAGGTTGCCGAAGCGGTGGGCAAGTCCCGCGTGACCGTGGCCAATCTGCTACGCTTGATCGCATTGCCGGAAGTCATCAAGACCATGCTGTCCCACGGCGACCTGGAAATGGGTCATGCGCGTGCTTTGCTTGGTTTGCCGGAAAATCAACAGGTTGAAGGGGCGCGACACGTTGTCGCACGAGGGCTCACCGTACGCCAGACCGAGGCACTGGTGCGCCAGTGGCTGAGTGGTAAACAGGAGCCTGCGGAACCTGCCAAACCGGACCCGGATATCGCCCGACTCGAGCAGCGTCTGGCCGAGCGTCTAGGCTCTGCGGTGCAGATCAGGCACGGAAAGAAGGGTAAGGGACAGCTGGTGATCGGGTACAACTCCCTCGATGAGCTTCAGGGTGTGCTCGCACACATTCGCTGAAACATTTCCTCATGTAGCGTGCAGTCGGAAATCACTACCTGACAGTTGAATAGGGGCAGAACCGCCCCTATACTCTGCGCGCATTTTGTCGGCACAAATTATGCCAAGTTATTGATTTCTGGCAGCCGACCACTGGGGAGCAATAGTGATGGAAAGCCGCACGCCAAACCGCTTGCCGTTCCATCGACTGGCGGTTTTTCCGGTGTTGATGGCTCAGTTTGTCGTCCTGCTGGTCGCCGCTTTGGCGCTTTGGCAATGGCGCGGAGTCGTTGCCGGATACTCGGGATTGTGCGGAGGCCTGATAGCCTTGCTGCCCAACATTTATTTCGCTCACAGGGCATTTCGGTTTTCCGGCGCCCGAGCAGCCCAGTCCATCGTCCGGTCGTTTTATGCCGGCGAGGCAGGGAAACTGATTTTGACGGCAGTGCTGTTTGCACTGGTGTTTGCAGGTGTGAAGCCATTGGCGCCGATTGCAGTCTTCGGTGCCTTCGTGCTGACCCAGTCGGTCAGCTGGTTCGCTCCCCTGCTGATGAGAACAAGACTTTCGAGACCTTAGGGCGTTTGAGGCAACCATGGCAGAAACAACCGCTTCGGGCTATATCCAGCACCACTTGCAGAACCTGACCTTCGGTCAGCACCCTACCGGCGGCTGGGGCTTTGCCCACACCGCAGCAGAAGCCAAGGAAATGGGCTTCTGGGCTTTCCACGTCGATACCCTCGGCTGGTCGGTCGCTTTGGGTCTGATCTTCGTCCTTCTTTTCCGCATGGCGGCAAAGAAAGCGACTTCCGGTCAGCCTGGTGCTTTGCAGAACTTCGTTGAAGTACTGGTCGAATTCGTCGATGGCAGCGTGAAAGACAGCTTCCATGGCCGTAGCCCGGTGATTGCACCGCTGGCGCTGACCATCTTCGTCTGGGTGTTCCTGATGAACGCCGTCGACCTGGTACCGGTCGACTGGATTCCTCAGCTGGCCATCCTGCTCTCCGGTGACCCGCACATCCCGTTCCGCGCCGTGTCGACTACCGACCCGAACGCGACCCTGGGCATGGCGTTCTCGGTGTTCGCACTGATCATTTTCTACAGCATCAAGGTCAAGGGCCTCGGCGGTTTCATCGGCGAGCTGACCCTGCACCCGTTCGGCAGCAAGAACATCCTCGTTCAGGCCCTGTTGATCCCGGTGAACTTCCTGCTGGAATTCGTGACCCTGATCGCCAAGCCGATCTCCCTGGCTCTGCGTCTGTTCGGCAACATGTATGCCGGTGAGCTGGTCTTCATTCTGATCGCTGTGATGTTCGGCAGCGGTCTGCTCTGGCTCAGTGGCCTGGGCGTTGTTCTGCAGTGGGCGTGGGCAGTGTTCCACATCCTGATCATCACCCTGCAGGCGTTCATCTTCATGATGCTGACCATCGTCTACCTGTCGATGGCGCACGAAGAAAACCATTAAGGCCAGTTTCGACTAGTCTGATGTCCCTCTCGGTCAAACGAGAGGGGGTCCTTACCGGGCCACTGAAACGATTTGTTTTACCGCTTTAAATTAAAAAAACCTAAACCATACGACGTAAAAGTCGGGAGGAAAGATGGAAACTGTAGTTGGTCTAACCGCTATCGCTGTTGCACTGTTGATCGGCCTGGGCGCACTGGGTACCGCAATTGGTTTCGGCCTGCTGGGCGGCAAATTCCTGGAAGGCGCTGCGCGTCAGCCGGAAATGGTTCCAATGCTGCAAGTTAAAATGTTCATCGTTGCCGGTCTGCTCGACGCCGTAACCATGATCGGTGTTGGTATCGCTCTGTTCTTCACCTTTGCGAACCCGTTCGTTGGTCAGATCGCTGGCTGATTACTCGGATCTTCCGGGTAATTTGGTGTGATGGACAACGTAACTGCGAGGTGTTGGCGTGAACATTAATGCGACCCTGATTGGCCAGTCCGTTGCGTTCCTGATTTTTGTACTGTTCTGCATGAAGTTCGTATGGCCTCCGGTCATTGCGGCGCTGCACGAACGTCAAAAGAAGATCGCTGATGGTCTGGACGCTGCCAGCCGAGCAGCTCGCGACCTGGAGTTGGCCCAAGAGAAAGCGGGTCATCAACTGCGCGAAGCGAAAGCTCAGGCAGCTGAAATCATCGAGCAAGCCAAGAAACGCGGTACCCAGATTGTCGACGAAGCCCGTGAACAGGCTCGCGTTGAAGCTGACCGTGTGAAGGCTCAGGCTCAGGCCGAGATCGAACAGGAACTGAACAGCGTCAAAGACGCGCTGCGCGCCCAAGTGGGTAGCCTGGCCGTTGGCGGTGCTTCGAAGATCCTGGGCAAGGCAATCGATCAAAACGCGCACGCAGAGCTGGTTAACCAACTGGCTGCTGAAATCTAAGCGAGGGCGATCATGGCAGAACTGACCACGTTGGCCCGACCTTACGCTAAGGCGGCCTTCGAGCACGCTCAGGCCCACCAGCAACTGGCCAATTGGTCAGCCATGCTCGGCCTGGCAGCAGCGGTGTCGAAAGACGACACCATGCTGCGCGTGCTCAAGGCCCCGCGACTGACGAGCGCAGAAAAGGCCGCCACGTTTATTGACGTGTGTGGCGACAAGTTCGATGTGAAGGCACAGAACTTCATTCACGTCGTTGCCGAAAACGATCGTCTCCCGCTTTTGCCGGAGATCTCTGCTCTGTTCGACCTGTACAAGGCCGAGCAAGAGAAATCGGTAGACGTTGAAGTGACCAGTGCTTTTGCATTGAACCAAGAACAGCAAGACAAACTCGCCAAGGTTCTCAGTGCACGACTCAACCGGGAAGTGCGCCTGCAAGTCGAGGAAGACAGTTCCCTTATTGGGGGTGTTGTCATCCGCGCCGGCGACCTGGTTATCGATGGCTCGATTCGCGGCAAAATCGCGAAACTTGCCGAAGCATTGAAATCTTGAGTTTGAAGGGGCAGCAGAGCAATGCAGCAACTCAATCCTTCCGAAATAAGTGAAATTATCAAGGGCCGCATCGACAAGCTCGATGTGACCTCCCAAGCCCGTAACGAAGGCACTGTCGTCAGCGTATCTGACGGCATCGTGCGGATTCACGGTCTGGCCGACGTCATGTACGGCGAGATGATCGAGTTTCCGGGCGGCGTCTACGGTATGGCCCTCAACCTGGAGCAAGACTCCGTAGGTGCCGTTGTACTGGGCGCTTACCAGTCTCTTGCCGAAGGCATGAGCGCCAAGTGCACTGGCCGCATCCTCGAAGTTCCGGTAGGTAAGGAACTGCTGGGTCGCGTAGTCGACGCACTGGGTAACCCAGTTGACGGCAAAGGTCCGCTGAACAACACCGAGACCGACGCGGTCGAGAAAGTTGCTCCAGGCGTGATCTGGCGTAAGTCGGTAGACCAGCCTGTACAGACTGGCTACAAGGCTGTCGATGCCATGATCCCTGTCGGCCGTGGCCAGCGTGAGCTGATCATCGGTGACCGTCAGATCGGTAAAACCGCTCTGGCGATCGACGCGATCATCAACCAGAAAGACAGCGGCATTTTCTGCGTCTACGTAGCCATCGGTCAGAAGCAATCGACCATCGCCAACGTGGTTCGCAAGCTGGAAGAAAACGGCGCCCTGGCCAACACGATCATCGTGGCTGCCAGTGCTTCGGAATCTCCTGCGCTGCAATTCCTGGCACCGTACTCCGGTTGCACCATGGGCGAATTCTTCCGCGACCGCGGTGAAGACGCGCTGATCGTTTATGACGATCTGTCCAAGCAAGCAGTGGCTTACCGCCAGATATCCCTGCTGCTGCGCCGTCCACCAGGCCGTGAAGCTTACCCAGGCGACGTGTTCTATCTCCACTCCCGTCTGCTGGAGCGCGCATCCCGCGTTTCGGAAGAGTACGTAGAGAAGTTCACCAACGGCGCAGTGACCGGCAAAACCGGTTCCCTGACCGCACTGCCGATCATCGAAACCCAGGCTGGCGACGTTTCCGCGTTCGTTCCGACCAACGTGATTTCCATCACCGACGGTCAGATCTTCCTGGAGTCGGCCATGTTCAACTCGGGCATCCGCCCTGCAGTGAACGCCGGTGTTTCGGTATCCCGTGTGGGTGGTGCCGCTCAGACCAAGATCATCAAGAAGCTCTCCGGTGGTATCCGTACCGCTCTGGCTCAGTACCGTGAACTGGCGGCATTCGCCCAGTTCGCTTCTGACCTGGACGAAGCGACCCGTAAGCAACTTGAGCATGGTCAGCGCGTTACCGAGCTGATGAAGCAGAAGCAATACGCGCCAATGTCGATCGCCGACATGTCGCTGTCGCTGTATGCCGCTGAGCGTGGGTTCCTGACTGACATCGAAATCACCAAGGTCGGCAGCTTCGAGCAAGCGCTGATTGCTTTCTTCAACCGCGATCACGCCGATTTGATGGCGAAGATCAACGTGAAGGGTGACTTCAATGACGAAATCGACGCTGGCCTGAAAGCCGGTATCGAGAAGTTCAAGGCCACCCAAACCTGGTAAGCCGCAGCGGGAGCCGCAAGGCTCCCGCTTGCTAACCTGATAGGTGTTACATGGCAGGCGCAAAAGAGATTCGCAGTAAGATTGCGAGCATCAAAAGCACGCAAAAAATTACCAGCGCCATGGAAAAAGTGGCGGTCAGCAAAATGCGCAAGGCACAAATGCGCATGGCTGCTAGCCGTCCTTATGCGGAGCGTATCCGCCAGGTTATTGGTCATCTGGCCAACGCCAACCCGGAATATCGCCACCCGTTCATGATCGACCGTGAAGTAAAGCGTGTCGGTTATGTCGTGGTGAGCAGTGACCGTGGTCTGTGTGGTGGCTTGAACACCAACCTGTTCAAGGCTCTGGTCAAGGACATGGCGGTAAACCGCGAAAACGGCGTCGAGATCGACCTGTGTGTCGTTGGTAGCAAGGGTGCGGCTTTCTTCCGCAACTTCGGCGGTAACGTCGTAGCAGCTATCAGCCATCTGGGTGAAGAGCCGTCGATCAATGACCTGATCGGCAGCGTCAAGGTGATGCTGGATGCCTACCTGGACGGCCGTATTGACCGCCTGTCCGTGGTGTCCAACAAGTTCATCAACACCATGACGCAACAGCCTACCGTGGAGCAGTTGATTCCGCTGGTGGCAACCCCGGATCAGGAACTCAAGCACCACTGGGATTATCTGTACGAACCGGACGCCAAAGAGCTGCTAGACGGCTTGATGGTCCGTTACGTGGAGTCGCAGGTCTACCAGGCGGTGATCGAGAACAACGCGGCTGAACAGGCTGCGCGGATGATCGCGATGAAGAACGCTACCGACAACGCCGGTGATTTGATCAGCGATTTGCAGCTGGTCTACAACAAGGCGCGTCAGGCTGCGATCACCCAAGAGATCTCGGAAATCGTCGGCGGCGCTGCCGCGGTTTAACGGTTCAAATATTCAGAGGATCCAGCTATGAGTAGCGGACGTATCGTTCAAATCATCGGCGCCGTTATCGACGTGGAATTCCCACGCGACAGCGTACCGAGCATCTACGACGCCTTGAAGGTTCAAGGCGCCGAAACCACCCTGGAAGTTCAGCAGCAGCTGGGCGACGGCGTGGTTCGTACCATTGCGATGGGCTCCACCGAAGGCTTGAAGCGCGGTCTGGACGTCAGCAACACTGGCGCAGCCATCTCCGTACCGGTCGGTAAAGCGACCCTGGGCCGGATCATGGACGTACTGGGCAACCCGATCGACGAAGCGGGTCCAATCGACACCGAAGAGCGCTGGGGTATCCACCGCGCCGCTCCTTCCTTCGCAGAACAGGCGGGCGGCAACGACCTGCTGGAAACCGGCATCAAGGTTATCGACCTGGTTTGCCCGTTCGCCAAGGGTGGTAAGGTTGGTCTGTTCGGTGGTGCCGGTGTGGGCAAGACCGTAAACATGATGGAACTGATCCGTAACATCGCCATCGAGCACAGCGGTTATTCCGTGTTCGCCGGTGTGGGTGAGCGTACTCGTGAGGGTAACGACTTCTACCACGAGATGAAGGACTCCAACGTTCTGGACAAAGTGGCACTGGTTTACGGTCAGATGAACGAGCCGCCGGGAAACCGTCTGCGCGTAGCACTGACTGGCCTGACCATGGCCGAGAAGTTCCGTGACGAAGGTAACGACGTTCTGCTGTTCGTCGACAACATCTACCGTTACACCCTGGCCGGTACTGAAGTATCCGCACTGCTGGGCCGTATGCCTTCTGCAGTAGGTTACCAGCCGACCCTGGCTGAAGAGATGGGCGTGCTGCAAGAGCGCATCACTTCGACCAAGCAAGGTTCGATTACGTCGATCCAGGCCGTATACGTACCAGCGGACGACTTGACTGACCCGTCGCCAGCGACCACCTTCGCCCACTTGGACGCCACCGTCGTTCTGTCCCGTGACATCGCTTCCCTGGGTATCTACCCGGCGGTAGACCCACTGGACTCGACTTCGCGTCAGCTGGATCCGAACGTGATCGGCAACGACCACTACGAAACCGCTCGCGGTGTTCAGTACGTTCTGCAGCGTTACAAGGAACTGAAAGACATCATCGCGATCCTGGGTATGGACGAGCTGTCGGAAGCCGACAAGCAGTTGGTAAACCGTGCTCGTAAGATCCAGCGTTTCTTGTCGCAGCCGTTCTTCGTGGCTGAAGTCTTCACCGGTGCCTCGGGTAAATACGTTTCCCTGAAAGACACCATTGCTGGCTTCAAAGGCATCCTCAACGGTGACTACGACCACCTGCCAGAACAAGCGTTCTACATGGTCGGCGGCATCGAAGAAGCGATCGAGAAAGCCAAGAAACTGTAATCCCGGCGCCCGGCAACGGGCGCTAATTTAGGTTGAGGCAATCAGATGGCTATGACAGTCCATTGCGATATCGTCAGCGCGGAAGGAGAAATCTTTTCCGGCCTGGTCGAGATGGTGATTGCGCACGGTGCACTGGGTGATCTTGGTATCGCCCTGGGCCACGCGCCGCTGATCACTAATCTCAAGCCTGGGCCGATCCGCCTGGTCAAGCAGGGCGGGGAAGAGGAGGTGTTCTACATCTCCGGTGGTTTCCTCGAGGTTCAGCCGAACATGGTCAAGGTTCTTGCCGACACCGTGCAACGTGCTGCCGACCTGGACGAAGCCTCCGCTCAGGAAGCCGTGAAGGCTGCCGAGAAAGCCCTGCACGAGCGGGGCGCGGAATTCGATTACGGTTCTGCTTCTGCACGTCTGGCCGAGGCCGCAGCTCAGCTGCGCACCGTCCAGCAGATCCGCAAGAAGTTCGGCCACTAAGGCTGTCACTTGTTGCGCGATTGATTAAAAAGGGTAGCCTCGGCTACCCTTTTTTCTTTTCCGATTTTCACCACGTTGGTCGCAGCCGCTGACCACCCAGGATTGGTAGCCAGTCATGTCTCTTGAAATCGTTATTCTCGCTGCTGGCCAGGGCACTCGCATGCGCTCGGCGCTGCCGAAAGTTTTGCATCCGATTGCCGGCAATTCGATGCTTGGTCATGTTATCCACAGCGCCCGGCAACTTGATCCACAGCGCATCCACGTGGTCATCGGCCATGGTGCCGATGCCGTGCGTGAGCGCCTGGCGGCAGATGACCTGAATTTCGTTCTGCAAGACAAGCAACTCGGGACGGGCCACGCGGTTGCGCAAGCCGTGCCGTACATCGAATCCGATACCGTGCTGATTCTGTACGGCGACGTGCCGTTGATCGAAGTCGAGACCCTGCAACGCCTGCTGGAGAAAGTCGCGCCGCAGCAGTTGGGTCTGCTGACCGTGGAACTGGACGACCCGACCGGCTATGGCCGAATCGTGCGCGATGCCGGCGGCAAGGTGACGGCCATCGTCGAGCAAAAGGACGCCAACGAAGCCGAGCGTGCGATCACCGAAGGCAATACCGGCATTCTGGCCTTGCCATTTGCGCAAATGAGCAACTGGATGAGCCGCCTCTCCAATAACAACGCCCAGGGCGAGTACTACCTGACCGACGTGATTGCCATGGCGGTCAACGATGGACTGGTGGTGGCGACCGAGCAGCCGCACGACGCCATGGAAGTGCAGGGCGCCAACGATCGCAAGCAACTCGCCGAGCTCGAGCGCCATTATCAGCTGCGCGCTGCTCGCCGCCTGATGGCACAAGGCGTGACCCTGCGTGACCCGGCCCGTTTCGATGTGCGCGGCGATGTCAGCGTTGGCCGCGACGTGCTGATCGACATCAACGTGATCCTCGAAGGCAAGGTGGTCATCGAGGACGACGTGGTCATCGGTCCGAACTGCGTGATCAAGGACAGCACCCTGCGCAAGGGTGCAGTGGTCAAGGCCAACAGTCACCTCGATGGTGCGGTTCTGGGTGAAGGCAGCGATGCCGGACCGTTCGCGCGCCTGCGCCCGGGCACCGTGTTGGAGGCACGCGCGCATGTGGGTAACTTTGTCGAACTGAAAAACGCGCACCTGGGCGAGGGCGCCAAAGCCGGCCACCTGAGTTACCTGGGTGACGCCGAAATCGGCGCTAGGACCAACATCGGCGCGGGCACTATCACCTGCAATTACGACGGTGTGAACAAGTGGAAGACCGTGTTGGGCGAAGACGTGTTCATCGGTTCCAACAACTCCTTGGTCGCGCCTGTGGATATCTCCAGCGGTGCAACCACTGCGGCCGGCTCGACCATTACGCAGAATGTGGATAACGCGCAGTTGGCGGTCGGTCGTGCCCGTCAGAAGAACATCGACGGCTGGAAACGCCCGGAGAAAGTGAAAAAGTTCTAAGTTATCCACACCCCTGTACTGTAGGAGCGAGCAAGCTCGCTCCTACAAAGAGCAAATCCAGCTTGACGAAGTTTCACCAATAGGTTTTGATTGCTTCCGTTATCTTTCGAATCGAAACTTATCCCGTCATGTCCAAGCGCAACACACCTCAACGTCGCCACAATATTCTCGCCCTGCTCAATGAACAGGGTGAAGTCAGTGTGGATGAGCTGGCCAAGCGTTTCGAAACCTCGGAAGTTACGATTCGCAAGGACTTGGCGGCACTCGAAAGCAATGGTTTGCTGCTTCGCCGTTACGGCGGGGCGATTACCATGCCGCAGGAACTGGTGGCCGACATCGGCCAGCCCGTCTCCACTTATAAACAGGCCATCGCTCGTGCGGCGGTGACACGGATTCGCGAGCATGCGCGGATCATCATCGACAGCGGCAGCACCACCGCCGCGATGATCCCCGAACTCGGCCAACAACCGGGCCTGGTGGTGATGACCAATTCCCTGCACGTTGCCAATGCCCTCAGCGAACTCGAGCACGAACCGGTGCTGTTGATGACCGGCGGCACCTGGGATCCCCATTCCGAATCCTTCCAGGGCCAGGTCGCCGAGCAGGTACTACGCTCCTACGATTTCGACCAGTTGTTCATCGGTGCCGACGGCATCGACCTGGTGCGTGGCACCACCACCTTCAATGAACTGTTGGGGCTGAGCCGCGTCATGGCCGATGTCGCCCGCGAAGTCATTGTGATGGTCGAGGCCGACAAGATCGGCCGCAAGATTCCCAACCTGGAGCTGCCCTGGAGCAGCGTCCATACCCTTATTACGGATGATCGCCTGCCGCTCGAGGCACGGGATCAGATTCAGGCCCGCGGCATCAATTTGATTTGCGCGGCTGTCAGTCAGGAGAAATAGCATGTGTGGAATTGTCGGCGCAGTTGCAGAACGTAATATCACCGCCATCCTGCTCGAAGGCCTCAAGCGCCTGGAATACCGTGGCTACGACAGCGCCGGTGTGGCGGTACTGACCAACGACGCCGGGCTCGAACGCATGCGTCGCCCGGGCAAGGTCAGCGAGCTGGAAGCTGCGCTCGACGCCGAGCCGCTGGTGGGGCGCCTGGGCATTGCCCATACACGTTGGGCCACCCACGGCGCGCCTTGCGAGCGTAACGCCCACCCGCATTTCTCCGGCGACCTGGCGGTGGTGCACAACGGCATCATCGAAAACCACGAAGCCCTGCGCGAACAACTCAAAGCCTTGGGCTACGTGTTCACCTCCGACACCGACACCGAAGTGATCGCCCACCTGCTGAACCACAAACTCAAGGACCTGGGCGACCTGACCGTGGCCCTCAAGGCGACGGTCAAGGAGTTGCACGGTGCCTACGGCTTGGCCGTGATTCACGCGGCTCAACCGGATCGCCTGGTTGCCGCCCGCAGTGGCAGCCCATTGGTCATCGGTTTGGGCCTGGGGGAAAACTTCCTCGCCTCCGACCAGTTGGCCCTGCGCCAGGTCACCGACCGCTTCATGTACCTGGAAGAAGGCGATATCGCCGAAATCCGTCGCGACAGCGTGCAGATCTGGGACATCGCCGGCCAGGCCGTCGAGCGTGAAACCGTGCAGTACCGCGACGGTGCCGAAGCGGCGGACAAGGGCGAGTTTCGCCATTTCATGCTCAAGGAAATCCACGAGCAACCGGCTGTGGTGCAGCGCACCCTCGAAGGCCGTTTGAGCCAGAGCGGCGTGCTGGTCCAGGCGTTTGGTCCGCAGGCTGCCGAGCTGTTCGCCAAGGTGCGCAACGTGCAGATCGTCGCATGCGGCACCAGCTACCACGCCGGCATGGTCGCCCGTTACTGGCTTGAAGAGCTGGCCGGCATCCCATGCCAGGTCGAAGTCGCCAGCGAATTCCGCTACCGCAAGGTGGTGGTGCAACCGGATACGCTGTTCGTGACCATCTCCCAGTCCGGCGAAACCGCCGACACCTTGGCCGCGCTGCGTAACGCCAAGGAACTGGGCTTCCTCGCCAGCCTGGCCATCTGCAACGTTGGCATCAGCTCGCTGGTGCGCGAATCCGACCTGACGCTGCTGACCCAGGCCGGTCGCGAAATCGGCGTCGCCTCGACCAAGGCGTTCACCACCCAGCTGGTTGGTCTGCTGTTGCTCACCCTGTCCCTGGGCCAGGTTCGTGGCACGCTTGCCAAAGGTGTCGAGGCCACGCTGGTCGAAGAACTGCGTCGCCTGCCCACTCGCCTGGGTGAAGCCCTCGCCATGGACAGCACCGTCGAGAAAATCGCCGAACTGTTCGCCGAAAAGAACCACACACTGTTCCTCGGCCGTGGCGCGCAATTCCCGGTGGCCATGGAAGGGGCGCTCAAGCTCAAGGAAATCTCCTACATCCACGCCGAAGCCTATCCGGCCGGCGAACTGAAACACGGCCCGCTCGCGCTTGTGGATAACGACATGCCGGTGGTCACCGTTGCGCCGAACAACGAACTGCTGGAAAAGCTGAAGTCCAACCTGCAGGAAGTCCGTGCCCGTGGCGGACAACTGATCGTATTTGCTGACGAGAAGGCCGGCATGACCAACGGCGAAGGTACCCATGTCGTGCACATGCCGCATATCCACGACATCCTGTCGCCGATCCTCTACACCATCCCGCTGCAGTTGCTGTCGTACTACGTCGCCGTGCTCAAGGGCACGGACGTCGACCAGCCGCGCAACCTGGCGAAGTCGGTGACGGTGGAATAAGTTATCCACAGGTCAGTGGTTGAAGTGGTTTTAGAGAATTGAAACTGTCGCAAGATAATTAAAACTGTCGCAGGAGTCGGTCAGGTCTGTCCTACCGTCTCTTGCGATGCTTCCCGCCCTCCGCATCCAGCGCGAAATCGATGCCAGCGGTGATGCCGCCAACGGACAACAGATTTCCCACTCTTCCTTCATGAATCGCCCCGGGTTTTCTAGACACTCTCCAGGCTCGCTACGTAACGCTTTTCAAACTCTACCGGTGACAGCTGATTGTTGAAACTGTGACGTCGTTTTGGGTTGTAAAACCTCTCGATATAATCGAACAAATCATCCCGAGCATCCTGGCGTGTAGTGTAGATTTTAAGCTTGATCCGCTCCCGCTTTAGCAACTGGAAAAAGCTCTTCGCCACAGCCTTGTCTTGGCAGTTACCTCGACGACTCATGCTGGCCACCAGGTTGTTAGCTTTCAAGAAGCTTCGCCAGTCTGAGCTGCTGTACTGACTTCCTTGATCCGAGTGGATCATCACCTCTTGTTTCGGCTTGCGTCTCCAAACCCCCATCAGCAGTGCATCAATGGCTACGTCGCTGGTCATCTGCGACTTCATTGACCAACCAATGATCTGGCGTGAAAACAGATCGAGCACCACGGCCAAATACAACCAGCCTTCATATGTTCGGATATAGATAATGTCTGTGACCCAGACTTTGTTGGGTTCTCTGACATCGAATTGGCGCTTCAGTAAGTTCGGTGAGGCAACGGCTGGTTTACCGCCATATTTCCCCGGCCTTCGTCGATACCCAGTCTGAGAACGTAGCCCTTCAAGGCGCACCAACCTAGCCACCCGGAAGCGGCCACAGCTCTCACCAACCTCTCGCAGATCATCATGGATCTTGCGATAGCCATAAACGCCCCCGCTTTCCAGCCAGGAGTGTTTGATCAATCCAAGCAGTCGCTGATCATCCTTGGCTCGCGCAGATTTTGGTTTTGATACGCTCTGATCATCCTCCTCAACGCGCTGTTCCTGGGGCTTGGTGTAGCGCTTAACCCAGGTATAGAGGCTGTGCACGGACACGCCCAATCGTGCAGCCACCTCCGAAACAGGAAGCTGCTTTTCGGTCACTTGCTTGAGCGCCTGGGTTTTGAATTCTTCGGGATAACGCTGGCTGCTCATGGCACCTCCTAATGGGCCTCATTTTAAGGCTTGGAGGTGTCTACGAAACTAGGGGCGATTCAACAACAACAATTTACAAGTTTTTACAGGCACACATTGAGTTATACCGTAACTATTCATGAAACTGTCGGATAGCGTTGACGATGATCACATTCAGCCTACAACTACAAAGGTTTCCGTCAGTTCAACATTGCGATAATCGTCAGGGGCGTGGTGGGAAGGGCGATGGGGGTATGGGGGCCTCGCAACTGGTACGGCCTAAGATTTACTTCAACCTGCTGTGGACCACTTTCGGACTTCTCCGACCGCTGCACTCGAACCTCGTGATTGTGGGCTTCGACAGCAGTACGCAGTTCGACGCCAGTTACTACGCAGTACAGCGGCGCCACGGCACTCGGACATCCTCGCCGTCTTCACCTTTTGGAGTTGGTAGTCGTTGATCGCAATCATGCTGTTCACCCTACAACTGGACTACTACCAAGGAAACAGCCGAACGTTCGCGGTCTGGATGGCAGTGGTCTGGGACGTCTCCATGATCGTATTTTTCACCGCCGCCTTGCAACGCAGGGCCAAAGCCATCTACCTCGGTAGCTGGCTATTCGGCGCATTCTTCGTTGCGATCGTTATGCATCACTTGTCTACCCGGGACAAAAAAACCTTAGCATTAGTCTATAAATCAGGACTGCCATATGCATCTTAGAAACCTCAACGTTGCTCCCCGTGCGTCTTTATTTTTCGCGCTGATCATCATTTTATTTTTTATCCTCGGAGGAGTCGCTGTTTCACAGATGGGAAAGCTTCAAGACTCTGAAAAAGATGTTGAAACTAACTGGATGGCTAGCATCCGTCAGACAGCTTCAATTGATACAAGCATGCTCAGCCTACGATTGGAAAGCCTACGAGCGGTGACTACTTCAGACACCCAGCTTCGCCAGAACACAATTTCATCCTTCGAAACTCATCGTGCAGAGTTTATACAGACGGTCAAAAATTATGAGCAATTCATCGCCAGTGATGAGGAGCGCTTGCTTTACATGTCAGTTAAAGACACAGCCGAAGAATTCTTAAAAAAATTGGAGACTTTCGATACCCTATTGAGAGCAGGGGATAACGCGAAAGCGCTCGACTTTATCTATTCCACCATCAGGCCACTGACTGATCAGCTCCAAGAGCAAGTTAACCGCTTAACCAGCTATAATGATGAAGGTGCCGCAGCAGCAGGGCGCTACGCTACACACCTGTACGAGACGGGCCTATGGCTAGTTATCAGCTTTATAGCGGGTACCGTTTTACTCACAGTAGCCTTGGCTGTGATGCTCACAAAAAGCATTACTTCTCCCATCGGCGATGCCTTGTTGGTAGCTGAGCGTATTGCCAGCAGCGATCTTTCAAAAGAAGTCTTGTTGAGCGGTACCGATGAAGCTGGCCGTCTGTTAAAAGCGCTAGCTCAGATGCAAGAAAACCTGCGTAGCACCATCATGCAAATCTCTGACTCCTCCACTCAGTTGGCATCGGCAGCCGAAGAGATGACGGCGGTTACTGAAGAGTCGAGTAAAGGCATGGTTTCCCAGAATGATGAGGTCAACCAAGCTGCTACTGCAGTGACTGAAATGAGTGCAGCGGTTGATGAGGTGGCGCGTAATGCGGAATCAGCTTCTACGGAGTCCAAGCGTGCACATGAATTTACCAAAACTGGACTGGATCGAGTAACCCAAACACTAGCATCGATTCAAGGGTTAACTGGTAATATAACTAATACGAGCGACCAGGTCCTGGCCTTATCAAATCGCGCACAAGAGATAAGCAAAGTTGTAGAGGTGATTCGTGCTATTGCTGAACAGACGAATTTACTCGCGCTAAATGCTGCAATTGAAGCCGCCCGCGCTGGCGAACAAGGTCGGGGCTTCGCTGTGGTGGCCGATGAAGTCAGAGCATTGGCACATAGGACCCAGCAATCGACGCAAGAAATAGAACAGATGATTGCCGCTATCCAGGGTGACTCCAAACAAGCGGTAGAAGCAATGAGCATGAGCAAAGAACAGGCTTCAGAGTCTCTTGTCGTAGCACAAGAAGCGAGTACCTCATTAGATCAAATTGCAGGTGCTATTGCGCTTATTAACGAGCGCAATTTACTGATTGCCACTGCGTCTGAGGAGCAGGCACACGTAGCCCGTGAAGTTGACCGAAACCTTACTAGTATTCGTGAGCTTTCCATTCAAAGCGCTGCTGGGGCAAGTCAAACAGCAAGCGCTAGTAGCGAGATGAGCAATCTGGCTGTAGCCTTGAATCGCTTGGTCAACCGTTTTGTAGTTTAAATAATACAATTTATTGGAAGTACCAAACCATTTGCTCGGGTTAAAATTGGACATCAGGATATGGGTTCACTGAATAGAAGATCCGGGTAGCGCTATATTAATTAGCAGTAAGCGCAGACGTGCTTACGCACAATCTGCCGATAACGAACTACTATTATCGAAGGTTTACAAAATGAAAGCGCCAGATATTTCTTCAACCATTCCTTTCCCTTCCCCTGCCATGGGAGTTAACACAATCAGGCTACCTGAGGCTGAACTGTCGACTCAAAACAGTTTGAATATCAATAAGGATAACCCTTCATTCAGAATCGAGATTTCTGAGGAGGGAAAAAAGAAGGTCCAAGAGGAGCGTTATGCAGATATCGATAAAACAAGTTTACCTGATGATGTAAAAGAGGCGCTTAAAAACATAAGAAAACTACAAGAGAGAATTGCCGCTAAGCGAGAGGAAATCCAAAAAATCATGGAAGACGACTCCCTTTCGGCGGAGACAAAAAAATCTCGTCGAGGAGCTGCCTTGGCTGAAATTCAGATCATGGAGTCATCCATGTCAGATGCAATGAATGCTCTGAACAATAAAATGAGCTCGCACAATCTGAGCACCAAAGACCGAGACCTGGCGAAAGGATTAGTTGGTGCAAAGTAATAACTAAGATTTAAATGAGACGATTGCTGTTCAATTCACACAGTTCCCGCACGGTCTAAACACGCCTGAATGATCAATTTACTAATTAATATGGTGAACGTCGACATGTGTCGGCGAGCTGGCGAAGGCAGGAATTGGTGAGTTGGCGAGGCAACGAATCGTGCTCGGGGAAGCCATCGGCTGACCTACGCTTGGGTCTGTACGGATACGGCTCACTTCCCTGGCCGCGCCATATAGGGTGGCAGCAATCAGCTCACGCACTTGCCCCCGGAAGTTGAAATTTTGCATGGTTTCTACCCATTAACGAAAAGGCAGTCTGCAATAGCAAGCGGAAAGGCCGCAAAGCCGCATGAGCCTTGGCTGCGACAGTTTTAATTCTCTAAAATCAGAAATCGCTTCCCTCCCTCGGGAAGCGGCCCCATCAAAGGCCTGACTCTGTCGAGAAACCCCGTGCTCAGAAACGTTACGGACATGGATTTAAAGCTGCTGCGTATTTTTGCCATGGTGGTGAAATGCGGTGGGTTCACGGCTGCCCAGGCCGAACTGAACATGAGCCAGTCGAACATCAGCGCGCACATTTCCGGCCTGGAAAAACGCTTGGGTTACCGGATCTGCGAGCGCGGCAAGGGCGGCTTTCGCCTGACCGAGAAGGGCCAGAGGATTCTCAAGGCCTCATCGGCCCTGTTCGGTGCACTGGATGTGTTTCGCAATGAGGCTCAGGATCTGGCCGGGCGGCTGGTGGGCGACCTCTATCTGGGCCTGGCGGACAACATCGCGACCTTATCGACGGCCCGGATCGATGCAGCCATCGCGCGGTTCTACCAGCGTGAACACGACATGCACCTGCACATTTTCGTGAACTCGCCCACCGAACTCGAATTGGCGGTGATCGACGGCCAACTGGACGTGGCCATTTCCTATTTCAGCCGTCCTCTTCCGACCTTGAACTACCAGCCGTTGTACACGGAAGAGATCGGCATTTTCTGTGGACGGGCCAACCCGCTTTTCGAGGTCGAATCGCCGAGCCTGGAACAGCTCATGGCCAGCGACTGGATCCGCCATGGCTTCCTGCCGGCCGACCAGGTGCTGCCGATTGCGCCTGGCCGCACGTCAGCCACGGCGCATCACATGGAAGCGGTGGCCCATGGCGTGCTGGCCGGGACCCACCTGGGTTATCTCCCGGCGCATTACGCCCGGCCGTGGCTGCAGAGCGGACACATGCGCGCCCTGCATCCCGCGACGCTGCGCTATGAGGTGCAACACAGCATGATCACGCATGTGGGGCACCCGCAAAGCGAAGCGGTGCGTGCCTTTATCGCTGACCTGCTGGCCGAGCACGGGTTATGAACCGGGTCTCAACCCAGGCATCGTGTGACGTGTTTGACCGATTGGTAGGCTGACAGACCCCAGGGACCGAGTTCGCGGCCGATGCCGCTGCCCTTGGTGCCACCCCAGGACGTTTCCACGAACACTGCCTGGATCGAGTTGATCCACACGTGCCCGACGTCCAGCGCCTCGGCAACCTGTTGCGCCCGCTCCAGGTCGGCACTGATCACCGTGGCCACGAGGCCGAACCGGCTGTCGTTGGCCAACGCCACAGCCTGCTCCTGCGAACTGAAACGATGAGTGCACAGCACCGGGCCGAAAATTTCCTCGGTCCACAGCCGACTGGTCAGGGGCACGTCCGCGTAGAGGGTCGGGCAGACGAACCAGCCCGGATCCCGCACGGCCTCGCCACCGGCCAGGCATTGCAAACCCTCGGCGCGGGCGATGGCGAAGTACTCGCCGACCTTGGACCATTGCGCCTGGCTGGTCAAGGGGCCCATGTCGACGTCTTCATCCTGGGGGTTGCCGACACGCAGGGTTTCGAACGCGACTTTCAAGCGTTGCAGCAGGGCGTCGGCGATGCTGTCCTGGACCAGCAGGCGCGAAGTGGCCGAGCACATTTGCCCGGCATTCCAGCAAATGCCGGCGACGATCCATTCAACCGCCTGATCGAGGTCGCAATCGTCGAACACCACAATCGCCGACTTGCCGCCCAACTCCAGGGTCACCGGTCGGCAATGGGCGGCGCTGCTGCGCATAACGTCGATGCCCACGGCGTTGCTGCCAGTGAACGACAGCTTGTCGATACCGGCATGGTTGCTCAGTGCCGCACCGGTCCGGGCCTTGCCGCAGACGATGTTGAGCACGCCCGGTGGCAGGCCCAGCGTCTCGGCGATCTGGCCGTAGGCCTGCTCGATCAGCGGGGTGATTTCCGAAGGCTTGAGCACCACCGTGCAGCCGGCGGCGAGGGCCGGGGCGAGTTTCCAGGCGCTGGTCACCAAAGGGAAATTCCACGGCACGATCAGGCCGACGACGCCGACCGGCTCCAGCCGGGTGTGCGCGGTAAAACCGGGCACCGATAACGGCACTTCAAGGTTCGAACGATCCGCCATGCCCTCGGCCAGGCCTGCGTAGTAAGTGAAGGTGGCCACGGCATCGTCGATATCGACGACCGCTTCATGACGGGGCTTGCCGTTGTTCTGCATCTGCAGGGCGATCAGGCTTTCACGGCGCTGGTCTATCTGCTCGGCAAAGCCTCTCAGGAAACCGGCCCGGGTGGCGGCGCTCAGGTGGCGCCACGCGGGGAGGGCCTGGCGCGCCGCAGCGATGGCCTGGTCCACTTGCGCGGCACTGGCGGCCATGAGTTCGGCGAACGGCTGGCCGAGGGACGGGTCGTAGACGCTGATCTGCTCGGCGCTGTCGCCGGTCAGCCAGCGGCCGTCGATGTACTGGGCGGCGGTCATGCGCTGGCTCCTTGCAGGACGCCGTGCACGGCGTTACGAAAAATCCGGCTGTAATCGGCGGCGCTGAGGATACAGGCGTTCGTGTCCGAAGAGGAAATGTCGGCGAGCGCCTGTTCCCCGACCCATTGCGCGGCCTCTGTATCGATACCGATTTCACCCAGCGTGTGCGCAATGCCAAGGCGTTGACGCAAGTGCAGGACCCAGTCGAGGAAGCCCTCGAAATCAGGCTGTGGCAGCTCCAGGTAGCGCGCCAGCCGGGCAATGTCCTGACTGATCGCCTGCCGATTGGCGACCAGCACATACGGCAGCAGGATCGCATTCAGCAACCCGTGATGCTTGTGATAGCGCGCGCCCAGCGGGTGAGCGAGTGCGTGCACGCCACCCAGTCCTTTCTGGAAGGCCACGGCGGCCATGGCCGAGGCTACCAGCATGCCTTCGCGCGCGACCATGTCCTGGCCATCGTGGTGGGCGTTGCACAGGTGCTGCTGGATCAGGCGGATGCCTTCTACCGCGACGCCCGAGGACATCGGGTGATACAGCGGTGAACAAAAGGCTTCGATGTGGTGGGTCAGCGCGTCCATGCCGGTGGCGGCGGTCAGTGCCGGTGGCAGGCCGCGTGTCAGGATCGGGTCGAGGATCACGCTGGCCGGCAGCAGTTCAGGGTGGCTGATCACGCGCTTGATGTTCTGTTCGCTCAGGGTCAGCACCGCCTCGCGGCCCAGCTCCGAACCGGTACCGGCAGTCGTGGGCAAGGCGATCAGGCGGGGAAGGTCCAGGTGCGCAAAGTGCCCCAGGCTCGGGTAGTGAGCAATGACATTCGACCATTGGTATTGGTCGAGGCCTTGGGCGTCGACGGCCGCCAGGCTGATGCCCTTGGCGGCGTCCATCGCGCTGCCGCCACCCAGGGCGATCAGTGCATCGTGCTGGCCCGCCTTGAATGCGGCCACGCCCCGGGCGACGTCATCCAGGCTCGGGTTGCTGGCGATGTCGCTGAACACGGCGAAGCGGATGCCGGCCTGGCGCAGATGGTCGGTGACCAGCGCCATGGGCTCCAGGTCCAGCATGCCCGGATCGGTGACCAGCAAGGGATGGGTCATGCCCAGCAAGGCGCAGCGTTCGGCCAGCACATCCAGCGCGCCGGGCCCACAGAAGATCTCCGTGGGGTAGTTCCAATAATGAAGAGAGGACATCTGAGCTCCAGATCAGCGAGGCCCGGTGATGGGCCCCACACGACAATCCGATGAGGTTATTCGGGACGCAATTGCAGGGGGCGACGCAGGTAGGGTTTGGCCCGGAACATGTAGATCAGGCCCAGCAGCGCGAGGACGGAGAACACCAGGATGACCGCCCAGACCTGGAACCAGGGCGCTCCCGGTGGGGCCAGCGACTCCCGTGGCCAAGCGACGTTGATGCTTTCGAACACCAGCCAGAAGAACGCGGCGAGATTGACCGGCAGGCCCCAGCGACCGAGGGTGAACGTCCCGGGCTCGACCTTCCATTGGCCGCGCAGGCGAGCGAGCAGGGCGCAACTGACGACAATCAGGAACACCACGAAGAAGCCGCCACTGCCAAAGGCGATCAGCGTGCCGACGGCCGTCGCATTCAGGCCCAGTGCCAGGCCGAAGCTGGCGAACAGCGTGCTGAAGACCATCGCGGCAAAAGGCACCTTGCGCTTGTCGACCCGACGCAACAGCGCCGAGGCGGGCAGCATCGAGTCCCGGGCCATGCCGAACACGGCGCGGCCAATGTAGGTCTGGATCGAGACGATGCAGGCGATGAAGGCCACCAGCACCACGCCCACGAACGGTCGCTCGGACCATGCGCCAAAAGCGTCCACGACGGCGGGGGTGACCGGATCGATGACCTGGCCCGAAACCATGCCGGCAGTGTCGGTGTACGACAGGGTGACGGCGAATGCGGTCAGCATCACGGTGAGGCCCACCAGGATCATGGAGCGCAGGATGGCGCGGGGTGTGGACGTGCGGGCGTCGGCGGTTTCCTCGGAAACCTGCGAGCAGGCGTCGAAACCCAGGAATGCCCAGCCACCGACCGCCATGGCCGTGAGGAAGCCCGGCAGGTATGAGCCGTCGGTGCCTGCGGTTGAAGTAAGGCCTTCGAACACCAGCGACAGCGAGTGATTGCGGAAAAACAACAGCAACAACACGCCAATGCCGATGGAGGCGATTGCTTCGGCAATGATGCCGGCATTCACGAAGTACTTGAGCGGGTTGATGCCGAACAGGTTCACGCCCAGGCCTAGCAACAGGAGCACGGCGCCGCTGAACACCTGGGCATTCGCCGCCGGGGGCTCACCCGTGAAGAACAGCCACAGCCAGAAACCGCCCAGATAGGCCACGGTGGTCAACGAAGCCAGCGCGGAGGCCAGGTACATGAACCCGGTGAACCAGGCCCAGCGGTCGCCCGCCAGCCGCTTGACCCATTGATAGCAGCCACCGGCGAGCGGGTACTGCGAAGCCAGCTCGGCATAGACCAGCGCCACCAGCAACTGCAACGCCAGGCACAGCGGGACGATCCAGACCCAGGACGGACCGGCGTTCATGGCACCCAGCGACATCACCGAGTAAATGCCCACCACCGGGGAAACCGTGGCGAATCCAACGGAAAATGAAGACCAGAGTGAAAGACCGCGATGCAGTTCCTGGGCATAGCCATGACTGTGCAACAGCGATTCGTCGGTGTTTTGCCGGGAGAGTGGGGAGGTCATTGCCCACCTCCAACAGAAGCGGAAGCGCCGATCGGTGCGCAATGACCGGCACGGCTGCGTGCAAGCGTAGGGGACATAGGAATTCCTTGGTCGGCAGACAGATTATTTTTAGGATCGCCTGGCTCAGGCGTACCGACAAAACCGCCTTCTTCATGAGGCGTGGACCGAGCTTAATTCAGCCAAACATCGAGAAAAATTCATATGTTCGTAAGCTGGGTTATGGATTTTCATATGTTTGAGCGGTGGCGAGGCGTTCACGCCGAGGGTGAGCACACACAAAAAACCCCGCATTCGCGGGGCTTTTTCTTGCTGGCTTGCGCGCTTAAACGCGGAAATGGCTGACCATCATCTGCAACTGGTTGCCCAGTCGCGCGAGCTCGACGCTGCTGGCGGCGGTTTCTTCGCTGGCCGCCGCCGTCTGTTCGGAAATGTCGCGCACGTTGATGACGCTGCGGCTGATCTCTTCGGCCACGGCACTCTGCTGTTCGGCCGCCGCCGCGATCTGCTGGTTCATTGACTGGATGTTCGACACGGTGCGCGTGATTTTACCCAGTGAAGCGCCGGCCTTGCGGGTCAGGTCGACGCTGCTGTCGGTCAGGGAGCGGCTGTTGTTCATTACGACGGCTACTTGTTGGGTGCCGTTCTGCAACGCCGCGACCAGGCCTTCGATCTCTTCGGTGGATTTCTGGGTCCGTTGCGCCAGCCCGCGGACTTCGTCGGCCACCACGGCAAACCCGCGACCGGCCTCACCGGCCCGAGCGGCTTCGATGGCGGCGTTGAGCGCCAGCAGGTTGGTCTGTTCGGCCACGGCCTTGATCACGTCCATGACGCTGCCGATCTTGTCGCTTTCCTGTTGCAGCACCGCCATCGCTTCGGTTGAGCGTACCACCTCCGAGGCCAGTTTTTCGATCTGGGCAATGGCTTCACCCACCACCTTGTCACCTTCACGGGCATCGACGTCGGCGGAAGCGGCAGCCTGGGACGCCTCTTCGGCATTGTGCGCAACTTCCTGCACCGTAGCGGTCATTTCGTGCATGGCGGTGGCCACCTGATCGGTCTCCACCTTCTGGCTGTTAACGCCGGCGCTGGTTTGTTCGGTCACGGCGGACAGTTCTTCGGCAGCGCTGGCGATCTGGGTGACGCCGTCGCGGATGTTGGTGATCAAGTCACGCAGGGTCGCGCCCATGCGCTGGATGCCTTGTTGCACCTCGCCCAGTTCATCGCGACGGGTCACGACCGCGCTATGGGTCAGGTCGCCTGCGGCGATCTTCTCGATGACCGCCAGGGTCTCGCGCAGCGGATGAGTGATTTGACGGGTGATGATCACGGCGGCCAAGGCGCCGAAGAGTAATGCCAGCAGCGCACTGATGATCTGCTGGGTGCGGGCGACGTTGCTTTCCTGGTCGCGAAACTCGATCTGTACCTGATAAAGCCGGTCGCTGGTTTTTTCGATGTCGACAGCCTGGGCTTTCATGGCGTCACCGGCCGCATTGACCTGAGCGGTGGCGCTGATGAGTTGGCGCAAGGCGTCGCGATAGGCTCGTACCGCCTTGTCCAGTGGCTCGGCGTGAGTGGCTGCGGCGGGCAAACGCTGGGCGAGGGTGCCGATGTCGGCCAGGGCTGTGTCGAACTGCTGCAAGGCATCGCGCTCGGTTTCCGGCGTGAAGTTGGCCAGGTAGCCGCGGACTTTCAGGCGAATCAGCATCAACTGGTCCTTGGTGCCGGTGGCCGCCTTGAACTGCTCGAGGCGCGAGGCATCGTCACCGGAGGCGGACTGTGCGTCACGGTTGATGGTGTCGACCAGTGCAATGGCGCGATCGGCCGCAACGGTCATCGCGTCCCGGGCGGCAAGAATGATGCGATAGCTGTCGCGCATCTTGTTCAATGACGCCTGAAACTCTTGCGTGGCCTGACTTTGCGCCTGCAGCAGCTTGACGTTTTCCGGCGCGGTTGAGACCTTGATCAGCGCCTTCTGCTGCTCGATGAAGGTGTTCAGCTTGTTCTGCACGTTGCTGGCGCTGGCATCGTTGCCGCTGGTCAACATGTATTCCAGGCGCGCGGCGCGCAAGGCGGTCAGGTCGTTGTTGAGCTGGGTAATTTCTCCCATCCTGTCGCTGCGGTCGATGACGCTGCCCAAACTGGTCCAGCCGGTCAGCGCCAGAACGCCCGTGAGCACTAGCACCACGCCGAAGCCCAGACCGAGTTTCACATTCACCCTAAGATTTGCGAACCAGTTATTCATGAGTCCCTCCAGCCGTATGTGTATGAGGCGCTTTGTTGCTGGAGCCTTGATTTTCGGGACCCAACCCTAGTTGGATCGGCCGCCTCGGCCGAAGCTGAAGAGCGTTTGGGGCGATATGTCGCCCTGTGGAAGCTACAGCCTAGAGCGGTTATCGTGAGTCGTCTGACCACTGCGCCGCATCGGCCGGGCTCAGCGGTGTTAACGCTGTATTTCAATGCGCCGCTGACAACGGCGATTTTTATCTGACTCAAGGAATGTCCAGTGGACCGATTCCAGGAAATGCAGGTCTTTTCGGTGGTGGCCCAGGAACAGGGGTTCTCGGCGGCGGCGCGTCGCCTGGGCATGTCGGCGGCCAGCGTGACCCGCGCGGTGGCGGCGCTGGAAAAACGCATCGGCACCTCGCTGCTGACGCGCACCACCCGCAGCGTGCATCTGAGCGAAGCCGGCCAGCGTTATCTCGACGACTGTCGGCGAATCCTTGCCGAGGTGCAGGAAGCCGAGGATTCGGCGGCGGGCAGCCATGCACAACCGCGCGGGCAACTGACGATCACGGCGCCGGTGTTGTTTGGCGAGTTGTTCGTCACGCCGGTGATGGTGGATTACCTGGCCCAGTATCCCGAGGTGATCATCAATGCCCTGATCGTCGATCGGGTGGTGAGCATGGTCGAGGAGGGCGTCGATGTGGCGGTGCGCATTGGTGAGCTGCCCGACAGCAACCAGCATGCGATCCGGGTCGGCGAGGTCCGCCGGGTGATCTGCGCGTCGCCGTCCTTCCTGCAGGCGGCTGGCCGGCCGGTGCATCCCCAGGACCTGGCGCGCGCGCCGGTGATTGGCACGTCCGCCATTGGTCAGCAACGCAGTTGGCCCTTTCATGAAGCCGGCGAGCTGCTCAGTGTGCGAACCGAACCTCGCCTGGTCGTGACTTCGAACCAGGCCGCCATTCGCGCCGCCAGCCTGGGGTCGGGTTTCACCCGCGTCCTGTCTTACCAGGTCGCCAGCCAGGTGGCCTCGGGGGCGCTGGACATTGTCCTGGCTGACTTCGAATTGCCGCCGTTGCCGATCCACGTGGTATATCAGGGTGGACGCAACGCACCGGCACGGATTCGCAGTTTTGTGGACTTCACCGTGAAAGCGCTGCGTGAACACCCGGACCTGCAACGCTGAAGGTTTATTGCTCAGGTTGAAATAATTGATTGCGTTTGCTGGTTATTCTGTTGTTTTGGCGCTGGGTGGAAGATAGCGTCCATCGGTGCTGATCACTCCTGAACGGCGCCACTTGACTGCGGAGTCGACCATGCAAGCGATCAAACTCTACAACTTCCCGCGTTCCGGCCACGCCCACCGCGTGGAACTGATGTTGTCCCTGCTGCAACTGCCCGTCGAATCCATCTTCGTCGATCTGGCCAAGGGTGAGCACAAGCAAGCGCAATTTCTCGCGGTCAACCCGTTCGGCCAAGTGCCGGCCATCGATGACCAGGGTGTCGTGCTGGCCGATTCCAACGCCATTCTGGTGTACCTGGCGCAGAAATACGGCAACGGACGCTGGTTGCCCGCCGATCCGGTCGGCGCCGCGAATGTCCAGCGCTGGTTGTCCGTGGCGGCCGGGCCGATTGCCTTTGGTCCGGGTCGGGCCAGGCTGATCACGGTGTTCGGCGCCCCTTACAACGCTGAAGAGACCATCGCTTACGCTCACACCTGGCTCAAGCTGATCGATCAGGAACTGGCCAATTCGACTTACCTGGTTGGCAACCAGCCGACCATTGCCGATGTCGCAGCCTACAGCTACATCGCCCATGCGCCTGAAGGCAATGTGTCGCTCGAGGACTACGCCAACCTGCGCGCCTGGTTGGCACGGGTCGAAGCCTTGCCAGGGTTTGTCGGCATGCCGCGTACGGTCGCCGGTCTGCAAAAAAGCGCCTGATCAATCCATCAGTGCAAACCAGGCCGCGAGTCCTGCCAAGGGCTCGCGGCCTTTGGTGCTTGACCTGTAGCATCTGATGAGACGCTGCCTTGAGCAGCCACTAAGGATGACTCATGGTTTTTTTCGCCCGGCTGGCGGTGATGCTGGCGGCGCTGGTGCTGCTCAACGGTTGCGAGCGGCAGGACAGGCCGGCCCTCGACCAGCAACTCTACATCTGGCAACGCCAATGGACGCCGGCCCATGAAGCCGCCCTCGATGCAAGCCGCGCGGACTTCTCGACTCTGCGGGTTCTGGCCTTGCAGGCATTTCCCGGGGCCGGTTGGAGCCGCGCGCGGATCGATGCGGCGCTGCTCAAACGAGACGGCCGGCCGCTGATCGCGGTCATTCGCCTGGATGGCCAGCTCGCGGCACTGGACCCGGATGAGATCACGGCGCAGATCCAGCAGGTGCTCAGTGATTGGCAAGCACAGGGGCTGATGCCAGCCGGCGTGGAAATCGATCACGATGCCGGTGTCGCCCGGCTGCCGGCATATCGGAAATTTCTCACCGATCTGCGTGGGATGCTGCCGGATTCAACGAAGCTGAGTATCACCGCGTTGCCCGCCTGGCTCGACAGTTCCGAACTGCCGGCGATGTTGGCCGTCGTCGACAGCAGCGTGTTGCAGGTGCATGCGGTCAGCGATCCACGACGGGGTTTGTTCGACCCTGGCCAGGCGAAATCCTGGGCCATTGCCTGGAGCCGCATCACCGCGAAACCGTTTTACCTGGCACTGCCGGCCTACGGCGTGGCGCTGCTGCCACCGGTGGACGGCGTCCCGGTGGTGGAAAGCGAAGTGCCGGTGCCAGGCAGCGGCGAGCGTCGCGAATTGCTGGCCGACCCGCAGCAACTGCGCAGCCTGGCCCTGGACCTGCGCAACGATCCACCGGCCCATCTGGCGGGACTGATCTGGTTCCGCCTGCCTTTGCCCAATGACCGTCGGGCCTGGAGCCTGACCACGCTGGGCGCGGTCGCGCGCGGCGATGCCCTCGACAGTCGCCTGACAGTGAAACTCTCGGGCCGTGACGGCCTCTATGACGTCAGCCTCAGCAACCAGGGCAACCTCGACCGTGCCTGGCCGGAACGCCTGACGCTCGTGGTGCAGGGGTGTGAGGGCGCAGACGCCTTGGCTGGCTACACGTTGCAACAGCGTCCGGACCTGCTTACCTTCACCCGCCTGCGCGATGGGCGTCTGCCGGCCGGCGGGCAGCGCGCCATCGGTTGGGCGCGCTGCACCCGTATTGATCAAGGAGGTTCGAATGTTTACCCGTAACTGGCCGCGTCATCTGCTCTGCCTGAGCCTGGGCTTGCCACTGGGGTCGGCGCTGGCCTGCGGGCCGGACTTCCCCCTGCGCCTGCTCGACAACCGCAGCCAGTCGCTGGCGGAACTGCCTGAAGGCAACTTCCGTTTCGAGATCAGCCGCCTGGGCCAGGCGATAGCGGGGCTGAAGGTGGTCGATGACGCCCTTCACAGCGGCGATGCGGCCGAGTACGCCGAGCAGCGCGAATACGCCGAACAGGCTGACCTGACCGCGTCACAGCAGGAGCTGGTCAAGCGCCTGCGCGGTTTGACCGATGCCCGTGAAGTGCAAGCCCAGGGCGCGAGCCTGCCGAGTGAACTGGTGTTGTATCTGGCGGGCGCCGTGGCGTTCAGTGCGGGTGACCACAGGATGGCCGCCGCGTATTTCCGCGAAGTGCTGGCCTTGCCGGCCGAGCAACGTCGCTTGCGCAGCACCTGGGCCGCCTATTCGCTGGGCCGGGCGCTGTACGCCCAAAGTGGAGAAGCAAACGCCAGCCCTGAACTGCTGGCGCAGGCCCGCAAGGCCTTTGCGCAGGCTCGGCAGCTGAGCATCGACGGTTTCAGCGACCCGCTGGAACTGGGTGTCGCCAGCCTGGGCGAAGAAGCCCGTGTCGCGCGCACGGTCGGCGACTGGAACAGCGCCATCGAGCTCTATGCCGCGCAGAATCGTCACGGTTCGGGGGTCGGCTACACCTCGCTGAAACTGTTGGTGGCCGACCTGATGGCGATGCCCGAGGCGCAACTGAAGCCGTTGCTGGCAGGCAAACCGGTACAGCAACTGATCACGGCGTCCTTGATCAGCCGGTTGGGTTGGTCATTTGGTGAGCAGCCCGCCGCTGAACGAAAAATGATCAGGTTATTGCAAGCCAGCACCCGGGGCAGCCTGGACAACGCCGATCGACTGGCCGCCGTGAATTACCAGCAGGGCGACTACGCCAGCGCCAAGGCATTCCTCGAACACGCCGGCGACGGTGGCCTGGCGTGGTGGTTGCGGGCCAAACTGGCGATGCGCGACGGTGACAAGTCAGCGGCCGCTGCGGCCTACGCCAAAGCGGCCAAGGCCTTCCCGCAGGATGAGTCCTGGGGTGAGCGCCGCACGCCCGACTGGGCTTTCGAAACGGTGGAGCCCAAGTGCCGGGTCGAAGGCGAAAGCGCGATCCTGGCGCTGCAACGCGGGGATTATCTGCAGGCGTTCGATCAGCTGTATCGCAGCAAGGACATCTACTGGTTCGACGCCGCGACCGTCGCCGAGCGTGTGTTGACCGTCGATGAACTCAAGCAGTACGTCGATACCCGAGTGCCTGCGCCGCCAGCGCTGAGCCAGCAGGATCGCGACAACTATGTGCCGTTGCCGGTGGCGGCGAAGCTGCGTAATTTGCTCGGCCGTCGCCTGCTGCGTGAGGAGCGTTACGACGAAGCGGTGGCGTACTTCGACAGCGAAACCTTGCAGCACAAGGCAAGTTGGTACGGCGAAATGCGCCACGACGCCGAATCGAAATGGTGGCCCAGCAAACGCGCCTTCGCCTATTTCAACGCCGCGACGATCGCCCGTTCCGATGGCATGGACCTGCTGGGTTACGAGATGGCCCCGGACTACGCCACCTTTGGCGGCAATTACAGCCTGGAAAGCGTCGAACTCAAGGTCGGTCCGCTGGTAGCCGACGAGGAGGTCAAACGCCAGCAAGCGAGTGCCGCGCAACCGGATCGGCGTTATCACTACCGCTTCGTCGCCAACGATCTGGCCAGCCGTTCGGCCGATCACCTGCCCCACACCAGCCAAGCGTTTGCCGCCGTGCTCTGCGCGGCGACGGGGTGGAATCCGGATCAAGCCGAAAAAACGGCCTTTTACAAACGTTATGTCGACGAGGGGCCCTACGTCGATTGGGCAGCGTTCTTTGGCGAACAATGCCCTTATCCAGACTTCCAGAATGCTGACAAACGTTACGTCACCCAGGCATTGAGCCCGGTGCGGGCGGCCCTGCGTCCTTACAAGCAGTGGCTGGCAATCGGCGGCGTCATTGCGTTTACAGCGGTCGCGCTGGTGCTGATCAATCGCCTTAAACGGCGGGCACGCCCCTAGTCATGCCTGTTGAACAAAGGCCAGCCGCACTGCGAAGCCGATCAGCAGGCTGCCAAACAGCCATTGCTGCAGGCGCTGGGCCGAGGGACTGCGTTGCAGCCAGCGGCCCAGTGCGGCACCGGCCAGCGCATAGGCGCTGTCGAACAGCAAACCGACGCTGACCAGCACCACGCCCAGGGTCGCGAACTGCGTCAACACGGCCCCGGCCTGCGGGTCGATGAACTGTGGCAACAGCACCGAGCAAAACAGCAACGCTTTGGGGTTGAGCAGATTGGTCAGCAAGCCGCGCTGGATCGCCTGGCGCCAACGGGGTGCTGTGCAGGACGTTGGCGCCCCGTTCAAGTCCGGCAGCATCGTGGTGCGCAGGCACTGGATGCCGATCCACAACAGGTACGCTGCCCCCGCCATGCGCACCACATCGAAGGTCCAG
The DNA here is from genome assembly GCF_041354075.1 of Pseudomonas fluorescens. Lineage (GTDB taxonomy): Bacteria > Pseudomonadota > Gammaproteobacteria > Pseudomonadales > Pseudomonadaceae > Aquipseudomonas > Aquipseudomonas fluorescens_CE. Next base: position 157,695 of record NZ_JARZGC010000007.1, on the reverse strand, counting down.
GGGGCTGCCTTGAACAACGCCGCCAGACCCAGCGCCGCCAATGCCACATGACAGCCCCGGGCAATGCCCAGGCCCACCGCAGTCGCCAGTGCCGGGCCTCTGCCCTGGCGTGCGCCGGTTTGCAGCAGGAGGATCATGTCCGGTCCCGGCAGCAGGTAAACCACCGTCAGCGCCATGAAAAACAGCCACAGTCCCGCCATGTTGCACCCCCAATACGTTGTCGATCCGGTGACACCACTCTATGGCGCAAGGGCAGGGCAGGTGGTTGCGTAGTTTGCTTCAAAAGCCTCTTTGATTGGCATAACCTGCTAATAAAAACCGCTCAAACTCTCAGGATCTACCAACAATGAAACTCGATGCCTACGACCGCAAGATTCTCGCGGCCCTGCAACGTGACGGTCGCTTGAGCAACGTGCAACTGGCTGACGAGATCGGCCTGTCCGCGTCGCCGTGCCTGCGCCGGGTGCGGATGCTCGAGGAAGCCGGTGTGATACGCGGTTATCAGGCCAACCTGGATCGCGATGAGGTGGGGCTGGGGCTGACGGTGTTTGTCGGGGTCAAGGTCGAGCGCCACAACGACGAACAGGCCGAGGCCTTCCGACTGGCCGTGACGGCATTGCCGGAGGTGATCTCGGCGTTCCTGGTGTCGGGGGAATCGGATTTCCTGCTGCAGGTCGTGGTGCCGGACCTGCGTGCCTACGACCGCTTTCTGACCGGGCGATTGCTGAAGTTGCCCGGCGTCAGCGACATCCGCAGCAATTTTGCGATTCATACGGTGAAGACGCCTGGGGCGTTGCCGTTGGAGCATTTACCGCTTTAGACGGCGGTGCCCTATCGCGGGCAAGCCCGCTCCTACAGGGTTTCAAGTGCACCACAAATCCCTGTGGGAGCGGGCTTGCCCGCGAAAGCGGCAGACCTTTCACCGCAAGACGCAGGCTCACATCTGCGTGGCCATCCCCTCCACATCCATCGCCGCCTGGCGCAACGCTTCGGAGCGGGTCGGGTGTGGGTGGCAGGTCAGGGCGATGTCCTCTGCGGAGGCGCTGAACTCCATCGCGACGCAGTATTCGCCAATCATCTCACTGACGCTCGGGCCCACCAGGTGCACACCCAGGATCTCGTCGGTGCGCTCATCGGCGATGACCTTGGCGAAGCCTTCGGTCTCGTGGTTGATCTTCGCCCGGCTGTTGGCGGTGAACGGGAATTTGCCGACCTTGTAGGCCCGCCCTTCGGCCTTGAGCTGTTCTTCGGTCTTGCCCACGCTGGCCAGCTCGGGACGGGTGTAGATGACGTTGGGAATCAGCGCGTAATTGACTTCACCGGCCTTGCCGACGATCTGCTCGACGCAGGCCATGGCTTCATCTTCCGCCTTGTGCGCGAGCATCGGCCCTGAGGTGACGTCGCCGATCACCCAGACCCCGGGCGCTTCAGTGCGGTGGCCCTTGTTGGCAAGCATGCCGCGTTTGTCCGTGGCGAGGCCGACGTTTTCCAGGCCCAGGCCCTGGGTGTAGGGGCGGCGGCCGATGGCGACCAGCACGTAATCGGCCTCCAGCAACTCGGCGTCGCCCCCGGCGGCTGGCTCGACACTGAGCTGCACGCCATCGGCCGAAGAGGTGGCGCGGGTGACTTTCGAATTCAGCTTGAAGCGGATGCCTTGCTTGCTCAGCGAGCGTTGCAGGGTTTTACCCGCTTCTGCGTCGACCCCGGGACAGATGCGGTCGAGGAATTCGACGACGGTGATCTGTGAGCCCAATCGCCGCCAGACCGAGCCCAACTCCAGGCCGATCACGCCTGCGCCGATCACCACCAGGTGCTTGGGCACTTCGCCGAGCGACAGCGCGCCGGTGGAGTCGAGGATGCGCTGGTTGTCGATGTCGACGCCTGGCAGGGGAGTGGGTTCGGAGCCGGTGGCGATGATGATGTCCTTGGCGCTCAACTGGGTTTTGCCGCCGTCGCTGTCCGTCACCGTGACCTTGCCCGGACCGTCGATATGCCCCCAGCCCTTGATCCAGTCGACCTTGTTCTTGCGAAAGAGGAACTCGATGCCCTTGGTCAGCCCCGTCACGCTTTCATCTTTCTGTTTCATCATCTGCGCGAGATTGAGCGTGGGCTTGACCTCAATGCCCAGGTTGGCGAATTCCGCACCCATGGCCGCGTCGTAGAGCTCGGAGGCGTGCAACAGCGCTTTCGATGGCATGCAACCGACGTTCAGGCAAGTGCCGCCGAGTGTGGCGCGCCCCTCGACGCAAGCGGCTTTGAGGCCCAACTGGCCGGCGCGGATGGCCGCGTTATAACCACCGGGGCCACCGCCCAGAATCACGACGTCATAGCTGCTCATGGATTGACTCCTGATTAAATGAAATTCGGCCTGGATAAACGGCTGAGTAAACGTAGCCCGGGAGAAAAATTACGAGCGTAATATGAGTGTTTCCGTGCCTTTCGGTCAAGGCGTTCAGCAACGCGACAGCTGCACCCCCCTAGATAGAAAGGCTCAATACAAAAAATTCACGCAGTTTGTTATATCGTAACCAACTTCGCGCTGAGCCAAGAAACACTGGGGTGTTATGCAAGTTGATCTCGATATCGAGGGCGCGGCCGTCGCCGGGCTGCCACGGTTCCAGCAAGCGCTGGTGCAGGGGCGACGATTGCGTCTATGGGGCCTGGGGCTTGGCGTGTTGGCCGCCATCGGGCTGGTGCTGGCATTTTTCGTCGAGCTGTTTGCGCCGCAATCGCTGTGGCCAGTGTTACTGGTCAATCAGTGCGCTGGTTTGCTGGTGCTGATCGCAGGTCTGCAATCGGCGTGGTGGCTGACGCAGTGGCGCGCCTCGGCGCTCGAACCGACCGTGCTCCCGGTGCAATCCACCGCGACCGAAGCGCCGATGGGCGGGTACGAGCGATTGCTGGAACGGATCAGCGAAGGCTGCAGGCGCGCGCTGAACACCCTCGGAGCCGCAACGCTGTGGCTCGGCGGCTGGGCGTTGCTGGCGCTGTTCTGCATCAACCAGGTGTGGAACCTGGCGTTGCCGCCGGCCGCCTTGGGTTTGTCAGCGAACATTGGCGCCGCACTGTCATTGTTGCTGGCGTTCGGCCTGTTGGTGCTGGAGCGGCAATTGGCCCTGGAGCCTGTGACGCAGTCGCCTGAAGCAGGGTCGCTGGCCCAGTTGACTCGCGTGGCGATCGTCAGCCTGGTGGTGAGCGCCTTGTGCCTGTTGTTTGCGGGGGAGGGGGTTGTATGGCCGGCCCGGCTGGCCGTGTTGATCGGTGCACTGCCGGGGCTCGTCGCGGCCGAGCTGTTGTTACGGGCTGTTCTTTCCGTGTTCAGGCCCCGCCACGAACAGCGTGAACCGGCGCTGCTGGCCCGCAGTTTCATTGCCGAGCTGCTGCGTTGGCCACCTCGGCCCCTGCTGGCATTGCAACACGAATTGCATCAGCGCTTCGGCATCGATCTTCGGCAGATCTGGGCGTTTACCTACATGCGCCGAGCTTTTTTGCCGGTGTTGGCGGTGGTTGCCCTGCTAGGTTGGGCGTTGACCGGTGTTCACGAAATAGCCCTGCAGGCCCGTGGCATCTACGAACGCTTCGGTAAGCCGGTGGATGTGTTCGAACCGGGTTTGCACATCGGTTGGCCCTGGCCGCTGGGTCGGGTGTTGAGTGTCGAAAACGGCGTGGTCCACGAACTGACTACCCGTGTCGGCGAAGTGGCTGCACCGATGGCCGCTGAACCGGCCGAAAGTCCGGCGCCTGTCAGCGCCAATCGCTTGTGGGACGCCAGCCATGTGAGTGACAAATCCCAGGTCATTGCCAGCAGCCGGGCGGACAAACAGGGCTTTCAGATCGTCAACATGGACGTCCGGTTTGTCTACCGCATCGGTTTGACCGATCGGGCGGCATTGGCCGCCACCTATAACAGCACGGATGTGCCGGCATTGATCCGCAGCACCGCCAGTCGGGTGCTGGTTCATGACTTCGCCTCGCGCACCCTCGATGGTCTGCTTGGCGAAGACAGGGTCGGGCTCGGGGAGGAAATTGGCCGGGCCGTTCAAGCGGATTTGCAGGCGCTCGACAGTGGCGTGGAAATTCTCGCCACGGTGGTTGAGGCCATCCACCCGCCGGCCGGTGCGGCCAACGCCTACCATGGCGTGCAAGCTGCGCAGATTGCCGCGCAGGCGCTGATTTCGCGCGAGCGCGGCGCGGCAGCCGAGGCCAGTAACCAGGCGCAATTGCAGGCCAGCATTGCCCGCGATCAGGCCACCGCCACTGCGAGGGAAATCAACGCAGCCGCCCAGGTGGCGGATCTGGGGTTTGCGGCTGAGCAAAAAGCCTACGCCAGCGCCGGTCAGGCATTCGTGCTGGAGCGGTATTTCAGTCAGCTGTCCCAAGGGCTGGCCGGTGCCAGATTGCTGGTGCTGGATCACCACCTCGGTAGCAATGGCAACGCGCCGACCATTGACCTGCGCGCCTTCACCTTGCCGGCCGACCCGGCACCATCGCCGAAAACCGCTCAACCAGGAGCTGCCAATTGAGCCAGTCACACACTCACGATCGTGCTGACCACAGCGGCCACGATCACAGCCATGGCGGGCATCACCATGGGCACCACCACCATCATCACCACGGCGACGTGCAGGCGACGGGTCCTTTTCCATGGCGACGCATGGGATGGGCGGGGCTGCTGGTCGCATTTGCGGTCGCGGCGGCGAGCCTGGTGCAAGTCAGGTCCGGTGAGGCGACCGTGATCACCCGCTTTGGCAATCCGTCGCGGGTGCTGCTGACGCCAGGTTTGGGTTGGCGTTGGCCGGCGCCCTTTGAAGCGACAATTCCCGTTGATCTGCGCCTGCGCACCACCTCCAGTGGCTTGCAGGACGTGGGCACACGGGACGGGTTGCGCATCATCGTTCAAGCCTACGTGGTATGGCAGGTTCAAGGCGATGCGGACAATGTTCAACGCTTCATGCGGGCGGTGCAGAATCAGCCGGATGAAGCGGCGCGGCAGATCCGCACGTTTGTCGGCTCTGCGCTGGAAACCACGGCTAGCAGCTTCGACCTGGCCAGCCTGGTGAACACCGACGCCAGTCAGGTGCGCATCGGCGACTTCGAAACGCAGCTACGCCAGCAGATCGATCAGCAACTGTTGGCCACCTACGGCGTCAGGGTCTTGCAGGTCGGCATCGAACGCTTGACCTTGCCCTCCGTGACCTTGAATGCCACGGTCGATCGGATGCGCGCCGAGCGTGAAACAATCGCCACCGAACGCACAGCCATTGGCAAACGCGAGGCCGCGCAGATTCGCTCTGCCGCCGAGCGTGATGCCCGCATCGTGCAGGCGGATGCCAGCGTGAAAGCGGCCGGCATCGAAGCCCAGTCCCGGGTGGAAGCTGCGCGGATATACGGTCGTGCCTACGCAGGCTCGCCCCAACTGTACAACCTGCTGCGCTCTCTCGACACCCTGGGCACCATCGTCGGCCCGGGCACCAAACTGGTCCTGCGCACAGACGCTGCACCTTTCCGGGTGCTGGTCGATGGTCCGCCGACCCTCGAGAACAAGACCGGGTCGCAACCATGAGTTTGGTTCCACGTGGAACACATGAGTCGAGCCCCTGGATTCAGGCCGGGCGATTGGCCTTTCTAGCCTTGTATGCGGTGACGCTGTTGGCTGCCGTAGTGTGGGCGTTTTCCAACGTTCGGCAGATCGACCCGCAGAACCGCGCAGTGGTGTTGCACTTTGGCGCGCTCGATCGCATTCAGAATGCCGGTCTGCTGTTGGCATGGCCACGACCCTTCGAGCAGGTGGTTCTGTTGCCGGCCGCTGACCGGGTGATCGAACGCCGGGTCGACAATCTGCTGCGCAGCGACGCGGCAATGCAGGCTGACCGGATGGCTTCCTTCGCCACGCCGCTGAGCGATGCGCTGGCGGGGTCCGGTTACCTGCTGACCGGCGATGCGGGTGTCGTGCAGCTGGATGTGCGGGTTTTTTACAAAGTCATCGAACCCTATGCCTTCGTGCTCCAGAGCGAACATGTGTTGCCGGCCCTGGACCGCCTCGTGACGCGCAGTGCGGTAGCCCTGAGTGCCGCTCGGGACCTGGACACCATTCTGGTGGCGCGACCGGAGCTGGTTGGCGCGGACAGTCAGGCCGCTGAACGGCGCGAGCGTCTGCGCGGCGATTTGGTGCAAGGGATCAACCGGCGGCTCGAGGAGCTTTCAGCAGCCGGGCAGGGGCTGGGGATCGAGGTCGTGCGGGTGGATGTGCAGTCGAGTCTTCCGGGACCCGCGGTGAATGCCTTCAATGCCGTCCTGACCGCCAGTCAGCAAGCCGACAAAGCGGTCGCCAACGCGCGCACCGACGCCGAAAAACTCACGCAATCGGCCAATGAGCGCGCCGACCGGAGCGTGCGGCTCGCCGAGGCTCAGGCCAGCGAACGACTGGCCAAGGCGTCGGCGGACACCGCCACTGTCCTGAGTCTGGCCAAGGCGCAACAGGAGGGCACCGAGCCACAGATGTTGCTGCGCATTTATCGCGAACGACTGCCGAAAATCATGGGGCAGGCCGGTTCGGTGACCACCGTCAATCCTCAAGACGATTCCCGCCTGATCATTCAGGGAGCTGCCCAATGACTGCATCCACCGCCGCCGCCCCAAGCCTGTTGTCGTCCGCCGAACAACGCAGCGCTGCGCGTCAGCTGACACTGGCCATGCTTGCCCTGGGATTGCTGGCGCTGGGTCTGGCCTGGCGCGGGTTGTCACCGCAGCAAACAGGTGTCAGCCAATTGTTGCTGGGGACCGCCTCGCTGCTGGTTGCGGTGCCGGTGATGCGCTCGGCGTGGTTCAGCTTGCGCTATCCAAGCCTGCACGGAATCACTGACCAGTTGATTGCCCTGGCCATGCTCGGTGCCTGGGCAACCGGCGACCTGCTGACCGCCGCGCTGTTGCCGATCATCATGATCTTCGGCCACGTGTTCGAGGAGCGCAGCGTGATCGGCTCCCAGGAGGCCATTCACGCGTTGGGTCAACTGACCCGCAGCCATGCGCGCAAGGTCCAGAGCGATGGCTCCATCCTCGAAGTGGACAACGGCACGCTGACGCCGGGTGATTGCGTGGAGGTTCGCGCCGGCGACCGGGTGCCTGCCGATGGCCGAGTGCTGTCCGGCCAGGCCAGCCTCGACACGGCGTCGATCACCGGTGAGTCGGTGCCGGTGGAAGCGGGTATCGGCATGGCGGTATTCGGCGGGGCCATCAACCTCGACGGCGTGCTGCGGATTGAAGTGACCCGCACGGGCAGCGAGTCGACCCTCGGCAAAGTCATCGCACTGATGCAAAGCGCCGAACGTTCGAAGCCGCCCATTACCCGGTTGCTCGAACGTTACGCCGGCCGCTACATGGTGCTGGTCTTGCTGTTGGCCGCCGTCACCTGGTTCATCACCAACGACGCCCAGGCGATGCTCGCGGTGCTGGTCGCCGCCTGCCCTTGTGCGTTGGTGTTGTCGGCGCCCGCCACGGCCATTGCCGGTGTCGCCGTGGCTGCCCGCCACGGGATCCTGATTCGCAGTTCGGCGTTTCTGGAAGAGTTGGCCGACCTGACGTCGCTGGTGATCGACAAAACCGGAACCCTGACCTACGGCGCGTTGCGCCTGCAAGCCATTGACGGTTCGCCGGAAAACCGGACTCAGGTGCTGCGGCTCGCCGCCAGCCTCGGGGCTGCCAGCAGCCATCCGGTCAGTCGTGCGCTCGCCGGTCTGGTGACCCAGGATGACTGGCTGGCGCTCTCGGATATTCACGAGCGTCAGGGGCTCGGTGTGGTGGCCATGACCGGGCAGGGCAAAGCCGCCCTGGGGCGACCCGAGTTGTTTGCGCAGTTGGGTATCCCGACGTCCCTGGTTCCAACGCACGATGGTCCGATTGCGGGGCTCGCACTGAACGAACAATTTCTTGCCTGGCTGTTGCTGGCCGACAGCGTCAAACCCGAAGCACGGTTTGCTCTGAGCGAGTTACGCGAGCTCGGCCTGGGCCGACAATGGTTGCTGACGGGCGATCGCCAGAGTGTGGCGGATACCCTGGCGCGGGATGTCGGTCTGCCGAATGTCCAGGCCCAGGCCCTGCCCGAGGACAAGCTCAATCGGGTCCTGAAGGAAATCGACAGTGGTTTTCGGCCGATGGTGGTCGGCGATGGCATCAATGATTCGCTGGCGCTCAAGGCGGGTGTGGTCGGCGTTGCCATGGGAGCGGGCGGGGCAGATATCGCCCTGGCGTCGGCAGACATCGTGTTGATCGGCAGTGACTTGCGGCGCCTGGGCACCTGCGTGCGCCTCAGTCGCCAGTGCCGCAACACCTTGCAGGTCAACGTGATCATCGGCCTGGGCTGGACGCTGGCCATCGTGGTGTTTGCAGCGTTCGGCTGGCTGGGGGCGGCAGGGGCCATGATTGCGGCGCTTCTGCACAACCTGAGCACTTTGTTGGTGCTGGGTAATGCAGGTCGCTTGCTGCGATTTCAGGAGCCTTTGCCGAAGTTGCCCGAGAAGTCCTGACGGCGTAAGGATTTTTTAGAACCGCAGGACATCGGCGCAGTCATCTGGATAGGGTCATCACTTCTTTGCGTTGACGACGAGGGACGGGGGTTCGGCTGATCATAGAAAAGGGCTATCAAATCGATAGCCTGCTAATTTTCAAGGATGGGCTAACCTCATTTCAGACGTCTGCAATCAGGGGGATATTCCATGCTCGCGCAACTTCCACCGGCCTTACAGAATCTGCAGCTACCTTTACGCCTGAGACTCTGGGACGGCCATGAATTCAATCTGGGCCCGGCGCCCAGCGTCACCATTGTGGTCAAGGACCCACAGATGGTGAGCCAGTTCACCCACCCCAGCCTGGACGCGCTCGGAGCGGCGTTCGTCGAAGGCAAGCTCGAGCTGGAAGGCTCCATGAGCGACGTCATCCGGGTCTGTGATGACTTGAGCCAGGCACTGTTGAGCGAGGATGACGACAGCCGGCCAGTGCGTGTCGCGCACGACAAGGAAACCGACGCCAAGGCGATTTCCTATCACTACGACCTGTCCAACGCGTTCTACCAGCTGTGGCTCGACAGTGACATGGCCTATTCCTGCGCCTATTTCGAAACCGGCAGCGAGACCCTGGAGCAAGCCCAACAGGCCAAGTTCCGCCACCTCTGCCGCAAGCTGCGCCTGCAACCCGGTGAGTACCTGCTGGACGTCGGTTGTGGTTGGGGCGGCCTGGCACGTTATGCGGCGCGGGAATTCAGCGTAAAAGTGTTCGGCATCACGCTCAGCAAGGAGCAACTGGCGCTGGCCCGGGAGCGGGTCACCGCCGAGGGCCTGGACGATCAGGTTGAACTGCAGTTGCTCGATTACCGCGATCTGCCCCAGGACGGTCGGTTCGACAAGGTCGTCAGCGTCGGGATGTTCGAACATGTCGGTCATGCGAATCTCGCCGAGTATTGCAAGACCCTGTTCGGTGCCGTGAAGGAGGGTGGGCTGGTGATGAACCATGGCATCACCGCCAAAGCCACCGACGGCCGCCCGGTGGGACGCGGCGCTGGTGACTTCATCGAGAAGTATGTGTTCCCCAATGGCGAGTTGCCCCACTTGTCGATGATTACCGCCGAAATCAGCGAGGCGGGTCTGGAGGTCGTGGATGTCGAGAGCCTGCGCCTGCATTACGCGCGCACGCTTGACCACTGGAGCGAACGCCTGGAAGACAACCTGGAAGCCGCTGGCAAACTGGTGCCCGAACAGGCGCTGCGCATCTGGCGGCTCTACCTGGCGGGTTGTGCTTATGCATTCGCCAGGGGCTGGATCAACCTGCACCAGATTCTCGCCGTGAAAGCCCACCCCGATGGCAGCCATGAACTGCCCTGGACCCGCGACGACATCTACACGCCTTAAAGAATTGGCGAAATAAGCCGGGCGATCCGCATGCCGACCTGTTGCAGGCGGTGGGTTTCCCGGCTTTCCTGTTTGGCCACTTCATGGGCCAGGGCGAAGTCTTCGTTGAGCATCTGTTCCACTTCGCCTGCGAACGCGCTGTCGACCGTCAGCAGCATCACTTCAAAATTCAGCCGGAACGAGCGGTTGTCCAGATTCGCGCTGCCGATGGCGCTGATTTCGCTGTCGATCAGCACCACCTTCTGATGCAGGAAACCCGGTTCATAGCGAAACACCCGCACGCCGGCGCGTACCGCTTCGAAAGCGTACAGGCTGGAGGCTGCGTAGACGATCCGGTGGTCAGGGCGCGACGGCAGCAGAAGCCGCACATCGACACCGCGCAGCACCGCCAGGCGTAATGCCGAGAACACCGCCTCGTCGGGGATGAAATACGGACTGGTGATCCACACGCGTTCGGTGGCGGCGTGTATGGCTTCGACGAAGAACAGTGAGCAGGTCTCGTAGGAATCTGCCGGGCCGCTGGCCAGCAATTGGCACAGCACGCCATCGTCCGGGTAAACGTCCGGCAGGATCAATGGCGGCAACGATCGCGCCGCCCAGAACCAGTCTTCAGCGAACGACTCCTGCATGCACGCCACCACAGGCCCGCGCACCCCGACATGGGTGTCACGCCAGGGCGCCAGCGGCGGTTTCTCGCCCATGTATTCGTCGCCGACGTTATGTCCACCGACGAACCCGACCACGCCATCCACGACCACGATCTTGCGGTGGTTGCGAAAGTTGACCTGGAAGCGGTTGAGCCAGCCGCTGCGCGTCGCGAAGGCTTTGACCTCGATCCCTGCATCACGCAATGGCTGCACGTAACTGTGGGGCAGGGAATGGCTGCCGATGCGGTCGTACAGCAGATACACCGCGACGCCTTCGGCGGCTTTCTTCAATAACAGCGCTTGCAGGCGTTGACCCAGGTGGTCGTCGTGAATGATGAAGAACTGGATCAGCACGGCTTCCCGGGCCTGGCTGATAGCGTCGAAAATCGCTTCGAAGGTGGCCGGTCCATTGATCAACAGACGGACCTGATTGTTGGCCAGGCATGGCATGCGCCCCAGCCTGGGCATCGCCCGCAATGACGCATAAGCGTTGGACGCGCGGGCGGTCAGGGCTTCCTCCACCCAGGGGCGCCAGTTCAGTTCGGAAATCGCCTTGCGCATTTCCTCGTTGGCCTGCCGCCGCGCCTTGATGTAGCCATCGAAGGTGCTGCGGCCGAAGACCAGGTACGGAATCAGCGTGAGGTAAGGCATGAACAGCAACGACAGCGCCCAGGCGATCGATCCCTGGGCGGTCCGTACGGTCAGGACGGCGTGGATGGCGGCGATCAGCCCCAGGGAATGCAACAACGCGATCAGATAACCGAATAGGTGCGGTCCGAAGTAATCCATGGGACAGCCTTGCTCCTGAAGATTCAATGCCTAACAGACCATGTTCCGTGCAGAATGTCGCTAATTAATTGGCGCTTGAACCGAAGCCCCTGGCTGACGTCTAACGGCCACTACTGATCAGGAGTGACACGATGAACGTTCGTCTGCTGGGTTTGGCCGTGACTTTCGGTTTGGCGCTCCCCCTGGCCGCTCAGGCGCAGATGCTGCAGCCCGGCCTGTGGGAGCTGACCTCGAGCAACATGAAGGTGGATGACCAGAACCTGCCGGATCTGCAGTTGTTACTCGGCCAGATTCAAAGCCAGATGACGCCCGAGCAGCGCGCGCAGCTGGAGAAGCAGGGCATCACCATGGGTGGCAAGGGCATTCGCGCCTGCCTGACGCCGGAACAGGTCAAGAGTGACAACATTCCTCTGACGGACCCTCAGTCGGGCTGCCGCCAGGAAATCACCGAGCGTACCGGCAATCAGTGGAAATTCCGATTCAGTTGTCCCAAGGCGCAGGGCGCAGGGGTGGCGACGTTCCTGAGTGATCGCGAGTTCACCACCAAGGTGAACGGCACGTTCAACGCCACGGGCATCCAGCAAAAGGGCAGCCTCGATACTCGTGCAGTCTGGTTGGGGCAGGATTGTGGAACGGTGAAGCCCAGGGTCTGACAGCATCGCGAGCAGGCCCGCTCCCACAGGGCTACGAATGTGGGAGCGAGTCGGCTCGCGATGATCGGTTCAAACCACCACCGGCCCGGTTGACCGCAACCACGCGCACACCGCCTCAACCGCCATCGTGCCGAAATCCTCTCCGGTCCGGCTGCGCAATGTGACATACCCACCTTGTTTTTCCTTTTCCCCGATGACCACCAGATACGGCACCTGTTGACTGTGCTCGCGGATCTTGTGGCGAACCTTCTCGTTGCGCAGGTCTGCACGGGCGCGCACGCCACTGCGACGCAAGGCCTCGGTCACTGATTGGGCGTAATCGGCCTGGCGCTCGTCCATGCTGACGATCATCACGTGTGGCGGGGCGCGCCAGCTTTCGAGCTCTTCCTGGGAAGACCAGCAGCTTCCATAGATCCGCTGAGTCGCGGTGCCGCTGATGTGATCGAGCGCAAATGCCTGGAGCACCCTCGTTGCAGGAACGTGCGGGCCGATCGAGCGGCACTCGAAGTCGCCGAGCAGGTAGGGTGTCAGCGTCTCGAGGTCATGGGTGGGCGACGAGGGTGGGCGACGGCGAATCGAATGGTTGGTCGCGGCCAGCGTTTTCATGCGCGCTTCGATGCCTGCCAGATCGACCAGGTTCAGCGGACGCTCGAATTCAAACTCATGGAAGAAACCGTCACCCAGCACCGATCCGCGCTGCAATTGTGCCTCAGGGTAAAGCTGCTTCACGGCCACTGACAGCATCAGTGCGCAGGAGCGTCGCAGGATCTCCAGGCCATCGGGTTCGCGGGGGGTGACGATACTGACCCGGGCGTTGGCCTGGAGCATGAATGCGCAATCGACCAGTACACCGTCCACCCGGCCCGCGACGGCGGCCTTGGCCAGCTCCGGACTGATGCTGGCGGCGAGCTCGTAGACCGACAACGGCTGGTCGTATTCAAGCAGTGAACCATCGCTAAGGGTGATGTGCATCATGTCGGTGCTCTGGAGGCTCGCACATGAACCGTAGTGGTAAACCCGTGCTGTTGTCATCTATACATTTGTCACGCCATGCAAGTTGGCCGGTCACCCATGAGGCCGTGAGGAGAAACCAGCGTGCGATCGCGAAGGGGTAACGGATCAGGGGTGGCTCAGCGCCTGGTACAGCGTGTTGAGGTTGTATTCGAACAAACCGGTGAAGGTGCTGGCCGGGCCACTCGTGGCGAGGGCGTCGGAGTACAGGGTGCCACCGATGTGCGCGCCGCTCTCATCGGCGATCTGTTTGAGCAGGCGCGCATCCTTGATGTTCTCCATGAACACCGCTTTGACCTTGGCCTGGCGAATCTGGGTAATCAGCGCAGCCACTTCGGCGGCCGACGGCTCACGCTCGGTGGACAAGCCTTGTGGCGCCATGAAATCGATGCCGTAGGCCTGCCCGAGATAACCGAAGGCATCATGGGAAGTCACGATCTTGCGGTTGCCTGGCGGCAGGGCGCCGAGCTTGGTCTTGGCTTCGGCAAGCAGCGCGTAGATCCGTTTCAGGTAGATCTGGCTGTTACGTTCGTAATCGGCTTTATTCACCGGGTCGGCGGCCACCAATGCCTTGGTGATGTTGTTGATATACAACTCGGCGTTGGCCAGGTTGTGCCAGGCATGCGGGTCGGGAACGGTCTCGCCGTCTTCTTCCAGTGACCGGGGAATCACGCCGCGGCTCGCACTGATGACCGTGGCACGGGTGTCAGTGCTGCTCACCAGTCGATCCAGCCACGGCTCGAAACCCAGGCCGTTCTTGATGATCAGCCTGGCGCCGAGCAGTGCCTTGGCATCGTCGGGGGTCGGTTCGTAGGTGTGGGCATCGGCATCGGGCCCGACCATGTTGGTGATCTGAATGTGATCACCGCCGACCTGATGGGTCATGTCGGCGAGGATGCTGAAGCTGGTGACGACCTGGAGCTTCTCCGCCGCCGACAGCGACATGGACAGTATCAAACTGAACAACACGAGTAGAGCGCGCATCGGGCAAGACCTCATTGGGATGTGAGCAGCGGCGGGCGGCGCATCAGGCCGTGCACCGGCCCCAACACCACGGACAACAGATACGCGCCGCCAGCCACCAGCACGATGGCCGGGCCGCTGGGCAGCGAGTAGTGGAATGACAGCAGCAGGCCGAGCCACACCGACACGCAGCCGAACACGGCGGCGACGGCCATCAGCACCGGCAGTCGTCGGCTCCAGAAGCGTGCGGCGGCAGCCGGTAACATCATCAGGCCGACGACCATCAGCGCACCGATCGCCTGAAAGCCGATCACCAGGTTCAGCACCACCAAGGTCAGGAATACCCCGTGTGCGAGCGGGCCGAGACGGCTGACGGTTTGCAGAAACAAGGGGTCGAGGGTATCCAGCACCAGCGGTCTGTAGATGATCGCCATGGCCATCAGGCTGAGCCCCGAGACCCACAACATGCCCGTCAGGGTTGGGGCATCGACGGCCAGTGCCGAACCGAACAACAGGTGCAGCAAGTCCAGGCGTTTGCCGGCGATGCCGAGGATCAGCACGCCGCTGGCGAGAGAGATCGGGTAGATCGCTGCAAGGCTGGCGTCTTCGCGCAGGCCGGTGCGGCGGGTAATCCACGCGGCCAGCCCGGCCATGCTCAAGCCGGCGCCCAGACCTCCGAGGGTCAACGCGGGCAGGCTCAATCCGGCAAACCAGAAACCCAGCGCCGCGCCTGGAAGAATGCCGTGAGCGACCGCATCGCCGATCAGGCTCATTCGCCGCAGGATCAGGAACACGCCGAGGGGCGCCGTGCTGCACGCCAGCACCAATCCACCGAGGAGTGCGCGACGCATGAACACGAACTCCTGAAAGGGGTGCCACAGGTGAGCGACCGTGAGCATCAGGCCACCTGCATGTGCGGTGGCTGGCGGATCAGCTCGGTGCTCGGGGCGAGTACGCAGCCACTGCTCCTGATCAGCAACGTTTGCGGCATGTGGTGCCGAACCGCCGCCAGGTCGTGACAGACGACCAGCAGGGTTCGGCCTTGTGCGTGCCACTGCTGCAGGTGTTTCCACAGCAAGGTTTGTCCCTCTTCGTCGAGCGCTGCGTGGGGTTCGTCGAGTAACAGCAGCGGCGCGTCGGCGAGGCTCATGCGGGCAAGGAGTGCACGTTGCAGTTCGCCCCCGGAGAGCGCCATCAGCGGGCGTTGTTCCAACCCCGTCAGACACCAGTCTTCAAGGGCGGCGCCGAGGCGCTGGCGGCGGACTTCAGCCGATTGTTTGTGGCCCCAGAATCCGGCGGCGACCAAGGCTTGCAGGCTGATAGGAAACTGCCTGTCGAGGTGTTGCTGCTGCGGCAGGAATGACAGCGCGCCTTGGCGTGGAACATCGACAGTGACCTGTCCGCTCAGCGGTTTTTGCAGGCCGGCGATTACTTTCAGCAGGCTGCTTTTGCCTGAACCGTTGGCGCCGATCACGGCGGTCATGCTGCCCTTGGGCAACTCAAAACTGACTGCCGGGGTCAGGGGTTGTCCGACGGCGCCCCAGCGTAATGCCTCACAGCGAATCATGCCGCCTCCCAATTCCATCGGCTTTCGGCGACGGCGTCGTGGGCGTGAAGGCTTTCGGCGTGAACGACGCGTACGTGCAATGCATGTATGCCTGCGGAGCTTTTCAAGGCCAGATGCAAACGCCGCGCGGCGTCTTCACAGAACATCAGGTTTTGCCCGTTGGCGAGGGCGAAGGCTTGTTCATCGGCACGCTTCACGGCGGTTTGTACGGCGGTGCCGAGGGCGTCTTCGGCCTGATCGATCACCTCGATCAACGGCAGGGTCGCGCTGCCCTCAACCAGGCGAAGCCGCAATTGCGCATGACTGCGCTGACTGTGAGGTGTTGCAACGATGCCCTTGGTCGAACCCAGCCAAGCCAGAACGTCTGCGTGTTGCAACGACCGGTTGGCAAAATCATCGATGAATTGCTGCTGGATCAACTGCCGGGCCAGCGCCGCTGAGCAAGGACAGGTCGAGGAATAAGGCAGTTGAATTTTAAGTTCCACGTGGAACATCGCATCTTTCAGATGCGCTTCGATGCTGACGGGATAGCTCTTCCAGCCGGAGAGCGGGCTGATTAGCGCGGGCCGCTTGAGCAGCAGTTCGGCGTCGATTTTCAGATAAGCACGGGTCGACAGGCCTGCGTGGGAATCGAGGAACTGCTGCAGGACACGTCGGATCAGTTGCGGGGTCAGGTTGTCCTGTTCGAGCAATTCCAGCGCGAGGTACAGCCGCGACATATGAATGCCCCGCGCTTCGCCATCGTCCAGGCTGACGCCGGCGTCGACTTTCGCGCTCAAGCGTTGATCGTTGAACAGGATCGGCAGGGCAATGCCGCACATGCCCACCCATTCGAGCGGCAGGGCTTGGCGTGAAGCCTGCGCGGCGATATCCGGCAGAGTCAGCGCATTCATCAGCAGGTCCATCGTGGGATTCGAATTCTAATGTTATGTTATTACATCAAAACCGACCACGTCTTTTTTCTTCATTGCCTAGCAACCGGTCATTCGGCTGCACGTGAATGTGGCGCTGCTGCCGCCGGAACTGGAAAAGCGGTTGAGAGTGGTCCAGCCGACCCGCCGGTTGTAGCCGACCCAGGCTTCGCCGTCGGAAGCGATGCCGGTGAAAAAGGTGAGTTGTCCGTAGCGACTGTTGGTCTGCGCCCAATAGCGTTTGCTCGCGCGTTCGAAGCCACGCAGATACAGCGTGGTACCGACGGTGTTGACGCTGTAGGCATTGCCGTCGGCATCCACGCAGGCCAGCAGATTGGCGCTGCGGGTGCAGTTGGCCAGGCCCGGGGTCTGTGCCAAGGCGTTCAGGCTGAGCAGCAGCGACGCGCACAGCAGCGCGATTTTCAAGGCCATATGCATGGAGTTTCTCAGGGATTGGACGGGGTTCAGCATCCTGCTCTTTGTCATCGGTAGCAAGAAGGGGTGGCCGAAGTGAATTGTTATACTGTAACGTAAAAATAAGCCCGACACTGCGACCGGGCATTCCTGTGAGGATCCCCTGATGCCCCATCGTCTCCCTGTCACCGTCCTGTCGGGCTTTCTCGGCGCCGGTAAAAGCACGCTGCTCAATTACGTACTGCGTAACCGCGAAGACCTGCGGGTCGCGGTGATCGTCAATGACATGAGTGAAATCAACATCGATGGCAGCGAAGTCCAGCGTAACGTCACCCTGAACCGCGCCGAAGAAAAACTCGTGGAAATGAGCAACGGCTGCATTTGCTGCACCTTGCGCGAAGACCTGCTCGAAGAGGTCGGAAAACTCGCCAGAGAGGGCCGCTTCGACTATTTGTTGATCGAGTCCACCGGCATCGCCGAGCCGCTGCCCGTGGCCGAAACCTTCACCTTCCGCGACGAGCAAGGGCGCAGCCTGTCGGACGTCGCGCGGCTCGACACCCTGGTCACCGTGGTCGATGGGGTGAATTTCCTGCTCGATTACCAGGCTGCGGAGAGCCTCGCGTCCCGTGGTGAAACCCTGGGCGAAGAGGACGAGCGCCTGATCACCGAGTTGTTGGTCGAGCAGGTCGAGTTTGCCGACGTGATCCTGATCAGCAAGATCGACCTGATCAGCAGCAGCGAGCGCCAGGAACTGATGGCGATCCTTGAAAGGCTGAACCCGCAGGCCGAAATCCTGCCGATGGTGATGGGTGAAATTGCGTTGGCGAAAATCCTCGATACCGGTCGTTTCGACTTCGAAAAAGCGGCGCAGGCACCCGGCTGGTTGCGCGAGCTGCGCGGCGAACATGTGCCCGAAACCGAGGAATTCGGCATTGCCTCCACCGCTTACCGGGCGCGCCGCCCCTTTCATCCGCAGCGGTTTTTCAACTTTATCGATGGACCGTGGACCAACGGCAAACTGCTGCGCTCCAAGGGTTTTTTCTGGCTGGCCAGCAAACCCATGGATGCCGGCAGCTGGTCCCAGGCCGGTGGCTTGATGCGCTACGGGTTTGCCGGTCGCTGGTGGCGGTCCGTTCCGAAAGACCAATGGCCCCAGGACGAAGAAAGCACGGCGACAATCATGGCGAACTGGACCGCCGCCACGGGCGACTGCCGGCAGGAACTGGTGTTCATCGGTCAGAACATCGACTTTGCGCAACTCACCGCAGAACTGGACGCTTGCCTGCTGACCGATGATGAAATGGCCCTGGGCGCAGAGGCTTGGCAACTGTGGCCGGACCCGTTCGGGCCCTGGTATGAGGAGGTGGCCGCGTAAGCCTCGAAGCCTGGAGGGTGCGGATCAAGGCTTGAGCCACTGACCCTGGCTCTGGCCTTCGCAATACGGCTTCAGATACGCGGCGTCGGTGGCGACGCCGTAATAGTGAATATCCTGCCGGTAGGGCATATTGGCAACTTGTGCATTGCTGCATACGCCAAAGGCGCCGGCAGGGCAGTGGTCGACGTATTGCACCTCGACTTTCTGCCCGGCCAGGTTCGGCTGACAGAACCCGTCGGCGAAGAGTTTTTCAGGGATGCTGCGGTTCTCCTGGCAGACTTTCACGTCGAGTCGCTCAGCCGTGCTGTGCACCACGCACGCCTGGGCCAGCGCCTCGCCGCCAACGAGCGACAGGAGCAACGTCCAGCCAATCAACCGCATCCTCTACCTCCTCAGAAAATCTCGACCATGCTGCAGAACATTCCCACACACGTCATCGCCGGGCCATTGGGCGCCGGCAAGACCAGCCTGATCAAGCACTTGCTGGCCCAGCGGCCGGCGAACGAACGGTGGGCGGTGTTGATCAACGAGTTCGGGCAGATCGGTATCGATGCTGCGCTCTTGACCCGTGACGTCGATGGTATCGCACTGGGTGAAGTCGCCGGGGGATGTTTGTGTTGCGTCAATGGTGCGCCGTTCCAGATCGGCCTCGGGCGATTGTTGCGCAAGGCGCGACCGGACCGGTTGTTCATCGAACCTTCCGGCCTCGGTCATCCGGCGCAGTTGCTCAAGCAATTGGTTGAGGCGCCCTGGGTGGGCGTACTGGCGGTTCAGCCCAGTGTGCTGGTGCTGGATGCCCAGGCGCTCGCCGCCGGCAAACCCTTGCCTGTGACGCAGCAGGCGGCGTTGAGCCATGCCGGGTTATTGCTGTTGAACAAGTCCGAGCATCTTGAGGAGGGGGATCGGCAGCGTATCGTCGCGCAACTGCCGGCACGGCGCGTTTACTGGACGCAGCAGGGCGGGTTGCCGCTGAGCGAACTGCCCGGGCTCGACGCGCAAGCGGTGGCGGGTGCGGATAACTTCATCATGCCCAAGGGGTTGGCGCAGATGCCGGCGGTATGGCCTGACCCGGCGCGGCCGATATGCCTGAGCCAGGAGCAGGACGATGGCTGGAGCATCGGTTGGCGCTGGCACCCAGGCCAGAGGTTCGATTCGGCGCGCCTTGGCCGTTGGCTCGAAAGCCTCGCCTGGCGGCGGGCGAAGCTGGTTATCCACAGCGACCGGGGGTGGCTGTCGGCCAATGCACTGGATAACGCGACACTGGCATGGCAGCCCAGCGAATGGCGCCAGGATTCAAGGATCGAGCTGATTTTCAGCGGGCCGCAGCCGGTAGACTCGTTGCAACGCTCACTGGATCACTGTCGATCCGGTTAAGGACGCCATTTCGTGTGTTCCTGCCGCCACTGGCTAAGCTCAATCACTTCGGCGCGAGGCTTCGTCACATCGGCCACGGGGGGCGTATCGTCGAACGGCATCGGGTAGGGCGCCAGTTCGATCTGGGCACTGTGGGCGCCGAACTGGGTGATGGTGCCGTTATGGCGGGTTTCGCCGGTCACAGTGAACTCGAAGTTGTACACACGGGCCAGGCGCCGCCGACCGTTGGCGTCCTTGATGAAGGTGATTTTCTTCAAGGCGACGTTGCCGTCCAGCAACTCGATCCCGAGTTTGCCGCAGTGCTGCTTGACCCGCTCCAGCGCACGCTCGCGCAAGCCATGGTTGTGCCAAAGCCAGGCGCCAGCCGTGGCGAGCAGCATCAGCACAAAGATATTTCCAAGGGTCAGCATCAACGGGTGCTCCAACAAGAGGATGTCAGCTTAACTGCGTCGCCGGTCTGTCGTACAGGCTGCGTTTAGTCGCATACTGCGCGGCTCGAATTTCAATCGTTTTACGGAACTCACGGCATGAAACGTACGCCACATCTGCTCGCCATCCAGTCTCACGTCGTGTTCGGCCACGCGGGCAACAGCGCTGCGGTCTTCCCGATGCAACGGGTCGGGGTGAATGTCTGGCCGCTGAACACTGTGCAGTTCTCCAACCACACCCAATATGGCCAGTGGACCGGTGAAGTACTGGCGCCGCAGCAGATTCCGGCGCTGGTCGAAGGCATCGCGGCCATCGGTGAGTTGGGAAATTGCGACGCCGTGTTGTCCGGTTATCTGGGCAGTGCGGCTCAGGGGCGGTCGATCCTGCAAGGCGTTGCACAGATCAAGTCGATGAACCCTAAGGCCCTGTATTTGTGCGACCCGGTGATGGGGCACCCGGAGAAAGGCTGCAGCGTGCCGGCTGAAGTCAGTGACTTCCTGCTGGAAGAAGCGGCCGCCGTGGCGGACTTCATGTGCCCCAACCAACTGGAGCTGGACAGCTTCTCGGGGCGCAAGCCGCAGTCACTGTTCGATTGCCTGGCCATGGCGCGTGCACTGCTGGCACGGGGCCCCAAGGCGGTGCTGGTCAAACACCTGGCATACCCCGGCAAACCGGCGGACGCCTTCGAGATGTTGCTGGTGACGGCTGAAGCGAGCTGGCATTTGCGCCGCCCGTTGCTGGCGTTTCCGCGCCAGCCGGTGGGCGTGGGCGACCTGACGTCCGGGCTGTTTCTGGCACGGGTGTTGTTGGGCGACAGCCTGGTGGCGGCGTTCGAATTCGCGGCCTCGGCGGTGCATGAGGTGCTGCTGGAAACCCAGGCGTGCGCCAGTTACGAGCTGGAGCTGGTCCGCGCGCAGGATCGCATCGCGCATCCTCGGGTGAGGTTCGAGGCGACGGCGATCAGCCTCTGAATCCAGGTTAACCCAATCGCGAGCAGGCTCGCTCCCACAGGTTTTTGTGAACACCTGTGGGAGCGAGCCTGGTCTGGGCGGCATTCCGACGATAGCTCTCTAAAGCTCAGCCTTTAAACTCAGGCATCACCCTTGATTTCCTGGTAGCGCTTTTCCAGCTCCTGACGAATCTGGCGACGCTGCTGGGCCTGGATGAAGCGGCGCTTGTCTTCGCTGTTCTGTGGTTGCAGTGGCGGCACGGGCGCCGGTTTGCGGTTGTCGTCCACCGCGACCATGGTGAAGAAGCAACTGTTGGTGTGGCGCACCGAGCGCTCGCGGATGTTTTCGGTCACCACCTTGATACCCACCTCCATCGAGGTATTGCCGGTGTAGTTGACCGAGGCCAGGAAGGTCACCAGTTCGCCGACATGCACCGGCTCGCGGAAAATCACCTGATCCACCGACAGGGTCACGACGTAGCGGCCGGCGTATCGGCTGGCGCAGGCGTAGGCCACTTCGTCGAGGTACTTGAGCAGGGTGCCACCGTGGACATTGCCTGAGAAGTTGGCCATGTCGGGAGTCATCAATACCGTCATCGACAGCTGGGCGTTTCCGGGTTCCATAGCGTTCTCACGGGTCAAGGCGGGTTTCGGAAGGGTGCACCTCTACGGGTGCCTGGGCGGTTTTTCGAACCACAGTTATCGGGACGCCGGGCGGGTGATCGCCGTCACGACAAATCTATCTGTTTCCATATATTGCACCGCCTTTTTGCCGGAAGTCGCGGTGTTACCCTGCAAAAGCCCGGTCCGAGGGCAATTCCTACGCAAAATGCGGATTTTTTCCCTGCTTGACCAGACCTTTCTCAGGCCTGGCGTTTGAGCAATGTCACCCAAGGAGCCTCACACCATGCATGCCATCAGTTTTATTCAGGATCTGGCAGTGATCATGTTGGTCGCGGGTGTGGTGACCGTGCTGTTTCATCGCCTGAAGCAACCGGTGGTACTGGGCTATATCGTCGCCGGCTTCATCATCGGCCCGCACACCCCTCCGTTCGGTCTGATCCACGACGAAGAAACCATCAAGACCCTGGCTGAACTCGGGGTGATCTTCCTGATGTTCTGCCTGGGGCTGGAGTTCAGCCTGCGCAAGCTGTTCAAGGTCGGCGCCACGGCGTTTATCGCGGCGTTCCTGGAAATCGTGCTGATGATCTGGATCGGCTACGAAATCGGTACCTGGTTCGAATGGAACACCATGGACTCGCTGTTCCTCGGCGCGATCCTGGCGATTTCCTCGACCACCATCATCGTCAAGGCACTCAATGACCTGAAGATGAAGAACGAGCGCTTTGCGCAGCTGATTTTCGGTGTGCTGATCGTCGAAGACATCCTGGGCATCGGCATCATTGCCCTGTTGTCGAGCATCGCCGTCAGCGGCACGGTCAGTTCCGGCGAAGTGTTTTCCACGGTCGGCAAGCTGTCGCTGTTCATGATCGTCGCCCTGGTGATCGGCATCCTGCTGGTGCCGCGACTGCTGGCCTACGTAGCCAGGTTCGAGAGCAACGAGATGCTGCTGATTACCGTGCTGGGCCTGTGCTTCGGCTTTTGCCTGCTGGTGGTCAAACTTGAGTACAGCATGGTCCTGGGGGCGTTCCTGATTGGCGCAATCATGGCCGAGTCCCGGCAGTTGCTGAAGATCGAGCGCCTGATCGAGCCGGTCCGCGACCTGTTCAGTGCGATCTTCTTCGTCGCCATCGGGCTGATGCTGGACCCGATGATCCTGCTGCAATACGCGTGGCCGATTGCGGTGATCACCGTGGCCGTGGTGCTCGGCAAAATGCTGTCCTGCGGCCTGGGGGCCTTTATCGCCGGCAATGACGGCCGTACCTCACTGCGGGTGGGGATGGGGCTGTCGCAGATTGGCGAATTTTCTTTCATCATCGCGGCGCTGGGCATGACCCTGCAGGTCACCAGCAACTTCCTCTACCCGGTGGCCGTTGCGGTGTCGGTGATTACCACGCTGCTGACGCCTTACCTGATCCGCGCCGCCGACCCGTTGTCGATCAAGCTGGCCGCCGTGATGCCGCAGCGCCTGGGCCGGGTCCTGGGGATGTATGGCGAATGGTTGCGCAACATCCAGCCGCAGGGCGAGGGCGCATTGCTGGCCTCGATGATCCGGCGGATTCTGTTGCAGGTGGGGGTCAATCTGGCACTGGTGATTGCGATCTTCTTCTCGGGAGCCTTCTTCGCCGCACGCATGTCCACCCATCTGCAAGAGTGGATCAGCGACCCGAGCTGGCAGAAAGCGTTGATCTGGGGTGGGGCATTGCTGTTGTCGCTGCCCTTCCTGATCGCCGCTTATCGCAAGCTCAAGGCGCTGTCGATGTTGCTGGCGGAGATGGGCGTGAAGCCGGAGATGGCGGGCCGTCACACGCAGCGAGTGCGCCGGGTGATCTCCGAAGTGATCCCGATCCTCTCGCTGCTGGTGATATTCCTGCTGTTGGCGGCCTTGTCGGCCAGTATCCTGCCCACCAACAAGCTGCTGGTGCTGATCGTCGTGGTCGCGGCCGCCGTGGCGGCGCTGCTCTGGCGCTGGTTCATCCGCGTGCACACGCGGATGCAGGTGGCGCTGCTCGACACGCTGGATAACCACAAGGATTCATCTGGGCATTGAGCGCGCGGGTGCCGGGCGTCTCAACTTTCCAGCCAGACGTCCCGCGCCCAGTGCCACACCGATTCCCAGGTTTCCTCGGCAATCAGCTCTTCGTCCGCTTGCCACAGCACCACAGTGCCGTCCTCCTCGACCAGGTAGTAGTCGTCACCGTCCTGGCAGATTGGAATCATGCTGCGATCAACACCGGCATCCCAGGCATTGGCGGCGACGTCCGGCAGGTAGGTGTGGGATTGCGGATCGGTGACGGTCACCGGCTCCAGGCTGCCGTAGACCACGTCGCTGACGGTCAGCAAGAACTCCCTGAAGACAAACGGGATATCGATGAACAGTTGTTCTTCGATTTCGACCAGCAGGTCTTCGTCCGGCAGCTCCAGGGGGACGGGTACCGGTTCGTTGGCTTCACGCAGTTGTTCGATGATTTCTTCCACGTCCGGGATCCTCTTGCTGGTTTGGCGCGGTTTAATATGGAGCGGTTTATACAGTAGCTTGCTATGGATGCAATCGCGAAATAGAAAAACCCCGGCCTGGGCCGGGGTTTTCAAGGGTGCAACGTCGCATTGGATTCAATGCAGGTCGGTTCAGCCGTTCTGGCGGATACCTGCGACCAGCCAAGGCTGGTTCTCGCCCTGTGCACGCTCCATGTTCCAGCTCTCGCTGAAGACTTCGCCCTGGTCGAAACGCGAAGTTTTCGACACACCGCTGAAGGTCAGGGTGGCGATGGTCTTGTCGGCGCGATCGTCGACGCCATCCAGTTGGACATTGAGGTTGTCAATGTAGGTGGACTGGAAGCCGTCACCCAGATCGGCACGCTCGCGCTTGAGGAACTCGAGCAGTTGGGGGGTCACGAACTCGGCGATCTTGTCCATTTCGTTGGCGTCCCAGTGTTGTTGCAGGGACTGGAAGTGGTTGCGGGCCGCTTCAATGAAGTTGTGTTCGTTGAACCAGGCCGGGGCATTGATCACCGGACGGGCGGCAACTGGCGCGGCCGAACCACCGAAGATCGAACCCATGGATGGCTTCTGCTCGAACACTTCACGCTGCATTGGCGCGCCAGCCGGAGCCAGGTGCTCCTGTTGCTTGCGGCGGCGAGCGGCGATGAAACGGAAGACCAGGAAGGCGATGACCGCCATGATCAGGATGTCGAAGATCTGCATGCCCTGGAAGCCGCCGCCCATGAACATGGAGGCCAGCAGGCCACCGGCAGCGATACCGGCCAGAGGGCCGAGCCAGCGAGAGGCACCGCCGGCCTTGGCGGCAGCGCCAGCGGCACCGGCCGCGCCCGCAGTGGCAGCAGCGCCACCTGCAGCAGAAGAAGGAGCCATTTGGCTGGTCTGGTGAGTCGGCGCGGCGCCGGAGCTCTTGCCGCCACCAAAGCGCTTGGCGTTGGCGTCGAGGCTCATCGTCAGGCCGATGCACAACGCCATGGCGATGCTAAGAAAACGTTTCATAAAGGGAATTCCCATTTGTGGATGGCACGCGCGCCATGTTGCACAGCTGAAGTGTTACTGGCTAGCGGCAGAGTGTTTCGGGCTTTTGCCTGACAGGTCGGGTTCAGCTTCAGTCAGTGCAATCAGCTTGTTAACTTTGGTGTGTAGGAAGGGTAAATAAGTTCTGTAGGAATGCAGTCCTGTGGCAGCGAGGCTGCTCGCGAAAGCTGCTCCACGGCCTTTCACAAGAACCGTGGCGCTTCCATCGCGAGCAGGCTCGCTCCCACATGAAAGCGGTATGTCAGATCGCTTCGAGCTTCGCGTAACCGAGCATCAGCCACTTGCTGCCTTCGCTGAAGTTCACCTGCACCCGCGCCTGTGCCCCTGCGCCCTCGAAGTTGAGGATCACGCCGTCGCCGAATACCGAGTGGCGTACGGCCTGGCCCAGGCTGAAGCCGGTCTGGGGAATCTCGCTGCCGCCAAACAGGCTGGCGGTGCTCTGTTGCTGGCCACCGCCGAAGGGGCGGCTGACGCTGTTGGACAGGCGAACTTCCTGGATCAGCCCTTTCGGAACCTCACGTACGAATCGCGAGACCTTGTTGTAGGTTTCGCTGCCGTACAGACGTCGGGTTTCGGCGTAGGTCATCACCAGGTTCTGCATGGCTCGGGTGATGCCGACATACGCCAGGCGCCGCTCTTCTTCAAGACGGCCGGGTTCCTCCAGGCTCATCTTGTGCGGGAACAGGCCTTCCTCCATGCCCACCAGGAACACGTAAGGAAATTCCAGGCCCTTGGCGCTGTGCAAGGTCATCAACTGGATGCTGTCTTCGTGCTCATCGGCCTGGGTATCGCCGGCCTCGAGCGACGCGTGACCGAGGAACGCCGCCAGCGGCGTCAGGTCCTCGTCCTCTTCGGTGTTCTCGAAGTTGCGTGCGGCACTGACCAGTTCCTCAAGGTTTTCCACCCGCGCCTGGCCTTTCTCGCCTTTTTCCGCCTCATGGTAGGCAATGAGGCCGGACTGCTCGATGACCGTCTGGGTCATCAGGTGCAGCGGCATGTCCATGCACTTGGCCGCGAGGTTCTCGATCAGCTCCATGAACGCGCCCAGCGCGCCCGCCGCCCGGCCGGTCAGCCCTTTGTTGGCGATCAGCAGGCGCATCGCTTCCCACATCGACACATCGCTGTGGCGCGCGTGCTCGCGAATCGCT
Source organism: Pseudomonas fluorescens (assembly GCF_041354075.1). Taxonomy (GTDB): domain Bacteria; phylum Pseudomonadota; class Gammaproteobacteria; order Pseudomonadales; family Pseudomonadaceae; genus Aquipseudomonas; species Aquipseudomonas fluorescens_CE. The sequence goes on along the minus strand of NZ_JARZGC010000007.1, from coordinate 131,408 downwards.
TCGACGGTTTTCTCGCCGATGCCGCGCGTCGGAACGTTGATCACCCGTTCCAGCGCGGCATCGTTGCCACGGCCCTCGAGCAAACGCAGGTAGGCCATGGCGTTCTTGATTTCCGCACGCTCGAAGAAGCGCTGGCCACCGTAGATGCGGTACGGAATGCGCTCGCGCAGCAGGGCTTCTTCCAGAACGCGCGATTGGGCGTTGGAGCGGTACAAGATAGCGATATCGCTGCGGGCCAAGCCTGTTTTCAGCGCGCTTTCGATGGTTTCCACGACGTAGCGGGCTTCGTCATGTTCATTGAAGGCCGCGTACAGGTTGATGGCTTCGCCGTCGCCGCCGTCGGTCCACAACTCCTTGCCCATGCGCCCGGTGTTGTTGGCGATCAGGGCGTTGGCGGCCTTGAGGATGCCGGCGGTGGAGCGGTAGTTCTGCTCCAGGCGAATCACCTCGGCATCCGGGAAATCGTCGGAATACTGGTAGATGTTCTCGATTTTCGCGCCACGCCAGCCATAGATCGACTGATCGTCGTCGCCGACCACCATCAGGCTGTCGCCGCCCTTGGCCAACAGGCGCAACCAGGCGTACTGCACGGCGTTGGTGTCCTGGAACTCGTCCACCAGGATGTGCCGGAAGCGCTTCTGATAATGCGCCAGCAACCCCGGATGATCGCGCCACAGGTCGAGGGCACGCAGCAGCAGCTCGGAGAAGTCGATGACGCCGGCACGCAGGCATGCGGCCTCGTAGGCTTCATAAATGCCGCGCATGGTCGCCAGGAACAGATCGCCACTGGCCTGGATGTGTTGCGGGCGCAGGCCTTCGTCTTTCTGGCCGTTGATGAACCACTGGGCCTGTCGCGCCGGCCAGCGTTGTTCGTCCAGGCCCAACTCGCGGATCACGCGCTTGACCAGCCGCTGCTGGTCGTCGCTGTCGAGAATCTGGAACGTCTGGCTCAGACCGGCTTCCTGCCAATGCGCCCGCAGCAGGCGGTGCGCCAGGCCGTGGAAGGTGCCGACCCACATGCCGGCCGGGTTGATCCCCATCAACTGCTCGATGCGATGGCGCATCTCGGCAGCGGCCTTGTTGGTGAATGTCACCGACAGGATCGAATGGGGCGAGGCGTTCTCGACCTGGATCAACCAGGCGATACGGTGCACCAGCACTCGGGTTTTACCGGAGCCAGCACCGGCCAGGACCAACTGACGACCCACGGGGGCCGCTACGGCCTGGCGTTGGGCATCGTTGAGGGAGTTCAGCAGAAGGGAGAGATCATCGCGCATCGGGGCATTCTATGGGGCCGCGTCACACCGGGCAAACCCCGCAGTGCTTTAGCCGATGAAAGAGTTGTGCGGGACGACCGGTCGGTCATCCGCTGCAGGCGTTGGCGGGGCTCGCCTGCAGGGTTCGGCAGGGGTCAAAGGGCTGAGGACTTTTGTCGAATTTATGATCTGGAGCAGTTTGGTAAGGTCATGGGCTTGTGTATGCTCCGTCCACGTTCGGGCTTAGCTCATCATTATAAGAACAAGAACATTGCCTATGACCCTCAGCTCCGACCTGTCGGGCCCTTCTGTGGAGCCCCGGGTTATCCGCAAGCAATACGCCATGGAGATGGCGGTCGAGCGCACGCGCCTGCTTTATCAGGGTTCGCTGCTGCCGACGCTGTTCATGTTGATCAATGGCCTGGTGTGCGCGGGACTGCTCTGGAGTCCACAGCGCTACTTCGTCATCACCGTCTGGCTGGTCTGGCTGCTCTCGCTGGTGGCCTTGCGGGTGATCCAGGTCGCCGCCTTCGACTCGGCGATTCCCCACCGCCAGGCTCATCCCGTCTGGCTTCGGATGTTTTTGCTCGGCTCGGCCATGACCGGCCTGACGCTCGCCGGGGCCGGCATTGCCCTGGTGCCCGCCGACAATTTCATCCAGCAAGCCTGGGTGTTCGGCCTGATCGGCGCCGCAGCCCTGTCCGCCAGCGTGGCCTATGCCGTCAGCTTGCCTGCCTTCCTGTCCTTCACCTTGCCTTGCCTGTTGCCCGCGATTGCCTACCTGTTCTGGGGTGGCGACCCGCAGGGGCAGGGTTGGGGCTGGTTCGGGCTGATCCTGCTGGGTGCCTTGAGTGTCGTTGCCTGGCAGGTCAACCGGCTGATCGATGGCGGCTTGTTGCGACGCTTCCAGAATCAGGCCTTGATCGAACACTTGCAGGCGGCGCAAACACGCAGCGATGAGTTGAACCAGGAACTGGCCCGGGAAATCGAACAGCGTCGCCGTGCCGAGGACGAGTTGCGTGAAATTCAGTCAGGGCTGCAAACCCGCGTCGCCGAGGGCAGCCTCGAGCTGGAGGCTGCCAGCCAGGCGTTGAGTAAAAGTGAAGCGCGTCTTGCGCTGGCGTTGAAAGCCAGTGAATTGGGTTTGTGGGACTGGAACCTGCAGACCGACGAGGTCCACCACACGCACCTCCAGGAGCTGTTCGGCCTCGATCCGGAGTTCGTCACGGCGATGCTCGGTCACCTCACCCCGCGCCTGCACCCTGACGACCTGCCATCGCTGAAGCGCGCGCTGGTCGAGCACTTGAAGGGGCGCAGCGAGGATTATCAGATCGAGTACCGCGTGCGCCATGGGGATGGCCACTGGGTGTGGATCGAGGACCGTGGTCGGGCGGTCGAGCGCACCGAAAGCGGACGGGTGATCCGCATGGTCGGCACCCGTCGCGATATCACCGCCAGCAAGGGCCTGGAGGCGCAATTGGAACTGGCGGCTACGGTGTTCGAAGCCGCCAGCGAAGGCATCATGATTTTCGATCCGAATTACGCCCTGATCGCCGTCAACCAGGCGTTCAGCCGCTTAACGGGCTACGACCTTGACGACATGATCGGGCGCAACGTCGTGGAGCTGCCGTGCAGTCGCGACGCGCGCCGGCACTAGGGGGCAATCCACCAGGCGCTGGAGCAGCAGGGCAGTTGGCAGGGCGAACTGGTGGAGACGCGCAAGAACGGCGAGCTGTATCCGCAATGGCTGCAATTGAACACCGTGCGCGACAAGCGGGGAAACATCAGCCATATCGTGGGCTTCTTCGCCGATCTTTCGGCACGGCGCGAATCCGAAGAGCGCATGCGCTACCTCACCCATTATGACGAACTGACGGGGCTGGCCAATCGTTCGCTGTTCCGCGAGCGCCTGCGCGAAGCCCATCAGCGTGTGCGCCAGGGCGGGCGCAGCCTGGCGTTGCTGCACATCAACCTGGACCGTTTCAAGTTGCTCAATGACAGCCTCGGCCATGAGGTCGCCGACCAGTTGCTGCAGAAAATGGCTCGACGCCTGATCAATGCCCTGCCGGAGGCGGACACCATCGCACGCCTGTCCGGCGATGAGTTCGCCGTGCTCTTTGACGCCTACGGCACGCTCTCGAGCCTGGCGCGAGTGGCGACGCGCCTGTCCACCAAGTTGCGGGTCCCGGTGACCGTCGAAGGGCATGAACTGGTGGTCAGTGCGTCCATGGGCATCAGCATGTTGCCGGACAACGCGCGGGAAATCTCCACGCTGATGAGCCAGTCGAACATGGCCATGCAGCACGCTAAACATTTGGGCGGCAATAATTTCCAGTTCTACACCGACAGCCTGCAAGCCAGCACGCTGGAGCGGCTGCAACTGGAAAACCGGCTGCGCAAAGCCATCGAAGAAAAACAGCTGAAGGTCTTCTACCAGCCAAAACTGTGCCTCGCCACCGGGCGGCTCAACGCGGCCGAAGCGCTGGTACGTTGGGATCACCCGACCATGGGCAATGTCCCGCCCGGGGATTTTATCGGCCTGGCCGAGGAAACCGGGCTGATCGGCCCCATCGGCGAGTTCGTGCTGCGCCAGGCCTGCTGGCAGGCGTGCGAGTGGCAGCGCCAGGGGCTGGAGTCGATCCGGGTGTCGGTCAATCTGTCGGTGCATCAGTTGCGCCAGGGCAAGCTGGTCAGCCTGGTGCGTCAGGTGCTGGAAGAAACCGGCCTGGCACCGCACTACCTGGAACTTGAACTGACCGAAAGCCACTTGCTCGACAGCGTCGAACACATCATCGCCACCTTCCAGCAACTGCGCGACCTGGGAGTGAAACTGGCGATTGACGATTTTGGCACCGGCTACTCATCCCTGAGCTACCTCAAGCGTATTCCGGTGGACTACGTGAAGATCGATCAGGCGTTCATTCGTGGCCTGGGGGAGGGCAGTGTGGATGCGGCGATCACCCGGGCAATCATCGCGATGGCGCATGGCTTGTCGTTGAAGGTGGTGGCCGAGGGGGTGGAGAAGGCTGAACAACTGGAGTTCCTGCGGGCCGAGCAGTGCGATGAGGTTCAGGGGTACCTGATCAGTCGGCCGATCGAAGCGGATGGACTGGCGGCGCTGCTGCGCGTGCAAACCCGCGATTGAGGGCTGTTTGGAGCGCACCCTGATTTTCGCGCTACATCCGGCCTTCCTTGCCAAAACCCAGAGGCCATCGCCTATTCAGTTACGCATTTGAGCGGGCAAAAAGCCGATTCATGTAGTATAACTACAAGCTTGCTACATCTCCGGCACCTGCCCATAACAAAGAGTCCAGGCCCTTGAATCTGCTGCAACACATCGCCCAGTCACGTCACCTGTTACGCAAGTCGGAGCTCAAGGTCGCCGACCACGTGCTGCTTGACCCTGCGGCGGTGATGCACAGTTCCATGGCCGACCTGGCCCACAGCGTGGGCATCAGTGAGCCGACCATCGTCCGTTTCTGCCGCGCCATCGGTTGTTCGGGGTTCCAGGACCTGAAACTGAAGCTGGCGCAGAGCCTGGCGGCGGGTGCGAGTTTTGGCCAGTTTGCGATCCACGAAGACGACTCCGTCGCCGATTACAGCCTGAAGATCTTCGACACCACCCTGCACACCCTGATGGAAGTTCGCGAGAAGCTCGATCCGGTGGAGTTGCAACGGGCGGTGTCGCTGATGTCCCAGGCCCAGCGTGTCGAGTTCTACGGCTTCGGGGCGTCGGGTGCGGTGGCGGCTGACGCCCAGCACAAGTTCTTCCGCTTGCTGCTGACGGCCGCCGCGTATTCCGACCCGCACATGCAGGCGATGTCGGCCGTGACGTTGAAGCCCAGCGACGTGGCGATCTGCATTTCCCAGTCGGGGCGTTCCAAGGACCTGTTGATCACCGCGAACCTGGTGCGCGAAAGCGGCGCCTCGCTGATCACCCTGTGCCCCAGCCAGACACCGCTTGCCGAGCTGTCGACCGTCAACCTGGCCATCGACGTGCACGAAGACACCGAGATCTACACGCCCCTGACTTCTCGCATCGCCCACCTGGTGGTCATCGATGTGTTGGCAATGGGCGTCGCCATGGCGCGCGGGCCAAGCCTGGTCAACCACCTCAAGAGCGTCAAGCGCAGCCTGCGCAGCTTGCGATTGTCACCCAAGGCGGTGAAGGCGCTGGATGACTGATGTCTGCGCAAGGTCGTACCGGCCTTGATCGCGGGCAGGCTCGCTCCCACACGACAACTTTCATCAGTCTGTAACCCACGCGCCGCCAAACGGTCATCCCCTGTGCCCATCCTGTAACTCCCGTACTCGCCTTGGGAGACTCGAAATGGCCCAGCCCTACGAAGAACGCAACAGCGCCGTCAGAACCCGCCGTCAGCAGGAAGACCAGCGCCGCATGGAATTCCGTCGCGCCATCGAAGATCGCTGCGAGCGCCGCCAACTGATGGCCGAGATCGGTGATTTCCCCGAGCTGGAACTCAACTACTGGCAGGCTTCGCCCGCAACTTCCCGTCGAAACGCTCAACCAGGGCGCTGATCTGCACCCGTTCGCTGCGGATGAACGCAAGGAATGCGTGGGCCACCGGCGACAGCCGCTTGGCCCTGGCCTGCACCAGGCACCAACTGCGGAACAGCGGCAGCTCCTCGACCGGTAATTCGATCAGGCCACCGGTCGCCAACTCAAGGTTCAGGGCGTGACGCGTCATCAGCGCCACGCCCAGACCCGCCAGCACACACTCACGCTGGGCTTCGGCCGATGAGACTTCCTGTGTCTGGTTGAAGTGCACGCGTTTCTCCTTGAAATACTCCTCGCACGCCAGCCGGGTACCCGATCCGGTCTCGCGCAGCAGCAAGGTGTAGGGCTCAAGGTCCTGCAGGCGCAACGCGCCCATGTGGCACAGCGGATGGTCCGGAGGCGCCACGGCCACGATCGGGTTGTTGAGAAACGGCAGAAACTCCAGCCCCATGTCCTGCGGAACCATGGACATGATCACCAGGTCGTCGCGGTTGTCGGAGAGGCGGCGGATCACCTGCCCGCGGTTGACCACCGTCAGTTGCAGGTTGACCTCCGGATGCTGGCGCTTGAAGGCGGCAAACAGATGCGGCACGAAGTATTTGGCGCTGGATTCGATCGCCAGTTTCAGTTGGCCCTGCAACGATCCCTGCATGTCCGAGAGCTGCATGTCGAGGTTTTCAAGGCGGCCAAAAATGTCCCGGCTCGCGCGTTGAAGCGCTTCAGCGGCCTCGGTCATGTACAGCTTTTTGCCGACGTAGTCGAACAAAGGTTGCCCGATCAGCTCTTCGAGCTGACGAATCTGCAGGCTGACAGCCGGTTGCGTGAGCGACATTTCGTCGGCGGCGCGGCTGTAAGAGCGCAGATCACAGACTTCATTGAAAATCTGCAACTGACGCAATGTCATACGCATCAATGACTTACGCATACTCGGTACGCTCCCGCCTCAAGCTGATAGGTCGACTATAAGGCTTTCCTTATGCCTGACCCAATTATTAATCATTTTTGTTAATCCCTTGTGCGGGCTAGTGTGGGGCTGCGACCAAATTGAAACATTTGGTCACGCGTCGACCTGGTCCAACAGGTCGTGGGTAGCAGCGGCTCAAGGGAAACTCCAAGTGATAAAAAAGATCCTGATCGCCAACCGTGGTGAAATTGCCGTACGAATCGTACGGGCCTGTGCCGAAATGGGCATTCGCTCGGTGGCGATTTTTTCCGACGCCGACCGCCATGCCCTGCATGTGAAGCGTGCGGACGAGGCCCACAGCATTGGCGCCGAGCCATTGGCCGGTTACCTGAACCCGCGCAAGCTGGTGAACCTGGCGGTGGAAACCGGTTGCGACGCCTTGCATCCCGGCTACGGGTTCCTTTCGGAAAACGCCGAACTGGCGGACATCTGCGCCGAACGCGGAATCAAATTCATTGGTCCCTCGGCGGAGGTTATCCGCCGAATGGGCGACAAGACCGAAGCGCGCCGCAGCATGATCAAGGCGGGCGTTCCAGTCACTCCGGGTACCGAAGGCAACGTCTCGGGTATCGAAGAGGCGCTGACCGAAGGCGACCGCATCGGATACCCAGTAATGCTCAAGGCCACTTCCGGTGGTGGCGGTCGCGGTATCCGTCGTTGCAACAGCCGTGAAGAACTCGAACAGGCATTTCCCCGGGTGATTTCCGAGGCCACCAAGGCCTTCGGTTCGGCGGAAGTGTTCCTGGAAAAATGCATCGTCAACCCCAAACACATCGAAGCGCAGATCCTCGGTGACAGCTTTGGCAATGTGGTGCACCTGTTCGAGCGTGACTGCTCCATTCAGCGCCGCAACCAGAAGCTGATCGAGATCGCTCCGAGCCCGCAACTGACCCCTGAGCAGCGCGCCTACATCGGCGATCTGTCGGTGCGTGCAGCCAAGGCGGTGGGTTACGAGAACGCTGGCACCGTGGAGTTCCTGCTCGCCGAGGGCGAGGTGTACTTCATGGAAATGAACACCCGGGTGCAGGTGGAACACACCATCACCGAGGAAATCACCGGCATCGACATCGTCCGCGAGCAGATCCGCATCGCGTCCGGCCTGCCACTCTCGGTGAAGCAGGAAGACATCCAGCACCGTGGTTTCGCGTTGCAGTTCCGGATCAACGCCGAAGACCCGAAAAACAACTTCCTGCCCAGCTTCGGCAAGATCACCCGTTACTACGCGCCCGGCGGCCCCGGCGTGCGCACCGACACGGCGATCTACACCGGCTACACCATTCCGCCGTTCTACGACTCCATGTGCCTGAAACTGGTGGTCTGGGCGCTGACCTGGGAAGAGGCGATGGACCGTGGCTTGCGCGCCCTCGACGACATGCGTCTGCAAGGGGTCAAGACCACCGCCGCCTATTACCAGGAAATCCTGCGCAACCCGGAATTCCGTAGCGGCCAGTTCAACACCAGTTTCGTTGAAAGCCACCCTGAACTGACCAACTACTCGATCAAGCGCAAACCCGAAGAGCTGGCCCTGGCCATCGCCGCCGCCATCGCCGCCCACGCAGGCCTGTGAGGAATAGAACAATGTCCAAGAAGATTCACGTAACCGACACCATCCTGCGCGACGCCCACCAATCGCTGCTCGCCACCCGCATGCGCACCGAAGACATGCTGCCAATCTGCGACAAGCTCGACAAAGTCGGCTACTGGTCGCTGGAATGCTGGGGTGGCGCGACATTCGACGCCTGCGTGCGCTTCCTCAAGGAAGATCCCTGGGAGCGCCTGCGCCAGCTGCGCGCCGCGCTGCCCAACACCCGCCTGCAAATGCTGCTGCGTGGCCAGAACCTGCTGGGCTACCGCCACTACAGCGACGACGTGGTCAAGGCGTTCGTCGCCAAGGCCGCGGTCAACGGCATCGACGTGTTCCGCATTTTCGACGCCATGAACGACGTGCGTAACCTGCGCGTGGCCATCGAAGCCGTCAAGGCTTCCGGCAAACACGCCCAGGGCACCATCGCCTACACCACCAGCCCGGTGCACACCATCGACGCCTTCGTGGCCCAGGCCAGGCAAATGGAAGCCATGGGTTGCGACTCGGTGGCGATCAAGGACATGGCTGGCCTGCTGACGCCGTACGCCACCGGTGAATTGGTCAAGGCATTGAAAGCGGAGCAGTCGTTGCCGGTGTTCATTCACTCCCATGACACCGCCGGCCTGGCCGCGATGTGTCAGCTCAAGGCGATCGAAAACGGTGCCGACCATATCGACACTGCGATCTCCAGCTTCGCCTCGGGCACCAGCCACCCGGGCACCGAGTCGATGGTCGCCGCCCTCAAAGGCAGCGAGTACGACACCGGCCTGAACCTGGAGCTGCTGCAGGAAATCGGCCTGTACTTCTACGCCGTACGCAAGAAGTACCACCAGTTCGAAAGCGAATTCACCGCCGTCGACACCCGCGTGCAGGTCAATCAGGTACCGGGCGGAATGATTTCCAACCTGGCCAACCAGCTCAAGGAGCAAGGTGCCCTGAACCGCATGGGCGAAGTCCTGGCAGAAATCCCGCGGGTTCGCGAAGACCTCGGCTTCCCGCCGCTGGTGACCCCGACCTCGCAGATCGTCGGCACCCAGGCGTTTTTCAACGTGCTGGCCGGCGAACGCTACAAGACCATCACCAACGAAGTGAAGCTCTACCTGCAAGGTGGTTACGGTAAAGCGCCGGGCACCGTGAACGAGAAACTGCGTCGCCAGGCCATCGGCAGCGAAGAGGTGATCGACGTGCGGCCGGCCGACCTGCTCAAGCCGGAAATGGCCAAGCTGCGCGAAGACATCGGCGCGTTGGCCAAGTCTGAAGAAGACGTGCTGACCTTCGCCATGTTCCCGGACATCGGGCGCAAGTTCCTCGAGGAGCGCGCAGCCGGCACCCTGACCCCGGAAGTGCTGCTGCCGATTCCGGAAGCGGGCAAGGTTGCCTCCGCCGGTGGCGAAGGCGTGCCGACCGAGTTCGTCATCGACGTCCACGGCGAAACCTACCGCGTCGACATCACCGGTGTCGGCGTCAAGGCCGAAGGCAAGCGTCACTTCTACCTGTCCATCGACGGCATGCCGGAAGAAGTGGTGTTCGAGCCGCTGAACGAGTTCGTCGGTGGTGGCAGCAGCAAGCGCAAGCAAGCCACTGCGCCGGGTCACGTCAGCACCACCATGCCGGGCAACATCGTCGACGTGCTGGTCAAGGAAGGCGATTCCGTCAAGGCTGGCCAGGCCGTGCTGATCACCGAAGCCATGAAGATGGAAACCGAAGTCCAGGCCGCCATCGCCGGCAAGGTCACGGCCATTCACGTGGCCAAGGGCGACCGGGTCAACCCGGGCGAAATCCTGATCGAGATCGAAGGCTGAGTTAACAGCCTTGATCACAACGTTTTAATCCTCGGGGGAGCGGGTGCTCCCCTTTTTTTTGCTCGCCGTTTGAGCGCCAGCCGACTCAATCCCCTGCTGGTGATGCGGTCAGGCGCCTTGCGCAGGCAACATGCTTTCAGGCACTGATCAAAACGCCATTTGCCATTGCCCCATGACGCCGTAGTTACGCGTGTCACCGCCTGTTTCGCTGGTCAGGGCCAGCCCCACGGTTTGTTGGCTGGACAGCGCCAGATCGACGCCGGCATCCAGCGCCAACAGGTTACGATCTCCCGCGTCTGCCGAGACTTCAAAGCGCTTGCCTCCCTTGACCAGCTGCTGTTGCGTTTCGCTCTGCAGGTCGCCATAGGTATGCTTCCAGCCCGCGCTGAAACGCGGCGTCAGTTGCATGCCGTTGTCCAGAACGTTCAGTTTGGCCACGCGCAGGCCGAAGGTGCTGCTGACGTTATCCTGGGTTTGCCCATGGACTTTCAGCGCAGCGTCTCCGCCTTTCTCGGTGTAACTGTCGCGCTGGTATCGCTGATAGCCGAGGTTGGCGAATGGCTCGAGGGTCAAGCTCCCTTGGCCGACATCGAGACCTGCCTCGACAAACGCGTGCTGGGTACTGGCGTTGTAACGACCTTTGAGGCGATCGCTGAAACCATTGAACGCCACCCGGCGCTTGCTGGTGGCATCGTGGCTGGCATGCGTTGCGCCCAGGCGCAGGGCGAAGGGGCCGTCCTGGCGCACGGCATAAACGCCCAGGTGCCAGCTATCAAGCTTGCCGTCGAATTGCCTGGCGTCGAGTTTTGTCTCGGAGCGGCCGCCGAGCACGCCGACATGCCATTGTTCAGCCAGCCGCCAGTCGGCGCCCATCACCAGACCCTGAGTGGAATGCTTGAGCGGGTCGTCGAAGTGGCTGTCGACCTTGCCGCCGTTGCCAAGCGCCTGAAGCCACACGCGGCTTTTGTCGTTGCGGGCGGCAATCTGTGGTGCGTTGTTCATTGCACTCCCGCTCAGCTGACGCATCGCCGACAGCATGCTGGCGCTGACCGGGGCGGCACTGTCCCGGGTGGCTTTGGCAAGGTTGGCGTGCTGACTGGCGGTCAGTTGTTCAATGGCCGAGGAGGCATCGGCCATGTTACTGCCAAGCAACGCACGGACAGAGGTGTTCGTCTCGGCAGCCTCGGGTGTGTCGATGCTGCGGGCCAGCGCTTTTTCATTGGGTGATTCGACCGTCTCTTCTACGGCTCGGCTGTTGCGCCCATAGCTCACAAAGGCTTGGGTTTCGTTGCGGCTCAGGGTCGGTGTCAGGAATGCGAGGTTGCTGGTTACGGCGCCAAACTCGCCTTCGATCTTTCCTGCATTTACCAGTACATGCTCGGTCCTGGTCGCGTAGTTTCCCGGCATTGCAGCAATGTGTACCTGTGCGTCTCCCAAAGACGCGGTGCCCGCAACCGAAATGGCGGATGGGCCTTCGGTGGGTGATACGGCATAGGTCACGACCGCACCCTTGTCCAGCACCAGATCGCCCGCGATGACCGGGGCATTGTTCTTCGACACAAGCAGTGCACCCTCCACATAGAGGTTTCGCACAGAGCCAGGACCACCATACATGGCGCGCCGGTAGACGTGGGCATCGCCGTGAATCGACCCCTGGTTGAACAAGGAAGCCCCCGCCAGGACGTGTGCCTTGCCTTCGAACGAATGATCAAGTGTCCAGTGGCCACGGGCGACGCGCATCTCGCCAAAATTATGGGTTTCCCCGACGCTGCCTCCGCTTCTGGCATTGAGCAGCAGAACGTTGCGCCCGGCGCCGCCGTCCAGTTGGCCCTTCCAGGCAGCCCCCTTGTTGACGACCAGCAGGTCGTCGACCTCCCGTAGCTGCAAGCTGTCGATGGGCGCTGAGACCAGCGTATGTTGAGTCGTCCAGGCGTCCTTGAAGGCGCGGAAAGGATCTTCACTGTCCGGGTAGGCCTTGGCAGCCGCGACGTCAAAGTCCAGGGCGTCATAGAAGTCATCGCCGAACTCGACCTTCTGCACTTCAGGACGTGGGCTGGCGGGAGCGAGAGGGGTAATCGGGCCGGGCTTCTTCACGCCCACAACAATCTTGTTCGGGGCGGCAACAGGCTTTACGGACTTCTTGCGCGCTTTCGCCGGCTTCGCGCCAGCACCTGGGCGCGCCGCCGGCTCTTGCGCCAGAGAAAACTCCGAGTAGCCAATGGCGAGAGCGACAGACAGCACAAGGTGTTTCAGTCGGTAGGTAGGTTGAACGGACATCGATACGGGCCTCTTTTACGGGAGGCCAGAACTCTAAAAGTGGGGCGAGGTGAGCGATGTCAGCTCGTTCCGGCGGGTCTGCACGTAGCGTCGGAGGATTTTTGGGAAAAAACACCGGAGGGGTGGCAGGGAAGGTTTTTTGCCATGTTGCGTGGGGGCTTTTGCCTACAGCGAAGTTTGGTGGGCACGGGATTAAGGGAGTGTTGGCGCACTCCCTTGGCGCAGGCGCATTTGCGGGGCTTAGCCCCGACACTCCGCCAGCGTCTTCAACTGCCCCGACCCTGCCTGATTGTCATCGCTCAACCAGCGTTCGAAACCCGCGCCCACCGCTGGCCACTGCGAATCAATGATCGAATACCACGCGGTGTCGCGGTTCTGCCCCTTGACCACCATGTGCTGGCGGAACACCCCTTCGAAACTGAAGCCCAGTCGTTCTGCCGCATATTTGGAGCGGGCGTTGCCGTTGTTGCATTTCCATTCCAGGCGACGGTAGCCGAGGGCGAACGATTCCTTTGCCAGCAGGTAGACCGCTTCGGTACTTTTCGGCGAGCGTTGCATCGGGGCACCGAAGGTCACGTGGCCGATTTCGATGCGGCCCTGGGACGGGACGATCGACATCAGGCTGAGGATGCCTTGCACTTCGCCGCTGGCGCGGTCGATCACGCTGAAGAAGTACGGATCGCTGCTGGCAGCGTGGTTGTTCAGCCAGTCATTGAAGGCGCTGCGTTCCGGGAAAGGGCCGTAGGGCAAGTAGTCCCAGAGTTTCGGGTCGGCGCCGGGGCCTTGCAGGGCGTTGAACAAGTCGTCGCCGTGCCGCGCCGGGTCGAGTTTCTCCAGGCGGATGAACCGTCCCTCGAGGGTTTGCACGGTAGGGGCCGGGGCGCCTTTCCAGTCGGCGAGTGAAGTCGACATGCTGTTCTCCTTGAACCTTAAATGGCTTTGCGAAACTGGATGAAACCGGGGCGTTCGGCGATGCGTTCGTAGAGCTGGATCGCGGTGGCGTTGGTTTCGTGGGTCAGCCAGTGGACTTTGTTGCACCCGTCGGCCTTGGCCGTGGTGTAGACGAACTCGATCAATTGGCGGCCGACACCGGTACCGCGGGTCTCGGGCGCTACCAGCAAGTCTTGGAGGTAGCAGGCGTTTTCGATGGCCCAGTTGGAACGATGGTAGATGAAATGCACCATGCCCACCGCCTTGCCATCGGCCCAGGCCAGTGCGGCGTGGGTCGGTTCGTTTGGATCGAGCAAGCGCTGCCAGGTGCTCTGGGTGACGGCATCGGGCAACTCGGTGTTGTAGAACCGCAGGTAGGCCTGCCACAACGGCAGCCACGACGCGTGATCGTCGGCGCTGACCTGACGGATTTCAATCTGGCTCATGTTCATTCCTCAAGGCATCAAATGGGCAAGGGCGCGATCCTGCGCGTTCGGGCTGGCGGCGAGCCCTTCGCGTACACCGGCAATGTCTGTGCTGCTGCGGTTCTGGCCGAGTTTGCGCTTGCCTTCCAGGCGCTGGATCGGCAAGGCAAACCCGACAATGGCCTTGAGCATGCCGTCGATGTAGTCGGCAGGCGCATCGGCGACTTTCCAGGGCTGGGCGCGCCCGCTTTCATGGCGATCGGTCAAGGCGCTCACCAGGTCGAGCAGCGGCTCGGCATCGGTAAACACCTGCGCCGTGCCGTAGGCGTGCACGGCGATGTAGTTCCAGGTCGGCACCACTTTGCCGTGTTCTGCCTTGCTGGGATAAAACCCCGGGCTGACATAGGCGTCGGCACCGGCAAAGATCACCAGTGCCTCGGCGCCTTCCTGCAGTTCCTTCCACTGCGGATTGGCCCGGGCGAAGTGGCCATACAGGGTGCCATTCGGACCTTCGTCCGGGCGCAACAACAGCGGTAGATGGCTGGCCTGCAAACCCTGCGCGCCATGGGTAACGACCATGGCCAGGCGCGCGTCGAGCATCTGCCGCTGCAATTGCTGCAAGTCGTCGATGGCAAAGCTGCGTGGCGTATACATGGAAATATTCCTTGGCGATTGCCTGCATCCTAGGCAGGCTATTGGTCTGTTGTAAGAGCCATTGATGACCAATTTCATAGGTCCATTTTCATGGGTAATGTGCCGCTTTCCTTGTCCTTCAATCCGGCGGGTATCGAACTCGACCGGCGCCAGGGCCTGAGCCGTCAGCTCTATCAAGCCCTGCGCGTGCGCGTGCTCGACGGACGATTGGCCAGCGGCACACGGTTGCCGGCCACTCGGGATCTGGCCGCCGCGCTGGCGATTTCCCGCAACAGTGTGGTGCGAGCCTACGATCAGCTGTACGCCGAAGGCTTCATTGAGGGACGGGTTGGCGATGGCACTTACGTGGCGCTACTGCCTCAGGCCAAAAAATTATCCACAAAACTGTCCACAGGCTTTTCAACAGGGTTACCCACAGCCTTATCCACAAATTGCCTCGATTTTCCTGTGGTTTCATCCAGTAAAGTTATCCACAGCGGTGCGCTGGGGCGGGTGGAAAAGAACCATCTGGCGCTCCCGCCAAGCGGTCCGCCACGGGCTTTTCGGGTAGGCGTTCCGGCGTTCGATCTGTTCCCTTTCGAGGTGTGGGCCAAGCTGAATGCGGCTTTCTGGCGCAAACCGGATCTGCGCCAGCTGTGTTATGGCGATCCGGCGGGCGACGAGCGCTTGCGTGAGCTGATCGCCGCGTACCTGCGCAGTTCTCGCGGCATGCAGTGCACCGCTGAGCAAATTGTGATCACCAGTGGCGCACAGCAGGGCATCAGCCTTTGTGCACAGTTGCTGGTGGAGCCGGGTGACGGGGTGGCGATCGAAAATCCGGGGTATCGGGCGGCCGGTCATGCCTTCGCCGTGGCCGGTGCGCACCTGCATGGCGTGGCGGTGGACGGCGAGGGCATCGTCTGCAGCGAATTGGCCTCCTGTGGCGATTGCCGCCTGGTGTATGTAACGCCTTCGCACCAGTACCCCACAGGTGTGGTCATGAGCCTGGCCCGGCGCCTGGAACTGCTGGCCTGGGCCGAACGCACCGATGGCTGGATCGTCGAAGACGACTACGATGGCGAGTACCGGTACACGGGCGCGCCTCTGGCACCGCTGGCGGCCCTCGATCGACAGGGGCGGGTGCTGTATGTCGGCACCTTCGGCAAAGTCGCCTTTCCGGCCTTGCGCCTGGGGTATCTGGTGTTGCCGCCAGGGTTGGTGGACGCGTTTTCGCAACGGCGCGCGGTGGATGTCCGGCATTCCGAAGTCAGCACCCAGGCGGTGATGGCCGAATTCATGGCCGCCGGGCACTTTCAGCGGCACATCCGCCGAATGCGTCGCGCCGCCTTGAGCCGGCGCAATACACTCCTGGCCGACTGGCCTCGCGACATACCGGGCATCGGCAGCCTGCCCAGTGTCGTGGCCGGGCTGCATTTGACGGTTGGCGTCGACTCCCGGGCCCGCGAGCAAGCGCTGGTCGAGAACGCCGCCCGTGTCGATGTCGAGATCAACGCGCTGAGCAGCTACTGGTTACCGGATTCGCAAACGCCGCTGGACCAGCGTGCCGGGCTGGTCCTGGGTTTTGCGGCGGTGCCGGAAGCCGACATCAGGGCGGCGGTGGCGCGGTTGAAAAAAGCCTGGCGCTGATCCCCCGCCCGTTCAACTTTTCGAAGTGGAGGGCCTGGGCGCTGGCAGGAACAGCGACCGGGCCAATGGCGGGCTGATTTCGCTGCGATAGATCTCGATGATCTCGTTGTTCGACGAGGCCTTTCGCAGGTCAAAGCCGCCACCCAACTTGCGTTGCACGGCAGTTTTCAGGTGGGCCGCCGTGTAGCCATCCACCGGGGTGTCGATCTTCGGATAATGAAAGTGCGCGTACCAGAGGGCCGCGCCTTTGCTGGGCCCGGGCTTGGTCGCGGTGTCTCGCACGCGAATTTCGTACTCCTCGAGAAAGTCCTTTTTAATCCCCTTGAGCCGCTGCCGGCCAGGGATCCTGACAATTTCGACCAGGCCCTGAGCATGCAGCCATTGCACCCTGGCCGCGGTCGGGGGCTGTCGTTTGATCATGTTGATTCGGGCAAGGCGTCCCTGTTCATGAAGGGCGGTTGCCCCGTCGTTGAGCTGCCTGGCCAGATTGACGGCCGACACCGGGCCGCCGTCCGTGGCGTTCAGGTCGGTCAGCGCCTGTTCGATAGTGTCGGCCGCTTCGGTCATCCGCCGTGCCTGTTGATTGAACAGTTCCTCGATTTCCACGGGAATGCGTCCGGCCTGGTTGGCGTGGCTTTCGGTTCGACGGGTAAAGGCCGGCAGTTGGTCGAGCAGCGCCTGGCCTTGCTGAAGGCTGTTTTCCAGGGGCGGGCGGGTCGCCGGCGCGGGGCGTGGAGCTACATGTTCCAGCCAGTTGCCTGGGGTTTTCTCATGAAACGTCGCGATGACCTTGCCGGTCAGTGGCGACGTCACGTCAAACAGGTCCAGGTCCTCGCCCGCCGCTCGCGCGCGCGGGGTGCCGAACACGGTGCCTTTGAAGCGGGTCTTGATGATGCGCTGGCGTGGCGTCGCAGGCCGGGATGGCCCGGGCGTCGGTTCAAGCAATCTGCGCTCCTGCAACAAGGCGGCGAGTTGCGCCTTGGCGGGTTCGTTGAACGCCTTGATTCGTTCGCGCATGAGCGCCAGTGGCGCGCTCAGCAACTGTTCCGGGAATTCCTGTCCCAGGTCGGCAATTCGCTGGTCGAGGTTGGCGAATTGCTCCACCAGGTCGTTGAAACCGTCGATGCGGTCCAGCAGCTCCAGCGCTTCGCCGTCGGCGGCAAGGTCCAGAGACGACTGGATGGTGAGACCGGCGTCATCGACCAGTTGCTCCATGGCCTGGCGGGCAGGCGCGAGGTCCACCGCCGCGCCGTCGTTGAGGCAAAGCTCCTGGGCAATGCTGATCTGGAACAGCTTCAGGTCCTGCAGGTTGAAGCGCGGCAGGTGCGTCGCGTAATCCCGGCCAATTTCGCTGGCGTCCTTGCCCAGTCGGGTCAGTTCATCGATCCGGGCCTGGGCGAATTCGATCCGGTCGATGAATTGCTGCGTCATGTCGCTGGTCGATTGATGCGTCTGGCGCGGCGTTTGGGTGCTCTCGACCGTTTCGTTGTCCAGCAGTGCAAGGGATTGGCGCATGCGCTGGCTGAACGCGCGATCCTGCCGGGCAAACCACTTGCGGGTCAGCGCCAGCTGCAGGTCCAGGCAACTGACCAGGACCGGGCGATAGTTCGGAATGGGCTCAATGGCGTTGAACGCTTTGAGTTGTTCGATGTAGGTGTTGTAAGCCGCCTGATGTGAATCCAGGGTGTCGATCAGGGCCTGATAGTTGTCGTCGGTGGCGGCTTTTTCTGCACGCTCGAGTTCTTCTTCCAGCGCCTGCTTTCGCCCATCGAACGCTTCGAGCTTCTGTCTCAACTCTGCCTTGCGCTGCTGGTTCTGGCGCACAAGCGCCTGCCGGCGACCGCCACCGCGCAAGCGCAGTCGCAGGTCAACGAACCATTCCCCCCTGGCCGAGTGCACCAGCAGCGGCCCTTTGATCGCCGGTGTTTTGCGCGAGTCGACGATCTGTACATCCTCGTTGTCATTGAGCATGACTTCGAACCAGCGCTCACCGACTTTCGCGTACCACTGGCTGCCGAGGCCCCGCAGGTATTGCCGGGGGCCGGCGTCGAGCGACGGCGCCTTAAGGCCAACCGGCTCGCTGATGCTCAGCGCGTCGAGCAATGTCCCCAGGCTTTTGGCAGGTAATGCGCCGAGGCTGTGCAGCGTGGACTCATGCGCAGCCGGCGGCTGGCTCGAATGCCAGTCGGGCAGGCGGGTCACGCTGGATTTCGGACGGGGTAAGGCCGGGGGCTCCGGGCGCAGGGCCGGGTGCTCTTCGGCGGTTCGTGCGGAGGGTTTCTCGCTGGCGGCTTGATGGGCGATCACCATGCCGAGGGTCAGCAGCAAGTCGGTCATGGCCGACCAGGCGCCCTCAGTGTCGTCATTTTCCCTGGCGTCGGTGGCCTGCTGCAGGTCATCCATGATTTGCCAGATCCAGGCGGCGGTGCCCACGGTACGCCCGAGAAACGGCAAGGCGATGTTGAACAGCATCCACGCGCCTTGCTTGAGCGTTGCCCAGCGGGCTTCGGCGTTCGACACCGATTGGCGTTCAGCCAGGGTGATCATCGCGTCGGCGTTCGCCTTGAACAGTGCGGCAAGGGGTTCACTTTCCAGCGCGGTCGCGCTGAACGCCACGTTGGCCATCCTGCCCTGCAGCGACGTGGGCTCCACCAGCCACTGGCCGATGGTCCAGACGGACGGCAATTCGCCGGGGAAGGCGTATTGGGAATAGTTGAAGCGCACGCCGTCCGGCAGCCACGCCAGGACCGATTGGCGCAGCGTCTTGCTGTGCTTGATCGCATACAGCAGATTCGCCTCCCCCGGGTATTGCAGCAACGGGTGGTCGAGCAGCGGTCGATAGAGCAGGCAGGGACCTTTCGTCGCGAGTCGCGGCCCGATCACGAACATGTTGGCCACTTTATCCGCCGTGCTTTCGGTGTTTTCGCCGTGGACGAACGCCAGCGGGCGAATGACGATCTCCAGCCCGTCGACATAGCGGTTCGCCGGGTTTTCCTGCATGACCGCGAGCACATACTGATAGCCACGCTCGTCGATGCCCGCCTGGTTACGGAGCTTGTATTGCAGCGCTTGCAGCGGCAACTGGATGCGCAGATGACGGCTGTACAGGTTTTGCCGGCGTTCGGTTTCCTGCGCGTCACTGAGCAACTTGAGTTTGATCAGCGCCGGGTAGGTCTCGCCGATGTTCACCTGGGTCACCAGTTGTTCCAGGTACGCGGGGGTCATCCAGTCCGGCGCCGCCTCACCATGGGTCAATCGTACCGCGCGGTTGCCGGTCGGCAGGCCGATCAGGTTTTGCAGCGCCAGGTCAACCAGCGACAGGGTGAGGGTCTGGGTTTGTCCGGGCACGATGAAGGTCCCGTAGATGACCAGACTGGTGATGCTCAGTTCGATATCCTCGAGTTTCAGGGCCGTGGCGGTGGGGTGATCCTTGAGCATCTGTTTGCGCAGGCTTTGCAAGGTGAACTCGCGCAGCGATGGCACACCGTCGAGGAAGGTTTTGCCGGCGTCCTGTTCACGCAGACTGGCGAGGTCCATCAAGTGCCGACTGTAGCGAGTGAGGTCCGCTGGTGAGCCTTCTTTGAGCCAGTTGGGCAACAAGGTCTGGACCTTGCTGAAATGCGACGACGGTGCTTCGTGCGAGGCCTTGAAGTTTCTGGGGTGGGCAGGCTTGCCGAATGAAAGGCTGGGCGATGACGTGCCTTGAGCCTGATTCAAGCCACCGATGGCTTCGATCTCCAGTGCAATCAGGGCACAGGCCTGGTGGTGGAAAAAATGGCCGTCGGGTTCATACAGGCGCCATTGCAGGTCGGCTCCGCACTGCAGTTTTTCAGCCAGCACGTCAATGGAGTCATACCGTTCGAAGCCCTGGATGATGGAGTGCGTCAGCACAAAGGTACGCTCGCCGAGTGTGCCTACGAGCACCGCGAGGTCCATCATCCGCCAGTGATTGCTCACCCCGTCTTCGACGACGTCGACATCGATCAGACAGGCCTTGATCCGGTATTTGTCCCCGGCGCGTCGGGTGGCGCGATCCGGCTGGCTGAACACCGCCTGGGCGATGGCTTTTTCGTCGTCACTCCAGGTCAGTGCCGGATCAAGGTTCCAGATGTCTTGCAGGGACCGCGAGAGCTGATGCCAGCGCGGGGTCGAGGGCCCGGTCTCATGGTTCCAGTAATCGAGCTGTTGCTGTTGATAGGCGTTGAAGAGCAGGGGTGAAAGTGAATTGATCAAGTGGCCGATCGCATCGATTTTCACCGCCAGTTTCACCATCGGTTCGTCGCCCGGGTGCAGGGTCAGGAAATGTTCGCCATCGATGTAGTTCACGTTCGACTGCGAATACCCGACACGTACCAGCACGTTGGTCAGGGTCTCGTACTGGTTGCGCCCGGGGATCACGCGATCTTCGGTGATGATCCAGGTCGGGGTGACCACGGTGGCGAGCGTCGGGTTGATCTTGAGTTGCGGATACAACGCGGCCAGGGCAGGGCGCAGGACATTCGCCGCGACTTCACTGATCGAAGGGCCGGTGACCAGTTCGGTCAGTAAATCCAGTTCTTTCTGAAAGGTGGTTTCGGACATGCGGGTCTCCTGAAGGGGCGAGCGGCTGTAGAGGGCACAGCGCTGGGTCGGGAGACGTTATCGGGGTGTGACCGTTGCCTTGCGGTAGATAAATACCGCAGGCGAAAAAAGACCCGCGACTGGGCGGGTCTTCTTTATCGCGTGGCAAGAACGCGGGTGCAGGGGTTACTGACTCCGGGCGCGTTCGAAGCCTTCAAGCACGTTCACGGCATTGATGCCGATTTCCTCGACCGCATAACCGCCTTCCATGACGAACAGGGTGGGCTTGCCGAGGCCGGCGATGCGCGTGCCCATGGCCAGGTAATCGGGGCTGTCGAGCTTGAATTGCGAGATCGGATCGTCCTTGAACGTATCGACCCCCAGGGAGACCACGATGACATCGGCGCCGTAGCGCTCGATCTCCTTGCAAGCCTGTTCCAGTGCGGCGCTCCAGGTGTCCCAGCCGCTGCCGGCGGGCAGTGGATAGTTGAAGTTGAAACCTTCGCCCGCGCCGTCGCCCAGCTCATCGTCAAAACCCAGGAAAAACGGAAATTCGGCTTCCGGATGGCCGTGGATAGAGGTGAAGAGCACGTCGTTGCGCTCATAGAAAATCGATTGAGTGCCGTTGCCGTGGTGGTAGTCGACGTCGAGAATCGCGACCTTCCGGCGGCCCTGATCGAGGAACGCCTGGGCCGCGATGGCGGCGTTGTTGAGATAGCAATAACCGCCCATCACATCGCTGGCGGCGTGATGCCCCGGCGGGCGGCACAGGGCAAAGGCGCTGTGGGCGCCGCCCTGGATGTGCGCCTGCGCGGTCAGTGCCACTTGCGCTGCGCTGTATGCCGCTTGCCAGGTGCCGGCGGTGATCGGGGCGCCACCGTCGAAGCTGTAGTAGCCGAGCTCGCCGTGCAGGCTTTTGGGCTTGATCGCACGCAGGGTGCGGGCCGGCCAGGTGTAGGGCAGCAAGTCGCCGTCGGTGTTGAACTCGGTCCAGCGCGCCCAGGCGCCCTTGAAGAAATCCAGGTAATCGCGGCTGTGGACGCGGGCAATCGGCTCGAGGCCGAAGTCCCTGGGGGCTTGGACCGCACCGAGGTTCTGGTTTTTGACCCGTTGCAGCACATGGTCGGCGCGGGACGGCATTTCGAAGCAGGGCTTGAGTTGCCCGTCGATCAATTCGCAACGGCCGTGGTGCAGGTGGTGATCATCCGAATAGATCGTCAGCATTTCTTGCTCTCCGCAGGCTGAATCGGTGGGCTACAGTCTTGCGGCGAACGGCGATTCGGAAAACGGCAGGAAAGGCCAAAAGGGGATGGATATGGCCAAAACGTCTGACCGCAATTCGCCCCTTCCCTCGGCGTTCTTTAGGCCGCTATCGCGAGCAGGCAATCGATCCTTCAGGGCCGAAACTGACTCGGCGCCACGCCGCTCCAGCGCACGAAAGCATGACGAAAACTCGCGGTTTCGCTGAAACCCAGCGCCTCGGCAATCCGGTAGATCGGCATCTGGTCCTCGCAGAGCATTTGCTTGGCTTGTTCGAAGCGCAATTCGTCGAGCAGTTCCTGATAGCTGCAGCCCATGTCCTTGAGATGTCGGCGCAAGGTTCGCGTGGAGCATTTCATCTGCTCGGCCAGGCCATCGAGGCCGGGTGCCGCATTCAATTGCGCGCTGAGCAGTTGGCGGATCCGCCCCAGCCACGCCTGGCGGCCGGTGAACTCGGTGTTCTGCTTGCGGCAGCGTTCGACCATGGCCTGATGGGTGATGAGGTCGGCCAGCGGCAACGGCTGGTCGAGCCAGCGCTTGTCGAAGGCAAAGGCGTTGTCAGCCGCGCCGAAGCTCAGCGGACACTCGAAGTGTTCGGCGTAGGTCGCCCGATAGTCGGGCGCGGCATGTTCGAAGCGCGCAGCCCGCAGCGGCAGCGGGTGACCGAGCAGGTCGTCACAGATGACTTTCAACGACACCAGGCAGAATTCGGCATTGAACACGGCCATGGCCAGGCTTTCGCGGTAGTCGGCGGCGGCGAACCAGACACGCTCGTCGTCTTCCTCCAGGCGCAGCTCGAAAACTGTTCCCAATAGCGCCGGATAGCGCATCGCCAGGCGCAAAGCGTCACCGAAGGTGGCACTGGTGAGCAGCGCATAACCGAGCATGCCGTAGGACGAAACGTGCATCCGCCGGCCCAGTTCCAGGCCAATGTCGCGCTTGAGCGCCACCGCATTGGCACACACCTGCATCTCCTGGTTGGTGGTGATGCGCGTGTCGGCCCGGCTCAGGTCGGCGGGGCTGATGCCACTGCCGGCCAGCAGCGCCTCACTGGACAAACCGTCGGCCTTGAAGGCGTTGAGTACCAGCGCGACAGCATTCAGGGTGGTCAGATGGGAGTGGAGCATGGCGGCTTCCAGCCTGTGGGTATGCTGGAATTTAACGCAAGTTACATGCCGCCGAGGGGTCCTGTAGGAGCGAGCATGCTCGCGATGGTCGCCAACGATGACGCAGGAATCCAGACAGCCAGCGTCATCGTTGACCTCCATCGCGAGCATGCTCGCTCCTACAGTGGTCAGTGGTGTGTCAGCTGAGCTCGCCGCAGAGGTCCAGCTCCACGAGCCTGCGCACTTGCGCAATATCCAGCCCCGCACCCAGCAACCCATGCAACTTGCCGAACGCCGCTTCGCGGGTCATGCCGCCACCGGACAGCACGCCGACACCGCGCAAGCGGCTGCCTGCCTCGTACACGTCCAGTTCCACGCCACCTTCGTGGCACTGCGTGACCGCGACCACCACCACGCCCTTGTCGCGTGCCCGCGCCAGTGCGTCGAGAAACGCCGGGTTGTCGCTCGGCCCCGTGCCGCTGCCATAGCACTCCAGCACCAGGCCCTGAATGCCGCTGTTGAGCATGCCATCGAGCTGTTCGGCGCCAATGCCGGGAAACAGCGGCAATACCGCGACCTTCGCCAGCTGTTTCGGCTGGTTGTAGGTCAGCTCGGCCGGCAATGAAGTTGCCTTCGCGCCTGCGCCCTGACGCTCCAGGCGCTTGAACGGGTGTCGACCGAAGCTGCGCACTTTCGCGCAACGGCTCGGGTCGAGCATTTCGCCATGAAAGTGCAGGTGCACGCCCGGCGCCAGGCCGTTACCCAGTGCGACCAGAGCGCCGCCGAGGTTTTCCCAGGCATCGCTGTCCGTCACGCCGGCCGGCAGCATCGAGCCGGTAAAGCAGACGCGGGCTTGCAGGCCGAGCAACTGGAAACTCATGGCCGCCGCGCTGTAGGCCAGGGTGTCGGTGCCGTGCAGGATCAGCACGCTGTCACAGCCCTGCACATCCACCGCGTCGACCACGGCCTCGCGCAATTGTTGCCAGTACGCCGGGGACATGTTGGCGCTGTCGATCAGCGGCGACATCTCGCGAAAGCGCCACGGCGGCACTACCAGGCCAGGCTGGCCGTGCAGGTACTCGCGCATCCGCGCTTCGAAACCGGATGCCGGGGCCAGGCCATTGGCGCTGGCCTGCATGCCGATGGTGCCACCGGTGTAGAGCACCATCACGCGTTGGGCGGCAGGGTAGGTCGAGGAATTCATGAAGTTCTCCGAAATCGATGACGGTCCTCCTGTGGGGGCAAGCAGGCCCGCCCCCACAGAGGATTCACACTTTAACCGATAGTGGTCGCCGTCTTGCCTTCGGCTTCAACCGTGGACGCAGGCGGATTCGCCGGCCATGCGTTCGGATCGAGATCCAGGTCCGGGAATTTGCTCGAGTCGAACACCGGTGTCTGGATGCCGGCAGCACGCTGGTCATCGTAGTCGCGCAGGATGCGCATGCCGACCTTGAACAACAGGAACAGCGCAATCAGGTTCACGAACGCCAGCAGGGTCATGGTGATGTCGGCGAACGCGAACACGGTGCCGAGGTTTTCGATGGCGCCCCAGAAGATCAGCGCCAGTACCAGTGCGCGGTAGCCGATCAGTGCCTTGCGGTTTTCACCGATCAGGAAACGCAGGTTGCTCTCGCCCAGGTAGTAGTTGTAGAGAATCGAGGTGAACACGAACAAGGCCAGCGCGACCGAGATGAACATCCGGCCCCAGTCGCCGACAACGGCGGCGAGCGAGTTCTGGGTCAGGGCAATGCCGTCGCCTTCGAAGCCCGGGGTGTAGAAACCCGAGAGCAGAATCAGCAGCGCGGTGCAGGTGCAGATCACAAAGGTGTCGAGGAATACGCTGAACGCCTGGACCACGCCTTGTGCCACCGGGTGCTCCACCGACGCCACGGCCGCCACGTTCGGCGCACTGCCCAGGCCCGCTTCGTTGGCGAATACGCCGCGCTTGACGCCCATGACGATGGCGCTGCCGATCAGGCCGCCGAAAGCCTGATCCAGGCCGAATGCGCTTTTGACGATGGTCATCAGCATGGCGGGCACGTGGTCGAATTGCAGCACGATCACGTAGATGGTCACGCCGATGTACACCAGGGTTTTCACCGGCACCAGCAGGTCAGCGACCTTGGCGATGCGCTTGATCCCGCCAATGAACACCAGGCCCAGCAACACCGCCAGGGCCAGGCCGGTCCAAGTGGTGTCGAAGCCGAAGGCGTTGTTCAGCGAGTGGGTCACGGCGTGGGACTGCAGGCCATTGAAGGCAAACCCGAAGGTCACCAGCAACAGGAACGCCATGATCATGCCCAGCCAGCGTTTCTGCAGGCCGTGCTGAATGTAGTAGGACGGGCCGCCACGGAACTGACCTTCGGAGTCGCAGCGCTTGTAGAGCTGGCCGAGGGAGCATTCGAAGAAGCTGCTGGACATGCCGACCAGCGCGGTCACCCACATCCAGAACACCGCGCCCGGGCCACCCAGGGTCACGGCGATGCCGACCCCGGCGATGTTGCCCGCGCCGACTCGCCCGGCCAGGCTGAGCATCAGGGCCTGGAACGAACTGAGCTGGCCGGCGCTGCTTTTCAGGCTGTCGCGGAATACGCCGAACATGTGGAAGAAATGACGCAGTTGAACGAA
The DNA here is from genome assembly GCF_041354075.1 of Pseudomonas fluorescens. GTDB lineage: Bacteria > Pseudomonadota > Gammaproteobacteria > Pseudomonadales > Pseudomonadaceae > Aquipseudomonas > Aquipseudomonas fluorescens_CE. The sequence goes on along the minus strand of NZ_JARZGC010000007.1, from coordinate 105,816 downwards.
ACGCGAGCGGATCGTGAAGTAGCTACCGAGCCCGACAATGAGCACGATCAGTACTTTCCCTGAGAGGAAGTCGTTGATGACTTCGAGCATGGAGTATTCCTCGCTGTTTTTTATGTGAGCAGAAGCTGGTCCGTGAGAAACATCGTGTTACACCCGTTTGCGCGCGGCACAATAGGCGATTTGAAGGTTCATCCCGGACCAAATCGCGGGTTTGTTGTTAGTTCGGGTTTCGCATGGGTGGGGGCCTCGCTACCGACGACCGCTCACGCGAAGAAGGGGCGGCACTATACCGATCAGTGCCGCGCCCGTCTGCACGGTTGTGGTGCAAGCGGTTTCTGAAAGCCCTTGAAACATCACAGGGGTGTGTGATCCGGTTAAAAAAAAGGGCCTGGGGACTGATCCCCAAGCCCTCAAAAGGTGAGAGGTGTCTAGTCCCTCGACCTGGTGAGCGGTATTGCCAGTGTGGCGTCTGATCAGGCCTTCAAAGGCACCAGACGCGGGGCGATCATGTTTTCCGGGCGCAGGATGTCGTCGAGCATGGCGTCGTCGAGCAAGCCTTCCTCACGCACCAGTTCCAGCACGCCGCGGCCGCTTTCAAGGGCGATACGGGCGATGCGGGTGGCGTTTTCATAGCCGATGTACGGGTTCAGCGCGGTGACCAGGCCGATCGAGTGCTCGACCAGTTCGCGGCAGCGGGCTTCGTTGGCGGTGATGCCGGTAATGCAGTGCTCGCGCAGCATGTCCATGGCGCGTTGCAGCAGGCGGATCGAGTCGAGGATCTTGAAGGCGATCAGCGGCTCCATCACGTTCAACTGCAGTTGACCGCCTTCGGCTGCCATGGTCAGCGCCAGGTCGTTGCCGATGACCTGGAAGGCCACCTGGTTCACGGCTTCCGGGATGACCGGGTTGACCTTGCCGGGCATGATCGAGCTGCCCGGTTGACGCGCCGGCAGGTTGATTTCGTTGATGCCGGTGCGTGGGCCGCTGGACAGCAGGCGCAGGTCGTTGCAGATCTTCGACAGTTTGACGGCGGTGCGCTTGAGCATGCCGGAGAACAGGACGAAGGCGCCCATGTCCGACGTGGCTTCGATCAGGTCGGCCGCCGGCACCAGCGGATGACCGCTGATGGTGGCCAGGCGCTGAACGGCCAGGTGCTGATAACGCGGGTCGGCGTTGATGCCGGTGCCGATGGCGGTACCGCCCAGGTTCACTTCGGTCAGCAGTTCCGGTGCCAGGGTCTTGAGGCGTGCCAGGTCCTCGCCCAGCGTGGTGGCGAACGCACGGAATTCCTGGCCGAGGGTCATCGGCACGGCGTCTTGCAGCTGGGTGCGGCCCATCTTCAGCACGTGGCTGAATTCCTGACCCTTGTCGGAGAACGCCTGGATCAGGCTGTCGAGGCTGGCCAGCAGGGTGTCGTGACCCAGCAGCAGACCCAGGCGGATGGCCGTCGGGTAGGCGTCGTTGGTCGACTGCGCCATGTTCACGTCGTTGTTCGGGTGCAGGTACTGATATTCGCCTTTCTGGTGACCCATGGCCTCCAGCGCGATGTTGGCGATGACTTCGTTGGCATTCATGTTGGTTGAAGTGCCGGCGCCGCCCTGAATCATGTCCACCACGAACTCTTCGTGGAAATCGCCGCGGATCAGACGGGCACAGGCTTCACTGATGGCTGCGTGCTTGGCTTCGCTGAGGTGACCCAGTTCGCGGTTGGCGTCAGCAGCGGCCTGTTTGACCATGGCCAGACCGACCACCAGCTTCGGGTAATGCGAAATCGGGACGCCGGAGAGGCGGAAGTTGTTCACCGCTCGCAGGGTCTGGATGCCGTAATACGCTTGAGCCGGTACTTCGAGTACGCCAAGCAGGTCTTTTTCTGTGCGGAATGATGCAGCGGAGGACATGACGGAAATCATCTCGATATGGACCCGGTCTGTGCCGGAACACTGCAAATGCTAGGCTTGTGGAGAATCGAGAGCCAATGCTGTTAAACACTGACCTATGCATATTCGGCATAATGCCGGTGTGACGCCGCGATCACGACGAGCGTACGACCCAAATTGGTGCGCGTCCGGGAGGACCTGATGAACCTCGAAAGTAAATGGCTGGAAGATTTCAGCGCCCTGGCCGCCACCCGCAGCTTTTCCCAGGCGGCCGAGCGCCGTTTCGTGACTCAGCCGGCGTTCAGCCGCCGCATCCGCAGCCTCGAAGCCGCGCTGGGGCTGCAACTGGTCAATCGCTCGCGCACGCCCATCGAACTGACGGCGGCGGGGCAGTTGTTCCTGGTGACCGCGCGAACGGTGGTGGAACAGCTCGGCGAAGTGCTGCGCCACCTTCATCATCTGGAAGGCGGGCAGGGCGAAGTGATGCAGGTCGCGGCCGCGCACTCCCTGGCGCTGGGCTTCTTTCCGCGCTGGATCGCGCAATTGCGCAATGAAGGGCTGAACATTGCGACCCGTCTCGTCGCGACCAACGTGGGCGACGCGGTGCATGCGTTGCGTGAGGGTGGCTGCGACCTGATGCTGGCGTTCTATGACCCGGATGCAGCGATGCAGATGGACCCGGAAATCTTTCCTTCGCTGCATCTGGGGCACACCGAGATGCTGCCGGTCTGCGCCGCCGATGCCCACGGCAAGCCCTTGTTCGATCTGGAGGGCGAAGGCAGCGTGCCGCTGCTGGCCTACAGCGCCGGCGCCTTTCTCGGGCGCTCGGTGAATGTGCTGTTGCGTCAGCGGGCGCTGCGGTTCACCACCGTCTACGAAACCGCCATGGCCGACAGCCTCAAGAGCATGGCCCTGGAAGGTCTGGGCATCGCCTGGGTGCCGCAACTGAGTGTGCGCGCCGAACTGGCGCGCGGCGAGCTGGTGGTTTGCGGCGGGTCGCAGTGGCACGTGCCCCTGGAGATTCGCCTGTACCGCTGCGCACTGGTGCGCAAGGCCAACGTGCGTTTGTTGTGGCGCAAGCTTGAGGGTGGGGCGGCGAGCGCCAATCAGTGACCGGTGTGATGACGCTGCCGCGAATAACGCTACATCATCATCATTCCTGGGTGGCCAGGTAGTTTTTGATCGCTTGCCGATTGGCCTGGCTGAACTTGTAACAGGTGGACCTGATCTTGTTCGGGTCGGCGATCATGTACGTCTCACACCACCAGCCGTTGTACTGGACTTCGGCATCGTCATGTTTAGCGCCCAGCAAGTGACCCACTTCATGGCCGACGTTCAAGTATCGGCTTAACGACGAAATGGCAAACTTGCCAGTGCTGGTGGGCGGGTAGATAAGTGCAGCGCCCCCGGTATGTTCATTGATATTGAATTGGGTGAGTAGGACGACCTGACTCAAGCTGTTGGTCGTAAAGCCTTTCGATTCCGCTTCTTTCAAATAGGTGTAACCCAGGCTCTCCCATTTTTTCAGGACTTTCAACGTATCTGTGTCTCTGTAATCGAAGCTGCTGTAAGGTTCTCCGGAACCCAGGACAATTTTGACTTTCCTGCCGGTAAAGCCTTCAAGTTCGGCGACCAGGTGGGCGAAGTAATCCGGGTAAATACTCTTCCTGGTGTCCGATGGAACATCATTGTGGATAAGGGCGAAAATAGTGATTTCGTTTTTATTCATGGTCTTGTTAATCATGGTCAGGTGATTCTGGTTTATATGTTCAGTTGGTTAAAGTTAGTTGGTTTTTTGCGCGATAAAAATTAACGCTGATGCGCAACTTTGGCGAGTGCAGGTCTATTTCCGGCTATTGCCGAAGTGCGGTTTTATGCTCGGTATTAGTTGAAGGGTTGATTGATAAAGTTAGTTTCATCCGGCGAATCCGCTGATGTTGTTGCTGCCGTTCAGCTGTTGACCTTTGAGTCAATAATTGGCCCTTTTGCGGCAAATGACAGATGGTCGAAACGGGGGCTGTTTATCTGTCGTATTGCGGTATACTGCGCGGCCTTCGGCCGGTCCTTCCGGCCATTTTTCGTACAATTCAAGCCACGCATTTTGCGTGGCTTGTTGTTTTTGACGCGCCTGCGGGCGCCCAGAGAGAAGAGGCACGACGATGAGTGCATTGGTTGGCGTGATCATGGGCTCCAAGTCCGATTGGTCCACCCTTAGCCACACCGCCGATATGCTGGAAAAGCTCGGCATCCCTTACGAGGTGAAGGTGGTTTCCGCTCACCGTACCCCGGACCTGCTGTTCCAGTACGCCGAAGAGGCCGAAGCGCGGGGCATCGAGGTGATCATCGCCGGCGCCGGAGGCGCAGCCCACCTGCCGGGCATGTGTGCGGCCAAGACCCATCTGCCGGTGCTGGGCGTGCCCGTGCAGTCGTCTATGCTCTCGGGCGTCGATTCGTTGCTGTCGATCGTGCAGATGCCTGCGGGCATCCCGGTCGCCACCCTGGCCATCGGCAAGGCGGGCGCGATCAACGCCGCCCTGTTGTCGGCGAGCATCCTGGGCGCCAAGCACCCGCAATTCCACACGGTGTTGAAAACCTTCCGTACCGAACAGACAGACAGCGTGCTGGACAATCCAGACCCACGTATCGCCTGAGGTTGTTGACGATGAAGATCGGTGTAATCGGTGGCGGCCAGTTGGGTCGCATGTTGGCGCTGGCGGGCACTCCGCTGGGCATGAACTTCGCTTTCCTGGACCCTGCGCCGGATGCCTGCGCCGCTGCGCTGGGCGAACACCTGCGCGCCGACTATGGCGATCAGGATCACCTGCGCCAGCTCGCCGATGAGGTCGATCTGGTGACCTTCGAGTTCGAAAGCGTGCCGGCTGAAACCGTGGCGTTCCTGTCGCAATTCGTCCCGGTCTACCCGAGCGCCGAAGCCCTGCGCATCGCCCGTGATCGCTGGTTCGAGAAGAGCATGTTCAAGGACCTGGGCATTCCGACCCCGGCGTTCGCCGACATCCAGTCGCAAGCTGATCTGGACGCCGCAGTCGCATCCATCGGCCTGCCGGCCGTGCTGAAAACCCGCACCCTGGGTTACGACGGCAAGGGTCAGAAAGTCCTGCGCACGCCTGAAGATGTGGTCGGCACGTTTGCCGAGCTGGGCAGTGTCGCTTGCCTGCTGGAAGGCTTCGTACCCTTCACCGGCGAGGTGTCGCTGATCGCCGTGCGTGCTCGCGATGGCGAAACGAAGTTTTACCCGCTGGTGCACAACACCCACGACAGCGGCATTCTCAAGCTCTCCGTGGCGAGCACCGATCACCCGTTGCAGGCCCTGGCCGAAGATTACTCCAGCCGCGTGCTCAAGCAGCTGGATTACGTTGGGGTGATGGCGTTCGAGTTCTTCGAAGTCGATGGCGGCCTCAAGGCCAACGAAATCGCGCCGCGCGTGCACAACTCCGGGCACTGGACCACCGAAGGCGCCGAATGCAGCCAGTTCGAGAACCACTTGCGGGCCGTCGCCGGCCTGCCGCTGGGTTCGACGGCCAAGGTCGGCGAGAGCGCGATGCTCAACTTCATCGGCAAGGTGCCGGAAACGGATAAAGTCCTGGCCATCGCCGATTGCCATCTGCACCACTACGGCAAGGCATTCAAGGCCGGACGCAAGGTCGGTCACGCCAACCTGCGTTGCGCCGATCGCGAGACGCTGGCCGCGCAGATCCTCAAGGTCGAAGCGCTCATCGCCGAGTAGTTTCAGCTGGCTGCGGCGGAACCATTCAGGGCCCGCCGTTCTCTGATGGCAGTATGCGAAAGTCTGACTAGGCTTTCGCATAGCCATTCAATCAGAGGGAAATGCCATGGGAATTATCGGAACCATCTTTATCGGCTTGATCGTTGGCCTGCTCGCCCGGTTCCTGAAACCTGGGGATGACAGCATGGGCTGGATCATGACCATCCTGCTCGGTATTGGCGGTTCGCTGGCGGCGACTTACGGCGGCCAGGCCCTGGGTATTTATCAGGCAGGTCAAGGGGCCGGTTTCATCGGCGCGCTGATCGGCGCCATCGTCCTGCTGGTGATCTACGGCCTGATCAAAAAGAACTGATTCACGCGACAAAGCCCTCTCTGACAAATGCGCGGGGAGGGCTAGAATGCTCGGCGTCGTAACGTCCTCCTCCTTGCCGAGCACCTTCATGCGCCGTCTTTTGTTGACTCTTGTTCTACTGGGTTCGGGCCTTGCCCACGCTGGCGAACTGCCGGAAACCGACTGGCTCGAATTGATGCCCAAGTCCGACCAGAAAGCCCTTGAGGCCATGCCCGAAATCGATCACAACTCCCCCGAAGCCGATGGCACCTTTACCCAAAAGGGCGGCATGAAGCAGAGCAAAGGCCTGCCGGCGGTGATGTATTCAACCAAAACCGTGCCTTCGATGAACGACAAGCGTATTCGCATCGGCGGTTATCCGGTGCCGCTGGAGTCCGACGCCAAGGGTCGCAGTACGCTGTTCTTCCTCGTGCCCTACCCGGGTGCGTGCATCCACGTGCCGCCTCCGCCGCCCAACCAGCTGGTGCTGGTACGTTATCCGCAGGGGTTGAAGCTCAATGACATCTATACGCCGTTGTGGGTGACCGGCACGTTGAAGATCGAGACGGTCAACAATGATCTGGCCGATGCGGCCTATGCGCTGGATGCGGCGAAGGTGCGGGTGGTGAAGGAATCGGATTTGTAATCTGCCATTCAGGCAGACAAAACTCATAATGTGGGAGCGGGCTTGCTCGCGAAGAGGGCGTGTCAGGCAACATGAACGTTAACTGACGCCTCTTCGCGAGCAAGCCCGCTCCCACATTGGATCATGGTGTTACAGAGATTTGCTGCCGAGACTCACACCCAGGGTATGACTCGCCCCAGGCGCCAGCGCCACCACATCATCCATCACATTCGCGGTCTCGATGCACAGCATGCGTTGCCAGCCATCGTCCGCCATGTCGCTGAAGGCTGCCGCCCGGTCCACCCACGGATTCCAGATCACCGCCGAGCGCGAGCCCCGGCTGGTCAGCTCGATGCGCCGCTCCCAGGCGGGATCGACAATGCTCAGGGTCGGCGGGGTATCGAGGTAGATGCGGTCGGTCTCGCCGGCAAAATGCAGGTCACCGACCTGAGGCTTGGCCTTCCAGTCTTCGAGCGTTTCGATGTAGGTCAGGCCATCGAGCCCCTCGACGTGCACCTGGCGCACATCGCTCACCGCGAAATACGTGTGCAGCGCCTGGCTCAGGGTGACGCTGTCAGCGCCCCGGTTGTGGCTGGTCAGGTCGATGTGCAACTGCTCGTCCAGACGAATCACCAGGCTCAGGTCCACCTGATGCGGCCAACCGGCAAAGCCGCCCTCGGGGTAGGGCAGGGTGAATTCCACTTTGAGGCTGTCGCCTTCGGTTTCGATGCCTCGCAGCGTCCAATCCATCGCCCGGACAAAACCGTGGGCCGTGGGCGGCTCGCTGCTGGTGCGCATGGCCTGCACGCTCTGCGGGTTGCGCGCCAGATTGCCGAACCACGGCCAGCACACCGGCACGCCGGCGCGGATGTTATTGCCGGTCCTGAATACGGCCTCGTCGTTGAGCCAGATCAGCGGCGGTTGCCCGACCCGTTGATAACTGAGGATGTGCGCACCTTGCTGGGCGACCAGCAATTCGGCCTGACCGTGGCGAATGCGCCAGCAGTTCAGTTCATCCAGCTTGACCGTTTCAACGTTGGGCGTGCTCATGGGGCCACTCTCTATCGGTAACAGGACTGCAATGGACCGCAAAACAGGGGCTGTGTTTAACGCGCGCGTGGCGGAACCGAACGGGTGCGGCCACTGCCGTCGATGGCGACGAACACGAACACGGCTTCCGTGACCTTGCGCCACTCGCTGGACAGCGGGTCGTCGCTCCAGACCTCGACCATCATCTGGATCGAGCTGCGGCCGATTTCCAGTGCCTGGGTGTAGAAGGACAACTGGGCGCCCACTGCAACCGGAACCAGGAACGCCATGCGGTCGATGGCGACGGTGGCCACGCGGCCGCCGGCGACCTTGCTGGCCATTGCGGTGCCAGCCAGGTCCATCTGTGCCACCAGCCAGCCGCCGAAGATATCGCCGAAACCGTTGGTTTCACGCGGCAACGCGGTGATTTGCAAGGCCAGGTCGCCCTGGGGGATTGGATCTTCTTGTTCGAGCTCTATCATGCCGGGGGTGCCTCTGACCCGTGACTCTCATTGTTTTTCAAGGTGAATAGCCGTCTGAAGAAAAACGATTCAGCCCCGAACATACTCTGTTCGTCACGTTTTTCGTAAGGCGCCTGAAGGGAAACTCTGCGAAACCGCCTGAATCCCGGCAGGCGTTTTCGCACAGCAACCCCTTGAAACTGTCGCAAGACGACGAGTATATCGGTCGATAGACTCCGAGACGACCGTCCGGTTCTCATTTTGACCGTCAAATACGCGCCTCTATGTGCTTTTTCGAACAATTTGCTATCGTGCCGGTCCTGCCCAAGCCCCGGCCAGCGTTGTCGAGGTTGCAGATCCGACTATAAAGAGAAGCCTTGCCATGACCACAGCGCCTTCGAGCATCGCGCAGCCGACCCAACCCGCACGACCGCTGACCCGCAACGACTACAAGACTTTATCGCTGTCTGCCCTCGGCGGCGCGCTGGAGTTCTACGACTTCATCATTTTCGTGTTCTTCGCCACGGTGGTGGGCAAGCTGTTCTTCCCGGCCGACATGCCCGAGTGGCTGCGCCTGATGCAGACCTTCGGCATCTTCGCCGCCGGCTATCTGGCGCGACCGCTGGGCGGCATCGTGATGGCGCACTTCGGCGACCTGCTGGGGCGCAAGAAGATGTTCACCCTGAGCATTTTCATGATGGCGGTGCCGACCCTGATCATGGGTCTGTTGCCGACCTACGCGCAGATCGGCCTGTGGGCGCCGATCCTGTTGCTGCTGATGCGAGTGATCCAGGGCGCGGCGATTGGCGGTGAAGTGCCGGGCGCCTGGGTCTTCGTTTCCGAGCACGTACCGCAGCGGCATATCGGCTACGCCTGCGGCACCCTGACCAGCGGTCTGACGGCGGGCATTCTCCTGGGTTCGCTGGTCGCCACCGCGATCAACAGTCTCTACACACCGGTGGAGGTGTCGGATTACGCCTGGCGCATTCCGTTCCTGCTCGGCGGCGTGTTCGGCTTGTTCTCGGTGTACCTGCGCCGATGGTTGCACGAAACCCCGGTGTTCGCCGAACTGCAACAGCGCAAGGCCCTGGCCGAGGAAGTGCCGTTGCGGGCGGTGTTGCGTGACCATCGCGGGGCGATCGTCATTTCCATGTTGCTGACCTGGCTGCTGTCGGCCGGCATCGTGGTGCTGATCCTGATGACGCCGACGGTGTTGCAGACGGTCTACCACTTCTCGCCGACCACGGCCCTGCAGTCCAACAGCGTGGCCATTGTGATGCTGAGCTTCGGTTGCATCATTTCAGGGGCCCTGGCGGACCGCTTCGGCGCGGGCCGGGTCTTCGTGTTTGGCTGCGCGGCCCTGCTGGCCAGCTCCTGGACCTTCTACCACAGCCTGGCGGACCACCCTGAATGGCTGTTTCCGATGTATGCCCTGACCGGCCTGCTGGTGGGCACCATCGGCGCGGTGCCCTACGTGATGGTCAAGGCCTTCCCGCCGGTGGTGCGTTTCAGCGGTCTGTCTTTCTCCTATAACGTTGCCTACGCCATTTTCGGTGGCCTGACGCCGATGGTGGTCAGCCTGCTGCTGAAGGAAAGCCCGATGGGGCCGGCGTACTACGTGGCGGTGCTGTGCGGTGTGGGGATGCTGCTGGGTGCTTATCTGTGGAAGAAGGGGCGTTAAGCTCCAGATTCTTCAGCGCTCCTGGCGCCCTCATCGCGAGCAGGCTCGCTCCTGCAGGCTCAACGCAATTCCTTGTAGGAGCGAGCTTGCTCGCGATGGGGTCGATACAAATTCCCGCGATGGCCACGATGATGGCCTTTCATCCAATTGTCATATTTCAGCCATAGAGTGTTCATACGGCCTGCCGATACTTGGCCCCCGACTTAACACATCTGCTAGGAGTAAGGCATGAAACTGAAGCGTTTGATGGCGGCAATGACTTTTGTCGCTGCTGGCGTTGCGACTGCCAACGCGGTTGCCGCTGTTGACCCTGCTATCCCGAGCTACACCAAGACCACTGGTGTGTCGGGCAACCTGTCCAGCGTCGGTTCCGATACCCTGGCCAACCTCATGACCCTGTGGGCCGAGAACTACAAAAAAGAATACCCGAACGTCAACATCCAGATTCAAGCCGCCGGCTCGGCCACCGCGCCACCTGCCCTGACTGAAGGCACCTCCAACCTGGGCCCTATGAGCCGCAAGATGAAGGACACCGAACTCGCGGCCTTCGAGCAGAAGTACGGCTACAAGCCAACCGCTATCCCGGTGGCCGTGGACGCCCTGGCTGTCTTCGTGCACAAGGACAACCCGATCCAGCACCTGACCATGGAACAGGTTGACGCGATCTTCTCGTCCACCCGTCTGTGCGGCGCCAAAGCCGATGTGAAAACCTGGGGTGACCTGGGTGTGACCGGCGACCTGGCCAACAAGCCGGTTCAGCTGTTCGGTCGTAACTCGGTATCCGGCACCTACGGCTACTTCAAGGAAGAAGCCCTGTGCAAAGGCGACTACAAGGCTAACGTGAACGAACAACCGGGTTCGGCTTCGGTCGTGCAGTCGATCAGCTCGTCGCTGAACGGCATCGGTTACTCGGGCATCGGTTACAAAACCGCCAGCGTGAAAACCGTGGCCCTGGCCAAGAAAGGCGGCACCGAGTTCATCGAAGACACCGAAGAAAACGCCCTGAACGGCAAGTACCCGCTGTCCCGTTTCCTGTACGTCTACGTCAACAAGGCCCCGAACAAGCCTCTGGCCCCGCTGGAAGCCGAGTTCGTGAAACTGGTTCTGTCCAAACAGGGTCAGGAAGTGGTTGTGAAAGACGGCTACATCCCACTGCCCGCCAAGGTCGCTGCAAAAGCACTGGCTGACCTGGGTCTGCAGGAAGGCGGCTCTGTCGCCAAACAGTAACAATCCGGGTTCAGGATAATCCTCCAAGACCCGTGTGGGGACGGCAATGACCCTCCCCACACCTCGAATTTCAAATCCGCTGCTGGTTATGCCGGCGGCGGATTTGTCGCGTCACTGCACTGTCATCTTTCTGTCATACAGGATCGCTAGGGTGTGCGAATGAATGATCTGGCCAATTCCAACATGACTACAAATCCCCCCAAGCGCATTGATTTCAATACGCCTGAGCTGCAACGCAAGCGCCGCATTCGCGCGCTCAAGGATCGCCTGACCCGTTGGTATGTGCTCGTTGGCGGCCTCGCCGTGCTGGGTGCGATCACCCTGATTTTCTTCTTCCTGGCCTACGTCGTCGCGCCCCTGTTCCAGGGTGCCAGCCTGACCGCCAAGGACGCGATTACGCCCGCCTGGATGCAGGACGCTGGCAAGCCGCTGATGATCTCCCTGGAAGAACAGAACCAGGTGGCCATGCGGGTTTCCGACAAGGGCCAGGCTTTGTTTTTCGATATCGACAGTGGCGCTGAGCTCAAGCGCGTCGATCTGCCGGTTCCGGCCGGCGTCAGCGTAACCTCCATCGGCGAAGACCAGCCCGGCCATCCCTTGGTCGCGGTAGGGCTGTCCAATGGCCAGGCCCTGGTGTTCCGTCACACCTATAAAGTCAGCTACCCGGACGGCAAGAAAACCATCAACCCGGCCATCGAGTACCCCTACGGCGAGGCGCCGATCGCGCTGAACGAGGCGGGTGGGGCGCTGGAGCATGTCAGCCTCAATGCCACCGATACCACGCTGATGCTGGTGGGCTCCACCGGCTCGCAACTCAATGTGCTGTCGCTGACCAGCGAAGAGAACATGATGACCGGCGAAATCACCAGCGAGCAGAAGCGTATCGAGCTGCCGCAGATGACCGAGCCGGTGAAACACATCTTCGTCGACCCGCGTCAGCAGTGGCTGTACGTGATCAACGGTCGTGCCCAGGCCGACGTGTTCAGCCTGCGCGACAAGAGCCTCAACGGTCGCTACAAGCTGCTGGAAAACGGCGAGGCGCAAGTCACCGCCGCCACCCAGCTGGTGGGCGGTATCTCGCTGATCATCGGCGACTCCAAAGGCGGCCTCGCCCAATGGTTCATGGCCCGCGACCCGGATGGCGAACAACGCCTGAAGCAGATCCGCACCTTCCAGATGGGCAGCACACCCATCGTTGAAATCACTGCCGAAGAGCGTCGCAAGGGTTTCATCGCCCTGGATGCGTCCGGCAAGCTCGGCGTGTTCCACAGCACCGCGCACCGCACCTTGCTGGTGGACCAGGTGGTGGACGGCCAGGGCCTGTTCGGTCTGTCGCCTCGCGCCAACCGCGTGATCGTCGAAGCGGGTGGCCAGATCAAACCGCTGCTGCTCGACAACCCTCATCCGGAAGTGTCCTGGAGCGCGCTGTGGAGCAAGGTCTGGTACGAGAACTACGACGAGCCTAAATACGTCTGGCAATCGACCGCAGCCAACACCGATTTCGAACCGAAGCTGAGCCTGTCGCCGCTGACCTTCGGCACCCTGAAAGCCGCGTTCTACGCCATGTTGCTGGCCGCACCCCTGGCCGTTGCCGCCGCGATCTACACCGCCTATTTCATGGCCCCGGGCATGCGCCGCAAGGTCAAGCCGGTGATCGAGCTGATGGAAGCGATGCCGACCGTGATCCTCGGCTTCTTCGCCGGTCTGTTCCTTGCGCCGTACGTGGAAGGGCACCTGCCGGGCATTTTCAGCCTGCTGATGCTGTTGCCGATCGGCATCCTGATCGCCGGTTTTACCTTCAGCCGCCTGCCTGAGTCGATCCGCCTGAAAGTCCCGGACGGCTGGGAAAGTGCCCTGCTGATCCCGGTGATCCTGTTCGTGGGCTGGCTCTCGTTGTACATGAGCCCGTTCCTGGAGAACTGGTTCTTCGGCGGTGACATGCGCATGTGGATTTCCCACGACCTGGGCATCACCTACGACCAGCGCAATGCGTTGGTGGTCGGCCTGGCCATGGGCTTCGCGGTGATCCCGAACATCTACTCCATCGCCGAAGACGCCGTGTTCAGCGTGCCCCGTGGCCTGACCCTGGGCTCCCTGGCCCTGGGCGCCACGCCGTGGCAGACCATGACCCGCGTGGTGATTCTCACCGCCAGCCCGGGCATCTTTTCGGCGCTGATGATCGGCATGGGCCGCGCGGTCGGTGAAACCATGATCGTGCTGATGGCCACCGGCAACACCCCGGTCATGGAAATGAACCTGTTCGAAGGCCTGCGCACCCTGGCCGCCAACGTCGCGGTGGAGATGCCCGAGTCGGAAGTCGGCGGCAGCCACTACCGCGTGCTGTTCCTCTCGGCGCTGGTGCTGCTGCTGTTCACCTTCGTCATGAACACCCTCGCGGAACTGATTCGTCAGCGTCTGCGCAAGAAATACTCGTCGCTTTAAGAAAGGTAGAAGTCTGTGAAACAGAACTCCCTGAAAGGATGGTTCAAGAGCGGCGCCCCCGGCGTCTGGATCAGCGGTGGCGCGGTGTCCATCGCGGTCATCATGACCATTGGCCTGTTGGCGGTGATCGCCGTGCGCGGTCTGGGTCACTTCTGGCCGGCGGACTTGATTCACGCCAGCTACGACGTACCGGGCCAGGGCCAGCACCTGGTCGTCGGCGAAGTGGTACAGAAGGAAGAAGTGCCGCGCGCCCGCCTGAAAAGTGCCGGCCTGCCAGTGCCCGACCAGGGCCCCGAATTCATGACCCGCGAGCTGATCAAGGTCGGCAACCGTGACCTGAACGGCAACGACTTCACCTGGGTGGTGGGCGAGTGGCTGACCAACCAGACCACGCCGGTCGAGCTGATGGCCATCGAGCGGCGCGAGTGGGGCAACTTCTACGGCTACCTGGTCAACGTCAAGCAGGATGGCAAGGTCGTCGCCGAAGGCGAAGCGGCATGGCCGGAACTGCAGGCGCGGATCGATCGCGTGAACAAGCTTGCCGCTCAGCTCAAGACCCTTGAGAAGTCCGACATCGGCGCGATCAACTCGGGCCTGGAGCGCATTCGTCTGCACGGCCGCAAGCTGGAGCTGGAAGGCCGCATGAGCCCCGCCGCGCAAGCGGACATGGAATCCGAGCGCGCCGAGCTCAACGCCCGTTACCAGGAGATCGAAGCGCGCCTGACCGACCTGCACGCGCAGTTCAACCGTGACTCGATCACCGCTCGGGATGCCAACGGCAAGGAACTGGAAATCAGCCTGGGCAAGGTGGTGCACGCCTACCAGCCGAACGCGATGGGCACCTTCACCAAGATCGGCTTCTACTTCAGCAAGGTCTGGGAATTCCTCAGCGACGATCCGCGGGAAGCGAACACCGAAGGCGGGATCTTCCCGGCGATCTTCGGCACCGTGATGATGACCCTGATCATGGCCATGATCGTGACGCCGTTCGGTGTGCTGGCGGCGGTGTACCTGCGTGAATATGCCAAACAGAACACGCTGACCCGGGTGATCCGCATCGCGGTGAACAACCTGGCGGGCGTTCCGGCGATTGTCTACGGCGTGTTCGGCCTGGGCTTCTTCGTCTACGTGCTGGGCGGCTCGGTCGACCGGCTGTTTTTCCCCGAAGCACTGCCGGCACCGACCTTCGGTACGCCGGGCCTGCTGTGGGCCTCTCTGACCCTGGCGCTGCTGGCGGTGCCGGTGGTGATCGTGGCCACCGAAGAAGGCCTGGCGCGAATTCCCCGTACGGTGCGTGAAGGCTCGCTGGCGCTCGGCGCGACCAAGGCGGAAACCTTGTGGAAGATCGTGCTGCCGATGGCCAGCCCGGCGATGATGACCGGCATGATCCTCGCCGTGGCCCGCGCCGCCGGCGAAGTGGCGCCGCTGATGCTGGTGGGCGTGGTGAAACTGGCGCCGTCGCTGCCACTGGACGGCAACTACCCGTACCTGCACCTTGACCAGAAAATCATGCACCTGGGCTTCCACATCTATGACGTCGGCTTCCAGAGCCCGAACGTCGAAGCCGCGCGGCCGCTGGTGTATGCCACCGCGTTGCTGCTGGTGCTGGTGATCGCCACGTTGAACCTGTCGGCCGTGTGGATCCGTAACCACCTGCGGGAAAAATACAAAGCGCTGGATAGCTAATCACCACCCCCTGTAGGAGCTGGCTTGCCAGCGAAGCTTTGGCGTCAGTAAGTACGCCTTCGCTGGCAAGCCAGCTCCTACAGAGGATCGGTGCAGCACACAGAATTTGAGTAACCCGCAGGCCCGGTCTGCGGCATCCGAACCGAATTTGTCAGCACAGGGAGCCTCCCATGCAGCACGAAACCCATTCCCACGGCATCAACATGTCTGCCCTGGGTCGCGACAAACAGAGCCTTAACCTGGCGCAGGAAACCGTGGCCATCGAAGTGCCGGGGCTGAACCTGTTCTACGGCGACAAGCAGGCGCTGTACGACGTCAGCATGAACATCCCGAAACAGCGCGTGACGGCGTTCATCGGCCCGTCCGGCTGCGGCAAGTCCACGCTGCTGCGCACCTTCAACCGCATGAACGACCTGGTCGACGGCTGCCGCGTGGAAGGTGAGATCAACCTCTACGGCAACAACATCTACCGCAAGGGCGAGGACGTGGCAGAGCTGCGTCGCCGGGTCGGCATGGTGTTCCAGAAGCCCAACCCGTTCCCGAAAACCATCTACGAAAACGTGGTCTACGGCCTGCGTATCCAGGGCATCAACAAAAAACGCGTGCTCGACGAAGCGGTCGAGTGGGCACTGAAAGGCGCGGCGCTGTGGGATGAGGTCAAGGACCGCCTGCACGACTCGGCACTGGGCCTGTCCGGTGGTCAGCAACAACGTCTGGTGATCGCGCGCACCATCGCCGTGGAGCCGGAAGTGCTGCTGCTCGACGAACCGTGCTCGGCACTCGACCCGATCTCCACGCTGAAAGTCGAAGAGCTGATCTACGAGCTGAAATCGAAGTTCACCATCGTCATCGTGACCCACAACATGCAACAGGCTGCCCGTGTCTCCGACTACACGGCGTTCATGTACATGGGCAAACTGGTGGAGTTCGGTGATACCGATACCCTGTTCACCAATCCGGCGAAGAAACAGACCGAAGACTACATCACCGGTCGTTACGGCTAGGACATCGTGGTTGTTCACTGAACTGACGCTGCGGTCCACCGCACCTTACCGGACGCCCCAAGGACGCCAACAATGATTAGTAAAGAAGGCCTTACCCATCACATTTCCGCGCAATTCAACGCCGAGCTCGAGGAAGTGCGCAGCCACCTCCTGGCCATGGGCGGGTTGGTGGAAAAGCAGGTCAATGACGCGGTGACCGCGCTGATCGAGGCCGATTCCGGCCTGGCCCAGCAGGTGCGCGAGATCGACGAACAGATCAACCAGATGGAACGCAACATCGACGAAGAATGCCTGCGCATTCTGGCCCGTCGTCAGCCGGCGGCGTCCGACTTGCGTCTGATCATCAGCATCTCGAAATCGGTGATCGACCTGGAACGCATCGGCGACGAATCGACCAAGATCGCCCGCCGCGCCATCCAGCTGTGCGAGGAAGGTGAAGCGCCGCGCGGTTACGTCGAAGTGCGCCACATCGGCGACCAGGTGCGCAACATGGTGCGTGATGCTCTGGACGCCTTCGCTCGCTTCGATGCCGACCTGGCGTTGTCGGTGGCGCAATACGACAAGATCATCGACCGCGAATACAAGACCGCCCTGCGCGAGCTCGCCACCTACATGATGGAAGACCCACGCTCTATCTCGCGGGTTTTGAGCATTATCTGGGTGCTGCGTTCGCTGGAGCGCATTGGCGACCACGCGCGCAACATCTCGGAGCTGGTGATTTATCTGGTGCGCGGCACCGATGTGCGTCACATGGGCCTCAAGCGCATGAAGGAAGAAGTTGAAGGCACAAGTGGTGAAACCGCTAATGTTCCGGGCGAAGCTGACGATAAATAAGATTGCCCTAGTAAAGCGCCCGGTCTTTTGGCCGGGCGTTTTTGTTCACGGGTCAGAATTCGACAGCAGCACCCGCGAACGAAAAGTCCCGGCGTGACTGAAGGTTTATGGCTAACTGCCATCAGTAAAGCGGTATGCTTGCCAGGATTTTTTAAAGGGGTGATGGATGAGTAAGGTCAGTGTGTTGGTCGTGGACGATGCGTCGTTCATTCGTGACCTGGTGAAGAAGTGCCTGCGTAACTACTTCCCGGGCATTCGCATCGAAGACGCCATTAACGGCAAGAAGGCTCAGGCCCTGCTGTCGCGGGAAGCGTTCGACCTGGTCCTGTGCGACTGGGAAATGCCGGAAATGTCCGGTCTGGAACTGCTGACCTGGTGCCGCGAGCAGGACAACCTCAAGACCATGCCCTTCGTGATGGTGACCAGTCGTGGCGACAAGGAGAACGTCGTCCAGGCGATCCAGGCCGGGGTTTCCGGTTACGTCAGCAAGCCGTTCACCAACGAACAACTGCTGACCAAGGTCAAGCAGGCACTGAACAAGGTCGGCAAGCTCGACACCTTGATGAACAGCGCACCGACCAAGATGAACTCGGCGTTCGGCAACGACTCCCTGCAAGCCTTGACCGGCGGCAAACCGGCCGTGGCCGCCGTCGCGTCCGCGCCCGCTGCGGCGCCAGCACCGGCCGCCGCCCCCTCCCGTGGCCTGCTCAACAGCCCGCCGGTGAAAGCCCCGACGCCAGCCGCCACCACCGCCAACGGTGGGCGAGGCCAGGGCCAGTTGCGCCTGCCCAATGGCGTGCAGCAATGCGTGATCAAGGCCCTGAGCCTCAAGGAAGCGCTGCTGGTGGTCAAGCGCGCCGAAGCGCTGCCGCAAGTCCTCGACAGCGCGGTGCTCGACCTGGAGCAGGGCGACAACGCTGAAGTCGCGCGCCTGAACGGCTACCTGCACGCCATCGTTGCCCACGAGCAGAAAGCCGACAGCGAATGGCTGCAACTGACGTTCCGCTTTGTCGACAAGGACGCACAGAAACTCGATTACCTGTCCCGCCTGATCGCCCGTGGGACGGCGCAAAAGCACTTCGTCCCAGGCGCATGATCCTCATCGCCTGACAGTCCACCTTCGCGCGCCGGCTCGCTGCCACGGGGAAATGCGTTTCCTTGTGGGGGCGAGTCGGGCCTTGCGAAGGGGGCATCCAGCAGCCCGCCCTGCCTCGTTTCACCCTCCGCCTATCCGATAACTCAACGCTCGTCGGCGGTGCAACTCGCACTGCAACCTCTGCCGACTACCCGGGTCCATTGCAGCTGCTAGGCTCTTTCCCAAGTCTTACTCGACAGAATTCTGCCCATGCTCGCGCGTCTGATGTTTTTCTGCGGTCTTTTCATGGCTTGCGCCCAGGCGTCGGCCATGACGATCTACAAGTCCACCGACGCCAACGGCGTGGTCTCCTATAGCGATCGCCCTTCGAAAGGCGCTCAGGTGTTCACCTTTCGTGATCGCATGGTCGAGCACCTCGAGCGCCAGGTGTATCTGGTCATCACCAAGAAAAAGGGTGCAGACAGCGTTTACGTGCGCAATGACCTGTATGCGCCGGTAGAGATCGAATTGAGCTTCGCCGGCCTGCAGAACGTCAACGGTGCGCCGAGCCGGCCGATTCGTCGGGTCATGCCCGCTCGCAGCAGCATTCGCCTGGCGCTGCTCACGGCCATGAATGCCGAGAAGCCGCTGGCCTATGTGCCAAAGTTCGAATACTCCCTGGGTGACCCTTCAGGGGCCGCCCTGGCCTATCAATACCCGTACCCCTGGCGGGGTGGGCCGTTTCGCCTGAGTCAGGGCGCCAATGGCCAATACAGTCACTTCGGACCCAGGAATCGCTACGCCATGGACATCGCGATGCCCGAGGGCACGCCGATCATCGCGGCGCGCGGCGGAGTGGTGGTGAAAACCGAAAATGCCCAGACCGGGCGCGGCACCGATCCGGCCGGCAATTTCGTCCGGGTACTGCACGATGACGGGACGATGGGCGTGTACCTGCACCTCAAGCAAGGTTCGGTCAGCGTTCGTGAGGGGCAGCGGGTGTCGGTAGGCAGCCCGTTGGCGCTGTCGGGCAACACCGGCAACAGCAGCGGGCCGCACCTGCATTTTGTGGTGCAGCGCAATACCGGGCTGGGACTGGTCTCGATTCCCTATCAGTTCAAGCAGCCGATGGGGAGTCTGCCGAACTTTGCGCTCGGCAAGCAGTGAGGGGGATTCTGGTTTATCGCGAGCAGGAGTAACGTCATCCCTGGTGGGAGCGAGCCTGCTCGCGATGAACGCGACGCGGGGTAAATCCGAACCCCTCAATCCAGCATCAACACCTTGGCCAGAATGATCTTCGGCCCCTTCATCTTCTTGATGATGATCCGCAGGCCTTCGACTTCCAGCACTTCTTCCTCTTCCGGCACCCGTTTCAGGGATTCGTAGACCAGACCGGCCAGGGTTTCGGCTTCGACGTGATCCAGGTCGATGCCCAGCAGCCGCTCGACTTTGAACAGCGGGGTATCGCCACGCACCAGCAACTTGCCCGGCTGGTAGGCGAGGATTCCGCGCTCGGCCTTGCGGTGTTCGTCCTGGATATCGCCGACCAGCACTTCCAGCACGTCTTCCATGGTCAGGTAGCCGATGATGTTGCCATCGGCTTCTTCGACCAGGGCAAAGTGCGAGCCGCCCTTGCGGAACTGCTCCAGCAACTGCGACAACGGCATGTGCCGCGACACGCGTTCCAGCGGACGGGTCAGCTCGGCCAGGTTGAACGACTCGGGAATGTGGTCCAGGGCCGCCAGTTCCAGCAGCAGGTCCTTGATGTGCAGCAGGCCGACGAACTCCTGGCGGTCGCTGTCGTACACCGGGTAGCGGCTGAACTTGTGGCGGCGGAACATCGCCAGGATTTCCTTGAGTGGCGCATTGAATTCCAGCGTCACCAGGTCTTCGCGGGAGTTGGCCCAGTCGACCACTTCCAGCTCGCCCATTTCCACCGCCGAGGCCAGCACGCGCATGCCCTGGTCGCTCGGATCCTGGCCACGGCTGGAGTGCAGGATCAGTTTCAGTTCTTCACGGCTGTAATGGTGTTCGTGATGCGGGCCGGGCTCACCCTGGCCGGCAATGCGCAGGATGGTGTTGGCGCTGGCATTGAGCAGGTAGATCGCCGGGTACATGGCCCAATAGAACAGGTACAGCGGGACGGCAGTCCACAGCGACAGCAGTTCGGGTTTACGAATGGCCCAGGATTTCGGGGCCAGTTCGCCGACCACGATGTGCAGGTACGAAATGACGAAGAACGCGGCGAAGAACGACACGCCCTTGATCACTTCGGGCGACTGCACGCCCACGGTTTCCAGCAGCGGTTCCAGGATATGCGCAAAGGCCGGCTCACCGACCCAGCCCAGGCCCAGGGAGGCGAGGGTGATACCCAGCTGGCACGCCGACAGGTAGGCATCGAGCTGACTGTGAACAGTGCGCAGGATGTGCCCGCGCCAGCCGTTCTTGTCGGCGATGGCTTCGACCCGGGTCGAGCGCAACTTGACCATGGCGAACTCCGCCGCAACGAAAAAGCCGTTGAGCAGAACCAGGATCAAAGCAAAAAGAATCATGCCGAAATCGGCGAAGAGTGTCGCGAGGGTCAAGCCAGGGGAAGGGTCCATGATGGAGTTTTGCGGGTTCCGTGTATTCGAAAAGGGGTCAATGACATGCCTGAAAGGCAGGCACAAGTCAGCCAATGTAGCGGCTGGCTTGTCGATTGCCTAGTGGCGCGTGCTGGCCGGTATCAGTCGGTCATGCTGATCGCTTGGGATTTGCTGACCTGAGCCGGGGCGAAATGGCAGGTGAACGTACTGCCATGGCCCGGCACGCTGCTGATTTCCATGCGGGCGCGGTGGCGCAGCAGCACGTGCTTGACGATGGCCAGCCCAAGCCCGGTGCCGCCGGTGTTGGAGTTGCGGCTGGAGTCGACCCGGTAGAAGCGTTCGGTCAGGCGCGGCAGGTGTTTGCTGTCGATGCCGATGCCCGAATCCTGCACGCTCAGGTGCGCGCCTTGCTCGTCGCCCCACCAGCGAATGCGGATGTTGCCCTCGGCCGGGGTGTACTTCACCGCGTTGAACACCAGGTTGGAAAACGCACTGCGCAGTTCAGCCTCGCTGCCCTTGAGGTTGATTGCCGGGTCGGCTTCCAAAGTGATGCGCTGGTTTTTCTGCGCGGATAACTGCTGGGCGTCGCTCTTGATCGATTGCAACAAGCTGTCGATGACCACCGGGTGGTTGTCCGACGGGTAATCGGTGGCTTCCAGCTTGGCCAGCAGCAACAGGTCGTTGAGCAGCGTCTGCATGCGTCCGCCCTGTTGCTGCATTTGCTGCAAGGCACGGCTCCAGCGCGGGTTCACCTCGTCGACGTTGTCGAGCAGGGTTTCCAGGTAACCGCAGATCACTGTCAGCGGTGTGCGCAGTTCATGGGACACGTTGGCGATGAAGTCCTTGCGCATCTGTTCCAGTTGATGGATGCGCGTCACGTCGCGCACCAGCATCAGGTGTTCGTTGTTGCCGTAGCGGGTGATGTACAGCTGAATGCGCACGCGGTCGTTGGTCGGCGAAGGGATTTCCAGCGGCTCGGCGTAGTTGTCCTGCTCGAAGTATTCCTTGAAGCGCGGATGGCGCACCAGGTTGGTCACCGGTTGTCCGCTGTCCTGCGGCGTCTTGAGGCCCAGCAGGGTTTCTGCCGCGCGGTTCCACCATTCCAGGTTGCCGTCGGTGTCGAGCATGATCACCGCGTCTTTCAGCGCGGCGGTGGACTCCTGGACCCGGTCGATCACCGCTTGCAGGCGCCCGCGCACCCGTTGGTCGCGACGTTGCAGGTGATAGATGCTGTCGAACACTTCGCCCCACAGGCCATAGCCGTCCGGCGGTGCTTCATCGGGTTTGTGCAGGCGCAGCCATTCGTGCAGACGCAGCAATTGCTTGAGGGTCCAGGCCAGGTAAAGACCCAGGCCTGCGGCGAGGCTCCAGCCGTAGTAGCCGGTAATCAGGCCGATCACCAGGCAAGCGGTGACCAGTAGCAGCATGTGGCGAATGAGGATGCCATGCCAGTTTTGGTTCACGTTAACGCGCGTCCTTGTCAGCTTGTCGGGCGGGAAGGTCCGGATCAGGCTTTGGTGGAGAACCGATACCCGGTGCCGCGCACGGTTTGTACCAGATTTTCGTAAGCATCGCCGAGGGCTTTGCGCAGACGACGGATATGCACGTCCACGGTGCGCTCTTCAACATAGACATTGCCGCCCCACACCTGATCCAGCAATTGGCCCCGAGTGTAGGCACGTTCCTGGTGGGTCATGAAGAATTGCAGCAGGCGGTATTCGGTAGGGCCCATCTCGGCCGGTTTACCGTCGATGGTCACGCGGTGGCTGATCGGGTCCAGCAGCAGGCCGCCGACTTCGATCGGTGCCTCGCCATCGGTTGGCCCGGCACGGCGCAGCACGGCCTTGAGACGTGCCACCAGCTCACGGGGGGAAAACGGTTTGGTGATGTAGTCGTCGGCGCCGACTTCCAGGCCCTGGATCTTGTTGTCCTCTTCGCCCTTGGCGGTGAGCATGATGATCGGGATGTCCCCGGTCAGCTCATCGCGCTTGAGGCGGCGGGCCAGTTCGATGCCGGAAGTGCCGGGCAGCATCCAGTCGAGCAGGATCAGGTCCGGCTTGCGGTCGACGATAATGGCGTGAGCCTGCTGAGAGTTCTCGGCCTCCAGGCAGTCATAGCCGGCCATTTCCAACGCAACGGCGATCATCTCGCGGATGGGCGCTTCGTCGTCGACGATCAGAATGTTCCTGCCAACCATGCCATTAACCCTCTTGTCATTTAACTGTCTTGCGCCGCATTAGATAACGGAATTATTGCAGTCGTGTGACAACATTTTAGCTGCACGGCGATTGTGGCGTTCCTGAACTATTCTCTAAGTCCGAATCCTGACAACCACAAAAGAAGGTTTCCATGACTCACTACTCGCAATCCCTTAAAGCCCTGATGCTGGCCGCTGCCCTTTCTGTGCCGGCAATGGCCTTCGCGGCGGAGCCTGCGATGATGCAAGGCGGAGTGATGACCGACCACAAGGGAATGACCCTGTACACGTTCGACAAGGACACGGGCGGCAAGTCGGTGTGCACCGGACAGTGCGCTGAAAACTGGCCGCCACTGGAGGCCAAGGCCGGTGACAAAGCCGATGGCAAATGGACGATCATCACCCGTGACGACGGCAGCAAACAGTGGGCCTACGACGGCAAGCCGCTGTACTACTTCATGAAGGACAAGGCGCCGGGCGACAAAACCGGTGACAAGATGAAAGACGTCTGGCACGTCATCACCAACACGGGTCCGAAAATGTAGGAACTGTTCCGCTCCCGGACTGTTATCACCTGTGGGAGCGAGCCTGCTCGCGATGGTCGTCAACGATGACGCGTGGCAACTGACAGCCCGCGGCGCCTGCACGACCTTCGCGAGCGAGCTCGCTCCTACAGAAATCGTGTTGGATTAGCGCAGCGCGTAATCCAGCACGATCCCGACAAAAATCGCCAGCCCCGCCCAGTGGTTATGCAGGAACGCCTTGAAGCAACGCATGCGGTCCTTGCCCCGGGTGTACCAGAACTCCCAGGCAAAACAGCCCGCCGCTACCAGCAACCCCAGGTGGAACCACACGCCCAGCTCGAACTTCGAGCCGGCCAGCAGCAGGCAACCCAGCGCCAACCCCTGCAGGGTCACGATGATCACCCGGTCCGCTTCGCCAAACAGGATGGCCGTGGATTTGACCCCGATCTTCAGGTCGTCGTCGCGGTCGGTCATGGCGTAATAGGTGTCGTAGCCCACCGTCCACAACAGGTTGGCAATCCACAGTAGCCACGCCGCCGCCGGCAACTCACCGGTTTCCGCGGTGAACGCCATCGGCATTCCCCAGGAAAACGCCATGCCCAGGACCACCTGCGGGTAGTAGGTGTAGCGCTTCATGAACGGGTAGGTGCACGCCAGCGCCAGGCCGCCGAACGACAGCCAGACCGTCGCCGCGTTGGTGCACAACACCAGCAGGAAACTGATGCCCATCAGCACCGCGAAAAACACCAGGGCTTCGCGCGAGCTGATCCGGCCGCTGACCAGAGGCCGTTGCTCGGTGCGCTTCACATGGCCATCGACCTTGCGATCCGCCCAGTCATTGATCACGCAACCGCCGGCACGGGTCAGCACCACGCCGAGCACGAAAATCACCACGTTGGCCACGGACGGCGAACCCTCGCCGGCAATCCACAGCGCCCACAAGGTGGGCCACAGCAGCAGGTAGATGCCGATCGGCTTGTCCATGCGCGTCAGCTGAATGAAATCCCAGGCCCGTGGGTTCAAGCGGTTCAGGGACTTGAGCAGGCTCTGGTACATCAGCAGTTCTCCGGGTGGGCGCGGGTGGCGAGCCACAAGGTCGGCAGGAAGATCTCGGCCACCAGCACACTCAAGGCACCACGGTCGAAGCGCGAGCGGCGTCCCCACAACTGCGGTGCCCGGGATTCCGGTGGCAGCCAGGCCTGAGGGTAGTGGCAAACCTCGATGGCGCGCCGCGCGAACGCCTGATCACAAAACAGCAACTCCCCCAGCGAACGGCTGCCCAACTCATCCATGTGCAAGCCGTCGCCCTGCAACGCGCTGCGGGCCGCCACACTTCGGGCGAACACCCAGGCTTCGCCGTGGCCGCGCAGATACACCTCGCGCACCCAGCCCTCGCTGCCTTCGGCCAGGTCCAGCGCTGCGCACTCGTCCGCGCGCAAGGTTTGCCAGCCTTCGAACAGCGGCGTCACACTGAAACCGTCGTTCGACAGGCGGATCAGCCGTCGGGTCAGCGAGCCTTCATCGAAGAGCCAGTTCAGCGTCGTGGCGTCGGGCAGGGGGTTGAGTTGGCTTTGCAGCAGCCATTGCGGGGCGGTTGTGTGTTGCACAATGAGTCATTATTGGCAGCAAATGAGGCGGCGA
Source organism: Pseudomonas fluorescens (assembly GCF_041354075.1). Taxonomy (GTDB): domain Bacteria; phylum Pseudomonadota; class Gammaproteobacteria; order Pseudomonadales; family Pseudomonadaceae; genus Aquipseudomonas; species Aquipseudomonas fluorescens_CE. Next base: position 80,852 of record NZ_JARZGC010000007.1, on the reverse strand, counting down.
GCTTACCATGGCCGCTCATCATTTTGACTGATCGGGCGGCCCTGTGGGTCGAACAGGCTTGCATCTGCGGGACACGATCAGTACAAAACGCCCTGAGCCGGATGGCAACGCTGCACCATCGACCGTCCGCGCCGGCAATGCGCCTGAACCCTGAGGAAGTAGTTGAATGAAAAAGTGGCAATGTGTGGTCTGCGGGCTGATCTACAACGAGGCCGACGGCTGGCCGGATGACGGCATTGCGCCGGGCACCCTGTGGCAGGACGTGCCGGAAGACTGGCTGTGCCCGGATTGTGGCGTCGGCAAGATGGATTTCGAAATGATCGAAATCAACTGAGACCTTTCAAGGAGCAAGGAATGAACGCACCTGTCGTGATCGTGGGCACTGGCCTGGCGGGCTATAACCTGGCCCGCGAGTTTCGCAAGCTCGATGGCGAAACCCCGCTGCTGATGATCACCGCCGACGACGGGCGTTCCTACTCCAAGCCGATGCTGTCCACCGGCTTCGGCAAAAACAAGGACGCCGACGGCCTGGCCATGGCCGAACCGGGGGCCATGGCCCAGCAGTTGAACGCCGAAGTGCGCACCCACACCCGCATCAGCGGCATCGACCCCGGCCACAAGCGCCTGTGGATCGGCGAAGAAGCGGTGAGCTACCGCGACCTGATCCTGGCCTGGGGCGCCGAAACCGTGCGCGTGCCCATCGAAGGCGATGCGGCGCACGCCGTGTTCCCGATCAACGACCTCGAAGACTACGCACGCTTCCGCGCCTTTGCCGCCGGCAAGCGTCGGGTGTTGCTGCTGGGTGTCGGCCTGATCGGCTGTGAATTCGCCAACGACCTGATCCTCGGCGGGTATGAAGTGCAACTGGTGGCGCCGTGCGAGCAGGTCATGCCGATGCTGCTGCACCCGGCTGCCGCCGCAGCGGTGCAGGCCGGGCTGGAAAGCCTGGGGGCGCGCTTCCACCTCGGGCCGGTGCTCAACCGCTTGCAGCGCGTGGCGGATGGCCTGGAAGCGCACCTGTCGGACGGTCAGGTCATCGCCTGTGACGTTGTGGTCTCGGCCATCGGCCTGCGCCCGCGCATCGACCTGGCCGCCGCCGCCGGGCTGCAAGTCAATCGCGGCGTGGTGGTCGACCGCCACCTGAAAACCTCCCACGCCAACATCTACGCCTTGGGCGACTGCGCCGAAGTCGACGGGCTGAACCTGTTGTACGTGATGCCCCTCATGAGCTGTGCGAGAGCGCTGGCCCAGACCCTCGCCGGCAACCCGACGGCGGTGAGCTACGGCGCGATGCCGATCACCGTCAAAACGCCGGTCTGCCCGTTGGTGGTTTCACCGCCGCCACGGGGTTCTGAAGGCGTCTGGACGGTCGAAGGGCAGGGGGGAGACGTCAAGGTGCTGTGCCGCGATGCGGCCGGCAAATTGCTCGGTTACGCCCTGACTGGCAGCGCCGTAATGGAGAAACTGGCGCTGAACAAAGAACTTCCACCGCTACTGGCGTAAATAGCGGGCGTTCTGTCGTAATCACCCCTCTTTTGTCGAGACAAACGTCGCGCGCAGGCTGGCGCGGCTTCTCGGCGCGTGCCATCCTCACTCCCGTCTGCCGCAGAGTAGAGCACCTGCGGCGCTTTGGGCGCTGTTCCAACGAGAGCAGCACGGACATAACAACAAAAAACCGTCAAAGGGGCTTCACTTATGCGCAAACCAGAACTCGCCGCCGCCATCGCGGAGAAAGCAGATCTCACCAAAGAACAGGCCAACCGCGTACTCAACGCCGTTCTCGAAGAAATCACCGGCGCCCTGCACCGCAAGGACAGCGTGACGCTGGTCGGCTTCGGTACCTTCCTGCAACGCCACCGTGGCGCCCGCACCGGCAAAAACCCGCAAACCGGCGAGCCGGTCAAAATCAAGGCCAGCAACACCGTCGCCTTCAAGCCAGGCAAATCGTTGAAAGACAGCGTCAATCCGTAATCAGTATTCCCGGCCCGCACAGCGGGAAGCGAATGAAGAATGGGCACACCCTTCCCGGGTTGAGTGCCCATTTTTGTGTTTGGTATTCGGTGCTGCCGGACCCAGCGGGAACGAGCCTGCTCGCGATAAACGTAAGAACACGACGGGTTATCAGAGCGCACTCAAATCTGCCGGGTGCGCGCTACCACCGCCCTTACTCCTATTTTTCTAGTGGGGCCTTACCACCATCGCCCATAGACTTAGCACGGTCATGCCGAGCAGCAGCCCTAACAGGCTCCATTCAAGAACGACAAGTTTTCGCTTGAGCGTTGGGGGAAAGTGAGCGAAATCTTCAGGATTCAGCATGCCGTGCTTAATGTAAAAATTGGGGAACGTTAATACGCTGGCTATTGACCAAACCAATCGGACCTTGCCCGCAATTCCAGATTGAGGGTGCGCACTGATTGTGCCGTTTTTTATGCCTTTATTAGGCGATGTAACGTAGTCGCAAATGTTGCTTATCAGCTTCAGCCGGCCAGGCAGTCCATCCTCCAACAAACCGCTGTGTGACGTAATTTCTGGGTTGTTTTTCAGATGTTCCAGAATCACATCGATTTTGGTGTAAGCCATGTGAAGAGCAGTGGCGAACCAGATGGTCAAAGATAAAAAAGAAGGCCGCTGAGAAAACCGAATACCATTTCGAATTTACTCATTTGTCGCCTCGTATGGTTTCGCCCAACCATTCGCCAACTCCGGTACCGTGGACTAATGCCCCCGGTGCTACCACGGCTGCGGCGCACGTCAATGCATAAACGCACCGGCGGTTTCGATGCTCGTACCGACTCATCGTTGAGTCGGTTTAACGCACAGTACTGGAGCGGAGGTGCATTTCAAGTCAGGCAGGTAAAACCAGACGATTCCTACATGTTTTTAGAAGGTGGGAAAGTTAACTGTGTTGGTTTTCCCCGCAGTGGTGTGCTGAGCACTGAAGCAGAACCCCGATGATGAATATCCCATCGGGGTTCTTCATCACTTCATCGTTTAGGATGCTTTGCCTTCCTGCTTGGCGAAAATGGCCGCCATGTCCGGCTCATCCAGATGATCCAGTGCACGCTCGATCAACAAGTACACGCCGTCGGCCATACGACTGATCGTCAGGGCAACCGAGCGGCTGGAGTCATCCACGTCATCGGCGAGCCTGGCAGCGATGGTGCTGATGCCCAGCATGTCTTCCGAGGCGTTGGCCAGCAGGGTTTCGGTGTTGAAGTCGTCGCTGACCGTGAAGAGTGTCCTCTTGCGGTTTCTGGCTTCGGCCTGGCTGGGCGGGAAGTGGTGGTCAAGGGCGCGTTGGGCTGCTTCGTTAAGCGTCCTTGAGTCGGGGCTTTCGTAGGGAGAAACATCTTCGTTTTCTGGAGGATTCGGTGTTGGTTTGATCATGGTGTAGCTCCTGGAGTTAAGAGACTGACACCGTTTCGCTTGCGCTTCGAAAGGGTGGCAGCTGTGCGTTGGTGTGCAAGACCGATCCAGGAATCGGCAGACCCGAAGGTCTCCGACGCACAGCTGCCATAACGATCCGCGAGCATAGGAAAACGCTCAACGAATAGCCATCAACAATTGCGTCCCTGGGGCCGGACTTGCACGTCCGTGTCACCGTTTTTTGCGCTGACGGAGACAGGCTATCGATGAAGGCCAAGACTGCCTAGTTCATGGGTGGCGCCGCGTCTTGAAGGAAACTTCCCGTAGATCGGCGGGTATAACCGCCAAGCCAGCGCGGCATCTAAACAGCCGCGTTTAACTTGTGACTTGGTAGTCATCGGCGGCAAAAATACCGCTATCTTCTGCAAAAACTATCAGGCAGTAGCGTTCCGGCGTGAAATCGCTACACTGCGCCAGCCGTTTATTTTCCTTCCGAGGCTGTGCGCATGAAATTTCGTTTACTGCTGTGGGCGCTAGGTTTGTTGATGGCCAAGGCCAGTAGGACCAATCCTGCGTTTCAACAACAATTGGGCGACAAGGCATTGGTGTTCCAACTACAGACCCTGGACGGCAAAGTCGCGCGGCATTTCCGGGTGAAAGATCAGCGCATCACCAGCCATTCGGGCGCGTACGCCGAACCCGCCTTCGCGATTGCCTTCAAGGACGCCGCCTACGGTTTCGCGACGATGCAGGCCAAGAACAAGCAACTGGCTTTCATGACGGGGATTCAGGACAAGTCGATCCAGATCAAGGGCAACCCGGCGCTGGTGATCTGGTTTCAGGGGTTGACCAAGTATTTGAAGCCGCGCAAGGCGAAGGCTGTGGCGAAGGTTTAAAGCGGGGCGGCGTTATCGCCGGCAACCCGTTCTCGCTACCGCTAGGCATGCGTGGAGCGCGAATGCTGTAGGGCGTCAGATATTGCGCGTCACCGTTCAAGATCATCGCGGGCGAGCCCGTCCCCACAGGCGCGAGGTGTGTCCTGTGGGAGCGGGCTTGCCCGCGAGGGTTTTCAGGCCTGGCTGAATTGCGACGCCAGTTCGCGCAACAGCACTTCAGCTTCGAGGACCTTGCTGACGACATCGTTGGCTTTGTCGCGGGTCAGGCCCACGCGTTCCAGCAGGGCGTCGGGGATGTCTTCATCGGGGCCGGAGCCGATGCCGCGGGCGCGCAGCAGGCGCACCGCCAGGCACACCAGGTTCGGGTACTCGGCATAGGCGCCGTCGTAGCTCGGGTCGTGCTGGAAGCGCAGGGCGGTGGAGAGTTCGTCCGGCATGTCCCAGTAGCGCATCAGCCATGAGCCGATCTGTTCGCGGCTGATGCCCAGCAGGTGCTGCTCGATGTAGCTGTGGCACAGGTGCGGGTTGACCTCCAGGTGGCGGCAGATCAGCGAGAAGTGCGGCGGGAAGACGTGGGCCAGCAGCAGGTAGCCAAAGTTGTGCAGCAGGCCGGCCAGGTAGGTCAGGCCGGCTTCCGGGCGCTGGGCGCGGGGCATGGCGCGGGTCAGGCCTTCGATGACGGCGGCGGTGTAGATCGACTGCTGCCAGTACGGCGTGGTGTGCTGCGGGTGGTCCTTGGGCAGGCTCAGGGTCTTGCCCAGCGCCAGGCCCAGCGCGAGGTTGATCACCAGGTCGAAACCCAGCACCCGCACAATGGCGTCTTCCACCGAACGGATCTTGCCCGGCGAGGCGTAATACGGCGACGCGGCCCAGCTCACGACCTGCGCGGCCAGGGCCGGGTCGGTTTCAACCACGCCGGTGATGTCGTCGATGGTGGCGTTGGGGTCGACGCGCAGCTTGATGATTTTCTGCGCGGTCTCGGCAAGCGGCGGAATTTCGATGGTGGCTTCCAGGCGTTGCTGGATGCGCCGCGCAGTGAACGCTTGAACGGCCTGGGTGATTTCCTCGCGGTCGTCATCGGGGCGGTCGAGGTTGGGGCGGATGCTGCCCAGGTTTTCGCCGAAGCTCGCGGCGCTGGCCTTGGTCAGCATCGACTTGAAGTCTTCGCGGGTAATCTCGAGCAGCACGCCGGCCTCGCCCGAGTTGATCAGCAGCTTGGGTTCTTGCAGCAGGCTGTCTTCGTACAGGCACGGCGAACTGGTCAGCGCCGGCAGGCCGGGCAACAGGCTCAGGCTGTGTTTGCCGAGCATCTTTTCCAGGCGTTCGGTGGAGACGGCGGTGAGGCGGCGGCCAGTCAGTTCGGTCAGGCGATTGAGGTCGAGCAGTTGGCTCTGGGGAAACAGCACCATGAGCGCACCCACGGCGTCGTCGAGCAGCACGGCCTGGACTTTGCGCGCGCTGTTCAACCCGTGATGGTCGAGAACTTCTTCGTAGGCGATGCCGAGTTTGGCCAGCAGCAGCCGAATCACAGACGGAGCGTGCGGGGTTTCAGGGACGAGGGCAGCGTCGGTCATGGTGTGTATCCGTATTCAAACAGTTGCAGGAGTATAACCAGCTTGTCTAAAAGCATCGTCCACAAACTGCGACGATGCTCACACTTGGCCGTATTGCTGCCCGTGGCGCAGCCAGCGGTCGAGCAGCGGGCTGACGTGGGCGGGCCAGCGTTCAAGCAGGGCTTGCGCGGCGTCGCGAACCGCCGGCAACAAATCGGCGTCGCGCATCAGGTCCGCGACCTTGAATTGAAGCAGACCTGTCTGCCGCGTGCCGAGCATTTCACCCGGGCCGCGCAATTCGAGGTCTTTTTCGGCGATGACGAACCCGTCGTTGGTTTCGCGCATGATGCCCAGGCGCTGCCGGCCGATCTGTGACAGCGGCGGGTGATAGAGCAGCACGCAATGGCTGGCGGCACTGCCGCGACCGACCCGGCCACGCAGCTGGTGCAGTTGCGCCAGGCCCAGGCGCTCGGGGTTTTCGATGATCATCAGGCTGGCGTTCGGGACGTCCACGCCCACTTCAATCACGGTGGTGGCCACCAGCAGTTGCAGGTGACCGGCCTTGAACTCGGCCATGACCGCGGCTTTTTCCACTGGCTTCATGCGCCCGTGGATCAGCCCGACCTTCAGTTCGCCGAGGGCGGCGGTGAGGTCTTCGTAGGTGGTCTCGGCAGCCTGGCAGGTCAGTTCTTCGGACTCTTCGATCAGCGTGCACACCCAATACGCCTGGCGCCCTTCGGCACAGGCGCTGCGCACCCGTTCGATGACTTCGACGCGCCGGGTGTCGGTGACCAGCACGGTGTTGACCGGGGTTCGACCGGGCGGCAGTTCGTCGAGAATCGAGGTGTCGAGGTCGGCGTAGGCACTCATGGCCAGCGTGCGCGGGATCGGCGTGGCGGTCATGATCAACTGGTGCGGGCACATCCGGCCGCCCACGCCTTTCTGGCGCAGCGCCAGGCGCTGCTGCACGCCAAAACGGTGTTGTTCGTCGATGATCACCAGCGCCAGGTTCTTGAACTGCACTTCATCCTGGAACAGCGCATGGGTGCCGACCACCATCGGCGCGCCGCTGGCGATCTGTTCCAGTGCGGCGCTGCGGTTCTTGCCCTTGAGCTTGCCCGCCAGCCACGCGACTTCGATGCCCAGCGGTTCGAGCCAGCGCTTGAAGGTGATGAAGTGCTGTTCGGCGAGGATTTCGGTGGGCGCCATCAGCGCCACCTGGTAACCCGCTTCCAGCGCTTGCAGCGCGGCGAGGGCGGCCACCACGGTTTTACCCGCGCCCACGTCACCCTGGATCAATCGCAGCATCGGTTCGTGCTGGCTGAGGTCGTAGGCGATTTCGTTGCCGACACGCTGCTGCGCGCCGGTGGGCGTGAAGCCCAGGTTGGCCAGGTAGCGGGCCGGCAGCCGGGTGGCTTTGGGCATCGCCGGGGCGCGCAGGGAGCGCAGGCTTTCGCGCAGGCGCTGCTGGGACAGTTGATGGGTCAGCAGTTCTTCGAACGCCAGGCGGTGCTGGGCCCAGTGGTGACCGAGGGCGAGTTCGTCGACATCGGCATCGGCGGGCGGGTTATGCAGGTAGCGGATCGCGTCGGCGAGCGGCGCCAGTTGGTAGTCGCGGGCGAGTTCGAGCGGCAGCCAGTCCGGAAGGCTGGTCGGGCCGAGCATCGTCAGGGTCTGCATGCACAGTTGGCGCAGGCGTTGCTGGGTCAGGCCTTCGGTCAGCGGGTAGACCGGCGTCAGGGTTTCATCCACGGGCGGCGGTTCGTCGCCGGTGATTGCGCGGTATTCCGGGTGGTAGATCTCGAGCCCCGACGCACCGGGCCGCACTTCGCCGTAGCAGCGAATCCGCGTGCCACGCTTGAGGCCTTCCTTCTGTGCATTGCTGAAGTGGTAAAAGCGCAGGCTGAGCCCGCCGGTGCCGTCCTGCATGCGCACCACCAGGCTGCGGCGACGGCCCATGACCACATCGGCGCCGCTGACGGTGCCTTCGACCACGGCGTCCTGGCCGGGTCGCAGGTGGCCGATCGGGACCACGCGGGTGCGATCCTGATAACGCAGGGGCAGGTGAAACAGCACGTCCTGGAGATTCTCCAGGCCGACCTTGGCCAGTTTCTCGGCCATGGCCTCGCCAACGCCCTTGAGTGCCGTCACCGACACTTGCGACAACTCGGTCATGCTCGTGACTTAAGCTGCGACCACCGGCACCGGGGGCTTGGCCACCGAGCACAGGCGTATGGAGTCGGCGAGGATTTCAATCGCCTTGGGCCGTGGGAAGCTGGCGCGCCAGGCGATGGCCACGGTGCGGAAGGGCACGGGCGGGGTCAGTGGGCGCACTTCGATCACGCCGGGGGCGTAATGGTGGCTGTCCACGGCCGACAGCGGCAGGACCGAGATGCCGAGGCCGGAGGCGACCATGTGGCGGATGGTTTCCAGCGAGCTGGATTCCACGGTGGTGTGCTTGGCACCTTCGCTGCCCTTGGTCAGGGTCGGGCAGGCTTCGAGCACCTGGTCGCGGAAGCAGTGGCCTTCACCGAGCAGCAGCAGGCTCTTGTCATTGAGCAGGCCGGCGTCGATGGTCTCTTTCTGCGTCCAGGGGTGCTGGGCCGGCATCAGGACGTAGAAGGGTTCGTCATAGAGTTGCAAGGTCAGCACGTCGGCTTCGTTGAACGGCAGGGCGATGATGATCGCGTCGAGTTCGCCGTTGCGCAGTTTGTCGCGCAGCACGTGGGTGAAGTTTTCTTCGATGTACAACGGCATCTGCGGGGCGACCCGGTGCAGTTGTGGAATCAGGTGGGGAAACAGGTACGGGCCGACGGTGTAGATCGCGCCGACTTTCAGCGGGGCGGTCAGCTGGTTCTTGCCGGCCTGGGCCAGTTCACGGATGCCCTGGGCTTGCTCCAGGACCTTCTGCGCCTGGGCCACGATGCCTTCGCCGACCGGGGTCAGGCGCACGGCGCTCTTGCTGCGCTCGAAAATCAGCACACCGAGTTCGTCTTCAAGCTTTTTCACGCCCACCGACAGGGTCGGCTGGCTGACGTGGCAACGCTCGGCCGCGTGGCCGAAGTGCTGCTCTTGGGCGAGGGTAACGATGTAGCGTAATTCTGTAAGAGTCATAGCAAGCGTCCATGAAGTTGCGGGCCAAGCATACCGGCTGCAATCGATAGACGCACGTTATCAGACTGAGGGTGTCGAGTGACACCTGGTAATGCGAGTTTGCAAACCGTAGATGCGCCAAAGGCACCTTGCGGTGCCTTTGGTGTGTTCCATGGAACCTTGTAGGAGCGAGCATGCTCGCTCCTACAAGGGCCAGTGTTTAGCGCCGGCGTTCCAGCGAGTAAACAAAGGGTGCAACAATTTCGATGGAGCCATTGGTCAGCATGTCGGCCGGTGGCTTGGGCAGCGGCTGCGCACGTCGGATCATTTCCAGGGTCGCCCGGTCCAGATCGGCGTTGCCGGAGCGGCCCACCAGTTCAAATGACAGCACGTTGCCTTCGGCGTCCACGACAAAGCGCAGACGGTTCAAACCTTCCTTGCCCCTTGCCTGAGCACTGGCCGGGTACTTCTTGTACTTGGCCAGGTGAGCGAGCAGGGTGCCTTGCCAGCTGGCCTTGGCCGCGACCTGCGCGGGCGAAGGGCCCGGTGCCGGTTGCGCGGATTTCTCCGTCGGTGCCTGGGTCGGTTGGGTGTCGGCCGGTTTTTCCTCGGAAGGTTTCTCCTTCGGCGGCTCCGGCTTCTTCTCGACAGGCTTGGGCGGCTGTGGCTTGGGCTTGGGCTTGGCCGGTTTCGGCACGGCAATTTCGGCCTTCGGCGCTTCAGCCAGCTTCGGAATCGGCAGTTCTTCCACCGGTGCCGGTGGTTGTGGTGGCGTTATCACCTTGGGCGGTGCTGGCGGCGGTGGGGCCGGAACCGGCGCCAACTCGACCATCATCGCCTGCGGCGGCAGCTCGATCGGTGGGCGCGAGGTCCAGTTCAGCGCCAGCGCAATGGCCAGCGCATGGACACCAAGCACCACGGCCAGGCTACCGCTGTAACGCGTCAGCTTTTGGCGCGTCGTGATCATTTTTTCACTGCCGTCTCGAGGCCGACCAGACCGACCTTCAGGTAACCGGCCGAGCGCAGATTGTCCATCACGCTCATCAGGTCGCCGTAATCCACGCCTTTATCGGCCTGGAAGAAGATCGTCGTGTCTTTCTTGCCCTGGGTTTTTGCGTCCAGCGTGGCGCCCAGTGCTTCGGGCTTCACTTCGTCTTCGCCCAGGTACAGGCGTTGGTCCGCCTTGACGCTGAGGAACACCGGCTTCTCCGGCCGCGGCGCCGGTTTGGCGGTCGAGGCAGGCAGGTCAACCTTGATGTCCACGGTGGCCAACGGCGCGGCCACCATGAAGATGATCAGCAGCACCAGCATGACGTCGATGAACGGTGTGACGTTGATTTCGTGATTCTCGGCCAGATCGTCGTCTGCGCCTTCTTTCAAATGCAGGCCCATGGCCGATTACCCCACTTTCACCATGTGCGGTTGCGAGCTGCGCTCAGGCTGGTGGTCGAGGTCGCGGCTGACCAGCAGCAGCACTTCAGCCGATGCGTCGGACACTTGCGCCTTGTAACCGGCGATGGAGCGGGCGAAGACGTTGTAGATCACCACGGCTGGAATCGCGGCAACCAGACCCAGTGCGGTGGCCAGCAGGGCCTCGGCGATGCCGGGGGCGACCACGGCCAGGTTGGTGGTCTGGGTTTTGGCGATGCCGATGAAGCTGTTCATGATGCCCCACACGGTACCGAACAGACCGACGAACGGCGCGGTGGAACCGATGGTGGCGAGCACCCCGGTGCCGCTGCTCATGTTACGACCGGCGGCTGCCACCAGGCGCTCGAGACGGAAGGCGACACGTTCCTTGATGCCTTCTTTTTCGCGGGCGTTGGTCGACAGGTGCATTTCTTCCAGTGCATCGTGCACCAGCAGGTTGGCCAGGGTGCCTGGCTTGGTCGCGGTGGCACCGGCCTCCTTGAGGGTGGTGGCCTTTTTCAGGTGGACGATTTCAGTGCGCAGTCGACGCTTGGCGCCCATCAGCTCGAAGCCTTTGGCGATCCAGATGGTCCAGGTGATGATCGAGGCGATGGCCAGGCCGATCATCACGATTTTCACGATGATATCGGCGTTCTGGTACATGCCCCATGGCGACAGGTCGTGGGCCATGCCCAGGGTGTTGTCGGCTTCGAGAACTTCAGGCAGGTCTTCGACCGGAACGTCGGCAGCCGGGGCCGCGTCGGTGGCCGCCGGAGCCGGTGCCGCGTGATCGGCAGCGTGTTCGGCTGGAGCGGTGGCGGCGGCTGGCGTGGCGGGTGCCTGGGCATCGGCGAATGCGGCGGTTGGCGCCAGCATCAGGCTGAGCAGCAGGGCGGCCACTGCGCTCCAGGCGCGAGGTCGTTTGGTTGGCGAGGCGGAGAATTGATTGCGTGTCATGCTGGCCGGACCTAAGGGAAAAAAACGGTAGATGTTCTTCCAGGCCTCGAAGGCCGAGAACAAAAGTGGCGGGCATTATTGCAAGTAATTCTTGTTAACAAAAGTAATACAGTATCTTTTTTTCTAACATCGCTAGCCGTCAGTCTGATGCCGGCGCTAGTCTGTGCCTTTGAAATAGGAGTTTTTCAATGTCCGCGCCCTCTGTTTTGATCGCCGGTTGCGGTGATGTCGGCAGCCGTCTGGCCACGCGACTGCTGGATTTCGGCTGGGAGGTTCATGGCTTGCGGCGTAACGTCGCACGCCTGCCCGAAGGCGTGGTGGGGGTGGCCGGCGATTTGTTCAACAAGGAATGTCCGGCGACCTGGCCGATCGGTGCGGTGGACTACTTGGTGTATTGCGCGGCGGCCACCGATCACGATGAAGCGGGCTACCGTGCGGCTTACATCCAGGGCTTGCAGCATGTGCTGGAGTGGCTGAACGACTACGGGCAGGCGCCGAAGCGGCTGGTTTTCGTTTCCAGCAGCAGCGTGTACGGGCAGCAGAACGGCGAATGGGTCGACGAAACCTCGTCGGCGGTGGCGGCCGGGTATTCCGGGCAAGTCATGCTCGAAGCCGAGCAACTGGCACTGAACAGCGGTTTTCCGGCCAGCATCGTGCGCTTGACCGGCATCTACGGCCCGGGTCGGGAATGGTTGCTGACGCAAGTGCGTCGCGGCTACCGGGTGGTGAGCGATCCGCCGCTGTATGGCAACCGCATCCACGTCGATGACGCGGCCGGCCTGATGGCCTTTCTGCTGGAGGCGGACCATCGCGGTGTCGCGCTGGATGACGTCTACATCGGTGTCGACGATGCGCCCGCGCCACTGGCGGATGTGGTGGCCTGGTTGCGCGAGTACCTGGGCGTGACCGAATGGGCGGAGGATGCAAGCGTGCGGCGCACGGGCAGCAAACGCTGCAGCAATGCCCGGGCCAAAGCCCTGGGCTGGACGCCGACGTACCCGAGCTTTCGCGAGGGTTATGCGGCGATTCTTGAAGGGCGCTGCTGACTTCCGGGCACCACAAACAAATATGTGGGAGCGGGCTTGCTCGCGAAAGCGTTGTGTCAGTCGACAATCCTTTAACTGACACACCGCTTTCGCGAGCAAGCCCGCTCCCACATTGGATCTGCGGAGCTGCTACGATCGGGTTACTGCTTCTCCAGCGTCCACTGACGGCTACCCGGCATGAACTGCGGCATTTCGTCGGCCTGTGCGGTGTTCACCGCCTGGAAGATTTCCAGTTCCTTGCCCTTGCGGGTAAAGATCCAGGTGTTGCCCTGGCCGTTGAACTGCAGCCACATGTTGTCATTGCCGCCGCTCATCGATGCGCAATCACCGGCCAGACAGAGCGCATAGCGATCGGTGTTGGGCAGGCCCGTCACCTGGCCATCGTCCTGGAATTGCACGGAATTGCCTTCACCCGGGCCGCTGACGATCTTCCAGTCGCCGCCCATGTAGGCCGAGTACAACGCGCGCTCGAAGCTGGCGCCGATCGGTGCGCCTTCCGGCACCGGGATCAGTGCGCGGTCAAAGACCTGCGCGGCTTCGTTCTCGGTCGCCGCCTGGCTCAGTTGCTTGCCGTCACGTTTCAGTTCGCTGCCGGAACTGCCGTAGAAATCGATTTTCCAGGCGCCTGACTCTTCGCCGAGCAACTTGCCGTCGACGTTCTCGAAACCGTTGGTGTAGCGGGCCTGACCGGCCTTGGTGTTGACGTCCCATTCCAGGTTCGGGCCATAAGCCTGCAGCGCTTCGCGCAGGGGGCCACCTTTGGAGGCAGCATCGATCGCCACCTGGTTGATCCAGGTGCCGCTGATGTCACGGTCGGCAGGGTTGCTGGCACATCCGCCCAGGATCAGGGCGACCAGCGAGAGGGCTAGCGCTTTGCGCATGGTGGAATCCTTTCAAAACGCTTTGATACGGTTCACGGCGGCGCAGCCCCCACGGGCTGCGCCACAGGCATTACTCGATGACCAGGATGGCATCCATTTCAACCTGCGAACCCTTTGGCAGGGCCGCTACGCCGATGGCAGCGCGGGCAGGGTAGGGCTGATCGAAATACTTGCCCATGATCTCGTTGACCTTGGCGAAGTGGCTCAGGTCGGTGAGGAAGATGTTCAGCTTGACGATGTCCTTGAACGAACCGCCAGCGGCTTCAGCCACGGCTTTCAGGTTTTCGAACACCTGAACGGTCTGGGCTTCGAAGCCTTCGACCAGTTCCATGGTTTTCGGGTCCAGCGGGATCTGGCCCGACATGTAGACGGTGTTGCCCGCCTTGATCGCCTGGGAGTAAGTGCCGATGGCGGCCGGGGCCTTGTCGCTGGTGATAACGGTCTTGGTCATTGCGGACTCCTTGTAAGAGGTTGGCTATGCACGCATGCGGGTGATGCGAATCACCCCGGTCAACGCACGCAGTTTCTTGATCACGCGAGCCAGGTGTACGCGATCGTGCACGCTGACCACCAGTTGAACCACGCTGATGCGACCATCGCGTTCGTCCATGCTGATTTTTTCGATGTTGCCGTCGGCCGCGTTGACGCTGCTGGCCAGCAGCGCGATCAGGCCGCGCTGATGTTCGAGCTCGACACGCAGTTCGACATTGAATTCGCCGGTGACATCCTTGGCCCAGGAGAGCTGGATGCATTTTTCCGGGTTGTGGCGGATTTCGCTGATGTTGCGGCAGTTGTCCAGGTGCACGACCATGCCTTTGCCGGCGGACAAATGGCCGACAATCGGGTCGCCCGGAATCGGCGTACAGCACTTGGCGTAGCTGAGCACCAGGCCCTCGGTGCCGCGAATCGCCAGCGGGCCTTCGGGGCTGGGCAGTTGTTCGCCCTCGCCGAGCAAGCGGCGCGCCACGACGTAGGCCATGCGATTGCCCAGGCCGATGTCTTCGAGCAGGTCTTCGATCAGCTCCAGGCGGTACTCGCTGAGCATCGCCTTGATGCGCTCGGCCGAGATCTGGTCCAGGGCGCTGTCGAAACCGTTGAGCACCTTGTTCAGCAGGCGCTCGCCCAGGGCGATGGACTCGGAGCGGCGTTGCAGCTTGAGGGCGTGGCGTATGTGCGTACGCGCCTTGCCGGTGACCACGAAGTTGAGCCAGGCCGGGTTCGGCCGTGCGCCTGGAGCGCTGACGATCTCGACCGTGGAGCCGCTTTGCAGCGGTTCGGACAGCGGCGCGAGACGACGGTTGATCCGGCAGGCGATGCAGCTGTTGCCCACATCGGTGTGCACCGCGTAGGCAAAGTCGACCGCCGTGGAGCCTTTGGGCAGCTCCATGATCCGGCCTTTGGGCGTGAACACGTAGACCTCGTCCGGGAACAGGTCGATCTTCACGCTCTCGATGAATTCCAGCGAGTTGCCGGCACGTTGCTGCATTTCCAGCACGCCCTTGACCCACTGGCGGGCGCGGGCATGGGTGCCTTTGGGCTGCTCGTCGCCACTGGATTTGTACAGCCAGTGGGCGGCAATGCCGTTGTTGGCCATTTCTTCCATTTCACGGGTGCGGATCTGGATTTCGATCGGAACACCGTGCATGCCGAACAGCGTGGTGTGCAGCGACTGATAGCCGTTGGCTTTGGGGATCGCGATGTAATCCTTGAAGCGACCCGGCAAGGGTTTGTACAAATTATGTACAGCGCCCAGCACGCGGTAGCAGGTGTCGACCTTGTCGACGATGATCCGGAACGCGTACACGTCCATGATCTCGTTGAAGGCCCGACGCTTGCCGCGCATTTTCTTGTAGATGCCGTAGAGGTGCTTCTGGCGCCCGCTCACTTCACCCTGGATACCGTCGATGGCCAGGCAGTGGCTGAGGGATTCTTCGATCTTGTTGACGATTTCCTTGCGGTTGCCCCGGGCGCGTTTGACGGCCTGGTTGATCCGCGCGGAACGCATCGGGTGCATGGCTTTGAAGCCCAGGTCTTCGAATTCTATGCGAATGGCGTGCATCCCCAGCCGGTTGGCAATGGGGGCATAGATCTCCAGGGTTTCCTTGGCGATGCGCCGGCGCTTTTCGCCGGACAGCACTTCCAGCGTGCGCATGTTGTGCAGGCGGTCGGCCAGCTTGACCAGGATCACGCGAATGTCGCGTGCCATGGCCATGGCCATCTTCTGGAAGTTTTCAGCTTGCGCTTCGGCCTTGGTCTCGAAGTTCATCTGGGTCAGTTTGCTGACCCCGTCGACCAGTTCGGCCACGGTTTCGCCGAACTGCGCTTGCAGCGCTTCCTTGGCAATGCCGGTGTCTTCGATCACGTCATGCAGCATCGCTGCCATCAGGCTCTGATGGTCCATGTGCATGTCGGCCAGAATGTTCGCCACCGCGAGAGGGTGCGTGACGTACGCCTCGCCACTGCGTCGGCGTTGGCCGTCGTGGGCTTGTTCGGCGTAGAAATACGCTCGGCGGACCAGATTGACCTGGTCCGTGCCGAGGTAGGTCGATAAGCGATCGGCGAGGGCGTCTATGCTGGGCATGATATCTCCTGCCGCAAGCTGTGATCCCGCGCCGTGCTACGTCGACCAGGCATAGGCTTAGACGGCCTCGTTGGACTCGTCCTCGAAGGCAGCAAAAAGCGGTTCGTCTTCAACGATTTCGGCTTCGGCGATCGCGGCATAGTCGATCAGGCCTTCCGCGATTTCACGCAGGGCCACGACGGTAGGCTTGTCGTTTTCCCAGGCTACTTTCGGCTCTTTGCCGCCGGTGGCCAGTTGACGGGCACGCTTGGTAGAGAGCATGACCAGCTCAAAGCGGTTATCCACGTGTTCTAGGCAGTCTTCAACGGTTACGCGGGCCATGGTATTCCTCGGAGCGAATGCAAGATGCGCGCTGCCCGGTTGGGCGAGCGGACTCAACAGTTTAAAAAATCACCAGCGATTAGGGAAGCGCTGATTTTTTGACCAGGCCCTTCGACGCGCTGCAAGTGCCAATGTAAAGCGCTTGCAGCTGTTTTGGGAAGTGCTGTTTAGTCGAGTAATTCAGCCAAAAGTTTGCCGTGACGTTGCTGCTGGCGCTTCTGATTGAGCTGATTGGCACGGAAAATCGCCTGCAAATCCTGCAGGGCGTGGGCGAAATCGTCGTTGATGATCAGGTAGTCGTAGTCGACGTAGTGGCTCATCTCGCTGACGGCTTCGCGCATCCGGCCGTCGATGATCTCGTCGCTGTCCTGGCCGCGGTGGGTCAGGCGCTGGTGCAAGGCCTGCAGGGACGGCGGCAGGATGAAGATCGACCGGGCCTGCGGCATCAGCTTGCGCACTTGTTCGGCGCCCTGCCAGTCGATTTCCAGGATCAGGTCGTGACCTTCGTCCAGGGTCTGCTGCAGGGTGCTTTGCGAGGTGCCGTAGAGGTTGCCGAACACTTCGGCGCGCTCCAGGAAGTCGCCGTGTTCGATCATCTTCACGAACTCGCCGCGTTCGACGAAATGGTAGTTCACGCCGTTCACTTCACCGGGACGCATGGCGCGGGTGGTGTGGGAAACCGAAACGCGGATCTCCGGATCCGCGTCGGTCAGGGCCTTGACCAGGCTGCTTTTGCCCGCGCCCGAAGGGGCGGAAACGATGTACAGGGTGCCGGTGATGTGGGTCATGTCGGGGTTGCCTTACTCAATATTCTGCACTTGTTCGCGCATCTGCTCGATCAACACCTTGAGGTTGACCGCAGCCTGGGTGCTGCGCGGGTCGAAGGCCTTGGAGCCCAGTGTGTTGGCTTCGCGGTTGAGCTCCTGCATCAGGAAGTCCAGGCGCCGTCCGGCCGCGCCGCCGGATTTGAGCACTCGGCGAACTTCGATGATGTGGGTGCTCAGGCGATCCAGTTCTTCGGCGACGTCGCTCTTCTGAGCGAGCATGACCATTTCCTGCTCCAGGCGCTGCGGGTCCATCTCGGCTTTCATGTCGGTGAAGCGGTCGAGGACTTTCTGGCGCTGGGTGGCGAGCATCTGCGGGACCAGCTCGCGCAAGGTCACCACATCTTCCTCAATGGCCGTCAGGCGCTCGTTGATCAGCCGCGCCAGCTCCGCGCCTTCGCGCTCGCGGCCGGCCTTGAGTTCCTTCAGGCCTTCATTGAACAGCGCCAGTGCCTCGGCGTTCAGGGCTTGAGGGTCGCTCGCATCGCCGACCAGCACCCCTGGCCAGGCCAGTACTTCCAGTGGATTGAGGGCGGCCGGGTTCTTGATCAGGCCGGCGATGGTCTCGGCCGCCGCCACCAGTTGCGCAGCGCGCTCGCGGTCTACCTGCAAGGGCTTGCCGGTGCTCTCCTCGGTGAAGCGCAGGGTGCATTCCAGCTTGCCGCGCGAAATGGCCTGGCGCAGTGCTTCGCGGGCGGCGCCTTCGAGGTCGCGAAAGGTTTCGGGCAGGCGCAGGTGGGGTTCCAGGTAGCGGCTGTTGACCGAGCGCAGTTCCCAGCTCAGGGTGCCCTGGGCGCCGGCTTTTTCGACGCGGGCGAAGGCGGTCATGCTGTGCACCATGGAGGTACCTCGCAATTCGGATTTGCTTTACCAAAGGTTTCGCGCAATCCGGTATCTGTGAATTAAAGCCGACAGGCAGCAAAGGCGCAGGATTGTAGCGCAGTGGGGCGGATGCGCCCAAACGCCGGGCGCGACAAACCGCTGCAGGGTGTCGGTAAAGTGCGGTTGCGGGCTCAAGTCCGGGCCTTCAATCGTCGGACGGATTTTTTAGAAGTGCCCAGGCTCGGTGCACGGCTCTATAATGCTCGGCAGTTTTCCGTCCCCCGTACAGGTATTCCCTATGAAACGTCCAAGTGGTCGCGCTGCCGATCAGCTCCGCTCGATCCGCATTACCCGCAACTACACCAAACACGCCGAGGGATCTGTACTGGTCGAGTTCGGTGATACCAAGGTGATCTGCACCGTCAGCGTCGAAAACGGCGTGCCGCGTTTCCTCAAGGGTCAGGGCCAGGGCTGGTTGACCGCCGAGTACGGCATGCTGCCGCGCGCCACGGGCGAGCGTAACCAGCGTGAGGCCAGCCGTGGCAAGCAAGGCGGCCGTACCCTCGAGATCCAGCGCCTGATCGGCCGTTCGCTGCGGGCTGCCCTGGACATGTCCAAGCTGGGCGATGTCACCCTGTACGTCGACTGCGATGTCATCCAGGCGGATGGCGGCACCCGTACCGCGTCCATCACTGGCGCCATGGTCGCGCTGGTCGACGCCTTGAAAGTGATCAAGAAGCGCGGTGGCCTGAAGGGCGGCGACCCGCTCAAGCAAATGATCGGTGCCGTGTCCGTCGGCATGTACCAGGGTGAAGCGGTGCTCGACCTGGACTATCTTGAAGATTCGGCGGCCGAGACCGACCTGAACGTTGTGATGACCAGCACGGGTGGCTTCATCGAGGTTCAGGGCACTGCTGAAGGCGCGCCGTTCCAGCCGGAAGACCTGAACGCGATGCTGGAGCTGGCGAAAAAGGGCATGACCGAGATCTTCGAACTGCAGAAGGCCGCCTTGGCCGACTGACCGGACCGCCCAGACAAGGAGGGCATCATGAGTGAAGAGCAAGAGCTGCTACCGACCCCGAGCAAGGAGGCCCGGCAGTGGGCAATGTTCTGTCACCTGTCCGCCTTGCTGGGGATCTGGATTCCCTTCGGCACGCTGATCGGCCCGCTGATTCTGTGGCAGATGAAGCGCGAATCGGACCCGTTCGTCGATGCGCAGGGCAAGGAGGCGCTGAATTTTCAGATCACCGTCGCCATCGCTTCCGCCATCTGTTTCCTGCTGATGGTGGTGATCATCGGTTTCTTCCTGTTTGGCTTGATCGCCATTGGCGCGCTGGTGCTGACGATCATTGCCGGGGTGAAGGCCAATGAGGGGTTGCCTTACCGGTATCCGTTCACCTGGCGGTTGATCAAATAACGACCTTTCCCTGTATCTGTAGGAGCGAGCATGCTCGCGATGGATGCAAGGGTGCCGCGGGGATACCTGAGGCCCCGCGTTATCGTTAACGACCATCGCGAGCATGCTGCTCCTACAGAGGGGCAAAAAGCAGGCACAAAAAAGCCGACAGTCATGTCGGCTTTTTTGCGTCCAGCAACCGCTTAGATAGTCAGCGTCCAGTCGTAGTCCACGATCAGTGGCGCGTGCTGCGAGAACCGTGGCTGACGTGGCAGGCGTGCGCTTCTGACGAAGCGACGCAGGCCCGGCGTCAGGATCTGGTAGTCGAAGCGCCAGCCAAGGTTGAGCATCTCGGCCTGTTCGTTGTCCGGCCACCAGCTGTACTGGTCGCCCTCGCGACTGACTTCGCGCAGGGCATCGACATACCCCATGTTGCCGACAATCTCGTCCATCCAGGCACGCTCAGGTGCCAGGAAGCCCGGGGATTGCTGGCTGTCACGCCAGTTCTTGATATCCAGCTTCTGTTGCGCCACGTACAGCGAGCCACAATAAATGTACTCGCGCCGCTTGCGCCGCTGTTTATCCAGATAACGGCCGAAGTCGTCCATTAGCTTGAACTTCTGGTTCAAGTCTTCATCGCCGTTCTGCCCCGAAGGGAGCAGCAAGGTCGCGATGCTGACCTTGTCGAAATCGGCTTGCAGGTAGCGCCCGTAGCGGTCGGCTGTCTCGAAGCCGAGACCGCTGATGACTGCCTTCGGCTGCAACCGCGAATACAAAGCCACGCCACCCTGGGCAGGAACTTCGGCTTCGCAGGCATAAAGGAAGTAGCCATCCAGTTGGAAGGCTGGATCGTCCAGTTCAAAGGCGGAGGCGCGGGTGTCCTGCAGGCAGATGACGTCGGCATTCTGTGCTTGCAGCCAACTGAGCAAACCTCGCTCGACTGCAGCCTGAATACCATTGACGTTCACACTGATGATCCGCATAAATGGCCCCAAAAATCGCGTGCGTGTATGATACACGGCGTCAACCTATTTAGCTAAATCCGTGGTATTTGGGGTTTTTTTCATGCAGGCGTATCAGCGCGATTTCATTCGTTTTGCCATCGATCGCGGCGTTTTGCGCTTCGGTGAGTTCACCCTGAAGTCCGGGCGCACCAGTCCGTATTTCTTCAATGCGGGCCTGTTCAATTCCGGTTCGGCCCTGGCGCAGCTGGGGCGTTTCTATGCGGCGGCCATCGTTGAGAGCGGCCTTTCGTTCGACGTTTTGTTTGGCCCGGCCTACAAGGGCATTCCGTTGGCCGCCGCCACCGCAGTCGCCCTGGCCGAACACCATGACCGTGATGTGCCGTGGTGCTTCAACCGCAAGGAAGCCAAGGCCCACGGCGAAGGCGGCAGCCTGGTCGGCGCGCCGTTGACCGGCGACGTGCTGATCATCGACGACGTGATCACCGCCGGCACCGCCATCCGTGAGGTGATGCAGATCATCGCCTCCCAGGAGGGCGCGAGGGCCAAGGGCGTGCTGATCGCCCTGAACCGCCAGGAGCGTGGCAACGGTGAGCTGTCGGCGATCCAGGAGGTCGAGCGTGATTTCGGCATTCCGGTGGTCAGCATCGTGTCGCTGAATCAGGTGCTGGAATTCCTGGCGGACGATCCGCAACTCAAGCAACACCTGCCGGCCGTGGAAGCGTATCGCGCGCAGTTCGGCGTCTGATACCCGACAACTGTAGGAGCGAGCATGCTCGCTCCTACAGGAAAGGTTGCTGGCAAAAAAAGACCCCGCCCGGCCAGGCCGAGCGGGGTCTTTTTGTATCTGCCAGCCCTTACGGACGCTTGCGATTGCTGATCAGCGTGCCCACACCGGTATCGGTGAAGATCTCCAGCAGGATTGCATTCGGCACGCGTCCGTCGATGATCAGCGAGCTGCCCACGCCGCCCTGGACCGCTTCCAGCGCGCAGCGGATCTTGGGCAACATGCCGCCGTAGATGGTGCCGTCGGCGATCAGGGCGTCGACCTGCTGGGTGCTCAGGCCGGTCAGCACCTTGCCTTCCTTGTCCATCAGGCCGGCGATGTTGGTCAGCAGCATCAGCTTCTCGGCTTTCAGGGCCTCGGCTACCTTACCCGCCACCAGGTCGGCGTTGATGTTGTACGACTCACCGTTGGCGCCCACGCCGATCGGCGCGATGACCGGAATGAAATCGCCCTTGACCAGCAGGTTCAGCAGATCGGTGTTGATCCCGACGACTTCGCCAACGTGGCCGATGTCGATGATTTCCGGTTGGGTCATCTCCGGCGTCTGACGGGTGACGGTCAGTTTCTTCGCGCGAATCAGCTCGGCGTCTTTACCGGTCAGGCCAATGGCGCTGCCGCCATGACGGTTGATCAGGTTGACGATGTCCTTGTTGACCTGGCCGCCGAGGACCATTTCCACCACGTCCATGGTGGCGGCGTCGGTGACGCGCATGCCATCGACAAAATGGCTCTCGATCGACAGGCGCTTGAGCAGGTCGCCGATTTGCGGGCCGCCACCGTGAACCACCACCGGGTTGATGCCCACGGCTTTCATCAGCACGATGTCGCGGGCGAAGCCGGTTTTCAGCTCCTCGCTCTCCATCGCGTTGCCGCCGTATTTGATCACCAGCGTCTTGCCGACATAGCGGCGAATGTAAGGCAGCGCTTCGGACAGGACCTTGGCGGTGTTGGCGGCGGCTTCGCGTTCGAGGGTCATTCAGGGCTCCGGGTGAATCAGAACGGTAGTTGGAGATCAGGTGCAACACGCTTCAACTGGACGCGGAAGACGTCCTTGATGCGTTGCAATTCAGCCTCGTCATCGGCCTCGAAGCGCAGCACCAGCACCGGCGTGGTGTTGGAGGCGCGAACCAGGCCCCAGCCTTTGGCATAGTCGACTCGCACGCCGTCGATGGTGGTCAGGTCGGCGCCTGCGCCCCACTGAGCGTCGTGCAATGCATCAATGATGCTGAATTTGCTCTCTTCGGTCACATGGATATTGATTTCCGGCGTAGAAATATCGTTCGGGAAGGTCGCGAACAGTTCCTCGGCGGTGGATTTTTCCTTGCTCAGGATCTCCAGCAGCCGGGCGGCGCTGTAAATGCCGTCGTCGAAACCGAACCAGCGCTCCTTGAAGAAGATGTGCCCGCTCATTTCACCGGCCAACAAGGCACCGGATTGTTTCATTTTCTTTTTGATCAACGAATGACCGGTCTTCCACATTAGCGGCCGACCACCGTATTCCTTGATCAGCGGCGTCAGTCGACGGGTGCATTTGACGTCGAAGATGATTTCCGCGTCCGGGTTGCGTGCCACCACGTCGCGGGCGAACAGCATCAACAGGCGGTCCGGGTAGACGATGCTGCCGGTGTTGGTCACCACGCCGACGCGATCGCCGTCGCCGTCGAAGGCCAGGCCGAGGTCGGCGTTGGTTTCCTTGACCTTGTTGATCAAGTCCACGAGGTTCTCGGGTTTGCCCGGGTCCGGGTGGTGGTTGGGGAAGTTGCCGTCGACTTCGCAGAACAGCGGGATGACTTCGCAGTTCAGCGCCTCGATCAGTTGCGGGGCGATCACGCCGGCCGCACCGTTGCCGCAGTCGACCACGACTTTGAGGCGGCGGGCCAGTTTGACGTCCTGGACGATTTCGGTGTTGTAGCGGTCGAGGATTTCGACCTGGGTGACGCTGCCAATACCGCTGGTCAGGTTGTTGGTCTTGAGGCGCTCGTGCAGGGCCTGAATCTGTTCGTTGGCCAGGGTGTCGCCGGCAATGACGATCTTGAAGCCGTTGTAGTTCGACGGGTTGTGGCTACCGGTGAGCATGACGCCGGATTTGCCGGCCAGCACGTTGGCGGCGTAATAGAGCGCGGGGGTGGGTACCAGGCCAACGTCGCTGACGTGGCAACCGGCTTCGGCCAGGCCCTTGATCAATTGCGCCACCAGCTCCGGGCCGGACAGGCGGCCATCGCGACCCACGGATACGTTTGGCTCACCCTGGGCCAGGCTCTGTGCGCCAATGGCACGGCCGAGCCAGTAGGCGGTTTCAGCGTTGAGGAATTCCGGGACGGTGCCCCGGATGTCATAGGCGCGGAAAATGCTGTCGGGGAACGCAGGGGCGACTTGGGCGGGGGTGTTCATCGGTAGGGATGCTCCATCTCGAAAGTGGCTGGACCCTGGCGCAAAAAGCTCGCCAGCAGGCTCAAACTGAAGGGTATGACGGCGTTTTGCGCAGAGAGTTCGTGGCATGAAAAGGCCATGCCACCTGCATCGGCCCGGAGCGGGCCGGCCAATCGCCTGTTTTCAAACAGTTAACTCTTGAGATGCCGGGCTCGATATTTCGCGGCCTGGAACCTGTGGGAGCGAGCCTGCTCGCGATAGCGGTCAATCGCCAACAGATTGGCTGACTGCACCGACGTCATCGCGAGCAGGCTCGCTCCCATAGGGTTGAATCAAGCGATCAGTGGCGGCCGGAATGGCCGAAGCCGCCGGTGCCGCGTTCCGTCTCAACGAATTCTTCGACCATCTCGAAATGTGCCTGGACGACGGGGACCAGCACCAGCTGGGCCAGGCGCTCGCCGACCACGATGTTGAAATCGTTCTGGCCACGGTTCCAGCAAGACACCATCAACGGACCCTGGTAGTCGGAGTCGATCAGGCCGACCAGGTTGCCCAGTACGATGCCATGCTTATGGCCCATGCCGGAGCGCGGCAGAATCAGTGCGGCCAGGCCCGGGTCGCCGATGTAGACGGACAGGCCGGTCGGGATCAGCAGGGTTTCGCCTGGCTTGATGACGGTGTCCTTGTCCAGCATGGCGCGCAGGTCGAGGCCGGCGGAGCCTGGCGTGGCGTACTGGGGCAGCGGGAATTCGCTGCCGATGCGTGGGTCGAGGATCTTGGCTTGCAAAGCGTGCATTCGATTAAACCTGGTTCAGACGTTCGGCGATAAAGGTGATCAGCTGGCGAGCGATTTTGCTCTTGCTGGTCTGGGCGAAAAGTGTGGCGTGCAACTGGCGGTCGATCACGCTGCAGGCGTTCTCTTCGCTGTTGAAGCCAATGCTCGGGTTGGCGACGTCGTTGGCGACGATCAAATCGAGGTTCTTGTCTTTCAACTTGCGTGCAGCGTAGTCGAGCAGGTGTTCGGTTTCGGCGGCGAAACCGACACTGAACGGACGGTCGGGGCGTGTGGCGATGGTGGCCAGGATATCCGGGTTGCGCACCATCTGTAGCAACAGGCCGTCTCCGTTCGTAGGGTCTTTCTTGAGTTTTTGCGGGGCGACCACTTCCGGGCGGTAGTCCGCCACGGCGGCCGAGGCGATGAACAGGTCGCAAGGGATCGCGGCTTCGCAGGCGGCGAGCATGTCGCGGGCACTGACCACGTCAATACGCGTGACGCGATCCGGGGTCGGCAGGTGTACCGGGCCGGTGATCAAGGTGACGCGGGCGCCCGCTTCCACGGCGGCTTCGGCCAGGGCAAAGCCCATTTTTCCGGAGCTGTGGTTGGTGATGTAGCGCACCGGGTCGATGTTTTCCTGGGTCGGACCGGCGGTGATCAGCACGTGTTTGCCGGTCAGTGCCTGGCGTTTGAAGCAGTCGGCCGCGCACTGGGCGAGCTCGACGGCCTCGAGCATGCGCCCCAGCCCCACGTCGCCGCAGGCCTGGCTCCCGGAGGCCGGACCGAAGGCCTTGATGTCGCGGCTTTCGAGGGTTTGCAGGTTGGCCTGGGTCGCGGGGTCGCGCCACATGGCCTGGTTCATCGCCGGGGCGATGGCGACCACGGCATCGGTGGCCAGCACCAGCGTGGTCAGCAGGTCGTCGGCGACGCCTTGTGCCAGACGGGCGATCAGGTCGGCGGTGGCGGGGGCGATCAGCACCATGTCGGCCCACTTGGCGAGCTCGATGTGGCCCATGGCCGCTTCGGCTGCGGGGTCCAGCAGGTCCAGGTGAACCGGGTGCCCGGACAGCGCCTGCATGGTCAGCGGGGTGATGAACTCGCTGCCGCCACGGGTCATGACCACGCGCACTTCGGCACCCTGGTCGATCAGGCGGCGAACCAGGTCGGCACTCTTGTAGGCAGCAATGCCGCCGCCGACGCCCAGAACGATGCGTTTCCGATACAGCCGCTGCATAGGTCTGCCTTTCATTTCGTGGATGACTGCGTGGCGATACCCCCTCCCCAGGAATGAAATCGCCCGCAAAAAAGATGGGCTAAGATATCACAGCGACCGCTACGGAACAGCGGAGCCCACAGACCAGGGAGGTGTTATGAGTATTCGCAATTGGCCGGCGGCGGAGCGGCCACGGGAGAGGTTGCTGGCGCTGGGCTCGGCCAGCCTTTCGGATGCCGAGCTGCTGGCGATTTTCATCCGCACCGGCGTGTCCGGCACAAGCGCGGTGGATCTGGCGCGCCACTTGTTGAGTCAATTTGGCAGCCTGCGTTCGCTGCTGGAAGCCGATCAAACAACATTCAGCAAACATTTGGGCCTCGGCCCGGCAAAGTTCGCCCAGTTGCAGGCGATACTGGAAATGGGCCGGCGCCATCTGGCCGAGCGCGCGCGGCACAAGCCGGCGCTGGAAAATCCCCAGGCCGTGCGTGATTATCTGAAGTCGATGCTGCGCCACGAGCCACACGAAGTGTTTGGCTGTCTGTTCCTGGATTCGAAGCATCAAGTGCTGACGTTCGAGGCCTTGTTTCGCGGCTCCATCGACAGCACGAGCGTTCATCCCAGGCAGGTGGTCAAGCGCGCCCTGGCTCACAACGCCGCTGCGTTGATCCTGTGTCACAACCATCCCTCAGGCAACACCAACCCCAGCCAGGCCGACCGCGCGCTCACCAAGCGTCTGCGAGAGGCTTTGGAGTTGATCGATGTGCGGGTGCTCGACCATTTCATCATCGGCGATGGCGAGCCGCTGTCGATGGCGGAGTATGGGTGGATGTAGGAGGAGTAGGTGAACCTTGTAGGAGCGAGCATGCTCGCGATGGACGTCAACGATAACGCTGGGAACCTGATACCCCGAGGCGTTCTTCCGACCATCGCGAGCATGCTCGCTCCTACAGGGGGGGCGGTTACTTGAGCGTCACCTTCGAATAATCCTGGCGACCAAACGGGCTGACCGAATACCCGGTGACGTCCTTGCGCGTCAGGGCGGAGGCGGTCGGGTGGGCCAGTGGCAGCCAAAGCGCCTGCTGCTGGATCTGCGCCTGGGCCTGTTCATACAGCTTGGTGCGCACGCCTTGCTCCCCGGTGGTCTTGCCGGCGCTGATCAGCTTGTCCAGGTCCTGGTTGCAATAGCGGGCGAAGTTGGTGCCGGACTTGACCGCCGCGCAGGAAAACTGTGGCGTGAGGAAGTTGTCCGGGTCGCCGTTGTCGCCAGCCCAACCCATGAACAGCAGGTCGTGTTCACCGGCCTTGGCGCGGCGAATCAGCTCGCCCCACTCGATCACACGAATTTCGGCCTGGACGCCGATTTCCGCGAGGTCCGATTGCAGCATCTGGGCCCCGAGGCTCGGGTTCGGATTGAGCAGGCTGCCTGACGGGCGCGTCCAGATGGTGGTCTGGAAGCCGTCCTTGAGGCCGGCCTTGGCCATCAATGCCTTGGCCTTGTCGACGTCATGGGCGTAGCCCGGCAGGTTCTTCGCGTAGCTCCAGGTGTTGGGTGGGTAGGGACCGTTGGCCGCTTCGGCGGTGTCTTCAAACACGGCCTTGAGGTAGTTGGCCTTGTCGAACGCGAGGTTGATGGCCTGACGCACCTCGGGTTTGTCCAGCGGCGGGTGCTGGCTGTTGATGCCGACGAACGCGGTCATGAAGGCGTCAGTCTTTTCAACTTTCAAGGTCGGTTCTTTCAGCGCGGCCTGCACGTCCAGTGGCTTGGGTGACAGGGCGATCTGGCATTCGTTGCGTCGCAATTTTTGCAGGCGTACGTTGGCGTCCGGCGTGATGGCGAAAACCAGAGGGTCCACCGACGGTTTTCCGCCAAAGTAGTCCGGGTTGGCTTTGTAGCGAACCGAGGCATCCTTCTGGAAGCGCGTGAACACGAACGGCCCGGTGCCGATCGGCTGGCTGTTGAGTTTCTCGGGGGTGCCGGCCTTCATCAGCCGGTCGGCGTATTCGGCAGAATAAATCGAGGCGAAGCCCATGCTCAGGGTCGCCAGGAACGTCGAATCTGCATGGTCGAGTGTGAAGCGCACGGTCAAGAGGTCCAGCGCATCGATTTTCTTGATCAGCGTCGGCAACTGCATTGATTGTGCGTGCGGGAAGCCGCTCTGCGCGACTTTATGCCAGGGGTTGGCCGGGTCGAGCATGCGATCGAAGCTGAACTTCACGTCCTCGGCCGTCAGCTCGCGGGTCGGGCTGAAGTACTCGGTGCGGTGAAATTTCACCTGCGGATGCAGCTTGAACACGTAGGTCAGGCCGTCGGGGGAGACTTCCCAGCTGTCCGCCAGGGCGGCAACCACCTTGCCGCTGGCGGTGTCGAAGTCCACCAGGCGGTTCATCAGCACGTCGGCCGAGGCGTTGGTGGTTGTCAGCGAGTTGTATTGCACCACGTCGAACCCTTCCGGGCTGGCCTCGGTGCACACGCTCAGGGCGGCGGCATGGGCCAATGGGCTCAGCAGGAGCGGGGCAAGCAACAGCGGTAGGGCAGCAAGGCGCATGGTCGGATTCCTTTACAGATCGAAGGCCCATCTGCAAGTGCAGTCTGGAAAAGGCCTACCCTAGTGGGCTCGTTTGCAAATGACTATCCCCTTTTTCATTTTAAGAGGACGATGTGCGCTGGTTTTCTTCGGCGCTGAGTAGGGAAAACCCCTGGCTGGCGTGTAGGACGATTCTCGGCGACGAGCGGTTGCCAGCGTCGACAGCCTTTATTCAAGGCACTCGGCGCCCGAAAATCAGGGTTTTTATTGATTCAGCGCACAGCGAATGTTGTTGCTCTCCAGTCTTTCTGGTATAAAGCAGCGCTCTTTTCTAGGGGCCCGGTTCCTTCACTGTAGGTGTAGCCGGTAAGACCTCTAAAGAATCGCGGCGCCTGGCGCCACAATGACTAGAGATTAAGCGGCCAACCCATGCCGGGTTGGGC
Organism: Pseudomonas fluorescens; assembly: GCF_041354075.1. GTDB lineage: Bacteria > Pseudomonadota > Gammaproteobacteria > Pseudomonadales > Pseudomonadaceae > Aquipseudomonas > Aquipseudomonas fluorescens_CE. Next base: position 52,631 of record NZ_JARZGC010000007.1, on the reverse strand, counting down.
ATGTGGTTTTAGAGGGCTGAGGCATGTCTAGAGTATGTCAAGTTACCGGTAAGGGTCCGGTGACTGGGAATAACATTTCCCACGCAAACAACAAAACCCGTCGTCGTTTCCTGCCGAACCTGCAGCATCACCGCTTCTGGGTTGAAGAAGAGAAACGTTTCGTGCGTCTGCGCGTATCTGCCAAAGGCATGCGTATCATCGACAAGCGCGGCATCACTGTCGTTCTGGCCGAACTGCGCAAAGCTGGCAAGGTTTAAGGGAGCTAATCATGCGTGAATTGATTCGTTTGATCTCGAGCGCCGGTACTGGTCACTTCTACACTACCGACAAGAACAAGCGCACTACCCCGGACAAAATCGAGATCAAGAAATTTGATCCGGTTGTTCGCAAGCACGTGATCTACAAGGAAGGCAAAATCAAGTAATTGATTTTTCCCGACTTACGAAAAAGGCCCGTATCGCGAGATACGGGCCTTTTTTGTTATCGCTACTCCGGTCACGAGCTAATCAGCAAAAGTTTAACCACACGAAATTTCAGTAATTTTCATGTCTGCATCAGTAACGATTCGCAGGCGATCAGGTACAAATTCTTGCGTATCGGGGTTGATCGCAACCCTGGTCGTGCCTGCTTCCCCGCGTGCCTGCTGCACAATCGCCGGTGTCAGATATTGGCCGATAAGGTAGCTGGCCTGTTGCGCATTGCATTGTTGCGGTTGCTCGGCATGCGCCTGCATCAAAGTCAGTGCAAGGGTGAGGCTTGCCAGAAAACCGCTGGTGAGGACTGTGTTCATGAATATTCGCTTCCTTGTGTACGATGAGGTTTGGCGCCTTTTTCAGGCGCCAGGCCAGCATCGGCAAAGGTTAGCGAAGGCGTGCGGTAACTATTTATCGCGAGTCTCAAAAGGCTTCTGTTCGAACGCCACATAAATCTTGCGGCACGGCTCCAATACTTCCCAGGTGCCCCTGAACCCGGCCGGAATGACGAAGCGATCACCGGCACGCACGGTCTTGCTGTTGCCGTCGTTGTCGCGCAGCACTGAGACACCCTGAACGATTTCGCAGTATTCATGTTCGGTGAAGTTCACCAGCCACTGGCCCACGGCACCTTCCCACACACCGGCATTCAACTGGCCGCAGGGGCTGTTGTAGTGGTTGTACACCACTTGCTCGGGGTCGCCCTTGAGCACCTTGGCCTGGTCCGGCCGGTAGCGCTCGGGCTCGGTGTTGGTCTGGCTGAAGTCGACGATGTTCTGGATGCTCATTGTTGTAATCCCCCGTGATTGCGGCGCGAGTGGCTGGAAGGTCCAAAGTCTATGTTTATTAAATTGAACACCGCAAGGCCGTTTGCCGACCTTATGTCAAATATATTGAAACAAACCCGGTCACTGGTTTAGGGTGGCGGTTGCGCCGGGCCAATTGCAGGTTGGCCGGGCAGAAAGGCTGGGGACGTCCGCGACAAACGCGGAGCGCTCGTATTCTAAAAGAGGAGGACACTCGAATGACCACCCTGACTCGTGCCGATTGGGAGCAGCGTGCTCGCGATCTGAAGATCGAAGGCCGCGCATTCATCAATGGCGAATACACCGATGCGGTCTCCGGCGAGACCTTCGAGTGCATCAGCCCGGTCGATGGCCGTCTGCTGGGCAAGATTGCCAGCTGTGACGCCGCCGACGCCCAGCGTGCCGTGGAAAACGCGCGCGCCACGTTCAACGCCGGCGCCTGGTCGCGTCTGGCGCCGACCAAGCGCAAAGCCACCATGATTCGTTTCGCCGGCCTGCTCAAGCAGCATGCCGAAGAGCTGGCCCTGCTTGAAACTCTGGACATGGGCAAGCCGATCAGCGATTCCCTGTACATCGACGTTCCCGGCGCGGCGCAAGCCCTGAGCTGGAGCGGTGAAGCCATCGACAAGATCTACGACGAAGTCGCCGCGACTCCGCACGATCAATTGGGCCTGGTGACCCGTGAGCCGGTCGGCGTGGTCGGCGCCATCGTACCGTGGAACTTCCCGCTGATGATGGCCTGCTGGAAGCTGGGCCCGGCGCTGTCGACCGGTAACTCGGTGGTCCTCAAGCCGTCTGAAAAATCACCACTGACAGCCATCCGCATCGCGGCCCTGGCCATCGAAGCCGGCATCCCGAAAGGCGTGCTGAACGTGCTGCCAGGCTACGGCCACACCGTCGGCAAGGCGCTGGGCCTGCACAACGACGTCGACACCCTGGTGTTCACCGGTTCGACCAAGATTGCCAAGCAGTTGCTGGTGTACTCCGGCGAGTCGAACATGAAGCGTGTCTGGCTCGAAGCCGGCGGCAAGAGCCCGAACATCGTGTTCGCCGATGCCCCGGACCTGCAAGCCGCCGCCGAAGCCGCGGCCGGTGCGATCGCCTTCAACCAGGGCGAAGTCTGCACCGCCGGTTCGCGCCTGCTGGTCGAGCGTTCGATCAAGGACAAATTCCTGCCACTGGTGATCGAGGCACTGAAAACCTGGAAACCGGGCAACCCGCTGGACCCGGCGACCAACGTCGGTGCGCTGGTCGATACCCAGCAGATGAATACCGTGCTGTCCTACATCGAGTCCGGCCAGGCCGATGGCGCCAAGCTGGTCGCCGGCGGCAAGCGCACGCTTCAGGAAACCGGTGGTACCTACGTTGAGCCGACGATTTTCGACGGTGTCAGCAACGCGATGAAAATCGCCCAGGAAGAGATCTTTGGCCCGGTCCTGTCGGTCATCGCGTTCGATACCGCTGAGGAAGCCATCGCGATTGCCAACGACACGCCTTACGGTCTCGCGGCCGCCGTGTGGACGCAGGACATCTCGAAGGCGCACCTGACCGCTCGGGCATTGCGTGCCGGCAGCGTATGGGTCAACCAGTACGATGGCGGCGACATGACCGCGCCGTTCGGCGGCTTCAAGCAGTCCGGCAACGGTCGTGACAAGTCGCTGCACGCGTTCGACAAGTACACCGAACTGAAGGCGACCTGGATCAAGTTGTAAGCCAGTGAAGAGGCCCTGGCGGGCCTTTGTGGGAGCGGGCTTGCTCGCGAATTCGGTGTGTCATTCAGCGATGATGTTGACTGACAGGCCGCATTCGCGAGCAAGCCCGCTCCCACATTTGCTTTGTGGCGCGTCAAACAATAAATATCCACAGGAGCGTGGAACATGCGTTGGGCGACTTATTTCGCCGTGTTGGCCTCTGTCTTGAGTGTTGGCCTGGCCCTGGGCGTCAGCATGCCGCTGGTGTCGTTTCGCCTGGAAGGCTGGGGCTACGGTTCGTTCGCCATTGGCGTAATGGCCGCGATGCCGGCGATTGGCGTGCTGTTGGGGGCGAAAATCTCCAGTCATCTGGCGGCGCGCTTCGGCACCGCCAACCTGATGCGTCTGTGCCTGTGGGCCGGGGCGTTTTCCATCGGGTTGCTGGCCTTGTTGCCGAGTTACCCGGTGTGGCTGCTGCTGCGCCTGATGATCGGCGTGATCCTCACTCTGGTGTTCATCCTCGGCGAGAGCTGGATCAACCAGTTGGTGGTCGAGCAATGGCGCGGACGCCTGGTTGCGCTGTATGGCAGCAGCTATGCCCTGAGCCAGTTGGCCGGCCCGCTGCTGCTGGGGGTGCTGGGTACCGAGCATGATTACGGATTCTGGGTCGGCGTCGGTCTGCTCATGGCCGCGCCATTTCTGCTCCTGGGCCGCAGCGGGGCACCCAGCAGCGAAGCCTGCAGCGTGACGTTCGGTGACTTGTGGGGGTTCTGCCGGGGGTTGCCGGCGATTGCCTGGGGTGTGTCGCTGTTCGCCGCGTTCGAGGCGATGATCCTGACCTTGCTGCCGGTCTACTGCCTGCGCCAGGGCTTCACCACCGAAATCGCCCTGGCGATGGTCAGTACCGTGGTGGTCGGGGATGCCTTGCTGCAATTGCCGATTGGCGCGCTGGCGGATCGCCTGTCGCGGCGCAGCTTGTTCATCGGGTGCGCCGTGGTGCTGCTGATCTCCAGCCTGGCCATCCCGTTGCTGCTCAATACATTGCTGATCTGGCCGTTGTGGGTGTTGTTCGGCGCCAGTGCCGGCGGGTTGTTCACCTTGTCGCTGATCCTGATCGGCGAACGGTATCGCGACGATGCGCTGGTGCGGGCCAACGCGCACATCGCGCAGTTGTGGGGGATCGGTTGCCTGATCGGGCCGCTGGTCGCCGGGGCGGGCAGCCAGTGGGTCAGCGGCCATGCGTTGCCGTTGTTCATGGCGGCGGGGGCGTTCGGGTTGGTGATTTTGCTGACGCGTCAGGGGGCGTTCGGCACGGTGGCCGAGCCGGCGTGAGCCTGGCGTGTTCCCCTCTCTGCGGGAGCGAGCATGCTCGCTCCTACGGAAGAGCTGCGTTGATCGTGAGGGCTACAACATCTTCTCCAACCCGACCGCATCGCTCATCCATGCATTGAGTCGGCGCCAGAAGCTCCCCGGTTCCTTGGTCAACGTGTGCATCTGGCCGTTATCTTCGGTGACCCAGACGATCCGCTCGTTTTCCAGTTTCACTTGGTAGCTCAGCGGTGGGGCCATCCCTTCCAGCGCTGCCCTGCGAACATGGGCCGCGAGTTCGGGGCTGTCGACCAGCACCCCGACCTCGGTGTTCCACAGCACCGAGCGCGGGTCGAAGTTGAATGAGCCGATGAAGGACTTCTGCTGGTCGAAGATCATCGCCTTGCTGTGCAGGCTGGAGTCGGAGCCGCGGAACGATTTGCTGTAGAAGATATGCGGTCCGCTACCGCCGCTGTCGCCGGGCTGGCGGCGCAATTCGTACAGCTTCACGCCGTGTTCCAGCAGGGCCCGGCGATAGGGCGCGTACCCGCCGTGCACCGCCGGTACGTCGGTGGCTTCCAGCGAGTTGGTCAGCAGGCTGACAGAGACCCCGGCATCGGCGCGCCCGGTGAGGTAGACCAGCCCCGGCTGCCCCGGCACGAAGTAGGCCGAGATCATGATCAACTCTTTGCTCACGCCCGTGAGTTCCGGTGCGAGCTGCGTGGTGAGCAGCAGGTGCGGGTCAGGTTCACCTTCTGACAGCACTTTGCTCGGTGCGTCCCACAAGGCCTGGTTCCAGGCCCAGATCAGCTCCCGGCGCCAGAGGTCCAGGCGTGGCTGTGTGGTGTAGGTCATCAGCTGTTGATAGAGCGCGTGGTTCTGCTTGCGCGTCTCCTCCAGCGATTCTTCCAGGCGGGTACGGGTGTTCTGCAGGTCTTTCTGTGTCGGTTTGCTCGACAGGAACTCGTCGATCGGCTTGCTCAGCGCACTGTTCCAGTATTGGTCGAAGCTGTGGCCGAGCTGCTCGGCGACCGGCCCGACGCTCAGCATGTCGATGTCGGTGAAATTGAGGTTCGGTTGAGCGTCGAAATATTCATCGCCCAGGTTACGACCGCCCACGATGGCGGCGCTGTTGTCCGCCAGCCACAACTTGTTGTGCATGCGTCGGTGTTGCTGCGACAGGTTGAACAGCCGGCCCATGGCCCGCGTGACACCCGTTGCACGCCCCAGGTGCAGAGGGTTGAACAGGCGGATCTGGATCTGCGGATGGGCAGCGAGCGTGGCGATGATCCAGTCCAGGCCGTCACTGGTGGTGTCGTCGAGCAGGATCCTGACACGCACGCCGCGATCGGCTGCCTTGAGCAATTCGTCCACCAGCATTCGGGTGCTGACCCCGTCGTGGACGATGTAGTACTGCAAATCGAGGCTGCTTTGGGCGTTGCGGATCAGTTCGGCGCGGGCCATGAAGGCTTCGCCGCTGTTGGACAGCAGGCGAAACCCGGATTTGCCCTGGTGGGGCTCGGCCTGGGCCTGGATCGAGCGGCCGAAGGCCGAGCCGTTGGCCGGCAGCGCCTGGCTCGGTTGTCGTTGCGCATCGACGCTGGCGCAACCGCCCAGGAGCGAGGCAAGCAGTAGAAGAGCGAGCAGGGGCTGTCTGACTCTCACGTAGGATCGTTCCACAAATGGCGGCAGGTGTCGGCATATGGACGCTGAAATGCGCTGAAAAGTCAGTCGATGAGACTGTCATTTTCCGCGAGCAATTTGATCGCTGCGGCGCCCACCTTGCGCACCGCTTCCTCGATCTGCGGTGTTGGTTTGGCAGCGTAGTTCATCCGCAGGCAATTGCGGTATTTGCCCGAGGCGGAAAAAATGCTGCCCACGGCAATCTGTACGCACTGGTCGTGCAGCGCACGGTTCAGTTTCAAGGTGTCGAAGCCGTCCGGCAACTCGACCCAGAGCATGAAGCTGCCTTGCGGGCGGCTGGCGCGGGTGCCCGCCGGGAAATAACGGCTGACCCAGTCGATCATCAGGTCTCGACTGCGCTGGTACTGGCTGCGCATGCGTCGCAGGTGCGGCTCGAAGTGGCCGGCCTTGAGAAACTCGGCAATGGCGATCTGCGGTTGCGGTGCGGTCGAGCCAGTGCTGATGTATTTCATGTGCAGCACGCGCTCCAGGTATCGGCCGGGCGCAACCCAGCCGATGCGCAAACCGGGCGCCAGGGTCTTGGAAAATGAACTGCAGAGCAGGACGCGGCCATCTTCGTCGAAGGATTTGATGGTGCGGGGGCGCGGGTAGTTGTAGGCGAGCTCGCCATACACATCGTCCTCGATGATTGCCACGTCAAACCGCTGGGCGAGCGTCAATAACGCGCGTTTGCGCGACTCCGGCATGATGTAGCCCAGCGGGTTGTTGCAGTTGGGAGTCAACTGTATGGCCTTGATCGGCCATTGTTCCAGGGCCAGTTCCAGGGCATCGAGGCTGATGCCGGTCAGCGGGTCGGTGGGAATTTCCAGGGCCTTCATGTTCAGGCCCTTGAGCGTCTGCATCGCCCCGTGAAAACTCGGCGAGTCCACGGCCACGATGTCCCCGGGTTCGCAGATGGCCCGAATGCTGGTGGACAGGGCTTCGTGACAGCCGGTGGTGATCACCAGGTCGTTGGCGGTCAGTTGCGAGCCGGAGGCGAGCATCAGGCGGGCGATCTGCTCGCGCAGCTCGGCGTTGCCGTGGATGTTGTCGTAATACAGGCCGGGCATGTCCTGCCGACGGCTGATGCGTGCGAGGTTGCGCAGCAACGGTTTCAGCGTTGGCGTGGTGATGTCGGGCATGCCGCGACCCAGTTGCACCACGTCCTTGCGCGGCACGGCGCGGATCAGCTCCAGCACCTGATCCCACTGCGAAATATCCACCGGACGTTGAGCCGGACGACCGATTGCCGGCAATTCCGGCAGCTTGCGGCCAGCGGGAACGAAATAGCCGGACTTGGGTTTCGGCATCGCCAGGCCGCTGTCTTCCAGCACCCGATAGGCCTGTTGCACCGTGCTCAGGCTGACCCCGTGTTCCACGCTCAAGGCCCGCACCGACGGCAGCCGGTCACCGGGGCGGTAGAAGCCCTGTTCGATCCGCGTGCCGAGCAATTCGGCGAGATTGACGTAAAGGGTCATGGCGCAGTCCAGGTTGAAGTGGTTCGGCTGACCAGTACAGATCGCGTGAAAAAAGCGGATTCAGTGATGAAACCGGCAAATCTGTATGGAGTTAATACCTGAGTATTGAATCTGTAATGCTTTGCAACGTCCGCGCATCATGAAAACTCTGGCTACCCAAGTAAACAGGAGCATTCAAAATGAACGGCTTGAGCGATGTGCGGCTGACGTTACACAGTCAGGAACTGGAGGCAGGGCAAAAAAACGATGCGCGCGAGGCGCAGTTGCGCAATGCGCCGTCCGGCCTGAGCCGCTGGGGCCTGTTCTGGCATCGTCTGCACACGCGCAAGGCGTTGCTGGCGCTGACGTCGGATCAGCTCAAGGATATCGGGCTGACCCGGGAGCAGGCGCGGGAGGAGGGGTTGAAGCCGTTTTGGAGAATTTGAACAAATCTTCCCCTGGAGGAGCGAGCATGTCGAACCGTCGCGATGGACGTCAACGATAACGCGGGGCTTCTGATGCCCAGCGGTGTTCTCGGGTTCATCGCGACGGTTCGACGCCTCGACATGCCCGCTCCTACAGGGTTCAGACCAACTCCTTGAGCCGATGCCACAGCATCCCCAACGCCAGCAACGGCGAGCGCAAGTGCTTGCCGCCGGGGAAGGTGATGTGTGGCACCTTGGCAAACAGATCGAACCCTCCACTGTGCTGGCCGCTGATGGCCTCGGCCAGCAACTTGCCCGCCAGGTGGGTGGCATTCACGCCATGGCCGGAATAAGCCTGGGCGTAGTAGACGTTCGGCTGGTCCTTGAGCCGGCCGATCTGCGGCAGGCGATTGGCGCCGATGCCGATCATGCCGCCCCATTGATAGTCGATCCTTACCCCGCCCAGTTGCGGGAACACCTCGAGCATCTTCGGGCGCATATAGGCCGCGATATCCTTTGGGTCACGTCCCGAATAGTGGCAGGCGCCGCCGAACAGCAAACGCCGATCTGCTGAAAGCCGGTAGTAATCCAGTGCCACTCGCTGGTCACAGACCGCCATGTTCTGCGGCAGCAGTGCCTGGGCCTGCTCCTCGCTCAAGGGCTCGGTGGCGATGATGTAGCTGCCGGCGGGCAGGACTTTGCCGCTGAGTTCGGGGTTGAGCTGGTTGAGGTAGGCGTTGCAGCCCAGCACCAGGGTCTTGGCGCGAACCGAGCCCTGGGCGGTGTGGACCCTGACCTCGGGGCCGTAATCGATACCGCTCACCGTCGATTGCTCGAACAGCTGCACGCCCAACTGCTGCGCAGCGACGGCTTCGCCCAGCGCGAGGTTCAGCGGGTGCAGATGCCCGGAGCCCATGTCGATCAAGCCGCCGACGTAGCGATCGGAGCCCACCACGGTGTGCATTTGATCGGCTTGCAGCAACCGGGTTTCGTAACGGTAGCCGAGGTTGCGCAGTTCTTCGGCGTCTTCGGCGAAGCCTTCCAGGTCGCGGGGCTTGTTGGCGAGGTCGCAGTAGCCCCACGTCAGGTCGCAGGGAATCTGAAACCGTTCGACGCGCTGTCGGACGATTTCCACCGCTTCCAGGCCCATGAGCTTCATCTGGCGTACGCCGTCCGCGCCGATGACGTTGGCGAACTGATCCAGGCCATGGCCGACGCCGCGAATCAGTTGCCCGCCATTACGCCCGCTGGCGCCCCAACCCACTTTGCGGGCTTCGAGCAGCACCACGCGAAGGCCGCGCTCGGCCAGTTCCAGCGCCGTGTTCAACCCGGAAAACCCGCCGCCGACCACGCATACGTCGGCCACCACGTCGCCTGCCAGCGCCGGGTAATCGGGCTGCGGCAGGCTGCTGGCGGCGTAGTAGGAGGCAGTGTGCTGGGCACGGGCATTCATGCGGCGTCATCCTGATGCGGGTGTCTGGAAAATTTGACGGAGCATAAGCCGGCCCTTCCGGCGCAGGCAACATTGGTCGGTTATGGCTGTCTGGATTGCGGCTTATACGGCAGAATCCTGCTCTATTCGCTTTTTGGGTCAGTGCTTCGATGAGTTGCAACAGTCAGAAAATTCGCACGCTGCGACAGCAGATTCCCACTTTCGAGTGCGTGCCCGGTTGTCATGACTGTTGCGGGCCGGTGACCACCTCGCCCGAGGAGATGGCCCGTCTGCCGCGCAAGACGCCCGCCGAGCAGGATGCGGCGATGGATGAGCTCAACTGCGTGCACCTCGGGCCCAATGGCTGCACCGTGTATGACGAGCGGCCGTTGATATGTCGGCTGTTCGGCACCACCAAAACGCTGCCATGCCCGAATGGGCGAGGGCCGGTGGAGCTGATTCATCCGCGGGTGGAGAAGCAGGTATTCGAGTACATGGCTTCGAACCGGCAGGTGCTTGTCTGACTGAAGACCGAGTCGCCTGCCTTCGCGAGCAAGCCCGCTCCCACAAGTGATTGGCGCCAAGGTGGGCGCGAGCCTGCTCGCGAAGGGCGACGAACAGGCGTCGCACACTCTCAATCCGGAATCGGCAGACTCAAGCTCTCCTTCACCTCTTCCATCACGATGTAGCTCTTGGACTCGCGCACATGGGGCAACTTGAGCAGGATGTCGCCCAGCAACTTGCGGTACGAGGCCATCTCGGAAATCCGCGCCTTCACCAGGTAGTCGAAATCCCCTGACACCAGATGGCATTCCAGCACGTGGGGCAGTTTCAGCACGGCGCGTCGGAACTCTTCGAAGGTATCCCCGGATTTGTAGTCGAGGCTGATCTCGACGAACACCAGCAGGCTGCCCTTGAGGTGCTGCGGATTGAGCCGGGCGTTGTAGCCCATGATGATCCCTTCACGCTCCAGGCGCCGAACCCGCTCGGTGCAGGGCGTGGTCGACAGCCCGACCTTTTCCCCCAGTTCGGTGAAGGAGATGCGCCCGTCCGCCTGCAGTATCCGCAGGATGTTGCGGTCGATCTTGTCCAGCTCGCGTTTGGTCTGGGTGTTGGTACGCATAGGGGATGCGCCTCCGTAAAAAGCGTTTTTGCCGAGAATTGTCGCCAAATATAGGCGCTTATATAGTGAAATGCACTGGCTGATCTTTTTTACACTGCCCACATCTACGGTCTGAACAACAAACGTCAGCGGCGTGCCGCGATGAGGGATATGAAAATGCGCGTTATGGTCCTGGGTAGCGGCGTCATCGGCACCACCAGTGCTTATTATCTGGCGCGCGCCGGGTTTGAAGTGGTGGTGGTCGACCGTCAGCCGGCTGCCGCCATGGAGACCAGTTTCGCCAACGCCGGGCAGGTATCGCCGGGTTATGCCTCGCCGTGGGCCGCGCCGGGTGTGCCGCTCAAGGCCATCAAGTGGCTGTTGCAGCGCCACGCACCGCTGGCAATCAAGGCCACTGCCGACATCGACCAATACCTGTGGATGGCGCAGATGCTGCGCAACTGCACCGCCAGCCGTTACGCGGTGAACAAGGAGCGCATGGTGCGCCTGTCCGAGTACAGCCGCGACTGCCTCGACGAATTGCGCGCCGAAACCGGCATTGCCTACGAAGGCCGCAGCCTGGGGACCACTCAACTGTTCCGCACCCAGGCCCAGCTCGATGGCGCCGCGAAAGACATCGCCGTGCTGAAAGAGTCCGGCGTGCCCTTCGAATTGCTCGACCGCGACGGCATTGCCCGGGTTGAACCGGCGCTGGCCAGCGTGACCGACATCCTCGCCGGCGCCCTGCGCCTGCCGAACGATCAGACCGGCGACTGCCAGATGTTCACCACGCGCCTGGCGGACATGGCCGTGAAACTCGGCGTGGAATTCCGCTTCGACCAGGACATCCAGCGCCTGGACTACGCCGGTGATCGCATCAACGGCGTGTGGATCGACGGCAAGCTGGAAACCGCTGACCGTTACGTCCTGGCGCTGGGCAGCTACTCGCCGCAACTGCTCAAGCCGCTGGGCATTCGCGCACCGGTGTACCCGCTCAAGGGTTACTCGCTGACTGTGCCGATCACCAACCCGGCCATGGCCCCGACTTCGACCATTCTCGACGAGACCTACAAGGTCGCGATCACCCGTTTCGACAACCGCATCCGCGTTGGCGGCATGGCGGAGATCGCCGGTTTTGACCTGTCGCTCAACCCGCGTCGGCGTGAAACCCTGGAGATGATCGTCAACGACCTTTATCCTCAGGGCGGCAATCTGGCCGAGGCCAGTTTCTGGACCGGCCTGCGTCCGACCACCCCGGATGGCACCCCGATCGTGGGCGCGACCCCGTTCAGCAACCTGTTCCTGAACACCGGTCACGGCACGCTCGGCTGGACCATGGCCTGCGGTTCCGGCCGTTTGCTGGCCGACCTGATGGCCAAGAAAACCCCGCAGATCAGCGCCGAAGGCCTCGATATTTCCCGTTACGGCAGCAAAATTCAGGAGTCCGCAAAGCATGTCAATCCAGCGCCAGCTCACTAATGAGCGCATGAGCCAGATCGTTGTCCATGGCGGCACCGTTTATCTGGCAGGGCAAGTCGGCGACGACATGAGTGCCGGGATTGAACAGCAAACCCGCGAAACCCTGGCCAACATCGAACGGATGCTCGATCTGGCCGGTACGGACAAAAGCCGTTTGCTCTCGGTGACGATTTACCTGAAGGACATCGACGCGCACTTCGCCGGCATGAACGCGGTGTGGGACACGTGGCTGCCCAAAGGTGTCGCACCGGCCCGCGCCACCGTTGAGGCGAAGCTGTGCGAGCCGCAGATTCTGGTCGAGCTTTCAGTGGTCGCCGCACTGCCATAAGCGCTCGCACCCGTACAAAGATCCCTCTCCCGGCGCTGTTGGCGGTTTACGCCGCCAGCCAGCGCCGGTTTTTATTCCCACGACTGCCTAGAAGCCTGCCGCCATGCGTCCAGCCCGTGCCCTGATCGACCTTCAAGCCCTGCGTCACAACTACCGTATCGCTCGCGAAACCACCGGGGCCAAAGCTCTGGCAGTGATCAAGGCCGATGCCTACGGGCATGGTGCGGTGCGTTGCGCCCAGGCGCTGGAAGCCGAGGCGGACGGGTTTGCCGTGGCCTGCATCGAAGAAGCACTGGAGCTGCGTGCGGCGGGCATCCGGGCGCCGGTGCTGCTGCTGGAAGGTTTTTTTGAGGCCGATGAGCTGTCGCTGATCGTTGAGCATGACTTCTGGTGTGTGGTGCATTCGTTGTGGCAGCTCGAAGCCATCGAGAAAGCGGCGCTGAGCAAACCCATTACGGTCTGGTTGAAGCTCGATTCGGGCATGCACCGGGTCGGTCTGCACCCCAAGGATTATCAGGCGGGTTACCAACGGCTGCTGGCGAGCGGCAAGGTTGCGAAGATCGTGCTGATGAGCCACTTCGCCCGCGCCGATGAATTGCACAGCCAGGCCAGCACCGACCAGGTGGCTGTTTTCGAAGCAGCGCGCCAGGGCCTGGCGGCCGAGATCAGCCTGCGCAATTCGCCGGCCGTGCTCGGTTGGCCGCAGATCCCCAGCGACTGGGTGCGTCCCGGCATCATGCTCTATGGCGCCACGCCGTTCGAGGAAGCCAACGCCGTGGCGTCGCGCCTGCAACCGGTGATGACCCTGGAGTCGAAAGTGATCTGTGTGCGTGAACTGCCCGCCGGTGAGCCGATCGGCTACGGTGCCCGGTTCATCACCGACAAGCCGATGCGCGTCGGGGTGGTGGCCATGGGTTACGCCGATGGCTACCCGCGCCAGGCGCCGACCGGCACGCCGGTCCTGGTCGCCGGGCAACGCAGCCGGTTGATCGGCCGGGTGTCGATGGACATGCTGTGCATCGACTTGACCGATGTGCCGCAGGCCGGCCTGGGATCGACCGTGGAGCTGTGGGGTAAGAACATCCTCGCCAGCGACGTCGCGGCGGCGGCCGAGACGATTCCTTACCAGATTTTCTGCAACCTGCGCCGGGTGCCGATGCTCTATTCCGGGGATTGACGCGCAACGAACGGCGGACGCCAGCCGTATCACCGAGCAGGATTGGGGCCCAAGTGTTGTAAATACTGAACGCTGTCGCCATGATGACGATCAATATTCCAACAACATGATTCCCTGGAGGCTCCAGCCTTGGACGTCGGTGAACGACTGCAATCCATCCGTAAGCTCAAAGGTCTTTCGCAGCGTGAACTCGCCAAACGCGCGGGCGTCACCAACAGCACCATTTCGATGATCGAGAAGAATAGCGTCAGCCCCTCGATCAGTTCGCTGCGCAAGGTCCTGGGCGGGATACCCATGTCCATGGTCGAGTTCTTTTCCGAAGAGATCCTGCAGGAAAAACCGACCCAGATCGTCTACAAGGCCAACGAGCTGATCGACATCTCCGATGGCGCGGTGACCATGAAGCTGGTCGGCCGGGCGCACCCGAGCCGCGCCATTGCCTTCCTCAACGAAATCTACCCGCCGGGCGCCGATACCGGCGACGAAATGCTCACCCACGAGGGCGAAGAAACCGGGATCCTGGTGGAAGGGCGGCTGGAACTGGTGGTCGGTCTGGAAACTTTTGTGCTTGAAGCCGGCGATAGCTACTACTTTGAGAGTACCAAGCCGCACCGTTTCCGGAATCCGTTCGATGCACCAGCGCGACTAATCAGCGCAGCTACACCGGCGAATTTCTAAGAGAAGAGGCGCCCTGCCAGCATGGCAGCGGCACCCGAAGGGTTTTCCCGTGGCGCAACAAGACCCCTTCGACTTTGGGGTTGTTTCAGTGCGACGGGCTAACCGTTATACTTGCGCCCGCCTGCGAACCGTGGCCGCAGGCGTGACTAGCCACCATGAGGGTGAACGCGTGAACCTAATTATCAAAATGCTGGCCGTACCAGCAACCGTATTGGCCCTGTGGGCTGCCAGCGCTCAAGCTGCGACCAATGACGACATCGCCAAGCGCATCGAGCCTGTTGGCCAGGTCTGTGTGACCGGTCAAGAGTGCAAGGGTATGGAAGTGGCTGCAGCGACGGGCGGCGGTGGTGCCAAGGCACCCAAAGACGTGATCGCCAAGCACTGCAACGCTTGCCACGGCACCGGCCTGCTGGGCGCGCCGAAAATCGGCGACAAGGCCGCCTGGAAAGAGCGCGCCGATCACCAGGGCGGCCTCGACGGCATCCTGGCCAAGGCCATCACCGGCATCAACGCCATGCCGCCTAAAGGCACCTGCGCCGACTGCTCCGACGACGAGCTGAAGGGTGCGATCAAAGAGATGTCCGGCCTGTAATACGGCTGTCTCTTGCGCAAGAAGCCGCTTTCGGGCGGCTTTTTTGTGCCTGCTGCAACACCGCCCGTGCAGGAGCGCTTGTACCTGCACAGGCGGGTCAGGGCTGTTCAATGCAACCAAGACCCGGCAAGCTCGGTCCAAGCCCAATCGCCAAGGGAGGATCAGATGGTGCAGCTGTGTTCTATCGAGCAAGCGGTCGATGAGGTGTTGGCACGTTTGCCGGCCCATATCCATATGGGCCTGCCGCTGGGGCTGGGCAAACCCAACCCTTTCGTCAACGCGCTGTACCAACGGGTCGCGCAGTTGCCCGAGCGGCAGCTGACGATCTATACCGCACTGTGTCTGGGCCGGCCTCCGCTGGGCGACGGTTTGCAGAAACGCTTTCTCGAGCCCTTCATCGAGCGGGTATTCGGTGACTACCCGGAGCTGGATTTCCTGGCCGACCTGCGCAAGGAAAACCTGCCAGCCAACATTCGCGTCCAGCAATTTTTCATGCAGCCCGGCAGCCTGCTGCACAGCGAGACGGCCCAGCAGGATTACGTCAGCAGCAACTACAGCCATGCCGCACGGGACATCAACGCGGCCGGTTTGAACCTGGTGGCGCAAATGCTCGCCAGCCATGGCGAGCATCCGGATCGCCTGAGCCTGAGCTGCAACCCGGACATCACCCTCGACCTGCTACCGATGATCGCCAGGCGCCGTGCGGCGGGAGAGACCGTGTTGCTGGTGGGCCAGGTGCACAACGATTTGCCGTACATGCCCGGTGACGCCGAAGTCGGCATCGACGCCTTCGACCTGCTGATCGACGAGAAGGACAGCACCACGCTGTTCTCCACGCCCAACATGCCGGTGGGGTTTCAGGATCATTTGATCGGCCTGCACGCCAGCACCCTGGTGCGCGATGGCGGGACCTTGCAGATCGGCATCGGCGCCATGGGTGACGCCCTGACCGCAGCGTTGCTGGCCCGGCAGGCGGATAACCAGGGCTACAAGGCGTTGCTGGACGATGTGAACCTCAGCCAGTGGGCGCAACTGATCAAGCGTGAGGGCGGCGTGGAGCCCTTCGCCAAGGGCCTGTACGGTTGCAGCGAAATGTTCGTCAACGGCCTGCTGGTGCTCGCCGATGCCGGCATCGTGCGGCGCAAGGTCTACCCGGACGTGCCGACACAGCAACAAGCCAATGCCGGCACGCTGGACGAATCGGCGCAAACCGATGGCATCTCGGTGCACGGTGGTTTCTTCCTCGGCCCGCGCAGTTTTTATGAGCGCCTGCGCGAGCTACCCCAGAGTAAACGGCTCGAATTCAACATGACCCGCATCAGCTACATCAACGAGTTGTACGGTCAGGAGGAGCTCAAACGCCTGCAGCGCCTCGATGCGCGCTTCATCAACACCGTGTTCACCATGACCCTGCTCGGCGCCGGGGTGGCCGATCAGCTTGAAGACGGGCGGGTGCTCAGTGGCGTCGGTGGGCAATACAACTTCGTCGCCCAGGGCCACGCACTGGAAGGTGCGCGCTCGATTCTGCTGCTGCGCAGCTGGCGGGAGGCGGGCGGCGAAGTCAGTTCCAACATCGTCTGGGAATACGGCCATTGCACGATCCCGCGGCACCTGCGGGACATCGTGGTGACCGAGTACGGCATCGCCGATCTGCGCGGCCAGACCGACGCAGCGGTGATCGAGGCCCTGCTGAACATCAGTGACTCGCGGTTTCAGCCCGGTCTGATCGAGCAGGCGCAAAAGGCCGGCAAATTACCAGAAAACTTCCGCCTCGATCCGCGTTTCGCCGACAACACGCCGCAACGCTTGCAGGCGATTCAGGCCCGGCACCCCCAGCTGTTTCCGGAGTACCCGCTGGGCTGCGATTTCACGGCTCAAGAGCAGGACCTGTTGCGGGCGCTGAACTGGCTGAAGAGCAAGTTCAAGCTTACCCAGATGCTGGAATTGGGCAAGGCTGCGCTGGACGCGCCCGAAGCGTCGGAGTACCCGGAGCATCTACAGCGTATGCAGCTGACGAATCCGGAAGGCCTGAAAGAGGACCTGTTTCAGCGGCTGTTGCTCACGGGCCTGAAGGCCACCGCGCAATAACACTCAATACAAACAAATGTGGGAGCGGGCTTGCTCGCGAAAACGGTATGTCAGTCGGCATATATTTGACTGACACACCTTTTTCGCGAGCAAGCCCGCTCCCACAATGGGAAATGCAGTGAGGTGTTACTCGATGAAGGTCACAACCCCACTCGCCAGCGACTGCACCCGCGCCAGCGACTCAACCCGATAACCCTGGGCATCGAGTTCGGCGCGGCCGCCCTGGAACGACTTCTCGATCACGATGCCCAGGCCGGCCACGGTGGCGCCGGCCTGCTTGATGATCGAGATCAGTGCCTGGGACGCTTTGCCGTTGGCCAGGAAGTCATCGATGATCAGCACGCGGTCGCTGCTGGTCAGGTGGCGCGGGGAGATCGCCACGGTGCTTTCGGTCTGCTTGGTGAACGAGTACACGGTCGCCGACAACAGGTTTTCGGTCAGGGTCAGGGACTGGTGCTTGCGCGCAAAAATCACTGGTACGCCCAGGTTCAGGCCGGTCATGATCGCCGGGGCAATGCCCGAAGCTTCGATCGTGACGATCTTGGTGATGCCCGAGTCCTTGAACAGCGCGGCAAACTCATCGCCGATCTGCTTCATCAGGGCCGGGTCGATCTGGTGGTTCAGAAAGGCGTCGACTTTCAGGACCTGGTCGGAAAGCACGATGCCTTCTTCGCGGATTTTCTTGTGCAGTGCTTCCACAGCAGCTTCCTCTGGTGGCGCAATACGCGCCGAAAGTAGATTAAAAAGTAGTCAATTCTAGCGCTTTAACATCGCGCGTATATCCGCCAATGCGCTATTGCCGCGAACGGCTTTGACTTCGGTCGGGGTGTCGTCGTTGCCTTCCCAGGCCAGGTCGTCCGGTGGCAGTTCGTCGAGGAAGCGGCTGGGTGCGCAGTCGATGATCTCGCCGTACTGCTTGCGCTTGGCGGCAAAGGTAAACGCCAGTGTCTGACGCGCGCGGGTAATCCCCACGTAGGCCAGACGCCGCTCCTCCTCGATGGTGTCGGCTTCGATGCTGGAGCGGTGCGGCAGGATTTCCTCTTCCATGCCCATGATGAACACGTAGGGGAACTCCAGGCCCTTGGAGGCATGCAAGGTCATCATCTGCACGCCCTCGGCACCGTCTTCCTCTTCCTGCTGACGCTCCAGCATGTCGCGCAGGACGAGTTTGCCGATGGCGTCTTCGACGGTCATTTCGCCGTCTTCGTCCTTTTCCAGTGTGTTCTTCAAGGCTTCGATCAGGAACCACACGTTACTCATGCGGTAGTCGGCGGCCTTGTCGCTGGAACTGTTGGTGCGCAGCCAGTTCTCGTAGTCGATGTCCATGACCATGCTGCGCAGCGCCGAGATCGGGTCTTCGCCGGCGCACTGTTCGCGGACCTTGTCCATGAAGCGCTTGAAGCGCGACAGGCGATCGGTGAAGCGGCTGTCCAGGTGCTCGCCCAGGCCGATTTCGTCGGTGGCGGCGTACATCGAGATCTTGCGTTCGGTGGCGTAGTTGCCCAGCTTTTCCAGGGTGGTTGAACCGATTTCCCGGCGTGGGACGTTGATCACCCGCAGGAAGGCGTTGTCGTCATCCGGGTTCACGATCAGGCGGAAGTACGCCATCAGGTCTTTGACTTCCTGGCGTCCGAAAAAGCTGTTGCCGCCTGACAGGCGATACGGCACTTGGTGGTGTTGCAACTTCAGCTCGATCAGCTTGGCCTGGTAGTTACCGCGATACAGGATCGCGAAATCGCTGTAGGGCCGGTCGGTGCGCAGATGCAGGCTGAGGATTTCCATGGCCACACGTTCGGCTTCGGCGTCTTCGTTGCGGCAGCGGATCACACGGATCTCGTCGCCGTGGCCCATCTCGCTCCACAGCTGCTTTTCGAATTCGTGCGGGTTGTTCGAGATCAGCACGTTGGCGCAACGCAGGATGCGGCTGGTGGAGCGGTAGTTCTGCTCCAGCATCACCACTTTCAAGGACGGATAGTCTTCCTTGAGCAGCATCAGATTTTCCGGTCGCGCACCGCGCCAGGCGTAGATCGACTGGTCGTCGTCGCCGACCACTGTGAACTGGTTGCGCGTGCCGATGAGCATTTTCACCAGCAGGTACTGGCTGGCGTTGGTGTCCTGGTATTCGTCCACCAGCAGGTAGCGCACCTTGTTCTGCCATTTTTCCAGGATGTCGGCGTGCTCTTCGAACAGCTTCACCGGCAGCAGGATCAGGTCGTCGAAGTCCACCGCGTTGAACGCCTTGAGCGTGCGCTGATAGTGGGTGTAGACGATGGCGGCGGTCTGCTCCTTGGGGTTGCGGGCGTTTTCCAGGGCCGCGGCCGGCAGGATCAGGTCGTTTTTCCAGGCGCCGATCATGTTCTTGATCTCGTCGACGCCGTCGTCGCCCGCGTATTCCTTCTGCATGATGTCCGTCATCAGGGCCTTGACGTCGGTCTCGTCGAAGATCGAAAAGCCCGGTTTGTAGCCCAGTCGCACGTGTTCCTTGCGGATGATGTTCAGGCCCAGGTTGTGGAACGTGCACACCGTCAGACCCCGGCCTTCACCGGCACGCAGCAGGGTGCCGACCCGCTCCTTCATCTCGCGCGCGGCTTTGTTGGTGAAGGTCATGGCAACGATGTACTGCGCGCGAATGCCGCAGTTCTGGATCAGGTGTGCGATCTTGCGGGTGATTACACTGGTCTTGCCGGAGCCAGCACCGGCGAGCACCAATAGAGGGCCGCCGACGTAGTTCACGGCTTCCTGCTGCCGGGGATTGAGTCGGGACATAGATGAATTCAGGGTCATTCACGAAATGGGCCGGCATTTTAACAGGCTCACAGAATTGTGCTGCTCTCTCCGACTTGTGACGCAACACGCGATTCATATTTGCCGGTTTTGATACTTTCACGCAGGATGCGCGGAGAATTTGCGTCTAATGTACGTAATTCCGGATACAAGGACCTCGTTTGATAGCTGATGTCATTTGGTCATTGGTTATCAGCACGGCATAATGCCAGCCGCCTCATCATTGCAGAGTCTAGGGAGCTAGCTTGTCTACGCCTGTCGAACCCTTGCGTTTGCTGCTACTGGCTGAAGAGCCAGCGTGGGCAGCGTTGTTGCGCGAGTGTCTGGCTCCGATGGAGAGCTCGGCCGTGCTCATCAGCGCTCCGAGCTGGGAATCGGTCAGCACTCTGTTCGATGACAACCGCAGCGCGGTGTTGTTGACGGTCCCGGCCCTTCAACCCGCGCCGGGCCGGTGCAATCTGCCGACGGTGTTGCTGCTCGAACAGGAGCCGCAGCTGCCGCCCGATGGCGTGAGCGACTGGTTGGTGCGCGATCATCTCGACGCGGGCATGTTGCGTCGCTGCCTGCGGCATGTCCGCGAGCGCGGTCTGCTGGAAAACACCCTGCAGCGCCTGGCCGAGCAGGACCCGTTGACCGGCATTGCCAACCGCCAGGGCTTCCAGACCCTGCTGGCCGCGCGGCTGGCGGAAAACGAAGGCCGTGGCCTGGCCCTCGGTCACCTTGACCTCGACAACTTCCGCCACGCCAACGATGCCCTTGGCCATCAGGCCGGCGACCGGCTGATCCTGCAAGTGGTCGCACGCCTGAAAAGCCAGCTGGAAGCCGGCGATCAGCTGGCGCGTCTGGGCAGCGATGAATTCGCCCTGCTGATCGACACGCGCCGCGCACCGCAACGCGCCGAGTGGATGGCAGAACGCATCACCGAAGCGCTGGCCGAACCCTACTGGGTCGACGGCGAGAGCTTGCTGATCGGTTCCAGCCTGGGCATCGCGCACGCCCGTGCCCAGGCCGGTGCCGACCCGCTGATGTGGCACGCCCACATCGCCATGCAGCAGGCCAAGAGCACCCAGGGCTGTACCTTTCACATCTTCAACGAACGCATCAACCGCAATGCCCGCAGCATGGCCGACCTTGAAAGCGAGTTGCGCCGGGCGTTGCGCCGCGATGAGCTGGAGTTGCATTACCAGCCACGCCTGAACCTGGAAGACGGGCAGATCGTCGGTCTCGAAGCCCTGGTGCGCTGGCGTCACGCCGAGCGCGGCTTGTTGCCGCCGAGCGAATTCGTGCCGCTGGCCGAGCAGAGCGGTTTGATCGTGCCGCTGGGTTACTGGGTGATCTCCCGGGCGTTGCGCGACATGCAGGTGCTGCGTGAACGCGGGTTGCCGGCGCTGCACATGGCGATCAACCTGTCGTTCCGGCAATTCCAGGACAGCCAGTTGCTGTCGACCCTCAGCCGGCTGATTGCCGAGCGCGGCGTCGAGGCGCAATGGCTGGAATTCGAACTGACCGAAACGGCGGTCATGCGCCGCAGCGATCTTGTGCAACAGACCATGGACGCCCTCGGGCGCCTCGGCGTGCGCTTCTCGCTCGACGATTTCGGCACCGGGTTCTCGTCCTTCGTGCACCTCAACAGCCTGCCGATTGCGCTGTTGAAGGTCGACAAGAGCTTTGTCGGCGGCATGGAAGAGCGCGAGGAGAACCGCAAGCTGGTCCACGCCATGATCAACCTGGCGCACAACCTCAATCTGGAGGTGGTCGCCGAAGGGGTGGAAACGCCGGAGCAACTGGACCTGTTGCGCGGCTTTGGCTGCGATCAGGTGCAGGGTTACCTGATCAGCAAACCCTTGCCGCTGGCGGAGCTGGTGGAATACCTGAGCTTTGGCAGCAGCCAGCAGCCGGTGTTGGAAATCGTGGGCTGAACACAGTCCCTGTAGGAGCGAGCATGCTCGCTCCTACAGAGGGACGTGACAATCACTCAGTCTGAGCGCTCGCAAAGCCGTCTGTGGACGCCGACTCCCGCCGAATCATCCGCTCCATCTTCCACTCGAATGCCAGTGTCAGGCTCACCGCCGCGCACGCCAGTCCCAGGGCCAGGCCCCACCAGACGCCGGTCGGTCCCCAGTTCAGATGGAACGCCATCCACCAGGCGGCGGGCGCGCCGATCAGCCAGTAGCAACCCAGGCCGACCAGGAACGTCGTCTTGGCGTCCTTGAGCCCGCGTATGCAGCCCATGGCGATGGTTTGCGTGCCGTCGAACAATTCGAACCAGGCGGCGACCGCCAACAGGCTCACCGCCAGTTCGATCACCGGGTGAAAGGCCGGGTCGTTGTGGTCCAGGAACAGGCCGATCAATTGGTTCGGCAGCAGCCAGAAGACCATCGCGAAACCGAGCATCGCCGCTGCCCCGAAGGCGATGCCGACCCGTCCGGACATCCGCGCATCCTGCAGTTGACCGGCGCCGTAATGCTGGCCGATGCGCATGGTGATCGCGTAGGACATGCCCGCCGGAATCATGAAGGCCACCGAGACGATCTGCAGCGCAATCTGGTGTGCGCCCAGTTGCGTACTGCCCATGGTGCCCATGCACAGCGCTGCGAACGCGAACAGCCCGACTTCCACCGCGTACGTACCGCCAATCGGCAAGCCCAGGCGCCACATCTCTTTCAGATACTGGCGGTTGGGCCGTGACAGCCCCGGGCGCAACGGATAGGCGTCGTAGGCCGGGTGCCGCCGAATGTGCCAGGCCAGCGCCAGTGCCATGAGGTTGGCGACGATCGCGGTGACCAGGCCGATGCCCACCAGCCCCAGTTTCGGCAGGCCGAACATGCCGGTGATCAAGGCGTAATTGAGCACGAAATTGGCCACGGTGCCGCCCAGGCTGATGACCATCACTGGGGTTGGCCGGCCAATGGCGCTGGTGAAGCCTCGCAGGGCCATGAAGCTCAGGTAGCCGGGCAGGGCGAACGGCAGGAGCAGCAGGAATTGCCCGGCCGCCTGCACGTTGCTCTCGGTCTGGCCGAACAGCAGCAGGAGCGGTTTGATGTTCCACAGCAGCAGCGCGCCCACCAGGGCCATCAGCCAGGCCAGCCACAAACCGGCCTGGGTCAGCCGCGCCGCGCCGGGAATATCGCCGGCGCCGTGACGGATCGCCACCAGTGTGCCCACCGCTGCGATCACGCCGATGCAAAAAATCGAAACAAATGAGTAGGTCGCCGCCCCGAGCCCGCCGCCCGCGAGTGCTTCGGGGCTCAGGCGCGCCATCATCAGGGTGTCGGTCAGGACCATCAGCATGTGCGCCAACTGCGAGGCAATCAACGGCCCCGCCAACCGCAGGATGGCCCAGAGTTCAGTGCGCACAGGATGTTGCATGATCATCACGCCCAATGGTCGAAGGGAACAGGAAAGCGTCGATTCTCGGCGCTCCGGGGCGTTTTCACAAAGGGATAAATAGGATGGATGGCATGATAAAAACTCATCTTGGGACGCTTCTGATAAATTGATGGGATTGCGCTGCCGGAGTTTTCCTAGTGTCCCGTCGTCTTCCTCCCCTTTATGCCCTTCGTGCATTCGAAGCGGCGGCCCGGCACAGCTCGTTCACCCGTGCTGCCGAAGAGCTGTCGATCACGCAGAGCGCAGTCAGTCGGCACATCCGTACGCTCGAAGAGCATTTTGCCTGCCGTTTGTTTCATCGCAGCGGGCGCCATTTGCAACTGACCGAATCGGCGCGGCTGATCCTGCCGGGTATTCGCGAAGGTTTCACCGCCCTCGAACGGGCCTGCAACACCTTGCGCGCCGAGGATGACATCCTGCGCATGAAAGCGCCGTCCACCCTGACCATGCGCTGGTTGCTTGCGCGGCTCAGCCGGTTCCGCCACCTGCAACCGGGCAATGAGGTGCAACTGACCAGCGCGTGGATGGACATCGATTCGGTGGACTTCAACCACGAGCCCTTCGACTGCGCCGTGATCCTCGGCAACGGGCGGTTCCCGCCGGACTGGGAAGCCACCTTGCTGTTCCCGGAAGAGCTGATCCCGGTAGGCGCGCCGAATCTTCTCAACGACCAGCCGTGGGATGTCACGCGCCTGGCCAATGCCGAGTTGCTGCACCCGACGCCGGACCGGCGGGACTGGCGCAGCTGGCTGGAGCGCATGGGGCTGACCGGGCAGGTATCGCTCAAGGGCGGGCAGGTGTTCGATACGCTGGAGTTGGGGATGATCGCGGCGGCGCGGGGCTATGGCGTATCCATGGGTGACCTGTTGATGGTGGCCGAGGATGTGGCGCAGGGGCGTCTGAGCCTGCCGTGGCCGACCGCCGTCGCCAGCGGTGAGCATTATTACCTGGTCTGGCCCAAAACCCGCCCCGGAGGCGAACGATTGCGCCGCCTCAGCGACTTCTTGCTGAGCGAGGTTCAGGCCATGAAACTGCCGGCAGTCGAGCATCTGTGTTAAACGTTTGCGCGCCCGTTTTTTCGGACTTGCGAGATATCCCAGATAACCACTCAAGTATTAGGGTTTCGCGCCGAAAGTATGATTGTGGAACCCTCGTGCAGGTTCTTCGCAACTCCCATTATTAGAAAATTTGCTGAGCAGCCGATCAAGGAGGAAAGGCGCCCGGCCAGGAGCTCTCATGCCTCAACCTCGTGCCCGAATTGCCTCACAGCTAGGCCTCGCGCTAGCCGTGATACTGGCAGTCGTCATCACCGGTAGTACCTTATTCGCCCTGCGTTCGCTGGACACCGCCAACCTCGCCACTCGCGAGGAACACCTGGCGAGTGAAGCGCGCTTGCTGGCCGACCAGTTGACTACCTTTCACGGCACCTTGCGTGAAAGCACCCAGCGCCTGGCCGGGCTGTTCGAAAAGCGTTTTACCGGTGGCCTGAGCGTGCACCCTGAGGAGCAGTACAACGTCGCGGGTACGCAGACGCCCGGTCTGCACCTGGGCGGTGAAGTGCTCAACAACAACTTCAAGGAAGTGGACGAGTTCAAGCAGATGACCGCCGGGGTGGCCACGGTGTTCGTACGCAGCGGTGAAGATTTCATCCGCGTCAGTACCAACGTCAGCAAACAGGATGGCAGCCGTGCCATCGGCACCATCCTCGACCACGCGAACCCGGCGTACGCCCGCCTGATGTCCGGGCAGAGCTTCGTCGGTCGCTCGCTGCTGTTCGAACGCTACTACATGTCGCAGTACACCCCGGTGCGCGACAGCAGCGGCAAGGTGATTGCCGTGCTGTACGTAGGTTTCGACTACACCGACGCGCAAAACGCCCAGTTCGCCAATCTCAAGCGCTTCCGCATCGGCCAGACCGGTTCCCTGGCGCTGCTGGACGAGAAGAACAACTGGCTGGTGCCGATCGCGGGCGTTCAGGCGCTGGACAAGGCCGCTCCGGCCATTTCTGCGCTGGCGAAAACGCCGAGCAAGGGCGGCTTCTGGGCCGACACCGGCGAAGACTTCTACAGCGTCGCCGTTCCGTTCGAGGACGGCCCATGGTCGGTCGTGGCCAGCATGCCGCAGGAGGAGATCAGCGCAGTGACCTGGAGCGTCGGGATTCAACTGGCGATTGGCAGCCTGCTGGCGATGCTGATCGCCGTGGGCTCGGCTGTCTGGCTGCTGCGCAGCAAGCTCGCGCCGCTGGGCGATCTGGTGCGCCAGGCCGAAGCCCTCGGGGCCGGCGACCTGAGCGTGCGCCTGAATGTCTCGAGCAATGATGAAATCGGTCAACTGGCCCGTGCGTTCAACCAGATGAGCCAGGCGCTGTCGACCATGGTCGAGCACATCCGCAAGGCCTCCCAAGAGGTCAACAGCCGCGCCCAGGCGTTGTCCGGTCTGTCCGGTGGCGCCTATGAAGGGATGGAGCAGCAGTCCGGTGAAATCACCAGCATGGCCGGCGCCGTGGAAGAGTTCAGCGCCACTTCGCTGAACATTGCCGACAACATGAGCAGCACCCAGCGCCTGGCCCAGGAAAACGCCCAGCAGACCCGGATCGGTCGCACGTCCATGGACGAAGCGTCGTCGTCGCTGGAACAGATCGCGGGCGCCTTGAACAGCACGGCAACGGTGATCAACACCCTGGGGCAGCGCTCTCAGGAAATTGGCGGCATTGTCGGGACGATCACCTCCATCGCCGAGCAAACCAACCTGCTGGCGCTCAACGCCGCGATCGAAGCGGCCCGTGCCGGTGAGCAAGGTCGTGGTTTTGCGGTGGTGGCCGATGAAGTGCGCAGCCTGGCCTCCCGCACCCGTCAGGCCACCGACGAGATATCCGGCATGATCCAGAGCATCCAGCAGGAAACCGGCAACGCCATCAGCACCATGGAGCAGGGCAACGTGTTGATGCAGGAAGGCCTGTCGCGTAACGCCAACGTGGCATCGGCGCTGGCGCGCATCGATGAGCAGAGCCGCTCGGCGGGTCAGCAGTTCACCGCGATTACCACCGCGACCCAGGAACAGAGCAGCACCGCGACCTTGCTCAGCAGCAACCTGCAAAGCATCGCGCTGGCCAACAGCGAGCAACGTGAAGTGGTGGCGAACCTGGCCGTTACTGCCAAGGAGCTGGAGAAGCTGGCGGCGGATTTGCGTGCCGAGGTCGACCGGTTTCGCTGAGGTGCGGCTGAGATAGCTATCGCGAGCAGGCTCGCTCCCACAAGGTCCGGTGTATGCGGATCCATTGTGGGAGCGAGCCTGCTCGCGATTGGGCACGACTCAATCCCAAGCCTTACTGAGTCGCCGGCCGATACTGCAACGCCTCCGCCAGATGTTCCCGCGTGATCTCCTCAACCTGCTCAAGATCGGCCAATGTTCGCGCCACCTTGAGCAGCCGATGCGCCGAGCGCAGTGACAGGGTCAGTCGTTCGCAAGCCGTTTCCAGCCAATGCTCATCGGCTGTGGATAACGTGCAGTGTCGCCGCAGCCCCGGCAAATCAAGAAAGGCATTCGCACAGCCCTGACGTTTCTGCTGCCGCGCCCGGGCATCTGCGACCCGTGCCGACGCGCTGCCACTGTCGTCGCCGGGCTTGGCGGCCGGGTTAAGCGCCGTAGCTTCCCGCGCGACAGTCAGGTGCAGATCAATACGATCCAGCAGCGGCCCCGACAGCTTGTTGCGATAGCGCTGCACCATGTCCGGGGTACAACTGCATTTGCCGCTGGGTTCGCCCAGATACCCACAAGGGCAGGGGTTCATCGCCGCCACCAACTGAAAGCGCGCCGGAAAGCGCACCCGTTCCCTGGCCCGGGAAATCACGATGTGCCCGGACTCCAGCGGCTCTCTCAGCACTTCCAGCACCTTGCGATCAAACTCCGGCAACTCGTCGAGAAACAACACACCGTGATGCGCCAGGGTGATTTCTCCCGGCTGCGGTTTTGAACTGCCCCCGACCAGTGCCGGCCCGGACGCCGAGTGGTGGGGCTGACGAAACGGGCGCTGTGGCCAGTGGGTCAGCGGTGCACCGCTGGCCACCGACTGGATCGCCGCGACTTCCAGGGCTTCGTGCTCCGCCAGCGGTGGCAGCAACCCTGGCAATCGGCTGGCGAGCAGCGTCTTGCCCGTGCCTGGCGGCCCGGTGAACAACAGGTTATGCGCCCCCGCCGCCGCGATCAGCAGCGCGCGCTTGGCCGCCAGTTGGCCTTGCACTTCATTGAGGTCGGGGTAGGGTTTGGCGGCGTGGATCAAGCCGTCCGAGGCGTAGGGCTCAACCGGCGTATGCCCATTGAAGTGCGCCACTGCCTGCAGCAGGTGATCCACCGCGATCACCGTCAATCCGGAGGCCAGGCACGCCTCTTCGGCATTGGCCCGAGGCACCATCAGCGTGCGCCCGGCCTTGCGCGCCGCGAGCGCCGCCGGCAGCACCCCGCGCACCGCCCGCACCTCGCCGGAGAGCGCCAGCTCACCCAGGCATTCCACGTCGTCCAGGGTCAGGGTCGGCACCTGTACGCTCGCCGACAGGATTCCCAGGGCAATCGCCAGATCGAACCGCCCGCCATCCTTGGGCAAATCCGCCGGCGCCAGATTCAGCGTGATCCGCCGCGCCGGAAACTGCAGCCCCGAATTGATGATCGCGCTGCGTACCCGATCCTTGCTCTCCTTCACCGCTGTCTCGGGCAGGCCGACCATGGTCAGCGACGGCAAACCATTGGCCAGATGAACTTCGACGGTAACGGCAGGCGCATCCACGCCAATCTGGGCGCGGCTGTGGACGATGGCGAGGGACATGGTCGTTCCTTGAGCTAAAACGTAGGCCGCTTCCTGCGGGTGTTTTCAAGGGTAGCCGTGGGGTGGGGGTTTTCCAGGGGGGTGGTGAGGGGGAATGTTCGCAGGATGTTGCGGGTGAACGTTTTGATTCGTAGGTGCGATGTGGCTTGTTTCAACCGTGCCGGGTAGTCTTTTCCTTAAAATGCCGGACATGGTATGCGCCCGGTTCATCCTGGCGAGATCCTCAAGGAGGAATACCTGGAGCCTCTGAGCCTTACGGCAGCAGCATTGGCCAGGGCGTTGGGCGTTTCGACACCCACGGTGAACGATATTGTGTTCCAGCGTCGAGGCGTCAGTGCTGACATGGCTATCAGGCTTTCGATCTGTCTGGATACGACGCCTGAGTTCTGGCTTAACCTGCAATCGACCTTCGATTTGCGTAAAGCCGAAATCGAGCGGGGAGCCGCGATTCGGGATCAGGTTGCGCGGCTGGCACACTGCGCCTGATCGTTGCCCGGATTTGAATGAGCCCCACGCGAAAACGTGGGGTCATCGCGGGCGAGCCTGCTCCGACAGGGGGGGGCGCTATTCGCTGGGTGGGTTCAGCTTTGCTTCCAGTTCGGCGACTTTGGCCTCCAGGCCTTCCAGGCGGGCGCGGGTGCGGGCGAGGACGACCATCTGGCTGTCGAATTCTTCGCGGCTCACCAGGTCCAGTTTGCTGAACGCGCTTTGCAGCAGCATTTTGAACTGGCTTTCGATCTCGCTTTTCGGCAGGGGCGTGTCGCCGCTGAACAGGCGGGAAGCGGTGCCGGTCAGGGCGTCGAGGAAGTCTTTGGGCGCGAGCATGAGCAATGTCCTGTAAACGAGGACGGCAGTGTATCACGCAGCGTCGCGAGGCCATTCCGACCACTGGTCCTGCACGCTTTTCGCGCATACGAACTGACGGCAGCGCACCGTTGTTGTGCGTATACGTTGGGCTATTCCCGCGCAACGGCGCAATGACCCGGGCAAGCAATTGAATTTCGGGGTTTTTGCCGAGATGGCAAGCTTTCTGCTTAGTCGCTGGTAACCCATGCACTGATGCAGTCGCTGTGACGAATGCAGTGCGCCAAGCGAAACGGGGGAAGTGTTTCGTGTGGAGGGCTGGCGTCGGACGGGCAGGTAAGGCCGACGACGCGTTACAAAGCCAGGCGCTGCGCTTAGACTTGAGACGGGTTTGTTTTCCTGGGGCAAGTCCACCAATTCGGGAGAGAGTTTTCATGAAGCTAGTCACTGCCATCATCAAGCCGTTCAAGTTGGACGACGTGCGCGAGTCGTTGTCCGAGATCGGCGTGCAGGGCATTACCGTCACTGAAGTCAAAGGCTTCGGTCGGCAGAAGGGTCACACCGAGCTGTATCGCGGCGCGGAGTACGTGGTCGATTTCCTGCCAAAGGTGAAGATTGATGTCGCCATTGACGACAAGGATCTCGACCGGGTGATCGAGGCGATTACCAAGGCCGCCAACACCGGCAAGATCGGTGACGGCAAGATCTTCGTGGTCAATCTGGAACAGGCGATTCGCATCCGTACCGGCGAAACCGATACCGACGCAATCTAAGCCGCCACAAACCCCAACGCCCCAGGAGAAAACAATATGACTCTGCGTAAATTCGCAGGGCTAGGAGCCCTGTTGTCCATCGTAATGCCCAGCCTGGCCATGGCGGCAGACGAAGTGGCAGCTCCAGTCCTCAATTCCGGCGACACCGCCTGGATGCTGACCTCGACAGCCCTCGTGCTGTTCATGACCATCCCCGGCCTCGCGCTGTTCTACGGCGGCATGGTTCGCTCGAAAAACATTCTTTCGGTTTTGATGCAGTGCTTCGCCATCACCGGCCTGATCAGCATTCTGTGGGTCATTTATGGCTACAGCATCGCGTTCGACACCACGGGCATGGAGCAGGGCGTCGTCAACTTCAACTCCTTCTTCGGTGGCATGGGCAAGGCGTTCCTCGCCGGTGTCACGCCAGCCAGCCTGACCGGCCCGGCGGCATTGTTCCCTGAAGCGGTGTTCATCACCTTCCAGATGACCTTCGCCATCATCACTCCGGCGCTGATCGTCGGTGCCTTCGCCGAGCGCATGAAATTCTCCGCGATGCTGGTGTTCATGGGCATCTGGTTCACCCTGGTGTATGCACCGATTGCACACATGGTCTGGTCCGGCAACGGCGGCCTGATGTGGGACTGGGGCGTCCTGGACTTCGCCGGTGGCACCGTGGTGCACATCAACGCCGGTATCGCCGGTCTGGTGGCGTGCATCGTGCTGGGCAAGCGTAAAGGCTTCCCGACCACGCCGATGGCCCCGCATAACCTCGGTTACACCCTGATGGGCGCCGCCATGCTGTGGGTCGGCTGGTTCGGTTTCAACGCCGGTTCCGCCGCTGCCGCCAACGGCACCGCTGGCATGGCGATGCTGGTGACCCAGATCGCCACCGCCGCCGCTGCCCTGGGCTGGATGTTCGCCGAGTGGATCACCCACGGCAAACCAAGCGCACTGGGTATTGCGTCGGGCGTGGTTGCCGGCCTGGTCGCCATCACCCCGGCCGCTGGCACCGTGGGCCCGATGGGCGCGCTGGTGATCGGTCTGGCAGCAGGTGTGGTGTGCTTCTTCTGCGCCACCACCCTGAAACGCAAACTCGGCTATGACGACTCCCTGGACGCCTTCGGCGTGCACGGCATCGGCGGTATCCTCGGCGCGATCCTGACCGGTGTGTTCGCCGCACCGTCCCTGGGTGGCTTCGGCACCGTCACCGACATCGCCGCACAAGTCTGGATCCAGTGCAAAGGCGTGGGCTTCACCGTTATCTACACCGCGATCGTCACCTACATCATCCTGAAGGTGCTGGACGCTGTCATGGGCTTGCGTGTCACCGAAGAAGAAGAGGCTGTCGGCATCGACCTGGCGCTTCACAACGAGCGCGGCTACAACCTGTAAACGCGCAACAAAAAAACTGCCCGGCTTGCCGGGCATTTTTTTGCCCGGGATTTGTCAGTGAAGGGACTGCTGAAAGGTTTTTTCGTACACGATGGATGGCGTTTAGGCTGAGCGTTTTTTTACGGTCAATCACTTACGTGATCGAAGGATCATCAGGGCCTTTGTTTTTTTCCAGAGCGCGCTAGAATGCGCCCCGAACGTGCGGAGAACTGTATGTGGCAACAGACTCTGATTACCCTGCGGGCCAGGCCCCGGGGCTTTCATCTGGTAACGGACGAGTTACTCGCCGGCCTGCCTGAACTCAAGTCATGTCGGGTCGGTCTGTTGCATTTGTGGCTGCAGCATACCTCGGCCTCGTTGACCATCAACGAGAACGCCGATCCGGCGGTACGTCGCGACTTCGAACGATTTTTCAATCGTCTGATCCCACAAGGCACAGACGGCTATGAGCATAACGACGAAGGCCTGGACGACCTCCCGGCGCACTTCAAGGCCAGCGTCCTTGGCTGTCAGCTCAGTTTGCCGGTTTCGGCAGGCAGGCTGGCGCTGGGCACCTGGCAAGGCGTTTATCTGGGCGAGCACCGTGATCATGGCGGTGCTCGTAAAGTCCTCGCCACCTTGCACGGTGAAGGGGCATGAAACCGCTGGTCACCAGTGGTCACTGAATTTTTCTGGCAGCCTTCGACAGATGGCTAAGCTGGACTATAACTAACCTGCTTTTCGCAAGTCATGAGGTAGAACATGAGCGACGATGATCTGGAAAACGACGACCTCGAAGTAGGTGACGAAGACGAAACCGAAGAAGGTCTTGAAGCAGCGGCGGACGACGTCGCTGAAGACAGCGGTGACGATACGCCGGCCCCGACCGCCAAAGGCAAGGCCAAGGCTGCGGTGTCGGTCGATGAGCTGCCCAGCGTGGAAGCCAAGAACAAGGAACGCGACGCCCTGGCCAAGGCCATGGAAGAGTTCCTGGCGCGCGGTGGCAAGGTGCAGGAAGTGGAGGCCAATGTGGTCGCCGATCCGCCCAAGAAGCCTGACAATAAGTACGGCAGCCGGCCTATCTGAGCCTCTGCCCTTGCTTGCTGAAAAAGCCCGCCGTCGCTGCGGGCTTTTTCATGGGTGAACGAAACGTCTACCGATGCAAATCCCCCTGTGGGATCAGGTCAGTGCTGAGTATTCCAACGCGCCAACAACGCCGGCAATTCGGTCAGGCTGCGAATCTGCGCATCCGGCAGGCGCTCGGCTTCCCAGGCTTTGCCCGTGGGGTTGAACCAGATGGCGCGCAAGCCGGCCTGTTGCGCCCCGGCGATGTCATCCCCCGGATGATCGCCGATGTGCACTGCCGTTTCGGCCGTGGCATGGCCGCGCTGCAGGGCTTCATGGAACAGGCGCGCATCCGGCTTGGCGATGCCGATGTCTTCGGCGCACAAGGCGAACTTGAAGTAGTCCGCCAGGCCCAGCCGACGCACGTCGGCGTTGCCGTTGGTGACCACGCCCAGGGCGTAGTGGTTGGCGAGTATTTCCAGGGTCGGTTGCACGTCCGGGAAGATGTCCAGCTGATGCCGCGCGTGCAGGAAGACCTCAAAGCTCTGGTCTGCCAGGTCTGACGCCTGCGCGTGTTCGTAGCCTGCCTCTTGCAGCGCATGGAACAGCACCCGGCGCCGCAATGCGCTGATGCGGTGCTTGAGCCCTGGCTCGGTGCTCAGGATGCGCTCGCGAATGCCCCACAGATGCTCCACCGGAACTGCGCCGAGGTTCGGTGCATGTTCGATCAGCCATTCCCGCAATACGGCTTCGGCACTGACAATCACCGGAGCGGTGTCCCACAGGGTGTCGTCGAGGTCGAAGGTGATCAGCTGGATAGTCATGAATCATCGCCTTTAATGCGTTTGGCCCGTGGATGGGCGCTGTCGTAGACCGTGGCCAGGTGCTGGAAGTCCAGATGGGTGTAGATCTGGGTGGTCTTGATGTCCGAGTGGCCGAGCAGTTCCTGCACGGCGCGCAGGTCCTGGGACGATTCCAGCAAGTGGCTGGCAAAGGAGTGCCGCAGCATGTGCGGGTGCAGGTTCTGCCCCAGTTCGCGCGCGCCAGCGGCCTTGATGCGCACCTGCACCGCCCGGGGTCCGAGGCGTCGGCCCTGCTGGCTGACGAACACGGCGTCATCGGCCGGGTTGGCCATGGCGCGCAGGGGCAGCCACAACTCCAGTGCTTCCCGGGCCTTCTGGCCCACGGGCAGCAGCCGGGTCTTGCTGCCTTTGCCCAGCACCTGGACCATGCCGTCAGCCAGGTCCAGCTGGTCGAGATTGAGCCCGGTCAGCTCCGACAGGCGCAGGCCCGAGGAGTAGAACAGCTCCATCATCGCCTGGTCGCGACGCGCCAGAAAATCATCCTCGACCGCACCCTCCAGCAGTTGCAGGGCGCGGTCGGTGTCGAGGGTTTTCGGCAGCCGGCGTTCGCCTTTGGGCGGGGCCAGGCCATTGGCCGGGTCGTGGTCGCACAGACCTTCACGATTGAGGTAGTGATAGAGCCCGCGCACCGCCGAGAGCAGGCGCGCCAGGCTGCGGGACGACTGGCCCTGGGCATGCAGGCGGGCGATCAGGCTGCGCAGGCGCTGGATATCCAGGGCGGCCCAGCTGCCGATGTTCTGTTTGACGCACCAGTCCAGGACCTTGTCGAGGTCGCGGCGATAGGCAGACAGGGTGTGGGGCGACACCTGTCGCTCACTGCGCAGGTGTTCGCAGTAAGCGTCCAGTTGCCGTTCCACGATCAGCGTACCGAGCGCAGGGAGTTGTTGACCCGTGGCAGGACGCGACCCATGACTTCGGCGATGTAGCTCAGGAACAGGGTGCCCACCGAGCTCTTGTAGTGCTGCGGATCGCGGCTGGCGATGGCCAGAATGCCGTGGATGCCCTGATGACTGATGGCGACCACGGCCGTGGAGCCGATCTGCTGGCGCTGTTCTTCGCCGAACAGGAAGTCCAGTTCATGCTCGCGCAGGCTGCCGCTGACGCTTTTGTCTTCCGAGAGCAGGCCGCCGATAGCGGTCTGGGCGTCGGCGTGGGTCACCCAGCGGCCGACCGGCATCGGGTTGTCGCCCAGCAGGATCAGGCTGACAAAAGGCACCTGGAAATCCTGGCGCAAGCTGTCTTCGACGCTGATCACCACGTCTTCCAGGCTGGCGGCATCCATCAATGCGAGGATCAGGCGACGGGTTTTCTCGAACAGCCGGTCGTTGTCCCGGGCCACGTCCATCAGGTGCGAGAGACGATGACGCAGTTCGATATTGCGATCGCGCAGAATGGTCATCTGCCGCTCGACCAGCGAAATGGTGTCGCCACGCCGATGCGGGATGCGCAGGGACGCAAGCAGTTCTTCATGCTCGACGAAGAAGTCCGGATGAGCCTCCAGGTACGCGGCAACTGCCGCCGCCTCAAGGCTTTCGCTGGGGGATTCGTCGGGCTGTCGGGCGGGAACTTGAGGCTTGTCGGTCATGGTGTTGGCTCGCTCAAAGACGCACTTGTCCTTCGTAGACTCGGACTGCCGGGCCGGTCATCAGTACCGGTTGGCCAGGGCCTGCCCACTCGATGGACAGGCGCCCGCCGGGCAGGTCGATCAATAGCGGCGAATCCATCCACCCCTGACTGATGGCGGCTACGGCGGCCGCACAGGCGCCGGTGCCGCAGGCCTGGGTTTCCCCGGCGCCGCGTTCCCAGACGCGCAACTGCGCGCGGTTGCGGTCGATGACCTGCAGGAAACCGACATTGACCCGTGCCGGAAAGCGCGGGTGATGCTCGATTTTCGGTCCCAGTTCATGCACCGGCGCGGCATTGATGTCGCTGACCCGCAGCACGGCGTGGGGATTGCCCATCGACACGGCGGCCAGTTCGACCGTCTTGCCGTCGACGTCGAGCGAATAGCTCGAGGCCTGGGCATCGGCGACGAACGGAATGTCAGTCGGCACCAGGCGCGGTGCGCCCATGTCGACGCTGATCTGCCCGTCGTTACGGATGTCCAGCTCAATGATGCCGCTCTTGGTTTCGACGCGAATCCGCCGCTTGGCGGTCAGGCGCTTGTCGAGCACAAAACGGGCGAAACAGCGGGCGCCGTTGCCGCACTGTTCCACTTCGGAGCCGTCGGAATTGAAGATCCGATAGCGGAAATCCACGTCCGGGTTGCTCGGCGCCTCGACGATCAGCAACTGGTCGAAACCGATGCCGGTATGCCGGTCGCCCCATTGCTTGGCGTGCTTGGGCAGGATGTGTGCGTGCTGGCTGACCAGGTCGAGAACCATGAAGTCATTGCCCAGGCCGTGCATCTTGGTAAAACGCAGCAGCATGGTTTTACTCCGGCAGCAGGCTTTCGCCAGCAAACAACTCGGCTACCGTCTCGCGGCGACGCACTTCGAATGCCTGATCACCGTCCACCAACACTTCAGCGGCGCGGCCACGGGTGTTGTAGTTGGAACTCATGACAAACCCGTAGGCACCGGCCGAATGCACGGCCAGCAGATCGCCTTCTTCCAGGGCCAGCTCACGTTCCTTGGCCAGGAAGTCGCCGGTCTCGCAGATAGGCCCGACGATGTCGTAGGGGCGGGCGGCGGTATCGCGAGGGCGCACGGCGGTGACGTTCATCCAGGCCTGGTACAGCGCCGGGCGGATCAGGTCGTTCATGGCCGCATCGACGATGGCGAAGTCCTTGTGTTCGGTGTGCTTGAGGTACTCGACCTGGGTCAGCAGCACGCCGCCGTTGGCGACGATGAAGCGGCCCGGTTCGAACACCAGCGCCAGGTCGCGACCGTCGAGGCGCTCGCGCACGGCCTTGATGTAGTCGGCCACCTGTGGCGGCTCTTCATCACGATAGCGCACGCCCACGCCGCCACCCAGATCGATGTGGCGCAGGTAGATGCCGCAATCGCCCAGGCGATCGACCAGGCCCAGCAGGCGGTCGAGGGCGTCCAGAAACGGTGGCAGGCTGGTCAGTTGCGAACCGATGTGGCAATCGACACCGAGCACTTCCAGGTTCGGCAGCTGCGCGGCACGCACGTAGACGTCTTCGGCGTCGGCGATGGCGATGCCGAACTTGTTTTCCTTGAGACCGGTGGAAATGTAGGGGTGCGTGCCGGCATCGACGTCCGGGTTCACACGCAACGAGATCGGGGCGCGAACGCCCAGCTCGGCGGCGACCAGTTGCAGGCGCTCCAGCTCGTCGGTGGATTCGACGTTGAAGCAGTGCACGCCAACTTCCAGGGCGCGACGCATGTCGTCACGGGTCTTGCCGACTCCGGAGAACACGATCTTGTCGGCGCTGCCGCCAGCGGCCAGCACGCGTTCCAGTTCGCCACGGGACACGATGTCGAAACCGGCCCCCAGGCGCGCCAGGACATTCAATACGCCCAGGTTGGAGTTGGCCTTGACCGCGAAGCAGACCAGGTGCGGCACGCCTTCCAGTGCGTTGGCGTACGCCAGGTACTGGGCTTCGATGTGGGCGCGGGAATAGACATAAGTCGGCGTGCCAAAGCGTTCGGCGATGGCGGACAGGGCAACCCCTTCCGCGAACAGCTCACCGCCACGGTAGTTAAAAGCGTCCATGGCGTACCCTTATTGGTAGACGTCGTGCTTGTGTGCTTTGGAAGGCTGCTTCTGCGAGGACTGCGCCTGTTCGGCGGGGTCCTGGCTGTCGTCAGGCAGGTACAGCGGGCCTTTTTGACCGCAGGCCGACACAAGGCAAGCAAAAGCGACGATCGAAGTGAGCGCAGCAAAGGAAGAGATCAGGCGCTTCATGGCGAAATCCTTGAAAATGCATTAATTGCGCCGGAGTATACCGGCCACCCGGCAGATTGCCTATGCGAGGGGGCTCCCGTCCGGCGGGGCTGTCAGTCAGTACAGTGAACCCTGTGGGAGCGGGCTTGCCCGCGAAGAGGTCGGCACATTCAGCACATCTGTTGGCTGAGCCACCGCTTTCGCGGGCAAGCCCGCTCCCTCAGGGAAAGCATTCGGTGTATCGACAAGGGTTGCTGGTCGTTATCCTTTGCAATCGACGGGCCTCGGTCGTATCTTGCGGCGCTTGAGCCTGATCAGACACTTTTTGAGGTTGCCGTAATGAGTTTGTCCGAAGCGCGTTTCCACGATCTGGTCGATGCCACCCAGCAAACCCTGGAGGACATCTTCGACGACAGCGACCTGGATATCGATCTGGAGAGCTCGGCCGGTGTGCTCACCGTCAAGTTCGAAAATGGCAGCCAGCTGATTTTCAGCCGCCAGGAGCCCTTGCGTCAGCTGTGGCTGGCGGCAGTCTCCGGCGGTTTCCACTTCGACTATGACGAAGAAAGCGAACGCTGGATGTGCGACAAGAGCGAAGAGCAACTGGGCGAGATGCTGGAACGCATCGTCAAGCAGCAGGCGGGCGCCGAATTCGATTTCGAAGGTCTGTGAGACCGTGACCCAACCTGCTCCCGCTCGTCCGCCCAAGCCGCTCTACAGCAACGTCAGCCCGGCGGTCCCTTCGCCGTGCAGCGGCGTGTGTCGGCTGGACGAGCAGAAAGTCTGCCTGGGGTGTTTTCGCCATGTCGAAGACATCCGCGAATGGCGTTCGGCCGATGACGAACGTCGTAGGGTGATCTGCACTCAGGCCGCCCAACGCAAATCCTGCGCCTGATTCCACGTCCCGGTGGGAGCGGGATTGCTCGCGAATGCAGTGATTCAGTCACCTTCGATATCAACTGATAGCCGCTTTCGCGAGCAAGCCCGCTCCCACAGGGGCCCTCCGTAAGCCGACAGCCGTGGAGCCCACCGGCTTGTATATTTTTTGAGCTGTGATAGTGTCCGGGTACGCCTCAACCCATCGAGGCTTGTGAAAACCCCGCCTGATTTTGGCGGGGTTTTGCTTTTTTCGTGCAGAAGAAAGGAGTCTGCCCTGATCATGACCGCACCTTCCATCACCCTTACCCGACTGGACGTGCAACGTCTGGAGCGCCTGATCGAAAGCCTGGACGACACGCTGCCGGGCGTTATCGCGCTGCAAACCGAGCTGGATCGCGCCGATACCCTGGTCGGCCACGATGAAGTGCCGGCTGATGTCGTGACCATGAATTCCCGTGTGCATTGCCGTGAAGAGGGCAGTGGCAAGGACTACCACCTGACGCTTGTCTATCCCAAGGACGCCAATGCCGACGAAGGCCGGATTTCGATCCTGGCGCCAGTCGGCAGCGCGTTGCTCGGCCTGAAAGTGGGGCAGCACATCGATTGGCCCGCACCGGGTGGCAAGACCCTCAAGCTCACCCTGCTCGAGGTCGAATCGCAGCCTGCCAACGGCGGCGCCTTCCCGGAATAACCCCCTTCAGAGCAGTTCGAGCGCGTCGTTCAAGGCGCGCTCCAGGTCGGCCTTGTAGCGCAAATACAGATTGCTCGAGCTCTGGCCATCGCCGATCAGGCCCGAGAGGTCCAGGTCGGTGATGTAGCAGCGATAACGCTCGGTTTCGCGGCGCTGCTCGACGATCTCCCGGGCGACCACGCCGAACAGCTGCTCGCCATGTTCCAGTTCGGAAAACTCCCGCTGATTGCAATACAGCGTGACCTGCACGTGCCCCGGTGCAGCTTTGCCGACGATCGCCTGCACGTCATAAAACGGCTTGGCGACCGGGGTCTGCGGTGCCGGCCGGGCTTCGACCCGACGTGCGCGTCCGGGGCCTGAAGGCAACAATTGGTAATACAGTGTCTCGAGGCCTGGCTGGGCAGCCTCCATCGACAGCAAGGCGTCGCGCCGGTACTGGATCGATTGCAGGAAGCGTTGCAGCGGCACCAGCAGGCTCTGCTCGTCGTGATAGGGCAGGCGCTGTTGCCACAAGGCGTTGAATTCATCCAGCACGTACAGGTCGGCCTGGGTGTCGAGCACCCGGTAGAACACCTGGAGGCAGGCGGGCTGGCCCATCGGCAGGATCAGCGCCAGGTCGTGATCCTCCAGCGCCATCGGGTCCAGGTGCAACGGGCTGTAGCTGGCGAGCTCTTCGCCCAGGTAGTCGAACAGCGCCGGCAGGGTGGCGAGGGCCACGTGGTTGACCTGGCCTGGCACCAGTTCCAGCACGTGGTAATGCTGTTGGACCTGAATCAGGTAGCGATGATTGAGTGTGCTCAGCAGCAGGTTCTGCGCGGTGTCGAGCACTTCCTCGACGCGCCGGGCGATGAACTGCGCGCGGTTATGGCAGAAGCAGCGCACGCGCAACCGGGGTTGCTGCGGGCCGTTCGGCAGGTTGTTGAGGTAATCGCGCAGGCAGTCGAGCAGGGCGTGGGGCCCGTCGAAGCGGCTGACCAGCACCTCGTTCCAGCTGTTGAGCGTGACCTGATCCAGGGTCAGCACCAGGTTTTCCCGGACCCCGGCGTAGCTCAGGGAGTCGGTGCGCTCGGTGGTCATCAGGATGTTCAGGTCGCGATGGTGCTTGAGCGGATCGACGCCGACGTTCACCAGAATCAGCACCTCGCTCGGCACGCTGGCACGCAGCAGCGGTTCTTCGGCGACCGTGGGCAGCGGCAGGGCGATGCTCTGTTGCAGGCTGCCAAGCAGGTTGAACAGTTCAAACTCGCTCAGGTCACTCTCGCCGGGATGCAAGGCCAGACGGGTGCTGCTGTCGATCACGCCGTTGCGGTGGCACCAGCTCAACAGTTCGAGCAAATGGCGGCTGCGCTTGATCGGCGCGAAATGATCCCATTCATGGGCGGTGAGGCTGCCGTTGTACAGGCCCCAGTAGGTTTGTACCGACTCCGCCTTGTTGGGCGCGTGCACCAGCGTCAGGGTGTCTTCGGCCAGGTCCGGCGCGATGCCCGGGTTGATGAACTCGACCTTGTCCGCCTTGCGCTCGAAGGCTGCGTACAGGCGTCGGCCCAGCACATTGAGGTCGCGCTTGTTGATCAGGCTGACGGTCTGTTCGTTGCGAGCGAACTCGGTCAGGAAGCGATAGCTGTAATTGAGTTCGCTGACCAGTGCCCGACGCTCGGCGCTGACCTGGCGCACCTTCCATTGGCTGCGGCTGTCGAGCAGCGCCAGTTGCCGGTGATCCCACTGCCACTCATGGGCCAGGCGCTCCAGCAGCGACCGCTGCCAGCTCTGGGTGCGGCTGTTGCCGGTGAGTTTGCGGTTGACCTTCAGATACAGCGCCCGCCGCACCAGTTCCAGGCGCTCGGGTTCGCCACGGGCGATGAGGTATTCCTCGATGCGCCGGTACACCACGACATAGGGGTCCAGTTCGTCGAGGTCCAGGCGGTTGGCGAATACCGCTTGCTTGAACCGCAGGCTCAGGCACTGGACCCTGGGGTGTTCACTGGCGTAGACCTCGGTCAGCAGCAGCTTGAGCACGGATTTGTAGGGGGACTCGATGCCCTTGAACAGTTGCCATAAACCCGCGCCGATGAATTCGCCGGGGGGGATGTAGGCCAGATGCCCGAGGTCCAGTGTCTCATCGGCACGGATAAAGCGTTTGGACAGCAGCGTATGGGTGTAACGGTCGTAACTGGACTCTTCGTAGACCGGCACCAGCCACCAGATCGGCGTGCGCCCGGCCAGCCAGATGGCGGTGCGGTAGAACTCGTCCAGCAGCAGGTAGTGCTGGGTGGTGCCGCAGTCTTCCGAACTCAACTGCGTATCGCGCTCGCCCAGCACGAAGCGCGCCGGATCGATCAGGAAGAAATGTGCCTCGGCGCCTTGGCTGGCGGCCCAGGCTTCGAGCAACTGGCACTTTTTACGCAGCTCGGCGAGTTCATTTTCCGTCAGGTTCGGCGCGTGGCAGACCCAGACGTCCATGTCGCTCTGGTCTGCCTGGGCGAGCGTGCCCAGGCTGCCCATCAGGAACAGGCCGTGGATCGGGCGCGGCGGGTTGCTGCCATGGCGCGGTTTGTAGGAAAACGAACGAGTCAGACGCTGGGCTTCGGCCAGGGCGTTGGCATCCGGTTCGAAGTTCGAAAGCCCGGCGGGGGTGCTGCCCGAGACGTACCCCGGCAGCAGTGGATGATTGACGTGGAAAAACAGCGGCAGCAGGGTCAGGACGCCTTGCTGGCGGGTCGACAAGCCCTCCATGGCGCGAGCCATGCGACCTTCATTGAGCTTTAAAAAGCGCGCACGCAGCTGGCTGAGCACCTTGCGGTCGATGCCTTCGTCCAGATCAGGGCGTATTTCATGGGTGCGGGTCATGTCAGCTCAAACCGGCTCGCAAAGGCTCGGACATCGTGTCTCGGGATGCAGCGCAGTTTAGCCTCCCGGCAGCGGGACGTTTAAGCGGATTTTGTTTTTTGACGTCAGATTTTCGTTGCGAGGCGACGACAGGCACCGGTGTGCCCGCGGAAATCCCGACGTGGGACTTTCCGTGGGCGATACGGTGCGAGTCAGGCGGTTTCCGGAGTCTTCAAGATGATCAGGAGGGACTGTACGTGTTCGGCGGCATCGTGACCCAAGCGGGTCAGGTAACCGCCATCCGGCTGGTCGATCAGTCCTTTTTCAAACAGGCGTTGAGCGGCAGCGATGGCTTTCGGGGCAGCGGTCTGATGAATTTTCAGACCTTCCTGGGAACTGTCCAGGTTGAAGAGTGCGAGGATTTCCAGTTCGGCAACCAATTCAGGCGTAAGCGACATAAGGACTCCAGACTTTCTAGGAATTGGACGACAGCGCTCTAAAGGTGGACCTGCTCGCGCGGTCTGTCCAGTCCTCTGTAGGAGCCAGCTGGCTCCTGCAGAGGCGGGAGTCATTTCTTTTCCGGGGGCAGCTCCGGCAATGCACGCAGCGCCGCTTCGTACCATTGGGTATTGAACGCGCGGTCTTCTTCGAGGATCGCGTCGATTTCCACCGCCAGGACGTGGGCCATCAGGTTGAGGATCTCTTCACGCTCGTAACCCACCAGGGTCAGCTTGTTGAAGGTCGCCTTGGCGGCCGGGGGATTGTCGCTTTCGATCTGGTTTTCGATCGCTTCGATCAGGGTGTTTTCGGCGAATTCTTCTTCGTCGATGTCGATATCGGTAGGCTCGCTCATGGCCGGCTCCTCAGGGTCAGGCGCCCAGTCTACCTGCATTCAGCGCCGTGATGCTGCTGGCGGGAACGCCCCTGACGATCTATAAGACAGGCACTGCCCACCCCGCACGGCCCGGAGGCTTTGTGATGCTCGAGCTTTATGGTTTTTCCGTCAGCAATTACTACAACATGGTGAAGCTGGCGTTGCTGGAGAAAGGACTGGCGTTCAAGGAGGTGCCGTTCTACGGCGGCCAGACACCTGAAACGCTGGCCATCAGCCCGCGAGGCAAGGTGCCGGTGCTGCGTGTCGAGCAGGGGTTCGTCAACGAGACGTCGGTCATCCTCGAATACATCGAGCAAACCCAAAAGGGCAAACCGCTGCTGCCCGTCGAGCCTTTCGAGCGGGCCCAGGTACTGGCGCTGGCCAGGGAAATCGAGCTGTACATCGAGCTGCCCGCGCGTGCCTGTTACGCCGAGGCGTATTTCGGCATGCCCCTGCCGGAGGCGATCAAGGAAAAAACCAGAACCGAGCTGCTGCTGGGCGTCGCTTCACTGGCTCGGCATGGCAAATTCAGCCCCTTTGTGGCGGGGGACAGCCTGAGCGTGGCGGATCTGTACTTCCTGTACAGCGTGCCGCTGGCCTGTGGAGTGGCGAAGAAGCTGTTCGATATGGACCTGCTGGAGCAATTGCCAGCGGCCAAAGCGCTGCTTGAGCATCTGGAACAGAATCCGAACGTTCAGAGGGTCGCGGCTGACCGGGAAGCGGCGATGCCGGCGTTCATGGCGATGGTGGCGGGCAAAAAGTAGATTTGTAGCGAATTCGAGGCCGTCATCGCGGGCAAGCCCGCTCCCACAGGGATTCGGTTGATCACACTGGATGTGCACACCGGGGAACTGTGGGAGCGGGCTTGCTCGCGAAGCTTTTGGCTTTTGGCTTTTACCGGCCAGCAAGCAGCGCCTGGCCCCGCACCACCGCCGCTTTCACCTGTGCCGGCGCTGTTCCGCCGATATGGTCACGGGCATTCACCGAACCTTCCAGGGTCAGGACGGCGAAAACGTCCTGATCGATCTGATCGCTGAACTTGCGCAGTTCCTCCAGGCTCATTTCCGCCAGGTCCTTGCCGCTCTCGACGCCGTATTTCACGGCGTGGCCGACGATTTCGTGGCAGTCACGGAACGGCAGGCCACGGCGCACCAGGTAATCGGCCAGGTCGGTGGCGGTGGAGAAACCGCGCAGCGCCGCTTCGCGCATGATGGCGTGCTTGGGTTTGATCGCCGGGATCATGTCGGCGAAGGCCCGCAGCGAGTCGCGCAAGGTGTCCGCAGCGTCGAACAGCGGTTCCTTGTCTTCCTGGTTGTCCTTGTTGTAGGCCAGAGGCTGGCCTTTCATCAGGGTCAACAGGCCCATGACCGCGCCGAAAACCCGGCCGGTCTTGCCGCGCACCAGCTCCGGCACGTCCGGGTTTTTCTTTTGCGGCATGATCGAGCTACCGGTGCAGAAACGGTCCGGCAGATCGATGAACTGGAATTGCGCGCTGGTCCACAGCACCAGCTCTTCGGAGAAGCGTGACAGGTGCATCATCGCGATGCTCGCGGCCGCGCAGAATTCGATCGCGAAGTCACGATCGGACACGTTGTCCAGCGAGTTGCCGCCCACGGCATCGAAGCCCAGCAGTTGCGCGGTGTATTCGCGGTCGATCGGGTAGGTGGTGCCGGCCAGTGCGGCGCTGCCCAGCGGCATGCGATTGGTGCGCTTGCGGCAATCGACCAGGCGCTCGTAGTCACGGCTGAGCATCTCGAACCAGGCGAGCATGTGGTGGCCGAAGGTCACCGGTTGGGCGGTTTGCAGGTGGGTGAAGCCGGGCATGATGCTGCCGGCTTCGCGCTCGGCCTGCTCCAGCAAGCCTTTCTGCAGGCGGGTGATTTCGCCCAGGATCAGGTCGATCTCGTCCCGCAGCCACAGGCGGATATCGGTCGCGACCTGGTCGTTACGGCTGCGGCCGGTGTGCAGTTTTTTACCGGTGACGCCGATGCGATCGGTCAGGCGCGCCTCGATGTTCATGTGCACGTCTTCGAGATCGATGCGCCAGTCGAACTGGCCGGCCTCGATCTCGCCCTGGATGGTCTTCAGACCATCGATGATGCTGTCGCGCTCGGCATCGGTCAGCACGCCGACCTTGGCCAGCATGGTGGCGTGGGCGATCGAGCCCATGATGTCGTGGCGATACAGGCGCTGGTCGAAGGTGACGGAGGCGGTGAAGCGGGCGACGAAGGCGTCGACGGGTTCACTGAAGCGGCCGCCCCAGGACTGATTGGTCTTGTCAGTGCTCATGAATTCGCTCGTATCGGCTGGTAAAGGATGGCGTTGAACGCTGGCGCGGATAATAACAGGGTTGCCAAGGCTGTCGCTGACGCTGGTCGACAGGTTTTCCCCGATGTCCGCGCCTCTGGCGAAGCCTGCGCGAGTGCAAATGCGCAACGATATTTTTCAATTGAGCAATAACGTTCCTGCAACCGTCTACAGTTGGACAGTAGGGGCAGTGCACTTCTCGGTGCGGCTGCTGACTATAAGAAGAGGGGGTGTTCATATTGCGTATCAGCAAACCCTGTGGCGATGCCCCGCCAATGCGGGCCTGGGCCGCCAATTGCCCGGCAGATGAAAATTTAGCCGTCGGCCTGGCGGCACTTTTTGGCCCTCGCGCTAGTCTTAGCGTGGATCGCGGTGACGGACGTCACTTCACCTGTCTACGCTATCCTTTTGCGAGACTCACGCAGGAATCCAGCGCAATATGAATGTCCTGATCGTTGATGACGAACCCCTTGCCCGCGAGCGCCTGAGCCGAATGGTTGGCGAACTCGAGGGATATAGTGTCCTGGAGCCCAGCGCCACGAACGGCGAAGAGGCGTTGGCACTGA
Source organism: Pseudomonas fluorescens (assembly GCF_041354075.1). GTDB lineage: Bacteria > Pseudomonadota > Gammaproteobacteria > Pseudomonadales > Pseudomonadaceae > Aquipseudomonas > Aquipseudomonas fluorescens_CE. The sequence goes on along the minus strand of NZ_JARZGC010000007.1, from coordinate 8,066 downwards.
TCGACAGCCACAAGCCGGATATCGTCCTGCTCGATATCCGCATGCCCGGCCTCGACGGCCTGCAAGTGGCTGCCCGATTGTGCGAACGCGAGACCCCGCCGGCTGTGGTGTTTTGCACAGGGTCCGATGAATTTGCCGTGGAAGCCTTTCAGGCCAGTGCCGTAGGCTATCTGGTGAAACCGGTGCGTACAGAACAACTGCATGATGCGTTGAAAAATGCCGAGCGGCCCAATCGTGTCCAGCTCGCCGCCCTGACCCGTCCTGCCGCCGAATCCGGCAGCGGCCCGCGCAGCCATATCAGCGCACGAACCCGCAAGGGCATCGAGCTGATCCCGCTGGGGCAGGTGGTCTATTTCATTGCCGACCACAAATACGTGACCCTGCGCCATGAGGGCGGAGAAGTGCTGCTGGATGAGCCGCTCAAGGCCCTCGAAGATGAATTTGGTGACCGGTTCGTGCGCATCCATCGCAACGCGCTCGTCGCCCGCGACCGTATCGAACGCCTGCAACGCACGCCATTGGGACACTTCCAGCTGTTTCTCAAAGGTCTCAATGGCGACGCCCTGATCGTCAGCCGCCGTCATGTGGCGGGCGTACGCAAGATGATGCAGCAGTTGTAAATTCGTCCGCGCAGGCGAGCTTGTCACCCGATTGCCGGGCGTCCGGGGCCAGGGAGGCCGAGTATTACCTGATACAAGTCAAAGTGGATTTGGCTGAGCTGTTATCATCCGCCGTATCTCTTCCAGTACGGATTGATCCATGTCCTCTCGCGAAATCCGCATCGCCACCCGCAAAAGCGCCCTTGCCCTGTGGCAGGCTGAATACGTCAAAGCGTGTCTGGAGAAGGCCCATCCCGGTCTGCTCGTGACGCTGGTTCCCATGGTCAGTCGCGGCGACAAGCTGCTGGACTCGCCGCTGTCGAAGATCGGCGGCAAGGGCCTGTTCGTCAAGGAGCTGGAAACCGCGCTGCTGGAAAACGAAGCCGACATCGCCGTGCACTCCATGAAGGACGTGCCGATGGACTTCCCCGAAGGCCTTGGCCTGTTCTGCATCTGCGAGCGCGAAGACCCGCGTGATGCGTTCGTTTCCAACACCTACGCCAGCCTGGACGCCTTGCCGCAGGGCAGCATCGTCGGCACTTCCAGCCTGCGTCGCCAGGCCCAGTTGCTGACCCGCCGTCCCGACCTGGAAATCCGCTTCCTGCGCGGCAACGTCAACACGCGCCTGGCCAAGCTCGATGCCGGCGAATACGACGCCATCATCCTGGCCGCTGCCGGCCTGATTCGCCTGGGCTTCGAAGACCGTATCACCTCGACCATCAGCGTCGACGACAGCCTGCCCGCCGGTGGCCAGGGCGCGGTGGGCATCGAATGCCGCACCGCCGACAGCGAAATCCACGCGTTGCTCGCGCCGCTCCACCATCAGGACACCGCCACCCGTGTCACCGCCGAACGTGCCCTCAACAAGCACCTCAATGGCGGCTGTCAGGTGCCGATCGCCTGCTATGCCGTGCTGGAAGGCGAGCAGGTCTGGTTGCGCGGCCTGGTCGGCGATCCGAAGGGAGGCCTGCTGCTGAGCGCCGACGCCCGTGCCCCGCGCGGCGATGCCCAGGCATTGGGTGTGCGAGTCGCCGAAGACCTGCTGGGCCAGGGCGCCGATGACATTCTCAAGGCGGTCTATGGCGAGGCAGGTCACGAGTGAGCGGCTGGCGCCTGCTGCTGACGCGTCCCGAGGATGAGTCGGCGGCACTGAGCGTTGCACTGGCCGAGGCGGGGATTTTCAGCAGCAGCCTGCCGCTTTTGGAAATTCAGCCGATTGCAGTCTCTGACACAATGCGCCAGGTCATCGGGACGCTGGACCGTTACTGCGCGGTCATCGTAGTCAGCAAACCTGCGGCCAGAATCGCCGTGGCACTGCTCCAGGAATGCGGGCAGCATCCTGCGGGACTGAAGTGGTTCAGTGTGGGGGCGGCAACGGCGCAGATTCTCGAGCATCACGGGCTGGATGTGAGCTTCCCGACCCAGGGTGATGACAGCGAAGCCTTGCTTGGGCTGACTTCGCTGCGCCAGGCTGTGAACCGGCCAGACCCGCAGGTGTTGATCCTGCGCGGGGAAGGAGGGCGCGAGCTGCTCGCTGAGCGCTTGCGCGAGCTTGGTGCTAGTGTCGATTATCTGGAAGTGTATCGCCGCCGCCTGCCGCAGCATGGGCCGACGGCCTTGCCCGATCGAATCAGCGCGGAACGCCTGAACGGGCTGGTGGTCAGCAGTGGACAGGGTTTTGAGCACCTGCAGCAATTGGCCGGCGCCGCCTGGCCACAATTGGCGCAGTTGCCGTTGTTTGTTCCAAGCCCGAGGGTCGCCGAGCTGGCACACGCTGCCGGTGCCCAAACAGTTGTGGATTGTCGTGGCGCCAGCGCCGCGGCTTTGCTGACGGCGTTACGGGAGCATCCCGGACCCGTTTCCTAATGCAAAGGATGGATACGTGAACGAAACTGCCTTGCCTAAAGATGACTCCCGGCCAGTGATCGATCTCGATGCGTCGGTTGAAACACCGGTTGAAAGTACGCCTCCCGCTGCCGAGCAGCGTCGGGGCAACGGGCTGGCAATCGTCGCGCTGCTGCTCGGCGCCGCCGGCGTGGCGGTGGGCGGCTGGGGCGTGTGGCAGGTGCGTCACCTGCAAGCCAATACGCAGCAGCAGTTGAGCCAGGTGCAGGCGTTGAACGACCAGGCACAGAGCCTGAAACTCAACGAACAGCGCTTGAGCGCACGCCTCGAACAGATGCCGGCCGCCGAAGAGCTGGATGCCCGCAGTCGCCTGGTGGTCCAGCTGCAGGGTGATCAGCAACGCTTGAATCAACGCCTGGAAACCGTCCTTGGCGCCAGTCGCAAGGATTGGCGTCTGGCCGAGGCCGAGCACTTGCTGCGTCTGGCCAGCCTGCGGCTTTCTGCGTTACAGGACATCAGCAGCGCACAGGCGCTGGTGCAGGGCGCCGACGAAATTCTTCGCGAGCAGAATGACCCGGGGTCCTTTGCCGCACGCGAGCAAGTGGCGAAAACCCTGGTGGCATTGCGCAGCACCGAGCAGCCGGATCGCACCGGCCTTTTCCTGCGCCTGGGGGCGTTGCGTGACCAGGTGATCAGCCTCACCGAGCTGGCCCCCGAGTACAAGGATCGTGGCGAATCGCTGCTGGGCCTGACCGCCGATGGCGACGGTGCCAGTCGATGGGCGCAGTGGTGGGATCAGATTTCCCGCTACATCCGCATAGATTTCAACGCCGACAAGAATGTCCGCCCGCTCCTGGCTGGCCAGAGCCTGAGCCAGGTACGCCTGGCCCTGAGCCTGGCACTGGAGCAGGCGCAATGGGCGGCGCTCAACGGTCAGGCGCCGGTGTACACCCAGGCGCTGGCCGAGGCACGAGACGTGCTCAAGGGCAACTTCAACCCCGACAACCCGCAGAGCAAGGTGATGCTTGAGCAGGTGGTCGAGTTGAGCAAGGAACCGGTCACCGTGGTGACACCTGACCTGACCGGCACCCTGAGCGCCGTTCAGGCCTACCTTGAACGGCGCAATGTCAACGCCGAGGACTCGATCAAACCCCTGGCCAAACCTGCCACGGACACCGCGCAGGAGGCCACGCCATGAAACGCCTCTACGTGATCGTGTTTCTGGTGATCGTCGCTGCCGCCGCCCTGGGGTTGGCGATTGCCGAGCATTCCGGCTACGTGCTTATCGCCTACAAGAGTTTCCGTTTCGAATCGAGCCTGTGGGCGACCCTGGCGCTGGTGGCGGTATTGTGGCTGGTGTTCTGGGGGATCAAGGCCTTGGTCGGGCTGGTGGCAACCTCCAGCGGCGTGGTCAATCCCTGGTCGCGGCGCAATCGCAGCCGTCGGGTTCAGGTGGCGATCGAACATGGCCAGTTGGACCTGGCCGAAGGTCGCTGGGCCAGTGCACAGCGTCACTTGCACCGCGCCGCCGAGGCTGAGCGTCAGCCGTTGCTTTACTACCTGGGCGCCGCCCGGGCGGCCAATGAGCAAGGTCACTACGAGGAAAGCGACAGCCTCCTCGAGCGCGCGCTGGAGCGCCAGCCCCAGGCAGAGCTGGCCATTGCCCTGAACCATGCGCAATTGCAGACCGACCGTGGCGACACCGAGGGTGCATTGGCGACGCTGCAGGCCATGCACGAGCGGCATCCGCACAACGCCCAGGTGTTGCGTCAGTTGCAGCGCTTGCATCAGCAACGCGGTGAGTGGTCGCAGGTGATTCGCCTGCTGCCGGAACTGCGCAAGGACAAGGTCCTGCCACCGAACGAGCTGGCCGAGCTGGAGCGTCGGGCGTGGGGGCAGAACCTGTCCCTGGCGGCACGTCAGGAGGACGCGCAGGTCGGTTTGCAGTCACTCAATCGCGCCTGGCAGCAGCTCACTTCAGCGCAGCGTCAGGAGCCGCAACTGGTCCTGGCCTATGCCGAGCAACTGCGGCAACTGGGCGCGCAGGTCGAGGCCGAAGACGTGCTGCGAACGGCGCTCAAGCGTCACTATGACAGCCATCTGGCGCGGCTCTACGGCCTGGTTCGCGGCAGTGACCCGGTACGCCAGCTGCAGACCGCCGAGGGTTGGCTCAAGGATCACCCGTCCGATCCAAGCCTGCTGCTGACACTGGGTCGCCTGTGCTTGCAAAGCAGCCTGTGGGGCAAGGCACGCGACTATCTGGAAAGCAGCCTGCGGGTGCAGCGCAACCCGGAAGCCTGTGCTGAGCTGGCGCGATTGCTGGCACAGTTGGGGGACACCGAGGGTAGCAACCAGCTGTTTCAGGAAGGCCTGGGCCTTCTGGATGACCGCCTGCTGGCGGCTCCGCTGCCGGTTGCAGCTCGCGCCTGACCCAGTGTTTACGAAGTCGCCGGTGGCCACGCCGGTGACGTCTATAGGTCTGTTCAAGGCCTGCCGAGACGGGAAAATCTGTTCATTTCTGACGGTTTTTTCAGTCCGAGGCAGATTCCTACAAAGGCCTACACACATTCCGCCGGATTCTGTCGGCAACGCCCTACAGGTTCGGTGGAAGTGTCCCTGCTGCGTTGTCTTGAAAGGCTGGCACGCTTTCCTCTACCGTAACCACTTGTCTCTATCGGTACGGAAAAGCCATGTCGTTGGCCTGCTCACGCTCCTTGTTTTTCATGGTTTTCGTTGCTGGTGCCTTGGCCTTGGGCGTTTCCTATTACCTGGAATATGCGGTCGGCCTCCTGCCCTGTGCAATGTGCCTGTTGCAGCGGATTTGTCTCGCATCGCTTACCGGGTGCTGCCTGACGGCATCGGTCCATGGGCCGGGTCGCCTCGGCTCGTTCGGGTATTGGCTGCTTGGCTCGTTGTTTAGTCTGGCGGGGACGGTGACGGCGTGGCGCCAGGTGTTGTGGCAGTCCGAACCGCAGTTGCACCCAGGCCTGTGTTCGCCCAGCCTGGCCGATATGCTGGCCAGCAATCACTGGATGCAGGTCGTGTCACTCATGTTCAACGGCTCCGCCGATTGCGCGCACGTGTCCTGGACGCTGTTCGACCTGAGTCTTCCGGAGTGGAGTCTGCTGTTCTTCGTGGCCATGACGGCCCTGAGCGTTTACCAGTTGGTGCGCCTGCTGCGCTTCGCCTTTCAGCGACCGCTCAGCGGCGAGTCGTCGCACCCGACGCTGGCCCGCGATTAAACACTTGTATGAACTTTATCTCCTGCGTACCTTGAAGCCATTGGCGTGCGGGCATAATCTGGCCCGCACGTGTCGTCGCGTTTATGTTGCTCGAATGGCGCTCTGCCTGACCGATCCTGCCCAACAAGAGCACGACGGATCCAGAGCAGCATGACCCACAAGGGAAGAGAGATCACCATGCTCGAAAGTTGTCAGAATGCTCAGGAACGCTGGGGTGGAGTGCATCTGCTGATCGATCGCTGGTTGCAGGAGCGTCACGAACTGGTTCGGGCCTATGATGCTCTCGGCGCCAAGCCTGAGGCTCTGGCGGAGAACCGCAAGCCCTTGCAGGAGTTTTGTGGCGTGCTGGTCGATTACGTGTCGGCCGGGCATTTCGAGATCTATGAACAGCTGACGGGCGAAGCCAAGGCTTTTGGCGACACGCGCGGGCTCGAGTTGGCCGAGACGATCTATCCGCGAATCGACGTCATCACCGAGAAGCTGCTTGCGTTCAACGACCTGTGTGACGCAGGCAAATGCGTGGCGGAGAAATTCAAGGAGCTGGGCGGCCTGCTGCATGAACGTTTCGAACTGGAAGACTGCCTGATCGAAGTCCTGCACAACGCTCACAAGGAAGAAGATTCGGTTCAAGCCTGAATCACCTTCCGACTCCCCCTCAAAAACGGTGCGCCTGACGCGCCGTTTTTCGTTTCAGGCGTTCAGCTGGTCGCACCGCGCAATTCGACTTCGAACACCAGCGGGGTGAACGGCTCGATCAGGTCGCCGGCGCCATCGGCACCGTAGGCCTGGTCCGATGGAATCACCAATCGCCACTTCGCACCGACCGGCATGTTCTGCAGGGCGCTGCGCCATCCGCTGATCACACTGTCGAGACTGAACCACTGCGGCTGGTTGTTCTGATCGAACACGGTGCCATCGGGAAGACGACCGACGTACAACACCTGCACCCTGCCGTTCGGGCCCGCCTTGGCACCGCTGCCTGGCACCAGTTCCGTGAGCAGGACGCCGTCGGCCAGTTCGCGAACGCCTGGCCTGGCTTTTTCCGCAGCCAAAAAACTTTTCTCTTTGGCCAGGGCTGCTTCGCTCTGCGGAGCGTTTTGCTGCAAGGCCATCTGCGCTTCGTGCTCGGTCAGGATCTGTTCGATCTGCTCGTCTTTCAACGCCAGCGGCTTGCCTTGATAGGCTTGTTGCAAGCCTTCGATCAAGGCCTGCAGTTGCAGCTCGGGCGCCTCCAGGCGCAAGCGTTCACCTAGGCTTGCGCCCAGGCTGTAGGCGAGATCGTGAGCCTCGTTTTCCGCGTTTTTATCGGCGGCCTGAGCCACGGAAAAACACACGCACAGCGATAAAAAAAGATAGCGTGACATTGTCACTCTCCGACCTGAGATGCGGCAGATTACGCCAGTGTGGATGCGCGTGAAAGTGAACTTGTTTTGCGCAGGCGCAGAAGATTTTCTATCCGTTGCAACGCAACGCTTTCGATACTGTCAACATGCCCTAGCGGCGGTAGCAGCAGAGGGCTAGTATGAGCCGCACCCACGTCAGCCAGGAGGTAAACCATGTCGGCCACCAAGAAGTCTGTAAATACCCCGTTGCACTTACTTCAACAACTCTCGGGCAGCTTGCTCGAGCATCTGGAAACCGCTTGTTCCGAAGCCCTGGCTGATGCAGAAAAACTGCTCGCCAAACTGGAAAAACAGCGCGGCAAAGCGCAGGAAAAACTGCACAAGTCTCGCACCAAATTGCAGGACGCTGCATCCGCCGGTAAAGCCAAGGCACAGGCCAAAGCCAAGGACGCGGTCAATGAGCTCGAGGACTTGCTCGACGCTCTGAAAAATCGCCAGTCGGATACTCGCGGCTACATTCTGCAACTCAAGCGCGACGCACAGGAAAGCCTGAAACTGGCCCAAGGCATTGGTCGCGTGCAAGAGGCTGTCGGCAAGGCGTTGTCCCTGCGTTCGGCCAAGCCTGCTGCAGCACCGGCCAAGCAAGTCGCTGCAAAACCCGCTGCTGCAAAAGCAACGGCCAAGCCTGCCGCCAAACCGGCCGCCAAGCCTGCTGTGAAAAAAGCAGTGGCTGCCAGCGCCGCAAAACCAGCAGCAAAATCGACAGCAAAACCAGCCGCAAAACCAGCCGTCAAACCGGCCGCTAAAACTGCTGCTGCCAAACCTGCCGCCAAGCCAGCAGCTGCCAAAACAGCCGCCGCGAAACCGGCTGGAAAAACCACCGCTGCCAAACCTGCTGCGGCGAAAACCGCTGCTGCCAAACCCGCCGCGAAACCTGCCGCCAAAACCGCTGCCGCCAAACCTGTTGCGGGTAAAACCGCTGCCAAGCCAGCGGCAAAAACCGCAGCCAAACCGGCTGTAAAAGCAGCCGCCAAACC